>JAEUTN010000023.1 GCA_016787895.1 Bacteroidia bacterium
CGATGTGTACACCATTGAAGGCAATATTCTGGTGATGGTAGCCAGCGACCGCATCAGCGCTTTTGATGTGGTGTTGCCAAGAGGTATCCCTTACAAAGGCCAGGTGCTGAACCAGATTGCCGAACAATTTTTGAATGCCACACGCGACATTGTACCCAATTGGCTGATGGCCACACCTCATCCTAACGTGAGCATCGGGCGCATGTGCCAGCCCTTTAAAGTGGAAATGGTGGTGCGGGGGTATTTGGCCGGACATGCTGCCAGAACTTACCAAAGCGGTTTGAGGGAATTGTGCGGCGTAACATTACCGGAAGGCTTAAAAGAAAACGATAAATTGCCACAACCTATCATCACCCCCACCACAAAAGCTTCTGAAGGACACGATGAGGACATCAGCAAAGAAGAGATCATTAAACAAGGTATTGTGAGCAAAGTGCATTACGAAGAGTTGGAGCGCATTACCTTAAAACTCTATGCCCGGGGTCAGGAGATGGCGAAAGAACGCGGCCTGATTTTAGTAGATACCAAATACGAATTTGGTTTGTACAACAATGTGATTTATTTAATGGATGAGATCCATACACCGGATTCCTCTCGCTACTTTTATTTGGAGGGTTATGAAGAACGCCAGAAAAAAGGAGAGGAGCAGAAGCAGTTGAGCAAGGAGTTTGTGAGGCGCTGGCTCATTGAAAATGGCTTTCAGGGCAAGGAAGGGCAAAAAGTGCCTGCCATGAGCGATGAGTGGGTGAACGAAATTTCGGCAAGGTACATCGAGTTATTTGAAAAAGTAACCGGAAGGAAATTTGAAAAAGCCGATTCAGCCAATAAGGTGAAAGATGTGGAAGAGGCTGTTATTAAGGCTTTGGAGAAACTTTAAAAAAGACTTCCTATTTTAAGCGAAAAAAAATCCCCGAATTGCTCCGGGGATTTTTCATTTTAGTTTGCTTTCGATGCTATTTTATCATCGTTTGCAGTCGTTGGTGTTTTCACCATGGTTTGCTGTCGTCGGTGTTTTCACCGTGGTTTGCAGTCGTCGGTGTTTTCACCGTGGTTTGCAGTCGTCGGTGTTTTCACCGACGACACCCAGCATTAAAAAGCAATTTCCTATCTTTATTTACCACATCCTTTTGATGAGAGATCCGGATGACAGACTCTTTTTTAGCACCTATACGAATTTGAATTGGTTGCCAGTACTTCAATCCGAACAGTACAAAAACATTGTATTGAATAGTCTAGAGTTCTTAGTCATCAACAAACGTGTTACGCTTTATGCCTTTGTCATCATGCCGAATCACATCCACCTCATCTGGAGAATGGAAGAAGGCCACGAACTGCATACAGTTCAAAGAGATCTACTCAAATTCACAGCTCAGCACATCAAATATGGACTTGTGGCAGAAAACCATCCTCTAGTCGAAAAACTTAAAGTGAATGCTGCTGACCGGAAAATTCAAATCTGGGAGAGAAACGGTTATTCTTTTCCACTCAAAAAGCAAAACACCATACTTCAAAAGCTAAATTACATTCATAATAATCCATTAAAAAAAGATTGGTTTTTGGCAGAAACCGCTGATCAATACACTTATTCCAGTGCTAAATTTTACTTTAGTGGCATTGATGATTTTGGTATACTAACACATGTCAATGAACTCTTTTGGTAAGGTTTAAGCTCCGGAACTTAAACTGCTGGGTAACTCCTTTGGGAGCTAAGTGTTGGTGGAGAAAGCCTCTTGGTTAAAGGGAAATTTCTTGGAGTTGAGAATAAAAGCTTGCTGGTGAGAACAACAGCAAAAGCTAAATGTGAGAACACCAGCAAGTGCAGGTATGAAAAAAAAAATCCCCGAATTGCTCCGGGGATTTTTCATTTTACAAATCTGAAAACAATCAGGCAGTAACTTGAATTTTAGGTGCAGCAGCCATAATTTCTTCATTGGCAGCTGAAGCGTATTGATTAAAGTTTTTAATAAACTGCTCCGCAAGGTTTTTCGCTTTTTCATCGTATGCGTTTTTATCCGCCCAGGAGTTACGTGGATCCATAATCTCAGCAGGAACACCCTCGCAGGATTTAGGGAAAGCCAAACCAAAGAAATTGGTTTTACCGTATTCTACATTATCGAGTTTACCATTCAAAGCTGCAGTAATCAAAGCCCTGGTGTATGAAAGTTTAATACGACTGCCCACGCCATAAGAGCCACCCACCCATCCGGTGTTCACTAACCAAACGTTCACTTTGTGTTTCTTGAGTTTTTCACCCAATAACTCAGCATATTTGGTAGGATGTAATGGTAAAAACGCTTTACCGAAACAAGCCGAAAATGTAGTAGTAGGTTCAGTAATGCCCATTTCGGTTCCGGCCACCTTAGCCGTGTAACCACTGATAAAATTATACATGGCCTGACCGGGAGTCAATTTACTGATGGGAGGCAATACCCCAAAGGCATCGGCCGTCAGGAAAAAAATGTTCTTAGGCATATCCCCTACTGCCGGAGTTACTGCATTGTTGATGTAGTTGGCAGGGTAGCTGACACGGGTGTTTTCTGTTCTTGAAATGTTGGCGTAATCCACCGTGGTGGTGCCTTCATAAAATCCAATGTTCTCCAATAGAGAACCAAATTTAATAGCAGAGAATATTTGTGGTTCCTTTTCTGCGGTGAGGTCAACGCATTTTGCATAACAACCGCCTTCAAAATTAAACACCCCTTTATCGCTCCAGCCATGCTCATCATCTCCGATGAGTTTGCGGTTGGGGTCAGCGCTTAAAGTAGTTTTTCCGGTTCCGGATAAACCAAAGAAAATAGCCGTATCGCCGGCTTCACCAATATTGGCGGAGCAGTGCATGCTTAGTACTTTCTTTTCGTGTGGCAGAATATAATTTAAAACAGAGAAGATGGATTTTTTAATTTCCCCGGTATAGCCGGTTCCACCAATCAGAATGATTTTTTTGGTAAAGTTGATGATGGCAAAATTGTGCTGACGGGTGCCGTCAATTTTAGGATCCGCCTTAAAACCCGGAGCGTTTAAAATGGTCCACTCGTGTTTAAAGGTTTTGAGTTCTTCAGCACTTGGACGCAAAAAAAGATTATAGGAAAACAAATTGCTCCAGGGCGTTTCGTTCACGACGCGGATGTTGATGCGATAGGTTGGATCGGCACAGGCATAAGCGTCGCGCACCCAAATTTCCTTACCGCTCAGGTAAGCCAGCATGCGGTTGTGCAAAATGTCAAATTTATCGGCTTCAAAACGGTTGTTCACATCACCCCACCAAACCGAATCTTTGGTGTTTTCATCGTATACTACAAACTTGTCTTTTGGAGAACGGCCGGTAAATTCACCGGTATCAATGGCTAAAGCCCCTACGTCTGTTAAAACTCCCTCTCCCCGGGTAATGGTATCTTCAACTAATTCACTGGGGTGGAGGTTCCAATAGGCCATTTCCACGTTGGCCAAACCCAGGTCTGCAACAGTAGCATTTTCAGCTTTAATTCCGATCTCGTTCATTAAGAAGTGTATTGGTTAAATTTCTCGCAAAATTACAAAAAAAAACGGTCCTTTTGAGACCGTTTTTCCACAATTTTGGACTGTAATTTTCTTTCTATCTAATTGATACTGAAACCAATTGACCTTCCTTTGCTATTTTTTTCAACTCTTTTATAAAGCGCTTGCGTTTCGACCCTTTTATCTCGGTTAAAGGCAAGCAAATGCGGGTTTCTCCTTCTCTTCCAATGTTCTTGGAGGTTGAGGCCAGCTTGTATTTTTTAATCAAAGCCATGGTTTTGTCCATAGCCGGTCCGTCAATCCCTGCGCTGTAGCTTCCAAAATTTACCTCAAGGGCACAGGCATTGTCGGTTACCCCCTTGTAAATGGTCGGGTCGTTGGTGGGTTTTGGTCCCTCGTTATTCTGAGCCTGAAGTCCGGCCAAACCTAAAAACAGGGCGGCGGATAACATTTTTAATTTTTTCATGATCAACTGTATTTCCCGTAAATATGCGAATTAAACTCCTATTGTTCCACAAATCAAGTAGCCAATTATCGTGCCTCGATACCTTAATTATGATTTTTTAATGCCTACCCAGGCTATGCTAAGCCAACCCAAAATCATCAGAACTCCGCCTATGGGTGTAATTGGCCCTAACACTTTCAGCCATTCGGCATGAAACAATTCACGGGTGCACAAAAAATAAAGCGAACCGGAAAACAGCACGATTCCCCATAAAAATAAGCGGTAAGCCCGTGTCAGTAACTTTGAATTGTTGTCCTTCGGCATTATCAGCACCATCAGCATGGCCAGGGTGTGAAACAAATGGTATTTTACCGCCGTTTCAAATCCGGCCAAAGCATTGGCGGAAATTAATCCGGCTTGCATTTTATCTTTCAGGTAATGAGCCCCCAGTGCGCCCAGGGCCACGGCCAATGCTCCTGAAATCCCAACTGTCATCTGTTTTTTTGAATCCAACATTATTTCCCGTTTTTTTTGGTGAATTCCCTGATGATCTCTTCATCGGTTTTGCCCAGCAATTTTATGGCTGCTTTTGAATTCATGGCCCATTCGCTTTTCGGGTACTCCTCAATTATTTTCTGGTAAAGTCTGCGGGCTTCGTGTTCGTCATTCAGGTAAGTAGCTTCATCGTAAAGCTGAGCCAAGAGAAAAATGGCCGCTGCACGGTTATTAAAGTTCGGGTAAGACTCTATGCATTTTTCCAGCACCACTTTGGCCTGAGGAATGTTGTTGATAACCCTCGCTATTTGCGCGGTTTTGATCAGGTAAACCGGGCTAAGGCTATCACTCGCGCAATAGTAGGCAAAATCAGTAAAGGCTTTTATGGCTTTGTTGGCCGATTCGTAAACTACTTCGGTTTGCGTTAATAATACGCTGTCCATCAAACGTACTTCCCTGTAAAGCTTTTTGCAATCGCCCAGGTAATCGGGTTTTTTAGCGGGATTTAAAGATGAACTGTCGGTCGCTGTTTTTTCAGATTCATTCGGTTTTGTTGAACTTGTGCAGGCGTTGAAAAAAATAAAACCACCTAACACTAAAACCAAGAACCCCTGTTTTTTCATGCCTTAACGTTTCGCTTTATACACTCTGGTTTTATAGTCGGCTCCGGTTTTTCCGCTGGCAATGTCTTTCAGTTTACCGGAAAGCATTTTGCGTTTAAAGGGACTGATCTTGTCAGTAAACAACACCCCTTCGATGTGATCGTATTCATGTTGTATCACCCGGGCAATCACCCCGTCAAACTGTTCATGGTGTTTTTTAAAATGCTCGTCGTAATATTCAATTTCAATTTTGGCCTGACGCGAAACGTCCTCACGAATTTTAGGAATGCTGAGGCAACCCTCACTGAATTTCCATTCCTCTCCTTCCTCATTCAGCATGCGTGCATTAATGAACACCCGCTTAAAGGCTTTCAGTTCTTTTTTTTGCTCAGGTGTAAATTCATCGTCCTCATCATCTTCATCATCCTCGGCAAAAGGTTCGGTATCCACAATAAACAAACGTATGGCTTTGCCCACCTGAGGCGCAGCCAAACCCACGCCTTTTGCGCGGTACATGGTATCGAACATGTCTTTGATCAATTGATCCAGACCCTCGTAGTTTTTATCAATGTCCTGAGCTATTTTTCTCAGAACCGGGTCCCCGTATACAACAATGGGTAATACCATCTTACGCGTTTGTTATGATTATAATTAGCGGCTGTAATTAGGTGCCTCACGGGTAATCACCACATCATGCGGGTGGCTTTCGCGAACACCGGCTGCCGTAATGCGGATGAATTTGGCTTTTTGCAGATCAGAAATGGTTTTGGCACCGGTATACCCCATGCCAGCACGCAAGCCGCCAATGGCCTGGTAAATAATTTCCGATAAACTTCCTTTGTAAGGTACACGACCACTGATGCCTTCCGGTACCAGTTTTTTAATGTCGTCCTCGGCATCCTGAAAATAGCGGTCCTTGCTGCCCTTTTGCATGGC
The DNA here is from genome assembly GCA_016787895.1 of Bacteroidia bacterium. Classification (GTDB taxonomy): domain Bacteria; phylum Bacteroidota; class Bacteroidia; order B-17B0; family Aurantibacillaceae; genus Aurantibacillus. Next base: position 5,974 of record JAEUTN010000023.1, read on the forward strand.
ATCCAAAGAGCCCAT
>JAEUTN010000020.1 GCA_016787895.1 Bacteroidia bacterium
ATGGCCAACCTTACAGCTCTGAAAATAAGCATCTACGACCGCTGGGGCAACCTGGTGTACGAGGTAGAGAACAGCAGCGGCAACGTGGAGTGGGATGGTAAGAACCAATACGGCAAAGAATCGGCCGAGGGCACTTACTTCTACATCATGACGGCAACCGGAAAAGACGGTAAAGCTTATGATACCAAGGGCACAATATCCCTTTTTCGATAAAAGAGCAATCCATTACAAGGCCCCGCACCACGTGTTGGGGCTTTTTTTTGATATTTTTCAGATTCAAATAAAAGCTTAATTTTGAGGCAGACTAGCATTAGGTATGAACATACACGAATATCAGGGAAAGAGCATATTAAAGAGTTTTGGAGTGGCCATTCAGGAAGGCATAGTGGCTGAAAACGCTGATCAAGCGGTAGCAGCAGCCAAAGAACTTAAAACCAAATACAACAGCGATTGGGTGGTGGTGAAAGCACAGATTCACGCCGGAGGAAGAGGAAAAGGAGGAGGGGTGAAACTGGCTAAAAATCTGGACGAGGTAAAAGAAAAAGCCTCTCAGATTATTGGCATGCACCTCATCACCCCGCAAACCAGTGCTAAAGGCAAATTGGTTAATAAAGTATTGATTGCGCAAGATGTGTATTATCCCGGTGCATCTCCAACCAAGGAATTTTACATGAGCGTGTTGCTCGACCGCAGCAAAGGCCGCAATACCATCGTTTACAGCACTGAAGGCGGTATGGACATAGAGGCTGTAGCTGAGCATGCCCCTGATAAAATCTGGAAGGAAGAAATTGACCCCCGCGTTGGACTGCAAGGTTTTCAGGCAAGAAAAATTGCTTTTAATCTTGGCTTGAGTGGAAACGCATTTAAAGAAATGGTGAAATTTGTCACCTCGCTTTACAAAGCGTATGAAAGCATCGACGCCTCCTTGTTTGAAATTAACCCGGTACTTAAAACCAGCGATGATAAAATTATCGCCGTTGACAGCAAGGTGAGTTTTGATGACAATGGTTTGTTCCGCCATCCGGATTACGAAGCCATGCGCGACATCACCGAAGAAGATCCAACAGATGTGGAAGCCCGTAACGCCGAATTGAATTATGTTAAGTTGGATGGTAACGTGGGTTGTATGGTAAACGGAGCCGGTTTGGCCATGGCTACCATGGATTTGATAAAACTGAGCGGAGGAGAACCGGCCAATTTTTTGGACGTGGGTGGAACAGCGAACGCCGAAAGGGTTGAAAAGGCGTTCCGGATAATTCTCAAAGACAAAAATGTAAAAGCCATTTTGGTGAATATTTTTGGTGGCATCGTTCGTTGCGATCGTGTGGCTCAGGGCATTGTGGATGCTTATAAAAATATGGGGAACATTGAAGTACCCATTATTGTGCGTTTGCAAGGTACCAATGCAGATATTGCTAAAAAACTCATTGATGAATCAGGCTTGAAAGTGTTTTCAGCCATTGAATTTCACGAAGCAGCTGCTCTGGTGAATAAAATCTTGAAGTCAAACTAAAAAAACATATCTTTAAAACATGAATAAATCTAGTCTGTTAATTTTATCGGCCCTCACCGCCTTCACGCTTGGTAGCTGTGGTGGTGGCGACAAGTCAGAAGAACTCGAAGCCTCAGACACGGCCAAAACCCAGGAAAGCACCACCAGCGCCGTTTCTGAAACCTTCTTTCAGGTGCCGTCTCCGGGAGAAATGTTGTCATTCATTAAAATTGTGGGCGGAAAGAACAATAAAAACACCTCTTTCCTGAACCCTTTGGCGAATGAAAAAAATTACACCGATAGCAAATCCAAAGCACTGAATTTTGGCATCTATAGCTGCGATTTAAGCTATTGCAGCATCTTTGAAATTGGCTCGGAGTCCATTAAATATTTCAAAACGGTTAAAACCATGGGCGACCAGATTGGTGTTTCTACAGCGATTAAGCCCGAAATGCTCAAACGTTTGGAAAATAATTTGTCAAACGCCGATTCACTGGGTGTGATCACCGATGACATTTATTTCTCATCCTTTGAAACACTTGAGGATAGCAAACAAGGCCCAACATTGGCCATGGTGGTTGCCGGCGGCTGGCTCGAAAGTATATTTATCGCCAGCCAATTGGCGAAGTACGAAGCCGGAAGTCCGGTTGTGGAACGTATGGCCGATCAAAAATACACACTGGAGAACCTGATTGAATTTTTGAAAAAACACGAAAGCGACGCCAACGTGGCGGCCGTTAGAGCCGACTTTGAAGGTCTGCTTGCCGAGTTCAACAAAATTGAGGAAAAAGACGCTGAAGCAGCTAAAACCAAAGGGGAGGATAAGATGATGCTGGCCGGAGGAAAACAGTTGGTTATTACTGAGGCCAATTATACCGCTATAATCACAAAAATTAAAGAGATCCGCAACTCTTATACATTAACAAAATAATACCTCGCATTATGAAATATATTTTCACCATTTTATTTTTTGCTTACAGCTCCCTTCTTTTGCCTCAAACCAGCGTTTGTGGACAGTTTCACAGAAAGTATTGTGTTTTTGAAGATACCAAAAGTGAAAATTGGCAATACAATGCCCAAAGCAAAAGCGGTTTGTTCAATCAGGGCATGGTGTCGAAACTGCGTTGTGTTATTTACAAAGGCATGGATTACCGCATTTCAGTGTGCTGTGAAACCGATAAGCTCGGAGATAAAGTTAATTTCAAAATTTACGATTCCCGCACCAACGAGTTGTTGTTCGACAACGCAACTGCAGACAACATCCAGAATTTTGAATTCCAAAGCGTAAGCACCCGCCAACTGGTAATTGAAGTGATGGTGCCACAAGGCGCTACTGAAAAAGACAAACACAAAGCTACTGATGCGGCCTGTGTAGGTTTATTGATCGAACACAAAATCACCGATAAGCAAGGATTTTAATCCCATTTAAATACCTTAAAGAAACCCATCCCATAAAACGGTTGGGTTTTTTGTTTACTTTTATTGTAAAGGAATCATGTCGGTACACAAAGAGATAAAAAAAGTAACCACCAACGTGTTACAGGAAATGAAAAAGCGGGGCGAAAAAATCGCCATGCTTACGGCCTATGATTTCACCATGGCTAAAATTATCGACAGTTCAGGAATTGATGTGATATTGGTGGGCGATAGTGCCAGTAATGTGATGGCGGGCCATGAAACCACTTTGCCCATAACGCTGGACCAAATGATTTATCACGCAGGATCGGTGGTGAGAGCCGTTAGCCGGGCTTTGGTTGTGGTGGATTTACCCTTTGGCTCCTATCAGGCCAATTCGAAAGAAGCCTTGATGTCGAGTATCCGCATTATGAAAGAAAGCGGAGCCCATGCGGTGAAAATGGAAGGGGGAAGGGAGATCAAAGAAAGCATTGAGCGGATATTAACTGCCGGTATTCCTGTTATGGGACATTTGGGTTTAACGCCCCAAAGCATATATAAGTTCGGTACCTATTCAGTTCGGGCAAAAGAAGAAGAGGAAGCAGAACGTTTGATGGAAGATGCAAAGTTGCTCGAAAGCTATGGGTGTTTTGCCCTGGTGCTCGAAAAAATTCCTGCGGCGCTTGCAGAAAAAGTAGCCAAGAGCATTTCCATTCCGGTGATAGGCATTGGAGCTGGCGGGGGCGTTGACGGACAAGTTTTAGTAACCCACGATATGCTGGGAATGAACCACGAGTTTAGCCCGCGTTTTTTACGCCGTTACCTTAACCTTTACGAAAGTATGGGTAAAGCTTTTGAATCCTATATTAAGGATGTGAAAAGTTCTGATTTCCCAAATGAAGGAGAGCAGTATTAATCTACCTGATTTTTAGCTTCTCTACCTGAAGCACCTCTTTGGTTGTAGCATCGTACACAAAAACCACCAGACTAACTTTTTTATCATTGAGTGTAGTCTCTAATCCAACATTGGGGTAAGAAACCAAAACTGAATCGTTTACAGCTATTGGAGGATCTTTTAAAACTACCCCCCAGGAATCATTCAAACTTTTGCGTAGCATGTGTTCAAATTCATAGTCTTCAACCAGATCCGGGGACACCCTGTAATCGGTTTGTGCTCCAATTATTCCATCTTCCATTAAAACAACAGAGAGTTTTGTGCCCTTGCTGTAAGCAGAAAGAAACTTGGCCTTGATGCTAGTGCTCAGGGAGCGTACTACTGTATCATATTTTGTTTCGAGATCAAGGCGAACAACCATAGGGTCATTTAATGCCAGGGAAACAGTGGTAGGCCATTTGGTTTCTTTATTTACTACCCCATTTCCAGCATAGTTTTTCCGGTTGGTCATACCATTAGGATTGCCGGCATTGCCAATAAAAGTGGCATCCCAGTCGTTACCAGCCGTGGTTGTGTAGGAGGCCGGGTATTCGGGTAGTTTTACTTTTGAAAAAAAGCCTGCATGCACAGCCAGTACCACAAGGGTGTCACCATACTTTACTGCCAATTGATGAGCAACATCAGCGGCAGCCGGGCAGTTTCCACAGGTGTGACCGGTATAATCTTCAAGCAACACTTTTTTGAAATGAGCAATAGATGTGTTTGTTTTGGTTACAAACTGGGAGCCAACCACCACGGTTTGTTTCACCCGTGGTTCGGTTACCTTGTCGCAGGAACTTATGACCGCCAGGACAAAAAGCGTCCCGATTAGAATTGGATGTTTCATGAATTAAAGGTACTAAAAACTGCTGGTTATTGAAATAGCCACCCCATTGCTGGCCGGCACGTTTCTGCAAACCCCGCCTACGCAAAATATACCTGCTCTTTGTTTGCCTACACTCATAGAAATACGGTGAGGACCATTGGTATAACCGGCTGTGCCAAGCAGGTAGTGAATTTGAAGCTGTTCGTTAGGGTTGCTGAAGTTGTATTGGTCTAAAACGGCCACAAACCAGTGGGTGCTTGGGCTCCATTCCAGCATGGCGGTGGCCCAGCTGCCGGCATTTGGATTGGTTTTATTAGGTGAGAAAAAGCCCTGGGTCTCAAACCGCAGAGCGCTGTTGGAATTGTATTTGTAGGTGATGTCAACTACTGCAATATGAGACAGGATATTTTCGTACCCGGCGTTGGGAGAGCCAAACTGAACCATGTTGCGGTTGTAAAACTGATTGGCATACATAAATGTACCCTTCCAAATTTTGCTGAATTTTTTGTTCACTTCAATAAACGCATCGTGGTAGTATTGATCTCCAACTTCAAAATAATTGGTTTTGTAAAGGGTCATGGTTGTAGCACTGTCGTTCACTCCAATTTGTTTTAAGCCGTAAGCAATTGACCCGTTGAGTGTCACTTCTGTGCCGTATTTTCCGCCCAGTAAGGTGCCTTTTTTGAATTTGTATTGAATTTCACCCATTCCTCCGAATTCTCCTTTTGGTTGAGTGGCATAAGGGAAAAAGGCAGGCATCAGATAGGTGTGTTGTTTGGTGGTGGCCGGGAGGTAATTGATCAATAAATTTTGAAGTGTAGCATCACGGTCACTTCTGTAGCCCATGTTGTCGATGCGTTTAATCTGAGCTAAAAATGTTAATCCTTTTACTGCATAAGATGCTGATAAAAAGATACCGTCACCAAATTTATAGGAATAATAGGTTTCTCCATTCGCTGATGATTTATTGTCGGCGCTTGGGTCATTCTCCTTATAAACGTATTCTCCAAAAAAATTAAAGTTCTCGGTGATCACGTTTATGCGCCCACCATAAGAGCCTACATTCTCAGGTAAATTAAACTCAGGGTCCTGATCTTCCTGGTATTTACTCACAAAACTTCCGCCTAAAATAATGGTAGGGAAACCGGAGCTCACCGCGCTATCGAGCAATTCCTTTAAATTCATTTCTCCATCAAAACCCCTTACTATACCGGGCCCTACCGTAAAAAACGAACGCTGTTTTCCCACAAGGCCTTTGAAGGTTAAACCTTTGTAAGGCCGCGAAATCACCCGAATACCGTCAAGGGAGTTATCATAAAGCAAACCGGGTTCGTAATAGGTTCTAAACAACAAACCGCTGCCAAACTGATCGTAGATGTTACCAATGGTAATGTCGAGCAATTCTTCCTGGTAGCGCACAAAACGGTTGGTAATGCCCTGCCCCTTGTAACGGCTGTCGAAGCCCTGCATCACGTTGTTGTAGGCCTCGTAACGTATCCCGGCAGAGAATTTACCCTTGGTGTAATTAATAATGCCATAGGCATTGGATAGCATTTTTTCAGGCACTTCTGGTGCGCCAATCAGCGAGTCGGCATTGTAATATTGCGCGTCAATTTGGAAATTGCCATGTATGGAACCGTAATCGTTGGTGTTCTGCGCATTTACAGAAGTAAAAACAGCCAGCGCTAATAGTAAAAAAGTAGCTTTAAGGCTACTTTTAATGGTATTCAAAAACATGGGCAAATAAACTCAAATTTTGTTGAATAACAAAAACCTGAGCCGGGGAATTAATGCGACAGCGTTTCTCCGTTTACCAGCTTTTTAACGTTTTCGTAGAGTTTTTCCTCATCCCCCTCGGTGTAAGAGTTATGGCTCCAGACAATATTTCCTTTTCCATCTACTAAAAAGGTGTGAGGAATGTTGTTCACGCTCATGGCGCGTTTAAAATCAGAGTTTTCATCCAGGTACACTTCAAATTCCCAGCCTTTGGATTTTACATCCGTTACCACCTTGCTTGAGCTTCTTACATCGTCAATAGAAATAGCAATGAGTTTTACACCGGTTTCTTTCACCCATTCCTCGTAATTTTCATGTACTGCATCCAGTTCCTTTTTGCAAGGTTTGCACCAGGTAGCCCAAAAACTGATGATTATGGGTTTTCCATTGTTGCTGAAGGTGTTGGTATTCACTTTAGTGCCATCCAGCTTTTTAACGGTGGCGGGAGGAATGGTTCCGTAATCGCCTGAAGGCAATACAAATGAGAAAGAAACCAGAACGATAAGGGCTAAAATCAGTCGTTTCATGCGAAATAATTTGGTATGCAAGTATACAACAAATCCCGGGCCTTTTTTGAAACAATTGCCAGCAATTAACGTTAAAAAATAGGCCCCAGCAGCCAATATTTCTCTAATTTTGCGCTTCTTCATTTATGGACCACAGCCGCTCTAATGCCTTATTCGAAACTGCAAAACAATTTTTTCCCGGTGGGGTGAATTCCCCCGTTCGTGCCTTTAAAAGTGTGGGCGGTAATCCCCTTTTTATGGAACGCGGTAAAGGTTCAAAAGTATGGGACGCTGATGGTAACCAGTACATCGATTACTGCTGCAGTTGGGGACCCCTGATTTTAGGCCACGCCAATGATAAGGTGCTTGATTTGGTGGATAAAACCATGCGTAAGGGCACCTCCTTCGGGGCTCCAACAGAACTGGAAAACCAACTAGCCGCTTTGATTCTCAGCAATAACCCCTTTATTAAAAAGTTGCGTTTTGTGAGCAGTGGTACGGAGGCGGTAATGAGCGCCATTCGTTTGGCCAGAGGATTTACCAAACGCAATAAAATTTTAAAATTTGAAGGTTGTTACCACGGTCATGTGGATGCCCTTCTGGTAAAAGCAGGCAGCGGCCTGGTTACTTTTGGCAATTCCAGCAGCGCCGGAGTGCCTGAAAGTGTAAGTGCCGAAACCATTACCGTGCCCCTGAACAACAAAGGCGCTGTGGTGGAAGCCTTTACCCATTTTGGGGATCAAATCGCCTGTGTAATTATAGAACCGGTTCCGGCCAACAATGGTTTGTTGTTGCAGTCCAAAGAATTTCTGGAATTTCTGCGTGCCATTTGCACCCAACACAAATCCCTGCTTATTTTCGACGAAGTAATTTCAGGCTTTAGGCTTGGATTTACCGGCGCTGCAGGGCACTTTAACATAGCCCCGGACATCATCACCTATGGTAAAATTATTGGTGGAGGATTTCCTGTAGGGGCTTACGGAGCTTCTGAAGATATCATGAATTGTGTTTCACCCATGGGTCCGGTGTATCAGGCAGGCACGCTTAGTGGCAATCCGGTAGCCATGGCAGCGGGCATTGCGCAGTTAAGCGAATGTTTGAAACCCGGATTTTATGAAGGTCTTGAAAAAAACACGACCTACCTCGTGCATGGCATTCAAAATGTAAACACCTTTCCTTTGCTGAAGATTTTTAGTTTGGGTTCCATTTTCTGGCTTGCGTTTACCAACAAAGAAAATATCAGCCAATCAGAAGATATTGACCCCAACAGCATGACATATTTTAAAACCCTTTATCACGCTTTGCTGGAAGAAGGTATTTACATGGGGCCCAGCGGCTATGAAGTGGGATTTGTAAGTGAAGCACACAGTCAAAACGACCTCGACCAAACGATTTCGGCATTTAAAAACGCATTAAAAAAATTAGCTTAATTTTAAACAACAATGAAAACCGTAGATTCAATAAATTTTTCAGGCAAACGAGCTGTCATTCGTGTTGATTTTAATGTCCCTCTCAACGAAAAGTTTGAAGTTACTGACGCTACACGTATTCGTGCGGCAATTCCTACACTTAAGAAAATTCTAAAGGATGGTGGAAGTATTGTGTTGATGAGCCATTTGGGTCGCCCGAAAGAGGGACCAAACAACAAGTATTCTTTAAAACACATTGTCAGCGAGGTGAGCAAACATTTGGGTGTACCTGTGAAGTTTGCAGAGGATTGTATCAGTGAGACTGCTTTTTCACAATCGGCTGCGTTGAAAGCGGGAGACGTATTATTGCTTGAAAACCTGCGCTTTTACAAGGAGGAAGAAAAAGGGGATGAAAGCTTTGCTGAGAAGTTGAGCAAACACGGCAACGTATACGTGAACGATGCCTTTGGTACCGCGCACCGTTCACATGCCTCAACAGCAGTGATGGCCAAACATTTTAAATCTGATGCCAAATGTTTTGGTTTTGTGATGGCCAATGAGGTGGCCAGTATTGATAAAGTGCTGAACCAATCGCAAAAACCTTTTACGGCGATTATTGGTGGAGCAAAAGTGAGTGATAAAATCCTCATCATCGAACAATTGATGGATAAAGCCGATAACATTTTAATTGGTGGTGGTATGGCTTTTACATTTATTAAAGCCTTGGGTGGTCAAATTGGAAAATCGCTTTGTGAAGAAGACCGTTTGGATATTGCCAAAGAACTCATCTCAAAAGCCAAAGTCAGAGGGGTAAACCTTTGTATACCGGTGGATGCCATTGCTGCAGATCAGTTTTCGAACGAGGCCTCCAAAAAAGAAGTGGATATTGATAAAATACCGGAAGGCTGGATGGGTTTGGATATTGGCAGCAAAAGCATACAACTTTTTGGCGATATTATTAAGCGGTCAAAAACCATTTTATGGAATGGTCCCATGGGTGTTTTCGAAATGTCGAGTTTTGAAAACGGCACCAAAGCCGCCGCTTATGATATTGTTGAAGCCACAAAAAACGGCGCGTTTACCTTGATTGGAGGAGGAGATAGCGTGGCTGCCATCAATAAATACAATTTATCGGATAAAGTCAGTTATGTGAGTACCGGCGGCGGAGCTTTGCTGGAGTACATTGAACAGGGCAGTTTACCGGGGGTAAGAGCCATTGAAGCATGAGGCATTTTTCGGCCATACTTATTTTTGTAATCATGAGCCTGGCTTCATGCAAAAAGAATTACACCTGTGAATGTACCAACTCTAACGGCACCTATATTGCCGGAGAAGTAGAGGCAACTAAATCAAAAGCTAAAAAACACTGCGAGGGTTTGTCAACAAACAGCACCAATTGCCTGGCAAAATAATATCAAATGAGTGGATTAAACATAAGGGTTGGATTTGGTTACGATGTACACCCGTTGGGCAGCGGAAGAGAACTATGGCTGGGCGGAATAAAAATTGCTTTTGACAAAGGCTGTGTAGGCCATAGCGATGCCGATGTGTTATTACACGCGATTTGCGATGCGCTTTTGGGTGCTGCTAACCTGAGGGACATTGGTTTTCATTTTCCCAATACTGACCCTAAGTACAAAAATGCCGACAGCAAGCTGCTTTTAAAAGAAGTGGTGGCGCTTCTGGACAAAGAAGGGTTTTTGGTTGGCAATGTCGACGCTACCTTAAGTCTTGAAGCCCCAAAAATCAATCCACACATCCCTGCCATGCAGGAAATTCTGGCCCCGATTTTAGGAGTCAGCACGCGTGAAATTTCCATTAAAGCCACCACCAACGAGAAATTGGGGTATGTAGGACGTTCAGAAGGTGTAAACGCCTTTGCTGTGGCTTTGATTGCAAAAAAATAGTGGCCTTAAGAAAATCCCTTCTTCACTGAGGAAATTCAAATCCAAAAATGATTACCTTTAAGGGTATGAGGTATCTTTTGATATTCCTTATACTCCATCTTCTATTTACGGGCAAGGCCCAAACCTACAATTATTACTTTGGCAATCTTCATGCCCATACCGGATTCAGTGATGGCAATAAAGATTCTCTGAACTCAGGTGTTTCCCGACCCGACGGCAGTTATACCTATGCCAAACTCAGCAACGATTTTGACTTTCTCGGTATTTCAGAACACAACCATTACTCCAGCAATAACAACCCGGGCTTTGAGATACAAAACTATACTGTGGGTCTCAACATGGCCAACACGGCAAATCAGGACGGGGTATTTGCCGCCTTGTTTGGTATTGAATATGGGGTCTCTTCCAATTACAATGGCCACGTCATTGTATATGGTTTTAATCAATTAATAGGCTGGGAACCGGGTAACTATGACATCTACAACGAAAAGTCAGACTATGATGGTTTGTTCCGAAAAGTAAAAAACAATCCTAACGCGTTTTGTTATCTGGCGCATCCCTACCATACCGATTTCAGCACTAACGGTTCCTTCTCTGGTGCTTTAGCCTACCTGCCCTATAATCCGGCTTACGACAGTGCTATTGTGGGCATGCCCCTTCGAAGCGGACTAGCCTTCAGCCAGGCAGACACCTATGATGATTATTCTACGGGTGATTATATTTCCTATTACCGACAATTGCTATTTAAAGGTTATCATTTGGGCATAGGATATGATCACGACAACCATTACACCAATTTTGGCCGCAGCAATGGCGGCCGCCTGGTTATTCTCGCTCCATCTCTGAGCCGGGCAAACCTTGTTGATGCCATGCAAAAAATGCGCTTTTACGGGAGTGATGACTCCAACGCAAAGATTAATTTTAACATGAATGGTCAGGTGATGGGCTCAATCATTCAGGGTACGGTATATCCCAGTTTTCAACTAACGCATGCCGATCCGGATGGAGAAAATGCTGACACCATAAAACTGTTCAGGGGCTCTGCCAACACCGGTACCTTATGGGCGGAGCCGGTGCAGATCAGCACCGGAAACAACACACTCCAGTATACCGATTATAACATTCTCATGAATAATGAATATTACTATTACGCCGAGATCAAACAACAGGATCAGCAGCTGATTGTAACTTCCCCGATATGGTACAAGGGTCTTGCACCATTAAGTATTGATGAACACCAATTTGAAGTGCAGTTGCTCCTGTATCCCAATCCATCCAAAGGCCAGGTGCATTTGAGTGTGAATTGCGAATCCTCCTATAAAGTAAAGTTGACTGACACTTTAGGGAAGGAAGTGTATAGTACCACTTGTACTAAAACACCTCAGGTGCTGGAACTGGATCAGCTTGGCAAGGGTATCTTCATTCTTGAAGTGATTACGCCGAATGGAAGTACCCGGCGGCAATTAAAGCTTGAATAATTAAACAGAGGCCCGTTTTAGCCTGTCGTTAATGGCCCTCCCCAAACCTTTGTCAGGTAAGGTTTGAGCAAGAATGACCTCTGTATCGCTTTCATCGGCGGCCCTTAACATGGCAAATAAATTCATGGCGGCTTCTCTTAAATCCTTTTTGGGGGATAGGTCCAAAACCTGCTTTGGTTGTTCATTCGAATGCGCAATACCCCCGAAACAGATAATGCTTAGTTTTTTGGTTTTGTGCAATTGAGTCAGTTCCGTTACATCTCCAAAAAATAGCGGTTTTTTAGGCGCATAATGGCTTTTTAGTTGTCCCGGAGCTTTGGGATTGCTGGAAACATTCAAACTCAGGTCCACTTTTCCACAAACCGATTCTATGTCCTCGAGGGAAAGACCACCCAGCCGGTAAACACAAACGCGTCCCTCTTCAAGTCCAATAATCGTGGATTCAAGGCCAACCTCACAGTCGCCTCCATCCAGAATATAACTGACTTTATCACCCAGTTGTTTTCTAACGTGTTCGGCTTTGGTTGGACTGATGTAACCAAAAGGATTCGCGCTGGGGGCGGCTAGGGGGGCATTTAATTCTTTCAGAAGAGCGAGGGTGAGCGCCTGCTTAGGGATGCGTACCGCTACTTTCTCCAATCCTGAGGTCACCAAATCGGGTACCAAAGGGGTTTTGGGCAAAAGAAGGCTCAAAGGGCCGGGCCAGAAATGTTGGGCCAATTTCAGCAAGGGGCCGTCTTTTAGTTCGGCATAAGGCTGTATGGCCTCAATGGAATGAAAATGCAGGATAAGGGGGTCAAAACTCGGACGTTTTTTGGCTTCAAACACCGATAAAACGGCTTTTTGGTCACTGGCGAGGGCAGCAAGCCCATACACGGTTTCTGTTGGAATAGCCACCAACTTCCCTTCCCTTAGAAATTGTGCTGCCAGGGCTGTATTTTTACCTATCGGGCTCAAGGCCGTAAATATACGAATATCAAAAAAGCATATATTTGTTTAATTATGGGCCAACTCGTTACTTTACATGACAAACAGTTCAAGCCCTACCTTTCAGAGCAACAAATTGCCCAAGCCGTAAATAAAATGGCCAAACAAATTGAAAACGATTTTAAAAACGAAACACCCTATTTTTTGGTGGTGCTGAATGGCGCGTTTATGTTTGCTTCTGATTTAGTGAAAGCTTTCGGTAAACAATGCGAGGTGGCTTTTATAAAAGCTTCCAGTTACCAAGGCACCAAAAGCACAGGCCATGTTCATCTGCCTGACGGAATTACTCAAGATGTAAAAAACAAACAGGTTGTATTGATTGAAGATATTGTTGAAACAGGAACAACAATTGAAACCTTGCTGGCGGAACTTAAAGCGGCCGGAGCTGCCGGTGTTCGTATAGCCAGCCTCTTGATCAAAAAAGAACTGTACCACAAACCTTTCCCGATTCACTATTCCGGTATCAGCATCAGCAATGCGTTTGTTGTGGGTTACGGTTTGGATTACAACGGCCTTGGAAGAAATTTAAAAGAAATATACGTATTAGCTTAAACCAAAAACCATGGAAAAAATGTTGAACATTGTTTTATTTGGCCCCCCGGGCGCGGGCAAGGGCACACAATCCGAACGTTTGATACACAAATACGGTCTGGTGCATATGAGTACCGGCGATATGCTCCGCTCAGAAATATCGCGGAGTACTTTGCTTGGCATGAAAGCCAAGGAGATCATGGATCGGGGAGAATTGGTGGGAGACGATATTGTTATCAGTATGATTGAAGGAAAGGTGGATGACAATAAAAACGCCAAGGGGTTTATCTTCGATGGATTTCCACGTACCACTGCACAGGCCATTGCACTCGACGATTTACTTCAGAAAAAGGGAACCGGCATCAGCGGTATGCTTTCGCTGGAAGTAGACGATGAAGAACTGATGAAACGTTTACTGAACCGTGGAAAAGACAGCGGACGCAGTGATGATCAGGACGAAGACATTATCCGCCGCAGGATACAGGAATACAACAATAAAACCATGCCTCTGAAAGCCTATTACAGTGAGCAGGGTAAATTTCATTCCATTAAGGGAACCGGCAGCATAGATGATATTTTTAACGCTATAGTGGAGCGATTGAATTTTATGAATGCTGAAATGGACCTTACCGCTTTGGAAACCGACATAGAACATCTTGACTTAACGGTTCAGGATTATGAAGTGGCAAAAGAAATTGAACCTGAGTTGTTGTTGGAAATTGACGCTATTAAGCGCTCAGAAGCAGAAGAGGCTCAGGAAGCAAAATCAGAAGCCCGCAAAGCCAAGACTGAAACGCCTAAAGTAGCGGTGCCGAAAAAAGAAGTTCAAAGTCAAAAGCAGGTTCAGAGCAAAGCCGAAGAACCAAAAGCCAAAAAGGCGAAAGCCAAAAAGGAAACAACTAAAAAACCCAAGGCAAAAAAAGCAGCTAAAAAAGCAGCTAAAAAGGCTGTAAAAAAAGCCACCAAAAAAGCGGGACCAAAAAAGGCGGTAAAGAAGGCGGCAAAAAAAGCCACGAAGAAAACAGCGCCTAAAAAAACCAAAAACACAAAGGCAAAAAAAGCAGCCCCAAAGAAAGCGAAGAACACAAAGGCCAAAGCAAAAAAAGCAACCAAAAAAGCAGCGCCTAAGAAGCTGAACAAAAAGGCAGGGAAAAAAGCAGTTAAAAAGGCAACAAACAAAAAGGCAACTAAAAAAGCGGCTCCTAAAAAAACAGCCGGGAAAGCCAAGGCTAAAGCCCCGAAAAAAGGCAAGCGACGCAAATAAAAATACAAACGCATAAAAAGTCCGGCGTTGCACACCAACGTTGGACTTTTTTATTTTCGAACTATGGATAACAATTTTGTTGATTATGTGAAGATCTGTTGCCGAAGTGGCAAGGGCGGTGGAGGAGCGGTACATTTTCACCGTGACAAATTCACCGCAATGGGTGGGCCGGATGGAGGCAACGGAGGGCGTGGCGGCCATGTTATTCTAAGGGGCAACAAACAATTCTGGACGCTTATTCACCTTAAGTACCGCAAACACGTGATTTCCGCCGCGGGGGAAAATGGCTCCAGTGCCAATTCCACCGGCAAACAAGGCAAGGACGAAATTCTGGAGGTTCCATTGGGTACCGTGGCGCGGGACGCAGAAACAGGAGAACTGGAATGTGAAATTACGGAAGACGGTCAGGAAGTTATTCTTGTGCCGGGAGGAAGAGGGGGATTAGGGAACGCCAATTTTAAAAGCAGTACACTTCAAAGTCCACAGTTTGCACAGCCCGGGGAACCCGGCAGAAACGAGTGGAAAATTCTAGAATTAAAAGTATTAGCCGACGTGGGTTTGGTAGGATTTCCCAATGCCGGAAAATCCACCCTGCTTTCTGTAATGAGTGCAGCCAAACCCGAAATTGCCAACTATCCTTTTACCACCCTGGTTCCAAATCTGGGGATTGTGAATTACAGGGATTACAAAAGTTTTGTGATGGCGGATATCCCGGGAATCATCGAAGGAGCCCATGAGGGAAAGGGTTTGGGTTTGCGGTTTTTAAGACACATCGAACGGAATTCCACCTTGTTATTTCTGGTGAGTTGCGACAGTAAGGACATTGTTGACGAATACAAAATTTTGCTGAATGAGCTGAAAAAATACAATCCCGAATTGCTCGACAAAAAGCGCATCCTTGGCATCAGCAAGGCGGATTTGATGGATGATGAACTGGAGGAAGAAATGCGCAAGGATTTGAACAAACGTTTGAAAGGCAAAAACAAGGTGCCCTTTCTCTTCTTTTCTTCTGCCACCGGCAAGAATGTGATGCAATTGAAAGACCTGCTTTGGGAACAACTGAACTCCTGAGTACTGAATTCCTAAAATTCTGTTAACCAATAGGATAACTGAGGATTAAAATTCGGGTTTTTCAACATATTTTTTGTGAATATCAGGGAATCTCCTATCTTTGCCCTCCTTAAAACCAAAGAGATGCCAAAAACAAAAACGAATTCCAGCGCTAAAAAGCGTTTTAGCTTAACTGGAAGCGGTAAGATCAAGAGGAAACACGCCTACAAGCGCCACATCCTGACCAAAAAAGCTAAGGACAGCAAACGTGCCTTAACCAAAAGTGGTCTGGTGAGTACTTCTGATACTCCGAACGTGAAATTCATGTTAGGACTTATCTAAGCGAAAACCTTAAGTATCCAAGTACCGGTTAATTAAAACAATGTTTAACCCGGGTTTTAGTCACAAGAGCAGATAAAAGCGCCACTAAACCCCAAACCGATGAAGTAGATTAAAATCACTTCATCACAAAAAAAAGAAAGAAATGCCAAGATCAGTCAACCATGTCGCCAGCAGGGCGCGCAGAAAAAAAATCCTCAACCTTACCAAAGGCTACTGGGGTGCAAGAGGAAATGTTTGGACCATCGCCAAAAACACTCTTGAAAAAGGTTTAACCTACGCTTACCGCGATCGTAAGAACAAAAAACGCAGCATGCGTGGTTTGTGGATCCAGCGTATCAATGCCGGTGTACGTGAACACGGTATGAGTTATTCGGAATTTATGGGCAAACTTAACAGCAAAGGCCTTACTTTAAACCGTAAAGTGCTTGCCGATTTGGCCATGAACCATCCTGAAGCCTTTAAGGCCGTAGTTAATCAGGTAAAATAAGCCGTAAGGCACATATCATAAGCGAAAACGCCCGATGAGGGCGTTTTTGTTTTAATAACAAAAATCAGTTGCTGATTAGCTATTTTAACTTTAGTCACACAACTTAAACGCTTATCTTGTGTTATATAACAAGTAAGAACAATACAGAACAATTACAATGAGAGCAGCAGTTAAATTTAAACGTCAGGAGGTTAAAGGGAGCACCTACCTTGTGAAACTGAGAATTGATCCTAAGACTGTTATTATGGTAAGAACAAAAGAAAGTTTAAAGAACTGGAAAACAAAATATCCGGATGCCGTTGAGATCATCTGATCTCCTCCTTACAACCATTTTTTTCTTCTAAAATAATACACAAGTCCACCCATTATTATCAGCATCAGCACCCATACGCTTGCGTATCCATAGGGTGATCGGAGCTCGGGCATATAGTCGAAATTCATTCCATATACCCCTACAATAAACGTAACGGGTATAAACACAGTAGAGATGATGGTAAGTACTTTCATCACCTCGTTCATTTTATTGGAATTGTAACTGAGGTTCAGATCCATTAAACTGTTCAGCAACTCTCTGTAAGATCCCACCGAATCAATAATACGGGTCACGTGGTCGGCCAGGTCACGGTGAAACATGGCAAAACTCTCGGTGATGAGTTCATTCTCGGAGCGCGAGAGGTTATTCACCAGTTCCCTGAGCGGCATAACGTGTTTGGCCAGGTTGATCACTTCCCTTCGTAATTTATACAACTGCAGAACCGTGTTTTTGGAATTGTCCTTTAGCAATTCATTCTCTACCACCTGCACTTTCTCTCCAATTTTGTCCACCACGAGGAAATACCAATCCACAACCGAATCCATTAAGGCATAAAACAGATAATCTGCGCCGTGTTTTCTTACACGTCCTTTGGCTGAGCGCAAACGATCCCGTATCACATCAAAAGCATCACTGCCATCCGGTTCCTGAAATGAAATCACTGTGTTTTTTAATAGAATGAGCGATAACTGCTCCTGCTGCATCACCTCTTTGTAAGTGACCATTTTAAGAATAGAAAGTAAGTAATGGTCGTAATCTTCAAATTTAGGCCTTTGCTCAACGTGAACAATATCTTCCAGTGATAATGGATGAATTTTAAAAATCTGCCCGATTTTCTCAATCAAGGGCAAATTGTGAACCCCATCCACGTTGATCCAATTCACCTTGTCGTTTTCGGTATGGGTGAGGCATTCCGACAGGTCATAAAAATCTTTTTCATAATACTCCTTTTCGTTAAAACGAATCAAGGTAATGCGAATGCGCTCCGTTCCGTGTTCCCCGGTATAATGCAAAGTGCCCGGCGGACTTCCGATTTTTTTAGCTTTATTCATCTTCGTTTTCTTCCTGATCTTTGTTACCCTGCACCACTACCACTATCTCTCCTTTCACTGTTTTATCCTTGTAATGTGCAATCAACTCATCCATGGTTCCCCTTTTGTTTTCCTCAAACAGCTTACTCAGTTCTCTGCAAACACAGGCGGTTCGCTTAGGCCCCAAATGTGTTTTCAACTCCTCAAGCAATTTTAAAAGGCGAAATGGCGATTCATACACCACAAATGTTTTTTCTTCAAGCGCAAGTTGTTTCAATTTGGTTTGCCGGCCTTTTTTCTGAGGTAAAAAACCATAAAAAGAAAACTCGTTACAAGGCAAACCGCTGTTTACAAGGGCAGGAATCAAAGCCGTTGGCCCTGGCAGGGTACAAACCGTTATGTTGTGTTGCAGGGCTTCCCGCACTAATAAAAATCCCGGATCCGAAATGCCGGGAGTGCCTGCGTCAGAGATGAGCGCAATATTTTTTCCCTGATTCAACAGCTCAAGAATTTCTTGTAAAATCTTGTGTTCGTTGTGCTGGTGATAGGATTTGAGGGGTTTGGAAATGTTTAAATGTTTCAGCAAAAACGAACTGTTACGGGTGTCTTCTGCCAGAATTAAGTCAGTTTCTTGTAACACCCTGATGGCTCTGAGTGTAATGTCTTCCAGATTTCCAATGGGAGTAGGTACTATGTAAAGTGTGGCACTCATTTAAAATTCTGCATGTCGCACAGTTTTTTGTATACCCCGTTTTGAGCCAGCAATTCCTTGTGATTTCCTCTCTCAATAATTTGCCCCTGCTGCATCACCATAATCTCGTCGGCACTGGCAATAGTGGAAAGGCGATGCGCGATGACCAGACTGGTACGGTTTTTCATTAAGCGGGAAAGGGCATCCTGTACCAGTTTTTCACTTTCGGTGTCGAGGGCCGAAGTGGCTTCGTCTAATATTAAGATATCAGGGTTTCTCAAAACTGCTCTGGCAATGCTGATGCGTTGACGCTGGCCACCGCTGAGTTTGCCTCCACGATCACCAATGTTGCTTTGATAACCACCGGGCATGGCCATAATAAAATCATGGGCATTGGCGATTTTGGCGGCACGCTCAATGTCTTCCTGTTTTATGTCTGTTCTGCCGAAAGCGATATTATTGGCAATGGTGTCGTTAAATAAAATACTTTCCTGAGTCACCACCGCAATCCGGTCTCTCAGACTTTTGATGGTAAGTTCTTTGATGTTGATGCCATCAATACAAATCTCGCCTTGTTCGCAATCGTAAAAACGCGGTAGCATATCGGCGAGGGTGGTTTTTCCGCTTCCGCTCTGACCAACCAGGGCAATGGTTTTCCCTTTTTGAATGTTCAACTGAATGTTTTTAAGCACGTAGCCTTCATCGCCTTTATGATAGGCGAAGGAAACGTTATTGTATTCAATTGCGGATTCAAAGCCTTTCAAATCCTTAGCCCCTTGTTTTTCCCTGATGCTTTCCTCTGCCAGGAGTATTTTATCAATGCGTTCCTCAGAAGCAATGCCTTTCTGAATGTTGTTGTAAGCGCTGGTGAGTTGTTTTAATGGAGGCACCAATTGAGAAGCCAAAGCAAAATAGGTGATGAACAAAGCCCCGGTGAGTTCATCCTGAAACACCATGCTTCCTCCGATAAATAAAATCACCATTAAAATACCGGTGACAATGATTTCTGTGAGGGGAGAGCTGAGGTCGGTTTTTCGGTAAACTTTTACATTTTGTTTGAAGTACGATTGGTTGAGTTCACCGAATTTTTTTTTCATGAAATTTTCCGCGCCAAAGGCTTTGATGACTTTTAAACTGCCCAGGCTCTCTTCAATCACACTGATTAAACTTCCGAGTGTTTCTTTGCTGTTGCGGGAGGCGTTTTTTAAACTCTTCCCAAGCAAGGCAATAATTACTGCCGCGATCGGAAGCAGGAGAAGGATGTAAAAGGTAAGCTTGGCACTGATTACAAGCATGATGGTAAACAGAATTACGATGGTGAGCGGTTCCCTGAAAATCATTTCAAGGGTTTGCATAATGCTCCATTCAATTTCCTGAACATCGCTGCTCATCCGGCTCATCAAATCGCCTTTGCGCTCACCGCTATAGTAACTTAGCGGCAGGGACATGGATTTGTTGTACATTTTATTACGTAAATCACGCACCACACCGTTACGGATGGGTGCTATAAAAAACATGGCGAAGTAACGACAGAGGTTGGTAAGAAATGTTACAGCGAAAAAAAGCACACAAATGTAGATGAGCGCGTTGAACTTTCCCGATTCGTAAATGAGTCCGCCCAGGTAATAGTTGGAAGCCTCCTTCAGGTAGTTTGAACTTAATTCAAAAGCCGGTTCGCCTTTAGCTAAAATGCCCTGAAGGTCGCTGGTGTTGTTCTCAAAAAGCAGCTTCAGAAAGGGAGCGATTAAAGCCAGACGACAAGCAGAAAGCAAGGCATAAAACACGTTAAAAAGAATGTTCAGGGCCGTGTACCCCTTGTAATTTCTGGTGTATTTTAAAACCGAAAAGAGTTTTTTCATACCTCAGGCGAATATACTACAAAATCTAAGTACATTTGTGGTATGGACAGCCTCAGGCAGCAAAAAGTAAACAAACTACTGGCTAAAGAACTCGCCGAGATCTTCAGAAGTGAAGCCCGTAATTTGTTTGGAGGTGGCTTTATTACTGTAACCCAGGTGCGCATCAGTCCCGACTTAGGGGTAGCCAGAGTTTACGTCAGCATTATGGCTACCAAGGGAAATGATAAGGATGCTGTTTTTAAACTGATACAAGATCAAAACCATGTGATTCGTAAAAAGCTGGGCCTTATTGTTGGAAAACAATTAAGGATAGTGCCTGAACTCAGCTTTTTTATTGATGATTCTTTGGATTACGCCATGCGCATCGACGCCCTGCTAAAAAAGTAAACGCTGAACTTTTCCAGCTACATAGCCAAACGTTACCTTATTTCAAAAAAGTCCAACAACGTGATCAACATCATCAGTTGGATCAGTGTTACCGCCATTGCCTTAACAACCGCGGCCCTGGTCATTATCCTTTCGGCCATGAACGGATTGACAGGAACGGTAGCCGGTTTGTACAATGCACTGGAGCCCGACCTGAAGGTAAGCGCGAAATTTGGAAAAGGATTTCAACTCGAACCGGAAACGCATGCCAAACTAAAAGCGATAGAAGGACTTGAATTTGTTTCACTCACCTTGAGTGACAAAGCCCTTTTAAAAAACGGGGAAAAACAAGCGCTGGTTTCGGTTAAGGGGGTCGACGAACAGTTTCAGCGCATTACCAAACTGGATTCTATTTTGGTAGAAGGATTTAATGGAGTGAACGACAGCAGCCGTAATTTTTTGGTTCTGGGCAGGGGCATAGCTGATCAATTGGGCATCAGCAACGAAAGTTTCACACGCGATGTTCAGCTTTTTAGCCCCAAAAAGGGAAAGTCGGGTTCTTTGAATCCTGAGGACGATTTGATTCAATTATCCGGCAGTGTAAGCGGACAGTTTTCCCTCAATGATGAGTTGGATTACCAGTTTGCCTTTGTGAACCTGCGCACAGCTCGCGAATTGTTTGAAAGTGATGGTGCTGTAAACGCTTTGGAGATTAAGTGTGAGGCCTCTAAAACGGAAGAGGTGCAGGAAAAGCTAAAGGAAGTGTTAGGCGAAGGGTTTGAAGTGAAAAGTCGGTATCAGTTAAACGATGTGCTGTTTAAATCACTCGAAACTGAAAAACTGGCGACCTTTATTATCCTTGCATTTATTTTAATCATCGCCACCTTTAATTTGATTGGAGCGCTCACCATGCTTATTATCGAAAAACGAAAAGACATTAAAACCTTGTACAGCATGGGGGCCGATATTAAAACCATACAGGCTATATTTATGCGTGAGGGACTTTTTATTTCAGGTATTGGCGCAGTGCTTGGTTTATTGATAGGTTTGCTGGTGTGTTGGTTGCAAATACAATTTCACCTGGTGAGTTTTGGCAGCGAATTTATCATCCCGTATTATCCCATCGACATTGAGGTAAGTGACCTGATAAAAATAACAGGGCTGATTATGGGTATTGCTTTTCTGGCTGCGCTATATCCGGTGAGGGTGTTCACAAAAACGGATCTGGTACACAGCAGCAATTGAGTTCACAACTCCCACCATTTGGCTTTGATGCCCAGCCACACCCCGTCGTTTTTAATTTCTATAGGATAGGTTTGTAAGGTGTAAGCTCCGCCACTTGTGGCTTTTCCGCTGCTCAGGTCAAAAGAATAACGGTGCAGGGGGCAAATAATTTCGTTATTAGCACTGCAGAATCCGCGACTTAAGCTGGCTCCATTATGCGGACATTTGTCCTGTACAGCAAACACGCCTTTTTCGTTCCGGCTGAGGCAAATTTTATTCCCTCGTAAATCCAGCAGAATTAAACGTCCGGGAAGCAGGTTATTTACCATCTCTTCTTCACTTTCGTAGAGTTTAATCCAATGATAAGACATGGTGGATGTGTAGCAACTAAATTAAATCACTCATGTTGTACACCCCTTTTTTGTTGTGCAGAAATTCAGCGGCAAGCACCGCGCCAAGGGCAAACCCTTTTCGGTTATGGGCTTTGTGCATGATTTCAATATCATCAATGTTTGAAGTATAACGCACGATATGCGTGCCGGGAACTTCGCCTTCGCGAACATCTTGAATAAAAAGAGTTTCTGGTTTTTTTTCGCTGATGCTCCAGTTTTTTTTGCGTTCTACTTTTTCGAGAATCTGATTGGCCAAACTAATGGCCGTTCCGCTTGGTTTATCCAATTTATGAATGTGATGGATTTCTTCCATGCTGATGTCGTAGTCGCTGTATTTGTTCATCAGTTCAGCGAGGTAGCTGTTCACTTTAAAAAACAGGTTCACACCAAGGCTGAAATTGCTGGCATAAAACAAGGCCCCGTTTTTTTGCAGGCAGCGTGTTTTAATGTCTTCTAACTGATCATACCAACCGGTGGTGCCAATTACCAAAGGCAATTGAGCATCCAGCGCTTTCCCGATATTTTTAACAACACTGTGAGGGGTGCTGAACTCTATGCCCACATCCGCTTTTTTAAAATCATCTGAACTTATGTTTCCTGCATTGTTTTCGTCGATTTTTAAAACAATGTCATGTTTTCGAAGCAGGGCAATCTGTTCAATTTCCTTTCCCATTTTTCCATACCCGAATAAAGCAATCTTCATTTTATTTAAAGTTAAGTTTAAGTGTTAATCCGGCTGAACTGCCTCTGCCAAAAGAATAGCCGGGGTTTAAATTGTACCAGGGGTCTATTTGCAGACCTAAATTATCGCTCACATCAAAGCTTACCAGGTGTCCATCTACATTCGCATCAATGATGTTGAGAGCATAAACGGCAAAAAAACCAATGATGGCCAGATCGCGGTTTTTTTTGTACTGATCTTTCAGAGATTTTAACTGCCAGTCTTCGTAATTGGTGGTGTTAACGGTTGCCGGATCCTCATCGTAAATGGCTTGTAAGTTTTCGCGATAATAATTGTATTCCTGATTGTTGCTGATGTACATGTAGGTGAATCCGCCCAATCCGGCGTATATGATGGGAATCTTCCAGTATTTTTTATTATAACCCTGACCCAAACCGGGCAAAAACACACTCATCAGGGTAGCGCGACGGGCATGGGAATACACTTTTTTCTTTTTTGCTTTTTCTGTTCTAAGGCTGTCCTTTACGCGCAGGGAATCGTTTTCCTGGGCCTTAAGGGCAGGAAAACATAAAACAAAAACAAGTATCAGTCCAATTATGGATTTCACTGTATTGGGGCGAGGTTCCTTACAAAGGTATTGCCTAAATCGTTATCCAGGTATTTTTCGTAGGCCAGCATGGTTTGACTGGCGGTGAGGTATTCGGGGGTTTCGTTGATGGGCAATTCGTTAATGCCTTTACGATCCAGTTGGTTGAAGATGTAACGTACGGTAAATTTACTTTCGGTTACTCCCGGCTGATAGGCAATGAATCCGCTTTCACTTTTGGTTTCAGTAAACAAACCAGTTTCAACCAATTCGCGAATTAACACGGCCACCAGTTTAAAGGGAAGATCAAGTTTTTCGGCAATTTGTTTGGCGGTGAGAGCCTTCTCTCCATTGTAGAAGTTAATGGCCACCAGATGTGAAATCATCAAAGCAATGGTTTTTTTGTACCGTTGTGAAATAGAATTGATTTCGGTTTGTAATTCATAATGATCGGCATACTGATGGGCGTAGGCGACTTCAGCTCCGAATAATACCACGTACCAGCTGTATTGTAACCAGATAAAAAAGAGGGGTAAGGCGGCAAAACCTCCGTAGATGGCGTTCATTCGGCTTACACCAATTTGAAATTCCAGGTAGGCCCATTGCACCAGCTCAAACAAAATGGTGCTTACGATAGCTGCCACAAGGGCGGAACTGAAGCGGATTTTAGTATTGGGCATCACCATGTACAAAAACACAAATACCGCTGTAACCAACGAATAGGCCAGGAGTTTGACAAGGAAGGTACTGATAAAACCCATCATGTGCATCCCGCCAATTTGCGTTTGAATGGCTACTGTTAAACCTCCGGCTATGATTAACATAAATGGACTTATGAGCATGACGGTAAGGTAATCGGTAATTTTTCTGATCCAGTTTCTCCCTTGATTTACTTCCCACACTTCATTAAAAATATCTTCAACACTAACTAGCAATTGCAATACGCTCCATAACAAAAGTAGGATACCAAAACCGGCAATAACCCCGCTTCTGGCAGTTGAAAGCATAGAATTAGCGTATACGAACGACTTGGTTAAAATCTCACCATACTCAGGATAGGCATTCAGAATTTGTACTTCCAGTGTGGCTTCAAATCCAAAACCTTTGGCAATAGCAAAAATGAGGGCCAATACAGGAACAATTGACAAGAGTGTATAAAAGGTAAGAGCGGTGGCTTTTACGAGACACTTATCGTCCTTAAACCCTTTAAAGGCGAGGCTTAGAATTCGGAGTTGCCGGATAAGAATACCCCTCTTACTGTCTACTTTACTCAGGCGAATTTGCCAGATGTCCTGAGTCACGAATTTCCAAATGGACTGTAAGGTTTTTACCAGTGTAGCCATAAGTAGCGAAATTAGTAAAATATTCCCTGTGGCCTGCCAAATTATACCGATGTGAGAGAAGTATTGGTCCAACTCCGTTTCACTTCATTGCACCAAACTTCTCATCAATCGGCATAATACCACTGAAAGATTTATAATTACAGGCATAATTAATAAATCACATTGGTATTACTTATCTTCATGGCGTGAGACTCAGTCGCAGGAATCTTTTTAAACTGCTAGGCCCGGCCCTGGCTTTATTCATTTGTGCGTTTACAGACCTTGATCCGGTCAACCCAAAAGTTACCTACATGGCGGCGCTTACCGTTTGGATGTGCGTTTGGTGGTTCAGTGAAGCGGTGAGTCTTGCCGTTACGGCCCTGGTGCCTGTTTTAATGCTTCCTCTTTTGGGTATTAGCGAGGTAAAACAGGTGGCACAGCAGTACACCGACAGTATTATCTTTCTGTTTATCGGTGGCTTTATGCTGGCCTTTGCCATCGAAAAATGGAACCTGCACAAACGCATTGCTTTCAGAATTTTAACACTCGTTGGCACCAAAGCCTCAACCATTTTGTTTGGGATGATGCTTACTTCCTTTTTAATCAGCAACTGGATCAGCAACACCGCCACTACCGTTATGTTGTTTAGCGCAGTATATGCTTTGATTCATGAAACGAGAGACTATATCGAAAAACATTCCGGTAAATTTGCGGCAGCGATGCTGCTGGGTCTTGCGTTTTCGGCAACCATTGGCGGAATGGCCACGCCTGTGGGCACGCCTCCCAACATGTATTTTTTTAAAGCCTTTCATGAGGCCTTTCCTGAGAAGGAGTTGAATTTTGTAACCTGGAGCGCAATTGGTTTCCCGCTTTCATTCACGTTTTTACTTTGCTGTTATTTTATTCTGAACCTGTATTTCATTCAGGGAAAGGTGAAACTGAAAATGAATGCCGGATATTTTAAAGAAGAGTTAAGGAAACTGGGACCCATGTCCTATGAGGAAAGAACCGTTTTTGGCATTTCCATTTTGGCTATTTTACTCTGGCTCACCAGAGCAGATATCAACTTCGAGTCGTTTCAATACAAAGGCTGGAATCATCTGTTTCCTTATCCAAACTATTTTGACGATTCATTGGTGGCTTTGATGGCTGCTCTGGCCTTATTTTTAATTCCCTCAACGCAGGACAAGGGAAAATCCTTGCTGGAATGGGAGGATGCAAAAAAAATCCGTTACGATATTATCCTGATGTTTGGCTCGGGTTTTGCTCTGGCCTATGGATTTGAGAAAAGCGGCCTAAGCCATTGGCTGGCCGGGAGTTTGCAGGTGTTTAAGGCCGTATCGCCATTCCTACTAATTCTGGGCATATGCGTGGTGGTCACCATCATCAGTGAATTTGCTTCCAACATTGCCAGCATACAATTGGTCATCCCCATCATGTTGGCGCTTCACAAGGAATTGGAAGTAGATCCTTTGTTGCTGATGATGCCGGCTACTTTTGCTGCATCTCTTGGTTTTATGCTACCTGTGGCCACAGCAGCCAATACCATTGTTTTTGGAACCAAGGAAATTGAAATGCGCGATATGCTGCGTGTAGGCATAGTATTGGATACAATCGGAATTTTATTAATCAGCACCTGGTGTTATTTTTACCTCGCTTAAGATGATCATAGCAAAAAACATACATAAAGCATTTAAAGAACTTGAAATACTGAAGGGTGTTGACCTTGAAATCCGCAGCGGAGAAGTGGTTTCTATAGTAGGCTCTTCGGGTGCCGGGAAAACCAGTCTTTTAAGCATACTTGGCACACTCGACCGGCCTAACGCCGGGGAATTGTATTACGATGGACAGGATGTGTTCAAATGGAACGACAAAAAACTTTCGGCCTTCCGCAATCAGAACATTGGTTTTGTGTTTCAGTTCCATCAGTTGCTGCCTGAATTCACGGCTCTCGAAAATGTGTGCATTCCTGCCTGGATTGCCGGTAAAGGAAAAAAAGAAACGGAGGTAAGGGCGATGGAACTTCTGGATACGTTTGGATTAAAGGAGAGGGTGCGTCACAAACCTTCTGAATTAAGCGGGGGAGAGCAGCAACGTGTGGCAGTAGCAAGGGCCCTGATTAATCAACCCAGGGTGGTTCTGGCCGATGAACCCAGCGGAAATCTGGATAGTGAAAACGCCAGGGAACTAATTGAACTTTTTTTTCGTTTACGTACCGAACTGAATCAAACTTTTGTTATAGTTACACACGATAACGAATTGGCTGGCAGGGCGGACAGGAAGTTGAAAATGAAGGATGGGAAGATAGTGGAATGAAACGTGTCAATATTCACTTTCGATTCGATACACATTCATTTTTGAAATCCTTAGCCGTAGAAAAAAACCTAATCAAATTACGACTAGCTATTCAGGGACTAAACGCGCTGAATAGTTACTGAAGCCTCATTGCCCGGGATTATTTTTCCAAAACTAACAGTTGATTGTGTTTGTTTTCAAAACGCAAAATATAAATTCCGGCAGCGCAGCCTCTCAGGTCTATCTTGGTTTCATCATGCTCCATTTTTTCAACACGGATCAATCTGCCAGTTGCATCAAACAACCTTAAATGGCCCGGTATTTTGGTTTTTACTGTTATCCATCCTGTGCTGGGATTAGGATAAATGCTGACTTCAACTCCATCCTTCAACTCTTCAAAACCAAGGCATTCACTTACATTCTGCAAAACCGAAGAGTTTGCCGTACAGGAGTTGGCGTCGGTAGCCGTAACACTATAAAGCATATTGGCTGAGGCAAGAACTGTGGCAGTATTTGGTCCGTTTATGGTTGCTCCCCCCAGCCAGGTATAGTTTAAGGCACCTGTGCCTCCGCCACCATTCACGCTAAACGTTACAAGGCTTCCCGCACAGGCGGGGTTGTTCAGCGAAAGCAGGCTTAGAGTGATGGCAGGCGGATTTGTGATGGAAAAAGGATAACTCAGGCTCACTCCACAGCTGGTGTTTACGATGCAGGTATAATTTCCGGCCGCTAAAGAGGTGAGAGCAGGGCCCGTAGAACCTCCGGGTAGCCATAAGTAGGTAATGCCATCGCCGCCTGCAGATGCGGTCATACTGGCCGACCCATTGGCACTCCCGAAACAGGTGGGTTGGGTTTGATTGAAAGTGGTGTTAAGGCTATTGCACCTTGAGAATTTGGCCAGGAAACTGTTAGGTGCGCCGTCGAGGTTGGTGCCAGGATAACTTGGTTGGTGCCCGTTGGCAGTAGCAATGCTGGTTCCGCCAAAGGAGTTGCTGAAGCCGGCAAGGAAAAAGTTGCCGACACCATCGTTTACACAACTAAAAGCTTGTTCTTCCCTTGCACCACCATAATAGGAAGCGTAAAGAAGCGCGCCGCTTTGGTCGAATTCGGCAAAATGAGCGTCGCCAAGAGGAGTAGGATTGGGTTGATGACATCCGGGGGTAACGCCAATGGTACCGTTACTCATTCCGCCAAGAAACAATTTGCCATTGGCATCAATGCTACAGCAACCGGCAAATGAGTTGTTTCCGAAAAAGGTACCCCACTGACGCTGACCATTCGCGTTAAATTTAGCGAGGTAAGTGTTGTAGCCCGAAGTTGGATTTGGTTGTGACATGTAAGTACCTGGTGTGGCAATCAAACTGGATGCGGGTACCGGTGGTGGTGGAGTGAACGTAAAAGCAGGGGGAGCGGTTAAATTACCCGTGAGATAAACATTTCCGGCCTGATCGGTAACGCATTCAACAACTTCGTCGTTACCAAATGCCATGTTGATGCCGTAGTAGCTGGCCCATAGCGGTGCTCCGCCCGGACTGAATTTAGCAACAAATCCGTCATTATCTCCGCCAATATAATTGGCTTGAAACCCTCCTGCACTAAACAAAGGGGCGCCGGGTGAAAGTTCTCCGCCCAGGTACACATTTCCGGCAGGATCAGTTGCACAACTCAATCCAGCCTCTGCAGCCATCGAATAGGAACCTCCCAGATAGGTCCCCCATTGGCGTACACCGTTCGAATCAAATTTGGCTATGAAGGCATCGGAATGCCCACCAAAAACGGATTGGTAGGCGCCATTTGTAGCAATACCGTTTGAAGATTCAGCCTGTCCGGCAATAAAAACATTTCCCTGTGCGTCGGTGGTGCAGGCATATACATTTTCGTTAAGAGACCCTCCATAAAAGGTCCCCCATATACGAATGCCCGCTGAATTGAATTTTGCGAGAAAACCATTTTGCCAAACTGTATTTAAACTGCTCTGGTGCGAGCCTGTTGTGGCAATACCATTGCCGGGCGCCGGACCACTACTGCCACTGATGCCGGTGAGATACACATTCCCTGTGAGATCGGTGGCGCAGTCGTAACCGCTTTCCGCATTGGATCCCCCATATAAGGTGGCCCAGATTCTTTGGCCGTTGCCGGCAAATTTGGCCAGAAAAGCGTCTCCTCCGCCTGCATAGTTTTGTTGGTGACTGCCTGTGGTGGCCATTAACAAGCCTGTTGTGGTACTGGCACCTGCAACATAAACATTGTTGAGCAGGTCTACACAGGTTCCATAGATCTGGCTGCCGTCTGAACCTGTTGCGTTGCCATAATACGTACCCCAGGCCCTGACGAGTGGATCAATCAGAAGAACTTTCGATGGGTCCACTCCTTGAATCTCAAAACTTACAAAGTTTGATTGAACTTTCCAGTTTGCCTTGAGTTGTTTACCGTTCTGCATCACAAGCGGAGAGGGCTCAGAGATGGTCCCAAGAGGGCATTCAATGATTAACTCTCCTGACCTGCCGATTTTTATTGTTTTGGCTCCTTCTACCTTGATGAGAATTTGGTGATAATCAGTACCGGGGGACAGCACATAATCGTATTTCATTGCGCCGTTCTTTTCATAGAAATGCACTTGAATGCCAGGGTATAAATCGTCGTACCATAAATCGCTGAAGGATTTCACCTGTGTTATTCCATTCGGACACACATGAGAATAAAAATTATCATATCCGGGTGCCAGTTCTCCGGTACGCACTTTGTGATTTGAATTAGCACCCAGCCACTGCAGATCAAGGCGATAAATGTTTGATAAAGCCGGTGAACGCTCAAGTTTGTGAGTTTTGAGGTTCATTTTCTCTTTCCAATTCACTACCTCAACGAACTGATAACTGATACTTGTGCTTAACAAATGAAAAGTTGAATGGCCATTGCTTCCGCTGAACAAAACATCGTTTCTCGGATAACCGAATTGATCACCAACTTGTCCCTTATTTTCCCTGTAAAAGGGAGTGGCTGGATTGCTGAATGCAAATGGAAGGTTGAGAAAAAGTATAGGAAGAAGCCTTAAAAATAGTGGACTCATGTTCATGGTCTAAAAGTATAGCCTTAATCAAACAATACCAACGCCAGAATAAAAGGGTTGGGTTAAACACCCTGAGAGGCCGTATCAGACTTGAGTACATCAAGTTAACAGTTTATGTCAAAAGTGTTCCCTTTGGAACTAAAAAGGATTCGATATAGCGGCACCAGAATTAAGTATAGTAAAAGTAGGCCTGGGTTTTTTGTTTTACTTTTTTATCAGTTTGGCGAAAGCGGCGATTAAAGCGAATGCTTATGACTAAAAAATCGATTTTTTTTCGTTAGTTGTTTAAAAAATAGGAGGTCACGTTAAAAAAATGTGATTATTTAGATATTAACCCCTTATTTTTTTCTATAAATTTGCCAAAAATTCGTTTTTTATTCAAATAACCTCAAAACTATGAGTACCCGTAGAATTTTAGCCATGCAGCAGGTCGTGAATCGCGAACCGCTTGAAAATCAACGTAAATCCGATAAGGTGTCGAATTATTATGGTTCCGACGTGTTTGGACAGGATGCCATGCGGGAATTTTTATCGGAAGAGGCGTATGAAAGTCTTCAGAATTCCATTTCACATGGTACCACCATCGAGAGAAAAATGGCCGACCAGATTGCTGCCTGCATGAAAGCCTGGGCGCAAAGCAAGGGTGTAACGCATTACACACACTGGTTTCAGCCTTTAACCGGAACTACCGCCGAAAAACACGATGGTTTTTTTGAACCCATTGAAGGTGGTCGCGCCATTGAGCGTTTTAGCGGCAACCAATTGATTCAACAGGAGCCTGACGCGTCTTCCTTTCCAAGCGGAGGCATACGCAATACCTTTGAAGCCCGCGGTTATACCGCCTGGGACCCTACTTCTCCGGCTTTTATCTGGGGAGGTACCCTGTGTATCCCAACCATTTTTGTTTCTTACACCGGAGAAGCTCTGGATTACAAAACACCTTTATTAAAATCCCTGCATGCTCTGGACAAAGCGGCTACGGATGTGTGTCAGTACTTTGATAAGAACGTGACCAAAGTCATCGCTACGTTGGGTTGGGAACAGGAATATTTTTTAATTGACTCTGCGCTTTATAACATCCGTTACGATTTACAACAAACCGGGCGCACCCTTTTTGGTCACGCTTCAGCAAAAGGCCAGCAATTGGAAGACCATTACTGGGGCTCCATTCCTGAGCGCGTTGTAGCGTTTATGCGCGATTTTGAATACGAATGCCATTTGCTTGGCATTCCGGTACGCACCCGTCACAACGAAGTAGCGCCTGCACAGTTCGAATGTGCGCCGGTTTACGAAGAGGCCAATTTAGCCGTTGATCATAACCAATTATTGATGGACGTGATGGAAAAAGTAGCCATTCGTCATAAAATGCGTGTGTTGCTTCATGAAAAACCCTTCGCGGGAGTGAATGGAAGCGGTAAACACAACAATTGGAGTTTAGGCACCAACACCGGAAAAAATTTATTGTCTCCCGGCAAAACACCTAAAACCAACATGCAGTTTCTTACCTTTTTTGTGAATACGGTAAAAGCGGTTTACGAACACGCCGATTTGCTGCGTGCTTCTATTGCCTCTGCCAACAACGATCACCGTTTGGGCGCTAACGAAGCACCTCCGGCTATCATGTCGGTGTTTTTGGGCGGACAACTTTCCAATGTACTGGATGAACTTGAAAAAGCCGTACACAGTGGCAAAATGAGTCCTGAAGAAAAAACCGCGCTTAAAATGAGCATAGGCCGTATTCCGGATATTTTGATGGACAATACCGATCGTAATCGTACTTCTCCTTTTGCTTTTACCGGAAACAAGTTTGAATTCAGGGCTGTGGGTTCTTCCGCCAATTGCGGCTGGCCAATGACGGTGCTAAACGCGATAGTTGCTGAACAATTAATAGAATTTAAAAAAGAGGTGGACGGATTGATGGAAAAAAATGGTGTGGAAAAAGACGAAGCCATATTTCAGGTATTGAAAAAATACATCACCCAAAGCAAAAAGATTCGTTTTGAAGGCAATGGGTATGGTGACGAGTGGAAAGCGGAAGCGAAAAAACGCGGACTGAGTAACATTCCAACCACCCCTCCTGCGCTGGATGCCATGATTGACAAAAAATCACTGCACTTGTTTGAGTCTTTGGGAATTTTAAATCACCGGGAGTTGGAAGCCCGTTATGAGATCAGTTTAGAAACCTACACCAAAAAAATTCAGATCGAAAGCCGAATCATTGCGGAGATGGTGAACAACCAGATCATTCCGGCCGCTCTGAATTACCAGAAGGGTTTAATTGAATCGGTAAAAGGCATGAAAGACATCATGAGCGCTTCTGAATTCAAAAAATATTCCGAAAGCCAGATGGATTTGATCAAGGAGATTTCTGATCGTGTAAGTTTGATTAAAAATGAAGCGGTGTTGATGACCGAGGAGCGCAAAAATGCCAATAACCTTGACAGCGCTAAAAAACAAGCCAACGCCTATAACGAAAAAGTAAAAGCCTATTTTGATTCCATTCGTTACAATGTCGATAAATTAGAAGCCATTGTGGATGATGCCCAATGGCCTTTACCAAAGTATCGGGAAATGTTATACCTCAGATAAGAATCAGGAGGAAATAGCATCCAATTTAAATCCGGGAGAAATTCCGGATTTTTTTTGAGTCATCTAGGGCTACTCCCGAATCACGACTGCCACTAATTCCACGACCCGATAGCTATCGGGTTACACAGATAGAGACAAAATTTCACGAATGAGCTTAAAGAACATAGACCTGTTATGAAGCGAAGCGATAGCTTCTGCTTTATGACTGCATACTAAACACAGCCACGAATTCCACCAATTCCACTAATAGAGGCAAGATTTCACGAATGGACTTAAAGGTTTAGAAAGTTCTATACTCACCAATTAGAAATCAGAAATTAGTTCAAAGTTTAGAATGTTTTGAAAGTTTGAAGTTGCTAAGCTACCGACTAAGTTCTTTTGACTAAACTCTCCCGAGACTTCGGGACGAGCTAACGATAAAGTGTAATACTTCCGGAATAGAATTTCTCCACGCCCTTCACGTTTAACAGCACTAATTTGTAATTGTAAACATCTTGTTTGCACTCCTGGCCCTGAAAGCTGCCGTCCCACACCTGATTGGCTTCAGTAGATTTAAAAATCAGTTCTCCCCAACGGTCGAAGATTTGTAACTCAAATTTCTTCACGCCTCGCATTACAGGGTAAAACGTATCGTTAAGCCCATCCCCATTCGGCGTAAAGGCATTGGGAATATACGCTGCAAAATCGGATTCAACTTTGATGGTATGCATCACCGTATCCCAGCAATTAAATTCATTTTTTACGATAAGCATCAAACCATAAACGCCCGCTTCATCAAATACATAACCTGGATTTCTATCCTCTGATTTAAACTGCATCCAAGTGTTTTGTGTCATCCCGACGAAGGAGGGATCTATGGACGCTAAACCTATAGCCTGCCATCCGAAATCCACAACATTCGAACTCACATTCACAAAACTCACCTCATCCAATCCCTCAACAGGGTTTTCGGGTGTAACATAAAAAGCCGCAACAGGCTTTGGTCTACCAATGACATTTACCTGAACCGTATTTTTACAACCAAACTCATCAACAATAGGGCCTTTAATTTCAAAACTGCCGGGTTTACTAAAACAATTTGTAAACGTATTCCCTGTAAAAAGCAAAGTATTTAAAGACCAGGGTCCGGTTTCTGTGATG
This sequence comes from Bacteroidia bacterium, assembly GCA_016787895.1. GTDB lineage: Bacteria > Bacteroidota > Bacteroidia > B-17B0 > Aurantibacillaceae > Aurantibacillus. Next base: position 33,942 of record JAEUTN010000020.1, read on the forward strand.
TTTGCCACAGAGTTCGGCACAAAAGTAAAACTGTTGCAATAAGGTATACAAAATTCTTCTTGTTTTGGAACCAGGTAGCCCTGAGGCAAATCGTGCACCACAACAGGATGTGTGCTGTAATTAAAACAGGCATTCGCGTCAACTACTTTCAGGGTATAGGTTCCGGCTAAAGCCATGTGCGACATACCCAATTGTAAATTTTGTATAGTGTAGGTTTGTAAATTGGGTGCTGTCCACACATAGTACATACCACCTTCCCCTTTTAAATGAATGGTTTCATAAAGACAAACCTCATCTTTTACAGGCACAATTTGCGGAACAGGCAAAGGCAAGATGGATACCTGAGCCACCGCTGTGTTGCTGCAATTGTTAAGCGTAGCAATAACCGTATAATTTTGGTTTTGATTGATGTGGGTTGTTACCTGCTGTGAGGTGTAGGTATTTAAACCATAAGGCGGTAACCAGCTAAAACTTGTTCCGTTGCTCTGGGCGAGCAGCTCGGCTGTGCTGCCCAAACACAAAAGCAAGGGATTGGGACTCACCTGAACGGTGGGCAAAGGGTTTACAGTAATTGTAGTGGTTTGCAAAGCCGAATTACAGCCCAAACTGCCTCCATAAACTGAAAACACCGAGTTGATTGTAGGACTGGCAACTGCAATACCACCGTTGGAGTAAAGTGTCGAGCCCGGCGTAGCCGAACTCCAGGTATAAGTAGTGGCTCCCTGATTGGTATATGTAAAAGTTTCTCCGGCACAAATTACAGGCGTGTAATTATTGACACTTATGTTGGGATTCGGTAATACCGTAAACGTGAGGCCAAGGCTTACCGTACACACGCCGTTGGAACCAGACAAGGTGGCTGAGCCCGCTCCGGTGTATGGCGGAATGCTGGTTAAAGGCGAAACCGGACCGGCCGGGTTGGCGTTGAACATATCGGGTATGGTAACCAGAGAATAAGTACTTGCTCCGTTGGCACTTAGCGTAATGGTATTGGGCGAACCGTTAAAAGCCTGTGAACACAAGGTGGGGCTGCTGAATTGCCCGGTTAAACTTGGCGGAGGCACAACATTCACCGTGCTTTGTGCTGAATTGGTACAGCCGTTTAAACTTCCTGTCAACGTATAAACAGTTGTTGAACCCGGAAATGCAGTTACAAACGTGCCGCTGTTGGTGCTGAGGCCGCTATTGGGAAACCAGGTATAGGCAGAGGCTGAGCTTAAGGCGGAAATAGACAAACTTACCGAAGTAGTGTTTAAACAAATGCTGCTGTTAGACGGCGTGATGCTGAACTGAGGCAAGGGTTTTACTGTGAGTGAAGCCGAAGCAGATGCAGTACAAGAGTTGGGTGCCGTTACAGTAACATCATACACACCGCTTTGGTTTAGTTGAACAGTGCTCAACGTATTGTTGATAGAGGCTGAGGCAAAGGCTGAGGGTCCGCTCCACACCGCGGAGGTGCCTGAACTCACTGAAAACACAAGATTAGCATTTTCACATACCGGGCTGTTATGAAAAATAAATGGGTTGGGTGTTGGTTTTACTATAAGCGAAGCCGTGGCCATACTTGTGCAACTCAAAGCCGAGCCAATCACTGAATACTGCGTACTGCCTACTGCCACTGCCGATTGTGTAAAGCTATTGCCTGCTGTGTTGGAAGGAAGCCAGGTATAAGTACTCGCACCGGAAACTGTAAATGTGCCCACTTCAAGCGGACAAATAGAAACATCACTCACACTCAAAAGCGGATTAGGTACCCAATCCACCGCAATCGTTTGAGTAGCTATGCAGTTATTTGCATCACTGCTTTGAACTGTAAACACATAATTGCCTGCGACATTTTGTATTGAGGTATTGGTATCTGTGCCCGGACCTCCAACCCAGGTATAGGTATAGGCAGGATTAGTTCCAGGCGTGCCACCGGAATTGCTTGCAGTAAAACTGATGCTTGTACCCGCACAAGTCGTTGGACTACTTGCTGAAATATTTAGGGTTTGTGCCGGTGGTTGTGTAATGGTAAATACCGAGTTAATTTGGCAGGCTGTTAAGGCATCGGTTACTGTTACACTCCATTGACCGGCGCTTAAGCCAGTGGCTATGCTTGAGGTATAACTTGAGCTGCCGTTCGTCCATAAATAAAATTGGTTGCCCGAGCCTCCTGATAAATTGTTTACGGTAGCGGTGCCATTGTTTGCCCCATGACAAGCCAAACTGCTTGTGTTGGCTAAGATACCATTAAGGGGAATGAGAGGAATAAAGTTGACGGTTTGTGTGTAGGTAAGATTGGTGTTTGCATCGTTAAAATAAATGGTGTGTGTGCCGGGGTTAAGCCCTGTGGCAACCGAACCGGTTTGGTTGCTTGGCATCCAGGTATAAGTAAGGGGGCCGGTGCCGTTTATGGGTTGTACCGTGGCAGAACCTAAACTGGCGCAGGTGATGGATTGACTTTGCACACCAATGCAGGGCTGCAAGTTTATCACTTGACGAATGGTATCGGTGCCACCTCCGCAGCTGTAATACAAAATAAGCATGGGCGAAAATGTGCCTGCCGCGCTGTACACATGCGTGGGATTGGCCAGGGTTGAGGTGTTGGCGGCTCCGGAACCGGGATCACCAAAATTCCAAACCAAATTGGTTAAAGAATACCCATTAGGCGCGCAGCCAATAAGCGTATAGTTTTGTGCAATGGCTGGGGCCGTAAAACTCGCCGTTTGGCAACCAAGCGCATTATTGGCCGTGTATGTAAACGGTGGGGAAGCCGCAGGTGGTGGATTAAAATCTGAACCCATGAAGTTGGGGAGACCTCGTCTAGATAGCCCTACATTTAATGGCAAAGCAAAAAGAGAATACCCACACGCAACACCAACCTGATCAGGGTTATGGATGATAGTCAAACTTGTAGAATAATTAGAACAATAAATCTTCCCATTCTTAGCTAATTGAAGAGCGCCATCAAGAGTAAACGCTGGCGGTGTTGGTGGCGTTAATGGAGTCGTAATTCCAGAACATATATCGTATTGACTTATGAAATATCCTGAAATCATTGGCATAACAGAGATATAGTAAAATTTCGAACTATTGGGTGAAAACTCACAACTGTAGGAGCAAAAGTTGGTTAACACATTGGTCATGTTTGAAACTATTCCAGTAGTATTATCAAAGTCAAAAAGTTTTACAACACCTTGTAAATAGCTTGAATTTCTTGCAAAGCAGGTCCATCCCAGCTTTTTACCATTTGGGGAAATTTTGATGGTCCCTCGGTTGTAAACTGAAGAAATTCCAGTTGCAACCGTTGAAGTAACGGCAACTGAACTTACACCAGCCGATGTAAGAAGATAACTTCTAAACTGATTGAATTGGTCCTGAATAACCACCCAATAGTCCACACCATTGCAATGCTTTGTACCACTAATACTTTCATGGCATTCCGCAGGATACAAGGGGATGTTTTTTAAGGTGACAGACCCCTGTCCGGCTGCCAAAGTGATATCAATCAAAGAGTATCTAAGTCCTGAAGTCCCACCACCACCCTCCATTGTAAAGAGATAATATAATGTGTTACTTCCAGGTTTTTTGATGATTAAAGAAGTTTGTAAAGAATTCTGTCCCAATAATCCAGTCCCATTGGCCATAACTGAATGCGAAGCATTAACCACTGTAACGCCGTCGGTATAAAATAATAGGCTACCTGCTGCATCCGCTATGCTTGCACAACCTTCAGCATTAGTAAGAATATTACCCATTAATGTGTTAGGAGGATTATTCATGAAATCGAGAGCGGTATTTTGCCCAAAATACCACTTAGATGTTTGGTTTTGAGATAACGAAACAAACTCCAAGCACAATGCAAAGCAAACAACCAAATATCTAATCGAGACTTTCAAAAATTAAAACAGTAAGATTTCATTACTAAAGATAAGAAATATAATATGAAGAAAATACAGTTCACTAGGGCAGAATCGGAAATAAATCAGAGCAAGCTCATGCCCTGATTTATTTCAAGTAGAAACTAATTATCTAATTACCCATCTATTCCTTTTCGATAAGAAATTTTACTTCCTTTTGTTGACTTCCTTTTATGACTTTTACAATATATAGCCCAGGCTGTAGATCGAGCTCCTTAATGTTAATTTGATATTCATTCAGTTCAGCAATCGCAGCTGCTTTCGATTGGTATAACTGTTGTCCGAGAATGCTTTGAATTTCAATTAGGAGCTCATCACCAGTTTCACATCTGATGTTTAGGGACAATTTATTATCAGTTGGATTAGGATAAACACTCAAACTGAAGCTACTCTGCTTTTTATTTTCAAGAGAACCTGTTAGAATATACGACTTCGCGTTGTTTCCGGTATAGGGTGTAGAAGGCAATGTAAGATTTAAGTATCCTACGTCCTGTGTTGGTGAGGTCGTAATATTGGAATTACTTATATTGTAATAAGAACATGGAGATAGTCCTGAAGAGGTGTGTACACTCAAATTCTGATTGTTACTAGCGCCAGTGTTTACCTGATTTAGATTAGTGCATTTTTGAATCGTATTTCCATTTCCGGCGGGGCCATTAAAGCAAGATTGCACAAGATAGAACTCGTTTGGACTGTTATTCGTGTTCCCAAAAGAATGGAATCCTTCATTTGGATCACCAACATTATTGTTATGAGAGATAGAATTAGGCTGTGCTGTTGTTGAATAATAATAATGAGATTCATCATAGGTGCCACCAAATGCCGACCCATTATTTTGAAGTTTAGCAACCAACATTCCACCAACAACAGATGTTGATAACCCATAGTACTCATAAGCGTTGGAGGTATTGTATCTCTCCTGAACTCCAACGACCTCTCCGGCTGAATTGTCATTGAAAAACTCAATTTGCTTCGACCAATCCACAGATCCATTTGCAAATAGCCTTAACATCCAGGCCGGACCTGGTATGGCTGTGTCGTTAGTATACCCACCTACAATATAGCCGGAGTTTGAATTAGCTAGTTGAACCGAGAGGAACATATCATTAAAAGTAGATGTTGAATAATATCTCTTTGCAAAGTTAACAGTACCACTTGATGCGTCGTCAATTGCCATTAAAAATCCATCAAGGCCATTACCCTGATTATCAACAAATCCGACAATGATAAGCTCACCGGTTAATACACCAAAAGTGCTTTCAATAATACCTTTAGGCCTAAACACTACATTATTCCCTACACTATAAATTGTAGTCCACCCTGAACTAAAATTCACATCAGTTTTTATGACATAAATATAATCTCTGGAGTTTTGACGATAGCTTCCCACAACATAGTAATTTCCGGGACTAAGAAGTGATTCCACAATGAGTGGTTTACTGTATAACCCTGTTGATTGAATTGTTGGGAAAGGAAAAAACTTACTGGTGGTAGGTACGCCTGCATTATTCATGAATGAAATTAAGCAACCTTCTTCAAATGCTGCTGTCCAAGCATATTGATCAGCACCCTGGTACGTTTCGATAATTGATATTCCTGAGCAATCGCTAGGGAGTGTTAAAGAAACATTACAATTTACTCCACCTGTAGTAACTGTGTACTGCTTCATAAACTCACCAGGTGAGCTATTAAACAAGCCAACCATATCAACTTTGTCAATCACGAGTTTTGGGTAGGTAATTCCTCCCATTCCGTGTCCCGCCATTATAAAGCCCGGATCTGTTGAAACGTAGGTGCCCGAAGTTAACTGGGGGTTAAGTGAACCGTGACTGTAGATTGTCTGTCCGGTATTTGGTTGTGCTATGCTCATTGCTTGTAGCATCAGCAATAGCATCATTAATTTTAAGTATTTCATGATTTTTATTTTTATTGTTGTTTACATTTCAATTTAGTTTGATGTCCGCCCATAGTATGGCAGAACAGGAAGATGTAAACCTTGTCGTCGCTTTGTTTTGATAAAGCAAACAAAACGAAGCTTCACATTAATAAAAGCAAAGAGCGTTTTGATTTTTCTGTAATAGGAGTTCATACCGCAGAATTTGTCGGATTAAAGCTCTGACTAAGCGCAATAAAAAAACAGGGTACTTTTCCCGTACAGGGGAGGGTATTTTTCCCGGGTTGAAGGGGGGTGTTTTTCCCGGGGTAAGGGGGGTACTTTACACGGTGTGATTTTTGTAAAGAGGTGAAGCCTAGTTAGTTCATTTTTGGATGAACTAAACTTAAACGTATACACGAGCTTTTAACGCGATTTTGGCACGAATTATGAACGCAGAGTTTTATCTCAGTCAATGATATGAAAAATGGAACGTGAATAAAAGCTCTCTATTAAGGTCAAATAAAAAAAATATAGCGGCAAGTGAATGTGATATTACACATAGGCATTTCCCAACTTCTTAAGAGTTAACGCTACCACTTTGTAAACACAAATACCCTGCTTACGTTCTTGGTCTTGAGATTATTTGTAATTATTCGACATGTACACCGGAAGGTCGCTGATCAAATTCAAAATCAAAGCAGGTTTCATAGGCAAATTGCGGTAATGATGCATGTAAGTGGAATATCCTTTGGTGCTTTGCCAATTGTCAATCTTCAAGCGTTGAAAAAACTCAGTATTATAATCGTACAATTGGTAGCCCATACCGAGCTCCAAACTCCGGTGTTCGGCATCGTGGTAAATTTTTCTTCGACCTTTTTTGCTCCAATTTCTGGCGTACCAGTAAAGGAAATTAAAAAAACCTCCGGTGCTGAGGTCTTCTATTATGCTTAATTGTATGCTGATTAAACCGAGTTGAGAGTTAAAACTTAAGTTGTTCAGCAACACACTATCCATGGTGGAATGGGTTGTTTTGCTGTAAAACACGCGGTATTCCCTTTGAAGAGGCGCTTTAAAGATGGAAGAGAACTTTGGCTTGACTTTAAAGGGGTGTTTGGATTGGACCCATTTTACACGAATATTTTTGAGTAAAAGGTTGGGGTAATAATTCAATAAATACGCGTATTGGTGTTCAAGTATGGAATTGCTGTCGGGATTGACAATGATCACGCGGTAGTTTGCATCGTTGAACGATTTCACGTACGCCGGTTCCGGCCATTTAAAATAGGCGGTTTGCGCTTTAAATTGAGTACAAAGCAGAAGCAAACAAAACTGAAAAGATGGTATAACAAAGCGGTGCGGCATTTCTTTTGCAGGCGAAAGTGTAAATTAGCCTCCAAATGTAATCAATCTATGCTTTTCTCTGATTCTTTCTTCACTGTAAGTCGACCGTCAGAAGGCATTTACAAGGACAGGGGCTCAAAGTTTTTAGCCTTTGTTTTTCCGGTGAAAACAACACAGGAGATTAAAGAAAAGCTGGAGTATCTGAAAAAAGAACACCCATCGGCGGTTCACCATTGTTACGCCTGGAGGCTGGGAGCAGATAAAAACGCCTTCAGAACCAACGACGATGGCGAACCCTCAGGCACCGCAGGCAAACCCATTTACTCTCAAATTCTTTCAAATGACTTAACAAATATTTTAATCGTGGTGGTTCGTTATTTTGGCGGCAGTTTATTGGGTGTGCCCGGTTTAATACAGGCCTATAAATCAGCAGCAGCTGATGCTCTGGCGAAAAATGAAATAGTAGAGCAACACATACTGGAAGAATACAGCATTTCATTCGGGGAAGAAGATATCAGCCGGGTGATGTCTTTGCTAAAATCGCATGAGGCGCAAATTGTGTCGCAGAGTTACGATACCCAACACCTTTTAGTGTACAGAGTTAAAAAACAATTGGCCCTTGCCCTGGAGGAGAAGTTAAAAGCCTTATATAAAACAAAACTAAGTTACCTTCAAACTATTTAAACACGATGAAAACTGAGAAACCAACAAAAAGTGATTATGCCTTGCTAAAACACATGTGTGCCATACATGCCCCCAGTGGCAACGAGGGAAACATGAAACACTTTTTACTGGATTACATTCAGAAACACTCCTCCTCCTGGAAACACCGTCCGAAAATTATTGAGGGGGAAGACTGGCAGGACAATTTAATTTTAGTGTTCGGTAAACCCCGCACCGCTGTTTTTGCGCACATGGATAGCATAGGATTTACGGTTCGTTATGGCAAACAACTAGTAAGAATTGGAGGACCTGTTTGTAAAAGCGGGTTTAAATTGCTGGGAACTGACAGCCATGGAAAACAGGAAGTGGAATTGCTGGTGAAGCAGGATAAAAAAACAGGACACAAAACACTTGAATACAAAGGGAAGCGTGATTTTGAAAGGGGCACCGAATTGGTGTTTAAACCTGTATGGAGAGAAAGCAGTACGCATGTGCAATGCTGTTATATGGATAACCGTCTGGGAATTTACAATGCCTTAAAACTGGCCGAGGATCTGAAGGATGGCGTTATTGTTTTTTGCAGCTGGGAAGAACATGGTGGAGGAAGTGTATCCTACATACAACGTTTCCTCCAAAAAAAATATAAAATTCGTCAGGCTCTGATCTCCGATATTTCCTGGATCTCGGATGGGGTGCACGAAGGCAAGGGGCCGGTTATCAGCATGCGCGATAGTTTAATTCCCCGACGCAGTTACCTTAACCGCATTATTTCAATTGCTAAAGCATCTAAATGCAGCTTTCAGCTCGAAGTGGAGGAAAGCGGGGGAAGCGATGCCAAAGAACTTCAAATGGCAGAGTATTCCTGGGACTGGTGTTTTGTGGGCGCTGCTGAACAACATGTACATACCCCGGATGAAAAAGTGCACAAGAAAGACATAGAAGGCATGATCAGCCTTTATAAAGTCCTTGTAAGATTACTTTAAAACCCATAGGCTTTATTGTCCAAAAGAAATTCATCCTTAGGGAAAGGTTTATTGACCGTTATGGAACTGAAGGTATAACTCTCAAACAAGCCTTCATCATCAAATAAACTGATGGAAACAGGCACCATTTGTTTTTCGTCAACATAAATCACGGCTTTTTTACAGTACAGTGTAGGCACGCCAATTACTTTCCCTTTTTTTAAATAGGTGAATTCATTCAAGAGGTTGTTTTTATGTCGTAGTAAATACTCGTTCACGCATAATTTGTAGGCGATGGATGTAGCGGTTTCTTTGTCACCCACCGTGTACTTGCGGTAAGAATACGAATCGTCTTCAAACTGCAGCAAATGACAGGTGTACCCGTTTTTTTGAACTTTTCCGTGGTAGGTAAAATGTTCAGGAATTTCCTTTTCATTTCTCAGGGTAAGGGCTATGGTTTTTGCAATAAATTCAAAACCCAACTCGTGTATGGTATAATGTTGACTTTTGCGCATCAGGTTACCCAAAGGATCCAGGTGAACCGTGAGATAAGGAAAGACGTGGGGCTTAACCACCGCTTTTTTGGAAACCTCAGCATTGTAAAGCACTTCTAATTTTTTTGCCGGGTTGATGAAATACAATTTTCGTGGATGGGTGTTTACCTTTATTTCGGAGTGGGCGATATTAAAAGTGTTGTCGATGCGCTCAATGGCGTGGATTTTGGTATGCAGGGTTCGGATGTTTTTAATGGAATCGAACATACCCACCAGGAGCTTTAAAGGTTTGTTTTGCTGAGCTATAGGCTCAGAAAAGCCAAGGCCAATGGCTAAAATAACAGATATGGAAACCAGTGTTTTCAGAGCAGAATGCCGCTAATGTAAAGATTTGTTTCCTTATTTTTGCAGGGCTCATCTATCCCATTTTTATGGCTTCAATACTTGGAATAATTCCTGCCCGTTACGCATCCACCCGTTTCCCCGGTAAACCCTTCGCCCTTATTAATGGGGTAAGTATGCTGCAAAGGGTTTACGAACAAAGCATAAAAGCCAAACACCTCGATGCCGTCATTATCGCAACAGATGATGAACGCATTGCCGATCATGCCGCGGAGTTCAAAGCCCCCTGTGTAATTACCAGTGGCTCGCACCCGAGTGGAACCGACCGTTGTTTTGAGGCTTTTCAGCGTTATGGCAAACACTGCGATTACGTCATCAACATACAGGGCGACGAGCCCTTTCTGCATCCTGAACAAATTGACTCTCTCGCCATGGCCTGTGATGGAAAAACCGAAATTGCCACTCAAATGATAAAGTGCAATAATCACGATGTGCTGTTTGATAAAGGAGAAGTAAAAATTGTTCTGGATAAGGATCATCACGCCCTTTACTTCAGTCGTAGTGTAATACCCGCTATAAAAAACGCGGATGAAAAAAACTGGCATAACCTGTTTAACTACTACCGCCATGTGGGCATGTATGCTTACCGAACCGATATTCTGGAAAAAATTACGGCGCTTAAACCAAGTCCGCTCGAATTGGCCGAATCTCTTGAACAATTGCGCTGGCTGGAGAATGGATTTAAAATCAATTGTGTTGAAACGGATTACGACAGCCACTGCATTGATACACCCGAGGACATTGAAAAAGTTCTGAAGTTAATGCGCATCCACTAATGAACCAAACCAGTTCGCACCCGGCGCATTTGCGTATTGCCGATTTTACTTACGAACTTCCTGAAGAAAAAATAGCGAAGTACCCCTTGCCTGAGCGGGATAGTTCAAAGCTGCTTGTTTACCAAAAGGGCACCTTGCAGGAAGACCAATTTAAAAACATTGTCAAGTATATTCCTGAAGGTAGTCTGCTGGTGTTCAATTCCAGTAAGGTCATCAAAGCACGACTGCATTTTGTTTCATCCGGAAAAAAAACAATTGAAGTGTTTTGTCTTGAACCATGGGGCGACCTTGATCCTGCTGAGGCTTTGAAAGGCCAAACACCACAGCAATGGAAGTGTTTGGTGGGTAATTTAAAGGCCTGGAAAGAAGGAGAACTTAGCCTCAGCAAGAATGGGCTTGAGTTAAAAGCCCGGATAATTGAAAAATACCCCGGCCATGTGCTTATTGAATTTACTTGGAGTCCGGCGGATAAAACGTTTTCAGAGGTACTGAATGTTTTTGGTGAAGTGCCTATACCGCCATATCTCGACAGAAACAGCGAAGCAGGGGATGATGCCACTTACCAGACCCTTTACGCCAATCGCGAGGGCTCGGTTGCCGCGCCAACGGCGGGACTACATTTTACAGAAGAGGTGACCAAGGCCCTGAAACAAAAAAAGGTGGCCATGCACTACCTTCACCTGCATGTGGGTGCCGGAACCTTTAAGCCCGTAAAAAGTGAGACCTTGCAAGGGCACGACATGCACAGCGAATGGTTGGAAGCCGATAAAACATTGCTTGAAACCCTGGCCAACAGTGAGGAGAAAAATCGTTTTGCGGTTGGCACCACCTCTTTAAGAACGCTTGAAAGTTTGTATTGGATGGGAGTTAAAGTTAGGGTAAACCCGTTGATTGAGCTCGAAGAACTGGAAATGAAACAATGGGAAGTGTATGCATTAACGGATAAGGCCTGTTCCCTCAAAGAAAGTCTTTCAGCGCTGATGGATTGGATGGAAAAAAGAAACATGGATCGCATCCTTTGTAAAACTGGGATTTTAATTGCCCCTCCTTATCAAATAAAGGTGGTACAGGGTTTAATAACCAATTTCCATCAGCCTCAGAGTACCCTTTTGTTATTGGTTGCGGCAGCCATGGGCGAAGATTGGAAAAAAGCCTACACGTATGCCTTGAGCAATAATTTCAGGTTTTTAAGCTATGGGGATGCCATGTTGATACGAATGACATCGTAATATTCCCTGAATTTTTATATATTTGTTTTAAACGAAACATCATGAAACATTTATTTACTTCTTTTCTTTTTTTTACCGGCTTACAAATTGGCACAGCCCAACTCACTCAGGCGAATCACGCGCCGGCCAATGGCGATTTATATGATACCTGGCAATGCGATTCTACCAATGTCAGTTTGGGAGCTTCAGGGGCAGGTGTAACCTGGAACTACTCTTCCGTTGCTACCCGCAGCAGTATTGTGAATTCGTATTCAGCCGTTACATCTACCAATGCCGCTTATCCTCAGGCGAATGTGTTTTTATCGGCAAGTCCTATTCTGAATGGGTACTATAAATCTACTGCAACCGGTCTCGAATATTACGGAGGCAATGTGGTGGTTGGCTCTGTAGCAGCTGTACTCAATTACTCAGCACCTTTGGTAGCGGCGAATTACCCAATGAACTTAAACACAACAACTACTTCGGTAACCGGAGGAACAATTAATATTACAGCGCCATTGTCAGTAAGCGGTACATTCACCGGCACAGCCCTTATTTATGTGGATGCTTCAGGCACCCTTAATTTGCCCGGTGCCGCAACCTATACGGATGTGCTGAGAGTAATCACTTCACAAACTGTTGATTTTGTAACGTTTGTAGGTTCAGGAACCCTGACTCAGGTAAATTATGATTATTATGGAGGAGGTGTAAAATCTTCACTCTTCACGATTAGTACAGCCACTGCAGTTACTTCGCTGGGAACATTCACACAAACCCTGGTAACACGTTATAAAACACCCGCGAGCCCACCGAACGCTATACCTGAATCAGGCTCAGAAGCTTTTAGCTACCAGGTGTTCCCAAACCCCGGGAAGGATGTTGTGGAATTTACAACAAACAACAGCATGGCAGTTGAAGTGGTGGTGAGCGATATTACAGGAAAAGAACTGGCCAATTACAGTCTTGAAAATGGCAGCTACAAAATGAATCTGGGTGCGTTCACAAATGGGGTATACTTCTACACCATAAAAAGTGAAGAAGGAAAAACCCTTAGAACCGGAAAAATGCTGATTATCGATTAATTGTAAAGAGCAATAATTCATTAGCCCGCCCATACTGAACGAAGTACATTTGGGCGGGCTTTTTTATAATTTTGAACCCATGAACATTGAGGAAAAAATAAACGGAGAAATTAAAACCGCCATGCTGGCGAAAAATGCAGCACGTCTTGAAGCCCTCAGGGCCATTAAATCTGTGATACTGCTTTTAAAAACATCGCCGGAAGGTTTAACGGAAGAATCAGTCAACAAAGCCCTTCAAAAGGAAGTGAAAAAACGCAAGGAATCAGCGGATATATACAAAACTCAAAACCGCAGCGATTTGCAGGAAGTAGAACTTTCGCAAGCCGCGGTGATGGAAGAGTTTTTGCCCAAACAACTTTCGGAAGAGGACATCAAAACTGAACTCAGCAAAATTATCGCTTCAGTTGGGGCAACGGGCCCTGCTGATCTTGGCAAGGTTATGGGTGCCGCATCAAAAGCCTTTGCCGGAAGAGCCGACAACAAAGTGGTATCGGCCCTGGTAAAACAACTGCTGGGTTAAAAACTAGTAGAGTTTAAAGTTGATAGGTAAAACAAAGTAACACTTTACGGCTTGACCTTTAATTTTTGCTGGCGATTTAAATTTTGGTATACCGGCAACAACGCGTAAGGCTTCTTCTTCCAAACCATAGCCCAGTTTATTCATAGCCACAGGAAACTGCACCCGGCCCTCTTCGTCCACTATAAATTTTACGTGCACTTTGCCTTGTTTAGTATGGTCAATGGCTTCTTCAGGATAACGCAGGCGCGAGGCAATCCATCTGTTGAGCGCGGCCATGCCCCCTTCAAATTCAGGGTATTCATCGGCAACCAAAGCAACTACCGTATCGCTTTTTGTTCCTGCACCTGTGTTCTCTGATTTACCTCCGCCTTTTTTTTCAAGCCGACCTTCTTCCGACAAACCTTCTTGGTCATTTTTTAGTTCAGTCTTCTGTGTAAGGGACTGGGTCGTGTCCTTATTAAAAATCAATGAATCGCGGATGATAAGCGCAGCCTGCACCGGTTTGTTTTTGGGGATGGATGCTGTGGATGCTGTTTTTTGTTCAGGACCTTTTGGTCTGAGGTCAACAGGAGTGGTGTGAACCGGGTTTTGTTCAGAGATAATCAAAGGAGTTTTGATTTGAAAAGCCTTTTTTGAAAACGCAAAACAACACAAGGCTATGGCAAGCGCTAATGTCATGCTGGTGAAAAGCGATTTCAGGAGTGTGGAAGAATAAGCAGTGCGGAGAAGATACGCGCCGTAATTTTTGTTGCGGTGTTCGAAGATGATGTCATCCATGTTTTGTTGTTGGTTCATGTTAGCCTCCTATTTTTAATTCTGTTTTGAATTCCTTGAATACATCGTTCAATTGATACTAAAGGTAATACGGCTATAAGGCTTCAGTAAGCGAATCAATAGAAGCGGCCGGTTTTGTTTGTTAAAAGGCAGTGTTGGCTTTACAGGCGCAGCTGTATGTTTTAGCCTGAGGTGTAAAAAGGACTTGCCTGTAATTTTATTTAAGTTGTATATTTACGATTGGTCTATGGAAAAAGTAATTGATGCCATAAGTAAGGAGGCTTTGCTTCAGGAATTGAATGCAGAGCGTTTTGTGCGTAAAACCAACAATGGCAATAATGAGATTTACATTATTACCGCGCACAATTCGCCACAGGTGATGCGTGAGATTGGGCGTTTAAGGGAGTTGACCTTCAGGCATGCCGGAGGCGGAACCGGAAAGGCCATTGATTTGGATGAATTTGATACCAGCTCTCATCCCTACCAGCAGCTTTTGGTTTGGAACCCTGAGGACAAAGAAATTGTCGGGGCTTACCGTTATATCCTTTGCCGCGACGCGGAGTTTGTAAACGGAGAGGTAAAACTGGCTACTACAGAGCTGTTTCACTTCAGCAAAAAATTCTATGAGGAGTATCTTCCTTACACCATTGAACTGGGGCGCTCTTTTATTCAACCCATGTATCAACCGGCAGAGGGAAAACGCAAAGGTTTGTTCAGTTTGGATAACCTCTGGGATGGTTTGGGGGCATTGGTGGTGGATAATCCCTCGCAAAAACACTTTTACGGAAAAGTAACCATGTACACCGATTACAATGTGGAAGCCAGGGACCTGATTCTGAGTTTTATGAAACATTATTTTCCCGACCCGGATAAATTGGTAACGCCTATTCATCCTGTAAAAACGGAAACAGATACCACAGAGTTTGTAAATGAACTAAAACTACTGAATTACAAAGAGGGGCACGCGCATTTGAACAAAAAAGTAAGGGCATTAGGCGAGAATATACCGCCTCTTGTAAACGCTTATATGAATTTAAGTTCCACCATGAAATCCTTTGGTACGGCTATTAATCCCGGTTTCGGAGGAGTAGAAGAAACCGGCATATTGGTAACCATGGCCGACATTTATGAAAGTAAAAAAGAACGCCATCTGAATTCGTATCTGATGGAAAAGGGAGGACTGAACCGCTGATGTTAATACGATCTGCCACATTTAAAAAAAGCGCTGCTTCCATACGCGATTGCCCAAAACCCAGTTTGCCCGAATTTGCCTTCATAGGCAGAAGTAACGTGGGAAAGTCGTCGTTGATCAATTACCTCTGCAACAACAACAAACTGGCAAAAACATCGGCCACTCCCGGAAAAACGCAATTGATTAATCATTTTGTGATTAACGAAAACTGGTACCTGGTAGATTTGCCCGGGTATGGCTTTGCAAAAACGGGTAAGGAGAAAAAGGCCAGGTTTGAAACCATGATTTACGATTATTGCAAGAAAAGAGAAACCTTGCAGTGTTTGTTTGTGCTTATCGACAGCCGTTTGCCCTTGCAAAAAATCGATATGGAGTTTATGTTATGGTGCGCTGAGAACGAAACACCCTTTGCGATTATCTATACCAAGACCGATAAAAATTCAAAATCGGAATTGGAAAGAAATATTAAAGCCATTGAAAAGGATTTGCTTCGAAATTGGGAAGAGCTTCCAAATGCCTTTGTTACCTCCGCTTCAGCCGGTAAAGGCAAGGAAGATTTACTTGAGTTTATTGATTACCAAATAAAATCACAGCGCCAATCACCTGCTGAAGAATAAACGAAGATATGGCCAGCGACTGGGAACTACTTCAGCAAAAACTAAAATCCCGCTTCGATTCTGAGATGGATGTGGACGCTATTCTGTTTATGATTGGTCTCCAGGAACTCGGCAAACCATTTCAGCGCTACAAAAAGGATCAAAAACTGGAGATCATGCACGTGGCTATATGTACCCTGATGGAACCCTTTGGGTTTTATGAATATCTGGGCAGGGATGAGGAAGGCTGGCCACATTGGAAACTCAAAGAAAATCTGCCTTTTTTAGATGCCAAACAACAAAACAACCTGATGGTAGGCGCCATTGTGGATTATTTCAAAAAAGAGGATTTTATATAGCCTCAGCCCCCTTTTTTTCTGTTTTTAGCCTTCTTCCTTACCTTAGAATTGCCCTAAGGAATTTTTGTTAATATCCCCATAAGCAAAATCCGGAAATCAGGCCCTGAATTTCCATTTCCTACTTTCTTCTTAAGCTCTGTAAACAAAGGCTTTCAGCCATTTTAACAGCATCATTTCATACACTATTTTTTCTTATGAACACTGTTTATAAGCCCTGATTTTTCAACAATTGTGGTAAAAAATGGAGATAAGTGGTAAAAAGTGGTAAAAAACTCTCTATTTTTGCCAACAAGCAGTAAAATCAAGCATGGCCAGCCTTATAGGGGAATACGATTGTAAAGTGGACGCAAAAGGGCGCTTTATGTTTCCTGTTGATCTGCGCAAACAGCTGGAGGCCGTTTTTGAAAAAGGTTTTGTGATTAACCGCAACCTCCATCAAAAATGTTTGGTGCTGTACCCTATGAACGAGTGGGAAAAGCTGAACAAAAAACTCAGCAAACTCAATCGCCTAATCAAAGCCAACGATGTGTTTGTGAGAAGATTCACCGGAGGAGCAACCAATGTTCAGGCCGACCAATCAGGGCGACTCTTATTGCCCAAAGCTTTGGGCGATTACGCCGACATCAAATCCGATCTGAAAGTGTTAGGCAGCAACAACGTGATAGAGCTGTGGGATAAAAAATTATACGAAGACTTCCTGAATCAGGATGTGGACATTGAACAACTGGCCCAGGACGTATTGGGAGGAATAAATTTCAATGATACGGCTGATGAGTAATCCCGATTACCACAGCCCCGTTCTTTTACAAGCCTGTATTGATTACCTCAACATTCAACCCAACGGGGTGTATGTGGATTTAACTTTTGGTGGAGGAGGGCACTCCTCACACATCCTTAAGTCATTAGGCGAAAAAGGAAAACTCTTCGCCTTTGACCAGGACGAGGACGCGCAGAAAAATGCCTTGAAGGATTCCAGGTTCACACTCATACCGCACAATTTCAGGTACCTGAAAAATTACCTAAGGGTGTATGGCATTACAAAAGTGAATGGCATTCTGGGCGATTTGGGGGTGTCTTCCCATCAGTTTGATGACGCCGACCGCGGGTTTTCGCTTCGTTTTGATGCAGAACTCGACATGCGGATGAACAAAAAAAGTGAACTCAGTGCCAAAACGGTTTTGAATACTTACACCGAAGAACAGTTAAGTAAACTCTTCAGGGAGTATGCCGATCTGAACCAATCTTACAAACTGGCCAAACTCATTGTGAAAGCCCGGGCAGAAAAAGAGATTGTGAGTACTTCAGACTTGAAAGCCGCTATTGCGCCTTGTATTCCCCGATTCGAAGAGAACAAATACCTGGCAAGGGTTTTTCAAGCCTTAAGGATGGAAGTGAATCAGGAAGTTGAAGCACTGAAAGAATGTTTGACACAGTGTGTGGAGGTGCTTGATACAAAAGGACGTTTAGTCATTATCTCTTATCACAGCATCGAGGACCGCCTGAGTAAAAACATTATGCGAAGCGGAAATGTAGAGGGAGTGGAACAGAAAGACCTGATTTATGGCAGGGGAACGAAGGTGTTTAAGGTACTCACTTCAAAACCGGTGGTACCCGGAGAGGAGGAAATAAAAATCAATACTCGCGCAAGGAGTGCAAAATTAAGAGCAGCAGAAAAAATTTAAATACAAAAATAAAACAAACTACTAGTCACCGGAAATTTGGCGAATAAGTTCAGAGATATACCGACAAAAACAGAAGCGTTAGGGCAAGCAAAAGAACTTGTCGGGGAAACCGTCACCGGTAAAAAAGAACAAAAACAAACAGTAAAACACAAAGGAGTTCTGGCAAAAGGAATCTCCTCCGTTTTCAGCGGCACCTTTCTGACCAATCAAAAATCCCTCCGAAACATGCCATTTGTGCTGTTTCTGGCGTGCATTGCTTTGTTCTATATCGCCAATGGATATTATGCCGATGATAAGATAAGGGAAGTAAACAAGTTGTCGAACAATTTAAAAGAACTGAGAACCGAATACATTTTCACAAAGAGTGAGCTCATGTTCGCAAGCAAACAAAGTGAAGTGGCCAAAGCGGCTGAAAAATTAGGATTGAAAGAACCGGTTGTGCCTCCGGTAATTATTGAAACCGATAGCGCTGAACTCTACGGAAGTAAAACTGAATAATGGAAAACAAAAAAAACATACTCGCCCGCACTTACCTCGCTTATGTGTTGTTGTGTGTTTTTGCACTTTCCATTCTGTACCGCATCGTAATCATACAATTCGCGGAAGGGGAGATTTGGAAAGCCAAAGCCAAAGCTTCAACTATTAAGTTGATGGAGATGGAGGCCCTGAGGGGAAATATTTTCGATGCAAACGGGGCCTTGCTGGCCACCTCGCTTCCTTATTATGAAGTGGCCATCGACATCAATACACCTGCTATCACAGACAAGGTATTTAAAAGCAACCGCGATTCATTGGCATATTTATTGAGTCATCTTTTTGAAGATAAATCGCAACGTGAATACCTGAGCATACTTAATAAAGCCAGAAAAGCCAGGGACCGTTATGTGGTGTTAAAACGCAACGTAAGTTATAAGGACCTTCAAACGCTTAAAACCTTTCCGATTTTAAGAAAAGGAAAGCGTGGTGGTTTGGTGACACTTCAAACCAACCGTCGTGAGCGTCCATTTCAGGGTTTGGCAGGCAGAACCATTGGTATGGCGCGTCCGGGGATTAAACCGGTTGGATTGGAAGGAGCATTTGATTCGGTACTTAGCGGGGTGAGCGGTCGGCGTTTGATGCAAAAAATTGCAGGTGATGTGTGGCGACCCATCAACGATGAAAATGAAGTGGAACCAAAAGACGGCAGTGATCTGTACACGACTATTGACATCAACCTGCAGGACGTAGCCTCCAGCGCTTTGCTCAGAACACTGGTGCAAAACGACGCTTCACATGGTTGTGCCATTTTAATGGAGGTTAAAACGGGGGAAATCAAAGCCATTGCAAATTTATCAAGGGAAGATTCCTCAGAATATTCAGAAAGTTTTAATTACGCCATTGGCTATCCGTCTGAACCCGGATCAACTTTTAAACTCGCTTCCATGCTCGCGCTCATTGATGATTTTGGTATCAGTCTCGATGAAAAGGTGGAGGTAGGCAATGGGGAATGTATGTATTTTGATAAGGTGGTGCGCGACGCGCATGCTCCGGAAACCCCTGTATTAAATGTTCAGAGAATTTTCGAAACTTCATCGAACGTGGGGGTGAGCAAACTCATTACCAAGTATTATGCAAAAAACCCCCAGCAGTTTGTCGACAAATTAAATTCCTTTCATCTCAATCAAAAATTAGGCATCGCCATTCCCGGAGAAGGAGTACCAAGGATTCCACAAACCAGAACCAAGTATTGGTCGGGGGTTACCTTGCCCCAGTTAAGTTATGGCTACGAGAGCCTGATTACTCCGCTTCAAACGCTTACTCTGTACAATGCGGTTGCAAACGGCGGCACAATGGTGAAGCCCCGGTTTGTAAAATCCATACGCCGGAATGGTATGGTGATTAAAACCTTTGAAACCGAAGTGCTCTCAGAAAAAATTGTCAAAGACCAAACCATAGTAAAAGCCAAAAAATTACTGGAAGGGGTGGTGCAAAATGGATCCGGAAAAAACCTCAACATCAGTGCCTTTAAAGTTGGGGGTAAAACCGGTACAGCCGTAATTGCCAAACAAGGCCGCTTTGGCAAAGGTAAAACGGCCTATGGTGAAGCCGGCAACAGAATTTATCAGGCTTCATTTGTCGGGTATTTTCCGGCAGACAATCCCCTTTACTCCTGCATTGTAGTTATCAATTCGCCAAGCAATGGCGTGTATTACGGGGCAGCAGTAGCGGGACCTGTGTTTAAGGAAATTGCCGAGAAAGTATACAGCGGAAGTTTGAATTGCATTGAACCGGTAAACACAAAAAAAACCATCCTTACACAATACCCTGCAGTTGGACGAATTCAAAAGGAAGAGCTGGATTATGTGAGTAATTATTTTGGAGTAGTTCCGGCAAGGGTTCAGTCCGCTTCAGATAAGGATACTGAACTGCCGCTCATACAAGCAGCTGACCGCATTTCGGCCCAGTTGAAAAAGGGACTAATGCCTGACCTCATGGGATTGTCGGCAAAGGACGCTTTGTTTTTGTTGGAAAACAATGGGGTAGAGGTAAAACTGATGGGCATGGGTACAGTAAAAAAGCAAAGCATTCAAGCCGGGCAAAAGTTTGAAAGAGGAAACAGTATAACACTCACACTGGGATAAACACACAACATGAAGCTGCTGAGCGATTTATTATACAAGGTAAGATTGGAAGAGGTTATCGGCTCTACCCACATGGCTATTTCATCTGTGGCGTTTGATTCGCGTAAAGTAAAGAAGGACACTTTGTTTGCTGCAACAAGCGGAACTCAAACAGACGGACACGATTTTATTCAGAGTGCTATTGATGCAGGAGCTGTGGCCATATTGTGTGAACGTTTGCCTGAAAAGCGGCTGGAGAACATCACTTACATTAAGGTAAGTGATTCAAGTCAGGCGCTGGGATTTGTGGCCTGTAATTTTTACGACAATCCTTCTGAAAAATTGTTTTTAGTGGGTGTTACCGGAACCAATGGGAAAACCACTACTGCTTCTTTGCTTTACAGTCTGTTTAAATTGTTAGGGTATTCGGTGGGATTATTATCAACGGTTCAAAACAAAATCAATCAAACCGTCATTCCTGCTACGCATACTACCCCTGATGCCTTAGCGCTGAACGAACTTCTGAACACCATGGTACAACACGGGTGTGAATATGCGTTTATGGAAGTGAGTTCGCATGCGGTAGTGCAAAATCGAATCGCGGGTTTGCAGTTTTCAGGTGCCGTGTTCACCAACATTACGCACGACCACCTTGACTATCACAAAACCTTTGACGAATACATAAAAGCAAAAAAGAAATTTTTTGACCTCTTGCCTGCCGATGCTTTTGCTCTGGTGAACAAGGATGACAAAAACGGGATGGTGATGATGCAAAACACCAAAGCCAAAAAATACACGTATGGATTAAGATCGGTTGCCGATTACAAATGCCGTATTGTTGAGAATCATCTGAACGGTTTGTTATTACAAATCAACAACCTTGAAGTTTGGGTAAAACTCATAGGCACCTTTAATGCTTACAACGTACTTGCGGTTTACGCCACGGCGCATCTTTTAAAGCAAGACAGCACCAGTATCCTCACAGCATTAAGCAATCTGAATTCGGTGGAGGGCCGTTTTCAATACATTAAATCGCCCAATGGAGTGATTGGAATAGTGGATTATGCGCATACACCCGATGCATTGAAAAATGTGCTTGAAACCATCAAAGAGATTCGTACTGGCAACGAGCAGGTGATTACCCTCATTGGTTGCGGAGGCGATCGCGACGCGGCAAAACGTCCGGTGATGGCTGCCATTGCTTGTGAACTCAGTAACAAAGTCATACTTACTTCCGACAATCCCAGAAGTGAAGATCCTGAAGAAATACTCAATCAAATGCAAAAGGGCGTTTCTCCGGCTGATCAGAAAAAAACACTGCGCATTACCGATAGAAAGGAAGCCATACGTACGGCTTGTTCCTTTGGGCAGAAGGGCGATATTATTCTGATAGCCGGCAAAGGGCATGAAAAGTATCAGGAGATAAAAGGAGTGAAACACGCGTTTGATGATCTCGAAATATTAAAAGAAACCATTAAAGCCCTGGGCATATAATATGTTTTATTACCTCTTCAACTATCTCGACAAAGCCTTTGATTTCCCTGGGGCTGGGGTGTTTAATTACATCTCGTTCAGAGCAGCCATGGCTTTGATCAGTTCTTTGATCATCTCATTATTGTTGGGCAAAAGAATTATCGGGTGGATTCGTAAAAAACAAATTGGAGAAACCATACGCGAGTTAGGATTGGAAGGACAAACCCAAAAGGCAGGCACTCCTACCATGGGAGGGTTGATCATTTTGGCCGCCATCATTATTCCCACTTTGCTTTTTGCAAAAGTACTGAACGTGTACATTCTTCTGATGCTCATCACAACCGTATGGTTGGGCACTATCGGTTTTATTGACGATTACATCAAAGTGTTCAAAAAAAACAAAGAAGGTTTAAAGGGAAAATTTAAAGTGATAGGTCAGGTGGGTATAGGTTTATTGGTGGGCTCAGTGCTTTATTTTCATCCCGATGTGGTGGTGAAGGAACGGCTTACTCAAAATCAAAGAGAAGCCTGGTCGAACAACAACACCAATGCCAACAACAACCTCACCATTCCAAAATATGCTGAAACCCCTACCAAAACCTTAAAAACCACTATCCCTTTTTCAAAGAACAACGAATTGGATTATGGAAAAGCGGTTTCCTGGTTTTGTGACAATTGTTTGAAGTATGGCTGGATAGTATTTATTCCTTTGGTAATTCTGATCATCACAGCAGTTTCAAATGGAGCCAACATTACCGATGGCATTGATGGTTTGGCCGCAGGCACGAGCGCTATTATTGGAACCGTTTTAGGTATTCTGGCCTACGTTTCCGGCAACATGGTGTTTGCCGATTACCTCAACATCATGTACATCCCAAACACCGGAGAATTGGTGGTATTCATTGCGGCCTTTATCGGCGCATGCGTTGGATTTTTATGGTACAATGCTTATCCCGCACAGGTATTTATGGGCGACACGGGCAGTCTGGCCATTGGTGGTATCATTGCAGTATACGCCATCGCCATACGCAAAGAGCTGTTGTTACCCATCCTCTGCGGCATTTTTGTGGTAGAAAACGCCAGTGTAATTCTTCAGGTGTATTATTTCAAGTATCAGAAAAAAAGAAAAGGAATAGAATTCGCCCGCGAGAACCGTTTGTTTAAGATGGCGCCTTTGCACCACCATTATCAAAAATCAGGCTTTCACGAATCGAAAATTGTAGTGCGCTTTTTTATCATAGGCATTATGCTTGCTGTTTTAACGCTGGTAACCTTAAAACTCCGCTAAACGATGAAACGAATGGTAATACTGGGTAGCGGAGAAAGTGGAGTTGGCAGTGCTATACTGGCCAAGGAAAAAGGCTATGAGGTATTTGTTAGCGATTTAGGAAAGATCAGTGAGAAGTACAAAGCCGAGTTGATGAAAGAAAACATTGTGTTTGAAGAAGGACAACATACCGAAACACAAATACTCAATGCCACTGAGGTGGTGAAAAGTCCCGGAATACCGGAGACCGCTCCTATTGTAAAAAAGCTGTTGCAACAGAACACACCGGTGATTTCAGAAATTGAGTTTGCCGGCCGTTATAACAAAGCCAAAACCATTTGCATCACAGGCTCCAACGGAAAAACCACTACCACTTTATTAACCTACCATATTCTGAAAAAAGCAGGATACAATGTGGGTTTAGGAGGAAACGTGGGTAAAAGTTTTGCCTTACAGGTGGCGCGTGAAAATTTCGATTACTACGTGCTGGAGTTAAGCAGTTTTCAATTGGACGGGATGTTTGAATTCAGGGCGGATGTGGCCGTACTGCTTAATATTACGCCTGATCATCTTGACCGCTACGACTACAGTTTTGAAAAGTACACGGCCTCTAAATTCCGTATTGTGCAGAACCAAACAGCCGGGCAGCATTTTGTGTATTGTATGGATGACACCACCATCAGTTCTTACATGCAAACGCACCCGGTAAAAGCCACCTGTATTCCCTTCAGCATTAAACAGGCGATACAGGGCGACGGAGCTTATCTCAACGAAAATCAACTAACCCTTAATTATAAACCCAACCAACAACCCTTAATTATGACAATTGAACAACTCGCCCTGCAAGGCAAACACAATGTCTACAACAGCATGGCCGCCTCAATGGCTGCCCGCATTGTTGACGTGAGAAAGGAAATCATCCGCGAGAGTCTCCAGGATTTCCAAAACATCGAACACCGTTTGGAGTTTGTAGCGTCCATCAATGGTGTGGAATTTATCAACGATTCCAAAGCCACCAACGTTAACTCCACCTGGTACGCCCTGGAAAGCATGGAAAAACCGGTCATCTGGATTTGCGGAGGGCAGGACAAAGGAAACAACTACGAGGAACTTACCGACCTGGTAAAGGCACGTGTAAAGGCCATCGTTTGTTTGGGCAAGGACAATAAAAAGATTATATCTGCTTTCAAAAAAGTGGTAGATACCATCATTGAAACCGATAATGCCACAGATGCGGTAGCGGCCTCTTTTAAACTTGGTAAAAAAGGAGACGTGGTGTTGTTATCACCTGCCTGCGCCAGCTTCGACCTGTACAAAAATTACGAGGACCGCGGCATGCAATTTAAGGCAGCAGTGAGAAGTTTATAGAACAGCAAAAACCAAAATCATCTCTGAACAGGCTTAGGCATGAAACTATTTAATTATTTAAAAGGCGATAAGGTAATTTGGGCCATTATGTTCCTGCTTTCCATATTGTCTGTACTGGTAGTTTACAGTGCAACGGTTACCCTTGCGCATAAATTCAAACAAGGGCACACCGAGTATTTTCTGTTCAAACAATTGATTATTGTTCCGGTTGGTTTCGCTTTGGCGTATCTGTTTCACAGAATGAAGTATACCCTATTCAGCAAAGTGTCGCAGATTGGTATTGTCATCTCTATCCCTTTATTGTTGTACACTCTTTTGAAAGGTGTGAGCGCAGGAGAGGCTTCGCGTTGGTTGGAAATTCCTGGTCTTGGGCTCACCTTTCAAACTTCCGACATTGCCAAACTGATGTTGATTATTTATTTGGCACGTGTGCTAACGATTAAATCGGAAGAACTCAAGGAATTCAAAGGTGTTTTGAAACACCTTATTCTTCCGATTGGATTGGTTTGTATGCTCATATTGCCTGCTAATTTTTCAACGGCCGCCCTTTTGTTTATTAATTGTATGGTGTTGTTGTTTTTTGGAGGCATAGGCACAAAAATTCTATTGAAGTTGCTGGGTTTGTTTTTGGTGTTTGCAGCCTTGTTTTTCACCTGGGTGTGGTTGGCGCCTGAATCCATTCCGGGAGGAAGAGGTTTAACCTGGAAGTCAAGGATTGAAAGTTTTTCGAGTGGTGATGCCAAAAGCAATTACCAGAGCGAGCAGGCTAAAATTGCCATTGCAACAGGCGGCTTAATCGGTAAAGGTCCGGGTAACAGCACACAAAGAGCCTTTTTACCTCAGGCCTCATCCGATTTTATTTACGCAATCATCATTGAAGAATACGGTTTGTTGGTTGGGCTTAGTATACTGTTTCTATATATGATATTATTTTACCGGGGGGTTAAAATTTTACGCGATAACGGCAAACCATTCGGGGGTTTGGTGGCCATTGGTCTTTCCTTTAGTCTGGTGTTTCAGGCTTTGGTGAACATGGCGGTTGCTGTTAATCTTTTTCCGGTTACCGGTCAGCCACTGCCATTGATAAGTATGGGTGGAACGTCCATTACCTTTACTATGATTGCTTTGGGGATTATTATCAGTGCAAGCAAAAGTATAGAAGACAAAGCGGAGGAAAACCTTGAAACCGCTTAAAGTTATATTCAGTGGTGGGGGAACCGGCGGGCACATTTTTCCGGCCATTGCAATTGCCAATGCGGTGAAACAACTGGTGCCCCAGGCAGAGATTTTATTTGTTGGAGCCGAAGGAAGAATGGAAATGGAAAAAGTTCCGGCTGCAGGATTTAAGATTGAGGGAATTCCAATTGCAGGACTGCAAAGAAAATTATCTCTTGCCAATTTTAAGCTGCCTTTTTTAATCATCAGAAGCCTGCTTAAAACCCGGAGCATCATCAATGCCTTTAAGCCCCAGGTGGTGGTAGGCACGGGCGGTTATGCCAGCGGACCATTATTGCGTTCCGCTGTATCCAAAAACATCCCCGTATTGATTCAGGAACAAAATTCATACGCCGGCATTACCAACCGATTGCTTTCAAAACATGCGGCTAAGATTTGTGTGGCTTACGAAGGCATGGACGTGTATTTTCCGAGACCCAAAATTGTAATCACGGGCAATCCTGTAAGGCCTGAGGTAATTGCTGTTGAAGGTAAAAGAGCAGAAGCGTTAAGGTATTTCCAACTGGAGGAAAACAAAAAAACGGTATTGGTAGTGGGAGGAAGTTTAGGAGCCAAGGCCATCAATGAAAGTATAGGGCAGCAGCTTTCTAAATTTACTGAACAGGATGTACAAGTTATCTGGCAGTGTGGGAAGGTATATTACGAAACGGCGAAACAGCAAGCGCAGGGGTTTACCGGTAAAGGCATCTATCTATCTGAATTTATTACACGTATGGATCTGGCCTACGCGGCAGCGGACGTGGTGATTTCACGGGCCGGGGCCGGAGCCATTTCAGAACTCTGTTTGGTGAGTAAACCAAGCATTTTAGTACCCTTGCCTACAGCGGCAGAAGATCATCAAACCAAAAATGCCATGGCTTTGGTGAATAAACAGGCGGCTGTTTTGGTAAAGGATAAAGAATGCCAGAGCCATCTGATTACCGAATGTTTGAACTTGCTGAACAAAACCTCACGGCAAACTGAACTGAGTAAAAATATCTCCGCTTTGGCCCAGCGCGATTCTGCCATGCGGATTGCAAAAGAAGTATTGACCCTTGCCCATTATCCTTTGGTATGAATGTACTTGATTATAAACTCTATTATTTTCTTGGTGTAGGTGGAATTGGCATGAGCGCTCTGGCTCGTTTTTTTAAACACCACGGCAAAACAGTCAAAGGTTACGATAAAAACGCCTCCTCATTAACTAAGGAGTTAGAGAACGAAGGCATTCAGTGTCATTTTGATGAGGACCTTGAAGGGCTTAAACGTTTGCTGATGACTTACTCAAAGTCTGAAGTTCTGGTGATATTAACACCTGCTGTGCCTAATTCACACCTTGAATGGGAATTTCTTAAAAAAGAGGGCTATACCATACTCAAACGATCGGTGGTTCTTGGTGAAATCACCAAACACTACAAAACCATTGCGATAGCAGGCACGCACGGCAAAACCACCACTACCACCCTGGTTACCCATCTGTTGCACTCCGCGGGTTTGAATTGTTTTGCCTTTATGGGTGGGATATCGAAAAACTTCAACAGCAATTTGTTGCTGGGCGACACCCACCAACCTGAACCCTTGTTTATTGTTGAAGCCGATGAATACGACAGGTCTTTTCTCACCCTTGAGCCCTTTATTGCGGTTATCACAAGCGTTGATGCCGATCATCTTGATATTTATGGTGACGATTCCAGCGTAAAGGAAGGGTACCGTTTATTCGCAAAAAAACTGAAGCCGGGGGGTGTTTTGTTTGTTAAAAAAAATGTTGATAATGATTTGAGGCTCACCGAACATCACCTTATCTACTCATTAAATTTAAATACTGAATACCGCGCCGAATCGATACGTGTGGAAGAGGGGCGGTTTGTGTACGATGTGAAGAGCCCCGTTGAGAACATCCCCTCGGTGCTGTTGGGTTTGCCGGGTCTGCACAATGTCGAAAATTCAATCGCGGCCATTGCTATAGCCCAGCAACTCGGGGTGAAGGGAGAGGTGATAAAAGAGGCTTTACGTTCTTTCAAAGGTGTGAAACGCCGTTTTGATTACAGGGTAAACACCCCGGAGCACATTTACATTGATGATTACGCGCATCATCCCGAAGAACTCAAAGCTACCATTACTTCGGTAAAACGTTTGCATCCGGGAATAAAGGTCACCGGTGTATTTCAACCTCATCTGTTCAGCAGAACCAGGGATTTTGTGGAGGACTTTGCCAACAGTTTGGATTTGCTTGACGAGTGTATTTTGCTGGACATTTACCCGGCCCGGGAAAAACCGATGGAAGGTGTCAGCTCACAGTGGTTGCTTCAGCACATGAAGGGAAAAGACAAAAAGTGCATGAGCAAGGCAGAACTGCTGGCTGAACTAAGTGTAAACCCAAGAGCCTTATTGCTCACCATGGGCGCAGGCGACATTGACCAGTTGATAGAACCCATTGAAAAGATATTGAATTCAAATAAAAAATGACATTAAAACCCGAATACAAAAAGTGGATCCGCCTGAGTACCTGGGTACTCGTGTTGGCTGTGCTGTTGTTTTCGCTGGGTTTTGCTGCGAAAAAGGAAAGGGAAATCGTTGCAACAACCCTCAATATTGACATATTAAACAACGAGGAAAATCTTTTCCTGGATGAAAACGAAGTGAAAGGATTTGTAGAGCAAAGGGAAGAAGCGATACTGGGACAAACCTATAACCGATTGAACATTCCTGAATTGGAAAAAGCACTCAATACCCATCCGGCCATAGAAAATGCTGAAGTATCGGCTACTTTGAATGGTGAAGTAAACGTGGAAGTTACGCAACGCACACCCCTGGTGAGAATCATCAACAAGGATGGTGAAAGTTATTACATCGATAAACAATCCAAATTAATGCCCTTGAACCAAAATTATTCGGCCCGGGTGATTGTTGCGAATGGTGAGATTTTTGAACCCTACGATAGACGTTCAATGTATACGGTTGAGCAGATCAGCAAGAGCGAAACCTTTAAGCAAGTGAGTGTGTTGGACGATATTCTTGCAGTAACGCAATACATTCAATCGGATAGTTTGTTAAACGCACTTATACATCAGATATATGTAAACAAAGAACAGGAGCTGGAACTGTTTCCAATGTTTGGATGCCAGAAAATTGTTTTCGGAAACTCCCAGGCCCTGGCAGAAAAGTTCAATAAACTGAAGTTGTTTTACAAACAAGGCATTAATAAAACTGACAGCTGGAACAAATACTCCAGTTTGAATTTAAAATACAAAAACATGGTGGTTTGCACCAAAAAATAAAGTATATGGAAAAAAAATCAAACCCCGGGAACCCGAATTGGCCCTCTGAACTCGTAGTTGGACTCGACCTGGGGACTACCAAAATTGCTGCTATTGTAGGCCGGAAAAACGAATTCGGAAAGGTAGAGATTTTAGGCGTTGGCAAAGCCGAATCGCTTGGCGTAAACCGCGGTGTTGTGGTCAACATCGAACAAACGGTAGCCTCTATTCGCGCGGCGGTTGAAGCGGCGGCAGATAAAGCCAATGTCGACATTGGTGAAGTAGTTGTTGGCATTGCCGGTCAACACATTAAAAGCATGCAACACCGCGGCATGATTATGCGTCAGAGCACAGAGGACGAGGTAGGCCAAAAAGACATTGACAACTTAATCGACGATATGCACCGTTTAGTGATGAGTCCGGGTGAAGAAATTATTCACGTGATTCCTCAGGAATACATTATCGACAATGAAGCCGGTATTAAAAATCCAATCGGACACGCAGGCATTCGCCTTGAAGGCAATTTCCACATCATTACCGGGCAGGTGAGTGCTGTAAAAAATATCTTTAAATGCGTTGATCGCGCAGGCTTAAAAACGGTTGACCTTAACCTTGAGCCTCTTGCCAGTGCCGACGCTGTATTGAGCGACGAGGAAAAAGAGGCCGGTGTGGTTTTGGTGGATATTGGTGGTGGTACTACCGATGTGGCTATTTTTTACGATGGCATCATCCGTCATACGGCTGTGATTCCATTCGGTGGAAATATTATCACCGATGACATTAAGGAAGGTTGCAGCATCATTCGTACCCAGGCTGAACAATTAAAGGTGAAATTTGGTTCTGCACTCGCCCAGGAGAACCAGGAAAACGAGATCATTTCCATTCCGGGATTACGCGGCAGACCACACAAAGAAATTTCAGTCAAATTTTTGGCTCAGATTATTCAGGCAAGAATGGAAGAAATTCTGGAATTTGTGTTGTTCGAAATTAAGAGCAGTGGTTTTGAAAGAAAATTATCAGCCGGTATTGTGGTTACGGGCGGAGGTTCCTTGTTGAAACACCTCTCACAACTGATTATGCTTACTACCGGAATGGATTGCCGCATTGGAACTCCTAACGAGCATTTAGCAGGTGGCAGCGACGATGAATTAAAAAATCCCTTGTATGCAACTGGTGTTGGATTGGTAATGAAGGGTATTGACAAATATGAAAAGGCGGCAAAACGTGGCAGCAACTTCAGCAAACAGCAGGTAGAAACTACACAGGTGGAAGAACAACACAATGAGAAAAAAGTGGTTGGACATTCGCAACGCAAACTCGGCAGTTTTTTCACCGGAATACTTGAAAAAACCCGCGATTGGATGAGTGACGATATAGAATAAGTATCAATTAAAAACCCTTAAATAAAAATACCATGATGCAATTTGATTTACCGCAAGAAGAACGCTCCATCATCAAAGTGGTTGGAGTTGGTGGAGGGGGAAGCAATGCCGTTAACCACATGTTCCGTTTAGGAATTAAAGGGGTTGACTTCATCATTTGCAATACCGATAAACAGGCTTTGGAAAAAAGCCCTGTGCCAAATAAGATTCAATTGGGAGCTCAGTCCACCAAAGGATTAGGTGCCGGTTCCATTCCTGATGTAGGAAGGGAGGCTGCGCTTGAATCTATCGAGGACATTAAAAATTACCTTGGCGACAATACCCAAATGGTGTTTATTACCGCAGGTTTAGGTGGAGGAACCGGAACAGGTGCCGCTCCTGTTATTGCCAGCATTGCCCGCGAATTGGGAATTTTAACGGTAGGTATCGTTACCCTTCCCTTTGCATTCGAAGGGAAAAAGCGTCGTGCCCAGGCTGAAACCGGACTGGAAGAATTAAAAAAGTATGTGGACACCTTGTTGGTGATTGGCAACGACAGACTTCGTGAGATTTATGGTAACCTGAAAATGAGTGAAGCTTTTGCCCATGCCGATGATGTGTTGAAAGGTGCCGCTAAAAGTATCGCTGAAATTATCAGTTTACACATGCACATCAATGTGGACTTCAACGATGTGAAAACCGTAATGAAAGATTCCGGCGTGGCCATCATGGGCTCGGCCATTGCAAGCGGAGAGAAGCGGTCATTAAGAGCCGTTGAAGAAGCTTTAAATTCACCATTGTTGAACGACAGTGATATTTCCGGTGCACGTCATGTTTTGCTGAACATTATGAGTGGAAGTGATGATATCGACATGGATGAGTTTGGAGATATTACCGATTACATTCAGGAAGCCGCGGGAGGCAGTGCTGAATTGATTACCGGTTATGGAACTGATCCCACCCTGGGCGATAATGTAAGTGTAACCATCATTGCTACTGGGTTTAAAACCAATCAAAACAGTCATCAGGAAAATCCATTCACCAGAGATCGTAAAGTGGTAAGTTTGGATGAAACTCCTGTTGAGGTAGTAAACGAACCCGTACAAACCAACATTATTGACGCCATTCAAAGTACTGAACCATTTGTGTATACCAGAACAGAAGTAGAAGAAGAAATGTTAACCGAAACCAATTTACCTGAATTGGATTTGAACGAAGAAATGCAGATTACTAGCATTAATGAGTTTACGCCGGAGAACGAATTGGATGAAATACTTGATAATGAGTCCGAAGAATTTACCTTCAACGTTATCAGCGATGAAACACCTTCTGTTCAGAATGTGATGACGAATGAAAGCAAAGCGAACAGCGAACAGGAAACCATTGAGCGCGAAGAACAAATTCGTTTGGCTCAGGAAAGAATCCGTAAACTGAAGGAAATAACATTAAAAATGAGAAGTCCTGAAGGTTTGGCCGCACTTGAAAAACAAACGGCGTTTGAAAGGAAAAACATTGTACTGGAAAACAAAATGCCAAGTCAGGAATCCAATGTATCACGGTATACCTTAAGTGAGGGAAGTGATAAAAAACTCGAAATTCGTCAGAACAACTCTTTTCTACACGACCGGCCTGACTAATTCAGGTTGACTCCTGATAAAATGCAGTCCCGTAAGACTGCATTTTTTGTTTTCAGCAATTTAATTTTATCTTGAGCTCCGAAATTTAAAATCCCAAAGTGAATTCATCCATTCAACTCCAAAAAATCCGAATACAGCAAATTGAGGAGGGTATTGTAGAAAATTATTTTCTGAGTGGAGAGAGTATTGAGGTAGAGGATTTTCGGGAATTAAAGCAAGCGAATATAGAACTCATGGGCCAAAAGCCTTATACCGTTTTGGTGACTGCAGAAGAATTAACGAGTTTTACGCGTGAAGCTAGAGAATATGTGGCCAGTAAAGAGTACGTAGGCATTACCATTGCTAAAGCACTGTTAATTTCAGGACTTGGCCAGCGTATTATTGGTAATTTTTACATGAAGGTCAACAAACCCAACATCAAAACCAAATTGTTTTCTGACCGGGATAAGGCAATAGAGTGGTTAAGAAAAGAATATCGTCAACACATCAATAGAGTGGATCCTGAGAATCATGGCGGTTGATTTCAAATAATCTTAAACTACAATATTCACTATTTTCTTTGGCACAACAATCACCTTTTTAGGATGAGCTCCATTCAGATGTTTCAGCACTTCTTCCCGGGCCATCACTTCTTTTTCAATTTCCTGAGCAGTTAATGTGGTGGGCAATTCAATGTTCAATCGCATTTTGCCATTGAATGAAATAGGATAATTGAAGGCATCTTCTACCAAATATTCTGCTTTGAATTCGGGAAAAGCCGCCCGGGCAATACTTTCGCTATGACCCAGTTTTTCCCACAATTCTTCGGCAATATGCGGGGCGTAAGGAGAAATTAAGACTAACAAAGGTTCAAGAATGGTTCTTTTGTTGCATTTTAATTCGCTGAGTTCGTTCACACAAATCATAAAATTACTTACTGAAGTGTTGAACGAAAAACGTTCTATGTCTTCAGAGATTTTTTTAATGGTTTTGTGCAGGGTTTTGAGTTCTGCTTTTGTGGCTTGCGCATCACTCACTTCAAAACCGGCAGTACTGTGAAATAACCTCCAGAGTTTTTTCAGAAATCCGGAAACGCCTGTGATGCCATTGGTGTTCCAAGGTTTGCTTTGTTCAAGGGGACCAAGAAACATTTCGTACAAACGTAAAGTGTCGGCGCCGAACTTTTGGCAAATGTCATCGGGGGAAACGACATTAAATTTTGACTTGGACATTTTTTCAGTTTCAGCACCACAAATATATTCCCCGTTCTCTAAAATAAACTCTACATCTTCAAATTTCCTTCTTGCTTCTATAAATTCAGATAAATTCAATTTATCATTTTTAACTAAATTAATATCGACGTTAAATGTTGAAATCTGGTCAGGAGCTATATGGTGAATTGGAGTATTAAAATTTGGTATGTGTTTAAGAATAAGTTGCCTTAGTTCTCCAAGGTACTTTTCATCCCTGTTTATGGCAATTTCTGCAATATTTTTTGAAATAAAGATAGAAAGCGATCTTTCATCTTTTGGGGTAATATTAAGATTGTATCGATAAACAAAATTACTCCTGCCCTGAATCATCCCCTGATTAATCAGTTTTTTCATGGGTTCATCAAAAGGCAAATGGCCCAGGTCAAAAAGGGCTTTGGTCCAAAAGCGCACGTACAACAAATGCCCTGTGGCGTGCTCACTGCCTCCGATGTAAAGGTCAACGTTTTTCCAATACGCTGCCGATTCCTGACTCACGAAGTGTTTGCTGTTGTTAGCATCCATGTAACGCAGGTAATACCAGCTGCTTCCGGCCCAACCCGGCATGGTGGAGTGTTCGTAAGCATATTCGCCTTTGTATTTCCAATTGTTGGCTCTGGCCAGAGGCGGTTCCCCGTCTTCGGTGGGTAAAAATTTATCAACTTCAGGCAATACCAAAGGCAGTTCCTTTTCATCCAGTACCTGAGGAACCCCATCTTTATAATACACAGGGATGGGCTCGCCCCAATACCTTTGTCTTCCAAACACCGCATCGCGCAAGCGGTAATTTACTTTTCGTTTGCCAATGCCTTTTTTCTCAATTTCTTCTATGGCTTTTTTAATGGCCGATTGTACATCCAGTCCGTTTAAAAACTCGGAGT
The DNA here is from genome assembly GCA_016787895.1 of Bacteroidia bacterium. Taxonomy (GTDB): domain Bacteria; phylum Bacteroidota; class Bacteroidia; order B-17B0; family Aurantibacillaceae; genus Aurantibacillus. The sequence continues at coordinate 68,059 of JAEUTN010000020.1, forward strand.
GTATGAGTTGACCTTCTTTTTCATCCCAGGAGCCTTTTGAAAAATCATGTTCCTGAGCAGGCGCAATCACTTGTGGTTTCTCTAATCCAAAGTGTGTCGCAAACCTGTAATCGCGTTCATCGTGCGCAGGCACAGCCATTACAGCGCCGGTGCCATACCCGGCCAACACGTAATCGCCCACCCAAACCGGAATGGATTTTCCGCTGAAGGGATGTGTAACATAAGCGCCTGTGAACACTCCGCTTATTTTATCAATCTCTGATTGGCGTTCGCGTTCACTACGGTTTTTTGATTTGGTAATATAGGCCTCCACTTCGGCTGTCTTTTCCGCGGTGGTTATTATACCAACGAGTTCATGTTCAGGGGCCAGGGTCACAAACGAGACACCAAAAATGGTATCGGGTCGGGTGGTAAATACTTCGATGATTTCAGCCTCACTCCCCTGCCCCCTCTCCCGGGGAGAGGGGGACTCGTTGAGCTTCGTCTTTATTTTCTCTAATACTGCTTGTAAATTGTTCTTTACTTCCTCATTTGAAAAGCGAATGACTTCATACCCAAGTTGGTTTAATATATTCGTTCTTTCTTCGTCGTATTCTTTTTGTTGATCGTGAATTTTCCCATCTACCTCAATGATAAATTGATGTTCTAAACAAATAAAATCGGCAATGTAGGTTCCAATGGGATGCTGTCTTCTGAATTTTGCTTCAAGCTTTCTGTTTCTAAGGGCTTGCCAAAGTGTATCCTCTGTTTCTGTTAAAGGCTGCCTGTTTTGACGCGCATACTTTTTAAGAAGGGTGTAAAGAGATGGATCAGCTGTTTTCCAGCCTGGAGTAAGTCCTTCTCCCTTGGAGAAGGATTTAGGATGAGGCTGAATGACACGGAATTTTAAACTTGTCCCTTCCGATCGCCCAATCCAGTAGCGTTGCGATTCTTTTAAACTTTCTGTCCAGTCAATGTTTTCCAGTCCGTCAAGCAAACGCTGGGCGTAGGCGGTGATGCGCATGCTCCATTGTTTCATGAGTTTGCGTTCTACCGGATATCCGCCCCGTTCACTCACTCCATCTTTTACTTCATCATTTGCAAGTACGGTTCCAAGCGCAGGACACCAGTTCACATAAGCTTCGCCCAGATAAGCTATACGGAAATTCATCAGCACCTCGCTTTTTTTCTTCTCGCTGAAAGCTTTCCATTCTTGGGGCGTAAAGGCCTTCAATTCCTGTTCAATATCGCCGGTTAAAATATCGTGCTCCAAACCTTTGAAGCCTTCTGTTTCAAATATGTTGATTAAGGTGTCAATGGGTTCTGTTTTATTGTTTCGGGGATTGTACCAGGACTTGAACAACTGAATAAAAATCCACTGTGTCCACTTATAATACTCCGGGTCAGAGGTGCGCACTTCGCGTTCCCAATCAAATGAAAAACCAATTTTGTCGAGCTGCTCGCGGTAACGGGCAATGTTTTGTTCGGTGGTAATGGCCGGATGTTGCCCTGTTTGTATGGCGTACTGTTCAGCCGGTAAGCCAAAGGAATCGTAGCCCATGGGGTGCAATACATTAAACCCCTGATGGCGTTTGAATCTGGCCATAATATCGGAGGCAATGTATCCTAAAGGATGGCCAACGTGTAAGCCCGCGCCGGAAGGGTAGGGAAACATGTCGAGTACATAGTATTTTGGTTTGTCGGAATTGTTTTCGGCCCTGAAAGTTTTGTGTTTCGCCCAATACGCCTGCCACTTCTTTTCTATCTCGGTAAAATTATAGTCCATCTTTGCTGCAATAAGGGCCAAAGATAAAGAAATTCAGTTATTGGCGTTCCATGGAAAGGGGCTTCAGGTGCCTGTTTTCGTCGTCACGGTTCATTTGCGGAAGGTGGTACAGGTGGCTCACGTCAATGGAGATAAAGTCGTACTCACTGATAACTTTACCAATGATGCGGTAACAGCCCGGTCCGTGGAAAGGATGAGCCCTGGCCGAAGGCGGGAAGTGTACGGTGTCAATCCAGTAACCTTCCTGATCAAGAAAGGTACCAAAACACATCTTTTCCCCCTTGTGAGTACCCGTGTATTTAATGCTTACCAGATATCCGACTATCTCGATGGTTTTTCCTTCCATTTTTTTAAGGTCGCGGCTAAGCAAGTTGTTTTTGATTTTGTCCTTTAAAAGACTGAAGGGCGAACAGAGGGGGAAGCCAAGCAATTCTATCTGATCAAACGCTTCATCCAGCCAGCTGTTCTCGAGTTCAGGGAGGCTGTAATGTTCGGGCTCCACATCAAACAATTCGCTTTTTTCTTCGCTTTTTTTTAAGGGATTAATCAGCATGTGCGCTTCCCAAAGCAATTCTTTTTTATTGGCATGAAGGGAGTGAAAGGCCCCCGCACGGATTAAAAGACGTATTTGTTCAAGTGAAATGGACGTACGTTTTACAAAATCGTACAAACCGGTGTAAGGGCCATGCTGTTCTCTTTCGGAAAGAAAGCGGTCAACGGTATTGTTTTCGAGTTCGGCAAGCATTTCAAAACCCAGGTAGATGGTTTTTCCCTTTATTTCGCATTGTTTACCGCTGCTGTTGATGCAGGGTTGCACAATTCCGGCGCCGTGCATGCGGGCTTCGTGGATGTAAAGGTCCTTGCGATAAAAACCACCACCGTTGTTAAGTGTGGCCACCATGTATTCAAGGGGATAATGAGCTTTGAGGTAAAGAGCCTGGTAACTCTCTACGGCGTAACTGGCCGAGTGGCCCTTGGAGAAGGCAAAATTGGCAAAACTTTCAATCTGGGTCCAGATGGTATTTACGGTTTGCCAGGCATGCCCTTTGGCAAGACAATTGCTGAAAAACTTATCCTTCACCCGGTGAAATTCGTTTCTCTGTTTAAATTTCCAGCTCATGCCCCGGCGCAAATAATCGGCATCGGCCAGCGAAAGCCCTGCAAATTCGTGGGCAATGCGTATCACGTCTTCCTGATATACCATAACGCCGTAAGTTTCACGCAGCAGATTGTAGAGTTCGGGCAGGTCTTCCTCCGCTTTTTTGCGCACTTCTTCTTTTCGGTAGCGCAAAATGTATTCGTTCATCATGCCGCTTTTGGATACCCCGGGCCTTATGATGGAGCTTGCCGCTACCAAACGCAGGTAATCATCGGCCTTTAATTTTGCCAGCAGCATACGCATGGCGGGCGATTCCACATAAAAACAACCTATGCATTTGCCAACGCTGAGTAGTTTTTTGATTGCTTCGTCGTGTTTAAATTTTGTAATGTTATGAATGTCAATGTCAGTGTTTTGATTGTGCTTAATGAGTTCAACCGCGTCTTTTATTTTTCCAAGCCCCCTTTGGCTTAAAATGTCAAACTTGAATAAACCAATGTCTTCAGCTTCCAGCATACTGAATTGTGTTGTGGGGTATCCCTTTGGGGGAAGAAAAGTGGCTCCATAGCTTGTGATGGGTTCTTCAGAGATGATGATACCGCTGGCGTGTATGCTGAGGTGGCTGGGAAGGCCATGTAAAAGCCGGCTGTAGTGCAAAACCAGTTTGCCCATTTGGTCAGCTTGTTTGTAATCGGTTTTTTGGAGTTTATCTATTTCGGCTGGGGGCAATCCAAATACCTTGCCCAACTCACGGATCACCGCGTCGTGTTTAAATGTGGGGTAAGTGGCTAACAGGGCGGTGTGTTCAGTGCCAAATCGTTCAAAGATGTAACGCGTGATGTCGTCGCGATCGGTCCATGAAAAATCAATGTCAAAATCCGGCGCATTGCTGCGGTGTTCGTTGATAAAACGTTCAAAGTACAAATCCAGATCTATGGGATCAACATCTGTTATTTTCAGGAGGTAGGCCACCATGCTGTTGGCGCCACTTCCCCGGCCAACGTAAAAATACCCTTTGCTTTGGGCGTATTGAGTGATGTCCCAATTAATAAGGTAATACGAAGCAAAACGTTTTTCCTGTATGATTTTCAGTTCCTTTTCAATGCGTTGCAGGATGTTTTCTCCCGCATCAGGATAACGGTAAGGCAAACCTTTCATGCATAAGGTTCTCAGCAGAGCCATGTCTTCATCAAAACTATCGGTGTAGTGTTTTCTGTTTTTGTTGCTGAGTTTTCCAAATTCAAATTCAACCGAACAGTTGCTGAGCAGGGTTTCGGTGTTTTTAATGATGGCGGGACAGGAGGAGAAAGCCCCGTAGAGCTCTTTTTTATTTGGATAGATGTGTTGTTTGGAGCCCTGTTCGTTAGCCTGCAGTTTACTGAGCAGGGTGTTGGTGTCAATCGCTCTCAGCAGACGGTGGGCGTTATAATGCCGTTTGGTAATGAAGCTGGCGGTTTGCAACACCACCATTTTTTGTTCGAGGTGTTTAAACGGCGAAAAGGCAAGCTGGGATAGCTCTTTTGCTGAGATGCCGATGTACTCGTATTCTTTCAGCGCTTGCCCTGCGTACACTGAAAAGGGATAGACTATATAACAGTGTTGAAACGGAGGAGCCTGGGCTGCAAACGCTTTTTTTTGATGAAGGTGTTGGCTGAGGTGTTCGTTCAATTCTCTGAACCCCGCGTTGTTTTTGGCTATGCCCACGTACTGTTGTTTTACACCGTTTCTGAAATCAATACCGGGAATGGGATGTGGTGGTTTTCCGGCGCTCAGGCGCAAGGCTTCTAAAATGGCTGAGGTGGTGTTGATATCAGAGAGCACAAAAGAGGAATAGCCCCTGAGTTCAACGGCTTCCATAACCTGCTCGATGGAGAGGGTACCGTAACAAAAACTGAAATAACTATGGCAGTTGAGGAGCATTAGAATATTTTAATATCTCAGTGCTCCTTATGAGCGCAGTGTTTGTGCAGGAGGGAATGCTGAAATTCAAACACGGGCTATTGTACAGAGGTCTGTAACTTTTGATAGCTGTTGTATTCGAAAGGCTGGTGCTCCGTAGGAGCACACTGTCTGTCAGAAAGGGGATAAGGCAACACAAGCTCCGTAGGAGCGACCTAAAGGACCCACTCAAACAAGTATTTTTCATCGTATTCAATTTCAAACTCCTTCAAAAACTCAAGGTACTCGTCCTTAAATGACTTTTTACTGTGGTGCTCTTCCTGATTCTGTATATACCTGGCAACATTTTGTACCTGGCTTTTTGAGTAGGAGAAAGCACCGTAACCTTCCTGCCAGGTAAATTTTCCGAATACCCATTTTTTTTCGTTAATAAAACCGGAAGAGGCGGCTTTTATGTCTCTTGCCAAATCGGAGATGGATTGATTGGGTTTAAGTCCAATCAACACGTGGGTGTGATCTGGCATACAAAAAATACTCAGCAGCTTGTGCCCTCTGTTCTGCACAATTCCGGTAATGTATCTGTGCAATTCCTCTCTGTTATTTTTTGAGATAAGGTTTTGACGGCCCCTCACCACAAAAACAATTTGGATATAAAGTTGTGTATAAGTGTTCGGCATACAAACAGGTCGTCCCTACGGGACTGGTTTTTTCTTTATCCCATTAAACAAGTTCGTGTCTCTTTTGTCCAGATTTAATCCTGCGGCGCGCATCACGGCTTCTTCCCCAAAACGCCGTTTCATTTTATCCATAGCGGCGTACAGCTGTACCTGCTCCACCCGGTCTTCAAACAAATTGAATTGGTAGGTGCCTTGTATCAGGTGGCTGAACCGTATCCCAATCAAACGGATGAGCATGCGTTTTTGAAACAGTTTATCAAACAACTCTTTTACTTTTTCAATAAGCAAACTGTCGAGGGCCGTGTACGGAATACGACACTGCATGGTAAAGGTGTTAAAGTCGGAGTACCTTATTTTTACTGTTACGCAGGAGGTGAGTTTTTCTTCTTCCCGCAGTTGATAGCCCAGTTTTTCCGTCATGCTCACCAACACGCGTTTCAAATGCCCCACATCAATGGTGTCGTTTTCAAAGGTGCATTCTGTTGAAATGGATTTGCGTTCATTGTAGGGCTCCACCGGCGAGTGGTCGATGCCCTGGGCTTTTTTCCATATCAGTATGCCGTTTTCTCCCAGTACCTGATGCATCACTTTCATCGGCATGTCCTGCAGGGTTTTTATTTTTTCTATGCCCATGTTGCGCAGCAGCTGATAGGTTTTGTCGCCCACCATGGGAATTTTACGAATGGACAGGGGAGCCAGAAAATGTTTTTCGGTACCAAAACCAATTTCCATTTGTCCGTTGGGTTTGGCCTCTCCGGTGCCTACTTTAGAAACGGTTTTGTTTTCCGACAAAGCAAAGGAAATGGGGAGCCGGGTTTCTTTAATGATTTTTTGCCGGATTTCGGTGGCCAGTTTGTAGCAGCCAAAAAAACGGTCCATGCCCGTAAGGTCCACATAAAACTCATCAATAGAGGCCTTTTCGTAAAGCGGCACATTTTCCTTGATGATATCGCTTACCTGATTCGAAAATTGGCTGTATTGATCGTGGTCGCCCCGCACAATAATGGCATCAGGACACAATTGCCGGGCCAAACGCATGGGCATGGCGGAGTGGATGCCAAAGGCCCTGGCTTCGTAACTGCAGGAGGCCACCACGCCGCGGTCGCTGCTGCCGCCTACCAAAACCGGTTTGCCAATGAGTTTGGGATTAATGAGGCGTTCTACCGACACAAAAAAACTGTCCAAATCCATATGCATCACTTGCCGGTTCATCGCTTTTTGGCCTCAGCGGGGGACGGGGAGATTCCCTCGCCCCATCGGTTGACAATACAGAAGTAGTTTGTCGACCGGTGCTAAGGGATGACTAAGGTACTATGCAATGTAGGAAAACCTTGCTACAAAATGTAGCTAAGTGTTTAGTGGCGGTAGTGGCTAATTTGGGCGCATAGCGAGTTTCGGCCGGTACAATTACCTCTCATGCCTCACTCGCTACCGGGCCCTTCGCTTTAGCTTTTTACCCGCACCCAACAAGCCCTGAACGCTGCGGGGTCTGCTCCCTTACTCGCAGCCTCCTCGCCCAAGGGCTTGTAGGGTCCGGCTCAAAAGGCTGCCGCGTCGGTCCCTTGCGCAACAGGTAACGCAAACAAAAAAGCACCCCCATTCCTGAAGGTGCTTTTAAAACAGCGGATTAAAAGACTAGCGCTTTTCTATAACCAATTTTTTATGCACACTTATTCCTGCACTTTCAAATTTGATAAAATACGCACCTTGCCCAAGCGAGGATACATCAAGGGTTTTTATGCCAACAAATTCTCCTTTTAATACTTCTCTGCCCAAAACGTCAACAATGCTGTAGGCCACACTAAAACCACTTGTGTTTTGCAAGCTTACCTGGTTCGATGCGGGATTTGGATAAACCGAGAGGTTCCGGAGAAGTCCGCCTGATTCTTTAACGCCAACATCGATGGCCACAACGGCACTGGCGGTACCAGTAGTAAGGGCTGAACTTGTGCCTGAACTGTTGATTTTTACACCGTTGTTTGCCGACAGGTTCAATAAAGCATTGTTAGGAGCAGTAGCACTAAGCTTAAACCACAGTTCGCCAATCTTGCCATTGCCATTGCTATTATTGCCATCCACACGCACCGAAGCAGCGTGGATTAAGCCACTTGTTAAATTGTTTTTTCTGAATTCAACATTTTGATTGTTTGCATTTAAAAACGAAGGGGTGTAAAGGAGATAAGCTGAATTATTATCCAACAGGGTTTGGTCAATGCCTAAATCAAACGCAATGCCATACAACTGGCTAATGGGCGCAGAAGCACTTCCGAGCAAAATGTCGGCTTTGTTCCACTGTCCGGCGTAAACTGTGGCCGGCAAGGTTAAAGTAATGTCAGGATTAACAGCGTTGTTTTCAGATGCTTTAAAGGCATGGGTTAATGAAAAATTATTGAATATGGCTACCGTATCGGCATTGTTAATGGTACCGTTGCCATTACAATCGGCATGGTTTCGGTTCCATCCAGTACTTATGGTGCCGGTCCAATTATTAGCAAATTGCGAAGCCCAGGCATTGCTGGTGCTTGTGCGGGCAGGCCCGGTGGCATTAAAAGCCAGGCCAATCTCAAACACGTCGGTATTGCTCACCACCCCGTCGCGGTTGGCATCTCCCGGCCATACATTGGAACAGGTGTGTGTCAGTAACCATGGAGAAACCGTTGCAGTACCCAAACAACCGTTAGCAAAAAGCCCGGTAACGGTTTGGGTGAGGTTGGTGTAATTGGCTAAAGTGCCGGCTATCATTGAATACGTTGGACTTGTGGAACCACCACTCCAAGAATAAGACAAGGCTCCGCTGGCAGTATAAGTGAGCGTAGAACCCTCGCATACAAAACTGCCATTAGCTGAAGAAGCGCTAATGGTTATCGGTGGCAGAACAGCAACTGAAACACATGAAACTGCCATGCCAACACATCCGTTAGGGCCGCTTCCGATTACTGAATAACAGGTGCTTGTTAATGGCGAAACGATAATTGGGTTCAACATGCTGCCAACATTCCAGGTATAACTGGTGGCACCCGAAGCCATAAGACTAACTGTTCCACCAGGACATATCGTATTTGTTGGACCTACGGTAATTGCAGGGACCGGATTTACAATGATACAAATTGCAGCAGAAGCGTTGCAACCTGGTCCCGAAGAGCCTGTGACGGTGTAGCAGGTACTTACAGTTGGTGTAACAACAATGTTAGCACCAGTTTGTGAGCCCGGGAACCAGGTGTAAGTGGCGGCTCCCGCCGCAGATAAGTTTGCAGAACTGCCTGCGCAAACTACCGTTGTATTGGCGACCGCTAAAACGTTTAAGCTAGGGGCTACGGTAATGCAATGCACACTGGCAGTGGTACAGCCGTTTGGATTAGCAGCTACTACTGTGTAACAAGTGCTCACCGAAGGGCTCACTATAATTGAATTGCCTGTTAAATTACCGGGTTGCCAGGTATAGCTGGCGGCGCCTGCTGCTACCAAAGTGGCTACTCCCCCGGTGCAAAGGTTGTTTGGACCTGAGATAACCAAAGTTTGGGATGGTAAAATACTTACACAACTAGTGCTCATGCTGTTGCAAGCTCCGACATTAGAAGCCACTAAAGTGTAACAGGTGTTAGAAACCGGAGTTACGACAATTGAAGGGCCGGTAATACTGCCTGGAAACCAAGTATAAGTCGTTCCGCCTATGCCGGTAAGTGTAACCGAACTGCCGCTACACAAAGTCGAATTAGCTGCAGTACTAATTATAGTAGGAGTGTTGGCAGTATTACAGGAAACAAAAACCGTATTTGATACCTGGCCAACTTGTATGCTGCCAGTCGTAAAAGCAAAACAAGCAACGGTATATATGCCACAGGCAGTGAACGTAATAGAAACAGCAGAACCATTTGGCGCTGCGTTGGCGACTATGGCCTGAGACAAACCTGGCGCTGCCACTACCCAAGTGTAAGTAGAAGCGAGAGGAGCTGTAGCGGTAACCACTGCAATTGCATTGGAATTCAGACACAAATTCTGAGGCGTGACACTAAAATTAAAAGCTTGAGCAGTAATTCGATTGCTAAATAAAAGCAAAGCTATAAAAGTCAGAAGGAGGAATTGTTTTTTCATTGTTTTGGTTTTAAAAGAAAGGTAAAAACGGATGAAGCATCAGTAAAAAAAGTAAGCCCTTAAACCATACCATAAACAGTTCAAATGGGTTGGGTAAAAGCTAAAAGAACTTCATTTAGAGTAAAATTAAGGCATTTGGCTCCAAAAAACACTACCACTTATATGTTCAAATAATAGTTCCACTCATTAAAAATGCAGTTTAACGTGCTGGAAGCCAAAAGTCTCTCAAACACTAAACTCATCCGCATCCCTCCCAACCGGAAAGGTGGTTCTGAATTCGTCCAGAGCAAGTTTATCCAATGCAATGGTTTCCACACACTCCTGATTATAATTGGCTTTGCTTACAATGGTGCCTTTAGGATCAATCACCAAACTTTCTCCGGCATGCGAAATGCCGTTCCCATCTTTACCAATACGGTTCACGCCAATTACGTAACATTGATTTTCGATGGCTCTCGCAATCAATAATTGTTTCCACGGGTATACCCTCGCTTCCGGCCAATTGGCCACATAAATCAACACATCATAATCCCAGGCCCCTTCTGCCGACTGCTGACTACTGACTGCTGACCCTTCGGCTGCGCTCAGGGCATGCTTTTGACTTTTAACTTTTGACTTAAACTTATTCCTGCTCCACACCGGAAACCTCAGATCATAACACACCAGGGGACAAACCTTCCACTCTCCAAGCTGTGCAATCAGTTTTTTTGCCCCGGCTTTAAAATGTTCATTTTCCTTTCCCATACTAAAAAGGTGTCTTTTGTTATAAGTATGAAATTCACCATTGGGCATCACCCAAAACAAACGGTTAAAATAATTTTCCCTGTCCTTTACTGCCACACTGCCGCAAATCACCGCGTTTTTTTCTTTGGCCTTCTGTTGCATCCACTTTAATGTGATGCCGTTGGCAGGTTCGGCTGTTTTTTTAGGATGCATGCTGAATCCGGTGGTGAACATTTCAGGAAGCAGAATCAATTGCGTTTCTTCTTTGATGGAATTTATCAAAGTATCAAAATGACTTAAGTTTTTTTCCCGGTCTTCCCAATGCAATTGGGTTTGAATGTAAGTGACTTTCATTCCTATAAAAGTAAGGAATAATACGGCTTAACGGCAATAGCGGTTATAAGCTGTCACTGCGGGCTCAAAATTTTTCTGTGCGGCATATTTTAAATCTTCACAGGCGTTTTGCTGAAGGTTGATTTTTGCAACCCCCCTCCAGTAATAGGCTTCGGTATAATCGGGACGCAATTGCAAACAGACATCCAGATCGTTTTTACAACTTTTGAAATCCTGTTGTTTGCCAAACACAATGGCTCTCTTAAAATACAATTCGGCATCTTCCGCATCCAATTGCAAAGCCTTATTAAATTCCGCCAGGGCCTCTTCTAAGCGGTCGAGCCTATCGAAGCTGCTTCCTAATACGTAATGCGCTTTGGGATTGTTTTTTTGTAGTTGCAGAGAACGGTTCGCGTCTGCCATGGCTTTTGCCACATCCCCCAATTGCAGATAAGCTGTGGCCCGGGCCGTATAAGTTTTGTAATACTCCTGTAATTCCAGCGCCCTGTCGAAATTCTGTATGGCCGAATTGGGTTTCTGAAGTTTCAGATACAATAATCCCCGGTTGTAAAATGATTTATAATTACCGGGTGAGTTTTTTACCGATAGATTGAAGTAGCTCAACGCTTTCTCATCACGATCCAATCGCATGCTTTCAACTCCTGCACTGTAAAGGGCCACAGAAGAGTTCGGAAATTTTTTGAGGATGTCCTCGTAAAGCGAAAGGGCACTCGACCAAACAGTTAAACGCGCAAAACAAACCAAAGCAAACACACCCGCAATAACAGTGAAAAGTAATTTTTGAGGCAATTGAAATTTCAATAGCCCTGCTCCAAGCACCCATGAAAAGCCAATTACCGGCACATAGGCATAACGATCGGCATATAACACTTCTCCAAAAGGAATAAACTGAAGCACCAAACTAAAATTGAAGAGAACAAAAGCCACCACAGCAAAAGAACGCAACTGCCGTTTTACACTGAACCAAAGCAGGGGGAAAATAAAAAGAACAAGCCCACAACAACCAATTAAATACGTGCCTATGCCGGCTACAGGATAGGGATAGATAAGGCTTAGCTTAAGCGGCGCGATAAAATTGCCGCAATAAGCCAGCAAGGCGTATCCGGCGTATAACACACGTTGCCAGAACGGAAATTCATGGGCGGCATTCAGCATCAGGTCAGTGCGTTGTGCATACCATGTAAGACAGGCGAACATTCCGGCGATGAGCAGAAAAGGGACTTTATTCAAAAGCTTAATTTTTTGGAAGTCCTGAAGCATAAAAGCTTCTATACATAACATGACCAAAGGAAATACCAACAGGGCGGGTTTACTGAGCAGGCCAAGAAGAAAAAACAAAAAAGTGTAAGTGTAATGTTTCGGTTCCGGATGATCAAGGTACTTCATCCACTGAAGCAGAGCCAGCAGGTAAAAAGTGCTTGAAAGCACGTTCTTCAGTTCTGAGATCCAGGCTACAGATTCTACCTGAAGGGGATGCAGCAAAAAAACAGCTGAGCAAAACAAAGCCAGTTGTTCCTTCTTAAAGAGCCTAATGGTTAGTTGATATACCAAAACTCCATTTATCAGATGCAAGAGAAGGCTCAGGCCATGATGTCCGGCATCGTTCGCCCCAAAAAGGAAATAGGCCAGTGCATGTGCCATCATTGTTACGGGGATGTAATTTCCCAAATAATGCGAGCTAAACAGAGCTTTCAGATCGAAGCTTTTAACATCCGCGTTGGCAAATACCATCTCCGGATCATCCCACCAGCTCATGTGCGGGTAAGTGAACAATTTGGCGTACACCAAAGTGCAGAGCCCAAGCAGAGCGAGCAGAAATTTGTGGGATTTAAGCGTATGTAAGGTGATTTGCAGAACAAGACAAATATAACAGTTCTTTAAATTCGTATTTTTAGCCTATGTTAGCCATTTCAGTTGTTATTATCACCTTTAACGAGGAGAAAAACATTGAGCGTTGCCTGCTTTCAGTGAAAACGGTGGCGGATGAGGTGATTGTGCTCGATTCTTTTTCCAAAGATGCTACAGCTCAACTTTGTGCAAAGCATGGTGTTACGTTTATTCAGCGGGAGTGGGAGGGTTATTCGGCCAGTAAAAATTTTGCCAACCAACAAGCTGCTCACGATTGGATTCTATCGCTTGACGCAGATGAGGCTTTAAGTGATGAGCTTCAAAAAGCACTGCTTGAACTAAAAAAGCAAAACCAGCTGCACACCATGTCCTTCAACCGGCTCACCAATTACTGTGGTACCTGGATCAAACACAGTGGTTGGTATCCTGATATCAAAATCCGTTTGTTTAACCGCAAAACAACGCAATGGCATGGCACGCTTCACGAGGAACTCAAGCTTCCAAAAGGGGAGACGGTGAAACATCTAGATCTGGACATTCTTCATTACAGTTATTATACGCTTGATGATCATTTAAGCCAGATTGAAAGGTACACAAGTATTGCTGCAAAAGATTTGTACAATCGAGGCAAACGTCCGGCGGTTTATAAGATGTATTTAAACGCCTGGGCCAAGTTTGTTTCGCATTACCTGATTCATCTGGGATTTTTGGATGGCCTGGCCGGATTTAAAATTGCCTGGTATTCAGCCTACGCCACGTTTCTGAAATATAAAAAAGCCAGGGGAATGTACGCTTATGACTGAGTCGCCCAGGATACTCATTAGCCGCTGCGACAGCATTGGTGATGTGGTGCTCACCCTGCCCATGGCCGGGGTCATCAAGTCTCATTTTCCGAATGCCCATGTTATTTTTTTGGGAAGAACATACACCAAAGATGTGGTGGCCTTGTGTGAATACGTGGATGAATTTTTGAATTACGATGATTTTAAACATCTGCCGCATGAAGAACAAATCGCCATTTTTAGGAAGATAAATGCGGAGGTTATACTTCATGTGTTTCCAAAAAAAGAAATCGCGCTTTTGGCGGAGCAAGCCGGAATCCCATTGAGAGTAGGAACACTCAGCAGATTATACCATTGGTATACCTGTAATCGCAAATTACATTTACCCAGAAAAAATTCTGATTTACACGAAGCCCAGTTGAATTTAAAATTACTGGGACCTCTGGGTATAACGAGCCATCTTAATTTGCAGGAAATTGCCGGGTTTTACGGTTTTAAAAACGTGCCGGAATTGCCTGAAAAGTTTAAGTCCCTTGTTGATGATACACGTTTTAACCTCATCCTGCATCCCAAATCCAAAGGCAGCGCAAGAGAATGGGGACTGGATAATTTTCAAAGGCTTTATCACTTGTTGCCTCCTGAAAAATACAAGGTGTTTGTGAGCGGAACAAAAGAAGATGGAGAACAACTTAAGGATTGGTTAAAGCTGCACCCTAAACTATGTGATATTACCGGGAGCATGAGTTTAAAGGAGTTTATTGCTTTTATTGCAGCCTGCGATGGCTTGGTTGCTGCAAGTACCGGTCCGCTTCACATTGCAGCAGCCCTGGGTAAAACCGCTATAGGTTTGTTTGCACCTATGCGGCCCATACATCCCGGGCGCTGGAAACCACTAGGGATTAAAGCAGAGGCGCTGGTGATGGATAAAAAATGCAACGATTGCAGAAAAGGCACACACTGCCATTGCATCAGTGAAATCAGCGCACAACAGGTTATTGATTTACTTCCAAAAACATGACAACATTCAAGGATAAGGTGATTTGGATTACCGGCGCTTCTTCAGGCATTGGAGAAGCTTTAGCGCTGGCCTTTGCCAAACAGGGCGCCCGCTTGATATTATCGGCCCGGCGGGAAGAGGAACTCAAACGTGTAGCAATGGCTACTCAACTCCCCGAACTGGACCTGATGGTACTGGCTTTTGATTTAAACAATACCTCCAATGCCAGTGGACTGGCTGCACAGGTGATAAATAAGTTCGGGAGAATCGACATCCTCATTAATAACGGGGGCATGAGCCAGCGCAGCGAGGCTCTGGAAACCAAGGAAGACATTGAGCGCCAATTAATGGAAGTGAATTATTTCTCTGCTGTAAATCTTTCCAAGGCGGTTTTGCCCTACATGAAACGCCAAAAGAGCGGACAGTTAGTGGTGATCAGCAGCATTGCCGGTAAATTCGGGTTTTACCTGCGCTCCAGTTACAGTGCCGCCAAACACGCCCTTCATGGGTATTTTGAATCTTTGCGTTTGGAAACCGAAAAAGCAGGCATAAAAATTTTGCTCGTGTGTCCCGGTAAAGTTAAAACAGCGGTGTCGTTAAATGCCATCACTTCCAGCGGAGCTGCACACAATGCTATGGATAAAAGTCATGAACAAGCCATGAGCGCGGAGGTTTGTGCAGTGCAAATCTTAGCAGGCATCAAAGCGGAGAAAGAAGAACTTTTAATTGGGGGGAAGGAGTTGCTTCTGGTGAAAATCAAACGGTTTTTTCCGGCACTTTTTTCAAAGTTGGTTCGGCAACAAAGTCCTTATTAAAACGGCTTTTTATTACTATCTTTAATTTTGAGTCACGTTTTGTCATGCGGGTTAAGTTAACACTTCTTTTTACTTCACTCCTGATTTGGGGCCACGCTCAGATCATAAACGCCTATGCTGAGGTTACCGCGATCTCAGGTCAAACGATCAGTGTAGCAAGTGTGGATGAAGCGGGCGATACCTTTGAAGCAGGGGAGGCTGTTATTTTGATGCAAATGCAAGGCGATTGCATTGGCTCAAACACCACCAATGTCGCAACCTTTGGGGACTTAGGTTCCATAGGGTCAGTCGGAGTTTACGAAGTTGCATACATATCTTCTCTTACTGAAAGTGCGGGCTTGCCGGTTACCCTGGTATTAAATTCGGCATTAAACAATACCTATTCCATCGATGCGGCTTCAAGAGTGCAAGTCATAAGTTTTCCTTTGTTAGGTTCGCCCAATTTTACCACCGCCGGAAATTACGTGGCAAAAGCCTGGAACGGCACTACTGGTGGATTACTCGCATTTCAGGTCAACGGCACGCTTACACTTGCCCATAATTTAAGCGCGAACGGTTGCGGATTCAGAGGGGGTGCGGCATCTGCGAATTATTACAGCGGGGGTACCGGTTGCTCAACGACTGAATACATCAGAACAAGCAATCATACCAGGGCAGGCAGAAAGGGCGAAGGCATCTACAGAACAAACAATAACAACTTTCTTTACGCCAGAGGAAAATTATTAAATGGAGGTGGTGGTGGAAGTGAACGTATCAATTGCGGTGGCGGCGGCGGCGGAAATTATACCACAGGAGGCACGGGCGGCATCGGATGGTCATGCACCCCACCCGGACCCGGCGGGGGTGGATTAGGCGGACTTTCCTTGTCCGGACAAATTTCAGCTTTCAGGATTTTTATGGGTGGCGGTGGCGGAGGAGGGCAGCAAAACGATTCACAAGGCTCGGCAGGGGGCAATGGCGGAGGCATTGTGTTGATTAAAGCATCGGCTATAATCACCGGTGGAGCTTGTGCAGGCAGGAGCATAAGTGCCAATGGAAATGCTGTTACCGGTTTAACAAACGATGGACAGGGTGGAGGCGGAGCCGGGGGCTCGATTGTTTTGCAAGTAGGAAGCTGGGGCATTGCAGCCGGTTGCCAATTAACGGTTTCCGCGAATGGTGGCAATGGAGGTACCGCAAATACCAGTACACATGCGGGCGGTGGCGGTGGCGGACAAGGTGTGGTTATTTATTCGAGCGCTCAACCCACCAGTAATGTGAGTACACTTACAAACAATGGTACTCCCGGTTGCAACAACAACAGTAGCCCGTGTACCAATTTGGCCGGTGCTCCTTCAGGCTCAAACGGTAACGGTGTATTTTCAGGCTTAAACAACCCTTTGCCTGTTGAATTGAGCAAATTTTATCTTCAACGAAAAAGTACCTCGGTTCATTTACACTGGGAAACCAGCAGTGAAAAAAATAATTTATATTTTGAAGTTCAACGCTCAGTAAATGCTGAGGATTGGCAAACTCTAACGCGCATTAAAGGCGCCAGCACATCTTCAACGATTCGTCAGTATGAGTATCTGGACAAGGAAGCACCCAATGCATTGACTTACTACAGGCTCAAACAAGTGGAAATGGATGGAAGTTTTCAATTCTCCGCAATTTTATTTGTGGAGGGGACTGAAACTGATGGTATACATGTTTCCATTTTTCCTAATCCTGTTGAAGGAGAGTTGAGCTTGAAAATCTCATCCGAAGCTTTGATCCGAATCTCACAACTGGAGATATACAACAGTAAGGGCCAAAGAATTTACGAGCACCCTAAAACAGCATGGAACGATGTGTTTTATGAGAAAGAAGTACGCCTCGCTCAGCACCTTGAACTCGGTCTGTATTCCTGTTTGCTGGTGCTTGGTGAAAAAGCCGTCAGCTTGAAATTTTTTGTTCTACACTAGTTGAATCGATTAGGTCGGCTTCAAACAAAAAGGAAAAGTGTTTTTTAACCTTACTTTTAATTTCGTTCAGATCCACATCTCTGCCCAGTTCCTTATTTAAACTGGTAACGGCTTTGTCATTGATGCCGCAGGGAATGATGTTGTTAAAATAATCCAGATTGGAATTTACATTAAAGGCCAGGCCGTGCATGGTCACCCAGCGGCTGCAGCGTACCCCCATGGCACAAATTTTCCGGGCTTTCAACGGGTTCTCCAGATCCAGCCATACACCGGTTTCACCTTTGCTCCGGCCGGCTTCAATGCCGTATTCTTTTAAAGTAAGGATAATGCATTCCTCAAGCAGACGAAGGTATTTGTGAATGTCGGTAAAAAAGTGGTCGAGGTCCAGTATGGGGTAAACCACCAATTGCCCCGGGCCATGATAGGTGATGTCTCCGCCACGGTTGATTTTGTAATACGTGGCTTGTTTTTTTTCGAGCTCTGTTGAATTGATGAGCAAATGTTTTTCATCTCCGCTTTTTCCGAGGGTGTAAACATGCGGGTGTTCAACAAACAGCAAATGATTTTCAGTGGGAATCTGATCTGCGTCAGTAAGAGAACGGTTAGTGGTTTTACGATCAATGGTTTTTTTAAACAGGCTTTCCTGAAAGTCCCAGCAGGCTTTGTAATCCATTTGCCCGAGGTCGGTAAACAGTATGTGTTTGTTCTGAATAACCATGCCTGAAGCTGAAAACTGGACTTCGAAAATCAGAATTTTGACAATTCCGATTTCAGGTGATTGATTACGTTCACTTCAACGGGGTCAATACCTTTAAGGTCGGCGATGTAACAGCTGATCCAGTCGCCAATGTGAATGAGGTATAAAAATTGTTCGAGTTTACTTTCACCCTTGGCGGTAATGTCGATAACGCCGGAGGAGAATTTCTGAAAAATAGGTTTACACACTTCATACCGTTTCAGGGTACGTTTGTAGTCGAAAGAAGTGTGAAAGGTCAATACCACCAAAGAATCGTTTTTTTCGGTCCAGCCCACCAATTCATTGTGGTTCATTTCAGGAAAAGTATGGTGCCAGCACAGCATCTTACTGTTTTCGTTGATTTGTTGCCTGAAACGTACCACAACGCCTTCGCTTGAGCCCAGAGAATAAATCACAGGGATTTTACCCTTTAAGGCGCCGGCAATTTCCATGGCTTCCTTTTTTATTGAAGCACTTTCTTTATCCAAAAGCTGAATGGCTTTATCCAAATCGCTGAACAGGGAAGCTTTTGCGAAGCCTTTGTTCACCATCACTTTTAAAAGTTGCACCAGAGAATAGCCGATGCAGGAACGGGGAGGAAATCCACCCGGAATTTCAATAAAATCAAACTGATGTTGTTTGGCAAGTTCCAGCACTTTTCCTCCACTGCTGATGCAAACAATTTGCGCCTGTTTAGCCATGCCTTGTTCCATGGCGCTGAGGGTTTCTTCGGTATTGCCCGAATAGCTGGAAATAATCAAAAGGGTGGTAGCGCTGACAAAAGCCGGTAAGTGGTAATCTTTGTTAATGCAAACCGGAACCGAACAGGAATCGGAAATCAATTCGGAAACGATGCTTCCTCCGATGCCCGAGCCACCTAATCCACTGATCACAATGTTCTGAATGTTTTTGCCCGGAGCCACAAGGGCTTTATCGGCAATGCTTTTGGCTTCGCGGAGTTGAGTGCTGAAATTCTGAACGAGTTCTTTCATAGTGGGTTTGCAAAAATAGAAATTTAATGCGAAGCAGCGCCCTTCTGTTCTTCAAATTCAGGCTCCATCAAAGCGCCCCTGTTTCGAGCAGGACTTTGGTTTTTAAAATTGCCACCATGCTCAGAGAGTCGGTAATTTCGCCCCGCATCACCATTTGGTAGGCTTCCTCAAAAGGCAATTGTTTTACCTGTAAATCCTCGCTTTCCTCGGGTTCTGCCTCTTCCTGTCGTAGATTTTGTGCTATGTAAAGTATGGCGTATTCATCGGTGGCCGAGTTGCTGGTGTGCATGCGGCACAATTCCCGGTAAGTTCCGGCGATTAAACCGGTTTCTTCCTTCAACTCCCTTTCTGCTGAAATTAAAGGATCCTGATCGTGGGGACCGCCTCCTTCCGGTATTTCCCAACTGTAAGCGTTCAGGGGGTAACGCCATTGGCCTACCAGCCAGGTGTTTAAGTTTTCATCGAGGGGCAACACCCCTATGGCCAGGTTTTTAAAGTGGATAAGCCCATACAAGCCCGGTTTTCCGGCGGGATTGAGTACATCGTGTTTGCTCACCGATATCCAGGGTGTTTCAAACTTAAGTTCTGTTTGAAGAGTGGTCCAGGGGTTTTTTTGCTCGTTTTTCATTGAATTTTCAACGGCCTAAGGCTTAAATATGTGCTTTAAAATTGTGAATAGAATGTTAATTTGTAGTATTTTAGTAACCAAAATAACCAAACTTTCGTTAAAAGTACCAAATTACACTATGTTACTTCAACTCAGTCGATCTTTATTATTACTCTTTTTGTCGATATTTTGCTCTGTTTTAGGGGCTCAAACCCTTTATTGGGTGGGAGGAAGCGGTAATTTTAACGATCCCAAACACTGGAGTTTAAGTTCGGGGGGCACCTCGGCCAATCAAGTGCCAAATTCAACTACAGACCTAATTTTTGATGATAACGCGGGTAAGGGACTGGTTGAGGTAAACTTGGGAAGATATAATGAATCAAAAGGACTTATCTTTCAGAATACACGTAATTTGATTCGGGTGAATGGTTCTGTGTCATCAGTTTTAAAGATATCTGGTTCTGTCAAATTTTCACCATATACCGATTTCAAGTCTAGGGCTGATTTACACTTCGTTTCAGTAGGGACGGAGCTAAACACTATTGATTTTGGTAATTTCGTTCTTAGTGCGAATCTTAAATTTGATATTGGGCGCTTCTACCTTCTTCCAATTAGACTTGGTGAAAAAAGCACTATCTCTTTTGGAGGTGGTGAATACATTATCGAGGAGGCGTTTATCTCAGCGACCAATGTACTTTTTAATTCTGCAAATGCGAAAGTAAGAATAAAGGACAGCTACATGCAGGCTAGTGAAAAGTTTTTTATGAACGGCTCATTAGTTCCAATGAGCAGTGGATTGCATGTTATTGCTGATATGTTAACAGAAGGAAATTTTGATGTTCCGCCTTCACTTGTCAACTCTAAAGGATTTATCGGCAGCAATATTATTAATGCTCAATGTCCTGTTACAATAACAACGGCACCAGCCTGTAATGGACCTTGTACTGGCGTGCTTACCGTTAGCTTATCACCAACATGTACCAATACCCCTTACAGAGTTCAGGTAACTAATCCTTCTTGTCCAGCAAATGCCGCTTTACTTACTGCCACCAACATTCCTTCTGTATATACAGTTACTAATGCTTGCGCTTGCATTGGCGGTAACTATTTAGTTGTAGTTTTTGATGCTTCCAATCAGGCGCAAGTTGTAGGTGGAATAGCTAACGTGAATTTCATTCAAAATCCAGTTGCACTGCTTCCAAACGATCAAAGCCCATCTTGCAGTTATTTGTGTGATGGAGTTCTAACAGGGAATCTTTTTGGAAGCCCGCCATTTACAGTATCTGTGCTTCCAGGTACTGTTACTCCGTCTACTTTTACAGTAGCAGCAGGTTATACCGTTAATAACGTTTGTGCAGGAAATTATACCTTTAACGTAACCGATGTTTTTGGCTGTGTTACCAGTTTATCGCCTTCTTTGGCCGGCCCGTCTCCACTGCTTTCCAATGCTATCACCAATAGTATTAGTTGTAATGGTTTACCAACCGGCGGATTCTCTGTTTCACCTACCGGCGGCACCCCAGGTTATACTGTTAATTTTAGTGCAGGATCCACTGCTTCGGCAGCCATTGGTGGTGGAGGTACAGCATCCACCGGCGCTTTAGGAGTAGGGCCTATTTCTGCCACTATTACCGATGTGAACAGTTGTACACTGGTGGCCAATTCAAACATTATACAACCCGCAGCCCCCTTAACTTTCACTCCATTTCAAACCAATGTAAGCTGTAACGGAGGGGCGAATGGCAGCGCTACGGTATTGGTAGCCGGAGGTACGCCCACCTATGCCTACGCCTGGTCGCCTTCTGCAAGCACTTCCTCTGTAGCAAGTGGTTTAGGTTTTGGCCCACAAACTATTACCATTACCGACCAAAATGCCTGTACGCAAACGGTTGGTTTTAACATTACACAACCAAATAGTTTAACCTTAACACCTAATTCAGTTAATGTGGTATGTACCGGTTCTGCAACAGGAGCTGCTACTGTGACTGCTGCTGGTGGTGTGGGACCCTATAATTTTACATGGACTCCGGCTTCAGGAACCAGTACTGTTTTTAATAATGTAGTCAGCAACACCTCAGTAGGAAATCTTATTGCGCAAAACTATTCCGTTTCGGTTTTGGACGCAAACGGTTGTGCCAGTTTGGTGGTGATTGCCATTACACAACCCACACCGGGTTTAAGTTTGGCTCTAACCTCTCAAAGTATCACCTGTTTTGGCGCTAACAACGGCTCGGCAACGGCAAGTCCGGCCGGTGGCAATGGAGCCCCTTTTACTTTTACCTGGTCGGCCGGTGGTCCGGGTGTAAATGGGTCTTCTATATTAAATTTACCCCAGGGTACACACACAGTAACGGTGAACGATGCGTCATTGTGTCCGATTACCGGAACTGTATTTATTGCCGAACCCGCTACGTTTACCGCGGCGGTGACGTCGTCCAGCTTAACCTGTAATTCAGGCAATGCTCCATGTAATGGCAGTGTAGTGACAACACCAATTGGTGGTGTGGCTCCGTTTACTTATACCTTGATATCTTCAAGCACAACATTAACGGCAGGACCATCAACAGCAGCGGCCTCCTTTACAGGCATTTGTTCGAACAGTTATACGATCAATGCACGCGATGCTTCTAACTGCCCTATTTTAGCTACTTTTTCAATTGCTCAACCTGCTTTGTTGAGTGATCAGGCTACCGTGCCAACCATGTCGTGTTCCAACAGCACCGTAACAGCTGTGGCTTCGGCAACGGGAGGAACTTCGCCTTATACTTTCGTTTGGACCTCGCCTCCTTCTTCAACTCTGGCGGGTGTAAATTTACCCATAAGTTCAGCCGGCAATTATACCGTTCAGGTTACCGATGCCCAGAGTTGTACCGCACAAGCTATATTTACAGTTACTGCGCCAAGTTCACTTTCCATCAGCATCAGCACCAGCAGCATTTCCTGCTTTAATGGTTCCAATGGGGCACTCAGTTCAACGGTGTCGGGCGGAACGCCGGGTTATTCGCATTTGTGGAGCGGCTTAAGCGGAAGCATCAGCACCTTGCCTAACATCAACAGTTTGTCACCGGGCAATTACACTTTAGTAATTACGGATGTGAATTCCTGTACGGCTTCAGCCACAGGTACCGTACAATCCCCAAGTCAGATAACTACTACAGTGAATACTACGGCCGTGCAATGTAATGGTAATTCGAACGGAACGGCTACCGTGCAGGCTTCAGGGGGAACTCCGGGAACGCCTTCTTATACTTACAGTGTAAATTTTCCAACACCTGTTACCAATACCAGTGGTTTATTTACAGGCCAACCAACAGGTGTTTATACAGCCAGTGTGTTGGATGCTGCCGGATGTATTCAAACCGCCACCTTAAGCATAGGCACGCCTCCGCCCTTAACGGCAACCATTACCGGTTTGATTGGCAGCTGCAGCGCTAACAACGGCTCAGCTGCAGTTACTGCGGCCGGTGGTAACGGTGCTTATACCTATTCCTGGGTTCCGGCCGGAGGCACATCTTCGGTAGCAACAAATTTAGCCCCTGGCAATTATAGCGTTACTGTAACAGACGCGAGTCTTTGCGCAGTAACTTTAACTGCAAATGTTCCCTTCATTGTTAATATATCACTTTCTCTGGCAAGCAATTCGGTAAATTGTTTTGGCGCCTCTACAGGCAACGCCTTAGTTACGCACACAGGTGGTGTTGCTCCATTCACCTATTCATGGGTGGCACCGGGCGCGCCAACGTTAACTACACAGGCGGTAAGTTCTTTGTCTGCAGGGGTAGTATACACGATTACTGTAACGGATAACAACCTTTGCGCCAACTCTACTACATTTCAATTGAGCCAGCCTTCCGCCATTACAATTGCAACGGCTGTAACGCATGTGTCATGTTTTGGATTTTCAAATGGGGCCATATCCTCCACAATTACAGGTGGTACCGGCGTCCTTAGCCCAACATGGACCCCGGGTGGGGTAACATCAAGCTCAATTACCAATCTGGTTGCGGGTTCATATACTCTGAATGTGAGGGATGCTAACCTTTGTACAGCAAGTGTTGTGGTAACCGTTACTCAACCTGCCTCTATTGCCATTACCTTCACCAACACCAACCCAACGGGCTGCGTTTCAAATAACGGTAGTGTTTGTGCCACTGCCAGCGGAGGTTCAGGAGCAGGCTATAATTACTCACTTACTCCTCCGGGTTCCGCTAACCTTTCCGGCTGTTTTACAGGTTTGGGCGGAGGTGCATTCACCATGTTAGTAACCGATGGTGCAGGTTGTACCACTACTTCCATCACTACCTTGGTAAATCCAACAAGCCCTACGCTTAGCATTGTTTCCTCTTCAGTTGCCTGTAATAGTTTTAGTACTGGAGTAATTACTACAACGGCAGTGGGTTCAGGACCTTTTCAATTTTCCCTCAGCCCGGTTGCCGGCAGCACCTTATCAGCAGGCGCTAGTTTCACCGCTAACACGTTGCCAACAGGATTGTACTTTATATCAGCAACAGATGTCAATTCCTGTGTAACCACCAACACAGTGAACATTCAAACTGCACCGGCCTTAACCATTAACAGTGTGTTTAATAATCTTGCCTGTAACAACATCAACACAGGCTCTATTACCGTTGCACCTGCAGGTGGCACCCCGGGTTCACCATCTTATACGTTTAGCTGGTTGCCAGCCGCCACAATTACAGGTACAAACGGCGCAGGAACGGCTACTGTAACAAATCTTCCTGCGGGCAACTATACTTTAAACTTAACCGACGGCAATGCCTGTTTAACTCAACACACGTTTACACTCACACAGCCTAATCCATTTACGGTTACGGCAACAACCAGCAGCCTCTTGTGTAACGGCGTCTGCAACGGGTCCATAATAGCCAATGCCAGTGGCGGAACAGGCGCATTGAATTACAGTTGGACAGCACCGGGTAATCCTACTTTAACAGGTAGTTTTTCACCAACACTCACAGGACTTTGTGCCAATACCGGAACGTTTGTGAATTATTCACTAACCATTACTGACAATAATAACTGTACCAACGTAAGCACGTATACAATTGCAGAACCACCATTGCTTACCAATACCGTAAGTTCTGTTCTTACAAGTTGTTCAAACTCCTGTAACGCGGTGGCCAGTCAAACTGCACTCGGAGGAACGCCGGGTTATACCTTCTCCTGGTCGTCGAGTCCTGCTGTTACTTCTACACTTGGAGGACTTTGTCCCGGCACGTATACCGCTTTAGTTACTGACGCGAATGGTTGTACTGCATCCAATGCATACACAATAAGCTCTCCTCCGGCTTTTTCAGGCACACTTACACCTACGAATCCATTGTGTAATAATGCCAGCAATGGCAGTATCACCTCTACACTTTCAGGGGCACAGGGCACTGTAAATTATGTATGGTCACCGGCTGGAGTCGGAGCGAATCCTACCAATCTTACTGCCTCTCCTATATCAGTTTATACCCTGGTGGCTACTGATCAAAATTCGTGTCAGGTCACCATCACTACAACGCTCACGAATCCACCGGCTTTGCAAGCCAGTATATCAGGTACTAATCCTACATGTAATGGAGGCACAAACGGTTCCGCGGCTGTAAGCGTAACCAATGCTGTGGGTGCAACATCCTTTACCTGGTTACCAACTGGTCCTCCAACACAAACAACACAAATCGCGGTGGGTTTGGTTCCGAACATTGTGTATACAGTGTTGGTTATGGATAATAATCTTTGTACTGTTCAGCAAACAGTTACTTTGAGTGATCCTCCAACGTTTACTGTGCTCAGCAGTGTCGTTAATACTTCTTGCGGGCTTGCTAACGGGGTCATTTCAGTTAACGTTTCTGGTGGTACACCCGGTTCACCGGCTGCATACAATTACTCCTGGTCTCCTTCAATAACTTTACCACAAGGACAAGGAACACCAACTGTTATAAATCTTGCGGCAGGTGCATATAGTTTAGTGGTGACAGATGGTGCAGGATGTACCACATTGACACCTATGGCCATTTCTAACATAAACGGTCCGGTTTTGCCTTCAGTCGTTTCTGCATCAGTGAGCTGTCATTCAGGAAATAATGGAAGCGCATTTTTAGACCCAACAGGCATTAGCGGGGGCACACCCGGATATACCATCAGCTGGGGTCCCGCGCCATTTACCAACACCACCAATCCGATCACGAATCTTACAGCCGGTTTCTATCAGGTGAGGGTTGAAGACGCGGCAGGTTGTTTATCCTTTACCAATGTTACTATTGCAGAACCATCGTCCGTAACGATTGCTTCAAGTTCAGTAGCCCCTTTATGTAATGGAGTTTGCGATGGAAGCATTGCCCTTACACCCACAGGTGGCATAGCGCCTTATACCTATACCTGGACATCGTCACTGGGAGGAAGTTTCTCTAATAACGCAAGCCAAACTGCCTTGTGCGCCGGTGATTATACGGTTCTTATAGGATATAATGCGATATGCGCCGACACAGCGGTGTTTAATTTCCCGAACCAAAACAGTTTAAGCATTGTACCAAGCACTACCAACAACGCCTGTTTTGGTGATGCCAACGGTGCTATTGGAATTGTAGTGAGTGGTGGAGGAGCACCGTATACGGCCAGCTGGAACAACAGTCAAACCGGTTTTACAGCCAGTAATCTGGCGAATGGAAACTACACCGTAATTGTAGTGGATGCAAATGGTTGCCAGGATACTTTGGTAAGTGCAATAAGTTCGGCACCACAATTAAGTTTGTCAACAGCAGTTGTTCAGCCATCCTGCGGATTCAGCAATGGCAGCGCTGCAGCTACACCTACAGGAGGAACAGCTCCTTATACCTTTACCTGGAGCACCAGCGCCAATACACCATCTATTTCAGGATTATCGGCCGGCATTTATGTGGTAACGGTAAACGACAATTCTCTTTGCAGCACAGCGCAAACCGTTATAGTGAACAACTCCAATGGCATCACGGGTGAAACTATTACCGTACAGCAAATCCCTTGCTTCGGCACCTGCAGTGGAGCAGCCACCATTATTCCCGTTGGTGGAAACCCACCAATAAACATCAATTGGTTGAATCCTGTCACAAGCGGTTCAGTCATCAACAACCTTTGTCCTGGTACATATTTCGTGCAAATGACCGATGCTCAGAGTTGTGTGCGTACCGCTTCCATTAACATCAACCCCGTTATTACCTTAACTGTTTCTCCATTCATTACTCCACCTACCTGTGGTATCAACAATGGATCCATTTCCGTTTCCGTGAGCGGAGGTGTGGCTCCCTACACTTATTCCTGGTCGCCGATAGGCGGTACAAGCGCCGCCACTTCGAGTTTAGGTGCCGGTCAATACACCCTGCAGGTAACAGAAAGCAGCACTAACAATTGCAGTACTTCGCAGGTGATTAATTTGAGTAACCCTGGCGGTCCTACCATCAGTTCTACTGTAACTCCTAACCCTTGTTACAATTATTCTCTGGCATCAATTCAAACCATTGGTACCGGCACAGGGGTTATTTCTTACAATTGGAGCAACAATACCACATTGTCATCTGTGAATAGTATTGCTTCAAGCACATTGACCATGCTTACGCTTACCGTTACCAGTACCAATGGTTCAACCGTTTGTAACACCATTCAATCCTTTACCTTGTTAGATCCGCCTCAATTGCTTATGAACAGGGAATTGATTCATCACCCAACTTGTCTCGGACTGGTTCCTTGCGATGGTTCCATCAGTGTTCAGGCTTTGGGTGGCACATCGCCATACGTTTATAGCTGGAGCAACGCTGCAAGCGGAAGTACATTGGGTACTTTGTGTGAAGGAGTTTATTCACTTACTGTAACCGATGCCAACTCTTGTACTTTGATCCCGTCTCCGATTTACACCTTAACCAATTTAAGCAGCATTGCCGTTAGTGCAAATTCATTCAGTTCTTCCTGCAGTTCGGTTGACGATGGGTCTATCACCATCAGTTTTTCAGGCGGTGTCCCTAATTACACGGTTAATTGGCAGGGGCCCGGCAATTTCACGTCGACCAACACCACACTTACCACCTTGTTTTCAGGGGCCTATATTTACACAGTAACCGACAATTTGGGTTGCCAGCAAAGCGATACCCTGGATGTGGTGCCAACCATAACTGTTGTTGCAGTGGCCGGTAACGACACCATTCTTTGTCCGAATACCGGAACCATTACCTTAACCGGTATTAATTCCAGTGGCGCGGTGGATTACAAGTGGTATCAATTGCCGGATAATACCAACACCGTTTCGGCAATCATTGATTATACGGTTCAAAATCTGGTTGATCCAACTTTATACCTTTTGGTAGCTACTTCTTCAGTGCAAACCTGCTTCGACCGTGACACTGTGTTTATTGACATGCATCCTTTGCCTCCGGTTTCTGCCGGTACCTCCACCACTATTCCGCTGGATGCAACGGTGCAGATTGGTGGTAAC
The DNA here is from genome assembly GCA_016787895.1 of Bacteroidia bacterium. Classification (GTDB taxonomy): domain Bacteria; phylum Bacteroidota; class Bacteroidia; order B-17B0; family Aurantibacillaceae; genus Aurantibacillus. Next base: position 95,855 of record JAEUTN010000020.1, read on the forward strand.
CCAACGGGGCCTACGGCTGTGAGTTATACCTGGTCGCCTGCCATTTATCTGAATAACGCAAACATTGCCAATCCTGTGACATCAAACACCTTCAATGTGGTGTTTACAGTGACCGTTCAGGACGATAACTTCTGTGTGTCCTCAGATACGGTGAGGGTTACCATTTTACCTGAGATTTATTTTACCAATGCATTTAGTCCGAACGGGGATCAGAAGAACGACATCTGGGTAATAGATTATATTGATCAGTTCCCCGGAAGTACGGTTGAGATCTATAATCGTTGGGGGGAACAGTTGTTCATTACCGAAAATTACACAGCTACTCCGTTTGACGGTAAATTCAAGGGCCAAAACCTTCCGGTAGGCACTTATTATTACATTATCAGCCTGAAGACTCCAAAAAATGGAATCAAAACTTTCACCGGGCCTTTAACCATATTCAGATAATGAAGAACAGGATACTATACATTGCCCTTTGTTTTTGTTTGGTGTTTATCGCCAAAGCTCAGCAGTTGCCTCAGTACACTCAATACATGTTGAACCAAATGGCCATTAACCCCGCTTATGCCGGTACGGAAGAATTTCCGGAGGTGCGCTCCAATAATCGCCAGCAGTGGGTGGGCATTACAGATGCTCCAAGAACCTATATGCTCACGCTAAACGGACCCATCAAAGCTAAACACATGGGTATTGGAATGGGGGTTTACACCGATATTGTTGGGCCTACCCGCAGAACTGGTATTAACGCTTCTTATGCCTATCACCTCAAACTTCAGGAAGACATGACGCTTTCGATGGGTTTAACGGCTGGGATTTTGCAGTGGGGCATTGATGGTAACAAACTTACCATCAGAGAAGAAGATGATCCAAGTTTATCCAACGTATATCAAACCACTATTGTTCCCGATTTTGGAGCCGGACTCTATTTTCGCAAAGCCAAACAATTTTATGTAGGCATCAGCATTCCGCAGATTTACCAGGCTCCTATTGGTTTGTATGATGCCAGCAAAGAAAGCCGTGTGGTAAGCCACTTTAATATCAACGGGGCGTATTCTTATAGTTTAAATGAACAGTTTGTAATAGAACCATCCTTTTTACTGAAGTATGTTAAACCGGCTTCACCCATACTTGATATTGGCGCAAGGGTTATTTATAAAGATGAATTATGGGCCGGTTTGACTTATAGAACAAAAGATGCCGTTTCATTTCTTGTGGGATACATGTTTAAAAATTACCTTATGATTGGTTATTCTTACGATTTTACAACCAGCAACGTCAGGAAATATTCTTCCGGCACGCATGAAATCATGCTGGGCATTCGTTTTTCGAGAAAACAAGCGGCTACATGGGGGCGTCCATCTCAGAATTAAAGCCCAAGACTTATTCGTAATTCCTTTGGAGTGATGTAGCGTTCGAACGGAAAATGTTCGCAAGCTTCAGCGTATTTGAATTCGGAGTTTCCTTTTTCAAGGATTAGATGTCTGAGGGTTTCTTTTTCAATTGAAGACATATTTTCCAAACTCAGGCAACAGCAAACAAAAGGATAAAGTTTTTCTACTCCGGTTTTTTCCGTTTTGCCAAGATGGGTGTAATGAATTCCCAATTCTGTTTTTAAACGGTTCAAGGCCCATGTCCTGAATAAGACGCGATTGCCCTGAAATTGTTCCACCATAGATCGGGTGATATGCGTACTCAAAACAGATGGATCAAGATTAATCACGTCTTTTTCAAAGCGCAGCATCATGTTGGAAGACGTAAACGCTTTTAGCGTGGAAGCCGGTGTTCGGTAGGTTTTGTTATTTTGAATTTTCTCAAATTCTATTGCGGCTAAGGCCCGCAAGGCCTTATCCACCGGCCTAAAACCAAAACGGTAATAAAACCAAAAGGCCCCGGTTTTTATGCCCTCCGGATTTCCTTTTCCGAACTGATAGGGTTCCACCTCGAAGTAGCTGGGCGAAAATCGTTGTTTGTAGCTGCGCAACAATTGAGCAAACAAATAAGCCGATTCCCCACCACGATAAGATTCATAAATGTTGATGCCCAGTAAACTCCGCTTTCCAAAAAGCCAGGCCCCTCCATAAGCGATAGGAAATCCGTTTTTAAACATCATAAACCCAATGTAGGATTCCAAAGGCAATCGTCGGTCTGGCCTTGCACTGAAAAAGGCGATGCTGAAACCTCTCTCCAATTCGTAATATTCCAGTCCGGCTTCATCGCAAAGGCTTACCGGATCCGTTTCCCGGTTCAAAAACAATAAACTCAATCGGGCACAATGTATCAACTGCTTTTTTTGTTTTGAACCTAAGATTTTTGCATCAGGCAATGGTAACTGAATCAAAGCCTTTTCATCAAACCGTTTGATCAATCCCTCAACATGCAAGAAAGGTTTTGCCGAAAATTTCAACACCGGACTTTGATCGGCGCAAATCAATTTGACGCAAACCCGCATGGATTCAAACACCTGGTCCTTTTGAAGGTTGTTTATTGGCAATGCATCAATGTGCTGTAACAGTCGCTGCAATAAAATGCGGCGATCCGCACTCCCGAAAGCCAGTTCAAGCCATTTCATGGGTTTTAGATCCGCCCGGCCTTCCAGTTCAAATTCCATTTCCGGCAAACCTTCTTTTAGTGCTGTTAAAGGGTGGATGGCCCCTTGCTCAAAATAGGACAATTCCAGGTGGATGTTTGTGTTTTTACTGAGCCAATGTATGAGGTGAAAACTATAAACTCCCAGCATCTGCGTGTTAGGAAGACCACTTTGATTCAGTGCTTTTCGGTTTTTTGTTCCAAGATGCAGGATGTTATTACTCAACCTGTTTAAGCCGTCAAGCGCTGCTCTGTACTCTGACGCTGATTCAGGATAAGCAGCGATAAACAACAGGCAACGTCTGTATTCCTTTATTTGAGAGGGTTTGAGGCTGTTGTAGACCTTGAGTTGCTCAAGAAGGTGGTGTTTGGTGGTACCGGAAAGAGCTCCAAATTGAAAAACTTGCCGGGTAAGTTCCTGCAGGAGTTCTACAGAGGTGGAATGAGGTGCTGGATTTTTCACAGGTGTGGTTGGTTTAAGCGCTAACAACGAATGTAAAGTAAAAGGGAGTGTGTTTCAAAAGGGCTGATTAAAATCAAGTTTGAAACTGCAGATTTCCAAAAATTTGATGATAAAAAAATGAACAAAAATGTGGTGATTTCAACACGCTTTTGGAGGCTATTTAGAATGATTATAAATTACCCGATTTGTTAAAAGAAATAAAAAAATCGCCCATTAATTCTCAATCTTCTGTTAAATTTGCCAACGTTTTGTGTCATTAATTTGTCATTAATTCGATGTTAAAAGGATCAAATTCTTCTCATTTTTATATGAAAAACCAAATCCCCGCATTTTCTCTAAAAACCATGGTAGCCGCGTTTATCATGGTTTTTATGTTTACTTCCGGCCTTCAGGCACAGGATGGAGCAAAGCTTTTTAAGCAGAACTGTGCCGTTTGTCACGCTTCGCATACCGATCAGCGCCTCACGGGCCCTGGTTTGAAAGGCCTTTTTGACCGGGCCCCCAAGGGCGATTGGCTCACCAAGTGGATCCTGAACAACGAAAAGCTGATCAAGAGCGGGGATGCCTATGCCAACAAAATCTACAACGATTACGGCAAAGCGGCAATGACCGTTTTTGAAGGACAATTGAATGAAAAGGATGTAGCGGCCATACTCGATTTTATCAAAGCACCACTGCCGGAAGCACCTAAAGCCGGACCAGTTGCCGGTGCTCCATCCGGAGAATCCGCAGAAGAAACCCGTGGCATCGAGCCGCTTTACCTGATTCTTGCTTCCATCGTAGTTTTAGCCATCTTATTAGGTGCTTTAAGGGGCATACGTACTTCTTTGCAAAACACCACCAACCGCATTGAAGGAAAAGAGGAACTACCTGAAATGTCGTTCTGGCAGGAAGTGAAGTCCTGGATGGCCGGTCACCGCCGTTTAGTAGGAGTTTTCAGTATTATCCTTGTTTTCGTTGGAATGAAGGGCTGCTGGGATGCCTGTTACGATATTGGTGTTTACTACGATTGGGAAACACAAAAAGGATATAAGCCCGAACAACCGATAAAATTTTCTCACAAGTTGCACGCCGGCGATAATGAAATTGCCTGTCAGTACTGCCACAGTTCAGTTGAAAAGTCGCGCCATGCAGGTATTCCTTCCGTGAACATCTGTATGAATTGCCACAAAGGCATTCAAAAAGGTCCTCAGTACGGAGAAACAGAGATCGCAAAGATTTATCAGGCGGCTGGATTTGACCCTTCCAGCGGCAGCTACGATCAAAGCAAACAAAACCCTTTGAAGTGGATTAAAGTGCATAACCTTCCTGATCACGTGTATTTCAATCACTCACAGCATGTGGTGGTGGGTAAAATTGAATGTGCCACTTGCCATGGCGATTTAAAAACCATGACTGTGGCTGAACAAAAAGCGCCTTTAACCATGAGATGGTGTGTGGATTGCCACCGCAAAACTGAAGTGGCTATGAAGGACAATCCTTATTACGACCGTTTACACAAAGCACTAAAGGAAAAATATGCCGGCCAGTACGACGTGAAGTTTACGGTTGAAAAAATCGGTGGTTTGGAATGCGCCAAATGCCACTATTAAATTTTAGAAACATTAAAGATTCATAACACCTAATGTCTATGTCAAAGAAATACTGGAGAGGATTACCCGAACTGCATAACAGTCCCGAATTTGCAGAACAACACCGGAATGAGTTTGCAGAACCACTTCCAATGGAAGAGTTTCTGGGCAGCAGCAGCGCTGAGAAATCAGGCACCAGCCGCCGCGACTTTTTAAAAGTCATGGGTTTCTCAACCGCCGCGGTAGCTTTAGCGGCCTGCGAAACTCCCGTGAACCGTTCCATTCCTTATGTTGTTAAACCTGAGGAAGTGACTCCGGGCGTAGCTAATTTTTACGCCAGCACCTTTTACGATGGTCATGATTTCGCTTCCATTTTGGTGAAAACCCGCGAAGGGCGTCCTATTAAAATTGAAAGCAACGATGTAAAAGGATTGCCATACACCAATACCAACGCACGCGTTCAGGCTTCTGTTCTAGGCTTATACGATGGTGCCCGCTTAAGAGGTCCGGTTGTTAAAGGCAAAGAGGCCACCTGGAGTGCAGCGGATGATGCCGTGAAAGCCGCCTTGAAAGGTGGTAACATTCGTATTTTAAGTTCAAGCATTATCAGCCCATCAACTAAAGCGGTAATAGCTGAGTTCATTGAAAAACACCCCGGCACCAAACACGTTTCTTACGATGCCGTTTCTTATAACGCCTTAGTACTTGCCAATAAAAATGTATTTGGAAAGTCTGTGGTTTCTTCTTACGATTTCAGCAAGGCTAAAGTGGTAGTAGGCATTGCCTGCGACTTCCTGGGTAACTGGTTATCCGGTGCTGAATTTGCAAAGCAATACGCGAAGAACAGAAAGGTGAGCAAGGAAAATCCCGAAATGAGTCAACACTTCCATTTCGAGAGCAACATGTCGTTAACCGGCGCCAATGCCGACTACCGTTACATGGTAAAACCCAGCGAACTTGGTAAAGTAACGTTGGCCCTTTTCAACGAAGTGGCTGTGCTGACCTCCAACAGTAAAGTTTCGGGTAACGACAAAATTGAAAATGCCGATGCTGTAAAAGCAATCAAATCCATCGCTTCCAAACTGGCCTCTAATAAAGGGAAATCATTGGTGGTGGCCGGCGTAAACGATGAAGGCGTTCAAACCCTTATCAACGGCATTAACCAAATGCTCGATAACTACGGAAAAACTGTAGATGTTGAGAATTACAGCAATTTTAAACAAGGTAACGATAAAGAATTTGCCGACCTGGTAGCTGAAATGGCTTCAGGAAAAGTAAGCACCCTCTTAACTTACAATTGTAACCCGGTTTACAGCTCACCAGCGTCTTTGAAATTTGCTGATGCTTACAAAAAAGTGACCAACAAAATTTCTTTTGCCACCGTGTTGGACGAAACCGCTCAGATGGCCGATGTCATTTGTCCTGACCACCATTATCTGGAGTCGTGGGGCGATGCTCATCCAAAACGCGGCTGGTTCACCCTTCAACAGCCCACCATTAATCCGGTGTTCATGGCACCCCGCCACGAAGGCACACGCCAGTTCCAGGATTCTATGTTAAAATGGTCAGGCATTAAGAGTGATTATTTAACCTATTTGCAAGGCTATTGGAACAACCGCGTGTTCCCGAATCAGGGTAAACACCTCGACTTCCAATCTTTTTGGGCCAATGCTTTACACGACGGCGCTGTAAAAACCTACGTTCAGTCGCCCGCTTCTCTTGAAGCTATAATACCAAAAGACACCACAGGTAAACCGATTCTTGCCGGCAGCGCTTCGCCAATGGCCATGAGTGAGGAAACTGAAGGCAACGACAGCACTGCTGTTGCCGCTATGGCTCCTGCAGCCCCGGTTAAAAACGAAAAAACAAACGTTGAGGAAGTTGCTGCCCCAACGGCTGATTATAACAAAGCAGCGGCCATGGCTACATCAGCCAAAGGCGGTCAGATGGAATTGTTCATCTATGAAAAAACCGGTGCCGGTAATGGTACTTACAGCAACAACCCATGGTTAATGGAGTTGCCCGATCCTATTTCAAAAGTGACCTGGGACAATTACATTACCATGAGTCCGATTGATGTGAAAGCACTTGGGTTAAACGAAATGTTGCGTCAGGACATTGAAGGCAGTATTGTTGATTTAACCGTGAATGGTGTTACTGTAACCGTTCCTGTTTATCCTCAACCCGGTCAGGCACCAGGCTCAATAGGCCTCGCCGTGGGTTACGGAAGAAACGCAGAAACTTTAAAAGTGGCGCATGGTGTAGGTGTTAACGCTTTCCAATTCCTGAGCCTCAGCAATGGTACCATTCAAAGCTACGCGGGCAATGCAGAGTTAAAAGCTAATGGAGAAACCCACCGTTTTGCAGCCACTCAAATTCAGCACACCATCATGGGCAGGGAAGAATACCTGTTGCGTGAAGTATCCTTAAAAGAATTCAAAGAAAAAGATAAAAACTACTGGAATCCGCCTGTTGAACTTACTGTTCACGGTGAGAAAAAACCCGTTGGTGAAATCGATCTTTGGGCACAGCACGAACGTCCGGGTCACAAATGGGGCATGAGTATTGACATGAACCTTTGCTTTGGCTGCGGCGCATGCGTTGTAGCATGTACTGCAGAAAACAACGTGGCTGTAGTAGGTAAAGATGAAGTGAGAAAAACCCGCGACATGCATTGGTTGAGAATCGACCGCTATTACAGCTCTGACATGAACATCCGCAAGGGTGAAGAAGCAGGTTTGGGTTCTCAGCAAATGTACATTGAGATGGAAAATCCTTCGGCTAATCCGCAGGTGACCTTCCAGCCAATGATGTGTCAGCATTGTAATCACGCTCCTTGCGAAACGGTTTGTCCGGTTTTGGCAACCAGCCACAGCACCGAAGGTTTGAACATGATGACCTACAACCGTTGTATCGGCACCCGTTATTGCGCCAACAACTGTCCGTTTAAAGTTCGTCGTTTCAACTGGTTTAACCTGAATGAAAATCCTGACTTTGCCGATATCAATCCTGCCCAACAGGAATTGGGCCGCATGGTTTTGAATCCCGATGTGGTGGTTCGCAGCCGCGGGGTAATGGAAAAGTGCTCTATGTGCCAGCAACGTTTACAAGCCGGAAAACTCGAAGCAAAAAAAGCAGGTACAGCATTGAAAGACGGCGCCATCAAAACCGCTTGTCAATCGGCTTGTCCAAGCAGCGCTATTTCTTTTGGTGATCTCAACGACAGCGAGTCGATGGTGAACAAAGAGAGAAACGATGAAAGGACTTACTTCCTGCTGGAAGACATTGGTGTTCGTCCGACCACTTCTTACAAAGTGAAAGTAAGAAATCAGGAAGAGCAGATGATTTTCGAAAAAGCAGGCGCGGTTAAAGCCGAAGGCAAACAAGAACATCACGAAGAAAAACATTCATAAAAGAATAAAAATTCAGAGATTATATGCACGCAGAATCAGAAATCAGGATCCCTCTCATACTCGGCAATAAAAACTATCGCCAGATCACGGACGATATCATAGCGCCGATCGAAGGAAAAGCAGCCAGAGGCTGGTACACGCTGATCACCCTTTCAGCCCTTTGTTTTCTTTGGGGAATAGGCAGCCTTGCCTACACCATTGGTGTTGGTATTGGTTCTTGGGGAAGCAATAATGGTGTGGATTGGGCATGGGACATCACCAATTTCGTTTGGTGGATTGGTATCGGTCACGCCGGAACGCTGATCTCCGCTGTATTGTTATTGTTTCGCCAACGCTGGCGTATGGCCATTAACCGTTCTGCTGAGGCCATGACCATCTTTGCGGTAATGTGCGCTGCCATCTTCGTGTTGTTGCACACCGGTCGTCCCTGGTTGGATTACATGTTGTTCCCTTTACCTAATCAGTTTGGTTCCCTTTGGCCTAACTTCAACTCCCCACTGTTGTGGGACGTGTTTGCGGTATCCACTTATTTTACCGTTTCCCTGGTGTTTTGGTACATCGGTTTAATTCCTGACTTCGGTATGATTCGTGACCGCGTGATTAAACCGTGGCAAAAGAAATTTTACGGATTACTCTCTTTCGGTTGGGGTGGAAGCGCCCGCCACTGGAGCCGTTTCGAAGAAGTGTCTCTGGTACTGGCCGGTTTATCTACGCCTCTGGTGTTCTCGGTACACTCCATTGTATCCTTTGACTTTGCTACCTCGGTCATTCCGGGCTGGCACACCACTATTTTCCCTCCTTATTTCGTTGCCGGTGCCGTATTCTCAGGATTTGCCATGGTGCTTACCCTGATGTTGGTAGTGAGAAAGATTTACAAACTCGAATCATACTTAACCGTAAAACACATCGAATACATGAACATTGTAATTATTGTTACAGGTTCAATTGTAGGTGTGGCCTATTTAACGGAATTGTTTGTGGCCTGGTATTCCGGAGTAGAGTGGGAGCAATACGCTTTCCTTAACCGCGCTACCGGTCCTTTGGCCTGGTCGTACTGGATCATGATGGGTTGCAACGTGGTTTCTCCGCAGTTATTCTGGATCAAAAAAATCCGCACGTCCATCGTGGCTACTTTTATCCTTTCCATTGTGGTGAACATTGGTATGTGGTTCGAGCGTTTTGTAATCATCGTAACCACTCTGTGCCGTACTTACGTGCCTTCTTCATGGAACACCTATACCCCAAGCTTTATCGATGTGGGCATTTTTGTAGGAACCATTGGTATGTTTGGTACTTTCTTTTTGTTGTTCTCAAGGTATTTCCCTGTTATCGCGCAGGCCGAACTTAAAACAATATTAAAATCATCCGGTGAAGCACAGAAAAAAGCTGTGGCCTCACATGCACACCATTAATGCGTTGAAAAAAATTAACTATGGCAACTACTAAACATATCATCCACGGAGTATTTGGCGACGAAGTGCCATTACTCGAAGCATGTAAAAAATTAAGAGCATCCGGCATTCGGGTGAAGGATGTCTTTTCTCCTTTTCCGATTCACGGCATCGACTCGGTAATTGGTGTTCCGCGTACGCGACTGGCCATTTGCGCATTTATCTACGGTTTAACCGGATTGGGTCTGGCCACTTTAATGATGTGGTACATGATGATTTCCGATTGGCCAAATGACATTGGCGGTAAACCTAACTGGGCGTATTACTTCAATATCCCGGCGTTTATTCCAATTACGTTTGAGAGTACTGTTTTTTGCGCCGCTCATGGCATGGCTTTAACGTATTTGTTGCGTTGCTGGCTGGTACCTGGCGCGAAAGCAAAAAATCCGGATCCACGAACCACCGACGATAAATTTTTGGTTTATCTCGACCTGAACGACGAGCAGGCAAAAAAAGCTGAAGCCTTGTTGAAGGAGTGCGGTGCAGAAGAGGTGAACCACAAAGGGTCCTACACGGTTGAACCCAAATACGTAATTGAAGAAACACACTAAAACTGATCATGAAAAAACACTATAGCCTTTTCCGCTTTTCATTCGCGACGGCTTTTGGCGGATTGCTTATCGCAGCCATGAGTTCTTGCGGGAAGAGAGACGCGAACAGCCCGGGAGTTGAATTTTTCCCTGACATGTACCGCTCCCCTTCCTTAGAATATTACAATGTGCATACAGTAGATGGAGATACCGTTTACAACGCCATGCATCCGGTGAGTGGCACCGTTGCAAGAGGGTACATACCTTATACCTATCCTAATACACCGGAGGGCTATGAGCAGGCCGGTTTAAACCTGAAGAATCCGCTTGACGCTTCCAAAAGAGAAAACTGGGAGAAAGAAGGAGAAGTTTTGTATGGTAAATTCTGTGTTCATTGTCACGGAGCCACCGGTGCCGGTGATGGAAAAGTGGGTGGCAAATTGCCCGGTCCGCCGCCTGCATACGATGGTGCTTTGAAAAACTTACCGGAGGGAAAAATTTTCCATTCCATCACGTATGGTAAAAACTCCATGGGATCACATGCTAGTCAGTTAACCGCCGAGGAGCGCTGGAAGCTGGTCGTTTATGTTCAGAAGTTACAAGGCCCTAAAACTACCGGTACCGACAGCACGGCTGTAGCTGCACCTGTTGCCACCACTACTACTAAATGATGTTTTAAATTAACAGAGTAAGAACTTATGAATACCGAAAAGCTAAATTTTACAGTACCCTCTAAAGCCAGGATGTTTTCTATGGCTTTGATGGCAGTGGGGCTCATTTCCATTATTGTGATGTTTTTAACGGACCATGTGGAAGGCGATGCACATTACCATAACAACCGCGCCTGGAGCAATGTGTTTGCAGGGGCCTTCTTTTTTATGGCTATCGCGCTTGCTGCCGCCTTTTTCCTTGGTTTGCAATACGCTGCCGAAGCGGGCTGGGCCACTACCATCAAACGTGTGATTGAAGCGGTAACCATGTATTTGCCATGGGGATTAAGCTTTTTAATGCTCTTATTTATTCTTGGTCAATTTCATGTTCACCACATTTACCACTGGATGGCTGATGGCATTGCAACACCGGGGCACGAAAATTATGATGAGGTGATTGCCAACAAAATGGGGTATTTTGGTTGGTTCTGGTGGTTAAGAACCATCTTGTACATTATCGGTTGGATGTGGTTTACGTTTAAGTTAAGAAACAACTCACTCGCCGCGGATAAGCTGGATATAGACATTAACAACAGTTACCACTGGAAAAACGTAAAGCTTGGCGCCTGGTTCATGGTGTTGTTTGCAGTTACTTCTTCAACCGCTTCATGGGATTGGGTAATGAGCATTGATACGCACTGGTTTTCTACATTGTTTGGCTGGTACATTTTCTCCGGCATGTGGATCAGCGCCTTAGTAGCCATTACCATCCTTATTATCTGGTTGAGAAAATTAGGCTATCTGGAATTTGTAACTGAAAGTACTGTTCATGATATGGGCAAATGGATGTTCGCCATCTCTTTTCTTTGGACCTATTTATATTTTTCTCAATTCATGCTTATCTGGTACGCCGATATTCCTGAGGAGGTAGTATATTATCAAACCCGTTGGGAAAGTTACAAAGCATTGATGTGGACCGTGTTTTTCATCAACTTCGCTTTGCCGATGGTGATGTTGATGAGCCGCGACAGCAAACGCAATTTCTTTTTCCTGATGTTTGTGGGTACCATCATTTTTATCGGACACTACCTCGATGTGATTATGATTGTAATGCCCGGAACTGTTGGTCACCACTGGACCGGCCTGAGCTGGATGGAATTCGGAACATTTTTCTTTTTCCTTGGTTTGTTTATCCATGTGGTGCTGAACGCGCTTGCCAAAGCCCCTTTGCTGGTAAAACACCACCCGTTCCTGGAAGAAAGTTTACACCATTCAACCTGATCAGTTAAAGACATAAACGAGTAAAAATTATAAATACAAATACGATGAATCTATTAGTTCTTTTAGCCATAATACTACTGATTGTAGCAGGGCATCAATTACTCAGGGTGATAGAGCTGAGCCGTGGATTGAAAAAAACCAGGGAGTGGCAGATCAGTGACGCAGATAACAACCTGATGGGGAAAGCCATGATAGGGTTTATGGTGGTGTTCTTCGCTTTCTTTTTCTGGCAGGTCAATCGCTGGATGGACCGCTCATTACCACCGGCTGCTTCAGAGCATGGTGTAAAAGTTGACCTTCTTTGGGATGCAAACATTTACCTGATTACGTTTGTTTTTCTGGTAACCAATTTCTTTTTGTTCTGGTTTGCATACAAATACCGTGGTAACAGTAAAGCGAAAGCTGAATTTATCCCCCACAACAACAAACTCGAAATGTTGTGGACCATTGTACCTGCCGTGGCTTTGGCTTTTATCATCATTTTTGGATTAAAATACTGGAATGAAATCATGGATCCTGCTGAGGAGAAAGATAAAGTAATTGTGGAGTTGTATGCCAAACAATTCGACTGGACCGCCCGTTATCCGGGTAAGGACAATGAATTGGGTGAAACCGATTTCCGCCAGATCAATGGCAGTAATCCGGTGGGTATGGATACCAGCGACGCAAGAGGCAACGATGACTTGCTGGTAAAAAACGAATTTCATATTCCTGTAGGCACCGAAGTTGAACTCAGAATGCGCAGCCGCGACGTGATACACAGCGCGTACCTGCCGCATTTCCGCGCCCAGATGAACTGTGTGCCCGGTATGATCACGTATTTTAAGTTTAAGCCAACCAAAACTACGGCTGAAATGCGTAAAGATCCATATGTGATAAAAATGATGGCCGGCATCAATGCCCAGCGTGCGAAAGAAAACAAAGAGCCCGTAGAGTTTGATTATCTTCTTCTTTGCAATAAAATTTGCGGAGCTTCTCACTATAACATGCAAATGAACGTGATAGTGGATTCACCGGCTGATTACAAGATCTGGAAATCAAAACTAAAGGCCGTTAAAACTGTTGCCAGTAAATAAGTAATTTAAAAATTTCTAAACCGTAATAAAATGTCAACTCCTACATCAACCGCATTAGAACAGGAACACCTGGCGCATCACGATCATGTGCACGATCACGATGACCACGAGGAGAGTTTTGTAAGCAAGTACATCTTTAGCATGGATCACAAGGTGATCTCGCGGCAGTTTTTGATTACCGCGGTCATCATGGCGGTAGTGGCTATGGTGATGTCGGTTATTTTCCGTCTTCAATTGGCCTGGCCGGGTGAAAAATTCGCTTTCATCAACTCCATGTTGGGCGATAAATGGGGTAAGGATGGAATTCTCGACCCAAACATGTACCTGGCTTTGGTTACCATTCACGGTACCATTATGGTATTTTTTGTGTTAACAGGGGGCTTGAGCGGTACTTTCAGTAACCTGCTTATTCCTTATCAGATTGGCGCACGCGATATGGCCTCCGGTTTCCTCAACATGCTTTCGTACTGGTTCTTTTTTGTGTCCAGTGTTATCATGCTCACCTCTCTGTTTATTGAGGATGGACCTGCTTCCGGTGGTTGGACAATTTACCCTCCATTATCGGCTTTGCCTGAAGCCATGCCGGGATCTAAGCTGGGAATGACCCTTTGGCTGGCCTCTATGGCCATCTTCATTATTTCCTCACTTCTCGGAAGTTTGAATTACATCATTACCGTTATCAATTTGCGCACCAAGGGCATGAAAATGACCCGCATGCCGCTCACCATCTGGGCCTTTTTAATTACCGCCATTTTGGGTGTGCTTTCTTTCCCGGTACTATTCTCTTGTGCGCTGTTATTGATTTTTGACCGCAGCTTCAACACTTCTTTCTACCTTTCTGATATTTATATCGGCGGACGTCCTTTGGACAATGTAGGTGGTAGTCCAATTTTATTTGAGCACTTATTCTGGTTTTTAGGACACCCGGAGGTATACATCGTATTGTTGCCGGCTCTTGGTATTACATCAGAAATCATTTCCACCAGTTCACGTAAACCAATTTTTGGTTACAGAGCCATGATTGGTTCCATTCTGGCCATTGGTTTCCTTTCTTTCATCGTATGGGGTCACCACATGTTTATGACTGGTATGAACCCATTTCTCGGCTCTGTGTTTGTGTTTACCACTTTGTTGATTGCTATCCCATCAGCCGTTAAAGCCTTCAACTACATTACAACCATGTGGAAAGGAAACATACAATACACTCCGGCCATGTTGTTTTCTGTAGGTTTGGTTTCCTCATTTATCACTGGAGGGGTTACAGGTATCATTTTGGCTGACTCTACCCTCGACATTAACGTGCACGACACGTATTTTGTGGTAGCTCACTTCCACATTGTAATGGGCTTAAGCGCCATCTTTGGGATGTTTGCAGGTGTTTACCACTGGTTCCCGAAATTGTTCCTTCGTATGATGAATAAAAAGCTGGGCTATTTGCACTTCTGGACTACTATTGTTTGCGCGTATGGGGTGTTTTTCCCGATGCACTTCCTTGGTTTGGCCGGGGTTCCCCGCCGTTACTACACCAACAGTGAGTTTCCGATGTTCGACAATTTGGTTGACGTGAATGAGATTGTGACCATTTGTGCCATCATCGGTGCTTTATCACAGGGTATTTTCCTGTTTAATTTCTTCTACAGCATGTTCCGTGGCGAAAAAGCACCACAAAACCCATGGAAATCCAATACACTTGAATGGACCACACCAATGGCGCATGTGCATGGCAACTGGCCGGGCCCGCTTCCTGTGGTTCACCGCTGGGCTTATGACTACAGCAAACCCGGTAAAGACAAGGATTTTGTACCTCAAACAGTACCTCTTGAAGCAGGGGAGTCGGATGAGGGCGGACATTAAGCCAAACCCACTTAAAACCCCGGTAATACGGGGTTTTTTATTTATTCCAAAAGCCTTTATGTTAAATTTAACCTGAAGCCTGCTTTTTTACTTACATTTGTAATAACTTATTAACACAAACTCGGTGGATAGCACTAACGATAAATTGAAAGAAGCCTATTTAAAGGTGAAGCTGTTGCAGGAAAGGAAGCTCGCGATCCAAAAGGAATTAGAAAGCATTGATCTTCAGATTAAGGATATCCTGAGCAAGGAAAGTCTGATGGCTTTTGATTCCGTAAAGAACGTGTACCTTCTTAACGTCAACTTCAGGGCTTAAGTTTAACCCACTTCATTCATTTTTCGCTTATTTCTATGGCTTCTTTAAAGAAGGTACGTCAGGTATTGCCACGCCCGGCTCGTTTCAACATGGTTGGGGATGGGTTCAGGGTATACAATTACTTTCCCAACGGTTATCCGATTCGCGAGCAATTCAGTCCCTTTCTGATGCTGGATTTTAATCCCGAACATGATTTTGGTCCGTCTGCCCGTCCGCGCGGAGTAGATGTGCACCCTCATAAAGGATTTGAAACAGTGACCATTGCTTATAAAGGCCATGTGGCTCATCACGACAGTACCGGCAACAGCGGGGTAATTCATCCCGGAGACGTACAATGGATGACGGCCGGAGACGGCATATTACATAAAGAATACCACGAAACCGAATTTTCAAAAACCGGAGGACCTTTTGAAATGGTGCAATTGTGGGTGAACCTCCCGGCCAAATTCAAATCGGTACCTGCCGGATACCAGAGCATTCAGTCAGGCGACATGGGTGTGTACAAACTTCCCGGAGAAAAAGGAGAGGTTCGGGTGATTGCAGGGGAAATGAATGGGGTAAAAGGACCGGCCAAAACCCACACACCAATTTATGTTTACGATATGCGCCTCAACTCGGGTGCCGAAGTAAACTGGCATGTGCCTGAACTGTTTAATTCAGCTCTGCTTTCGATTGAAGGCGAAGGAGAAGTGAACGGCAGCCATTTTAAGCCTCACGATTTTGTTTTTTTCACCAACGAAGGAGAAACCCTACAGCTTAAAGCTAAGAGCGAATGCACTTTGCTGTTTTTGGCCGGAGAACCTATTCATGAACCCATTGCCCAATATGGCCCATTTGTGATGAACTCCATGCAGGAAATACACAAAGCCATTGAGGAATTTAACAGCGGTAAATTCGGTCATCTGGATTAAATAAAAGCTATAGTTACAAATAAAAAACCCGGCAGAACCGGGTTTTTGAATTTTTAAACGGAGTATTTATTTTTCAAGAAAAGCATTCAGCTCATCGGTGCTGCTGCTGAAGGAAAACACATCCCCTACCTGGTAATAATTTCCTTTCTCGGTACAATAATCGTAAGCGTATTTAGCATAGGCCAATTTATCTTCATCCATGCTGAAGAGGCTGCAGATTTCTTTGATTTGATTTACGGAAAGGCAGGCGTTTTTAGTGGCTACTTTTGCTGTGCTCATTTTTGTATCGGAAAAAGGTTTAGCCTCCACCGATTGTTTGAGTTTGCTGAAATCAGCGGAACCCATGGCTGTTGAACAGCCCGTGCTTTTGGCAACAGGAGCATTCGTCGAAGCGGCCTCTGATTTAGAGTTGGTATTTGATGAACTTGAGCTGGTGGTGGTAACGGTGGTTGAGCTGGTTGAGTTCAAAGTGCCTCCACTCATATTTTCCATTCCACTAACGTTCATGCTGATGCCCACCCCGGCCATGTTTACATTAACAGCCACATTATTTGGGTCAACATTGGTGTTGGTGTTTACCTGGGTTGTGGTAGTGGTAACAGTCGTTTGAGAAACACTGCCTCCGCTTGATGTGGTTTGGTTCACCGCGGTGCCATTATCGCCTGTAGTTTCGGTGCTGTGATAAGCAACAGTTGCAGCCCCGGCGTTGCCCGGATCGTTCAGCGCGGTTTGCCCAAAATAACGAAGTTTCAATTGTTTTTTTGAATCTTCCTTTATTCTCACGGTGTGCTCAAAGCCCGGCTCCATGGCCATGTTTTGTTTTAGTTGAGGTTTTGCCTTGTCTTCAAACTCAATTCTCAAACTTACATTTGGTGAAAGTCCGGTAACCTTAACATTCGATTCGGGTTTGTTGTTTTGTTTTACACCGTTGATATAAGCATAAAACGTATATCCGTCTTCAGAAAAAATCACCAGGTTGATTTTGTCCTGTGCAAGGGAAAAAAGTCCCATCATCAGGAAGAGAAAGAGTGTTGTTGTTTTTTTCATAGTGTATTTATTTAGGTTATTGATTTGAGTTTATTCTGATTTACAAGAATCGCACCATAATTATACGAACTTCTCTCCCTTTTTCACTTTAACATCATTTACAAAATTGCGGATCTGCTGTTCGTCCTCTTTTTTGCAAATCATGAGCACACCTTTACTTTCCACCACAATGTAATCGTTCAGGCCTTGCAAAACCACAAGCTTATCGTTGGGCATATGCACAATACAATTGTTGCAGTCGTAAGTAATCACGTTTTTTCCGATCAGGGCATTTTTGTGATCATCTTTATGAATGTGTGTGTACAAACTTCCCCAGGTGCCCAAATCACTCCAGCCAAAAATACTAGCTCTTACATAGGAGTTTTGCGCCTTCTCCATCACACTGTAGTCGATAGAAATATTTTTGCAGGTGGTATAAGCGCGCGCCACAAATTCCCGTTCTGTCGTCGTGTTGTAATTGTCCCAGCCTTCTTTAAACACATTCGCCAATTCGGAGTCGTGTTTTTCCATGGCTGAGATGATGCTTTGTGTGCTCCAGATAAAAATGCCCGAATTCCATAAAAAGTCCCCGCTTTCTACAAAAAAGTTGGCCATATCGGTATTGGGTTTTTCGGTAAAGGTTTTTACCTTATGAATCCGGCGATCGCGTTCTTCCACATCGCTTTTTACAAATTGAATGTAACCGTATCCTGTATCCGCACGTGTGGGTTTAATGCCTAAGGTAATTAAACAATCCTGATTTGCTGCTTTTTGGAAACAGGACTTTAGTGCTTTTATAAAGGTCTCTTCTTTTTTCACCAGGTGATCGCTGGGCGCTACTACCGTAATGGCTTTGGGATCGCGTTTGTGAATTTTGTAGGAAGCATAGGCAATACAGGGTGCCGTGTTTCTTCTCGCCGGTTCTCCCAGAATATTTTCTTTCAACACCTGTGGCAGTTGTTCAGCCACCAAACCTTCGTAGGCATTGCTGGTCACCACGTAAATGTTTTCGTTTTTTATGATCTTAACAAGTCGCTTGTAGGTTTGTTGCAACAAGGTTTCGCCTGTGCCTAGCACATCGAGAAATTGTTTTGGGTACTGCGATGTGCTCATGGGCCAAAAACGGGTGCCTACACCCCCGGCCATAATTATCGCGTAATGATGCTTCATAAGGAATCACACAAAAATAGAAATTAAAGCTTTTACAAGCGTTAAAAAAAGTTTATCCTTCTGGTTATCAGGAATTATCGTATATTTGCCGCGTCTGAATTTCATCTCGCCATTTTTGTATGGTCGGACACATTAACTGCGGGATGTTTTTTTGCAGTTAATTATTTAAACAAATCCGTATGACATTCCAAGAATTGGGTCTGCACAGCGACCTATTAAAAGCTGTGACCGAGTTGGGCTTTCAACAAGCCACTCCTATCCAACAACAAACCATTCCTTTACTGGCAAACCAAAGAACGGATCTGGTAGCGCTCGCGCAAACCGGAACCGGTAAAACAGCCGCTTTCGGACTTCCCTTATTGCAAGCCATTGACACCAACGACAGAACGGTTCAGGCCTTAATTCTTGCGCCAACACGCGAGTTGTGCGTGCAAATTACCAACGACATCCGTAACTATGGTAAATACCTGAAAGGGTTTTCCATTACAGCGGTTTATGGCGGAGCAAGAATTGACGGGCAGATAAAAGACATCAAAAAAGGTGTTCAAATTGTGGCTGCCACCCCGGGCCGTTTGATCGACATGATTGAGCGCCGTGTGATAAACCTTAACCTGGTGAAGTTTGTGGTACTCGATGAGGCCGATGAAATGCTTAACATGGGCTTTAAGGAAGATCTTGACATCATCCTGAAAGAAACACCCAAAGACAAAAGCACCTGGTTATTCAGTGCCACCATGCCGAAAGAAGTGGAGCGCATTGCCAAAAACTACATGCACAGCCCAAAAGAGCTGAGCACCGGCAAAAAGAACGAAGGAGCCGATAACCTCGAGCACATTTACTATCTGGTTCAGGGTCGCGATCGTTATCTTGCCCTCAAACGTGTGGCCGATTATTATCCCGATATTTTCGGAATTGTATTTTGCCGCACCAAGGCCGAAACTCAGGAAGTAGCCGACTCACTCATTAAGGACGGTTATAGCGCTGATGCCCTGCATGGCGACCTTTCCCAAAGTCAGCGTGATTTTGTAATGAAACGTTTCCGCAGCAGAACCCTGCAAATGCTGGTGGCTACTGACGTGGCGGCAAGAGGGATTGACGTGAACGACGTCACCCACGTGATCAATTACAATCTGCCCGAGGATGTTGAAAATTACACCCACCGCACAGGCCGTACCGCCCGTGCCGGTAAATCAGGCATCGCCATAACCATCACCACCCCTAAGGACAGCAGCAGAATTAAGGACATTGAGCGCATCATCAAAAAGAAATTCGAGAAAAAAGACGTACCGAATGGCATTGATGTGTGTGAAAAACAATTGTTCAACCTCGTTCATAAATTGCACAATGTGGAAGTGAAGGACGAAGAGATCGAAACCTTTCTGCCTGCGATTTATGATGAATTGAAGGACCTCACAAAAGAGGAACTCATCAAACGTTTTATTTCGGAGGAATTTAATCGTTTCCATGAATATTATCAGAATGCGCCTGACCTGAACATCGCTAAAGGCAGTGTTGACGGCGCTTTCGGCAATCACCGCACTTCCCGTTTCTTTGTGAACATGGGCAACATGGATGGCTTTAATTTCAACAGCCTGAAGGATTTTCTGGCTGATGCCACCAAACTTCACCCAAGAATGGTGTTTAATGTGGACGTGAAGAACAGCTTCTCGTTTTTTGAAACAGAAAGTAAGTTCGTTGATAATTTCCTTGCGCTGAACAGCCAGGACATTGAATTTAACAACCGCAAGATTTCCCTTGAATTAGCCAACAAACGCATGAAAGAAAGCAGCGGAGGCGGAAAAGGTTACGGCGGTAAAGATTTCGGCGGCGGTAAGGGCGGAGAACGCAGAGACGGTGGAAACAAACGTCCCCGTAAAGAAGGGTCTTTCTCTAAATCATCCTTTGGTGGAGGCGACCGTGGCGGAAACCGTTTCGAAAAGAAAAAAAGCTACGGCAAAAGCCGTTTTTGATAAAAGGATCACTTTAAAACCTTCCCCAATACAGGGAAGGTTTTTTTATATTTGTCAACTATCTTAAACCTCAGTCATGCCAGCTATTTCAAACAAAGCAAAGGAAATGCCTTCATCGCCCATTCGCAAACTGGTGCCGTTTGCCGAAACCGCTAAAAAGAAGGGCATAAAAATATACCACCTTAACATTGGTCAACCCGATATTGAAACACCACCGAGTTTTTTGAACGCGGTCAAAAATGCGTCCTTCAAAGTTCTTGAATACAGCCACAGTGCAGGCAATGAATCCTACAGAAAAAAATTATGCGGATATTACCATCAATATAATATTGAATTGGAGGCTTCGGATATCCTTGTGACTTGCGGGGGCAGCGAAGCCATTTCCATAGCCATCATGGCGTGTTTTAATCCCGGCGATGAATTGATTATCCCTGAACCTTTTTATGCCAATTACAATGGCTTCAGCAAAACGGCCGATGTGAAAGTGGTGCCGGTAAGCAGCAGCATTGAAAGTGGATTTGCTTTACCGCCTATTGCTGATTTTGAAAAGCTCATCAATCCAAAAACCAAAGGCATCATGATTTGTAATCCCGGAAATCCTACCGGGTATTTGTACAGCAAAGCGGAACTGCAAGCCTTGAAAGAGCTGGTAAAAAAACATGATTTGTTTTTACTGAGCGATGAAGTGTACCGGGAGTTTTGCTACGATGGTAAAGAATATGTGAGTGTGATGCATTTAAGCGGCATTGAAAACAACGTGATTTTGCTGGACTCCATCAGCAAACGTTACAGCGCTTGTGGAGCAAGAATTGGCGCCCTTATCACCAAAAACAAAGAAGTGATGGCCAGCGCCTTAAAATTCGCGCAGGCGCGTTTAAGCCCTCCAAGTTACGGGCAAATTGGTGCTGAAGCTGCATTGGATACTCCGGCTTCCTACTTTGAGGAAGTGAAAAAGGAATATGTTTCCCGTCGTGATTTTGTGATTGAAGCCCTTAATAAAATGCCGGGAGTATTTTGTCCGAAACCCAGCGGTGCGTTTTATTGCATTGCCCGATTGCCGATTGACAATTCGGATAAGTTTTGCCAATGGTTGCTGGAAGATTTTAATTTTAACGACCAAACCGTTATGCTGGCGCCTGCCGCCGGATTTTATTCCACCCCGGGCTCAGGAGCAAATGAGGTACGCATTGCCTATGTGCTCAATAAGGAAGACCTGAAAAACGCCATGGCGTGTTTGGCTGAAGCACTTAAAGTATATCCGGGTAAAACAAATTGATGATGAATTGCATTCAATTCGTATGTTATGCCTTAGGTTTTAGTCTCCTGGTTTCATGTGGCACGGCTGAACAAAATGAATTAAACACAGCTAAAGTTCCGGTTCCTACAAGCCAGGATACTGTTTTGGCCAGAGAAATGATTCGGTTTAACAGGGAAGTAAACGCGCCTGAAGCCACGGGTTTGAGAGGCGTTTACAATGTGCCCGAAATGTTATCGGTGGTGGTGCTGGATTCAGCGCCTGCCGCCCTTGTTGCTGAAAAGCGGGCTGAAGCCTTCGCGAAAATAGAAGACGACATCAAATACATGGGAGCTGAAATCGATGGCTCTCCGGGCAGCATTTATTACAACAACGATCCTGCTAACTTTAAATTCGAATGTTTAATGTTGATTCGTGAAATGCCAAAGCTCAATCCGCAAAAAAGCAAGATTGTTGTGTTGGAAGCAAGTTCCATGGTAATTTATAATCACAAAGGGGCTTACAGGAATTTGAACGAGTCTTATTCTAAAATTAAGGCCTATACTGATTCAGCAGGGCTATACCAATCAGGACCCATGCGTGAGTTTTACATTGTGAGCCCTATTCAAACACCCGATTCAATGGCCTGGCTCACCCGCATCATGGTGCCGGTGGCAAAAAAGTAATTTTAACCTTCTTTCCATCCTGTTCCGTTTATTTTTTCGCAATTTCACTAGGTGAAGAATTACCTTGGCAAACAGTTGTTCAGCAGTAGTTTTTATCCTGCGCTGTTGGTGCTGCTCATGTGGCTGGTATTTTTTATTCAAACGTATTCTGATCTGAACGTTTTGAAGTTGGGCGTGTTGCCCCGTAAATTAGGTGGTTTGCATGGGGTCATCACTTCCGTTTTTGTGCATGGAGATCTTGGACACATTGCTTCCAACTCCTTGCCTTTATTGGTGTTGGGCACCCTATTGTTTTATTTCTATAAAAAAATAGCCAAAGCGGCTTTCATCTGGATGTGGCTCATCAGCGGGCTCTGGCTTTGGATAGGGGGAAGAAACTCCGACCTCCACCCGCATTATCATATTGGCGCCAGCACGCTCGTTTATGGCCTGGCCTCCTTTTTGTTTTTTAGCGGCCTGTTTCGAAAGCACCTGCCACTGATGGTAGTGTCGGCCTTAGTGGTGTTTTTATATGGAAGTTTGGTATGGGGCGTGTTTCCTATTCAGGAAGGCGTGAGCTGGGAAGGACATTTGTTTGGTGGCCTGGCAGGAGTGCTGGTGGCATTCAATTACCGGAAGGAGGGCCCGCAACGCAAGTTGTACCGCTGGGAAAATGAAGAGGAGGAGGGCGATGAGGGTTCACCAATGGATACATCCTCTGAATCTTCGCAAACCTTTCACATCCGATATATTTATACCAAAGGCTCCTATCCTGAAGAACTTACTGAAGAAGAGAAAAAGGAGGATGAGTAATTACTGTTGCAGCAAATGCAGTTTATAGTACTCGCCCCTTTTGGAAAGTAGTTCATCGTGTGTACCACTCTCAATGATTTCCCCGTCTTTTAAGAATAAAATTTGCTGCGCGTCCTTGATACTTGAAATTCTGTGACTCACAATCACAGCGCTTTTGGAGCGCATTAGCGTTTTTAAATTTCCCAGAATCTCGGCTTCCGTCTCACTGTCCACGGCACTTAAACAATCGTCGAAAATTAAAATTTTTGGTTCCCTCAGAATGGCCCTGGCAATGCTGATGCGTTGTTTTTGCCCCCCACTGAGCATCACGCCTCTTTCGCCGATCATGGTTTCAAAACCATCGTTAAAGGCCACAATGTTCTCATACACCCCAGCTTGTCGGGCCGCGCTTTCTATAGCCGAATGCTCGGGTTTGTTTTCTTTCCCAAAACCAATGTTGTTCGAAATGGTATCGCTGAATAAATACACTTCCTGAGGCACCACCCCCATGTTTTTTCTCAGTAAATCCAAATTGTGGTGTTTGATGTTTTTGCCGTCAATTAAAATATCTCCCTCACTCACATCGTATTGCCTGGTAAGGAGATTAACGATACTCGATTTCCCGCTGCCAATCTGCCCCGTAATGCCCAAGCTCTCACCGGGTTGAATGCGGAAAGAAATGTGCTTCAAAGCCTGTATCCCGTTTTCGGGATAAACAAATCCAACGTTGCGGAATTCAATTTCACCCTTTAAGGCATAGGATTCAGTATTGTTGTTTTTGATTTTTGGTTCCTGAAGTAAAAATTCGTTGATGCGTTCTTGAGAGGCGGCGGCTCTTTGTATTAGCGAGGTAACCCATCCCAACGAAGCAAAAGGCCAGGTGAGGCGAAACACATACAAAATAAATTCGGTAACGTTGCCGGGCTCAATTTCTCCCTGCAACACCATGCGGCCTCCGTACCAAACGGTGATCAGCACGCTTAATCCAATCATCAGGGCCATCACCGGTGCAAACAGGGCCTCGGTCATGGCCAGTTGAATGGAGGCTTTGCGGTAGGAATTGCTTTTGTTCTCCATCTCCTCCCCAAAAAAAGTTTCACGCGCATAAGCTTTTATCAAACGTATGGCGCTAAAACTCTCCTGGGCCTGTGAAGTCAGGCTGCTCAGTTCTTCCTGAACCCTGGTGCTTTGTTTGTTGATGAGGTCCGAAACTTTGTAAATGATAAACGAAAGTATGGGCAAGGGCAAAAATACCATAAGGGTCAGCGAAACATTAACGCTGAACATAAAAATCAAAATGGTGATAGTGGTCACCACGGTGTTGGTGAGGTACATAATGGCCGGACCGGTGTACATGCGCACCTTGCCCACGTCTTCACTAATGCGGTTCATCAAATCGCCGGTGCTGTTTTTTTTGTAAAACTCTGTATCCAGTTCCTGGTAGTGCTTGTAAATTTCATTTTTCTGATCGTACTCAATGTGCCGGCTCATCACAATAATGGTTTGGCGCATTAAAAACATAAACAAGCCTGATATAAGCGCCAGAACGATAATGGTAATGCCGTATTCAATAAATTTTCCCGCAGGCGCTGCTGTGTTTTGTTGAATGAGTTCAATTACCTGGTTGGTGCCATTGCGGACAATAACGCCCTGATAGGTGCCAAACAAAGAGGAAAGCGTAACAAATAACAAACCGCTGAGCAGGTATTTTTTGTACTTAAAAAAGTATGCGTTTAAAACCTTGAGGTGTTTCACGCCACGAAGGTAATGGATAATTGAAGAAACAAAGGCGTAATTTGGGCTGGTTTGTATTCAAAATGGTTCAAGAAAGTTTAAGCGTGGGTGATGGTATAAACCACTTAGACACTGAGTTCACTAAGTTGCACTATGGGAACCTCTTAGTGGTTCTGAGTGTTCTTAGTGCCTGAGTGGTGTGGGCCCAATAGCACCTGAATTTCATTTGGACAATCGGGCCAGGAAGCTTACATTTGCTGCTCTAGAGCCATTCTTATGGAAGTAAAAACACTCAAAGACATTGATCTTAGCAAAAATCCGGTAATCGGACAAATGGGATTGTACAACCACGAGCAGATTCTCTTCTGCAACGATAATGCTACCGGTTTAAAGGCCATCATCGCTATACACAACACGGTGCTCGGTCCTTCGCTGGGCGGTACCCGCATGTGGAACTACAACAACGAAATGGAAGCTTTGAACGACGTGCTGCGCTTATCGAGGGGCATGACCTACAAATCATCCGTTGCCGGTCTTAACCTGGGTGGGGGCAAAGCCGTAATCATTGGCGACCCTAAAAAGATAAAAAACGAAGCCCTCTTACGTCGTTTCGGGAAGTTTGTGGACAGTTTAGGCGGAAAATACATTACCGCTGAAGATGTGGCCATGACCTCACACGACATGGAAGTGATACACATGGAAACCGACTACGTGAGCGGTTTGCCTGAGAATATGGGCGGCAGCGGAAATCCTAGCCCTGTAACGGCTTATGGTGTATACGTGAGTATGAAAGCCAGCGCTAAAGAAACCTGGGGAAGTGATAGCCTCAGCGGTAAAAAAGTATTGGTTCAGGGCATTGGTCATGTGGGTGAAGTTTTAGTGGAGCATTTAAGCAAAGAAGGCGCCAAAGTATACATTCACGATATCAGCGAAGAACGTTTAAAAGCCGTTGCCGCAAAATACAAAGCTGAAGTGGTGTCGCCCGATACCATGTTTGATCTGGACATTGATGTGTATGCCCCTTGCGCTTTGGGTGCAACTGTGAACGATGATACACTTGCAAAACTAAAATGCAAAATCATTTGCGGAGCTGCCAATAACCAATTGGCCGAGGAACAAAAACACGGAGAACTGGTAGGTAAAAAAGGCATTTTGTACGCCCCTGATTATGTGGTAAACGCCGGAGGCATCATCAACGTGTATTATGAATTAGAAGGCTATAACCGCGAACGCGCCTTGGCGCATGCTGAAAAAATTTACGCTACCACTTCCAACATTTTTCAATTGGCCAAAAAAGAAGGCATTCCAACGTATATGGCAGCCAATCGTTTGGGAGAGCAGCGCATTGAGGCCATTGCAAAAATTAACGCCATTTATTAATTGAATTCACAGTTCCCGGTTCTTTAAAATTTTAACATGCTCAATAGAAGATTTCTCAGAATAAAAGTCATGCAAGCGCTGTACTCGTATTTTCAGCACGAGAAAGGCGACATCAAAGCTTTTGAAAGGGATCTTTTTAAAAACCTGGATAAAATTTACGAACTCTACCTTTACATTCTGGCTTTGCTGGTGGATCTGCAACACGTGTCCATGGTAAAAATTGATGAACGTCGAAACAAACGTTTGCCGAATCAAAGTGATTTGAACCCCAATCTGCGTTTTGTCAATAACGCCCTTTTGAAAAGCCTGGCTGAAAATCCTGAATTAAAATCACAATTGGAAAAGCGCCACATCTCATGGCAAAACGACATGGATCTGGTGCGTAAACTATATATGGAAATCCGGGATGGGGACTTGTACAAAAATTACCTGGCTTTGCCTTCTTCTTCCTTTAAAGAGGACAAGGAGTTTATTCTTGCCCTGCTGACTGAACATTTAAGCGAGCACGAAGTATTGCACTCGGTTTTTGAAGAAAAAAACATTCACTGGGCCGACGATAGTTTTGTAGCCTTTAATTCGGTGATTCGTAATCTCGAAACCTTTGAAGGTAAATTTGAATTGCAGCCTTTGTTGAAGGACGAAAAGGATGATTTGGAATTCATGAGCAATTTGTTCACCAAAACGGTGATGTACAAAAAGCAGTTCGAGGAACTTATTGGCAGGCACACTCAAAACTGGGAGATCGAACGCATTGCCAGCATGGACATGTTGTTGATGGAAATGGCTCTGGCAGAAATTCTTTACATTCCCAGCGTACCGGTAAAAGCCTCTTTGAACGAGTACATTGATATTTCAAAAGAATACAGCACCCCCAACAGCAAGGTGTTTGTAAATGGGGTGCTTGATAAAATCATTGCTGAGCTCAAACAGCAAAACAAAATCCAAAAAGCAGGCAGGGGATTGAAAGAGAGTTAATCTACTTTCAATTTTAAAAACCTTTTTATAAAACCTTCCCGACACCGCTTCTAATCCTCCTTAGCCCTTTGAGGTCTTAATGATTTTTCGCGAAAAGACCTCAAAGGGCTTGGGCATTGCTATATGGAGTGTAGTGAAGGATTTTGCAAAAGCATCAAATGCTAAATCCGGCAAGATGCTTCCCCGAAGACATCGGGGTCAGCATGACAAGGTTGTTTTTGTCATCACGACCGCAGGGAAGGATCTATACGTGATAATAATCAAAAGAGCTGAGTTCTCTCAGATGAATGAGAATAATAAACTATCTACCTCTTCGCCCTCAAAAACCTTTGCTTGCCACTCATGTCTTTGATCAAATTCACCTCTCTGAAGAGTCCGGAAGAAGTTGCTAGTGTTTGTACCTCATTCGCCGTTAAGGGGTTTAATTCGAAATACAAACTTCCGCCGGGATTCAGAAGCAGAGAACAATGTTCGATGATTTTTCTGTAAAACAAAATGGGATCCGTTCCCTCCACAAACAAAGCCAGGTGGGGTTCGTGCTCAAGTACCTGTTTTTCCATTTGCGCTGCTTCGGAACGTAACACGTATGGCGGATTGCTTACAATCACATCAAACCTTGCAGCAACACGGGCCGGAAAATTGGAAGCCAATACATCGTTTTTAAAAAACTGAATTTCCGTTTCATTTAAAAGCGCGTTTTCCAAAGCCAACTCCAACGCCTCCGCGCAAATATCACAGGCAAACACCTCCGCTAAAGGCAGGTGTTTTTTTAAACTCACAGGGATACAACCCGAACCCGTGCCAATGTCCAGAATGTATTTTGCATTTTTGTTTTCCTTAATAATCCTGTCGCACAACTCTTCGGTTTCAGGTCGGGGAATTAAGACCTGATGGTTGACTTTGAATTTTAAACCCATAAACCAGGCTTCTCCCAAAATGTGTTGCAGGGGGATGTGTTTTTTTAGTGCCTTTGCGCAATCGTAAATGTCCAATATCTCACTCTGTTGTAAACGGTGTTGCAGTTCTGAAGCCAGCTTGACTTTTGGTATTCCCAGGTAATGTTCAACCGCCAATTCAAATAAAGCCTGCGTTTCTCCTTCTCCATAAATGGGGATTAGCTCTTTTTTATAATACTCCTGCATGGCTTTCAGGCTATTGTCGGAAATGCGCATAAATCAGTCCCTGATCAATTTATAGTGATAATTCCCTGTAGCGTTGCTGAGTTGCAAAAGCAAAAGACCATGATAATCATTTAATAGAAACGACAGGTTGATTTCAGAGTTGGTTTCTTTAAGTAATTGTTCCATGAGTAAACCGCCTTTGGCATCATACAATCGGGCGAGGGTTTTTTCATTTGCATTTTTTAAACGCACCGTCAATGCATCCGAAAAAGGATTTGGGAAGACCAAAGCAAAATCATTTTCTGTTTGTTCGGGTACTTCCAGCACAATGGGCTCATTGCATAACAATGTGGCTTTCCCGTCGAGTTTGCCAAAACCCCAGCGGGGGTGAGGAAGCGCTAACCCGGTATAATCATCCCGGTAAGCACAATTGCGAACCGCTGAAATGATTTCCCTGTTTGTGGCGTTGGGGTTTTTCTGCAAATACAAAGCGGCCAATCCTGCCACAACCGGTGAAGCCGCTGAAGTGCCTCCTGACTGAATATGAAAACTACCCTGGGCTACTACTGTGGGGTTGAATTGTAGGTAATAGTTTTGATAAAATAAACACATAGGAGCCGCCACGTTATTGCCTGTAGCGCTCACATCCGGTTTCTGCCGCAAATCGCGGGTAGGGCCCGAGCTGCTTTCGGGAGAAAGGTCGCCGGCAATTTCTCCGGTATTTATGGTGCCGGTGATGCTCACAAAATTGCGCGTGTTCACGTAGTTGGCCACGGTAAGTATTTCATCGCTGCACTGAAAACTGCTCACCATGTTCATGCTGGAATCGGGTTTTGCATAACGCGCAATGGCTGGATACTGCAAAGAGGAAGGCAGGGGCGCATCAACAAAATCAAAGTTCCAGGCATCGTGCAGGCCCTGGCCCCGGGTTTCGATGGACCATAGCAAATTGCTGCTGTCGGCTTTTATAAGAAAACTCAATTCATATACACCATAGGAATTAATGGACGCGGCACTTTCAACAATGCCAATTCGGTTGTTATTGATTTTGAGAGTGTCCTTACGAATGGTGTTGAGTGCGTAGTTGTATGTTTTAAAACCGATGTTACCCATATACGAATAATTGCCTCTGTTGGCGCCTATACTGAATTGCAATTGTTGGATCTGATTGAGATCCCCATAAAGTGTATGTTCAAGTTGTAAGTTGTTGCTTTTGATCCAGGTGAACACTGTATCCCCATTGTGTACCTGGGCTCTGGCATGAAATGGAATGTGTCCCGCGTTTCCGGCTGCAGCCACCATCACACGACCCGCTTGGTTGGCCATCATGGCATCAATGGTTTTGGCTTCCGCGTCGGTACCATCGTGACTGCCATAATAATTTCCAAGACTTGCATTAATCACAAAAGGTTTATTTAAAAGTATGGCTTTACTCACAATGTAATGCACTGCATCGGCCACCGTAGGCCCGGGTCGGTTAAAATCAAGCGCAACAACCAGCAAATCGCATTTTGGGGCTATACCTTCAAAACGTCCGCTTGCCAAGCCATTACCCGAAGCAATACCTGCAACGCCGGTACCATGTCCATAGTATTGCTGATCGCTGTGCGTGCAAAGGTTTGCGTTTATTTCAGCTGAGCTCCATTGTTGTCCGTAATTGTAAGGTTGAGGCGTAGAGGGATTATTAGCAAGCCGTTGATCCCAAAGAAATCGGATACGGGTATTGCCAAGGGTGTCTTTAAAATCAGGATGAGAAAAATCGATGCCGGTATCAATGATGCCCATGAGTACGCCGTTTCCATCATAAGCCTGAGACAGGGGAGCGGTCCACACTTTTACGCCTTGCACACGGTTGCGGTAATACAGGGTATCATTAAGCGGTGTTTTATGGGCGGGAATAAGTTCGGCTCTTTCAATAATGCCGTTGCGGATGAGTTCAGTAAGGGTTTGGGCTTTGCATTGTATGGAGGCCATTTGCCCCAGCCTGTATTTTAAGTGAACGGAGCTGTAATTCGACAAGTCTTCAACTTTACCCTGAACCAAAAGGTCCAACACTTCTTCAGTACCCATGCGTTTTTCGAGGGTGAACATCAAAGGCGTGTTGTACGGACTGGTTTGAGGAAAGACAAAGCCCGGTAAAACATACAGGAACAAAAAAGCCAAGCGCCTCATTTAAGATAATTTAATGCCTAAATTAATGAAAAAGCCCGAGATTTGTGGATATGCGGGCGCTTCATACACTGTTGATTTGTTTTAATTGGATTATTTTTTCAGTAAATGCACAAAACGACAGTAGTCTTTATCAGGTGGGCATGCCACTAAACGATGGGGTTTACCTCACTTATTGGGATTTCAGACACAATAACCCTGTTCTTAAGGAAAACATTGAATTCGGAAAAAATAAAGAGCAATTGGATTATGTTGGTAAAGCACTTGAACAGGAAAAGCTGAACTACAAACTCAATGGAAACACACTCAGCATCAACAGTAAGGAGGTTTGGGGTTATGTGCAAAACGGCACCTTTTATGTGAATTACCAGAGTAAATTTTACCGTATTCCGGTTTTTGGAGCCATCTCATTTTTAGTAGCCATGGTGGAAGTGAAACAAAGTGGTTTTTACGATCCCCGCTTTGGGGGTTATACCGGTGGAATGGTTACTACTGAGCAAAGAGAGTTTGTGATGAATTTTTACGAAGGCAAACTCAGTGAGTTAAGGCAGGATGAGGTTGAATTGCTTTTAAGTCGCGATAAGGCCCTGTATGAGGAATTTTCAAAACTGAGCAACAGAAAACAAAAAGAACAACTTTACCGCTACATCCGCCGGTACAATCAAAATAACCCGGTATATTTTTTAAAGCCAAAAGAATAAAGCGAATAATTTGCCCTTTTTACTTCCAGGTATATAAACTAAAGATTAATGAATTGGAGCTTGTAAATGAGTGGAGTGGGCAATCCGCTGAATTTGGCAAGAATTGGCAGGAATTGCAGCATTTATCAATGCTTTAACAATAATTTAACAGTATAAATTTGCAGGTATGACCATTAAATACCGATATTTGCGGCAGTAAATCTAGTGTTAGTGTAAATTATTGAAAATCAAAAAGATACAACTAACAGGTTGATTAACAAATATTTAACATTAAGATAAAATGAAAACAACAAACCCTGTCATCGACACTTTGGTAGAAAACCAAACTCAATTCATGAACAATTGGATGGACTCTGCTAAAAAAATGCAGGCCGCCTTCACCAGCGGAAACATCACCAGCGAAGGTCAAAGCCTTTACAAGGAATATTTCGACAAACAAACCGAATTATTCAAAAATTTCCAGAAACAATCTACCGGTATGTTTGATACTCAGGAGAACAATCCTCAGGAGTTTTTCAAAAACTGGTTCAACCAACAAGCCAAAGTAGCCAAACAAATGGCTGACTTTAACCAGAGCATCAACAACAGCTTCCAGAATTTTGGAATGCCTGCTCAGGATTACATGGCCAACTTTAACCAGGCCAACACTGCTTTTACTAACATCTACAATGCCTGGATGAACACTTTGAACTCTACTTACGACACCATGAGCCGCCAAATGAACAACACCTTTAACAAAGATGTGTTCAGCAACTTTATGCAAGGCAATCAGGTGTACAACAAAATGATTGAAATTTTCCAACCCATGATGGACGCCATGCAAAAGGGTCAGTTCAATATGGATACCTTCAAAAATTTCTACAACGCTGATCAAATCAGCCACCTAACCAAACAAATGTTTGGCGGAATGATGATGAACGAATCGTCTATTAAAGAGGTGTATGATAACAGCATCAAACAATTGCATACCTTTTTCGCAAGCCAAAATAACCTTAGCAAAGAGTACTACGCGCAAATGCAAAACATCAGCAACAATTTCCCGAATCTCTTCGGAAACAGCGCTGCTGCTAATCTTCGTGATCTTTATGGCCACATGAGCAACGTGTTTGGCAAAACCTTCGAGCCATTGATGAAAGTGGTGAACCCGGGTAAGGAAAAAGAAAACATGGAAGAAGTTATCGCTTTAATGGACCGTATCGCTGAATACACCATCAAACAAGCTGAAATGCATTCTTTCCTTTCAAACACCACCAAAGCAAGTTTGGAAAAAGTTGCGGAGCAATTCGCAGCAAAATATGGTAAGATCACTAACATGACCGAAGTACCAAGTGCCCAGGAAATGTTCAGCGAGTGGGTAAAAGTAAACGAACAATTGTTTACTGAATTATTCGCTAGTGAAGAATTCAGCAAAGTAAAAGCGGAAGCCATCAACCTTAGCCTTGATGTGAAAAAACAATTCGAAAAACAATTTGAGAACAACTTCGGTCATTTTCCGGTAGTTTTCAAAAGCGAAGTAGAAGAACTTCACAAAACCATTTATGATCTTAAAAAACAAGTGAAAGAGCTTTCCTCTAAATTGAACGGACAGGCCGTATCTTCACTTGAATTGACTGAAGAAGGCGTTTCAAAAAGCCGCAAGAAGTAATTTATAGTTTTCAATAAAAGAGGCCGTGTGTATATGCATACGGCCTTTTTTGTTTATTTTGTTTCGGTAAGGGGAAAGTTCTTTCCCTCAAACGAAACAAAGTGCATAGCAAACTCACATACCGGTTTCTGTTTTTGGGATTTTTGTGTTCCATCCTTTTTTCTTTTTTTATTATTCGTCCGCTTAATTCCCCCTGGCACCGTTTTATTGCCGGTGATGGTTTGGGTTATTACGCGTATTTGCCAGCCGCATTCATTTATCATGACAAACAATACCATTACGAATGGTTCAATACCGCGGTGGAGAAGCACTATCAGGGCATTGGCAGTGCAAGCGCGGATGAACATTTTCTGGTAAAGTACAAGGATAAAAAAATCAATAAATATTACCCGGGTCTGTCTTTGCTTTGGTTGCCCTTTTTTGCTTTGGCTCACGCCTGCGCCCTGGTGTTTCAGTTTCCTGCAAATGGATTTTCACTACCCTACCAATGGGGCATGGCTTGTGCATCCTTGTTCTACCTTTTCCTGGGTTTGTTCTATCTGAGGAAATTTATTTTCAGGTTCAGTGGTAAAGCCTGGATCGCCCTGGCTGTTCCGGTACTGTTGTTTTACGGCACCCCTCTTTTCGATTTCGCCATAAACCTGAATGCTTTATCTCATGTGTATTCGTTTTGTATAATCACGGCATTTGCCTATTACGCTTTTAGGTTTTTAAATGAGGAAGAAAACAGCCTGTATCATTTTTGTTTAAGCCTGTTCTTATTGGCGGTTCTGGTTTCCATTCGTCCGCTGAATGTTTTAGTGCTGATGGTTTTACCGGCATTTATTTTTCACAAAAGCAAAATAAAATGGAACGTTTTCTTGAAACCGGGTCCCGTGCATCTCCTGCTCCTGGTATTAACATTGGGGGTTGTGCTGCGGCAATTCTATATTTTAAAAAGTGCCACTGGAGAAATATTTCCCAACACTTATAGCGGGGAGCCCTTTTATTTTTTACATCCCCAACTTCTTAAAGCAGCATTCGGGTTCCAATACGGTATGTTTTTGTATGCTCCATTGCTCCTATTGTCATTGGCCGGTGTTGGGTTCTATCCGGGAAAAATAAAACGCTGGATTTTGCCCGGATTTTTTCTCATGATGTTCTATATCTACGCATCCTGGTGGTTTTGGCCCATTACCAACAGGGCCTTAATTGATTTTTATTTTATTCCTGCCATACTTTTAAGCGTTCTTCTTTTGAGTTTATCGGCCAACCGCATGCACAGAACTTTGGTGTTACTTGTATTTTTTTTATGTGTTGTTTATTACCAACTCAAACAATTGCAGTTCCGGAGAGGGGTATTGGATGCCAATTACACCCATGCTCAACTTTACCTGAAGCATTTTTTCAAAACACATAAAAGTCAGCAATTCGCTGTGCCTCCTTATTCCATTGTTCAACAACAGGTTTTTGAACAGGGATTTGAAGAGGCCTCCTATGAAGGGCCAAGACTTGGGGAGCCGGTTTACAAAGGAAACTTTAGTACGGTGCTGGATGATAAAAATGAGTACACCCGCGAATTTGGCGGTGCGCTTCCGGACTTCTTTTTTGAAAAGGGTCTTGCGAAAATCCGATTTTCGGTTTTTGTCCTTGTCGATGAAAGCGTTCCGGAGTTCCAGGTGTACATGAATTTTTATACTAAAAACAAGACCCAGGCCCTTTCCATTCCATTCTATGTGAAGCAAGACGTATTAATAAATGGCCAATGGACTGAACTGCAGTTTGGACATGAATTTACCGCCGAAGAATTGACTTTGTTGAAGGATACCAAAGTAGCTGTTTACCTCTGGAACAACACCAGAAAAGGCAGGCTGTTTGTTGATGAGGCAAATGTTGAACTATTTCTTTGTGACAGAAGCGCTGAAATCGTCCCCTGAGGCCCTCTGGAAGGGGAATTAATTGTATTTTTGTTTAAAATTCAGAACATGGAAAAACTGGTACAGGAATTTACAAACATGGGTACTAAACTCATGAAAGGTTTTGACACCTTAAGTAAAATCGAAGACGTGGATATTGCCACAAGTCCTAAAACAGCTGTTTACAAAGAGGATAAACTCACCTTGTACCGTTATGACAGAGAGACTGATGCCACTTACAAAACCCCGGTTTTGATTGTGTACGCTTTAGTGAACACCTATAAAATGCTGGATCTTCAGCCTGACCGTTCGTACATAAAAAATTTACTGGCCGCCGGATTGGATGTATACCTGATTGATTGGGGTTTTCCCGGAAAAGGCGACAGGTATTTGAGCCTGGATGATTATATCAACGGTTACATCAACAATTGTGTGGATGTGATTCGTAAGAAACACCGCCTTGAAAGCATCAACATGATGAGCATTTGTCAGGGAGGCACCATGAGTGTGATTTATGCTTCCCTCTATCCGAATAAAATTAAAAATCTGGTGACGCATGTTACTCCTGTTGATTTTAAAGGCAACGATGGATTATTGTTCCGTTGGAGCAAGGACATGGATTTTGATAAGCTTGTGGATGCCAACCACGGTTTGGTTCCCGGCGATTTCCTGAATCAAGGCTTCGACATGTTAAAACCAATGATGAAAGTTCAGAAACAACAAGCCCTTACCAATTCTCTGGACGATAAAGAAAAACTTTTGAATTTTCTTCGTATGGAGAAATGGATTTCAGAAAGTCCTGACCAGGCCGGGGAGTGTTTCCGTCAGTTCATGACCGACTTGTATCAAAAAAACAAACTCGTAAGCGGGGAACTGGAAGTGGGTGGAAAAAAAGTGAATTTAAAAAACCTCACCAGTCCGCTTTTAAACATTTATGCTACCGAAGATCATTTGGTTCCCCCTTCAGCCACTATTCCTTTGAACGACCTGGTGGGCAGTACGGATAAGGAATTATACAGTTTTAAAGGCGGCCACATTGGGGTGTTTGTTGGCGGAAAGTCACAAAAGGAGCTGGCGCCGGCGGTTACAGCCTGGCTCAAGAAAAGAGACAATTGAGCATTAAAAAACCAAAAAGGTCTGTTGTAAACAGGCCTTTTTTTATAAAAGGATTATTCATTTGACAGATTGCCTAACGCAGGTTTAAAGATTTCTTTAATTTCGCTGCATTATCACCATTTAATACTTTACGTATGGCCCAGGATATTAAAGAAAAAACAGAAATAGAAGTTTTGTTTCAGTTTCTGAAACGCTACCGAATGCCCTTGATTCTGGTGTCTTTCACCTGCGCGGTTTTATCTGCATTGGTCAGCCTGATGATTCCAAAAGAATACGAGGCCACTGCCGTGGTTTTTCCTCCGGCCAGTTTATCGCTTGATCTGAGTACCGAAAATCCAAACTTCGGTTATGACATCGAAGCCGACCGTTTATTGCAGATTCTTCAGTCCAAAGAAATAAGGGATTCTGTTATTCGCCGTTTTAATTTGGTGGAGTATTATGAAATCAACCCAAATTCACAGGACTGGCTTTCAAAAGCTGACAGGGCCTACCGGAGGGATCTGGAGTTTAAACGAAGCACCTTTATGTCGATTGTGATAACCTGCCAAACAAAAGATCCCGAGCTTTCCGCCAATATGGTGAATTACATTCTTGAAATGGCAAATAAGGTCAGGGAAAACATTTATAAACAAAACGTTAAACTGGCCTATAACAAAATAATGGATGAATACAGGGTTGAAAAAGCGATTACCGATTCGCTGTATGCCATACTGCAAAAGCGGTTCTCAGATGAAGGAATTTCAGGCTTGTTACTATTGGCTCCCAATGCTCAGTTGAATTTTGATCTTCAGCAAATGACCGGAAAAAAGACAGAGGCGGGCCTTACCAGTTTGTTGGGTGCCGAGATACTTAAATACCGTTTTCATTTCGATCGCCAGAACGAATACGAGATGCGCGCCAAACGTATTGGAAAGATGCTCGAATACCCGGTTTCTCAAATTCACATTTTAGATGCGGCTGAACCCAACTACCGTAAAACCTATCCTATGGTGACACTCAATGTTCTTATTTCCTTTGTGCTTGGGTTTTTATTCACCAGTTTTTATTTTATCATCAAACCCCGAGTTTGAGTGTTAAGTGGATTAAATACCCGATTCAAGCAAAGTGAATTAGGTGCAGGCCTGTCTATTATTTTACTGGTACTCGCTTTAAATCTGGGTTTTGTATTTGATTACTCTGACTGGGATGTACTCATCCTTGGCCTTATTTTTTTATTTATACTAAGTTATTTACTTTTAAAGAAGAGGGAACAACTGTATTATCTGCTGGTGTTCACTGTACCCTTAAGTGTTACGTTTCCCATAGGTGAGGGTAACACGCTGAATGGTCCATCCGAACTCATTTGCGCTTTCATGAGCCTGTACTTTCTGATTGCTTTTCTGAATGGAAAACGTATCAATAAAGACCTGATCAGACATCCCCTGAGCATTTTACTGTTGCTGGATTTGTTGTGGATGTTGATTACCGCATTGGGCAGCCAAATGCCGGAAGTGTCTGTCAAACGATGGATAATACGTGCAGTTTACCTGTGCGTGTATTATTTTATGTTCTCGGAATTCTTTTTAAAAGACACCAAAAATATTCCCCGTTTACTCGTTTATTATTGTTTGGGTTTGATTGTTCCAATTTCTTACTACCTCTACCAGCACCAGCAAATTGGTTTTGCCATTCAAGGTTCCACCGCATTCAGCAGGCCGTTTTACAACGATCACACCGTGTATGGAGCCGTGCTGGTGTTTTTTCTTCCTTTTTTGTACTATTTTACTTTTCGGCACATTCAAAATTTCACGTATCGTTTGTTTTACATTCTTCTGGCGGGTTATATTCTGGCCGCTTCCTTTTTTTCCTACTCAAGAGCCGCCTGGTTAAGTTTGCTTTGCGCGTTTGGTGTTTACCTGGTGTTTAAATGGAAGATAAAAACAAGAACCATTGTGTTAGGAACAATAGCAGTGGCAATTGCAGGATTGGTGATAAGCGGCAGCCTGATGGAATCGTTCAGCCGCAATAAGGTGAAGAGCCATGGAGGGGACGTTGGACAGCATTTTAAATCCATGACCAACATCAGCACCGATGCTTCGAATGTGGAACGCATTAACCGCTGGAAGTGCGCCTGGAGAATGTTTCAGGACAAACCGCTGATGGGTTTTGGGCCGGGAACGTATCAGTTTTATTATGGACAGTTTCAGGTGAGCAGTGATTTAAATTACCACAGTACCTATGCCGGAGATAAAGGTCACGCGCATTCAGAGTATTTGAATTACCTCAGTGAAACGGGATTACCGGGTTTGATTATATTTTTGCTCATAATCATTATGGTTGGCAAAACCGCTTCGCGTGGCATCCGGCAAAATTATGCCGACAAACGCAGGAGCAATCTCGCCATGGTGCTTTACATGGGTTTAATTACATTTTACATCCATTCTTTTTTCAATGGATTTATTGAAAGTGATAAAATGGCCATGCCGGTTTTCACTTCCATAGCGGCATTGGTGGCCATTGATATTGAGTCCAGGAGGGCGGGAATCTCAAAGGCCTGAATAAGAAAGTCCTAATGGACACAACCCGAACAACAACCAATTTCTGATATTTATCATCCCCTGGGAATGACATTCGAACTTGGATTCAATTTTGACCTGTGTACTTTTGCCCTTTAACGGTTTTTTCTAAATTTGTTCGTAAGGAAACCGTTCAACCTACTCAATCAGGCACATATGCTCAAAGAACCCGTTAAAGTCAATCCCCAGGCACTCTGTTACCACTGTGGTGAGGATATCATTGAAAGGGGAATACACATCGAGGACAAACATTTTTGTTGCAGCGGATGTAAAACGGTGTATGAAATCTTAAGCCAGAATAACCTCTGTGAGTACTACGATCGTGAAGCGCAACCCGGAATCAATCAAAAGCATCAGATCAGGGAGGGAAAGTTTGGTTTTCTTGATGATGAAAACGTAACTCAAAAGTTGCTGCATTTCCGTCAGGACGAACAATGTCATGTGATGTTTTATCTGCCTCAGATGCATTGCAGCTCCTGCATCTGGTTGCTGGAAAATCTCAACAGGGTCAACAAAGGTGTACTCAAGTCGGAAGTGGACTTCATTAAAAAAGAAGTTCGGGTGATTTTCGACAAAAGCAAAACGAGTTTACGAAAGGTTGCCGAAACACTTACTTTAATTGGATATGAGCCCCACATCAGCTTACAGGATGTGTCGGATAAAAAGGTTAAAAAGCACAATACCGCCCGTATCGTAAAGATAGGCATAGCTGGTTTTTGTTTTGGAAACATTATGATGCTGAGTTTCCCTGAGTATTTTTCCCTCAATCCTGAAGAGCATCCCGGATTGAACACCTGGTTCAGTGCTCTGAATGTGCTGTTATCCCTGCCGGTGTTTTTTTATTGTGCGTTCGAGTTTTTTGAATCGGCTTATAAGGGTTTGCGCCAGAAATTCCTAAACATTGATGCGCCAATAGCGCTGGCAATAGTGATAACCTTTGGCAGAAGTCTCTATGAAATTGGGAGTGGCACTGGTGCAGGGTATTTGGATTCCATGAGTGGCATTGTGTTTTTTATGCTGGTGGGCCGGTATTTTCAGGATAAAACCTATCAAAATCTTTCTTTTGAAAGGGATTATAAATCCTACTTCCCCCTGGGAGTAACGATTTTAGAAGACGGGGCGGTTGAACAACAAATTCCGGTTTCGGAATTAAAGCCGGGTCATCGGATCAAGATCCATCACGGTGAAATCATTCCGGCTGACTCCATTTTGTTTATGGGCAAAGCCAGTATTGACTATAGTTTTGTGAGTGGAGAATCTCTTCCGGTGGAAAAGTCGATTGGGGAAATTTTGTATGCAGGCGGTAAGCAGTGTGGTGGCGCAATAGAACTGGAAGTGGTAAAAGAAATTTCCCAAAGTTACCTCACCCGTTTATGGAACAACGACAGTTTTAAGCAGGAAAAAGAAAGGGATAAAACATCTTTTGTACACTACCTCAGCCGGTATTTTACGTATATCCTTTTTAGCATTGCTTTATTTGCTACCGGTTACTGGCTGATGGAAGATGCTTCCAAAACATGGCAGGTATTGACAGCGGTGTTAATTGTGGCTTGTCCATGTGCCTTGTTATTAAGTGCAACCTTCACCAATGGCAACATGTTGCATGCTTTGGGTTCAAAAGGCATTTATGTTAAAAATGCCGGTGTGCTGGAAGACATGTCGAGTATCACTAACATTGTATTTGATAAAACTGGTACCATCACTGAACAATCCGGCTCGGAACTCCTTTACAAGGGCGAAGAGCTGAGTGC
This sequence comes from Bacteroidia bacterium, assembly GCA_016787895.1. Classification (GTDB taxonomy): domain Bacteria; phylum Bacteroidota; class Bacteroidia; order B-17B0; family Aurantibacillaceae; genus Aurantibacillus. The sequence continues at coordinate 135,856 of JAEUTN010000020.1, forward strand.
CTATCAACAACAACTTTTCAGAACCTTATCTTCACAATCCAATCATCCCCTCAGCAAAGGGGTTTATTACCGATTACCGGCTTCATCAAAACTTAAGTTAAGTGATTTTGTTGAAGAAAAGGGAAAAGGGCTGTCGGCAAACATCGATGGGCATGAGGTGCGTATGGGCTCAGCCGATTGGATTGCGAAGGGTTTTCAAACAGTTGACACTAAACGAAGTTCGGTTTATCTTGCCCTGGATGGAAAGGTTTTGGGCTTTTTTGAGGTTAATCACCATTACCGAAAAGGCCTTGAACAGGTGGTATCGGAATTAAGTGAATCGTACACCCTTGCGGTTGTTTCAGGCGACAATGCGGCGGAAGAACAGCGTTTAAAAGGCATCTTTGGTGAAGAATGTACGTTGCTGTTTAATCGTCAACCACAGGATAAACTCGATTACATCAAACGTTTGCAGGCCGGAAAAAAAAGAGTGATGATGGTAGGCGATGGACTAAACGATGCCGGGGCACTACGGCAAAGTGATATAGGAATAGCCATCAGCGACAATACCAATACCTTTTCCCCATCCTGTGATGTAATTTTTTCCGGCGCTTCTTTCCCCTTGTTTGGAAAATTTATCCGGTTTTGCAGGCGTCAGAAATTCATAATTTATATTAGCTTTGTTTTATCAATACTGTACAATATAATAGGTTTGTATTTTGCTGTAAGCGGGCAGCTGGAACCGGTAATAGCCGCAATATTAATGCCTGTGAGTTCCATCAGCATCGTTGTATTTACGTCGGGAGCCACTTTTGTGCTGGCTAAAAGGTTAAGTTAAGTGTTCTGTTATTACCCATTCGGGAGAAGTTCTGGCCGATGGCAAAAGACGCCTTGTCGGTTTTAAGGTTGTGTTCAGTGTTTTGTACCCGGGGTTCTTTGACTATTTATTAAAAAGTTGACAATTCTCGCCGGAAAACATGACATTGGTCATGTATTTCGGTTCTCATAAATCGGACATTTGAGTCCGAGATTATAAGATAATCTTAACCAATAAAAACCATACCTATGAAAACACCAACAATTCTCTTAACAGCGCTGCTTGCCTTTATGCTTTGGTCCTGCGGTGGCAGTGAAAAACCTGCGGATGCACAAACCGGTGGCGAAGCCCCCAAAAGCATGGTGGCCGATCCCGAATCGTATGATCCAAAACGCGGGGAGGGTAAATGGACAACCGAAAACATTAATCTCGGAGCTACTTTGGATGCGGCAATGGCCACTGAAGGGGAGAAAATAAGTGGGGTGAAGTGTACCTCCTGTCACAAAATGACGGAGGAAAAATTGGTTGGTCCGGGTTGGAAAGGCGCGACCTTAAAAAGGACTCCGGAGTGGATTATGAATTTTATTACCAATCCTGATCCAATGATTGATAAAGATCCTGAGGTGCAGGCCATGCTTGAACTTTGTTTGGTACGTATGCCCAACCAGAACCTCAGTGACACTGATGCCAGAAACATTCTTGAATACATGCGTAAAATAGACGGAGTTAAATAAAAAAATAAAACCAAATCAAATGAAAAGCAAAATAACAACAGCAGTAATTGCGGGTTTAGCTTTGGTTTCTGTGATGGAATCCTGCAAACCAAAAAGCACCGGCAATGCCGTTAGCGGTGATGCCGCCGGTAAAGCGTATGTAGCACCCGGCAAACACGATGAATACTACAACTTTGTCAGTGGAGGTTTCAGCGGACAAATGAGTGTGTACGGTTTACCAAGCGGACGTTTGCTTCGCGTTATTCCGGTATTCGCGGTCGATCCTGAAAAAGGGTGGGGATACAGCGAAGAAACCAAACCCATGCTGAACACTTCACATGGTATTGTTCCCTGGGATGATTTACACCACACCCAATTGTCAAAAACCGAAGGTGAAATCGACGGACGCTGGGTATTTGGTAACGCCAACAACACCCCCCGTGTAGCCAGAATTGACTTAAAAACCTTCAGAACGGCTGAAATCATTGAACTTCCGAATAGTGCCGGTAACCACTCATCCCCTTTCATCACTGAAAATACAGAGTATGTTGTTGCCGGAACCCGTTTCAGCGTTCCTTCGGATAACGCGAATGGCGATGTTCCTATCAGTACCTATAAAGAAAATTTCAAAGGCTATTTAAGCTTTATTTCTGTGAACAAGGAAAGCGGAGAAATGGACATTGCTTTCCAAATCGAATGCCCGGGTGTAAACTTTGACCTGAGCCGTGCCGGAAAGATGAAATCGCACGGATGGTTCTTTTTCTCATGTTACAATACCGAACAGGCCAACACCTTGTTAGAGGTAAACGCTTCGCAACGCGATAAGGATTTTATCATGGCTGTAAATTGGAAAAAGGCCGAAGAGTATATCAAAGCCGGGAAAGGAAAAAAAACACCTGTTAAATATGCTCATAACGTTTACAGCGATGAAAACCATTCAGCTACTTCGACCATTAAAACGGAAGTATTGGTGTTGGATTCAAAGGAATTGGCTGACATCTGTTACATGATGCCTTGTCCTAAATCCCCGCACGGATGTGACGTGGATCCAACCGGTGAGTACATTGTTGGTAGTGGTAAGTTAGCAGCTTTAATTCCTGTATTTAGTTTTGATAAAATGATAAAAGCCATCGCCAATAAAGAATACGATGGGGATTATCTGGGCATACCCATCATTAAATACGAATCGGCTTTGTACGGTGAGGTTAAAAAGCCGGGTCTCGGACCTCTTCACACCGAGTTCGACGGTAAAGGAAACGCCTATACCTCTTTCTTTGTGTCGTCTGAAGTAGTGAAATGGAACATAAAGGAATTAAAAGTGGTGGACAGGGTTCCAACATACTATTCTGTGGGTCACCTTTGCATCCCCGGTGGTGATTCCAGAACCCCTTCGGCTAAATACCTGATTGCCTATAACAAAATCACAAAAGACCGTTACCTGCCTACAGGTCCTGAGTTGTCGCAAAGCGCCCAATTGTACGATATCAGTGGAGAAAAAATGCAAATGATTCTCGATTTCCCGACCATTGGCGAACCACACTATGCACAGGCGAGTCCTGCTGCCATTATCGAAAAAAATCAGCTGAAGTTGTTTAAGATTGATGAAAACAAACACCCTTATGCGGCTAAAGGTGAGGGAGAAGCAAAAGTGGTGAGAAATGGCAACCAGGTACATGTGTATATGACCTCTGTTCGTTCCCACTTTGCCCCTGATAACATTGAAGGAATAAAGGTAGGTGATGAGGTGTATTTCCACGTAACTAATCTTGAGCAAGACTGGGACGTTCCACACGGTTTCGCAGTAAAAGGTGCATCCAATGCAGAACTGTTAATCATGCCGGGTGAAACACAAACCTTAAAATGGGTTCCTGATCGTGTGGGTATTGTGCCAATCTACTGTACCGACTTTTGCAGTGCCTTACATCAGGAAATGCAGGGTTATGTGCGGGTATCTCCTGCCGGCAGTAAAGTTCCTTTGACTTACCACGTTGGTAAAACAGCGGCTGAAATTCCGGCCTCTAACTAAAACTAGTTGGATGGGAGCAGAGGCACAATCTGCTCCCTTCTTTTTCCTGTGCAAAACGTACCTTTTTACCGGCCTCTATTAATACATACCTCATGACTACACCATCCAAAAAAATAAGACCACTTTCAAGAGTTTTGCTTTTTCTTTCAGCTGCACTGCTTGTTGTTTCTTTGTTTCTACCCATTTGGAGAATTGATCTGGATGCGCCTCAATACCCCGAAGGGCTTAACCTGATGATTTATGCTGATAAATTGGGAGGAAATGTTGAGATTATAAACGGACTGAACCATTACATCGGAATGAAAACCCTGCACACCGAAGATTTTATTGAATTTACCGTGTTGCCATACTGCATCCTGTTTTTCGCGGCCTTTAGTTTACTCGCTGCCATTGTGGGCAGAAAACGCGTGCTGTATACGCTCTTGTCCTTATTTGTGCTTTTCGGTATAGTGGCCATGGTGGATTTCTGGCGATGGGAATACAATTACGGACACAATCTCGATCCAAACGCCGCTATCATTGTTCCGGGTATGGCCTACCAGCCTCCTTTGATTGGCTTTAAACAACTTTTGAATTTCGGCGCGTATTCAATTCCGGATAATGGCGGTTGGTTATTTATTTTAAGTGGTGTTTGTATGTTGTTGGCAACGCTTCTGGAGACTGGAGTTCTCAATAGATTTGCAAAAAATAAAAACCTTGCCTTATCATCAATCGTGGTATTAAGTTTCGCAACGTCCTGCAGTTCTTCAGGGCCGGAACCTATTGCCCTAAACAAAGACAATTGTGACTATTGTAAGATGACCATTTCCAACGTTCGTTTCGCGACGGAACTCATCACTTCCAAGGGCAGGGTGTATAAGTTTGACGACGTTTCCTGTATGATCAATTACAAAAAGGAAAATTCAAATATGGCATCCGCTAAATTCTATATCAGCGATTACCTTGAACCGAATGCCTTATTAAAGGCCGACTCTCTGTTTTATGTTTCCGGAGAAGCAGTCGGAAGTCCGATGGGTGGGGACATAGCCGCTTTTTCGAATTCCGATAGTGCTCAGGCTTTTTTGGTTAGATTATCGGCTCAACCCCTTTCCTGGGCTCAAATAAGCGAGTAAGTTGTGATCAGAATCTTTTATATTTTCCTGCTATTTTTTTCGGCTTTCCTCTCGCAAGCAAACAATGTTCATGTTGGAAAAAGCCAGGTTTTTTCAACTATAAAAGAAGCCATAGCCAAATCCAATGCGGGGGATACCATTTGGGTTCACGAAGGCATTTACCGGGAAGGAAATCTGGTAGTGGATAAACGTCTGATATTAATCGGGAAAAATTACCCCATACTTGATGGAAATAAAAAGCACGAAGTGTTGTCGGTAAAAGCCGATTTTACCTGCGTGAAAGGGTTTAAAATACAACATTCAGGCTACGCTTCGCTTGACGATCCCTGTGGAATTAAGGTTTACGAAAGCAGGGGAGTAGAGATCACCGATAACATTCTGGATGATAATTTTTTTGGCATTTATATTCAGTATGGGAAACAATGTGTGGTGAAAAACAACCGCATCAGGGCTTACGGGGTGGAGGAACAGCAAATCGGCAACGGCATACACTGCTGGAAAAGCGATAGTTTATTAATCATTGGCAATAGGATTGAAGGGCACCGCGATGGTATTTATTTTGAATTTGTCACCAATTCGGTGATCTGGAGAAACCGGTCCTTTAACAATATCCGCTATGGTCTGCATTTTATGTTTTCCAACAACGATGCATATATCACCAATTATTTTAAACACAACGGCGCGGGGGTGGCCGTAATGTTTACTAAAAATGTGAAAATGTTCAATAACAGTTTTGAAGAGAACTGGGGAGACGCTGCGTATGGACTGATGCTTAAAGAAATATCAGATAGTTACATCACCGGAAATCATTTTTTGAAAAACACAACCGGCATTTACATGGAGGGCACTAACAGAATTCTGGCAGAGCATAACACCTTTCAAGCGAATGGATGGGGAATGAAAATTCAGGCGAGTTGCATGGACAACGAAATTCGTTCGAATAATTTTATTGGAAACACTTTTGATGTCAGTACCAATGGCAGCACAGTATTAAACACCTTTAACGGCAATTATTGGGATAAATACAACGGGTATGATCTGGATAGAAACAAAACCGGAGATGTACCTTACCACCCCTTGAGTGTGTTTTCGGTCATTGTTGAACAAACCCCGCCGGCCATGTTATTATTTCGTAGTTTTATGGTGGATCTTTTGGATAAATCAGAAAAAATAGCCCCCAGTTTGACGCCTGATCATTTTGTGGACAATCAACCACTTCTTCATTCTCTCCCCCTGTAAATTATGATTGTTGTAGAAAATCTGTGCAAGCAATTCGGAAAGCTGCAGGTGTTGGACCATGTTAACCTGACCTGCAGCAAAGGGGAGTGTATAGCACTCATTGGGCCAAACGCTTGTGGAAAAACCACCCTGATAAAAAGTATTCTGGGCATGGTGATACCTGACAGCGGCTCCATCCGATTCAATGGTGAATTCATTAACCGGCAATACCTTTACCGGAACAGCATTGGGTATATGCCTCAAATTGGCCGTTACCCCGACAATATGTCGATTGGCCAGATAATGGAGATGATCAGGGAAATACGAAATTACCAGTCGAATACAGATGAAGAACTTCTTGAGGCATTTAAACTCAAAGATTTGTTTCAAAAGCGCATGCGTACCCTTTCAGGCGGCACCACGCAAAAAGTAAGTGCTACCCTGGCTTTTTTGTTTCATCCTCAGGTACTGATATTGGATGAACCTACAGCAGGACTCGATCCACTGGCCTCTGAAATTTTGAAAGAAAAAATTGTTAAGGAAAAGAAAAACGGACGTTTAATACTCATTACCTCTCACCTTTTAAGTGAATTGGACGATTTGGTGACGCAGATTGTATTTATGCAAGAAGGCAGGGTGCATTTTCACAAAACAGTTGAAGCGCTTAAATTGGATACGGGTGAAGAAAAACTTTCCAAAGCCATTTCCTCAATTTTAAAACAAAGTCAGCATGAATAGGATTATCAAATTTGTGATCCTGGATATTTTGAAGAACAAGGTGGTAGTGGTGTATACCTTTATTTTGGCTGCACTTTCCTGGAGTGTTTTTGCCCTTGAAGACAACAGCACGAAAGGTTTACTCACGCTTTTGAATGTGGTTTTGTTGATTGTACCCCTGGTGTCGGTTATTTTCTCAACCATCTATTTGTACAACAGCTCTGAATTTATTGAGTTGTTGCTCAGCCAGCCGGTAAAACGAAGTAAGATCTGGTTCAGTCTTTTTATTGGTTTGAGCCTATCGTTGTTGTTTGCGTTTTTTGTTGGTGCCGGTATTCCCATTCTGATTTATGCTCCGCCTGATGTAAGTCTTATGATGCTGGTGATGGGCATTATTATTTCTACTGTATTTGTATCCATCGCGTTTTTAGGTTCAGTATTTACACGTGATAAAGCAAAAGGTATAGGGATTGCCATCCTGCTCTGGCTCTTTTTTGCCCTCTTGTTTGATGGTCTGCTTCTTTTTCTGTTGTTTCAGTTCTCCGACTATCCCATTGAAAAAGTAGTGGTGTTTATTTCCGCCTGTAACCCCATTGATCTTGCCAGAATTATGATTCTTCTGCATTTGGACGTTTCAGCCATGATGGGTTACACGGGGGCGGTGTTTAAGGACTATTTCGGAAGCCGCTCGGGCAGTGTTGTTGTGCTTTTGATTCTTACGGTATGGGTGTTTTTGCCCTATGCCATTTCCCTGTCAAAATTTAAAAAAAAGGATCTTTAACTATATCATATCTCGTACAGCGATTTCCAGATTAATACATTTTGGAAACAAGATGTTGTTTTCGAGATGAATGTGTTGGTGCAGGTCTTCTTCAAATTCATTGAGTTTTGCAAAACTAACCCTGTAAGTTGCACAGGCTTCTGCCGGTGGAGTGTAATTATCGGTTAAGATCCTGATGGATTTAAACAATTCACCTACCGTTTCGTGTTCCAGCTCCATCATGCGAATGGGTTGTTGTGCGGATGAAAATGCCGGAAAATGGCGAAATTCGGGATTCGCATGATTGGTGCTTAGTTGTTTGATATAGGGAAAGAGCACCTGTTCTTCTTTGTACATATGGGCGGTCAGTTCCTCAGCGGCTTCAGCAAATAAAGTGGCGATGTCTATTAATTCCGGGTGCTCCTGGCCATGTACCCGGGCTACTTTATTGGTGTATTCAATTAGTAATGGGATGGCGGACTTGACATACCGGTGATGAGTATGTACAATGTAATCCGCCAAAAATCCTGCATCCCAGGTTTGGAAATTTTGAGAGGCTGTTCCTGCCTGGCCTTCTACCTTAGTTAATTCGCTCCTGATTTCCGTATAATTTAGATTTTTTTGACGACAGACACTTGAAAGTGTTTTGTTTCCGCCACAACAAAAATCAATGTTGTATTTTTTGAACACCTCCGCTTTGCGGTAATTTTCAGCTACTTCTTGTCCAATCGTGTTTTCAGTGTCTTCTGCCACGGACAACTGGTATTCAAAGCTTTCACTATTTTTCATGATACAATGGTTTTAATACAAATGGTAATTGAATACGATTTCAGCGATTGACATTTGTTTCTTTAAGAAGTCCCCATTCAGAGAACAGACTAAGAAATTCTTCCTGCAGGGATTGCGTTTTGTCGCGGGCGTACCATAGATGCAGGTTTTTGTTGAATTCGTCTTTTGTGCCAGTGGGATTCAGCAATTTGTATTCCGTTACACGGTCCTGTATTAAGGCGGGCCTGGGTCCCCAGGTTCCTATCACCTTTTGTGAAGCATCGTGTACGCAGATGAGTTTTGGAATAGCACGTTTACCATTGCTCAGAAATTCATTCATAATTTCAGGATGTTCGTCTCTGAACAATAAACGTATCTCCAGGTTCGGGGAAGCGTTTGCGATTTTTGCCAGAACAGGGGTATTCTGAGCGCTGTCGCCGCACCAGGCTTCGGTAATCACAAACCAGGTGTGTTTTTCACTAACCAAAGAAGCCATCTCTGCCAGTTGGGGTAGTAGTTCACATTGATGATCGATGCGTTTCATTCGCTGTGCATTAATCAAGGTGGCTTGTATGTGCTCTTCAGTTTGTTCTCCCGAAGTTTGTCCATGGGCGGCAAGCTGAAGCACTTTGTCGCGGTATTCGTTGTAGCTGAGTGTGTTGATTTTTGATATTAACATGCAGGTGCAATTTTTGTATGAATTATTTTTCGTTGAATACAGTCTATAAAAAGAGACCGCCGTTGCCGGGCGGTCTCCAACCAATCAAAAGGCCCGAAAAGAGAAACGTTTCTTATTGACCGGGCAACAAAACCTCATCAATCACATGTATTATGCCGTTAGAAGCAGGAATAGACGCGATAATATGAGCTTTGCCGTTGATTAGGGGTTTACCATCTTGCATGCTAATTGTGATGTCTTTTAAATTCACCTGATTGAATTTTTGCCCATCTTTCAGAGATTCGGCTTGTAATACACCTACAAAAACGTGGTATTCCAATATATCCGTGAGAGCTTCCAGTTTTTCAGGTTTTAACAGTCCTTCTACGGTACCGGCAGGTAGTTTGTCAAAAGCGGCGTTGGTAGGAGCGAATACAGTGAAGGGTCCGGCGTTACTGAGAGCATCTACTAAACTGGCAGCTTTAACAGCGGCCACAAGCGTGGTATGATCTTTACTGCCCGCAGCAATCTGAACCACATTCGGGTTGGAAATATTGTCCTGTACCCCCGACTGACCTACGGCCGGACTTTGCGTTTCAGAGGCCGCGGCGTTTGTTTCGCTTGTGGCACTTTGCTCATTGCTCCCACAAGAGAACAGGCCGATGAGCCCCGACATAAGTAGTAGTTTAAATGGTGTTTTCATAGGTTTAATTTTAAATCTGACACAAAGTAACAACCGGGCGTTCCATCGTCACATGACTTAAGTCATTAAACGTTCATAAGAAAGATGATTTAAATCGGATAAAAGTATCCGAATTAATCAAATTGTTACATTTACGGCAAAATCCAAACCCAGAGAAACTGTTGGGGGTTTCAATCAGCTTGAAAGAAAGAGGATTTTGGTCGTATAACAAATACCTGAAAAGAATGAAGTTCAATTCGATGATAAGGTGGGTTTACTTTTTCCTGTGCACCCTGTTTATTGGTTATTCGTTAGTACTCTATCAAGCTTCAGGTACCCCGGATTCGGTGGATTACGATGTTAAAAAAGCCGCTTCAGGCCATTTGGTCTGGCAAAAATACAATTGCCAGGCCTGTCATCAGCTGTACGGATTGGGAGGATACCTTGGCCCCGACTTAACCAATGTGTATTCCGTGAAAACAAAAGGCCCGGATTACATCAGGGCGCTGATCCGGTCGGGTTCAAAACAAATGCCGGGTTTTCAATTAACGGAGGGAGAAATGAACGAGCTTCTTGAGTTTTTGAAATCAACGGATGAGAGCGGAGTAGCCGATCCCAGGGAGTTTAAAACAACAGCATCAGGCATGATACAGGCAAATGAAAAACACTGAATTTTCGATAGCCAGACTATACTTGTACAGCGCTTTATTACTGTTGGTTCTGGGCTTGTGTTTTGGCCTTCTTGGTGCCATAGTTTATGTGAAGCCTGATTTTTTAAAGGATAACCTCGGCTTCGTTTCCTTGCGCCCCATGCACGTGAGCTCCGTTTTATTTTGGATTCTGCTGGGTGCTACAGGTGGTATTTACGCTTCCTTACACGCGCTTGTGCCGGGATTTCAGAAGCCGGGTCTGGCGAAATTACAATGGGTGCTCTGGCTTATTGCTATCGCAGGCATCTATGGTTCGTATATTACAAAAAACTTTGGCGGGAGGGAGTACTGGGAATTTACACCCATCTGGGCACTTCCAATTGGAATGGCCTGGTTGTTTTTTGTTTGGAACGTGCTGCGTGTTTTGCGAAGAATAAAAGATTGGCCGGTGTACCTGTGGATGTGGCTGACGGGTTCCGTATTTTTCTTTTTTATTTTTATAGAAAATTACCTTTGGCTCTTCCCTTATTTCAGGCAGCATTTTGTGAGCGACATGACCATACAATGGAAGGTGAATGGCTCCATCGTTGGTGCCTGGAATCAACTGCTATATGGCGCCTTATTTTACCTGATGGACCGCATTTCGGGGAATACCGGTACCGGCCGCAGTAAACTTGCTTTTTTTATGTATTTCCTTGGGCTGTTCAACCTGATGTTCAATTGGGGGCACCATATTTATACACTGCCCACGCAGGCTTATGTTAAATATGTTGGATACGCGGTTAGTATGACAGAATGGATATTTTTAATCAAAATCATCTATAACTGGAGGTCAACCGTAAGCGCTGCACAAAAACACGGCCACTACTTTCCGTATCGTTTTGTAATGGCTTCTGATTTTTGGGTGTTCATCAATTTATTACAAGCCCTTATGATGTCGATTCCGGCGATTAATATTTACACACACGGCACGCATGTTACCGTTGCGCACGCCATGGGCACTACCATAGGTATTAACAGCATGATTCTGTTGGCCCTGTGTTTCGAATTTCTTTTACCATCAAAACAAAACGAAGGGACAAGGCCCGGCATCCTTAATTTTGCATATTGGACCCTTCAGGTTTCACTTTTTATCTTTTGGTTATCACTTTTACTGGCAGGGATTAAAAAAGGGCTTTGGCAAATGAGTGCAACGCAAACTGTGTATTCGAAAATGATGGATTCGCTGCAGCCGTATTTTATAAGCTTTCTGGTTGCCGGTTGTGCTTTGTTTTTGGCACTTTTTGTTTTGGCCGGAATATTGGTTAAACCACTTTTTACAAAACGCCAACCAGAAGCTGCCAGAAATGCCTGAAGAAGTATACTATAGTGTGTTTGCTATTGCCTGGTTGCTGTTTGCCTGGCTGCTTGGCAAATACATCCGCATGAAAGGCAGGGCATTAAAACAACAGGTGGTGATTGGCTTTGGAGCTTTGCTCGTTTTTTATTTTTTGGGTTTGATTATTCTGTTCATTGGAATAATGACTTCCTGAAAAACGACAGTACTTAGAGGTAAACTTTGCAGGGAATTCCTTCCTTTTCTACCCGTTTGCAAATCATGTCCAGTACGGCAGGCTGTACTTTTTCAAGCTCAGGTTCGGGCGCAGGACGGTCGAGCGTATAAATCATCACCGATTCCGGATGAATTTCCTTAATGGCATTTAACCATAATTCCAGTTCTTTTTCTTCCGTGTTGTCAAGACTTTTCCCATTGTGTTTTCCTTTTAAAAAGATACTCTGAATAATCAGGCGACCCTTAAAGGCTTTCAGTTTTGAGATGTGCCAGTCGAGTGATTTTCCTGAAAGTGGCTGATCGATCTTCCGGAACATAATGTCCGATCCTGCATCCAGTTTTAATACCCTGAGGTCGGCTTTTTGGAGGGCATCAAACACCTTTTTATTTCCGGCCAGGGCGGCATTTGATAATACAACAATGGGCTTGCCGGGAAGGTAATGATTCCGGTATTCAATTACTGTGTCAATGATTTCATTAAATCTGGGGTGCATGGTAGGCTCCCCGTTTCCGGCGAAGGTAATACAATCGATGGGAAGTGAGTTCTGAGCCAGGGTATTAAAAGCCTCTTTGATCTTTGCACAAATTACCTCATAGGGAAAATACACAACGGATTGGGATTTAAGGTTGGTCCAGCCGCATTCGCAATACACACAATTAAAGTTGCAAACCTTATTGGTGAGAGGAAGTAAATTGATTCCAAGGGAATGGCCAAAACGCCGGCTCTGAACCGGACCAAACACAATACTATCGAACAACAAGGCCATAGACAAGTTTACGCCGGAATAGCCCTGTAAAAAATGAGCCAAATCATTCTAACAAAATATTAACCAAACAAATATCAGTATTGGCTATTTACCGCAAGCTGTTTATAACTAAATAGGATAAAAATATCCGATTAAAATCAGCTGCATTACTTTTGGAAAAACACTTTTTTATGATTTTCTCAAAAGCCATCGAGTACGGGATCAAAGCCAGTATTTATGTTGCGCAGCAATCCATGAATGGATACAGGTCGAATCTTAAAGAGATTTCCGAGCATATAGATTCCCCTGAGGCGTTTACAGCTAAAATTCTGCAGCAATTGGTAAAAGGAGGAATCATACACTCCATAAAAGGAGCAGGAGGGGGATTTGCTCTGGAAATTAAGGAAATAAAAAAAATTAAACTGGCTGATATTGTACTGGCACTGGATGCTGATTTTTTGGATAGCACCTGTGTTTTAGGCCTGAAGCATTGTTCTGAAACCAATCCTTGTCCTGTTCACCACAAATACAAAGGCATTAAAAAGGAGACCCTGTATCTTTTAAAAAATACAACATTACTCGAAATGTCTACTAATCTCGATAAAGGATTGGCTTATCTTAAAAATTAAACGAAATAAAGCACATACACATCATTAAGCGATATGGAAAAGTACGTCATTAAAAGAGATGGGGAATACCAGGTCATGAAGGAATTTAAAATCCGTGATGCTATAACGAAAGGTTTTGAAAGTGTGAACTCGAAGCCGGATCTGCTGGTGCATACAAAGGTAATGGAAAAACTTCAGGAAAAAGATACCTGGAGTGTAGAAGAGATACAGGACGCCATAGAGCAGGAACTATACCGGCGGGGGCATTTTGAGGTCATGCGTTCGTTTATGCTTTACCGGCACACCAGAAAATTGCAGCGCAACCACCTGGCGCAGATCGATACCGCAACAACTTACGTTAACAGCACACAAACCATTGAGGAATACACCGGAGAAACGGATTGGAGAGTAAATGCAAATGCCAATACCTCCTTTTCAAATGCGGGATTGGTGAACAATGTGGCAGGTAAGGTCATCGCCAATTATTGGCTTGATAAGGTGTATTCACCGGAGGAAGGCGCGGCTCACCGCAGAGGCGACATTCACATCCATGACCTGGATTGTTTAACCGGGTATTGTGCGGGCTGGAGTTTAAGAGTGCTTTTGAACGAGGGATTCAACGGGGTTCGTGGAAGAGTGGAAAGTCGCCCCCCATCACATTTCAGAGAGGCTCTCGGTCAGATGGCTAATTTCCTGGGGATATTGCAAAGCGAATGGGCAGGGGCTCAGGCTTTCAGTTCATTTGATACCTATCTGGCGCCGTATGTGTTTAAGGATAAACTCTCTTATTCAGAAATACTAAAAGCCGTTCGGAGCTTTGTATACAATTTGAATGTACCGGCACGCTGGGGACAGTCGCCATTCACTAACATTACCCTCGATTGGGTGGTTCCGTCTGACCTTAAGGAGCAAATTCCCACCAGAAACAACAGGCACCTGTTTGAGGATTTGCAGGATGAGAATCTTGTCCTGCAAGCGCAATCAAGAGGTGCAGAACACCTTACGGATTTAAAATACGAGCACTTTCAAAACGAAATGAATCTGATCAATAAGGCGTATTATACGGTGATGACAGAAGGAGACGCGCAAGGACAACCCTTTACCTTTCCCATCCCAACCGTTAACATCACCGAAGATTTTGACTGGTATGGTGAAAACACCGATTTGCTGTTTGAAAACACCGCAAAAATAGGGTCCTCGTATTTCCAGAATTTTATTGGTAGTCAATACACCCTGGATGCGAATGGCAATCGCGTGGAGAACGAAAGTGCCTACAAACCCAACGCGGTGCGAAGCATGTGTTGCCGTTTGCAATTGGATTTAAGAGAACTGCTAAAGAGAGGGAATGGTTTGTTTGGTAGTGCAGAGATGACTGGCAGCATAGGGGTGGTGACGCTCAACATGGCTCGCCTGGGTTTCCTTTATAAAGGAAACGAAACGGGTTTGTTTGAAAGACTAAATGAGTTGCTTGAATTGGCGAAATCAACCCTTGAGAAAAAAAGAGCGTTTATACAGAACATGTTTGACAGAGGTTTATACCCTTATACAAAAAGGTATTTAAGTCATTTCAGAAATCACTTTTCAACGATAGGGGTGAATGGCATGAACGAGATGATTGTGAATTTTACTTCGGGTAATGATACTATCAGTACCGAAAGTGGTATTGGTTTTGCTGCCCGGGTTCTCGACTTCATTCGAAACAAAATGAAGGTCTTTCAAACCGAAACAAGCAATTTGTATAATCTGGAGGCTACACCGGCAGAAGGTACCACCTACCGCTTTGCCAAGGAAGACAAAAAACGTTACCCTGAAATTTTACAATCCGGACAAGGCGAAAACATTTATTATACCAACAGTTCACAGCTGCCGGTCGATCATACCGAAGATCCTTTTGAAGCCCTGCTCTTGCAGAACGAACTGCAGTGCAAATATACCGGTGGTACCGTTCTTCACCTTTACATGCGTGAAAAACTAAGTTCACCCGAAGCCTGCAGGAACCTGGTTAAAAAAGTGATTTCCGGGTTTAGTCTGCCATACATTACCATAACCCCGGTGTTCAGTGTTTGCCCTAAACACGGGTACCTTTCCGGTGAACACACGTATTGCCCTCAATGTGACGAGGACCTGATCAAACAATTAACACAAAACCTAATAACTTATGAAAACAGCAACACAACACCTGCTTGAACAGCACAATAACCTGCGCACCAAGTGCCTTGTATACACAAGGGTTATGGGGTACCACAGACCGGTAGAGAGTTTTAACATTGGAAAAAAGGGTGAACACAAACAACGAAAACACTTCGAAGAACGTCGCTGCGAATAAAGTAATTTATAACATCAGCCCGTTTACACTGCTTGATTATCCCGAAAAAACGGCTTGTATTTTCTGGTTTGCAGGTTGCAACATGCGTTGTTTGTATTGCTACAATCCGGAGATTGTGTATGGCAAGGGAAGTATAACCTATGAGCAAGCATTGATTTTCCTTAAATCTAGGAGAGGACTATTGGATGCCGTTGTTTTAAGTGGGGGGGAATGCAGCTTACACCAACACCTTCCGGAATTTATAACAGAAATCAAACGTCTGGGATTTTTGGTGAAGATGGATACCAATGGGTCTAAGCCGGGGCTATTGCGTTACCTTTCGCAGAAGGGATTGTTGGACTATGTAGCGCTTGATTTTAAAGCAC
This sequence comes from Bacteroidia bacterium, assembly GCA_016787895.1. GTDB lineage: Bacteria > Bacteroidota > Bacteroidia > B-17B0 > Aurantibacillaceae > Aurantibacillus. The sequence continues at coordinate 151,553 of JAEUTN010000020.1, forward strand.
CTAAACATAAATTTAAGAGCCTCACTACATCAGACCTTTATCTTCACTTTAGGGAGAGCCTTAGAGTGCTTGTAAACTCTGGTATCCGCTTTGAAGTTAGAACAACCATACACTCGGAGTTGTTGAATCAAAACGATGTGGATGAGATGATGGAAGTGTTGAACGCGGAAGGTTATCAGGGAACCTATTACTTACAACATTTCAGGAATGGTTCTGATACTTTAATAGAACTGCCGGAGTCCAAACCCGATTACCTTCATAAGGTGATCGGAAAACAGGACATTAATGTCCGATTTAGGGGATAAACTGAGCAGAATTAGGCATTAGAGGGGCAGAACCTGAGAATTATCATCTTGCGTAATTAATATTTACTTACATTTGCGGAGCAATTATTGTGAAAGTTTCTTTGTTTATAATTCTGGTGTTAAGTATCATGCTGCAAAGCTTCAGCAAAATCATTGTGGTGTCCAATTATTTGCTCAACAAACAGGAGATTACACTTCGGTATTGCGAAAATAAAGCTAAACCCGCTTTGCGTTGTCAGGGCATGTGTCATTTAAAGAAACAACTCGCAGAAGAAAATGCCAAAAACAGTCAGAGCAGGTCACCGGGAAGTGAATTGGGCGAAGTCGTTTTGTTTCAGGTGGAAACCGAATCTTTAATAAAATTTCCTTTTGTCACTAAATTGCACAACTACCCCGCTTGTCCTGGCGTGGAAACAACAAGCTACACGAATGCCATTTTCCATCCCCCTTCCGTCAATCGCGGCTTCTATCGTATGAGCACCAGGCCTTGCTGACATTAGTCTAGGGCTGTGAATTAATTACTGTATTTTAATTATCATTATTTAATCTGGAAATGCACATAACTAGTGTGCGTGTAACATTATATTATACATTATGAAAAATCGAATTCGAATTCTGCTATTGTTTTTAGCAGCAGGTCTTTTTACCGTAGGTTGTAAAAAAGAAGAAACAAAGCCTGCCCCAAGCCCAACACCGCCCACTCCAACACCAACTGAAACGATGACCAAAGTGGGTGAAACCTACCTGGCAGGATCAGGAGCAAAAGCCATTGTTTACGCGAAGAAGGCTTTTGAAACCGGTTACAATGAAGTATATGTGGCACTTTACGATTCCGCAGATGGCAGCAAACTCAGCCGGGGGCACTTTGAAGTGCTTCCAATGATGGACATGGGAATGATGCAACATGCCTGTCCCGTTGAAAACACGGAGGATACCACAACAACAAACGGTTATTTTGCATCCGTTGTTTATTTTTCAATGGCAGGCACCTCCTCCCAGTGGAGTCTGAACTTCAGTTTTCATAACCATAAAAATGAACGACATGGGGAAGGCAGTTTAGGTGTTGAGGTCAAAGCTAGTTCACCGTCAAAGTTCAAAACAACCATGTTAAGTTTAGATAGCAACAAGGTTTTGTTTTTGTCTTTTGTTGAGCCTTCAAAACCTGTGGTGGGAATCAATAATCTTGAAATTGTACTTCACCATAAAAAATCAGGTATGGAGTATGTGCCAGTTGAGAATTACACCATTGAAATTGAACCCAACATGCCAAGCATGGGCCATGGTTCTCCCAACAACGTCAATCCGGTTCACATGGGCCAAGGGCACTACAAAGGAAAAGTGAATTACACGATGACCGGTTTGTGGCAAATCAAGTTGAAGATTTACAAAGCAGGGGTATTGATAAGCGATGATCAGTTTTTTGAAATGACCCTGGATTGATGTTCAAACGAGCCATTTTAATTTTGTTCTGGTTTTTTACCGGGAGTCTTTGTTCGCAAACCACGGACAAGGACTCTTTGGTTAAAACCATTGATTTGGAGGAAGTATGCATCATCAAGGATGGGGATAAAAATCAGTCTTTTGGTTTTTTTCGCAGCAGTAAACTGGCCAGCACCGAGGATATTCTGGCCCGAATGCCGGGGGTGAATCTTACCAGGCGCGGCGCTTATGGATTAGAACCCGGTCTGCGCAATTACAATGGAACGCAGAGCAATTTGGTGATTGATGGTATGCGCATGTATGGGGCCTGCACCGACAAAATGGATCCGGTTTCCATATACATTGAACCGGGCAACCTGCAAAGCATTGAAATTGCGCAGGGCGCTTCAGGGGCCCGGGCCGGCAGCACCATTGGAGGACAGATTAACATGATCATGCGGGAACCGGAGATCAATTGTCACAACCGTTTCAAAGGTGTGTTGGCACAATCGTATATGAGTGTAAACAAAGGGTACAACAGCAATTTTAATTTCGAACAGTCTTCTGCCAAATGGGCTTATCGCCTGAGCGCTACTTACAGAACAGCCGGAAATTATATGGCAGGTGGAGATAGCCTGATTGAGCACTCAGGTTATACCAAAGCCAATCTTTCGGCGAATGTGTTGTACCGGATCAATGAAAAACACCGGCTCAAACTGGATTTGCTGGGTGACTGGGGCAGAAACATAGGATACCCGGCTTTGCCCATGGATGTGGGAAGAGCGGATGCCGGAATTTACGCCTTAACGCACAACTTAACAATCCAAAATGGCGTGTTTAAACAAAACGAATTAAAAGTGTATTACAATTCTGTGTATCACGAAATGGATGACACCCAACGCCCCGAGGCGCCTATGCACATGGATATGCCGGGCTGGAGTCAAACACTCGGTTTTTATAATGAATTAAGCGGCAGAGGAAATCTGAAATTGCGTTTAGATTATCACCAGGTTTATACCAGAGCTGATATGACCATGTACCCGCCTAACGAAGCGGTAATGTACATGCAAACCTTACCTGAAAATAATTTGCATGATGTGGGAATCGCAGCCGGAAAAACCTTTCAGTTTCAGGAGCAGCAACAAATTCTTATGAATTTCAGAATGGATTTTTACGCCCAGGCAGCGGTCGATGGTTTTGGCGCGTCGCAGTGGACCGTTTATGATGAGAACATCACGATCACTCAAAACAATCTTTTGAAAAACGCCAGCCTCAGTTACTCTAAAAAAATCAAACAACACAGCCACTTGCTTTTCACCCTGGCTTATGGAGAACGCATTCCAAGTTCCAACGAACGTTACGGGTATTATTTATTTAACCGCCAGGATATGTATGACTACCTTGGGAATCAGCACCTGAAGCCGGAACAATCCATTCAGGGAGAACTACGTTTTGAACAAAAATTTAAAAACATAGAGTACTTCGCGAATTTATTTTACCATCATAATGTTAATTACATTTATGCTTACCGTTTGGATGGCTACAGCCAGATGACCATAGGCGCTCTGGGATTAAAAACCTATAAAAATATTTCTTACGCAGTCACTCAGGGATTTGAAGCAGGGGCTAAAGCCTCTTTAGGTGAATCGTTTTTTTATATCGCGAATTTAAAGTTTGTTTTGGCTCAAACTTATGAGGGCAAAGCCCTTCCATTGGTGCCTCCCTTTAAATTACAACATGCTTTAAGGTACAGCTATAAATTGTATCAGTTTCAATTAGAGCATGATTTTGGCGCAGCGCAGAACAGAATCAATCCGGATTTCGGGGACAAAGCAACGCCGGCCTTTAACTTGATTAATTTAAGAGCTTCCCGTAATTTTATCATCAGGAACAAAGTCCTTCAACTGGCCCTGGCCTGTGAAAATGTGTTCGATCTTTTGTACCATGAGCACCTCGATATTGCTCAGGTGCCCCGTTTCGGCAGAAACCTGATGATTAACCTGAATTTTATTTTTTAATGAGCATTCAAAACCTTGAATTACCTGACGGCTTAGGTCAGTGGAAATTCAATTTCTGATCTGCGTTTAAATTGAGAGACAAATAAAAAGAAAGCCCCGGCTGACAGGAGTAGTGCCACTATAAACAAGGTTTCATTCACATTGGGAATTACAAAGTAGCTGAAGGAAGCAACACCCTGTATCGCTAATACCAGCTCATTAAAAAACACTCCGGATAAAAACAACACAAATCCCAATGCACTCAGGTGGTTTCTTTGAATTAAATTCTGCACATAACTGTACACCAGTAAAAATACACTGATTACGGCCAATAGCACAAGGTGCAGGTAAGCAATAACAATGGGCCTGAAGCCAAAGGCCAGTTTCGCGATAATAGGCACTGTTGAGCCCAGTTGCAATAGCAATTTTATACTGAAGCCCAGTATCACAAACAGGAACACATACACACTGAGTTTATCGGGAGCTGAAACCTGCACCTTTAATTTTTTGAGGTGTGTCAGCACTTTTATCCATCCGAAAAGTTGCACCAAAGCGGCCAGGATAACAAGGATGTATAACCACAACGGTATGTTGGCCCATAGTACAGAGAGAAAGTAAGCAGGAATAGCTGAAGTAAAAAACAAAGTAAAAATGCTTTTGCTGTATGGAATTTGTGGGAATTTTTCTTTCAGTGCATTAAGTGCCAATCCAAGGCAAGAGAAGAGAAAAAAGCCATTGTATTGAAAATGCAGGTAAAAGTAAACGGCGGCCAGATACCAGTTTTCATTAAAGTTTCGTGTGGCCATAATGTAAGCAAGGTAAAGCGTGCCTACCGATGAAAGGATGTTAAACCAAAGAGCAGCCCTGAACCAGTTGTTTTCCCTGTCATTCTCTTCTGTCTTACGAAGGTCTCTGAAAAAATAATAGGCAAAAAAGCAGGCAATAACAATTGTACCCGAAGATAAAACAATGGAACTGATGGAATATCCATACACAAAAAACGAGAGGAGCATACCGTAGGAACAAAGCAGGTTGCAGGCTAATAAACGGTTGTAGGGTTGGGGTGAAATGACGTTGTTTTTTTGGTGCAGGTACCAAACCAGCAAGGCATAGATGGTTTGGCTGATCCAACCGGCGAAAGCAAAGTGAGAATGGGCGTATTGAATGTATTTTTGATTAAAATAGGGAAACTCAAAACCTATCTTGTAACGCATGAGTGTACCTAAAAGTGCTACTATAAAAAGATTAAGTAGTGAAAAGCCAAGCCAAAAACGCGTTCTGAATATCATACGTACCTGTTAATTCTTTTTCTCCTGCCATCCTTTATTAATCCGGGTTGTGAACCTAAAGGTAGGGCCAGTCAACCTGCAGTGTGCCTGGCTTTTACTTCCCGAAGGTATTCCGGAGAACAAGATAAAAGCATGACATTTGTCAGTTCAATATCACGCATTTATCAACAGGCGGTTCATTGTGTGATATACCTTTGCATTGTTTTTATAAATTTAAACTGTTATTGCCTTGGAATCACTTAAAATACAGGTCGAAAACCTGAAGTGCGGAGGTTGTGCCAACACCATTAAAAATGGCATTCGCGAATTGAAAGGGGTAAATGAGGTGTTGGTGAATCCCGAAGAACAATGGGTGGAAATCCGCCATGAAAAGGCCATTGACGAGAACGGCATTCTTGAGAAGCTGAAAGCCATGGGTTACCCCAAAGCGGGAACCACAGAAGGCCTGGAGAAGTTTGGAAGAAATCTAAAATCCTACTTTAGTTGTGCCATTGGCAGGCTGGAAGGGGAGGATGAAAAGTAGGTTCTGATCTCGGTCATTCGCTTAACTGATATAAGTCATTATAAAATACCATTTCCCCGATTACTTTTACCACCCGATGAGCGTGATGTTTATATTGATTTCAGCCAGCCTGGTACTCGCTATTGGCTTTCTTATAGCCTTTATCTGGTCAGTGCGCAGCGGACAATACGAAGACGATTATACCCCATCGGTGCGTATGCTTTTTGAAGAAACAAAACCAGCTAACAATAAACAGGAACCCCAAAACCAAGAAATAGAAAACAATTAAACCCAGTCTTATGGAATTACAAAAATTCAGCTACGACAACAAAATTGTAAAACAGTTCGCTTACGCCACCATGCTGTGGGGGCTTGTGGGCATGCTGGTCGGACTTATCGCTGCGCTGCAGCTGTTTATCCCGGCCTTAAATTTTGATTTGCCTTACACCAGTTTCGGCAGATTAAGACCCATTCATACCAATGCTGTCATCTTTGCCTTTGTGGGGAATGGAATTTTTATGGGCGTGTATTACTCCCTGCAACGCCTTTTAAAGGCACGAATGTTCAGCGATTTTTTAAGTGCCATTCATTTCTGGGGGTGGCAGCTGATCATTGTTCTGGCTGCATTAAGTCTGGCACTGGGTTACACCACCGGCAAAGAGTACGCCGAGCTGGAATGGCCAATTGATATTTTAATCACCTTAATTTGGGTAGTGTTCGGCTGGAACATGTTTGGTACCATAATACGCCGTCGCGAACGTCACCTTTATGTTGCCATCTGGTTTTACATTGCCACTTTGGTGACCGTAGCCATGCTCCACATAGTAAACTCTATTGAAATTCCGGTTTCTCTGACAAAATCCTATTCCTGGTATGCGGGGGTGCAGGATGCTCTGGTGCAGTGGTGGTACGGCCACAATGCGGTGGCATTTTTCCTTACCACTCCGTATTTGGGTTTGATGTATTATTTTATTCCCAAAGCGGCCAATCGCCCTGTATACTCATACCGTTTGTCCATCATCCATTTTTGGGCTTTAATTTTCCTTTACATCTGGGCCGGCCCTCACCACTTGTTATACACTTCTGTTCCTGATTGGGCACAATCTCTTGGTGTGGTATTTTCGGTGATGCTCATCGCGCCGTCGTGGGGAGGCATGATCAACGGTTTGCTCACCCTTCGCGGTGTGTGGGACAAGGTGCGTGAAGACATTGTTTTGAAATTTATGGTGGTGGCCGTTACCGCTTATGGTATGGCCACTTTTGAAGGACCAATGCTTTCTCTTAAAAGCGTAAATGCCATTGCCCACTTTACCGATTGGATTGTAGCACACGTGCACGTTGGGGCCCTGGGCTGGAATGGTTTCCTCACATTTGGTATCCTGTATTATCTCATTCCAAAAATGTTCAACACCCGTTTGTACTCCAACAAACTGGCCAATCTGCATTTCTGGATAGGAACACTGGGTATTTTACTCTACGCTGTGCCTATGTATTGGGCCGGTTTCATGCAAAGTTCCATGTGGAAAGATTTCACTCCTGAAGGCCAATTGAAATGGCAGTTTCTGGATACGGTGACCAAAATGATTCCTTTCTATGCCGCACGTGCAGTGGGCGGAACCTTGTACCTCACCGGTGTAATTATCATGACTTATAACCTGATTAAAACCGTTAAAATGGGTTCTTTCACCGCAAATGAGGAAACAGAAGCCATGGCTTTGAGCGGTGAATATCATTCTCACGCAAAAGACCACTGGCACCGCTGGATAGAGCGCAAACCCATACAATTTATGATTGTGAGTTTGGTGGTAGTAGCTATAGGTGGTGTAATTGAATTTGTACCTGCCTTTTTGGTAAAATCCAACATCCCTACCATTTCAAGTGTGAAACCCTATACGCCGCTTGAGTTGGAAGGTCGCGATATTTATGTGCGTGAAGGATGTTACACCTGCCACTCTCAAATGATACGGCCTTTCAGAAGTGAAACCGCCAGGTACGGAGAATACTCAAAAGCCGGAGAATTTGTTTACGATCATCCTTTCCAGTGGGGTTCAAAACGCACTGGTCCGGATTTGGCACGCGAAGGCGGCAAGTACCCCGACAGCTGGCATTACAATCACATGTTGGAACCCAACTCCATGTCTCCCGGTTCCATTATGCCTACCTACAGTTGGCTGTTGGATGATGACTTCCAGGCCTCAGGAATTGGAGCAAAAATCAGGGCGATGCAAACCCTTGGTGTTCCGTATCCTGAAGGCTACGATAAAATTGCCGAAGCCGACATGATGAAACAAGCAGAACAAATTGCCGCTAGTTTAAAGAAGGATGGAATTGAGACGGATGCACAAAAGGAAATTGTGGCCGTGATCGCTTACCTGCAACGATTGGGTAAGGACATCAAAAACGCAGATCAAACATTAACCACCAAATAAACCAAGCCATGAAATTCATTAATTATCTCCAATCCATAGCCGGTATAGGTATCTATCCGCTGATTTCATTGCTTTTGTTTTTTGTTTTTTTTGCAGCGGTCACCTGGTATGTTTTCAGGGTTGACAAAGCCTACGTTGAACGCGCCAGTCGTATTCCTGTGAACGAAGAACCAAATTCAGAACTCTAAATAGTCAATCAATATCATATCCAATAAAATTGTTTTATATGAAATACATGAGTAATACAAAATGGCTGTTTCTGATGATGATGGCCCCTGTGTTTGGATGGGCCCAGCAAAGCCAGAGCGCAGGAAGTACCTACTTCTCCAACGCTTTATTTAACACCTTAATGGTGGTAATCATCATGTTATTGATACTGGTGATTGTGTTAAGCAACTCTATCCGCAACATCATTCAAAGTGATTACTTTAAGGAGCGCTATAAAAAAATGAGGGAAATGCAATCCGGAAAAAACCTGATGGTTCTGTTTTTGGTTTTATTCGCTTCACAGGTGCAAGCCCAAACCGCAGTTGCGGCCGACAGCAGAATCGGCGGACTTGATCAGTTCACTTTTTATTTCCTGCTCTCCATTATTCTTCTGGAAGTAATTGTGGTGATTTTGTTGTTCAACATTTTAAGAACCTATACAAAAAATGAATTGAGCGTGGTGATGCAGCCTGATGCCCAGGCCGCTCCGGCTAAACCGGAAAGAACCATCATGGATGTGTTCAATGCTTCGGTTGAAATTGAGAAGGAAGAAGAGATTATGCTTGACCATGATTACGATGGAATCAAGGAATTGGATAACAATCTGCCGCCCTGGTGGAAGTATGGCTTTTACCTTACCATTTTAGTGGGTGTTGTATATCTCATTCATTACCATGTTACCGGTACCGGCGATCTTCAGGTAGCAGAATACAACAAAGAAGTGGCCAAAGCCAAATTGGAGGTAGAGGAATTTATGCGCACTTCGGCAAACAATGTGGATGAAACTTCGGTAAAATACCTCACCGCAAGTACCGATTTGGATGCCGGCAGCAAAATATTTGTAGCAAACTGTGTGGCTTGTCATGGCAAAGCGGGTGAAGGGAATACCGTGGGTCCAAACCTTACTGACAATTATTGGTTACACGGTGGCAGTATTGTTGACATTTTCAAAACAGTTAAATACGGCTGGCCTGATAAAGGCATGAAATCGTGGAAAGAAGATTTTTCACCCATGCAAATTGCACAAGTGGCCAGTTACATAAAATCTTTGGTGGGCTCAAATCCTCCGAATGCCAAAGCGGCGCAAGGCGATTTGTTCAACGAAGGCGCAGCGCCGGCTCCTGCTGACAGCACCCAGACCGGTGCAACAACGGCCCCTGCCGATAGCTTGCAGAAAAAATAGAACTTAGAAGAATGGAACCCGAAGAACAACAGGAAAGTTTTCGTGACAGCATAGCAACCATAGATAAATCAGGCAAACGTGCCTGGATTTATCCAAAAAAACCCTCCGGCCGCCTCTTTAACCTGAGGGCGTATTTGAGTTACGTTTACATTTTAGTGTTCTTCGGGCTGCCCTTCCTTAAATTTCAGGGTGAACCTCTTTTTCTTTTTAATGTAATGGAAAAAAAGTTCATCCTGTTTGGCATGATTTTCTGGCCACAGGACTTTTTTATTTTCGGGCTGGGCATGCTCATTTTTATTGTATTTATTGCCTTGTTCACAGTGGTTTTCGGACGTGTGTTCTGCGGCTGGGCCTGTCCCCAAACGATTTTTATGGAAATGCTGTTCCGCAGAATAGAATATTGGGTGGACGGGGATTATAACCACCAACGAGCTTTAAGCAAAGCGCCCTGGGATAGAAAAAAGATCTGGAAACGTACCTTAAAATATACTCTGTTTTTTTTACTGTCTTTTGTTATTGCCAATGTATTTTTAAGTTACCTCATCGGAATGGAGGATGTGCTTAAATTGGTTCAGGAGCCCATCGCGCAGCATAAAGGCGGTTTTATTTCCATGAGCATTTTTACAGGCGCTTTCTTTTTTGTGTATTCCTACATGCGCGAACAGATTTGTTTGATTGTTTGTCCTTATGGTCGTATGCAGGGGGTATTGCTGGATAAAAATTCCATAGTAGTGGCCTACGATTATGAAAGAGGAGAGCCCCGTCATAAATTCAAAAAAAATGAAGAAAGAGGGAAAGGGGATTGTATTGATTGCGGGCTCTGCGTGAAAGTGTGTCCAACCGGTATTGACATACGACATGGAACACAATTGGAATGTGTGAATTGTACGGCTTGTATCGACGAATGTGATCACATGATGGAAAGTGTGGGTCTTCCCCCTAAACTTATTCGTTATGATTCCGAAAATGGTATTAAAAATAAAACGAAACTCAGCATCACCACCCGCATGCTGGCCTATTCCGCCGTGTTGCTCGTATTAATGGGCATTGAAGGATTTCTATTGGCTACACGTTCGGATTACGATGCCACCGTGCTGCGCGCGAAAGGCATGTTGTATCAGGAGCAGGGAGTTGACAGCATCAGTAATTTGTACACCATTAAGCTTGTAAATAAAACCAGAGATAGTTTACCTGTGGAACTTAGGGTTGAAAATTACAATGCGGTAATCCGTATTGTGGGAAAACCCATAGTGGTGAAAAGAGAGGGAGTTTCTGAAGGCACATTTTTTGTTGTGATGAGCAAAAACGAACTGTTTGACAGAAAATCCAAACTTCAGATAGGAGTTTACTCCAATCATGAAAAAATCAAAACGGTAAAAACCAATTTTCTAAGTAACATTTCACGCAAATCAAAAAAACAATGAGCTGGGGAATTCGTATAACACTTCTGTATCTCGGTTTTGTGGCCATGATTGTTACCATGGTGATACTAACTACACGTGAGAATATTGATCTGGAATACAAGGATTATTATTCACGTGAACTGAAGTATCAGGACAAGATTGACGCGATGGCGAATGAAAAAGCGTTAAGTCAGAGTATAGAACATCAGGTGCAAAGCGAAGCAATTGTGTTGACGGTACCCATGAGTTTTTTAACGAACGGATTCAGGGGCGAATTGCATTTTTATTGTCCTGCCGATGCGGCCAAAGATGTAGTGATGCCAATGGAATTTGACTCTAAAGGTGTGTTTCTGATAAACAGAGCCGGTTTGAGCAAGGGCATGTACAAATTACGCATGAGCTGGAATATGCACGATAAAGGTTATTTTAAAGAAGTGGTTGTGAATCTTTAAACATGGTTGAGTGGATTGCTGCCATAAGTTTAGGATTGCTGGGAAGTTTCCATTGCCTGGGCATGTGCGGGCCTATTGCCCTGGCTTTGCCCATACACCATCAAACACCTGCTATAAAGTTTTTTTCGGTTCTTTTGTACAACCTGGGCCGGGCGTTTACCTATTCTGTGTTTGGATTGCTGTTCGGGCTGCTGGGTCAGGGTTTTTTTGTAGGTGGTTTTCAACAGGTGCTTTCCGTGGTAGTAGGGTCACTTTTATTGATCTCTGTTTTGTATTCTCTTCTCTTTTCAAAAGGGTTTTTTAATATCAGCGCCATCAATGGTTTTGTGCTTCGACTGAAAGCCGGGTTTGGAGATTTATTCCGATTAAAAAGTTTGTCTTCTATGTTTCTAATAGGCTTGTTAAACGGTCTTTTGCCTTGCGGATTAGTGTACGTAGCAATTGCCGGAGCAACCGCTACAGGACACTTTATAAATGGGGCTTTATTTATGTTTTTATTTGGCCTTGGAACTCTGCCCATGATGCTGAGCCTTTCCCTCTTCGGTCAGTTTATACAGGCAAAATACCGTAACCTGATGCGAAAAGCCGTGCCTGTTTTTGTTTCAGCCATGGCCATAATGATGATTTTAAGAGGTTTAAATTTGGGAATTCCGTATGTAAGCCCAAAAATTGAAGAAAAGGAAACATCCGGAATGGAGTGCCACAGCCAGGGCACAGAAAAAGTTATGAAGTGCTGCGCCAAGCCGGGCAGCACCGGAGAAGGCAATTGAACCTTCGTTTCTTTGCTCTTAAATCAACACGTGAATGAACCCACTAACAATATTGTAGTCAATCCGAAAATAAGCTTCACCACTTTACAAACCTTCTAAACCTTCAACCTTCCAAACCATCAAACCAAAATGTTCTGGGAAAAGTATCCATACACAACCTTAAAAACCAAGGTATTCGAAGCTTTGAGTAAAAACACCAATTACAGAACCGAAAACATTTTGGGTATTCCCGGCACGTTTCTCGATACGGATATCTTTTACGAAGACGCTCCATTTTTGAGAGATGCTCCGTTTTTGTCAACACTAATCGCGAATCCTAATCACATCGGTGTGCACACACTTGGGGATGAGCACGAGGAGTTTTTTGCCGGGACCCAGGAGATTGAAAAGGATTTAATAAAAATTTGTGCTGAAGAAATTTTTGGTGCAGAACCCCACACATACGATGGTTATGTGGCCAGTGGCGGTACCGAAGCCAACATACAAGCCTTGTGGATTTACCGCAACTATTTTGTAAAGCAACACGCTGCCACAGTGGATGACATTGCGGTGGTGTATTCCCGCGATACGCATTATTCTATTCCAAAGGGTTTAAATCTATTGAGCCTACAAGGCATTGAGATTGCGGTGGACGAAAACACGCGGGAAATTTTGATGAAGGACCTTGAAGAAAAGTTAGAGGACGCTATTACCGCAGGCTACAAGTATTTTATTGTAAACGTAAACATGAGCACCACCATGTTTGGTTCGGTGGATGATATTGATAAAATCACCGATTTATTGAATCTCTTGCGTTTGAATTACAAACTGCATGTGGATGCCGCTTACGGAGGATTTATCTTTCCGTTTACCTGTAAGCACCATGCCTTCAGTTTCAAGAATAAAAATGTGAGTTCATTTTCCATTGATGGTCACAAAATGCTTCAGGCGCCCTACGGTACGGGTATTTTTCTCATTCGAAAAGGGTATATGCATTATACCTTGACCGATGAAGCAGCTTACGTGAAGGGAAAAGATTATACTCTGGTGGGAAGTCGTTCCGGTGCCAACGCGGTTTGCGTGTGGATGATTCTGCGTATCCATGGCTCCATGGGATGGAGTGTAAAAATGCACCAGTTGCTGGATAAAACCAGTTTTATCTGTGAAAAGCTGAAAGAGTGGGGAGTTAAGTATTACCGCCACCCTGATTTGAACATCATCACCATTCGTTCACAATACATGAGCGCAGCCCTTGCTGAAAAATATAATCTTGTTCCTGATCAACACGGGGAAAAAGCCAACTGGTACAAAATAGTAGTCATGCCCCATGTAAAACAAGGAATTATTGACACATTTTTAATGGAATTAAAAAGCGAATTGCACAGAATGGATAGATGATGGGAGGCTGATCAGTCAATACCTCACAATTGAAAATTTGCAATCAACGGAAAAGAAAATGGATTTGGTAAAACTCGATATTCCCGCACCCCGCTACACCAGTTACCCCACTGTGCCTTATTGGGAAAACAATCTGAATGAGGATTTATGGAAACAAAAAGTTCGTCAGGCTTCTGAACAATACGGAGCAGAAGGCATAAGCCTGTATTTGCATTTACCGTATTGTGAGAGTTTATGCACTTATTGCGCCTGCAACACCCGAATAACTGTGAATCACGCGGTGGAAGAAGGGTATATTCAGTCCTTATTAAAGGAATGGGACTTGTACCTGCAACAATTTACAGGCAAACCCATCATCAAAGAAATTCACCTGGGCGGAGGCACACCTACTTTTTTTTCGCCTGAGAACCTCCATTTCCTGTTAAAACGTATTCTTTCCGGGGCAACACAACATGAACATTTTGATTTTAGTTTTGAAGGACATCCCTCCAACACCACGCATGAACATCTGAGAGTATTGAATACACTGGGCTTTAAGCGGGTGAGCTTTGGGGTGCAGGATTTTGACGAAACCGTTCAGGAAGCCATTCACCGGTTCCAGAGTTTTGAAGAAGTAAAAAATGCCATGGATAACGCGCGGGAACTTGGTTACCGCTCGGTTAACGTAGATTTGGTGTACGGTTTGCCATTTCAAACAGAAGCCACGGTAAAAGACACCATCGAAAAAGTGATTGCCTTGAAACCGGAGCGCATTGCTTTTTACTCATATGCCCATGTGCCCTGGTTAAAACCCGGACAAAGAAAATATTCGGAAAAAGATCTGCCGGCGGATGCCGTTAAACGCAGCCTTTACAACCTGGGCAAACAACTTTTTGCAGAAGCGGGCTATGAAGATGTGGGTATGGATCATTTTGCCCTTCCCGGAGACGACTTGTATGAAGCCGCCAAAAAAGGGAATCTGCACCGCAACTTTATGGGATACACGGCGCAGCACACCCATCTTCTGATTGCGCTAGGGGCTTCTTCCATCAGCGACACCTGGGACGCCTTTGCGCAAAACATTAAATCGGTGGAGGAGTACCAGAAAAAAGTAGCGGAGGGAAAATTTCCCATCATGAAAGGCCATGCCTTAAGCGAAGAGGACCTGCTGATTCGTGCTCATATACTTGACCTTATGTGCCGGTACCAAACCGGGTGGAGAGTTGAACACAGATGGGAAGAGCTTTACGCGCGGATAGCTCACAGACTGCAGGCATTTGTCGGAAAAAATTGGATAGAAATCCGGGACAATTCCATTTATATTAAAGATCAGGGAAAACCTTATCTGCGCAACATTTGCCTGGCATTTGACGAACGTTACTGGAACAAAATACCGGAAAAACAGGTGTTCAGCACCACAGCCTGAGGAAAGATAAGAACGCGCAAATACAATTTCTGTAAAAAGGCTTAAATTCGACTATGAATTCCTCAATCCGATTCCTATGATGTCACGTGTCAGAAATCCATTGGTTGTAAGTTGCGTTTTTTTGTGGGTGGGCTTTGTGTGTGCCATCAGTTTTATGGAGGCCTGGTTGAAATTTCAGGCGCCCGGCCTTACACTCCCTGTTGGACTTGGCATCGGACGCTTAGTGTTTAAAGCCCTGAATCAAATCGAATGGGTTTTTGCAATAGCAATTGTATTAAATTTTGTAGTTCGACGTATCCGCAGGGCCAATAACAAAATGATATTTTTGGTCATCCCTCTGATGATTCTTACCGTTCAAACTCTTGAACTGCTCCCGGAACTGGATGCAAGAGCCTTGAAGGCCATTCAGGGCGGTGTTCTGGAGCCGTCGTATATGCACACGGTTTACATTGTACTGGAGGCGGTAAAAGTAATTTCACTTTTGATTTTTGGCAGCACCTTATTTTTACAACCCCGGCATAAAGTTGTCCCCACCGAGCCCCAACACTAATTCCGGCTGCAATACACTTTTCGCCTTTGAGTAACCAATCTCAATCAATTGAGGTACCGTTTTGGTTTCAAACATCGAATGGGTACTGAGTTTTTCAGGTTCAATGTAAACACTACATTCTTTGGAAGCTTCCATGGTTTTTTCAAGCAAAAGCAAATGCATGTTGTGATCAATTTTTTGGGTAAGGCTCTTTTTAGTACTTCTGAGCAGGGGGTTTACATGAATGCCCAAAAGCGGGAGATTTTTTTCTTTTAAAGGCGCTGTGGGCAGATTGCGGCTTACACCCCCATCAACATAAAGTTTGTTCTCAATTTTAACAGGTTTGTACAACAAGGGAATTGCTGAAGAAGCCAGTACGGCCGGCAGAAGTTTACCACTGCTCAGGTATTCGGGTTGTCCGGTTTGGTAATCGGTAACACACACGTATAAAGGGATTTTTAAATCATCAAAGTTCTTGCTTCTGAGGTATTTTTTCAGGATGTCCTCTATGCGTTTGGAGCTCAGCAAGGCTTCGGAAAACCGCAGGTAATTAAAATCAAAACCAAATTTGCTTTTTATGAAAATACTTTGGATTTCATCGGAATTGTAACCATCGGCTATCAAAACGCCGATAATGGCGCCAATGCTGGTGCCTGAAATAAACCGGGCCTGAATAGAGAGTTCCTCCAGACGCTTGAGCACACCAATGTGGGCACAGCCGCGCATGCCCCCCCCTGATAATACGAGTGAAATGTTGATAGACATGCGTTAAAAATACGAAAGCAAGTGAGTACTTGACGAAAGTTTGAACCAAAATATGATAAATGTCAAAACAGATGGGTTTTTTGCCCATTAATTTTGTACCAGTTAAATCCCTAAAACCAAAAGCCATGAGTTCACTAATTAAAAAAACCGAGAACTTCCCTTATTTCGGAAGCTTATTCGATGATTTTTTCTCAAAGGATGTGTTTGACTGGAATGCCAAAAATTTCTCCCAAATGGGTTCCACGCTGCCTTCGGTTAATGTGAAAGAAACCGAATCTGATTTTCAGGTAGAACTGGCGGCACCCGGAATGAAAAAGGAGGATTTTAAGATTGAATTAAACAACCACATCCTCAGCATCTCTTCTGAAAAAAAAGACGAAAAGGAAGAAAAGAAGGAAAAGTACACCCGCCGGGAGTTTAATTATCAGAGTTTTACCCGCTCTTTTACTTTGCCGGATTCAGCCTCAGCCGATGGCATTCAGGCAAGTTATCAGGATGGGGTTTTGAACCTCCGGATTCCCAAAAAAGAAGTTGCCAAAACTCCACCCAAACAAACCATACCGGTAAAATAGTCCAAGGCCCCTTTCGAGGGGCTTTTTTCAGGAATAACCGTCTTTGGAATTATGTAACATTTGTTTCCGTTTGTTCAGGCTTTCTCTTAGTATCTTTGTCATATGATAAACAGGTTCATCCAAAAACACCGGAAAGAATGGATAGGCGCCATAGCAGGTGCTTTAGCCGGTGGTTTATATTATTATTTCGTTGGTTGCAAGAACGGTACCTGCGTCATTGCCTCTAATCCCTTCATAAGCATTCCTTACGGTGCTGTATTGGGCTATTTATTCGCCGGTATTTTTTCTAAAAAAGAACAAGTAAAGTCAGAAGTTCATGAAAATTCTTAACATCCTTTATTCAACTGTTATGAATAAATGCCCGCGCTGTCATGAAGGCCAGGTGTTCGAATACAATAACCCATACCGTTTAGGCAGTATGTTTAAGATTCATAAAAACTGCAGCCATTGTGACCTTAAATACGAAAAAGAGCCCAGCTTTTTTTATGGAGCCATGTACGCGTCTTACGCCTTAACCTCAGGATGGTTCATCGTATGGTTTTTTATTGATATGTTTTTTCTGCACATGGACACCCTTGGCTTTGCGGTGTTTATCACCCTCAGTATCATTGCGCTGAGCCCGCTTACCATTCGTTTTTCACGCTTGTTATGGCTTAATTTTTTTAACAAGTTTGATAAACGTTTCCAAAAGAAGGAATTAACCGGCATTTAATCACTAAACTCTAATCACAAATATTTATGATAAGCACACTCAAAAAACTGATGGGTCTTGGACCAAAGCAGGATTTTAAAGCACTTGTAAAAAGCGGAGCTAAAATTGTGGATGTAAGAACCCGCGGTGAGTATGCTTCAGGTCATATCAAAGGCAGTATAAATATCCCCTTAAACGAATTAAATAAAGTACCCAAAAATCTGAAGCCGGAGATGACAGTCATTACCTGTTGTGCCAGTGGAATGCGCAGCGCCGCGGCAAAATCTCAATTAAAAGCCATGGGGTTTTCAAATGTGTACAATGGCGGAGGATGGTACTCCTTAAACAATAAACTTCACCAATGAAAGCACTTTTATTAAAAGGCTGGACCACCTGGAGGCTCCTTAAATTGGTGTTAGGACTGTTTTTTATAGGTTCCGGCATTTACCGCATGGATAGCATCCTGATCGTTGGGGGCATTTATTTATCGGCCATCAGTTTGTTCAACCTGGGCTGTTCCGGAGGGTCCTGCTCAATTAATTAAATTAAGCATGAAAAGTTTTCAGGATATCATTCAATCCGATGTGCCGGTACTGGTGGATTTTTTTGCCGAATGGTGCGGTCCATGTAAAATGATGGCGCCCATCTTGTCAGAAGTAAAACAACAAGTTGGCGATAAGGCACTTATCTTAAAAGTGGATGTGGATAAAAACCCGGAAGCAGCCGCGGCCTACCAGGTACGCGGTGTGCCGACCCTTATTTTATTTAAAAAGGGTCAGGTGCTCTGGAAACAATCGGGGGTAGTACCCGCAGCTGAACTCAGCCGATTGATTCAATCCAAAGTGTAAAAAACAAAAAACCGGTAAGAACATCTTCCGGTTTTTTTTATAAGCTGGTTTGAATTCCTTACATCCACTTGGATGCAAAGCGTTTAAATTCGCTCCTGATTTCATTCATGTTTTTTTCAAAGCCGGTCACAAGGTCTTTTTCTTTGTTGTGGTAGTCCACTTTGCGATGGTCAACAGCAGTCGGATTGTTTTTTATATCCGCCATGAGTTTTTCCTCATTCATTTTTACTTCGTGCGAAATCCTGTCAATGTTGTCTCTCTGAATAATGAATTGATTTTGAAAATGCTCCACTTCCTTCATCACCTCCTGATTGTTGTTTTTTGAGGCAATTTCTGCAAGCCGCGCCTTAAGCAGATCCAATTCTTCTTTGTAGAATTTTAAAGCGCTGTTCCACTCCATATTCTCGTTGTGCTGTGTGTAGATTTTTTCTTGTTCTTTCATGGGTTATTGGGTTAATTGTGGGATGGTTAAATTTATCGGTTAATTCGTTTTTGGTGCTGTATAACGCGGAGGGAGCGCCACCGGTTGACTTGGTGAAAACCTCTCCTGTTGCAAAGATGCACAGCTTTTAAGCGTTCGGGTATGACAAGGGTCATGTGGCCGCATGATGCTTCTCAGCCCTCTTCAGGAACCGAAAGATGATATTTGTTAAATTGAAATAAATAAGTACCTTTTGGTAAAATTTTAACCATGGATGCCAGCTTAAAATATCAGTTTCTTGAATTGATCATCCGCCTTTTTTGCGGGATTATTTTTATGTTTCAGGGCTACGATAAACTTTTTGTTGTGAAGATCAAAGGCGTGGTTGAACTTTTTCAGCGCGATGCCCGGCAAAGGCGTATCCCTGAGTTTTTGCAATACGGCATGTCGTTTTACACTTCGGCCATGGAGTTTTTTGGCGGTATCCTCCTGGTGCTTGGTTTGTTTAAAAATATCGTACTGGTACTGCTTGGATTTGATGTTATACTGGTTGCCCTGGCGTTCTCGGTACTTGAACCGGTTTGGGACATGCGTCATGTTTTCCCCAGATTGCTTATCATTTCTGTTTTATTGGTTATGCCTGAGGAATGGAGCCGCTTTACTCTGGATTTCTATTTAAATAAATAACTCAATTTATGACAACACAACAAAAAAGTAAAAAAATTCTGGTGGGGATTGATTATACCAAATCCTCTCTGAACGCATTGGAATATGCGGTCGGTCTCGCCAAACAATCCCGCGCCTCCCTCATTTTGTTTCATGTGTATGAATTTCCGGTAGTGCATACAAATGCCGGCTTATACATGGTGGATTACAAAGCCATTAAACGGGATGATCTGGCGAAACTCGAGCAGCTTAAAGCCAAAACTCTGGCAAAACATAAAGGAATAGAAATAGAGGTCGGTAATTCCAACATGTCATTTAAGTCTTACGTTGAGGAACTGGCCTCGAAAAAGAAAATCCATGTAGTGGTGCTTGGTTTGGAAACCAAGAGTAAAATTTCCAAGTTCATTTGGGGATCAACTGGCGTTGACATTGCCGGAAAAATCGATTGTCCGGTGGTGATTGTTCCTGAATCCTACCATCAGCACCGTTATGCCAGCATTCTTGCCGCGGTGGATTACAAACAGGATTTGAAACGCGTGGTAATTCGTAAGGCGGAACAATTTGCCAAAGACCACAAAATGAAAGCCGATTTGGTGCATATTCAAACCGACGATGAATTGGATTTTGGACTTGAAGCAGGGCAAAGAAGAAAGGAAGCTGAAAAATGGAATATTAAAATTTTTAAAGCCAAAGGGTTCTCAGAAGGCATCAAAAAATACGTGAGTCAGAATAAATCTGACCTTGTGGTGTTATTCAGCAGAAAACACAACCTGGTGTACCGTTTGTTTAATGAAACCAACACCAAAACCATTGCTTTTAATTCAAATGTTCCGGTAATGTCGGTTCACGCTTAAACCTTTATATCCTATGATCAAATTTAATCCCAAGCGCATTTTAATGCCCTATGATTTTTCGAAAAATGCTGACAAAGCCTTGAGTCACGCTGCATTTATGTCCTCTCTGCTGAAGTGCGAGCTTTACCTTCTCCATGTCATCAGTAAATCTGAAATGTTAGACATTTTATTGCCGGTGTTCAAGATGAAGAACAATCAGGTACTTGTCAATCTGGTAAATGAAAAGCTGGAAACAGTGTGTGTCAAAGTTCGCAAGGAGTATGGAATTAAAGCAAAATCTCTTGTCTCAACCGGAAGCATTACTTCGGAAATTGTTGAAATGTGTGACGAAAACAAAATTGACCTGGTGGTGATGGGTACTCAAGGTTCCAACTCCAAGTCGGACTTGTTTTTAGGAAGCAACGCCTACCGCCTGATTACAAAATCTGAAATACCGGTGATGACGGTTAAAGAACCATCGAATAAAAAGGGGTATTCAAACATTTTATTGCCCATCGACCTTTCTGATCACACCCGTCAAAAGGTGGATTATGCGGTGAGTATGGCAAAGGCTTTCAAAGCTAAAATTACTGTTCTTGGATTGTATGATGAAAATGAAAAGGAGCACAAATTTAAGTTAGAGACCTTTGCGAAACAGATTGAAAGCCTGTGTAAGGGACAAAAAGTAAGCGTAGAGACCTTTGTTGACAAAACCAGTCACAGGGTAGGAAAAACCAATACTTTTGCCAAAAAACACAAGGTAGATCTGATTATTACCATGACCGATCAAAAAAGGGGTGGTAAATTACTGGAGTTGAATTCTTACGATCACGAGTTGGTACACAGTTCAAAAATCCCAGTCATTTCAATTCATCCCCAGCTGAGCGGAATACTATCAGACACTTCAGTAGGATTACCTTTTTAAAGGAAAGCTCAGGCCTTTAATGACCTGATTTTTTCGATGTTGAGTATCGTGATGTTGCTTCCGCGAATTTCAACCAGTTTTTCCTCCTTAAAATCACTTAAGGTACGGATGAGGGATTCGGTTGCAGTGCCCACAATGTTGGCAAGGTCTTCCCTTGAGAGGGATATGCTGAAGTTCTGATCGCTTTCGCGGCTGTATCTTTCGTACAACAATACCAGGGCTTCCGCAACACGTTTTCTTACCGTACTGTAAGCCAGGTTCACCAGTTGTTTTTCCTTTTCTAGAATGTTGTCGGAAAGCAGCTTCACGAATGCCTTCATCACTTCCATGTTGTTATAAATGAGAGCGAAAAAATCCTCTTTGGGTATCAATACCACTTCGCAATCCTCAAGGGCCTCTGCAGAATCAGTATACGCCTGGTTTTCCAGCAACGCGGTGTAACCTAAAAAGTCTCCATCTTTATACAGTGTTGTAATAAATTCTTTGCCGTACTCGTGGGCCTTAAAGGTTTTGATTTTGCCTTTGGATAAAAAATAAAGGTAGTTGGGCTGGTTGCCTTCGCTGAAAACCAATTCTTTCTTTTTGAAATGTTTCACGCGCCTTTGCGAGGACAGGTTTTTGAGTTCTTCCAGTTTTTTAACGTCGTCGAAAAACTTGTTCAGGCCTTCAACACTTTTAGAGAATTCAGCGCGCAGCATCTCATTTTTTTTGAGTCTGCTTTCTACGGCATTCAGCAATTCGATATCACTGAAAGGTTTGGTAATGTAATCGTCGGCCCCCATTTCCATGCCTTTTCTGAGGTCGGTTCTTTCACTTTTTGCAGTGAGAAAAATGAACGGAATACCGGCTGTAACAGGCGATTTGTTCAGAAGGTGAATAACCCCGTAACCATCCAACACCGGCATCATGATGTCGCAGATGATGAGGTCGGGCTTTTTCTGTTGTGCCAGTTCTACGCCAATTTTTCCATTCTCCGCCTGCAGAATCTTGTAGTTGGCCAATTCAAGAATTTCTGCTGTATTTTCTCTTACGTCGCGGTTGTCTTCTATGATTAATATTGTTTTCATGTTTGGTGTTGCAAAGGAATGGAAATTCTAAAAGTAGTGCCTTTGTTCAATTCACTTTCAAATTCAATGGTGCCGTTCATGGCTTCAAGGTATTTGCTCACGATATTCAGACCAAGGCCTGTTCCCTGAATATTGGTGACATTTTTTGCCCTGTAAAACCGTTCAAACATGTGTTCCTGTTCCTCTCTGGGAATCCCCATGCCCTCATCAGCAATGGTTATCAGAGCCTGGTTTCTCTGAATACCGGTTCGGATAGTAATGGTTTTGTTTTCCTCTGAAAATTTTATGGCATTTGAAATCAGATTAATAAAAATGTTTTTCATCATCTGAGGGTCAAGTTCAAGTTCCTGTTCACCTTCGTGTTTGTAGTCAAGGCGCTGCCCCTGTTTCAGAATGCCGTGCATTTCGATGAGTGTTTCGTTCATGAGGTCCTTGATCGAAAATACACTGTATTTGGCTGAAATGCGTCCATCCTCCAAACGTTCGGCCGAAAGAAAATCGTTGAGGATGAGGGTCATATTAGTAACCGCTGACTTAATACGCTGAACGTGTTTTTGCCGTTTATCATCGTCTTCCGTTTGGGTGTATTTGGCAATCAGTGAAATCGATGAAAGAATAGTGCTGAGCGGGGTTCTGAATTCGTGTGAAGCCATGGTAACAAAACGCGATTTCAGATCGTGTAATTCCTTTTCATGCTTCAAAGCATGTTTCAAATCCTCCTTTGAACTTTCCAATTGAATGAGGGCTTCCTGCAATACACTGGTCCTTTCCTTTACCTTCAGCTCCAGGTCGAAGTTCATTTTTTTAATTCTCTCTTCATTCTGGGCTCTTTCAGTGATATCAATGATAAACGCGATAACATAGGTTTTGTCTTCCTTTTTGTAATAACTTAAGCTGATTTCTACCGGAAATTCCTTATTGTCTTTTCGTTTAGCACTCAGTTGAAAATCCTTGCCCATTGCCCTCGAGTGGGGCGATTTTACATAATGGCTGCGGTGCGATTCGTGTTTGTTAGCGTAACGCAATGGCACCAGGGTTTCTACTGGCAAACCTTCCAGCTCTCCTGGTGAATAGGCAAACATTTTGCAAGCACTGGGATTTACTCTAATCATGAGGCCTTCGTGGTTCACAATAATAATCCCTTCTGTGGCATGCTCAAACAAGGCATTAATGCTTTCCATTTGGATGGTAGAGTATGAAGAACCTAATGTAGGCATTAATTTTCCGACCTCAAAAACCGAAAATAAGTGTTGTGCTCAAATCAAAACATGAGGAAGGTCAGTTTTTTGCGAATTTTTAAAACAAAAGGAGGCTCAGGCCAACACAAAACTTTCCCCTTTTTCAGGGATGATCACTTCTTTGTAGCCTTCCCTTGCCAAAAGGCTTCTGAAGCCGATTTTCGACTCAGGTTCACCATGCACCAGGAACACCTTCTTTACCTTTTCTTTGTCCTGACAGGACAGAAAACGGAGAAGGTCAGTGGAATCGGCGTGAGCACTCAGGGATTGTATGGATTCCACTCCTGCTTTCACATCAAACACCTCCCCGAAAATGTGAACCTGCTGATGGCCTGCCAGGAGGTCGGCTCCAAGCGTTCCGGGAGAGCAGTAGCCGGCAATGAGAACGGTGTTGTTGGGATTGCCGATGGAATTGCTCAGGTGGTGTTTTACCCGTCCGGCATCGCCCATTCCCGAGGCTGAAATAATAATGCAGGGCTCCTGGATGTCATTCAGGAACTTGGATTCATCGGAATCCTCAATGTATTTCAGGTCTTCAAAATCAAAAGGATCGGGGTCGTGATGCAATGAGGTTTTAACCGTTTCATTAAAACACTCGGTGTGTTTACGCATCACCTGGGTTGCTTTAGAGGAAAGCGGACTATCGACAAATACTTTAATTTTAGGAAGCAGGTGTTTGTTTTTGAGATTATTGAGAAGAAACACCAGTTCCTGTGTGCGGCCAAGGCTAAACGCCGGTATAATGAGTTTACCCTTTTTTTCAATACAGGTAGTCAGAATAATGTCGAGCAGTTTTTTTTCGGTGTTTTCAGGATTTTCATGTATGCTATTGCCGTAGGTCGATTCGCAAATGATGTAATCAGCCTGTGCAAAATCATCCGGCGCTTTTAAAATTAAATCATTGTAACGCCCCACATCCCCGCTAAAACTGAGTCGGATTTTTTTCCCCTCTTCGTTTGCGCATAACTGCACTGCGGCGGCTCCAATGATGTGACCGGCATCGGTAAAATGAAAAGACAATTCATCACACAGGTGAAATTCGTGGTTATAGGGCAAGGGTCTGAAACGTTTGAGGCACTCTTCGGCGTCTTTTGTTGTGTAGAGGGGTTTTAAAGGGTCGAAACCTCTTTTCAAACGCCGTTTGTTGATGTAACGTATGTCGCTTTCATGAATGTGGGCGCTGTCAAGTAATAGTATTTCGCAGGCATCGAAGGTGGCAGGGGTGCAATAAATTTTTCCTTTAAACCCGTTTTTTACGAGGTAGGGCAGGTTGCCCGAATGATCAATGTGGGCATGAGAAAGCACAACAGCTTCTATGTGCGATGGATTTATGCCCAGGTGACGGTTCAGTTCGTCTGTTTCCTTGCCCAAACCCTGATACAAACCACAGTCGAGTAAAAATTGTTTTCCTTTTTCGGTAAGGATAAGGTGTTTGCTTCCGGTAACCGTTTCGGTGGCCCCGATAAATTTAAGTTTCATACGAAAAAATCAGAGCATTCAGGATTTCGAGTAATAGATGGGATCACCCTTCAAGGGCTCAATGTCCTTTGCAAATTTTTGATAGAGCGCATTTTCTTCGGCCGTTACAGGGGGGAAAGCCTCCGCAATGCTTTTCATGATTTTTAAAGCACACTCTTTAAGGTCAGGACTAAGATAATGGCTGTTGGTTTTCAGCTCATGCATGGCCCAGTTGTAAACTGTTTCAGGGTCGCGTTTGTCCTTATCCAGTATTTTAAAAATGATGTCAGACACATCGTAATTGAAGTTTTTTTGCCTGAAGCCTGACAAAACAATCTGTTCAAATTTTTTACGCTCTTCGGGATTTACTTTTCCGTCAATTTTGGCAAATGCATAGGCCAATTCACCTATTGCATAATGAATGTTTTGAAATGGTGTCATGCTTACATCGTTTTAAATTATACTCGATGGAATAAGGCACTAAGTGCCTGTTAAAACCGAAGACCAATTTAGCAATTTAGGCCTGAAGACACAAACCGAATGTTAAGCTGTTTTTGAGAAGGTTCAGGATTCACTCAGTTCCTTGCCCTGTTCGTTTTGCTTTTCAAGCGTCCAGCCATCGGTAATGGTGGTTTCAAGCCAAACTTTGCCCGACTTACGAAAAACCTGTATCGAAAGGCCGTAAACATCCATGAAGCGTTGCTCAAGCTCATCCACCGTCATTTCCGGGCTAATGGTGATGCTTCCTTTGTTGTGAATGGTGCGGCATTCGCCCAGGGTTTTGCTGCTCGATTTCATCATCTTTTTTGATGAGGGGCCCCCGCTGGCGTGTGGTTTTGAGAAAAACTCAATTTTTAAATAAGGAAATACCTCGTTGAACTCGTCTTGAATGGCGTGTATTTTTCGGTGGTCGTTGATGCTGATCTTCATGGGATTTTCCTTTAAACTATGTAACATGCTGATTATTGGTGTAAGGTTAAAATAGGTGTTTGCAAATGGTATATGATGTCCTGAACGTTGTTTTTTCGGAACAGGGATTCAAAAAATCCGTGATGTCTGGCCAAAGCGACACTCAAATCAATGTTGTGCTGTTTGGCAAAAGCGTTCAATCCTTCAGTTAAATTAGGCGCGGTCATCTCAAAAAAATGATGTGTGATGCCCTCGAAGTAATGATCCAGCCGAAGGCCTCCAACAGCCGCTTCCTGCCCGGGCAAGTCTTTTTCGTCCTTGTTTACATGCAGTATGTAAATCTCCGCCTTATAAATTCCGGCCAGCGTTTTCAGGGGATCAAGCAAATTCAGGGATTTTATTTCTTTGTTGTCGCTGGCAAACAAAATGCGTTTGATGGGACTGTATTTCAATTCGTGGTGTACAATCATTACCGGGCTGCTGCAATCGTTTACCATTTCATAAGCGTTGCTGCCAATCACCTTTTCGTTAAAGAAGCCTCCACCCTGTAAACCCATCACCACAAGACCGGCTTTCTGTTTTTCAGCCTGTGTTTTGATAATTTCCCCGGCAAAACCATGTAAACAAAGCAAATCAACGGATTTGAGTCCGGGATACGTTTTTCTCACACGGGTTTCAGTTTCCCTTAATTGTTGTAGCCCCTCTTTTTCGAGCTCGTTCAGGGTAAACATCAGGGTAGGCACTTCCGAAGCCACAAGAGGAACATGGTAGGCGTTAAGTATCACCAAACCTACCCCGCACTGTAACGCCAGTGCCGCAGCATAATCCACTGCATTTTCTGCACTTTCAGAGAAGTCGGTGGCCGCTAATATGGTACCTAAATTTGACATTCAACGGGATAGTTCTCACCCCTTGAAGAGGGGGTATAGTTCACACGAAATTACAATTAAGAGAGGGGGAAAAACCTGACAGAAGTCAATTTCGTTGCTGATTAAAGTCAAACAGTGGCATGGCCATCTGTCCGGGTTCTTTTCACTCCTCAGATTTGGTCCTGAAGAGGCGAGGTCAGACACAAAAACAAAAGGCCCGGAAACCATCCGGACCTTTGTTGAATTTTAAACAGCAATAAGCACTTACCAGATTTTCGCTCTTTTATCAGGGGCGATGTACATCTTATCTCCTTCTTTTACACCGAAGGCGATGTAAAAAGGATCAAAGTTGGAAGCTGGTCCGTTTACACGGTACATTTCCGGACTGTGAGGATCGGTTGTAATGCGACTTCTCAGATTTTCGTCCCTGCTCTTCATGCGCCAAACTTGTGCATAGCCCAGGAAAAACCGCTGGTCAGGCGTGAACCCGTCAATTTTTGTCGTGTCTTGTCCTTGTTTGGTCATTTTAAAGGCATCGTAAGCAATCGCTAAACCACCCACATCGGCGATGTTTTCGCCTAAGGTTAAGTCGCCTTTAACATGAAGGTTATCCAGAATGGTATATGAACTGTAGAGGTCTACCAAACCTGTAGTTTTTGTTTTAAATTTCTCTCCGTCTTCTTTTGTCCACCAGTTCACCATGTTGCCCTGGTGGTCGTATTGACTGCCCTGGTCATCAAAACCATGAGTCATTTCATGGCCTATTACCATTCCAATAGCGCCGTAATTAATGGCATCATCGGCATTCGCATCAAAGAAAGGAAACTGTAATATTCCGGCAGGGAATACAATTTCATTGTTGCTGGGGTTGTAATACGCGTTCACGGTTGGTGGACTCATGCCCCATTCGGTTCGGTCAACGGGTTTGTTAATTTTCGCAAGTTCTTCTTTCTGGTGATGCATGCGCACAGAAAGTGCATTGGCGAAGAAGTTGGTTCTGTCAATACTTACATCATCAAAATTTTTCCACTTGTTAGGGTAACCAATCTTTTTCATGAATGAATTTAACTTGGTCATGGCCTTTTCTTTGGTTTCAGGACTCATCCAGTCCAGCTGCTGAATGCGCGCAGCAAAGGCTTTTTGAAGATTGTTCACCAGTTCATCCATGCGTTGTTTAGCCGTATCGTTAAAGTATTTTTTCACGTACAGTTGTCCAAGCAGTTCACCCAATCCACCATCCACGCGTGACACCATTTTTTTCCAACGGCTGCTTTGTTTTTTCTGCCCGCTGAACACACGATCGAATTCAAAGTTGGCAGTAATAAAGGCTTTGCTGAGTAAATTGGCGTTGGTACTGATATAATCGTACTTAAGTTTGGTTTTCCAGGCGGAGATGGGTTGTGAGACTAACAGTTTGCTCAAACTTTCGTAATACGCCGGTTGACCCACGTTTACGCTGTCGGTTGAAATGCCGATGGCGCCAAACAATTCTTTCCAGTTGATATTTGGGCTGCGTTTTTGAAGTTCAGCCACCGGCATTTTATTGTAATTTAATTGTGGGTTGCGCAATTCAACAGGGCTTCGGTGGCTTTTAGCCATCTCGGTTTCCAAGGCAAGAATAATTCCGGCATTTTTTTCGGCAATGGTTTTTTCTTCTCCACAGAGTACAAACAGGTCGGTGATGTGTTTTTTCATGGCCAGTCTTGAAGCTTCCGTTGCGCTGTCGGTGCGGGTATAATATTCTTTTTCAGGCAGGGTTAAACCACTTTGATACATGGTTAAAATGTTCATGGCGCTGTTTTTATCATCAGCACCTACATAATACCCAATCAGATAATCTTCACCACTGGCTGCAAATTTGCCAACCAGTTTCATCAGGCTGTTGTGATCTGTTACCGCGTCAATTTTAGCAAGAGCCGGTTTGAGAGGTTCAGCTCCGAGTTTTTCAATCGTGAGGGTATCCATGCCACTGGCATAATAATCTCCCACTTTTTGCTCAAGACTCCCTTTTTCAGATTTGGAAGCGGCGGCTTCTTCAAGAAGGCCTTTTAGTTTGTTCAGGTTTTCCTGATACAGTGTATAAAAACTTCCCCAGGCACTTTGGTCATCGGGGATTTTACTGTTCTTTAACCAGGTACCATTCACGTATTCGTAAAAGTTATCGCCGGGTTTAACACTGGTGTCCATTCCGCTTACGTCGAAATAAGACTTTTGTGCAGTTTCAGAATCGGACTTGTTTTTGCAGGACTGGCTCATAACTAGCGCAAATGCTGCAAAGGGAAGTAAACTGTATTTCATAGCTGGTGTTGGTTTAACATTCAAATGTAAGGATTCAAAGGCGGAGATGAACGAGGCCTTTTGAGTTTTACACAAGCGGCAAATTTAAAGGAATGCCGTTAAATTAAAAGCATGAATTGCGGGCTTATTTTCTTAGCCAGTTGTAAAACCGTTTTTGTATAAAGGGGATGTAGAACCACACCATGAGGGGCACAAGAATTAAACTGATGCTTAGGGTACGGAGGGGTCCGGGTAAAAATTGCAGGTGAGGAAGCAGGAACATGGAAACCAGGGTGATCATCGGATAAATGAAACACCAAACCAAAAAGGCGAATTTCCATTTTTTGAAAGGAGGAGGTGGGGTCATAATAAGGATTGGGGAAAAGCTCAGATCAAAACGTACTGAGCAGTTTTATTTCATTTCGGTAAAGCAAAAGTTTTTTGTCGTTTTCCAGCTGTTTCAGCAAACGCGAAATCACCACCCGGCTGGTTCCCATTTCTTCGGCAATTTGATTGTGCGAAAGCAAAATGGATGATTTGCCGGTGACCCTGGATTTGTTTTTTAAGTATTTGATCAAACGTTCGTCGAGCTTGTGAAACGCGATGCTCTCAAGCGATTTCAGCAGTTCATTGAATCTTTGGGTAAAACTATTGAAGATGTAACTTTTCCAGCTGGGGTATTTTACCAGCCACTCATCCAGTTTTTCGTGCGGAATGGAAATAAGTTCCACATTGTCTTCGGCAATGGCTTTGATTTCACTTTTTCTGGCTTCCATACAACAGGTATAGGCCATGGCACAACTTTCATTCGAACTAAGGTAATACAACAGCAATTCGTGTCCATCTTCGTTTTTTCGCATCACCCGTATGGTTCCGCTGACGATTAAGGGCATAAATTTGATTTCTTTGTTGTAATCAATAATCACGTCCCCCTCTTTGAAGGACATCACCTTACATCCTTCGACGATTTCGTCAATGAGTTTAAGTTCTAAAAAATGTTTCAGTTTCTCTTTAAGCCCGGTCATAACTTCTCAAGAAGTTAAAGGTATCCAAAAAAACAGTTCAAATTAACGGAACTCATAAGTGGTGCCTTTTAATTGGGTAAGCAGGGTGTTTGGCTCGTCGGTAGCTGTTGCTCTGCCTTCAATTTTTGGGGCTACCGGCGAATGTTGGGCAAGGTATTCAATAATTACATCGTGTAAAAAAATGGGTGTTTTTTTTGGATTTCTTACGTGTTCAATTCTGCACAAGGTATCTTCCGGATCGCCTTCTCTCTCGCAAGCCACAATGCTGTATTCTTTTTCCGGTTCAAGCGGTTTTCCTCCAATTTTAACCGTATTGACTCTTTTACCCAGTTCATTGCCAATGGTAAAATTCACTTCCATTCCGCTGTAACGCACGAACCATCCTCCAAATCGTTTGGAGGGGTCTTTGGCAAATGCATTTTGAAGTTCCTTTTCAAGCCAATCCCAAATTTGTTTGCCACTTACTTTTGCAGTTTTGGCCTCACTGTTTACCGGAAGCATGTTCCACAAAAATTCTTTGGTTATACTGGCAAGTCCGGTTTTAGAATCCACAGCCAGGGGCTGACAAAAGCGAAATCCGTTGGACAAAGCTATATCAGGTCCAAATTTCCACTTGATGGCGTCGGTTATCAAATTGTCCATAGGGGTTTCCATTACGAAATACCTCACCAAAGGAGTTTTGCTTGTGCCTATTACTTTATCTAATTCTTTTCTATAAGGTTCATAGGCGGCGTCCACCATTTTTTGAAGCTTTTTATCGGCAGGGTATTTTACCGGGTCCACATCCATCAACTCATAGTTCATCTCCTTTAATTTGCCTTCTTCGATATACAGATCAAGTTTTCCCAGAAAAGAACCAAAGGCTCCGCATTCAATCACTTTGGCATATTTTCCCTGAATGGGTACTCTCACACGTTCATGTGTATCAGCACCCATAATGATGTCAACACCTTCGCAAGCCTTATTGTTGGCCAAACCCACCTGTTGGGCCAAACCCATGTGTGTGGCTACAATCACCACCGAGCAGCCTTCAACCTCTCTCAAAAGCGTAACGTATTTTGCCAGATTTTTTTCGGCATGCTCAAATTTTAATCCTTCGCTGTAGGCAGGGCTTTGACGTTTAGGTATTAAATGATCGGTGTAACCAATAAAACCAATTTTCGTTCCGGATATGTATTTTATCCAGTAGGGAGGATAAACCAATTCCCCGTTGGTTTCGTCCTTGGTACTGTGGTACATGTTAGCGCAGATTTTTGCGGCATTGGCATGGCCCATGTCGTAAAGCATTTTCTTTTTCTTGTACACCACTTCCCAGTTACCGGGCAACATCAGGTCATATCCCAGTTCGTTAAAAATCGGAATGAGCGCTTCTCCTTCGGTAAGTGAGGCTACAGCGTGACCGTGAAAATAATCTCCTCCATCATACAAAAGAGTGGTTTCAGGACTTTTTTTTCTGAAGGAATCAATCATGGTTTTTAACACCGCAAGGCCTCCGCGTTTTTTATAAACAGCCTGATTGTTTTCCCAAAAAAACTCATCGTGTGTAAAAAGCTGCGCGTGTATATCGGTGGTTATTAAAATGCTGATGGTTTTGTTTTTTGAGCCTTCTGATAATTTTACGTTCTCCAAATCATTGTTTTCCATGGCCTCAGCGCCAATCAAGTCAGAAACCGGACTTAATACACCGGCCAGGCCGGCCAGCGTGGTTTTTTTCAGAAATTCTCTTCTGTTGTCTCCTCCTTTCGGGTTGTTTTTATTTTTCATGCTTGCTGAGATTAAATCCTGAAGTCAATAATTAAATTGAAATTTAACATGTTCACTTTACTGTAAATGTACTTTAAATCGTCGTAGGTTTCACCTTGTTTTATTTTCGATACCACAAGCATTCGCAGCTCCATGCCCTTTAAAAAGTGCTGAAAGCGATAAGCGGCATCCAATGTGAGGTGGTGATACGAGGGCATCCCGTATTTGTTAAGCCGGTAATTTTTTACGTCGGGCAAATGGTAATAGCCATATCCCATTCCGGCGGTTAAACTGTTTTTGAACACGCTAAGACTGCTTTTAATGCTAATGGCATGTATATTGCCAAACCCTTCGTTTCGTTCGCGGGGTAAAAAGGTGTAAAACGGATCCCTTCCCCATTCTCTGGGCATCAGGTATCTGCCGTCGCCGGTAATATGGGTGTAATTCACTGAAGTGTTAACCCTTTTGTTTTTTATTCCCAGCTGTGCGCTGATAATGTTTGATTGAGCGCCTTTGTCAATATAGGATTTGCTGGGATTTTCATTTCCTCCTGAACGAATGGCATCCTGATGCATAAACATCAGTCCCTGGTAAAAGCTGTGGTTATTGTTCAAGGATTTATTTGCGTTGACTTCTACCATGGCGGTGTTCATGATGTTTTCAAGAAAACCATTCCAAAGATTAATTTTTAGTTTTTCGCTGGGCCGGTAATACACATTAGCAATGAACATACCGGCACTGCTGAGGTTGGAATAATAATCCGATTTGCTGCCCGAAGTGGTGATTCCTGAAGGATTAATGCCGATGGATTGGGCAATTTGAAACCACTGTACGGTAGAACGCGGCGATACTTCCCAAATCCATCCTCCGTTAAAACCGAATGTTTTGGATTCGTTGATGTTGATCCAAACACCTTCCTCCAGGGTTGGGCGCATTCTTCCGTCCTGAGGGTTAAGAAAAGGCGTGTTGATGTTGATTTTTCCAAAAGTAATAGAGCTTTTTGACAATGTGTATTTAAGATAGAGTTCTTCCAGCCGGTCTAAATCGTTTTTATTACCAGGATTCAGAATATCAAACAAACCAAGTTCATAGCGGTTGGAAGCTTTGGTTTGTGGATCGGGCTGATCGATATCGGAAGAGAGCAGATTGTAAATAAAAAACCCACTGAGGCCAACCTGAAACCCGTACAGGGGTTTGGTAAGCACGCCAATTCCGGCACCGGCTGCCAAGGCATAATCGTCCTTTAAATCACCTTCATTGGTTGTGCTCATTAAAAATGAGCGGATATGTGCGTGCCAGTGCGCATTTAAAATGGTGTTTTTCAAGTACAAACTGTCTTCTTTTTGGTTCAAAGGCACGTGGTGTACATCCACCCCATCTTTATTTGACACTTCCTCCTGAGCCTTCAAAGAGTAACCCAGAAGGAAAAGGACTAAAAGAAGAAAATGTTTCACGTGCTAATTACTTTATGGGAATGGGTTTAATTTCCCGCTTTGATATAGCTCCAGCCTTGTTCTTGTTTGGAAACAATTTCTACAATGCCCGCCGGAACATAACCTGCTGTTTTTAAAATGGTGTTGCGGTCAATTTTGCGTTCTTTTATGGAAAACTCACAGGCATAAAACACTACACCGCGTTTTGCAAGCGCTTCTATTTTATTCTCTACAATAGTTTTCCCTGAAATCAGAAAGTCCATACCGGCTCCATGGCACACCAGTTCAATTTGAGTGCCTGGCGACACCGTTAAAATGTTATTGAATTGTTTCACGAGTTGTTTGTGAACCGTGGTGTCTCCGCTGGTGAGCTGAAAAACAATTTTATGCTCCGGCGTTTTAACTTCAGTGTTTTGTGCGAATAAACCGGTGTTCAGGCAGAACGCAAAAGCAATCAGGTATAAAAAATGTTTCATTGAATTAAAATTTAAGTGGGTTTATTTTTTTTGTTAAGTAGCTTCTGCTTTTCAAGTATCACTTTAAAGGGTCCGTATTTGTGTTGTGTTTCGTCAAAACCGTCGGCATAAGGACCAAAAGGATGATCGAAGGGTTTTTCTTCAAGTTTTGGCCAATCGTTTTTGATGTCCATCATTGGCCGGGATTGAGAGTTGACAAAGGCGGCCACGTCCCAAGCTTCCTCATCGCTGAGTTGGCTTGAGTGATGCGAAGCACCCAAAGGCATGTTGTACTTTACATATTTTGCAAAATTGGATAAACGGAAAAGGCCGGCTCCTGCATTGTAGCTTTTTGGTCCCCAAAGCGGAGGATAGGTGAAAGCTGTCTTATCTCCGTTCATTAAACCCAATCCATCTTTTTGATGGCAGCTCTGACATTTTTCGGCATACACAACAGCACCTTTCCCGGGGTTGGCAGCGCGATCCAGAAAACGCATGTCTTTAAATCCTGAACCGGCGGCTTTTTTTCCTTTCTCTGTGTTTTTACCAAGCCAGTAGATATAGGCAATAATGGCTTTCATTTCGGTTGAATTGCTGTCGAGTGTCTGGCCATTCAAACTTCTTTCAAAACAATCGTTCACGCGTTTTGTGATGTTTTCCATGGTGCCTGAACGGGCACGATATTTGGGATATGTTGAAGCCACAGAACCGTAATTGTTACCAAAAATCTTTGTGCCGGCTTCGAGATGACAGTTTTGGCAATTCATCCCATTTGTTGCACCTGCATTCACCCGGCCCTTGTCTCCAAAATAAAGCGCGGTATTAACAATCAAATCTTTGCCGTAAAGAATCTGGGCTTTGTTTTTTTCGCTTTCCAGTTCTGAATCATCCGGTGCCTGCCAAAACATGGATTTCATTAACTTTTGCCTGAATTCTTCCCTGGCCGCTTCAGTAAACAACCCGTTGCTATCGGCTTGTGGCGGTTTTACGTCGAGGGTTTTTCGTTCCGGCAATTGAATATCAAAAATCAAAACCAGGAAGGTAATGAGAAGTAGAACCAGTGAAATGGCAATGGTGTTGCTTAACTTAAACACTACCGAAGCGGTTCTTTCTATTTCTTCCTGCTCTTTCATGTCAACTTAATGCGGCAGTTTTTCTCTGAATTTTCCGTAAGTCCAGGTTCCTAAAATCGCACTTAGTAATGTGATGATAACCACTGTTGAGCCGGAGCCGATTTGGGCAAAAAGCGGACCGGGACATGCGCCGGTGATGGCCCAGCCAATTCCAAACATTAATCCTCCGTAAACATTGCCTTTGTTGAACGCTTTAGGATGGATTTCTACTTCTTCACCATAAATGGTTTTGATGTTGAATTTCCGGATAAGGAAAACGCTGATTAATCCAACCACCACTGCCGAACCAATAATTCCGAACATGTGGAAAGATTGAAAGCGAAACATCTCCTGAATACGGAACCAGGAAATAATCTCGGCTTTAATAAAAATCAAGCCAAACAAAAGGCCCACTGCTGCGTATTTAAAATTATACCACCAGGGGTGGTTGAGCTCAGACTCGTTGACACACATGGTGTCGGTGGCCCTGATTTTAAACTCTTCTGATTCTTTTGTAATATCTTCTATTTTCATACGATTAAAGACTTAAAATAAAGGGTAACACATAATTGGCGAAGAGGATGCCTCCGGCCATAAAACAACAGGTGGCAACCAGCGATGGCCATTGCAAAGTGGACAAACCCATGATGGCGTGTCCGCTTGTACAGCCGCCGGCGTAGCGGGTTCCAAAACCCACTAAAAAGCCACCTGCTACTATCATCAAAAATCCTTTTAATGTGAACAAGCTGGTCCAGTTAAAAAGGTCGGCAGGCACCAATCCTGAAAAATCAGCGATGCCATAGCTGTTTAATTCTGCTGCCAATTCAGGGTGTATTTCTACAGGACCGGCGTTGGGTATAAAAGCACTGGTGAGAACTCCACCCAATAAGATGCCTCCTACAAAAAACAAATTCCAGGTTTCTTTTTTCCAGTCGTATTTAAAAAACGGAATATTGGCTGGAATACAGGCGGCACAAATGTGTCTTAAAGAAGAGCTGATGCCGAATGATTTATTGCCAATCAATAGCAGGATTGGAACAATTAATCCAATCAAAGGGCCGGCGACATACCAGGGCCAGGGTTCAAATATCCAATTCATAGTGTTTAGTTTATTGCGAAGTTATGACAAAAGTCATATGAGTTATGTCACTTTTGTAACACTGAAAGTTCTTTTTACAAAAGAGAGGACGATATCAGGGAGGAAAACCCGGTTTAACGAATTAATTCGTTAAACCGGAAAGGTTATTATTGTTTTCAGAAGAGAGGAAAGACGCTTCCCTATATCGAATGCATCCTTGGCCTGATGCCGGATGATAAATAAAGGGAAGTTTAGATTTTTAATTTGGTTTTTCTTAATTGGCGCAGGACACGTTCTGCCAGGGACCAAGATTTTCTACATTCTTAATGCCTGCCGCTTCCAGCATGCGTTTGGCGCTACCTGCACGT
This sequence comes from Bacteroidia bacterium, assembly GCA_016787895.1. Taxonomy (GTDB): domain Bacteria; phylum Bacteroidota; class Bacteroidia; order B-17B0; family Aurantibacillaceae; genus Aurantibacillus. The sequence continues at coordinate 187,573 of JAEUTN010000020.1, forward strand.
CCGCCGCTTCTGCACACCAGCACAACATGGTCGTAGGCTTTTAGTTCATTGATCTTATCCTGTAACTGATCGAGCGGGTAGTTTACTGAACATTCAGCATGTCCGTCGTATTGCCATTCTTCAGGTGTGCGAACATCTACTATGATTTCTTTACTCGTTTTCATTTCTTTGGTATTTGATGATGTTGGTTTTTGTGTTTGAGAGTTGCAAGCCCAGGTCATTGTTACGATGACCAGGAGCATGACAAGTTTTAATCCTTTTTTTTGCATGTTATGATTTCTGAAGTTTGCTTTGACAAACAAAATTGGTTTTAGGTACTTCAGTTGCGGAGATGGCTTTAAATCCTCCATCCACTTCTTTGAAGTTATGGATGCCTCTGGCCTTGAGTATACTTGCAGCAATCATGCTTCGGTAGCCACCGGCACAATGCATGTAAAACGTTTTGTCGGAAGGAAGTTCTGCAAACCAATTGTTGATGACGTCCAGAGGTTTGTTATACGCCTCTTCAACATGTTCAGCCAGGTATTCGCTTTCTTTTCTCACGTCAACAACATAATCATTCTTCACATCCACTTCTTTTGAAAATTGTTCGGCGCTGATTCGGTTTACACTGTCGCTTTCCTTGCCTGCTTTCACCCAGCTTGGATAACCACCTTTGAGGTGACCGAGCACATTATCAAAACCAACGCGGCTTAAACGGGTTACGGCTTCTTCTTCTTTACCGGTTTCAGCAATCAACAAAATAGATTGTTTAACGTCTCTGATCATCGCGCCCACCCATGGTGCAAAATCCCCATTGATGCCAATGTTAATAGAGCTGGGAACAAAACCTTTCGAAAACTCCGCTGCTGAACGCGTGTCGAGTACAAGCGCATCGGTGCTTTCGGCCAGCATTTCAAATTCGTTTACTTCCAGTGCGCGCATGCCTTTATTCAGCACCTGCTCAAAACTTTCGTACCCTTTTTTATTCATGGCAACATTGTGTGGGAAATAGGCGGGTGGAGGAAGCAAACCATCGGTAACGGCAGCCACAAAACTGGATTTATTGGGTTGATTTAAAGCGTAATTCATTTTTTTCTGATTACCCAGACTATCCACTGTTTCTTTCATCATGTTTTTACCACAGGCCGATCCGGCACCGTGTGCAGGGTAAACCGTGATGTCATCCGAAAGCGGGAGGATTTTTGTGTAGAGAGAATCGTACAATAATCCGGCCAGTTCTTCCTGTGTCATAGAGGCGGCTTTTTGCGCCAGGTCGGGCCGACCCACATCTCCTAAAAAGAGGGTGTCGCCGCTAAAGAGAGCATGATCCTTACCATTCTCATCTTTTAAAAGATAACACGAGCTTTCCATGGTGTGTCCCGGGGTATGCAACACTTTAATGGTGATGTTACCAATTTTAAATTCTTCTCCGTCTTTAGCAATTGTGGCTGTAAATTCAGGATTAGCCGTTGGTCCGTACACGATAGGCGCACCGGTTTTTTTGCTGAGGTCGAGGTGTCCGGATACAAAATCGGCGTGAAAGTGGGTTTCAAAAATATACTTGATTTTTACACCATCCTTTTGAGCACGGTCAATATAAGGTTGTACTTCGCGCAGCGGATCAATGATGGCGGCTTCTCCGTTGGAGGTAATGTAATAGGCACCTTGTGCCAAACATCCTGTATAAATTTGTTCTATTTTCATATGTTCTGTTTCTCTGTTTATTTAATGATTCAAAGTTAGTGATTTGAAGCGCCCTGTTTGGTAACATTTATTACATCTCTGAGCATTCAGTTAAGCGGTGTAATCAAAGTTACACAATCATTTAAATAGGGTTTCTTTTGCGATGATATAAATTCCCATTACTAAAACGAACCAACCAAAGGCCGGTTTAAGTTTCGCGCCATCGATGCGTTTAGACAGCAGCATGCCAATAAAAATGCCTGCCGTAGCGAAAGCACTCACAACAGCCAGTAAATTCCAGTTAATGACGGTTTCGCTGCTCTCTCCAAAAAAACCGATGAGGGATTTCGACGCAATAATAACCAGTGAAGTGCCTACAGCCTCTTTCATGGGCAGTTTGGATAACAACACCAAAGCCGGAATGATTAAAAAACCTCCACCGGCGCCTACCAGCCCGGTAACCAAACCAACCAATGCCCCCTCGAGCAAAATCATGGGATAATTAAACACCTGAGGACCCTGTTCTTCTTTTCCGTTCTTTTTGTCTTTTTTAATCATGCTGTAAGAGGCAGCAATCATAAGCACCGCAAAAAGTACCATCAGAAGCAAGCCTTTACTTACAACAAAACCTCCAAGGCTGAATACCTCTTTAGGGATGGCAGGTACAATAAACGCTCTGGTTAAAAATACCGCTACAATTGAAGGAATTCCAAAAACCAGTGCCGTTTTTACGTTCACAAGGCCTTTGCGGAAATAGGCCACGGAGCCGATTGCAGCCGTGAAGCCAACTATAAACAGGGAGTAGGCAGTGGCTGAAACGGCATCAACCGAAAACAAATACACCAGCACAGGTACAGTTAATATACTGCCCCCACTACCAATTAAGCCAAGAGATATTCCAATAAGAACAGAAGCCAGGTAACCCAATATTTCCATGTCAAAAAGTAATTAAGGTACAAAAATCAGCATTTGGCTCCTCATTGCCGGTCACAAATGTTACAATCGGGAAAACTTTAAAACTAAAACAATAAATCCAACACAATTCCTAATTCTTGCTAAAGATCAGGATTTAATATACTCTGTAGATGTTTTCGGAAGCATTGTAAGGTACAAGACGGTTCAGGGGTTTGGATTTAAGGAGGCTTTCGTTATGCCCTAATGCCAGAAACCCTCCGGGGTTAAGGCAATTACACAGTTTTTGAAGTACCCGTGCCTGAAGATCGGCATTAAAATAGATCATAACATTTCGGCAAAGTATCAAATCAAATTTTGTATTGGAATGATCAAGCACCAGATCGAATATACTGAAACCGGTATGGCTTAAAAATTCGGGCTTAAACCTGAACTGTTTGTGTTCGTCGGTTTCAAAATACCCATCAAAATTTCCGCTTGCAATAACTTTAGAAAAATTGCTTTTATAATTCTGAAGTTTTCGCTCAGGGTAGCTGGCTTTTTCAGCCTTTTTTAAAAGTTGATCGCTAAGGTCGCTGCCCAACACACTGGTTTTAGCTTGAAGTCCGGCTTCCTGAAGCAGGATGTTCATGCTCACCACCTCTTCTCCGCTTGAACAGGCCTGGTGCCAGATGGAAACCCTGTCTTTTTCACCAAGAGTTTTAAGTACATCGTCCTTGAGGAAATTCCAAAAACTGTGGTCCCTGAACAATTCGGTTGTGCTGACTGTAATTTTTTCAACGAGACTGTTCTTTGAAGTTTGTTTTTGTATGAAATCAAAAAGTTGGGGTTTGGTGGACAGTCCATTCAGTACAGACAGGTGATGAAAGCGGCGTTGAAGGGAAGATCTGGCATAATCACTCAGGTCGATGCCGAACTGTTTTTTAATCAGCAGAATCAGTTCGCTCAGTTCGTGTGGGTCAAGTAACATAAAGTTTTGAAATTACAGAAAGATATTTAAAGTCATTATATTTGCATTCTTTCATCACTATACACCTGGATGTTGAAATTGGTAGACAAGCACGACTCAGAATCGTGTGCCGCGAGGTGTGTGGGTTCGAATCCCATTCCAGGTACCAATAAATAAAAAAGGCTCCGCGCAGCGGGGCTTTTTTGTTTCGAAGGACTGCTCAAGCTTGCTTAAAGCAGGACAGAGAAACAAAAAAAACAGGACCCCGAGGGGGGACTGACTTTTTTATTTTGACTTTGACCGAAATTGGATCATGGAGGCGAAGCCGACATAATCCCTGAAAGAATTTTTCAAAAAAGGATCACAAAGATGGAACGGCCTTCAGAACGAGACCTGACCGCATCGCACACATCATCGTAAAATAAAAATTTCAATGACTAAAGTCTTTTCTGTAAATAAACTCTCCCACAAAATACTTTTTGTTCTTTTTGTCGATATACCCACCGGCTGAAGGAATGTAGGCATAACCGTTAATGAATTTTGGAAACTGTATAAACATGGAAGGATAACCTCCACCCAAAGATACTTCGTATTCGTAAGGAATCACCAACTTTCCGGTTTTATCAATAAATCCGAATTTACCTTTACTGAGAACCGGAGCCAGACCATCACTAAAATACCCGGCAATGGAAACAGGAGAAAGTGTGAAAACCGTTTTGCCTTGTTGGTCGATATAATTGAAACAAAAGGTTTCCGATTCTTCCATTTCCATTTCGGGTTCCATTTCAGATTCCATTTCAGAATCTGTTTCAGAGTATTGCTCATAGGCTGCTTTAGCCACATCACGTTCCCCTATCCACATTTTTCTGCTCTGAACGCCACTCACTGAGTCTACCTGATAGTCGCAGTACTCGGGTTCAAAACGCAAGCCTTCTTTAAAAGTGTAGGACTCACCAAGGAGCTGAAGCAGATCTATGGTTTCGGGATGAAGAGGGTAAGCCACCGTGTTACCAACACTGTCAATCATTCCATACCTATGCAGAGAGTCCAGGAAAATCGCATAACCCTTTTCAAAACCGCTGAGTGATTGATAGCGGAATGGAACCACCACTTGACCTTTTCTGTCAATCGCACCATATTTTTTGGTCTTCAGGTCGGCAACAGTTAACTGCCCCGACTTTTTGAAATAATCTCCCCAAATGAGTCCTTCAGGAGCCCTATCCATACCATAGGGCTTTAATTGCCCTTTTACATCTATAAAACGAACACCAACTGAACCGGTGTAAAACCCATAAAAATCTGTACTTATCCAATAGGGGCCAACTATATTGGCATCTTTAATGGCAAACTTGTAAAGCACGTTGCCTTTCACATCGTAGCCTGTGTAGACAATCTTTTCATTTTCTACTGTTTGGTATACAAGTACATTATCGAAAATACCCATAAATACTTTTTTGGAATTTACTCTGAATTTTGTCCAGAGCTTTCCGCTTTTGCCGCGTATGCTTATGCTTTTGCCATAACGGAAATAGGCAAGGGTATCCCCAAACTGAAAGGAGATTTGGTCGTGGGCTTTTTCAGAGAACATTAATTTGCCACTGCCGTTGTAGTAGGAGTTAGAGACATAAGGTGAAAGCTCTTCCGGCAGCGTGCTTTTTTCGTCGCGCAAAATGTTCACCCCATGGTACACGTCTCCTTCCTTAAACAGGTTTTGAAAACCTCCGTAAAGCAAGTCCCCATTGTTGTTCACAAAACCATATGCGTATTCGGATTTAACGATGGCCCCTTCCTTATAAACAGCAAATACTTTTTCGTAAATAGGTTTAACAATCACGCTTCCGTTTTCTTTGTTTACAAAACCAAAGCGTTGTTCCTCACGGAAGGGGATCATGCTTACAAGCTGTCCATCCAAAGGAATGTGAATTTCGTCCAATACCTTGGGCTCGAGTTCAGGATTGTAACGGTACCATTTGCTTAAGCTATCCGGAATGAAAGGGCCTTGTTCATCACCCTCTCCCGGTGTGTATTTAAACAACTCAGGGTAAGATTCATTTTCGTCCTTGAATACCTGTACTCTTCCATGATGTATTTGCGGTATTACCATGTTAAAAGAAGCAGGCACCTCGTTGCCCCGCTGATCAAAATAGGTGAAGCCGGTATTATAACGCGTGTCGTATTGGGCATAGATGTTTCCAGAGCCCGTTGCGATTTCATCGTAAATTACCGGCACGATAATCTTGCCTCCGCTATCGATAACTCCAAACTTTTTTCCTTCCTGGCTTATTATGGCAAATCCCCTGTTGAAATAAGATGCATAGTCGTATTTGCCCTGCGCCTTTACACGATTCAGGTTGGTGTCTACCATAAAATACTGCTGTTTGTCATAAGCCAGCGCTTTTCCATTGACATACTGCCCGAAAGAGAGGTAAGTGCCATTGTTGATGATCTTTCCGGCCGTGTTAACCCAGGCGTATTTGTATTCAAGTTCAGTACTGTCGCTTACGTTTGTTCCTAAGTTGTCAAGCAACTTTCCTTTATAAAATGCAACAACACAAAGCGCTCTTCCATTGCTAAACTTTGAAACACCAAAGCAGGCAAAAGGAAAAGTGAATAAGGTTTTGCCGGAGGGACTGATGTATCCTGCTATGCCATCTTTCATAAAAAGCAAACTGTCCTTACTCAGGGGAATGAGGAAGTTGTATGTAGGAGGGATCACCACTTTTCCTTCAATTTTAAATCCCGTTTTTTGGCTTAGGGGATGTTTGATAAAGTTTCCTTTTTTCGGATCAAGACCATCTACTATATAGTACTCCGGACTAAAAATGGTATCTCCCTCAAGAGTAAAGGTCCAGGTGCTGTCTCCTTTTTCATTGCTCATGGAGTAAAGCTGTGCCTGACCATCAAATCTTAGAAAGTAACGGTATTTGAAAGGAACAATTATTTTCTGATCAAGCGTAATGATGCCGTATTTGCCGTTTTTACCGGCTGATACAGCGCCCGCAACGGGGTGTTCGTTTAATTTGTAGAGAGCGGAGTAGCCTGCACTGAAGGGAATAACTTGTTTGAGATCGGTATCAAGTATGGCCTGTTTACCACAACGAAAAACGCCGGCGTAACCTTCTGTAAAATGGATGCCATGAAGAGAATCCAGCATCAGTTTTCCGCTCAAGTTATAGATGCAGCCATTGTTAGTGTAGAAAAAGGGCAGATCGCTTCGTTTTTCTCCCATCAGATTTTTATCTATAATTCGTTCTATCGAACCTCCATATTTTCTGAATACTTCTTTGCCCTTATTGTCGAAGACCATTACAGAATCCGGTACCTTTTCACCTTGTCTATACATAAATGGATTGGGGTGCACACTAAAAAGGTTGACATCGGCATGGGAATTGATGGCACATTTTTTACACGTATAGATCATCTGGCCGTTCTGGTTGTATAGCTCCTGTGTGGTTTCAAAGGCCACGATGGCAAAACCCTTTCCCGCATTCTGGATGTAATTCAAACCAAAGGGCACAACGAGTTTCCCCTTGGAGTTGATGACGCCAGTTTGGTTACCGTTTTCGGAGCTTTTGTAAACAATGGCCAATCCATCTCTGAAGGGTTGTCCGCCATCAAAGACAAGGTTTCCAATTGGTTTTCCAAGAGAGTCAAGGTAAATGGCCTGGCCTGACTCCTTGTATTCCAGCTTCGGAAAACGATCGGGTTGGGCAAGGCCGGAAAAAACAAACAACGAAAGGAGAAAACAAAAGCTTTTGATTTTTCCTGAGCGGGAAGGGAAGAGGTAGTGCATGGAGTAAAGTTAGATTTTGTTTGTGTCTTTCCGAATCTGGCTGCGACTTAATGATAGAAACGCACTCAAAACGGTCTGCACCCTTGCTCTTTACTTCCTCAAGTTGTTATAGTGAATCGTTATTTTTTGCCAGGACTTGATTTATTCCTGACTGGTTATGAATTCTTCAGTTCGCAACAATTTTTTGCAAATTGCCGGCAGATTCCAGTTTACTCAGGGGTTTTAAAATGAAGCTGACCCTTTTGCCTTCTTTTGAGTTTACATAGGCTGCAAACTCCTGGGGGGTACAATAATAGCTTTTTTCATTGCGATCAACCGCAATTAGCATGGTTTCATCCAGTTTACCATAAACAAATCTATTTGGACCATAGTTCATGGAGCCGTTGTAATTAATTATTCCATTTAACCCTTTGATACTTATATAAACTGAAATGATTTTCAGAGGCTGATTAGCTTCAGTTTTGTATTCGGCAAAAATTTCCACCGGTTCGTTAATATTTTTAATCTGGTCGACATTGTATATGCCGTTAGCGTTGATACCAAATTCTGCAAACTTTTGTTGGGTTTTGCTTAGATTCAGTTTTCTTGCTGACAATACATTTGCTGCAATGGAGTCTTTTCTGAAGAGGAGCCGATCAATATCTTTACAGGTAAACGGTGAAGGTAATGCGTTTAGTTTAGCGGCTAGTTTTGCCTTGTTCATATTAAAGTCATTGAGGCTTAATAGCGTTTTTTCATCTTCAGTAAATAAATAGTTTCTGTAAAAATTACCGAGACAGTCCATTGAGTCTTTTCCGTAATCTTTTCCTATCATTCCGGTATAATTACCATCCAGATCTCTTAATTCACTTTCAAGCAGCGTTTCGTAATTATCGAACTCCTTTGAATGTGCAAGGTAATTTTTATAGTTTTTTCTGTTTAATTTCTTCAGTTTGCTTTCCATTGCTTTTTCCTTACCCCCATACATAAAGGCAAAAATTGGTTTTTTGCTGAGTTTCTTATCTCTGAAATCGGCCGGCTCGCCTGTTACGGTTAAAGTTTCACTTTCTATGATTAATTTAAATTTGATACTGTTTCTATTTGTGATTTTAACAAAACTAGCACCTTGTTCGAAATTGTGTTTTAATGGTCGTTCAAGGTCCTTGGGATTGAATTTCCAGATGTAATTCGTAAAAGCATCTAGTCTATTGTGTTTGTTTTGAGGAACAAGTGTTAATGTGTTGTTTTCCTTGTTGAAGTTTATGGCATAGAATGGAGATTTAAAGTCGACCAGGTAATTTTTAATAAATTTATATGGGCAATTGTATCTGATGGGTTCCTCGTGTTTTAAATAATATTTAAGCTTGTTCAGCATGCTGAATACATATGAGCAGGTGTCTCCGGTTGGCACACATAGATTGAATTTCCATGAGGCATCATCAGAGCTGTCGTTGCCCTGGCCCGCAAGGTTAAAAGGGGCTAACACATTGCCGTGTGAGTCGGAGATGGATGCGGTTTTGGTATTCCAGGTTCCTGCAACAGTATCGAACGTATAAAAATCCTGTTCCAGGATATTGCTTAATGGAAATTGAATACGGATTTTTTTATCATTTTCCTTTTTTAAGACCAGTGGTAAATCATTTTGAAATGCGGCTATGTTGAACATACCTCCTGAGTTAAAGTGTTTCAGCTGATCTCCGGATTGAATGGACATTGGGATTCCGCTTAATAGAAAATCCGATGGTTTCCTGTATTCGGTATACACGAGATCAATTTCACCGCTAACTTCATTGCCGTTTTGATGCAGGAAAGAATTTGCAGCAATAACTATTGTGGTGGAGTCGTAAGTGACAGTACCTCCTAAGTCTTCATTCAGTTTATAGCGCTTTGGCTTAAAATCATGAATGCCTAAAATTTTCACCATATCCAATTTTCGAGCATATAAACATATCTCAACCCGTCTGTTCTTCCACAAATTGTCCTCTGAATTTGGTAACAGTGGTTGAGTATAAGCGTAAAATTTTATACTTGTATCGGAGGTCACAAAATGTTTGCTTTTCATATAACTTAAAACACTATAGGCTCTGTTTTTAGATAGCGTGGTGTTGTGGTCCAGTGAGCCCTTATTGTCAGTATGGCCTTTAATTTCAATGGCATATCCTTCAGGACGATTGGGAAGAGAATTAATAAAAGAATCAAGCGTTTGGGTGTGCGCCTGAGTCAATACGTATGCGTTGGATTTAAAGTTCAGGGTAAATCGATTTAACAGCTGAGCGTTTAAAACACAGTATAGAAAAAGATTAGATACAAGTGCGAGATGCCTGATCATACTGGTATAATGTTATAAAAGGAAAAAGTAACGTAAGGCGTAAAACTTTTTTGTATCATACATTATTTGGAATGCGAAGAGTTTTTTAAACTGTTTGGGTTCATTTATTGGTTTATGATTTGCTTAGGCTTTCTTGCTAAAAGAATCATAATATGTAAATAGCTAATCCAATACATTGGAACTCAACTTTACGATGGTTTGGTTTGTTTCAATTGTTTGGGAAAGTGAATATTCTGTCATACGAATATGAGGGAAAACTTCGTTGAAATTACTGTTATATGGGTCATATTTGTATTCCTCGACGTAAATTCTCACTTCACTTCACTGGTGCCTCCAGGATTCGGCTACGCCAGTTCCTTTGACAAACCGCTCCTGCAAATAGAATAAACTTTTGCTTCGCAAAAGTAATTTTTGTTTTCCGCCGGCTTTGAAAGCATAGCTTTCACGCCTGCAGAAAACAAAAAGACCTTTCACCAACGGTGAAAGGTTTATTCTGCTTGATGTGGTGCCTCCAGGATTCGGCTACGCCAGTTCCTTTGACAAACCGCTCCTGCAAATAGAATAAACTTTTGCCTCGCAAAAGTAATTTTTGTTTTCCGCCGGCTTTGAAAGCATAGCTTTCACGCCTGCAGAAAACAAAAAAACCTTTCACCGTTGGTGAAAGGTTTATTCTGCTTGATGTGGTGCCTCCAGGAATCGAACCAGGGACACAAGGATTTTCAGTCCTTTGCTCTACCGACTGAGCTAAGGCACCGGACAAATGTCCTGTGGACATTTGGGCCTGCAAGTGGGTGGGCATTGCTGCTTAATTCCACAAACAAGGCTGCAAAAATACAAATTTATCCAGTCCTGCAAAATTTTGATAAAAATTTATCCCCTCCTTTCCATGCGCTTTTATTCTCCTAACTTTATCCGGATGAACCTGGTACTGGATTTTGGCAATACACGGATTAAAATGGCTTGTTTTGAAGGCCCCCGACTTTTGAAGGAAAAGGCCTTTGAAAATGCCGCTGAACTCTTAGCTTCCTCACACCTTCAGGAGAAATTTGAATACGGCCTCCTCTCTTCTGTTACTCAGGATCACCATAAGGTCGCGGAAGTTCTTAGTCCTAAATTAACGGTTAAGGTCTTCAACGCTCAAACCCCAATTCCCCTTAAAAACGCTTATAAAACCCCTGAAACATTGGGTTCCGACCGCATTTTATCTTCAATCGCTTCATTTTCCATTTTCCCGAACCAAAATGTTTTAACCATTGATGCCGGCACCTGCATCAAATACAACTTTGTAAACCAAAACAATGAATTTCTGGGAGGAGCTATTAGTCCGGGAATTCCCATGCGCCTCAAAGCCATGCACAATTTTACCTCAGCCTTGCCGTTGATAGAGCCTGAAAGCGGATTTCAGCAATGGCCCGGCAATGATACCAGAAGCTCCTTGCTTAGCGGAGCCCAGTTGGGTGCGGCTTTTGAGGTGGATGAAACCATTAATCGTTACAAAAGTCGCTACCCTGACCTTAAAGTTGTGCTTACCGGGGGCGACAGTCATTATTTGTCGGGGCAGCTTAAAAACGCTTTCTTTGCCAACCCCAATAGCCTGCTTTTGGGCCTTAACACTGTACTGCTTTACAACCTTGAAAACTAAACCAATACTTTTTATTTGTTTTTGCCTGTGTTTTGTGCTTAAGCAAAATGCTCAAAATACCTTTAGCCCTTATTCCCGTTACGCCCTTGGAGAGCTGGCCCAGCCCACTTTCGCGCATAACACTGCCATGGGCGGCGCTTTTGTTGCCTTGAAGCAGGATTCAACCATGCCTAATTTTATCAATGTGGGTAATCCCGCATCATATGCCTTAATCCGCCTTGCCACACTCGAATTAGGCATCAATACCACCTTTTCAGAATTCAAAGGCCAAACGGCTTCCAGCTTTGAGAAAACCGCCAACTTTGCTTACGGTTCTTTGGGTTTTCCAATTGGTCGCAGAGGGGGTGGTTGTTTCGGCATCATGCCATACACTTATGTGGGTTCCAGCACGACCAACTCTGTTGACGAAGCCGGCATTGGCGAAGTCAATTACCAGTACCAGGGTTCGGGAGGATTAAACAAAATCTTTGTCGGCTACGGGCTGATGCCTTTTAATCAGCGCCTGATTAAATTCCGTCGTAAACAGTTAAGTTTGCCCGACTCATTAAAAACAGGCTACACAGGTAAATATAAATTCAAGGAAACCTTTGCAAAATTAGCGAGTGATCTGGCTCTCGGAGTCAATGGAAACTTCATTAAAGGTAATATCACCAACAATGCCCGTGTGGTGTATCCTGATAATTCCTTGTATTATAACACTTACCGCGACCGGATTTTTTCGGTGAGCGATGTCACTGCTAATTTTGGATTACAAACCGCCTATACGGTTGACAGCGTAAAAACGGCGACAGGTAAGCGAAGGGCACTTAACGATAAGGTAAAATTTACCTTTGGTTATACCTTTAATCTCAACAATTCTTTAAACACCGTGTACACGGCAATGGCCTATAATTACCGCATTTCCAGCGGAAACGAGTTTATTGTTGACACTGTTTTTTATAAGGAGGATGAACCCGCTTCGGTAACCCTTCCTTTTGAACAAGGCTTTGGTATTGGGTTTAAGAAAGGCGAGAAATTGAACATTGTTGCCGACTATGCTATTACAAAATGGCAAAACTTTCAATACCTCGATAATGTGTCCAACTTAAAACAAAACCAGCGCTTTGCCCTTGGTGCATACTTTGTTCCCGAAAAATACGCGGTAGGTTCAGGTTCTTTTTTCAGAAGAGTGAATTACCGCATAGGTGCCAATTATCAAACCGGATATGTGCAGGTAAACAACACCCTGATTAAAAGCTATAGTTTTTCAGCGGGCCTTGGTTTGCCGGTTGGTGTTGGACGGCTTTCTTCTATGGTTCACCTTGGTGCGACCTATGGAAAGATGGGCACTACCGAAAATGGTTTGATTATGGAAAATTTCTGGAGATTAAACATAGGTTTTACATTCTCCGACAAATGGTTCCAAAAATACCGCTACGATTAATTTGTTTTTATTGCGTTGCATACTTGTCGTATTGCTGTATTCCGCAGTTAGCTCCTGTACCAACGACCTGCGTGATGTAATGGCTTTGCCAAAAACCAAACTCAGTCCAAATCAGGTAGGTGATACGGTAACCATGCTTTACACCGATAGTGCCAAATTAAAAATTATGGTGTCGGCCAACCGTATGCTCATTTTTACCGACAACGTGAGCGAACCTTTTACCATACTGCCCAAAGGTGTGTTTGTTACTTTTTTCGATGAGACTGAAAAAGTAAGCGCTACCCTAAAAGCAAATTACGGGGTGAGGTACGAAAACAGCAAACGCATGGAAGTAAAGTATGCTGTGGAGGTGATTAACGCGGAGGGCACCAAACTAGAAACAGAGCGTTTGGTTTGGGATGAATTGACCAAACGCATTTATACCGATGCTTTTGTCAGAATTACCACTGCCACCGAAATCATCATGGGTAAGGGGATGGAGAGCAACCAGGATTTTTCGAAATACGAGCTGAAACAAGTCACCGGTCAAATTCAATTGAAAAATGATGAATAGAGAAACACAACTTAAGATCTTTACTTTTCTGGAACGCCTTTGGCTGGTAGCCGCCATCCTGGGTGCTGCCTGCGTGGTTTTTTTCCTGATTATAAAAGACAATGACAGTGCTTTGTTTTTCTTTGGGTTTTTTATTCTCTCTTCTGTTTTGTATTTGCTCCGCAAACGGCAAAGAACCCGTTTTATGCAAGAAAACAAAACGCCCGTTCAGCCGTCTGAAAAAAAATAAATCCCTGCCTTTCACCGTCTATCCCAAAACCGGGTTCAGGCATCAAACTATTGGTAACTTTAAACCATGCTTTGGTTGCTTTTTAAAGAAAGTATTTTGTTTGCCTGGCAATCGCTGGTGTCCAATAAACTGCGGTCCACGCTCAGCCTTTTAGGCATAACCATTGGTATTTTTGCTATTATCCTGGTGTTTACCATCGTGGATAGTTTAGAAGGCAACATTCGCGGCAGTCTTCAATCCTTAGGCAACAATGTGGTGTACATTCAAAAATGGCCCTGGTCTTTCGGTGCCGATTACCCCTGGTGGAAATACATCAATCGCCCAACCCCGCAATACTTTGAATTGGATGAAATAGCAAAACGCAGCAAAAGTACCGAGGCTTTGGCCTATCGGCTTGGCGGAAGGCGAACACTTAAATACAAATCCAACGCCATCGAAAATGCTGTGGTGGCAGGTGTCTCCTATGATTTTTACAAAATCAAATCCTTTGATTTAAGCGCTGGACGCTATTTTACACGAAACGAAACAGAAGCGGGTTATCATGTAGCCATCATCGGAACCGAAATTGCGAAGGGTTTGTTTCCCAATGAAGACCCTATTGGAAAAGAAATAAAAATAGCCGGGCAAAAAGCCGTGGTGATTGGGGTGATTAAAAAAGAAGGGGAAAGTATGCTCGGCGTGAGTTTTGATTATCAGGTAAACATCCCATTTAATTTTGCCCGTTACATTCTTGATCCGCGCTCCATGAATGCAGATCCGGTAATTTATGCTAAAGCCAAACCACAGGTGTCCAATGCCGAAATGATAGATGAACTCACCGGCATACTGCGAAGCATACGAAAACTTAAACCTCTTGCCGAACCTAACTTTGCTTTGAACGAAATCTCACTGCTGAGTCAGGGCTTTGATGCTTTGTTTTCGGTGATTGGCATCGCGGGTTGGATCATCGGGGGATTTTCGATTCTCGTTGGTGGTTTTGGAATCGCGAACATCATGTTTGTTTCGGTTCGCGAGCGCATTAACATTATCGGCATTCAAAAAAGTTTGGGGGCCAGAAACAGCTTTATCCTGTTTCAGTTTTTATGCGAAAGCAGTCTGCTCAGCCTGATTGGAGGGGGCTTTGGATTGATTCTGACCTATTTTATAACCTTACTGGCCAAAAGTGCCATGGAAATGGAGATTGTATTAAGCGGAGCCAATATTATTCTGGGCTTGAGCATTTCAGTGCTCATTGGCATTATCAGCGGCTTTGTGCCTGCCTATACGGCCTCTCAGCTCGACCCGGTTGAAGCCATCCGAAGCAATTGATGAAACGACCGGGCCTCATATCAGTGCTGTGTGTACTGGGGTACATCTCCATTGTGATTTCCTTTCCCCAGGTGTTTTCGCCCCAGGTAAAAAAACTGGGGGTATTTATGCCGGCCCTCTCGGGTTTATTGGTGGCGGCTAATTTTATGGCCTATGTTGGAATCTGGTATATGAAACGCTGGGGCGCCGAGCTTTTTTTGAGCAGTTATTTTTTAAAGACAATTCTGGATTTGCTGCTGGCTCAGATGGGCCTGATGTTCTATTCAGGACAAATCTTTTCCATTTTTTTCATCATCGTATTGCTTCGTCATTACCGGCGCTTCGACCTCAATCTTTGAAATTTTAACAGGCAGGGCTCCGCCACCTTTCCGTTGCACTAAAACTAAATTTTGAGAAATACTTGTCCGTTTCCTGATTTATTTTATATCTTTAAAAGGGATTAGGTTTTTGGGGTGAAAATCGATTCACTCAGCCAAACCCTTCATTTAATCAGTCAAAAGTATGATTGCAGAGGTAGATAAAGCAGAATTGTTAAGCGCATTAAAAAATTTCTTTGGTTTTGATGGCTTTAAAGGAAGTCAGGAAAAAATCATTAAAAACCTGCTGAAAGGAGAAGACACGTTTGTAATTATGCCTACCGGTGGAGGCAAAAGTTTATGTTATCAATTACCGGCCATCATGAGTGAAGGAACCGCCATTGTAGTTTCACCGCTTATCGCCCTCATGAAAAACCAGGTGGACGCTATAAGGGGGTTTAGCAATGAAAATGGCATCGCTCACTTTCTGAATTCTTCTCTGAACAAAAGTGATATCGCCCAGGTAAAAAAGGATGTGCTATCGGGTAAAACCAAATTGCTTTACATCGCGCCCGAAACCCTTACCAAGGAAGAGAACATTCTCTTCTTTAAAGAGTTCAAAATTTCATTTTTTGCTATCGACGAAGCCCACTGTATTTCGGAATGGGGTCACGATTTCCGCCCGGAGTACCGCCGACTGAGACCCATCATTGATGCTGTTGGAGGAGTGCCCGTGATTGCGCTGACTGCAACCGCTACACCGAAAGTGCAACAGGACATTCAAAAAAATCTGGGCATGATGGAAGCTCAGGTGTTTAAGTCTTCGTTTAACCGCGATAACCTGTATTACGAAATTCGCCCAAAACAAAATGTGTTCAAGGAGATTGTGAAGTTCATCAAACAAAATCCCAACAAAAGCGGAATTGTGTATTGCCTGAGCCGCAAAAAAGTGGAAGAGTTGGCGGAAGCCCTCAAGGTAAATGGGGTGAAAGCCGCCCCTTACCATGCTGGACTCGATGCCAAAGAAAGAGCCAAAACACAGGATATGTTTTTGATGGAAGAACTTCAGGTGATTGTGGCCACCATTGCGTTTGGAATGGGGATTGACAAACCCGACGTGCGTTTTGTAGTGCACCACGACATTCCAAAATCCCTGGAAGGGTATTACCAGGAAACGGGACGAGCAGGAAGAGACGGGGGAGAAGGCAATTGTTTAACCTTTTACAGCTACGACGATATTCTTAAACTCGAAAAGTTTATGAAGGACAAACCTGTTGCCGAACAGGAAATTGGTAAACAAATGCTTGCCGAAACCGCTTCCTTTGCTGAAACCAGCAGTTGCAGGCGTAAATTTTTGTTGCATTATTTTGGAGAGGAATTTGAAGAAGCCAAATGCAACGCGATGTGCGACAATTGCCGCCATCCTAAAAAAAGATTTGAGGCCAAGGAAGATCTTGGCTTGGCATTGGAGTGTGTACTCGAAATAAAAGAAAAACACAAAATCAAGGATGTGCTGAATGTACTGATGGGCAACCTTACTGCCACATCAAAATCATACAAACACAACAAAACAGAGTCCTGGGCCAGGGGCCTTGAGGACGATAAGGACGATCGTCATTGGCAATCCGTTTTACGACAAGCCGTGGTGAACGGTTATTTGTCGAAGGACATTGAAAATTACGGACTCATAAAAGTAACCGACAAAGGCAAGGCTTTTCTCAAAAAACCACATAGCATAAAGTTTACCAGAGATACGGATTACAGCAATCTGGATAAAGACAGCTCAGATGACGACATTGCTTATGGCGGAAAAGGCGGAAGTGAAGCTACCGATGAAGTGTTGTATGGTATGCTTAAGGAATTGGTGAAAAAAACCGCGAAGGCGAAAAACCTGCCACCTTACGTGATTTTTCAGGAGCCCTCTCTTCAGGAAATGGCTATACAATACCCAATAAAAATTGATGAATTAACCAAGATAGGGGGGGTGGGTGCCGGTAAAGCGGCCAAATACGGAAAACCCTTTGTTGAACTCATTAAAAAGTATGTTGAAGAGAATGAGATTGAACGCCCGGTGGACATGGTTATCAAATCAGTGGTCAACAAGTCGGGATTAAAAGTGTACATCATTCAAAACATCGATCGCAAGATCAATCTTCGTGATATGGCCCGCAGCAAAAGCCTCAGTATGCAGGATTTGTTGACGGAAATTGAAACCATTGTTGAATCGGGCACCCGCGTGAACATTGATTATTTTATTCAGAATGAAATTGATGAGGAGAAACAGGAGGAGATCATTGAGTATTTCAGGGAAAGCGACACCGATAGTGTGAGTGCTGCCCTGAAAGAGTTGGGCGAGAACGATTACGAGGAAGAAGAAATACGAATCATGCGCATTAAGTTTTTATCCGATTTTGGAAATTAACGATCTTGCTTTCATATGCCCCGCTTATTATACAGGGAAATTCTCCTTCCATTTGTTCTTTATTAATTAAAAAATCAATCGATGTTTTTTCCGGCCGGAGCGCACCGTTTCTTTTATCTATTCGGGGTGGTTTCATTGGGCTTTGGAATAATGCTGGGGGCTGTTCCAACCTCCGTGCCTCAGTTCATCTTACTCATCAATTGGTTGCTGGAAGGCGGGTTCACTGAAAAGTGGCGCCGACTCCGGTTTAACAAGGTGTTCTGGGCTCTGGAGGTGGTGTTTGCCATTCACCTGCTGGGTTTAGTGTATACGTCTGACCTCGATTCAGGTTTAAAAGATTTGCAAATCAAATTGCCGCTTCTGATTCTTCCATTGGTTTTGTTCAGTTCAAATCCATTAAGTAAAAAGGAGATTGTACTGGTGTTGCAGGCTTTTCTTTTGGGCTGCCTGGTAAACACTGCCTGGTGTTTGCTGTATAGTTTTGGTTTGCATGAAAATGAAATTGGACGCAACACCTCGCGGTTTATGAGTCACATTCGATTGGGATTGTACCTCAACCTAGGCATTTTGGTTTGTTCCCGTCTGTTTTTTGATGAACACAGCAAAAGCATTAGGTGGCTTTATCCTGCCCTCGCGGTGTATTTTGTTTTGGTAATTTTTCTGCTGGGTTTGGCCACTGGTGTGGTGATATTGTCTTTGCTGTTTATCATGGCCTGCATTTACGCGATCAGTCGACTCAAATTGGTTTTAAAATCAGTCATACTTCTTTTGGCAATTGTTGCAGTATATTCAGGATTCCTTTTTGTGAAAGGAGTTTATGAACAGCAACTGGTACCCCGTAAGGTTCCGAATAATCGGGTAATGGAACACTCTGCGGCTGGAAATACCTATATTCATTTCGACACTGCCGGTCAGAGGGAGAATGGTCATTACATCCACATCAACATACAAATTGATGAATTGCAGCGAACCTGGAAATTGCGTTGTCCGGAGGATTCATTTTCGCAAAAAACCATGTACAACATGAAACGTTACGAAGCCCTGATCAGGTATATGGCAGGACTTGGACTCAACAAGGATTCAGTGGGTGTGATGGCGTTGAGTGAGGAGGACATCAATAACATCAGACACAATGTGCCCAACCATGAATTTAACGACTGGTCGTTTATGCACCAGAGGGTATACGAATTAGTGAACGAGTACGATGATTTTAAGGCGGAGCGAAACATCAATGGCAACTCGGTCACCATGCGTTATTATTTTTGGAAGGCTGCCCTTTATTCCATACGCAACAACTTGTGGTTTGGAGCAGGTACGGGTGATGTTCAAAGCCAGATGGAAAAAAGTTACCTCAGTTCGGCATCACCTTTGCACAAGGAATGGCACAAGCGCCCGCATAACCAGTTTTTAACAATAACTGTGGCACTTGGCTTAATAGGATTGATGGCATTTCTTTATGGTTTGTTTTATCCGCCGTTTAAACTAAAGCGACGGTTATCGAACGTGTATTTTGGATTTATGCTTGTGTATTTTGTTTCGTTTTTAGCCGAAGATACGGTTGAAACACAAGCGGGTGTCACGTTTTTTGCCTTCTTCAACACCTTTCTTTTAGCGGAAGCATATTTCAAAAGGTCACAAAATCCTGAGCATTAACGGCAATGCCATTGAACCACAGTTCAAAATGCAAATGTGCTCCTTTGCTGTTTTCACCTGTGTTTCCAACAACAGCGATGGCTTCGCCCGACTTCACTTTTTCTCCCGCTGTTTTAAAAACGGTTGAGCAGTGTTTGTATATACTTACCACATTGTTGCTGTGTTGAATCTGAAGGATATTGCCGTCCTCCGCTGTAAATCCTCTGTAAATAACTGTACCATCGAGTGTGGCTTTAATAAGCTCATCTTCTTTTGTGGAAATATCGGTGCCGAAATGAGAATGGGTGAAATCGAAAGAGCGCGTCACAATGCCTTTTACAGGTGAAAAGAAGAGGAGTTCCTGTAACTGCCCGCTGTGTGTTTGACTTTGGGCAAGTGTCTTTTCCTGTTTTTTCATTTCAAATTCCTGGCGGAACTCAATGTCAGCTTTGGACGGTTCGGTGTTTAATTTAACGTATTTACCTGAACTGTCTCTGGCCGGTCGTTTGCTGGCTTCCCCACCGGTTTCGGTAAGAGCGGTGAGCAAGCCTTGAAGATATGCATCGCGGGCCTGCACTTTTTTTTCCAGAGAGTCGGCCTTGTAGCTGAGTTTCAACATTTGCCGGCGCTCTTCGGTTGTTCCGTAACCCGGAATGTACTCGCGCAAACCGGTGAAAGCAATCAGGCCGATTACCAGGCTGGTCATAATAATTGTTAAGGCCAAAATACCAATAAGGATGTTAAGCGGAGAAAGTCGCAGGGAGAATTTTTCGTCTAATGATGTGTCGTTCAGTAAGATAAGACGGTATTTGCGCCTTAAAAGAACGCCAAGCCGTTTTAATTTTCCCTGCTTTGCCTGCACCATTATGTAAAGATGCGAAATATTTTTTTGGCACGGAAACTTGTAAGCCATTTATAGTTTCCATAGTTTTGCGCCGGAATTATGGAAGCGAACGAAAAAATACTGCAGACATCTTTACACATGTTTTTCAGGTTCGGCATTAAACATGTCACCATGGATGATATTGCGAAGGAGCTGGGGATGTCGAAAAAAACCATTTACCAGTATTTCAAAGAAAAGGACGATCTGGTAAATCAGCTGTGTTCAAGTGAAGTAAAACAACATGAAAAGGATTTTAATGAATTGGGGCGTATAGCCAAGGACCCCATTCATGAGATCATGCTGATTTCGGATAAAATGAGGGAAATGATGCAGCACATCAATCCTTTGTTTTTTATTGACCTGCAAAAACATTACCCCGAAGCCTACAATGAATTTCAAAAATTCAAGGAAACCTGCGCATTTAAAAACATTTTGGAAAACATCAATAAGGGTATAGCCATGGGTTTGTACCGTGAAGATTTGGATGTGGAATTCGCCGCCAAGTACCGCCTTTCACAAATTGAGATGCTCATGTTTGGCAATTATTTCACTTTTGAAAAAATTTCCCTGGTGCAATCGAGCCAGAATTTACTTGAACTTTTTGTTTATGGCATCACTACACAAAAGGGCCATAAACTATTGGATCATTACAAAAAAATCAACGAAAAAGATTAACAGTATAATTTCTAATTTATGAATACTACCAGATTAAACCTTACGTCTTTTGTGTTTGCTTTCGCTGTTTTTTTAACAGCAGGCCTTAAGGCACAAGAAAAAGAACGAAAAACAAGCTTTTCACTTCAAGAGGCCATTGATTTTGCTTTGGTACACAATCAAAATTACCTGAACGCCGAACTCGATGTTAAATCGGCCGAATACCGCAACAAAGAATTTATTGGAATCGGCTTGCCGCAAATTAGCGCCAGTGCTGATTTAAAAGATTACCTGAGTATCCCAACCTCTCTGATACCCGCAGAGTTTTTTGGAGGTGCACCGGGTACATTTATTCCGGTAAAATTCGGTACCAAATTCAATGCCTCCTACGGTGTTTCCATCTCGCAAATTGTGTTCAACAGCGATTACATTGTTGGATTAGATGCCGCAAAAGAACTCGTGCTTTTGTCAGAGAAAAATCTGCAACGCAACAAAGTGGAAACGCATGCAGTCATCACCAAAGCCTATTACGGATCGATTATCAGTAAAGAGCGCCTGCAGATTATTGATGCGAATATAGAGAGAATTAAAAAGTTATTTGATGACACCAAAGCCTTAAACGCAACCGGATTTGCCGAGAAATTGGATGTGGACAGAATCGAACTCACTTACAATAATTTGCTGGCAGAAAAGGAAAAACTCGAAAGAATAGTGGGTTTGGCAGAAACCCTGTTGAAGTACCAAATGGGCTACGACTTGCAGAGTCCGATTCTTTTAACAGACAAAATAAATGCGGATTTAATGATCGATATGCAAACACTCGAACAGGAAAAAATCAATTACGAATTGCGTCCCGAATATGGCATTCTGCAGTCGCAGAGAAACATCAATGCGATTGAGCTGAGAAGTAAGAAAGGCCAGTATTTACCTACTCTTATGGCATATGGGTCCTTTCAAAATCAGGCCCAGCGAACTCAATTTGATATTTTTGACATAGATCAACCCTGGTTTCGAATCGGATTGATTGGTGCTACTTTAAATGTGCCTATTTTTAATGGAGGATCGAAACACTACCGGATACAACAGTCCAAACTTAATCTTCAAAAATCCACTAATTCTCTCACTTTTCTTGAACGTTCTATCGATGTGGAAGTAGCCAACGCCAACATGCAGTTCAAAAATGCATTTGTGGCTCTCGAAACCCAAAGAAAAAACAAAGATCTGGCTAAAAGCATTTACGACACTTCAAAAATTAAATATGAAACAGGTGTGGGCTCTAACCTCGATGTTATTTATGCGCAGGCTGCTTACCGTGAAGCAGAGATTAATTTCTTAAGCGCGGTATATGACCTCCTTGTGGCTCAGGTGGATTATCTGAAAGCCAAAGGCACACTTGTAAAATAATTTCAAACCAAACACAACCAACAACTTAGATATGAAAACAGTTTTTAAAAGCATGAAATCATTCGCAGTACTTTTACTCAGCGTAGCCCTGACGTCTTGTTCCGCCCCGGATCAGAAAGCCGAGCTTGAGCAATTAAAAAAGCAACGTCAGGAACTGGATACACGTATTTCCGAACTGGAGGAGTTACTCGCAAAATCCGACTCTTCCCTGAAGTACCAAAAAACTACTGAAGTTGCCGTTAGCAAATTGCAGAGCAGAATTTTTAAAACATATATTGAGGTGCAAGCGCGGGTGGATGCAGACCAGAATGTGTTTCTTTCCAGCGGCATGCCAGGAACCGTGACTAAAATTAACGTAAAGGTTGGTGATAAGGTATCACAAGGCCAGGTGCTTGCAGAAACGGATTCGCGGATTATACAACAACAGATGTCTGATCTGCAGACCAATTATGAACTGGCAAAACAGGTATACGAAAAACAAGAGGAACTGTGGAAACAAAAGATTGGTACTGAGATTCAATACCTTCAGGCCAAAAGCAACAAAGAAAGTCTTGAAAAAAAGATGGCTGCGCTCGAGGAACAACTCCGTATGAGTAAAATAGTTTCTCCGATTGAAGGCACTGTAGATGGTTTAAACATTAAGATAGGCCAAACAGTTGCACCCGGCATGAACGCCATAACAGTAGTGAATTTTTCCAATCTTAAAGTGAAAGCCGATGTGGCAGAAAGTTATTCATCGCGTATTAAAACCGGTGATGAGGTACTGATCTATTTTCCTGATAAAAACGATTCCATTGTGTCAAAAATTAATTATGCCTCCCGCACGATTAATTTACTGAATCGAACTTTCGCCGTTGAAGCTCTTTTAAACACCAAAGAGGAACTACATCCCAACATGGTGGCCAAACTGAAAATCAACGATTACACTTCACAGAAACCGGTGCTGGTACTTCCGGTGAAGTTCATCCAAAAATCTTCTTCAGCAAATTACGTGTTGGTAGCTGAGAACGGTAAGGCAGTGAAAAAAACAGTTACCATCGGTAAGGAGTACAGCGGATTGGCTGAAATAACAGGTGGTTTAAAGGAGGGCGAAGAACTAATTACCAAAGGATACGACCTGGTGATTGAAGGAGATTCGATAACCGTTCAAAAATAAATTGACGAAAACCTAAAAGCGGATACCATGTTAGAAAAGTTCAAAGAATTTAAACCCTCCAGTTGGGCGATAGAAAATAAAATAACGGTTTACCTGCTCACCTTATTTATCACGATAGCGGGTATCATGGCTTACAATTCTCTTCCAAAGGAGAACTTCCCTGATATTACTGTGCCTACTATTTTCATAAATACAGTGAATGGTGGCAACTCCCCGACAAATATTGAGAATACCATTACCAAACCCATTGAAAAAAGATTAAAATCAATCTCAGGAGTAAAGAAGTTTACAAGCAATTCTCTTCAGGATGTTTCGGTGATTGTGGTTGAATTTCACACCAACGTGAAAGTGGATGTGGCCAAACAGAAAGTGAAAGACGCCGTTGACGAAGCCCGTACCGATATGCCGCAGGTGCTAACCCGCGAACCGGCAATAAAGGAAATTGCATTTTCTGAAATTCCGATCATGTATGTAAATGTGGCAGGAAATTTCGAACTTAAACAACTCAAAAAATACGCAGAAGATCTTCAGGACCGGATTGAAAGTCTAAAAGAGATTAATGAAGCTAAATTGGTTGGTGCACTGGATCGTGAAATTCAGGTGAACCTCGATGCCTACAAAATGCAGGCGGCCCAGTTGACCTTAACTGATGTACAGCGCGCAATAGGTCAGGAAAACCTATCCATAACAGGTGGAAACGTTCCGCTGAACGGAATGAAACCTACTTTAAGCATTAAAAGTGAATTTAAAGATCCGGCTGAAATTGGCAATATATTGGTTTCATCCGCATCCGGTGCCAAATTGTTCTTAAAGGATTTTGCAGAGGTAAAGGATGGATTTAAGGAGAAGGAAAGTTATTCCAGTTCAAAAGGGAAAAACGTAATTACACTGAATGTGATTAAGCGATCGGGAGAAAATCTCATCGATGCAGCAGATAAAATTAAGGCTCTGATTGCCGATATGCAGGAGAATCACTTTCCTGAAGGTTTGGAGGTAACGATTAGCGGAGACCAAAGTGCGAAAACCAAAAGTACCTTGCACGAGTTGATTAATACCATCATCATTGGATTCATTCTTGTAACCCTGGTACTGATGTTTTTTATGGGTGTCACGAATGCGTTGTTTGTGGCTCTTTCTGTGCCTTTATCGATGTTTATCGCTTTTATGATTATGCCAAGCATAGGTTTTAGTTTTAATATGATTGTACTCTTTGCTTTTCTGCTAGCACTGGGAATTGTGGTTGACGACGCCATTGTGGTGATAGAAAATACCCATCGTCTTTTTGCAAATGGTAAGCGCGACATTAAAACGGCTGCGAAGATGGCGGCAGGTGAAGTGTTTATGCCCGTCCTATCCGGAACCATTACAACACTCGCGCCTTTTATACCATTGGCATTCTGGACCGGCATTATTGGTAAGTTCATGTATTTTCTTCCCATTACACTGATCATTTCCTTGTTGGCTTCACTGGCCGTGGCCTATATTATTAACCCGGTATTTGCTGTCGACTTCATGAAAACCCATGAGGAGGAAGCCAAGGGCTATGGTAAACTCACAAGAAAGTCAAAGATGCAGTTGATACTTTATGCTTTGGTTGCCTTGATTGCATATGTGAGCGGGCATGTTGGAGTAGGAAATTTTATTGTGTTTTTAGCTCTCTTTTTGGTCCTGAACAGGTTGTGGCTATACAAAGCAATAGAAGCCTGGCAGTTTAAAGTTTGGCCGGCCTTTGTGAACGTTTATGTTAGGGCTTTGGAATGGTGTTTGAAAAAACCATGGAAGGTATTGTTTTATGTGTTATTGTTATTCATTGGTTCGCTTGTGTTTTTCACGATTCGTTCTCCTAAAGTGGTGTTTTTCCCGCAGGGCGATCCTAACAATGTTTACGTTTACCTGAAATTACCTGAGGGAACTGACCCAATGGTTACGGATAGTGTGATGCGATTGGTTGAAAAGAAGGTGTATACTGTGATTGGAGAAAACAACCCGATTGTCGAATCCATGATCAGTAACGTTACGATTGGAGTAACGGATCCTGCTGATGGTGACCAAAACTCCTATCCGAACAAAGGAAAGATTGCCATCAACTTTGTAAAGTTTGAGGATCGGAAAGGCGAATCAACTTCGGAGTACCTTAGCAAACTTCAATCGTTGAAATGGGATTTGCCCGGTGCTGAAATAAACGTGAACAAGGAACAAAATGGTCCTCCACAGGCGAAGCCCATCAGTATAGAAATAAGCGGAGACAATTTTGAAGATCTGGTTGCAAATGCTGCTGAATTAAAAAAGTTTCTGAATGAGGCAAATGTGGAAGGCGTAGATAATTTGAAGTCTGACTTTGTAAGCAACAAACCGGAAATTGTTTTTGATATCGACCGCCAAAGAGCCTTAATGGAAGGCATTTCAACCTATCAGTTAGCCATGGAAATCAGGGGCGCGGTGTATGGTGTTGAAGCCACCAAGTTCAGAGATGTGGATGATGAATACCCTGTTCAGTTACGATACCAGTATAATCAACGCGTGGATATTGAAACCATCCGAAATTTAAGAATTACTTACCGCGACATGAATATGGGTGGGCTGGTAAGAAGCGTTCCGCTTTCAGCGGTTTGCAACATCCGTTACGATTATACGTACGCCGGCATTAAACGCAAAAATAACGAAAGGGTGATCACCTTATCATCAGATGTAAAGGAAGGTTATAACCCGAATGAAGTCGTTGCCAAACTTCAAAAAGTAATGAAACAGTACACACCAAACGGTAATGTCAACGTGAAGTTTGCCGGACAGGAAGAAGAACAAAAGGAAACCATGGCATTTCTGGGAAGAGCCATGCTAATCGCCATTGCCTTAATGATGCTGGTGTTGCTGGGTTTATTTAACTCTTTAGGAAAAACAGTAATTATTTTATCTGAAATAGTTTTGAGTGTTATCGGAGTGCTGATTGGTGTGGCTACTTTTAAAATGGACATGAGTATTGTAATGACCGGAGTAGGTATCATTGCTTTAGGCGGAATTGTTGTCAGAAACGGAATATTGCTGGTAGAATTTGCCGAATACGCCAGGGCTGGAGGAATGAGTCTTTACAAAGCCACTGTTGAAGCCGGACGCACCAGAATGACGCCGGTGATATTAACGGCAACAGCGGCTATACTCGGTTTAATTCCTTTGGCTGTGGGTTTGAACATTAATTTCGAAACTTTGTTCACAGAGCTAAATCCCCACATTTTCTTCGGGGGTGATAATGTTGTGTTTTGGGGCCCCTTGAGCTGGACCATGATATTTGGATTAATTTTCGCAACAGTATTAACCTTACTGGTTGTTCCTGCGATGTACCTGATTGCAGAGCGGTTAAAGCGAAAATCAAATGTGATTTTGGAACACTTTGATCTGCCAAAAGTGGCCATGTACATTCCGTTTTTCATCTTAATTCTTCGTTTGCTGATGGCAATCAAAAAAACCAAGCTGGATTACGGCGATCTGGACCGCTAGAAGATCATTGAGAAAAGCCTTTCTGTATTTCGGAAAGGCTTTTTTGTTGCCATGCATTAATGGTTTTTCCTTTTCGCTTCGAAAGAGCAAGCTCCTTCTCCGCTTAAAACAAGTTTTTTTGATTGGTTTTCGATGAATTCTATGCCAGATTAGCTACGCTGATCTGGGTATAGGATGTTGCGAATAGCAAAAGCCTTATTTGCTTCGCAAATCAGGTTTTTTTGTTTTTTCGCTTCGAAAGAGCAAGCTCCTTCTCCGCTTAAAACAAAAAAACCTTTCACTTTCGTGAAAGGTTTTTGTCGTTCGTCGGGGTGGCTGCTGACGAAGCGCTCGCGCTTGTCAGCATCGAGACAATTTTCCTGGCAGGAAAATTCGTCTCGACAGATTCAAGTCTTAGACTTGTATTTTTTTACAAATTCTGTTAACCTGGTCTTTGATAGATTTTTCAGTTTTTTCTCCAGTTCCATACTTTCGGATCGACTGGTTTTTTGAATCACCAATATTAGTTCCCAGGGTTTGTAAAGATTAGTGAACCCTTTGTGATTTGAGTTATGGTGTTTAAAACGAGCTTCTAAATCATTTGTTTGCCCAACATAATATTTATCGGCAGAAATGGAATATAACACATAGACAAAAAACAAGGCTTCACATAGATTTAATAGTTAAACCAAAATAGCAAAAAATTCTTCTACAGAAATGGAAAATGAAGTGTACTGCAATCCTTTTTGGCTGATCAATTCATGGTTTTTTCGTCTTTTTCATCGAAAGTGCAGGTTCTATATCCACTTAAAACAAGTTTTTTTGATTGGCTATCGATGAATTCTATGCCAGATTAGCTGCGCTGATCTGGATATAGGATGTTGCGAATAACAAAAGCCTTATTTGCTTCGCAAATCAGGTTTTTTTGTTTTTTCGCTTCGAAAGAGCGGGCTCTTTCTCCGCTTAAAACAAAAAAACCTTTCACTTTCGTGAAAGGCTTTTGTCGTTCGTCGGGGTGGCCAGATTCGAACTGACGACCTCCACATCCCAAATGTGGCGCGATACCGGGCTACGCTACACCCCGAACTCCTCAATTTTTGAGAGTGCAAATATACACATTTTTCCTACCCACCAAAAAAATGCGATTCATAAAATTGTCTAAGCCGGCAAACAGCCCCGTCTCAAGCGAAATTTAATCGTATTTTTGTCCCCTATGCAGGAGCAAATCTTAATTCTGGACTTTGGTTCCCAGTATACTCAGTTGATTGCGCGAAGGTTAAGAGAACTGAATGTTTATTGCGAAATCCATCCTTACAATAAAGTACCGGCTATTACCCCTGAAATTAAGGGGGTGATTTTATCGGGTAGCCCCCACAGCGTGCGGGAAGAAAATCCGCCTAAACCGGAGTTAAATGACATCAAAGGCAAATTGCCTCTTTTAGGAGTTTGCTACGGGGCCCAATTTCTTGCACACTTTTTCGGTGGAGAGGTCGGAAAATCCAACTCCAGGGAATACGGCAGGGCGCATCTCGAAATTAAGGACAAAACTTGCCCCCTATTTAATGACGTCGTTAATGATTCTCAGGTGTGGATGAGCCACGCCGATACCATTTTAAGTATACCTGCCAGTTACAAAATTACTGCAAGTACACACGATGTAAAAGTAGCCGCTTTCAGCATTGAAGGAGAAACAAGTTTTGGCATACAATTTCACCCTGAAGTATTTCACAGCACCGAGGGAACTAAAATCCTGAAGAATTTTGTGTATGGTGTATGCAAATGCACCGGTGATTGGACACCTTCTTCTTTTATAGAAACAACGGTTGCTGAGCTGAAAACAAAACTCGGCGATGACCGTGTAATACTCGGTTTAAGCGGGGGAGTTGACAGTACGGTTGCTGCCATGTTGCTTCACAAAGCCATAGGAAAAAATCTGCACTGTATTTTTGTTGACAACGGCCTTTTGCGTAAAAACGAATTTCAAAAAGTACTGGACTCCTATCAGCACCTTGGTTTAAATGTAAAAGGGGTGGATGCCAGTGCAAAATTTTATAAAGAACTTCATGGGGTGTCTGACCCTGAGAAAAAACGCAAGGCCATTGGAAAAGTATTCATCGACGTTTTTGATGAAGAATCCAAACTGGTAAAAGCCGCTAAATGGCTGGCCCAGGGCACCATTTACCCGGATGTCATCGAAAGCATCAGTGTAAAGGGACCATCAGCCACCATTAAATCCCACCACAATGTTGGGGGCTTGCCCGACTACATGAAACTGAAGGTCGTGGAACCTCTCAGAAGTTTGTTTAAAGATGAAGTGAGAAGAGTGGGGGCCGCGCTTGGATTGGATCCGGCCTTGTTAAACCGCCATCCCTTCCCTGGTCCGGGATTAGCCATTCGCATCCTCGGGGAGGTGACAGCCGAAAAGGTTCGTATCATACAGGAGGTTGACGCAATTTTTATCGATGGTCTCAAAACCCACGATTTATACAATACCGTTTGGCAAGCAGGTGCTATATTTTTGCCCATACAAAGCGTAGGAGTAATGGGCGATGAAAGAACCTATGAATACGTGGTGGCCCTGAGAGCAGTAAGCAGTACGGATGGTATGACTGCGGATTGGTGCCATTTGCCTTATGAGTTCCTCGCAAAAATCAGCAACGAGATTATCAATAAAGTAAAAGGTGTGAACCGTGTGGTATACGACATCAGTTCCAAACCCCCGGCTACCATAGAGTGGGAATAATTGGTGTATCACACACAAACGTAAAGAATGCCCAGAGTAAAATCCCTGACATATTTTTTTCTTCTTCCCTTTTTGTTGCAGCTAAATCTTGTTTTAGCCCAAAACAAATCCACCAACATTCAGGTTCAGGAGAACCGAAAATTTTACATCCATAAAATTGAGAAAGGCCAAAGTTTGTACGCCATTTCAAAGTTGTATGGAGTGAGTGTGGAAGATCTTTACAATTATAATCCTGAGCTTAAACAAGCCGTAAAAGCAGGGCAGGAGATCCGTATTCCTTTTCAAACTGTTAATGCTGAGAAAACACCCGGCGTTTCCACGCAAATGGATACGGCCAAATACATCACCCATAAACTGCTGAAAGGCGAAACCATTTATTCCATCTGCAGAAAGTACAACATCACCGAACGTCAGCTGGCAGCGTATAATCCGGGTTTATCGCAGGGTTTAAAAGAAGGTCAGGTGATTGTGGTTGGAGAAAAAGTGAAGCCAAAACCGGCGGTAAAATCAGGTGCAGCTTCAAAGGCAGCCCCTGCTCCTAAAAACACCATGGTGGACTCTTCTTTGTTTAAACCTGTTTCAAAAACCCGAAAAGAAACGTACAATGTAGCCCTGGCTTTGCCTTTTAAGCTCGATCAAACTTTGAATTTAGATCTCAATGCCATACTTCGCTCAGGTGCAGCATTCCCGGCGGTACCTGCATTGGCCACTGACTTTTACCTGGGTTTTCGTTTGGCCATAGACTCACTGGCGGCTAAAGATTTTAATGTCAACCTTGAACTTTATGATATTGATGATAAAGACTCTGCTGGATTGATGCGGTTTACCAACGAAGCTAAATTTAAGGACCACGATTTTATATTCGGACCTTTGTATGCCAACGGGTTTAAATCTATTGCCAAAAAGGCCAAAGAATTTCACATCCCCATTGTTTCGCCCATCACACAACAAAACAAAATTCTCTACAATAACATTTACATTTCTAAAACCAATCCTTCTCAATTTACCTTGTTGGAGGGCCTTGCCGATTACTGCATGGATTCATTGATGAAGGAGAAATGCAATGTGCTGCTAGTAGCTTCTTCCGATAAGGACAAAAAGGACGCGAACTTTGTTAGTGCCTATCGTAAATATTTTACGGAGCGAATGAAAGGACTTGACCGCCCTAACAAGGATACACTTCGATTGGTGAAAGGCATTGAAGGTGTGAAAGCAGCTTATGTGCCCAATGTCAAAAATATCGTTATTCATTTAAGCACCAATCAGGTTTTAATTTCTGACTTTATTACCCAGCTGGCTTTGTTTAAAAAAGATAAGGACCTTGTTTTTTGCGGCTGGGAAAGCAACAGCACCAACGATAACATTGATCAGGAATATCTCAATGACTTGAACTACACTTTCCCCTATCAATTTAACCTCATTGACAGTTGTAATGCGGAAGCATTGGTAAAAAGGTATTTGTATTTACAGGGCACCAGTCCCGGAGAGTACTTTTTTATGGGCTTTGAGGTGGCCTATTATTACCTGAAGAATTTAAAAGAACACGGTCCTGAGTTCGCTCACAAACTGGATCAGTATCCAATGGATATGAAACACATGCGGTTTAAATTTTCTCGTCCTGACTTAAGCACTGGCTTTGATAACAGGGGGCTTTACATCTATAAATACAATAACTACCAACTCCATAAAACCGGATGGAGATAAGCAAGGAGAATATTTCTTCCTGGCTTATGGATTTGCAGGACAGCATTTGCTCGGCCCTGGAGATGGCCGACGGAAAATCTGAATTTATCGAAGAAAACTGGACACGTGATGAGGGCGGCGGCGGAAGAACCCGTGTAATAAAGGATGGCGCAGTACTTGAAAAAGGAGGAGTTAATTACAGCGCCGTTTTCGGTGAGGCCCCGGAGTTTTTGTTCAGAGAAAAGGAACACAGCGGCGAAAAGGGTATTGCCACATCTTCCAAACCAGGATTTTATGCGAGCGGAGTATCCATTGTACTGCATCCATTCAATCCTTTTGTGCCCATCATTCACATGAACGTAAGGTATTTTGAAATGGACAATGGCACCCGTTGGTTAGGCGGAGGAATTGATTTGAGTCCGCATTACATTTTTGAAGAGGATGCGCGTTTCTTTCACGAAACACTAAAGGCGGTTTGCGATAAACACCAGCCGGAATACTATTCTAAATTTAAACTTTGGGCCGATGATTACTTTTACATCCCTCATCGCAAAGAAACCAGAGGAATTGGCGGCATATTTTTCGATCGGTTAAATGAAAGTGCGGAGATGAGTTTTGAAAAAAATATGGCTTTTTGGAAAGAGGTAGGTCTTGCTTTTGCCCCATTGTATACTGAACTCATCAATAGAAACAAACACAAAAGCTTTACCGAAAGCAACAAACACTGGCAATTGCTGCGCCGCGGACGTTATGCCGAATTTAATCTGGTGTACGATAAGGGTACAAAATTTGGACTAGAAACCAACGGAAGAATAGAATCTATTTTGATGAGCCTGCCGAAAACCGCAGGTTGGGAATACAATTTTGTGCCTGAAAAAGATTCTTTGGAAGAAACCACCCAGAGCCTCTTGCGCAAAGGCATCAGTTGGGCTTAAACTTAAAAATCATCACCATTAGGAATATAACGGGCAGGGAACTCAGGAACATGCCCAGGTAACCTTTTGCAAATTTACCGGGCTCAAATTCGTGTTTGGTTTGAAGAAAGATGTTGATGCCTGAAAAAATAAAACCAACAAAGGCAATAGGAATGCCATAGTATAACAAAGTCATTTTGTAAACACTGGCCGAGGCCAGAACACCGAACACCAAAGAAAGGTAGCCGCTAAGCTGATACCAGCGCTCAGGACTCATTCTCGGCATAATAAGTCATCAAACGTCTTCTGAGTTTACTGGCGTAGGTTTGGGCTTGCCAGTCAGTATGGTTGGAGCTGGCATTGATGCATTTACCCAATTGTTTCATCCGGTATTTCATTTCTTCACCCAGCAATTCAAACAATTCAATGGCTTCTTCAAAGTCAGATGCATTGTCTTTGATGCGGGCAAAGTGATCTTCGAGACTCTCCTCCACCACCGTTTGTGGTTTTTTGCCTTTGCGGATGGCCATCAGGTAACGGTCGCGAACGATGAATGCTTCAGCACTGGAATTCAGGAAACGTTCCTTGATATCAGGAGGCATTTCGTAATCGTTGGCCAGTTCGTAGTCCCACTCGTCCTTATAACGTTGTTCAAGGTAGAGGTGCGGTGAAGCAAACACGTGGTTCCAATCGATAGGGTATTGCCACAAATTAAAGCGTCGTGAATTATTACCCAGATCAACAATATTAAAAGTGCGTTTTTCCGGCAACACGCGGCTGCCCCGTCCAATCATTTGATGATAGAGGGTCAGTGATTTGGTAGCGCGGTTCAGAATGATGTTTTCTACTTCCGGTTCATCGAACCCGGTAGTGAGGATACTTACCGAAGTTAAAATACCGTCTTTGGTATTTCTGAACCACTCCAGGGTCTCCACCCGGTCGCGATCACTGAACGTAGAGTCGAGGTGACGGATAGGATACCCTTTGCTTTTAAAGGTTTCGTAAACAGCGCGGCTGGTTAAAATGCCCGCGTTGAAGATGAGTGTTTTTTTGCGGTTGGCCACTTCGTCATACGCTTCAATCAGTTTGCTTTGCATGATAGCCTGAGTATACAAGAGCTCGTGTGAGCCTACTGTAAATTCACCATTGTTACCCACGCGCAATGAACTCAGATTAACATCGTATGAAAAAGTTTGTCCTTCACAAAGGTAGCCTTGTTCTATAAGGTTGGAGATGCTTTCCCCTACAATCAGTTTTTGATAGGTTTGGTAGAGCGGTAATTTTTTATTGCTGCTCAAAGGAGTAGCGGTTACGCCGAGGATATTGACATCCTGGAAGTAGTGAAATATTTTTCGGAAGGAGTTATTGTGTGCCTCGTCTACAATCACCAAACCAATGTCTTCCACAAACTGATCGTTTTCCTGCAATCGGTTGTTAAGCGTTTCCACCAAGGCAATAAAACTTTGGTAATGACTCTGATGAGGAAGTTGTTTAACTTCACTGGTAATGACTTTGTTGATTATTCCGGCTTCGGTGAGAACGGCGGAGGTTTGTTTTCCCAATTCGATGCGATGCGTAAGGATAAGCACTTTGCGTCCGAATTTTTCAATGTACCGTTTGGCAATCTCACTGAAAATGATTGTTTTTCCACCACCGGTAGGTAATTGAAAAAGCAGGTTGGCGTTCGGGGGAAGTTCGAGTAACTCCCTGAAGATGTTGTTAACGGCACCCTCCTGATAAGGGTATAATTTGCGGGATTCGAGGGTTACAGAAGGTTCTTCCATAGAAAAAGGCAATTTGCAAATATACTCCTAAAGCCACATAAATGCTCAGAATTTCTTCAATAATTCATTAAGATTTAAACAATATTGGGGTTTTTATACCAAAAATCCATAATATTAAGCCTTTGCGAACCCTTCCTTATGCGTAAACTCCTTCTGAGTATTTCTTCCGGATTAGTACTGGCTGTCTCCTGGTATTGGCACCTGGGGTTTTTAATATTTCTGGCCTGGCTTCCCTTGCTGATTCTTGAACAAAAAACCAACGAAGAGGGAAAAACACCCTACGCTAAACTAAAACTTTGGGCCCTTAGTTACCTCACTTTTTTTATCTGGAATCTGCTGGTTACCTGGTGGATTGTTTATGCTTCTTTCGGTGGGGCCTGTATGGCCATCCTAGCCAATTCACTCCTGATGAGCTGGGTGTTTATGCTGTATTCTACCCTTCGCCGGCGTTTTCATGGCTTGTGGTCGCATTGGCTGTTGTTGCCATTGTGGCTCGCATGGGAACACGCCCATAGTCTTTGGGATCTGAGCTGGACCTGGCTCAATCTTGGCAATGTGTTTGCCTTTCACCACCGCTGGATACAATGGTACGAGTTTACAGGAAGTTCAGGAGGTACCGCCTGGGTGTTGATTGTGAACCTATTGTTTTTTCAGGCCATGCGACACACCAAACCTCTGGTGGTGTTCAGAAACGCCATGTTTAAAATCGGACTCGTGATTGTACTTCCCATTCTGCTTTCCTATGGTTTAATGTTGTCACGAACCCCCCTATCCAAACTTGCCAAACCTTTCAACTGCGTTGTTGTTCAACCAAATGTAGATCCATACAATTTCAAATTTGTGATGGAATACAGGCAACAATTTTTGAAAGCCATACAATTGGCAAAACCAACATTAAACGCTCAAACCCATTACCTGGTATTGCCTGAAACCTTTATCACCAATAACATCAATGAAAAATTTATCAACGAAAGTGAAGAACTGGCCTGGTTCAGGGATAGCCTGATTAAAACAATACCCAATTTAAAAATCATCACCGGAGGAAATACCTATGAGTTTTATGAAGATCCCTCCAAAGTAACGTCTACTGCGCGTTTTGATAAGAATTCAGGTTTACACTACGATGTGTATAATAGTGCCATTTATATCGATGCAACTTCGTCGCAAGTGTATCACAAATCCAAACTGGTGCCGGGAGTAGAAAAAATGCCGTTTCCGGCTTTGTTTAAACCACTCGAAAATCTGGCCCTTGACCTCGGTGGTACGGTTGGAAGTTTGGGTTTGCAGAAGGAAAGAGCCGTGTTTAAAGATGAGGCCAATCAAACGGCCATTGCCCCTGTGATTTGTTATGAAAGTGTTTATTCCGATTACGTGGCAGAGTATGTCAGAAATGGTGCCTCGCTGATTTTTATTGTAACCAACGATGGTTGGTGGGAGGACACCCCCGGCTATAAACAACATTTGAATTATGCCCGTTTACGCGCCATTGAAAACCGCAGGCAAATGGCCCGTTCAGCTAATACCGGCATAAGTTGTTTTTTGGATGAATTCGGGAACATATACCAGCCATGCAACTGGTGGCAGGAAGCGGTGATTGAACAATCCATTTACCCTAACACCGAATTAACTTTTTTCAGCCGGTTTGGCGATCTGATCTCGTATTCAGCCCTGCTGTTCTCAAGTTTACTGCTGGTGTTTTACCTTTTCAGACGATTTTTTTCCAAGGCCGGAAACTAAAATCCATTGTAAAATAAAGCGTAAATTAGGGCTTGATTTTTTTATTGAAAAACACCTGTGATTATGGAGAAATTTGATGTAACAGTTATTGGTTCAGGACCCGGGGGCTATGTTGCCGCCATACGTTGCGCGCAATTAGGAATGAAAACCGCCCTGATCGAAAAATACCCCACCTTAGGCGGAACCTGTTTAAACGTAGGTTGTATTCCATCGAAAGCCATGCTCGATTCCAGCGAACATTATTTTAACGCCGTGCATACCTTTGAAGAACACGGTATTGAAATCAAAGCACCCAAGGTGAATCTCAAACAAATGGTGGAACGCAAGCGCGGGGTGGTAAAAATGACCTGCGATGGCATCAACTTTTTAATGAAAAAAAATAAAATCACCGTATTTCAGGGACATGGTTCTTATCTGGAAAAGAACAAAATACAGATTGCAAAGCAAGATGGAAGTAAAGAAGTGATTGAAACCTCAAAAAGTATTATTGCCACCGGCTCCAAACCGGCCAGTTTACCAGGCATTGAAATTGATAAAAAACGCATCATTACTTCTACCGAAGCGTTGGAAATGACTGAAATTCCGAAACACCTGATTATTATTGGCGGTGGTGTAATTGGTTTGGAACTGGGCAGTGTTTACGGCCGTCTGGGCAGTAAAGTCAGTGTAATCGAATTTATGGACCGCATCATTCCGGGTATGGATGGAGCACTGAGCAAAGAACTGCAAAGGGTTCTCAAAAAAAATCTGGGCTTTGAATTTTATCTCAAACACAAAGTCACCGGCGTAAAATCAAGCGCCAAGGAAGTCACCGTTTCAGTCTTAAATGCTAAAGATGAAAAAGTAGAATTCAAAGGCGATTATTGTTTGATGTCGGTTGGGCGTAAACCGTACACTGAGAATCTTGGTTTGGAAAAAATAGGACTTAAAGTTGATAACCGCGGAAGAATTGAAACAGATGATCACCTGCGCACCAACGTGGAAGGTATTTACGCTATCGGCGATGTGGTGAAAGGGGCTATGCTGGCGCACAAAGCTGAGGAAGAGGGTGTGTATGTGGCTGAAACCATGGCCGGACAAAAACCACACATCAATTACAATTTAATTCCGGGCGTGGTGTACACCTGGCCGGAAGTAGCTGCTGTTGGCTACACCGAAGAACAGTTAAAAGAACAAGGCAAAAAATACAAAGTGGGCAATTTCCCCTTTAAAGCGAGCGGGCGTGCAAGAGCAAGCATGGATACCGATGGTTTTGTAAAAGTATTGTCCGACGAAGCAACAGACGAAATCCTGGGTGTACACATGATAGGTCCGCGCACGGCCGACATGATTGCTGAAGCCGTTGTGGCCATGGAGTACAGGGCAAGTGCAGAAGACATTTCCCGCATGAGTCATGCCCACCCCACCTTTACCGAAAGCATGAAAGAAGCCTGTTTGGACGCTACAGCAAAACGGGCCTTACACATTTAAAACAAACACTATGGCAGCACCTAAAATTGGCATCATAATGGGAAGCGCTTCTGATTTGCAGGTGATGCAGGCAGCAGCGGAGATCGTGAAGGAATTTGGAATTCCTTATGAGATGGACATTGTGTCGGCGCACCGAACTCCCGAAAAAATGATGGACTACGCCAAAACGGCTCATGAAAGAGGTTTGCAGGTGATTATTGCCGGAGCTGGTGGTGCGGCGCATTTGCCGGGCATGGTGGCTTCCATGACACCACTTCCTGTAATCGGAGTGCCGGTTAAAAGCAGCAACAGCATTGATGGTTGGGACAGTTTATTGAGCATTGTACAAATGCCCAATGGGGTTCCTGTTGCTACTGTGGCTGTTAACGCCGCACAAAACGCAGGCATCCTAGCGGCACAAATCATAGGGGCTTCCGACAAAGAGGTATTGAAAAAAATGATCGCGTTTAAAGCAGGCTTAAAAGACAAAGTGATAGATGCATCAGAGAACTTAAAGAATCCAGGTCCAAAAAAGTATTTATAAGCGGGTTTGGCAAAAAAATCAAATCTCATCAAGTTGGGCGATGCCATCTCCCAAATTCTCAGGGAGGAGCACCTGGATGTAAAAATCTCACGATTTACAGTGAGAAACAGCTGGAAGGAAATTGCCGGAGAGATGATCGCCAAAAACACCACCGAAATTTCCTTCAGAGAAAAAACCATTTTTATTACCCTCTCATCGGCTGCCTTAAAACAAGAGTTGTTGTACCGTAAAGAAGAGCTGATGGGCAATATCAATAAGTTTTGTGGGTATAAACTCATCGATACTTTGGTCATTAAATAAAATGAAAGGAATAATTTTTTGCTTTTTTTGGGCGCCTTAACGGGCCACTCCGGGCTTCACTGCTTGCGCACTTGCCCGCTCAAAAGTGTACTACACTTTTGTCGCAGTTTTTTCGGGCGGAAAACGCCCGAAAAGAACCAAGCCCTTCGTGTCCCCGCCCGAACGACTGAAAAAAGTTTAGCATGTTCGGTCGGGCGGGCCTGGCGCAGCCCTCAGTATTTTAATACTCCGTCTCACACAAGATTTTAGATAACATTCAAATACCGATAAATTCAGTCAAAGAAGATAAACTTCAAAAAAGCAAACAATAAATGAATACGTATTCTCATAAATTAGGTGCTGCGCTCACATTTAATAAACAACTGTTACTAAGTATTATTTTATTGGTAGTTGGCTTTTCAAAAGCCCAAAACGCGGACTCACTTCAACTAAGAAAACTTTACGACTATTATTTGAGCCAAAGCAAGTGTTACGGTAATTTGCAGCACCTGTGTAAAAAAGTTGGTGGACGGATCAGCGGAAGTCCGCAAGCCGGACAAGCTGTGCAATGGGCTAAAACGGCCATGTACGCAGCCGGAGCAGATACGGTGATTCTTCAACCCTGTATGGTACCACATTGGGTGAGAGGCAAAAAAGAAAAGTGCCAGTATGAAGTGGGTGGGAAAATCATGTCTGTTTCTTGTGTGGCCCTGGGCAGTTCGGTGGGCACAGGACCAAAAGGTTTGAAAGCGAAAGTGCTTGAGGTAAAAAGTTTTGAGGAACTCGAGCGCTTAAGTGAAAAAGAAGTGAAGGGTAAGATTGTATTTTACAATGTGTTTTTTGAACAGAAACATGTCCGCACCGGACAGGCTTATGGAGAAGCGGTAAAATACCGTGGACGTGGTGCCTCTTATGCTGCAAAGTACGGAGCAGTAGCCGTGCTGGTGAGAAGTATGACGTCTGTGGCCGACGATGAGCCCCATACAGGTAATATGAATTACGACACCAGTATTTCAAAAACCAAAATTCCGGCACTGGCTATTGGTTATATCTCTGCGGATAATTTGCTCAGGGATTTGAACCAAAACAAACAGCTTGAAGTGTATCTCGAAATGCATTGCGAAACTTTACCCGATGTGCTTTCTTACAATGTGATTGGTCAAATCAACGGGACTGAAAAACCAAATGAGTTTATCATTACCGGTGGTCACCTCGATAGTTGGGACAACGGAGAAGGTGCGCACGACGATGGCGCGGGTGTGGTGCAGAGCATTGAAGTGCTGGCGGCTTTTAAAGCCCTTGGAATAAAACCCAAACACAGCATACGGGCGGTGGCCTTTATGAACGAGGAAAATGGCCTGGCGGGCGGGAAAGCCTATGCCAAGGCGGCGAAAGAGAAAGGTGAGATTCACCTGGCTGCACTTGAAACCGATGCGGGTGGTTATACACCAAGAGGATTTGGCGTGGATACAACAAATGGCCTTTATAAAAAAGTACTGAGCTGGAAACCCTTGTTTACGCCCTATTACGTGGACAGAATTTCAGAAGGCGGGGGCGGAGCCGATATATCGGAGCTGGATAAGGCCGGGGTGCCCTGCATAGGTTTTGAACCCGATACCCAACGGTATTTTGACATTCACCACACCGCAGAAGATACGTTTGATAAAATCAACAAACGCGAGCTGGAATTAGGTGCGGGGGGGATAGGCGCGCTTTTGTATTTGATTGATAGGTATTATTAAGTAGAAGCATTTCTTCATAGAGTTTTAAGCCGTTTTAGCAAAGCTGTGCTATACTTTGGTGACCCTCAACTCAAACACGCTCTCAGCTTTTTCCCGTATATTTACTGCATTAAAGCCCATTGCCATGACCGAGACCAGCACCCGCAGCCAATACTTAATTGATCTGGAAGACCAATTCGGAGCACACAATTACCATCCCATACCTGTTGTGCTCGAAAAAGGAGAGGGTGTTTACGTTTGGGACGTGGAAGGCAAACGGTATTTCGATTTTCTGGCTGCATACAGTGCCGTTAATCAAGGGCATTGTCATCCCCGCATCATTAAAGCCTTAACCGAGCAGGCTAAAAAACTGACCCTTACTTCACGCGCGTTTTACAATTCCGTTTTAGGGGAATATGAAAAATACATCACGTCTTATTTTGGTTACGATAAGGTGTTGCCAATGAACACCGGTGTTGAAGGTGGTGAAACAGCCTTAAAACTGGCCAGGCGATGGGCATACGATGTAAAAGGTGTGCCTGAAAACAAAGCCAAACTGGTGTTTGCCAAAGGTAATTTTTGGGGAAGAACATTAGCCGCTATTTCTTCGAGCAATGATCCAAGTTCCTATAAAGGTTTTGGTCCGTTTATGACCGGCTACGAATTAGTAGACTATAACGATTTAAAAGCGCTGGAAGCAGCCATAAAAGATCCGAACACAGCGGCTTTCATGGTAGAGCCCATTCAGGGTGAAGCGGGTGTGGTGGTGCCTGATGAAGGATATTTAAAAGGCGTGAGGGATTTGTGTACCAAATACAATGTGTTGTTTATTGCCGATGAGGTGCAAACCGGGTTGGCCCGCACCGGCAAAATGCTGGCCTGCGATCACGAACAGGTTAAGCCCGATATTTTAATTTTAGGAAAAGCCCTGAGTGGAGGTACCATGCCGGTGAGCGCGGTGTTAGCCAACGATGAGGTGATGCTCACCATAAAACCCGGCGAACACGGCAGTACCTATGGCGGCAATCCACTGGCTTGTGCGGTGTCTATTGAAGCATTAAAAGTACTGAAAGAGGAAAAGCTGGCAGAGAACGCCGAAGAACTGGGGCAGTATTTCAGAGCAGAAATGAAAAAATTACAAAGTGAATGCGATGTGATTTCCGCGGTGCGTGGCAAAGGATTGTTGAATGCCATTGTAATTAAAGAAAAAAACGGCAAAAGTGCCTGGGAGGTGTGTGTGCAATTTGCTGCTGAGGGCTTACTGGCCAAACCTACCCATGGTGATATCATTCGTTTCGCTCCACCTCTGGTTATAACTAAAGAGCAGTTGAAGGAATGCATCAACATCATTCGCAAAGTCATTCTGACCTTTTAGCAAATACACGTTTAAGAATAAATGGTAACCTATAATCCCAAGGACTGGATCAAACTCATTCTGCATTTCCACAAATCGGATACCATGCGGATTTTGTTTCCGGCCATGTTTTTGCTGGGAGGCATTACATTTTTGGTATCCTACGTGGAGCAACATTACCTCAGGAATTTATTACCTCCGAATTTAAGTGTGTTTCATCAAATTTCAGGCTTTATCATTTCCCTGGTGCTGGTGTTTCGTATCAATTCCGCTTACGACCGTTGGTGGGAAGGAAGGAAATTGTGGGGCTCATTGATTAACAACTCCAGAAATCTGGCACTTAAACTGAATGCCCTCTTTCCCAGAGAAGACGTTTACTCCCGTAAAAAGGCGCAGCTGCTCATCAGCAATTATGCCTTGTGTTTAAAGGAACATTTGCGCGGAAACTCCGCTGAACAAATTTTGCAATTTGATGAAAGCTTCACCCGCGAAGCTTATCTGAATGCCGAACACAAACCCAATTTTATTGCCCGTGAACTTACGGCTTTTGTGATGGAGCAGTTCAGCTCGCGCAACCAGCATGCGGTGGATTATCTAGTATATAACCAAAACATTAATGAACTCACCGATATTTGCGGTGCCTGTGAACGCATTAGGAGTACACCCATCCCTTATTCTTACAGCATCTTTATTAAAAAGATCATCTTTATTTATGTCATCACCATGCCCTTTACCTTTGGTCTGAGTGTGGGCTACTGGAGCATTTTTATTGTGATGCTGATGTTTTACGCCTTTGCTTCCATGGAGCTGATTTCTGAGGAAATTGAGGACCCGTTCGGGGCAGACGATAACGATTTGCCTACCGACGACATTGCCGAAAAAATAAAAATCAACACCAACGAAATATTATTCTCTTGAAATTTTTATACACCTATACTCAGAAAGAAGATTTTGAAATCAAGTTCACCACGTTTTTTGGATTGGAAGAAGTGCTGGCCAATGAACTCAAAAAACTGGGCGGCAAGGATGTGACTCCTTTTAAACGCGGGGTTTCGGCGGTAGGGGACATCGGATTTTTGTACAAATGCAATTTGAACTTGCACACGGCACTAAAGGTGCTGATTCCAATTGCGAAGTTTAAGGCTGAAAATGAACAGGACTTGTACGATGCCATTAAAAGCCTGGAATGGGAGCAGTTTTTAACTTTCGACGACACACTCATGATTGAAAGTGTGGCTAATTCTGAGGCTTTTACCCACAGTTTATTTATTTCGCAAAAGGTGAAGGATGCCCTGGTGGATCGTTTCCGTGAAAAATTTGGCAAACGACCAAGCGTGGATTTGGTGCATCCCGGTTTGCGGCTTTACGTTCATATTTATAAAAACGAAGTCACCGTTAATTTAGACAGCAGCGGGGAACCTTTGTACAAAAGAGGGTACCGGGCACACATTGGGGAGGCTCCCATGAAAGAGGTTCTGGCATCGGGCCTTGTGAAACTGAGTGGCTGGGAGCCGCATCAATTGCTGATTGATAGTATGACCGGCTCAGGCACCATTGCCATTGAAGCGGCCATTTGGGCGGCTGGTATACCGCCGGGCTATTACCGGGATGAATTTGGGTTTAAACGCTGGAAAAATTTTGATGAAAAATTATACGATACCATTTTTGACAGCAGTATCGGGAAAATAAGCGATAAAGCAGTGGATATTCTAGCGACGGATTCCGATTCACAGATGACTCAAAAGGCACTCACCAACGTAAAGAAGGCGAAAGTGGAAGATTCAGTAAAAGTGCTACACCAATCCTTTTTTGATATTCAACCTTCACGAAGCAGTGGGGTGATTATCTTAAATCCACCTTATGGCGAACGCTTACCGGTGAAGGAGATTGAAGCAATGGCCAAAGAAATTGGAAGCAAACTGAAGAAAGACTTTAAAGGATTCACCGCCTGGATCATCACCAGCAGTCCGGAATTTATTAAAAACATTGGGCTCAGGCCCACCCGTAAAATTCAAGTTTACAATGGTTCGTTGGAATGCCGCTACCTGAAATATGAGATGTACGAGGGCAGCAAAAAGGCGGTAAAAAACAACAGAGAAAATCCGGAGCTTTGAGCAGCCCGACCCCATGAAGCGAAAAACTTCCAGTGTGATTTTTTGTTTTTCTACTTCATGGGGACACGCCCTAACAACAGAAGTAAACTTCGAAAACCTAGCCCTTCACAATAAACTTTCCCTCCAACACAGGGATTACCGGGCATTGATTGGGCGTAAGGCAGTATTTCACATCCCTCTCCAGATCGAGTTTTGCCAGGCGTTTGCGGTGGGATGAATTGGCCAGAAAACCTTCCAGATCGTGTTTGGCAAGTTTGTACAGTTCAATAGCAGCAATTGTAGAATCACAGATAGTGGCAAAGTCGTGTTTGTTTACCAGTTCGTTGGCCACAGCTCCGGCGAACAAACTGTCTTCAAGATTAAATTTATTTTTCCAGCCGGCGCACAAAAAAAGCACGTCTTTTTTCTCCTTTTTCAGGTAATCCACCACAGCGTCAAGATTTAAAAAACTGCCAATGATAATACGTTTGGCTTTGCGTGCCACCTCAATAGCATGGGTGCCATTGGTAGTGGTGATAGCGATGGTTTTGCCTTTCACTTTTTTGTTCATGTACCCAAAGGGGCTGTTGCCCAGATCAAAACCGTCCACAATTTCACCATTACGTTCGGCTGCCACCATAAAACCGTTTTTTTTGTATTCGTCGGCCTCAATCATGGTGGCAATGGGAATCATTTTGGATACCCCGTGAAAAATGGCCGTGGTGATGGCGGAAGTGGCCCTCAGGACGTCAATTACCACCACTATGGCTTCGGGTTTATGAAAAAGATGATAACTTTGGGGGCTATAACATACTTCAATATTCATCAGCTACACGGTATTGATTTTAACAAACATAATATTTTAAATCAAATTCAAAAAATCCTCATATTTTACAAGGCACCGAAGACCGATAAAACCAGTTAATATGATAAATCTCATACAATCCAGGTTAAAAGCATCCATAGACTTAAAAACGGCAGTGATGAACAGTGCTGAGCTTATGAATACCATGCAGGGTATTACAGAGAATGTGGTGCAAACCTATAAAAGCGGGGGAAAAGTGTTGTGGTGCGGAAATGGCGGAAGTGCTGCCGATGCCCAGCATTTAGCGGCGGAACTTAGCGGAAGGTTTTATTACGATCGTCCCCCCTTGTTTTCA
Organism: Bacteroidia bacterium; assembly: GCA_016787895.1. Lineage (GTDB taxonomy): Bacteria > Bacteroidota > Bacteroidia > B-17B0 > Aurantibacillaceae > Aurantibacillus. The sequence goes on from JAEUTN010000020.1 coordinate 231,734, forward strand.
GAAGCATTACACGTTAACACCAGTTACACGACCGCAGTAGCGAATGACTATAGTTACGATGTCATTTATTCGCGATTGGTGGAAGCCATGGGGCGCAAAGGAGATGTGTTGATAGGCTTAAGCACCAGCGGAAACAGCAAAAACGTAGTAAACGCCATAAAAAAGGCGAACGAAATGGGGCTTATCACAGTGGGTTTCACGGGCGAAAGCGGAGGTGAGATGAAAAGCATTTGCAAACACATCATCCGTATCCCAAGTAATGATACACCCAGAATACAGGAGTGCCACATGAACCTGGGGCATTCCATTTGTGAGTTGGTTGAAATGCAACTCTTCCCTAAAAAATAAAGTGCTGAGTTCTGCAATAATACTTGCCGGAGGTTTCGGAACACGTTTAAAATCGGTGGTGCCCGACCTGCCAAAACCCATGGCACCGGTGAATGCACGTCCTTTTTTGGAGTATCAGCTGGATTATCTCAGTCGTTCAGGTATTAAAGTTGTGTGCATTTCTCTTGGTTATATGGCTGATGCCATTCGCGGCCATTTTGGAACTTCTTACAAAGGTCTGCAACTCAGCTATGCGATTGAAACTGAAGCCTTGGGCACGGGCGGTGGCATTCGTTTAGCCCTGGAAGGAGTGAATCAAAATGAAGTATTGGTGCTGAACGGGGATTCTTTTTTTGAGATTGACATTCAACACTTTTATGCTCAGCACCTCAAGTCTCAGGCGCAGTATTCTCTGGCTTTAAGAAGGGTAGAGGACGCTTCCCGTTACGGAGCCATTACAATCGATGAGAACTGCCGCCTTGTTGCGTTCAAAGAAAAAAGCAGCTCTAAAACTCCGGGTTTAATTAATGGAGGCGTGTATTTGCTGAACCGCGATTTGTATTTGAAGGAAACCATAGCAGGGAAAAATTTTTCAATTGAGAAGGATGTGTTCGAAAAACGAATGGAAGACCTGAGAATGTTTGGTTTTGTTTTTGAAAATTATTTTATTGATATCGGCGTACCCGAGGATTACCAAAAGGCACAGGATGATTTTAAGAGATTTAAATATTAATAAAAACTGGACCTTGTTTTTAGATCGGGATGGCGTTATTAATAAACGTTTGGTGGACGAGTATGTAAAAAACTGGGTGGAGTTTGAATTTATTGAGGGTGTGTTTGGCGCTTTAAAGTATTTTTCCGGTGTTTTTGGTAGAGTGCTTGTGGTTACCAACCAACAGGGCATAGGAAAAGGATTGTACAGGGTGGAGGACCTGGAATTGATACACAGCAACATGCTATACGAAATTAAGTACCACGGTGGAAGAATAGACAAGGTGTATTTTTCGCCATATCTGGCGGCGGAACAACACCCCACACGAAAACCCGGCATAGGAATGGCTTTACAGGCCCAAAAAGATTTTCCTGAAATTGATTTTTCAAAAAGTCTGATGATAGGCGACAGCATGAGCGACATGCAATTTGGCAAAACCGCAGGAATGAAAACAGTCTTTATCAGCGAAACGCCAAAACAAGAGGCTCTGATTGATTTTAATTTTGTTTCACTGGCGCAAGTGGCCGAACACCTGCAAAATTCCTGATGAAGTTTTCCATCATAACCGTAAGTTATAATGCTGTGGCCAGCATTGAAGCCTGTGTGTTATCGGTGCTGAACCAGGATTACTCCAATGTGGAGTATATAGTGGTGGATGGAGCTTCAAACGATGGTACCCTGGATGTATTGGAAAAATACAAACACCGTTTTGCCAACTATCTTTCGGAAAAGGATGAGGGTTTGTACCATGCCCTGAACAAGGGAATAGCCCTGGCTACCGGTGATGTGATTGGTATATTGCACGCCGATGATTTCTACACGTCTTCCTCGGTGCTTTCGAAGTACGCGAAGGTATTTGAAAACGAAAAATGCGATGCGGTGTACAGCGATTTGTATTATGTAGATACCATTGACACCACTAAAATTGTACGCAAATGGAAAAGCGGGCACTATACCCCGGGCGCTTTTTTAAACGGCTGGATGCCACCTCACCCAACATTTTTTGTGAAGCGGGAGGTGTATCAGCGTTTGGGAAATTTTAATCGTGCATTTAAAACCGCCGCTGATTACGAATTAATGCTGAGGTTTATTCACAAACACCACATCAAATTGACTTACCTGCCAGAGTACACCATTAAAATGAGAACAGGAGGTCAAAGCAATTCGAGTTGGAAGAACCGAATCAACGCCAACCGTGAAGACCGTAAAGCCTGGGAAGTTAACGGATTAAAGCCAAGGTGGTACACGCTTTTCTTTAAGCCCCTTCGTAAGATTCTGCAGTTTTTTTGAACTACTCTTTAATCAGTTTTATCGCCTTCTCTGTTTTTCCCATTTCATTTTTCAATAAAACAAGATAAATACCATTGGAAAATTGGCTCATGTCAATGGTTTCTTTAGCGGATTGAAGCTGTTTATTCAACAGAATTCTTCCGCTGGCATCGCTAATGCTGAGGTTTATCATTCCCGCAGCCGATTTCACAAGTGTAATGCTTTCTTGAGCAGGGTTAGGATAAAGTTGGATTTCAGAAGCGTTCAATGAAATTGGGCTTATTCCAACACATTCACTGATCATAAAATTGATGGTATCGCTACCCACACAGGCATTGGCATCACTGTAGGTGTAGTACACGGCGTAAGTTCCGGTGCCGGTTGGGGGAACAAAGCTGTTTCCGCTTACCCCACTGCCACTGAAGGTGCCGCCTGAAGGGGAAGCAGTGAGTTGAATTTCATCGTTCATACAAACTACTGTAGAAGAGTTGGTGATGTTAACCTGAGGGGCGGGCAACACTGTGGCAGTAACTGCTACCGCAGGACTCATACAATCGGCTTCGGTTACTTTCCAGTTGTAAAACCAATAATAAAAAGCACTGCCCGCGCTGGAGTTGGTGATGTTTACCAGGCCGGCAATGTTGTAGGGATAGGAAACGCCTGAATTGCTGCGGTACAAATTGGAGCTTGAACCATTGGCCAAACCAAGCTGGTAATTGGTGCCGGGTGACATATAAAAATTTAATTGAACCGTATTGGCTCCAATGCTTAAACTGGAGGTTTGAGTATAGATGACAGCGTTGGAAGAATTTCTCATTTCAATGATGCGGTTACCCGCGGATTGGGCATATACCACAACTGAATTCAAGGTGCAATTGGTGTTAACATCAAATACCAGCCATTGCGCGGCATTGTTTAAGTTGCCACCGCCAACATTCGAAAGAATGCCTCCAAATACCGGAGGATTGGTGATGGTGTTGGCCGCATAATAGGTGGTGGTGGTGCTGAGGTTAGGTGTGGTGAAGGCCGTTCCGCTTGCAATCGGAACCGTGGAATTGGAGCCCGGGTACCAATTGATAACATTGTTGCCACCGGCACTAAGTACCGCTGAGCCATTCATACAGGTGGTGGCTCCTGTTGCGGTGGGCGCTGCCGGAGCATTCACAACAATGTAAGCAGGTTTAACAATACTGTCGTTACCATTGTTGCATCCTGTAGCTTTGAGTTTCACATTAAAACTTCCATTCGAGGTATACGTATGGGCCACGTTGGTGCCGCTCACAATAGCGGAACCATCGCCAAAATCCCAGGTGTAGGTGATGCCGTTTACCGTGGTGTTGTTAAAATTGACATTGGCCGGTAAACTGCAGTAATTGGTTTTGCCGGCTGCAAAATTAGCGCCTATTAAACCCGGCACATAAGCCGCGCCAACGCCAACGGCATGCCAGGCATTGGTGGTTTGTATCACCTGATTGCTGCAATCGCCAAACAGATCTTTTGCCGCCTGAATGGAAAGGGTTCTTGCATTGGCGTAATTGGTGTTTGGAGTGTAATACAACGTGAGGGCCCTGAACGCGATTTGAGCGGCCTGATTCAGCCCAAGTCCATTAACAGTGTATGCTTGAGCTAAATCGTTGGTGCCACTACCGCCCATGCTGAGCAAATAGAACCAGAAGTTGCTGACCCCGCTGTTGGTGTGAACGCCGCCATTATCGGCAGTTCCGGTGTACCAGAATTGTCCCCCGTAAGTATCCGGATCGGAAAATAGTGCAGGATTTTGCATGTTACGAATGCCATTGCCATTAGCCGTCATGTCTTCACCTATTTTCCAGTTCCAGTTATTTGGTCTTCCATAATTTTCAATGAGTATGCCAAAAATATCCGAGTAGCTTTCATTCAGTGCACCCGATTCTCCATTGTAAACCAGGTTGGAGGAATTGGAAGTGAGGCCATGTGTAATTTCATGTCCGCAAATATCAATGGTGGTGAAAATATAAGTGCTGGTGCCGTTTCCATCCCCATAGGTCATTTTTGTGCCATCCCAAAAAGCATTGGCGTAATTGCTGTTGTAATGCACATAGCTCATGAGTTTAAACCCATTGCCATCAATGCTGTTGCGGTTGTGTTGATTAAAATAGTAGTCGTAGGTTTTTTCAGCGCCCCAATGCGCGTCTCTTGCCCCCTGGTCTGCCCCGGTGCCGGTCCATGTGGCGCTGGCATTTGTAAAATTGGTAGCCGAACCATAGTTAGCCGTGTAATTGAGGTTGTAGGTTTCTATGCCGTTTCCCCTTTGTGTTTCTTTTAAGGAATACACCGCGCCATTTTGATCGCAGGTAATGCTTTGTGTTCCGCTGAATTTGGTTTGGGCAGTACCCGGAACATCGGCGGAACAAATAAGGTTTTCTTCATTCAAAACGGCTCCGCTTGTGGCATCCACCACCACTTTGGCCCTGTAAAGCGGTTCTTCGGCATAAATGGTAAACACGTACGCAGGGGTGTTGGTCTTGTCTTTCTCAAATAAAATTTTGGTGCCTTTTGGCGCGTAACTAAAGTCCGGTTGGTTTAATGCCTTACGCAGTTGAGCTTCCTCTTCTTTATTTTCCCACTTGTATTTGCGGGCATTGATTTTTTTAAGCGCAAAACCCAGGGCTTGTTTTTCACTAAGAGCAAATCCACCATTGGTTTTGGTAATTGGGCTGAGGTCTCCGTTGAGGGAGATCAGTTTTCCGTTGGCGCCATGACTAACAATTACCTTATTGTAAAGTTCCGCGTTGTTGACGTAAATCTTAAATCGACGGTGGGTAAAGCCCATGGCGTCGGTTTCTTTTCGGAATTCTTCGATGCGCAAGGTTTCGCCAGGAGCAAAATGCCGTTGTATAAATTCGGCTGCGTTTTTTTCGGAGAGCCCCGCTCCCGCTTTAAATTTTATAAAAACAGGTTGTTTTTCGGCGTTGTAAACCACTTCTTCACTAAGGGATAAAAGCTGAGGACTCAGCTGAGCTTGCAACTGTACAATTTGTAGGACGAACAGAACAGTAAGGATTCTTTTCATGGGTTTTATTTTACAGCAGACAATATACCCATTTCATAACGCTTTTTTTACCATGACCCAATCGGCCCTTGAAATTTAACAACATTCTTTTAATAAATTGGGTTTGGAAATAACTACAAATAATAGTAACTTTAAACTATAAATTATAGCAATGAGTAAAATCGCAACCAACATCCGTTTTCTCAGGCAGCTGAAAGGCCTTTCGCAGGAGCAGCTGGCCGATGAATTAAAAATTACCCGTTCACGCATCGGGGGGTATGAAGAAGCCAGAAATGAACCGCCCATTGACCTGCTTATACGGCTGTCCGAATTTTTTCACATTGCCATTGACGCCCTGGTGCGTGGCGATATGCGGAAAACAAACATAGATGGTTTGATGAAGATTGGAAAGAACCGGATTTTATTTCCCATACTTTTGGATAACGATGGCAACGACATGGTGGAACTGGTGCCGGTAAAGGCATCGGCCGGTTACACCCGTGGATACGCCGATCCGGATTACATCGAAAAATTACCACAAATGAAATTACCCTTTTTACCCACCGGCAAACACCGCGCTTTTCCTATTAAAGGGGATAGCATGCCGCCAATTAAGGAGGGTTCGTTTGTGATCGCAAAATTTATTGAGCGTTTGGAAGATGTTCGGCTGGGGCACACCTATATTGTGGTGACCAAAGAAGACGGACTCACGTACAAACGGGTGATGGCTTACCACAAAAAGGAAGGTACTTACGAGCTGCACTCCGATAATAAAATCTACCAGCCGTTTAAGGTGAAGGTGTCCGACATCCTTGAAATATGGGAATACACCTGCAGCATCAACATGAACGAGTACCAGCAGGACGAGCTGAACCTGGACAGCATCATGAACATGCTGAGGGGTTTGAAGGTGGAAATCGCTGAAATTAAAAAACGCTAAGTGGCTGTTGAAAATGTACTGCTTTTGAAAAACTTCATGGTATAAAAACAAGGGAAAAACAGAACATTTAAATGTTTGGTCGATACGAATCCCGCATTGGTCTAATTGAACATAAAGCCTTGAATATAAATTGTTTGACTTCTTGTGTGTGATAAATTTTGGAATAACTTTGGTGGGATTTAAATTTCAGAAATAAAGCTCTGCTTGGTTTTTTGGGAATTTAGCTTAAACCATAAAAAATTCAGATGGCATTCAAATTCAGGAAGCAGTTGTTTGTACTGCTTGTGTTGTTTACTATAAAACTGCAATCGCAATCTTGCGCCAATTATTCAGTTACAAGAACCACGGGCATTACCTATACTTCAATTGCAGGCGCTGGAGCCAACAACTTTGTATGGAGAACGCTAACGGGTGGAGCCACCAATGATGATAACCGTTCCATTTTCACCCCAATAGGATTTGATTTCTGGTACCTTGGTGTGCGGTACACTCATTTTTGTGCAAGTACGAATGGGTTTATTGATTTCTCAAATTCAGCAAACAATGGTTCAACAGGCGCAGCTTATGGCCCACTAAACGCGAATGAATTTTCAGTAGGTGGAACCGGGGGCACCATGTTGGCTTTGGCTCCGCTGTATGATGACCTCTGGCCTAGCGGACAAGGAACAACCCCATTGGCAAACAGTATGTATTATTTGACTTCCGGATCGGCACCAAACAGGGTATTGACGGTAGAATGGGTTGGTCAGGAGAAATACAAAGGAGCACCCTACTGGACCACACCATCCTCATTAAATTTTCAGGTGAAGGTTTATGAAACAAGCGGATTGATTGAATTTGTATATGGGAACATGTCCCAGGGCACAACCACATTTGATTATGCCTGTGGGATAAATAATTTCTGGACACCTGCAGCTGCCCCAACCGCAAGCCAGTTGTTAACCCAACAAACTGCCAACACCACAACGTTTAGCAACACAGCACAAAATTTATTAAACACTGTTCCGGCCACAAGCACCATGGTACAATTTACACCGCCTGCACCAAGCGCTTCACCATCAGCACTAAGTTTTAGTGCGGTAGCTCAAACCAGCATGCAATTGTTTTGGAACGACAATGCCAGCAATGAGTTAGGATACGTTATCCTGAATTCTACCGACAATCTCAGTTTTTATTTTGTGAATCAAGTGGCAGCAGGTTCTACCTCAGCAGCGGTAAGTAATTTGAATTCCGGTACAACCTACTATTGGAGGGTGCACGCGGTTACAGAAGGAGATTTAGGAGCAGCACTTACCGGTACTCAGGCTACACTTGGAACAGGGGCCATTGTGTCGATAGCCACGGGGAATTGGAATACCCCTTCCACCTGGAACTGTACCTGTGTGCCAACCGCTGGAGACAATGTGACCATTGCCAATACTCACATTGTTACTTTGGATGTAAACGGCACCTGCTTGAACCTTACTGTTGGTCAAGGAACAAGTGGACAACTTACGCTTGGCAATAACGCAACAGCCCGAAATCTGGTTATAAACAGGAATCTAACGATTCAAAATGGTGCAACGGTGATCAATGGCGCGGCAAATGCTACTCATCAAATGACCGTTACAGGAAACATCGTGAACAATGGTACACTCAATTTATCAGCCTCAGCGAATCGAATCTGCAATCTCACTTTGAACCGGGATGGTAACCAAACTATTTCCGGATCAGGAGCCACTACTTTTTTTAACCGCATTACCATGAACATGGGTACTAGTAGTGCCAATGTTCTGGAAATAAGCACCAGTACTTTTGCGGTAAGGCCCACCAATTTTCTGACCTTAAACAATGGCACATTTAAATTGTCAGCGCCGAGCGGCAGCATTACCCCTTTCACGGCTGCAACAACTTTATCCACCTCCACGGCCATATGGTTGAACAATGCTTCCTCAACTCTTTTATTTGGTAACGCCATTACCTTATTTAGTTTCATAAGAGTGAGTGCAGGAACTATAAATGTTGGTGATGCTGCAAATGAGAATTTGATCGTGAATGGAGGCACAGTTACTGTTGATGGAGGAAATCTGAATGTGGCTGGTCGATTGGCAAGAAATGGATTAACCTCACTCCTTGATTTTGAACTCAGTTCAGGTAATGTGGTATTGGGCACTTCGGGCTCAACCACAGGTGGAGAAGCCATGTTCCGATCGGATGAGCAGGGCTCGGTATTCAACATGTCGGGTGGCAGCTTAACGCTGAGACGATCAGGTGCAAGCAACCTGGGTATTGTGAACACCAGCACCACCAATGTTACAGTGAGTGGGGGAACTGTTTTTCTTGGGGATGCATCAAGTCCGGCTTCTCAAACCATTACTTTAAATTCCAGGGCCCCATTGCACAATTTATCGATAGGCACTGGTGTTGCCGTTACCGCCTCCCTGCTCACCAATTCACTTACCGTGAATAATAATCTGAGCATAGTATCGGGCTCTCTGATCTCCAATAACCTTTCCACGGCCTTGGGGGGTAACTGGCTTAACGACGGGGCTTACACAGCCGGAACTGCATCGGTGGTGTTTAATGGAAATAACGCGCAAACCATTTCGGGAATTACTCCCACCACATTTAATCATCTTACCATTAGTAACACAGGAACAATGGGTGTTATCTGTTCTACTTCGGTAAATGTAACCGGGTCATTAACCTTAAATTCCGGAAGACTAAATACAGGGCCTTTTACCTTATTGTCACTCAGCTCCACAGCAGGCTCAACTTCCGGCAACCCAACTTCCTTTGTGAATGGCCCTATGCTTAAAACCGGAAATACCGCTTTTATTTTCCCTACGGGCTGTAACTCCAAATGGGCCCGCATTGGCATCAGTGCTCCCACAAGCGTAAACACCTTTTACGCCGAGTACCACGATACGCCTTTTATGAGCACTACCATGATGGCGGCTACACCAACGCCGGTTTTAAACAATGTGAGTAAAATCGAATACTGGAACCTCGATCGCTGGGTAGGTACTGGAAATTGTCAGGTGACCTTGTACTGGGAAGATGCCGCATTCAGTGACATTAATGATTGTACCGGTTCCGATTTGCGTATCGCGCATTGGAGCACACCCTTATCAAGATGGGAGAACAACAACAATTCGGTTACAACGGCAGGTACCTGCACCGGTAGTTCAGCCGGCTCCATCACCACCAGTGCGCCTGTAACCGCGTTTAGTCCCTTCACCTTCGGTTCCTTGTCCTCATTAGTGAATCCACTGCCCATTGAACTTCTTCACTTTACAGCTGTCCTCAACGAAGCAGGAGAAACAGAACTGGAATGGGAAACCGCGAGCGAAAGAAACAACGACTACTTTACCCTTGAGCGTTCACAAAACGGCCGGGATTTTGAGCGTATTGCGGAAGTGGATGCTGCCGGCAACAGCTATCAGTTAAAAACCTACAAACACAAGGACTCGTTGCCTTATCCCGGCACGAATTATTACCGTTTAAAACAAACTGATTTTGACAAATCGTTTACGTATTCAAAAATTGTAAAAGTGGACTTGCTGGTGGAAGCTGAATTCAGAGTATATCCAAATCCAACGGAAAATAAATCTATTTTCATTTCAACACGTGGTTCTGCAGATGAAGAAGTGGAAGTCACGCTTCATGATGCCAGTGGACGTATGGTGCATCAACAAAAAATACTAAATAAGGTTCCTTCCGGCCAATTTATTTACAATCTAAATCTGGGAGAGAATGTTTTGCCGGGAGTTTATTCCATAGAAATTAGAAGCGGGAACAGCAGCTACACCACTAAATTGATTATAACTGCAGGGAATCAATAAATTTCAAAAACACTTCGGAGCGTCATTTCAAGGTTAATCCGATCTTATTGAATTTCAAAGTTTTTTAGTTCCAACACAACCTTCGATGTGGGTCTGTAATAGCGCAGTAACAGGGCGCATCCTTGCTTTGCCCTTCGAACCTCAATAAGCGAAGCATCATTCCTGACATTAAGCTTGCTGGTGACAACAGGAGCGGAATCTGTTTGTTTGATTTTTCCCAAAACGTAATTGTTCGGATCACTTTTTCCATTCTCCCGGTTAAGAAAAACACATTCAAATACTGCACCTGATGCAAATTGATTAAGAAAACGGTAATCGAATTTTCCTTGCCTTTTAATTATGGAGCCAAGTAAATTGGAATCGTACAAACCTATTTTTTGTGAATAGTGCACATCTGTTTCGTCCTTTTCAATCCGGCTGATGTTTGTGAGGTGTGTCAAACTATCCAATTCGAATACAAAAAGGTCATTGAGTACTATTTTTGAGAGTGATTTGGTGGTACCGTGGTATGGCCCACTCAATAAATAGTTAGTGACCGCCTTCTCGTTCAGCTTTTTTCTATAGGCTTCCCCAATAACGAATACCCTACCATCAAGAGTTTTAATCATTTTATGGGCATAGATTTTGGTATTCTTTTTGAACTCAACATGACTTAAGCTATTCAACCTGGGTTCGATGTCTTCCACCCTGCTGATAAAACTTTCTTTCAAGAATTTACCTTTTACATCCATTTCGTGAATAAAAAAGCCATCAGGATCGGCTGTTACGATATTTTTTTCTGAAGTAAAGTAGTTTCCATAGAGAAAATAGCTGTCTTTTCCGGTGTTTGGTGCGCAGCCGAGAGGAATTAGTTTTTTACCATTAAATAAGATGGGAAGCTTTACTTTAAATGCCCCTGTTTTTGAATTGAGAATAAGTGTCGAGAATTTTACATTTTCAGATTCAAGACTTTCGTACTCTGTCAGAAATAACACCAGGATGTTTTTATCAGCATAGATTGGTAAAAACGTTTCGAAACTGCTGTTATAGGTAGTGACAGATGTGTATTCCCATACCCGTTTCCCGCTATTGTCAAAGGCTTCGGCCTGAAACGACTGACCTTCACCGAATTCAATGCCGTATCTGACAAACAGGTTAGAGTCAATGGCTATCAAATTATTGTCTTTGGCTTCCATTTCCTCAGGTAACATTTCTGTATAATAATTTAACTCAAGTTTATTCAATGATTTAAGGTAAGTCCCGGTGAGGCGACCTGAAGCATCCAGCAGTTGATATTCCAGGCTGTTTTGTTTAGGGTCCAGAAATGAAAAGCAAAAACTGGTCCCGTTCCAGGCACTTTCGAGTAAGCGGGTGTTTTTTGACTTCTGAAAAGTGCCTTTGTGTAATAAATTCAGATTAGAATCCAGTATACAAAGTTCATAGTTTATGTTTTTAGTGCCGGGAACGGCTGAGGTGTTGAGACTGTAATAACCTATTACGTTTTGGTTTTCAGTTATGGCATCAAAGTGCCGGGGATTAAATGCATTAACGTTTCTGATCGTATAACTTTGAGCATTTGTCAAAAATGGGACACTTAACAGAATACGTAAAAGGATAAATAAGTGAGTACGGACTACCATTGTTCAATTGCCTTCTTGAATTCAAATTTGTAAAAGCGTGATGGTTCAAAAACCACACGCTCCTTACGAAAATTTACAAAGATTGAATTACGCCGATTTTTTACCCATTCTGGCTTTTAATGCCGAAAAGATAATCGGTAACACCGAGAGAAGAATGATTCCAAGACACACCAAATCAATGTGTTTGCGTATGAACTCCACTTCTCCCAGTAAATAGCCCGCAATGGTTAAAGAACCAATCCACAAGGCACCACCTAAAATATCAAAGCTCAGAAACTTTCTGTAGGTCATTTCACCCACACCGGCTGCGAAAGGAGCGAAGGTGCGTACAAAAGGAACAAAACGCGCCATGATAATGGCTTTGGTGCCGTGTTTTTCATAAAACTCATGGGTTTTATCGAGGTATTCTTTTTTAACCAGGGGTTTACCTCTGAATTTGAGTGTAAATACTTTCAAGCCGATTTTTCTTCCTATCCAGTAATTACAATTATCACCCAACACTGCGGCTATAAAAAGCAGGATGAGCAGGTACGATAAATTAAGATGACCGGTTCTAGCAAATAAACCGGCTGTAAAGAGCAGGGAGTCTCCCGGAAGAAAGGGCATGGCCACCAGACCGGTTTCAATAAAAATCACCAGAAACAACACCGTATAAACAAAGGTGCCGTAGTTGGCGAACAGCCAGTCGAAATCAAGGTGAAGAATGTGTTTAAAAAGTTCAATCATAAGAATGGAAAATTAAGGTTGTGCGAGGTAAGCCAGAATGCCCCCGCTTAAATTATACAAATTGGTAAAGCCGTGTTGGGCTTCAAGGGCTTTGATAACGGTTTCGCTGCGTTTTCCGCTGCGGCAATGTACAATCACTTTTTTATCACGTGAAATTTCATTCACCCGGTCCATCACTTCTCCCATGGGAATAAGGGTGCCGTTGATGTTGGCTTCATCGTATTCGTAATCCTCACGCACATCAATAATCTGAATGTCGCTTTTGGATGCGATAAGTTGTTTGAGTTCAGCAGGAGAAATCTCTTTCATGCATCAGGTATTTAGGGGTTCTTTCATGGATTCAGGCAAAAAGGTAAAAAAAGTATCTCCTCTCAAACCCAAACGAAGTGTTTCCAAAGGTATCACATCATCTATGCCGATATTGCCAACGTTTACATTGCTCCCAAACATCTTAAGAAAGTACACTTGCTGGCTTTTTTGAGGAGTTTCCCAAATGATGTTTTCCAGTTTTACTTTATTTACGATGCGGTTGATAAGCATGGTGTGTGCGGCCCCGTTTTTGTGAAAAATCCCTACTGTACCGCTTTCCCGCGCTTCGGCAATCACCTGGCTTGAACCGGCGCTCAATTCGCTTTGCATCATGTTGATCCATCTGGCAGGGTGTATAATCACGCCTTCTTCTTTACTTCCCACTTCGCTGAGTACGGTAAAATCTTTTGACAAGGTGTTAATGTACTCGCACTTTTTATCGTGGTCGAGGTTAATGCTGCCATCGCTAACCTCCGCACAATCCAAACCAAAATCGCTGATGTATTTGATGTATTCCTTAAATTGATTCCTGATTACAAAAGCCTCGAATAAGGTGCCCCCTACATACACTTTCATGCCTGCTGATTTGTACAGCTTCACTTTCTCTCTCACATTTTTCGAAATGAGAGAGGTGCCAAAGCCCAACTTCACATAATCCACATATTCTGAAGAGGTTTCCACAAAATCCTGTGCCTGCCTTAAACTAATGCCTTTGTCCATCACCATGGTTAGGCCTTTTTGCCTTGGTTTCACTGCCCGTTCAGGCAGATGCGAAAGCTGGAAGTTGTAGTTGTTGCTCATGTTATTTTTTGTAAGCGGTAATCAAAGATAGAATTTCCTTGTCATTTAAAAGGACCGGAGCATAATCAAAGATGTCCTGGTGTTTGGAATAGTCCATTTCAAGCGCTTTGGAGAGCCATTCAAAAGCTTCCTTTCGAAGGTTTTTTTCCATAAAAAGAACGCCCATGCGGTAATACAGTTCAGCCACGGTGGGGAAACGTTTAATACCTTCCATGATGTTTTCCATGGCTTCATCGGCGTACCCTTCCTGCTGTAACAATTTCGAATAATCCAGCCAAATGTCAAAGTCAGGGTATTCCAGTTCAATCACCCGTTGAAAGGCCATGATGGCTTCCTCAATAAACCCTAGCTTTTGCTGTATTTCTGCAAATACATACCAGTATTCAGGGTCGTTGGGATTGATTTCAATGGCTTTTTTAATGTAGTGTATGCCCTCCGACAAACGGTTCAGCGCATCGAGTACGACTCCAATGCCCAGCCAGGCATCAGCATTGGCGGGATCCAATTTTACACACTTGTTGTAGTTTACAAGGGCTTCTTCATAGCGCTCAAGATTTTCGTAACATTCGCCGATGTAATAATAGGTAGTGGATTCGTGTTCCTCGTATTTGAACGTTTCCTTGTATATGTCAATGGCTTCTTCAAAACGTTCCAACTGCGCCAGGGAATTGGCCTTGTTAAAATAAGCCGAACTGAATTGTTCGTTGATAGCTATGGCGTAATCATAAGCCTGTATGGCTTTTTCAAACAAACCCAAACGGCTGTAGGCCAAGCCCAGGTTGAACCAGGCGAGATAACTGTATGGATGATGGTCGATGTATTTCTCAAAATAGGCAATGGCTTCTTCCGATTTTCCGGTGAGATCAAAACACATGCTTACCTCATTAAGGGCCATTTCGTTTTTGGGATTCAGGTGCACCGCTTTTTTCAGATAATACAGCGCGTCATCCGGTTTATCATCGTTCAAAAATTCTATTCCCAGTGCCACGTACACTTCATCCTTTTGTTCGGCCAGGGGCAGGGCTTTTTTAAAATTCTCAATGGCTTGTTCACCCAAACCCATCTGACTGTAAATAAAACCACGGGCCATGTAGAGGTCGAAGTTGTTTTGTTCAATTTGCTCTACTTCGTTTAAAATGGAAAGTGCCTCGTGGGTGTAATGTTGGCTGGAAAGGTATTGAGCCTGACGAATTTTAATGATGCTGGAAAACGGAAAACGTTCGAGACCATAGTCAATGGCTTTTTTGGCCATCTCGTAATTCACCCATTGCAGGTAATAATCAATGATTTCTTCTATATCATCAGCGTCGAAAAAATGCACCGTCCCGGTGGAGAGCATATCTTCAAACAACCTCAAATTTTCCTCAAATTCCCTTTCGTTCAGCCCCTCGTCATCGTCGTCAAAAGCACTCATACGCAATTTCTAATTCCCTAAAATTAAGGCAATAATTTCTCGGATTCGGGTTGATTTTATTAAAAGTTTTTATACAAATTCACGGGCCTTTTTCTGAAAAAATTCAGAAGCGCATCAGAGTATCAATGGCTTAGGATAATCTTCTCGGTTTTTACCACCTTGTCATCAATTACCAAGGAATACAGGTACAATCCGCTGTTGTAATTGGAAGGAAGGTAAATGAAGTCGAAGTCATTGGTTATGGTCATTTGTTCCAATAATTTACCCTGTATGTCGTAAATTTTTATTTCCGCTTTTTGGGTTCCTTCAGGCAAGGTGTATTTTAGCTTCAGTTGGTCGTTTGCCGGATTGGGGAAAAAACGAGCTTTTTCGTTCTGGTTTTCTGAAACCGGCTGAACACCCACAATGCCCATACTGCCTTCAATGCATTCAGTGCAGGGGATAGTACCGGGCAATGCATATATTTCATGATAAAGGGCAGGATTGCCAATGCCCAATTTTAGTTTAGTGCCGTTTCCTGTTGAATAGATGGGGTCGTAATTAATCATAGGATTCGTGCCAGACATGGTTTGTACAATAGTTGCTGAATCGCGTTGAAACAAAAGCGTTCCATTCTCGTCAAAAACAAAAAAAGTATATGTTATACTCACATTTGGGGGTTGCGTTTGGGTAACACATGACAAGCCGAACTCGATGAGGGAGTTGGTATTGTACAATTGATCCGTGACCGCGTACACTTGTTTGTTGGTGCAGATTATGCCGGGAATTGTGATTGTTTTGTAAAGGCTGTGGTTGGTGTTGTACAGTTTCATTTGTGAACCCGGCACGTCCACCATAAGGTATTTGTAACCTGCCTGGTGCAATTTAATGACACCAAAGTTGGTGATTACAGGATAATGGTGTTCCAAAGCAATTTGTGCTTTGATGGAAAACGATGCGATCAGAACAAATAGAAAAGCGATTTTTTTCATGGCTCAGTGTTTTTGAAGGCTGCTGTTTATACCTGTTATTTGATATAAAAGGCTAGCCTGGTTAATGTTAAACGAATATACTTTATAATTTTTTAAAAGTCTGAACAAAAAAAAACTCCGTTTGCTTTAACAAACGGAGTTCCAAATCATCTTCATGTGTTATGCTAAAAGCGCCCGTGAGATTACAATTCTCTGCACTTCACTTGTGCCTTCATAAATCTGGGTAATCTTGGCATCACGCATCAAACGCTCCACATGGTATTCTTTCACGTAGCCGTAGCCACCGTGCACCTGAACTGCCTCTGTGGTGGTCCACATGGCTGTTTCGCTGGCATACACTTTGGCCATGGCGCTCTCTTTATCCAATGGCAAATGCTGGTCCTTTAACCAGGCAGCTCTGAAAATCAACAAACGAGAGGCTTCAATGCGAGTGGCCATATCGGCCAGTTTAAACTGTATGGCCTGGTGTTTTGAAATTTCTTTTCCAAAGGCTTTGCGTTCTTTAGAGTACGCAAGGGCCAATTCGTAAGCACCGCTTGCAATACCCAATGCTTGAGAAGCGATACCAATGCGGCCTCCGCTTAGGGTTTTCATGGCGAACTTAAATCCAAAACCATCTTCTCCAATGCGATTGGCCTTAGGCACTTTTACATTGTCAAACATCAGGGAGTGCGTGTCGCTGGCGCGTATGCCCATTTTGTTTTCTTTAGGACCAACAGTAAAACCGGGCATGCCTTTTTCTACAATCAGGGCGTTAATGCCACGGTGACCGGCTTCCACATTGGTTTGCGCGATCACTAAATAGGTAGAAGCGCTGTTGCCATTGGTGATCCAGTTTTTGGTACCGTTTAGCAAGTAATGGTCACCTTTGTCAATGGCTGTGGTTCTTTGTGAGGTAGCATCGCTGCCGGCCTCGGGTTCACTCAGGCAAAAGGCACCAATTTTTTCGCCTTTAGCCAAAGGCACCAGATATTTTTGTTTTTGTTCTTCGGTTCCGAATTGTTCCAGGCCCCAGCACACCAGAGAGTTGTTCACACTCATGATTACCGAACAGGAAGCATCTACTTTTGAAATTTCTTCCATCGCCAGCACATAAGAAATCGTGTCCATGCCACCCCCGCCGTATTTGGGATCCACCATCATGCCCAGGAACCCGAGCTCTCCCATTTTTTTCACCTGTTCGGTTGGAAATTTTTGAAGTTCATCGCGCTCAATCACACCGGGTTTTAACTCGTTTTGAGCAAACTCACGGGCCGCTTTTTGTATCATTAAATGTTCTTCAGATAACTCGAAATGCATGGGTCTTCTTTTTGGGGTTTATACTATTTTTTATAACCTTGCAAATATAATGTTCAGGCGGTATTGCCACAATTTTAATTCCAAGATTCTTTGAGTAAAAACACGCCAAACGGCACTTTTGTTCTGGGTTTGATGAGCGGCACCTCGCTCGACGGACTGGATCTGGCACTTTGCGAATTTGAGCCGGGAGGAAATGGCTATAGCTTCAGGATTCACAAGGCTTTAACCGTACCCTACAGCCTGGAGTGGAGGACCAGATTATCAGAAGCCCCCGGTTTAAGTGCCCAGGCCTACTTTGAACTGCACGCCGAATACGGGCGTTTTATGGCCCTGGAAGTGCAGCATTTTCTGAAGGGGGTTTCGCAAGTGCCGGCTTTGTTATGCAGCCATGGGCATACTGTGTTTCATCAGCCACAAAAAGGTTTTAGCACACAATTGGGTTGTGGAGCCACCTTGGCGGCAATTACGGGCATCTCAACGGTTTGTGATTTCAGAAACGGAGATGTTGCCCTCGGTGGACAAGGCGCCCCTTTGGTACCGATAGGAGATAAACTTCTTTTTTCGCAGTACCAGGCCTGTGTTAACCTGGGCGGAATCGCTAACATATCCTTTGATAACAGCCTTGGGGAACGTGTAGCCTTTGACATTTGTGAGGTCAATCTGCTATTAAACCATTTGAGCGAAAAAGCAGGGAAACCGTATGATGAAAATGGTAACATGGCACGATCGGGTCAAATTGAACCGGGTTTGTTGAGCGCTTTGAATGAACTCGGATTTTACAAAATTCAGGGAGCCAAATCACTGGGCAGAGAATGGTTTGAGGCCACCGTTTTGCCTTTGATCAACTCCAGCAAAGCCGCTAATGCCGATAAATTACGCAGCTCCCTTGAACACATTGCAATCATTATTGCTGAGACACTGAACAAACATCAGATTAAAAAGGCTTTGTTCTCCGGCGGAGGCGCATTTAACCGCTTTTTGATGGAAAGAATTCAACACCACAGCACAGCACAATGTGAAATGGGAGAACCACTCATTATCAATTTTAAGGAGGCCCTTATTTTTGCGTTTTTGGGTTATCTGCGCTGGAATGGAAAAACAAATGCATTGCGGTCGGTAACTGCAGCATCGCGCGATAGCATCACCGGAGCCATTTATTATGGTAAGGCCTGAAGGCATTAAGAAATTGGCCAGGTGTTAAAATTCTTGTCAGTGTTGTTTTTTATTGTAAATTGAATCACCAAACCCCGACTCATGACAATATGTATAAGGTTCGTAGTTGCGTTGCTTTTAGTTTTAATAAATCTCGAATCAAAAGCCCAATGCACTGCCACGACGGTGCCCTATTATGAAGGTTTTTCGGCACTAACAAACAATAACCAATTGCCAAACTGCTGGGCAGCGAGTAACCCCAGTGTCACCTGTCTTACCTTTACCAACATGGGCGCAGTGGCGGCCTTTAGTTTTTCTCCCGGAGGCACAAGTCATTTTTTCACAGGGCCCTTACAGTTGCATGCGGGGGTAAATTATTCACTTACCTTTTTTTATAAGGTGAGTACGGGTGCGCCGGGGAATTGGACAAATCTGAGCGCTTCCTTGGGTCCAAATCAAGGCACCCTTGGTCTTGTTAGCATCGCTTCAACCAGCGGAATTTTAACCAATACCAATTACATTGCCTTAACCGCCACATTTAGTGTGCCTAATACACAGGTTTATTATGGGGCGATAAGCGCCACAGGTCAGCCAACAGCAAACGCTCAATTCCTGTATTGGGATGATTTTGAAATTACCATGCCATGCAGTATTAATCCTGTTAACATCAATGCCACCAGCAGCCATTCCGTGTTGTGCGCAGGGGATTGTGCCACACTTTCCGCGACAGGGGCAAACACCTATTACTGGAGTAATGGTGCAATCGGACAAACAGTTGTGATTTGTCCCTCACCAAGCCTGATCAAACCGAACATGCCCGGATTAGCTCAGAGTACAAGTTCTTTTTTAGTGGTATATGAAGTGGTTGGCAGCAATACCCTGACAAATTGCACGGCTACCACTTCCGTCTATATTCCTGTGAATCCAAAACCGCAGGTACAAGCCATCGCCAATCCGACAGTGATTTGTTTTGGTCAGGTCTCCTATTTACAAGCTTTCGGTGCCTCCAGTTATACCTGGTCAGGAGGCCAAATCGGCAATGTTTTTTTGGTGACACCTACACATAACACTGTGTATGTCGTTATAGGTGAAAACAGTTTTGGTTGCAAAGATACAGCCTATGTAACTCTTAATGTAGATGCCTGTGTGGGACTTTCATCTAACGGGGAGTTGAAACGGGTAATGGTGTTTCCAAATCCGTTCAGTACTTTTTTAAAATTTGAATTTGAAGTCGAAACCTGTTGGAGCGCCAGATTAATCACAATTGACGGAAAAGCGCTTGCTGAATTTGAAGGATCAGGCTTATCCCTGCAAATCAACACTGAAAGTTTAAGTAAGGGTGTATACTACCTCAGAATTTGCAAAAATCAGGAGATGGGGTATTACAAACTGATCAAAAATTAAATCGCCGCCATCAGCAAATGATGTATTGAAAGGAATGTTGAACAACTCAGCCTTGTATAGATTGCTGATTATAACATTGCCAAAGTACACAACTTTGCGCTGGTTTTTTTCTGTTAATACTTGGTCGCTGTTCTTTTTTGTGTAAATTGAAATATTAAAACCCTGAGCATGAAATCTATTTACAAGTTTTGTTTTGCTTTGATATTGCTCATGAACCAACAGGCCTTTAAAGCCCAATGTGTTCCTGCTACCGTACCTTATCTGGAAAATTTTTCGGGCGTTACCCTAAACAATCAATTGCCTGCGTGTTGGGCAATTAGCAGTCCAAGCACCTGCCTTACATTCAGCAATTCGAGCGGATTTGCAGCATTTTATTGGGTTCCGGCCGGCTCCAGTTACTTTTTCAGCAAGGGCTTACAATTGAATGCGGGCGTGATCTATTCCGGGTCACTATTTTATTCTACTCAAGGTGGAACCGGGCCAACATGGACCAGTTTATCACTTCTTTATGGAACAAGCCAAAGCTCCCTTGGATTAATCCCCATTGCCAGTATAGGTACAGTTATTTCGCCGGGGTATACAGCCCTTAGCAATACGTTTACCGTAAACAGCTCAGGTGTTTATTACCTTGCAATAAATGCGCAAAGTACAGGGGGTTGTTGCAACTATTATTTGTCTTTCGACGATCTTTCAGTGACTATACCTTGTGCATTAAATTCTCCGACACTTACAGTAGGGGCAAGCACCAATGTATTGTGCTCAGGGCAAAGCGTGGTGTTGTTTGCCAGCGGCGCCGACACCTACACATGGAGCAATGGCACAAGTGGTCCTACTGCTACCATGACAGCAAGTCCTTTGATAACCACCACTTTTTCAGTGAGTGGTACGCACACCGCCAGTGGTTGCATTTCTACAACAACTATCCCAATCCAGGTGAATCCAAGCCCTAACGTTGGATTGACCGCCTCGAATTACACGGTATGTTCCGGGTACAATGTGTCCTTGTCTGCTTTTGGGGCGAACACTTACAGTTGGAGCACGAATGTGATTAACGTCAATCCAATTTCCATATCTCCTACCGTGAGCGCAACCTATTCTGTAATGGGTGCGAACAATCTGGGATGTAAAGATTCCGCCTACGTGAACATTACGGTTTTGCCGCCTCCCCAGTTGAATGCGATTTCTTCTCAGGATAGCATTTGCTTAGGTCAAAGTGTCAATCTCATGGTTTTGGGTGCCCAAAACTATACCTGGACAGATGGAACAAATTCTTTTCCAGGAAGCACGGTTCAGGTGAGTCCACTCATAACAACGGTTTATACTGTTACCGGAACTGATTCCCAGGGCTGCAGCAGCAGTTTAGCTCTGGTTCAAACGGTTTTGAATTGTGTGTTTGAGAAAGAAATCAAAACCAATAGTGGGTTAAATGTATTTCCAAATCCTATAGGGGAATTTCTTTACATCAACTTCGACTCAGAACATAAGGCAAGGATAAGCGTTTTGAATGCTTGCGGAAAATGCCTCGAAGTAAGGGAGATCAATGGTTTGAACGACGTGCTTGACTTCCGGAAATTAAACGGGGGCCTTTATTTTCTGAAAGTTGAAACGGAAGACACAATCGAGATTCTTAAAATAATCAAAAACTAAATCGCCGCCATCAGCAAATTGATGTCCTTGAACGGAATGCTGAACAACTCACCAAGGTATTGATTGGTGAGAATACCATTGTAAATGTAAACGCCATTGCGCAGTCCAGCGTCTTTGCGAACTATACCATCAAAACCTCCTTCATCCCCCATGTTCAGAATAATTTGAGTAAAGATGTTGCTTAATGCATAGGAAGCGGTTCTGGCTACGCGGCTGTTGATGTTGGGCACACAATAATGAATCACACCATGTTTTCTGAAAGTAGGCGCCGAGTGGTTGGTCACTTTGGAGGTTTCAAATACGCCTCCCTGGTCAATACTCACATCAATAATCACCGCCCCGTTTTTCATTTCGCTCACCATTTCATCCGTCACCACACATGGTGTTCTTCCGCGTGTTGCACGCAGGGCGCCTATGGCCACATCGGCCGAACGCAAATGTTTTTCCAGCACTTTGGGTACTATAATGGAAGTGAACACCCGGGTGCCCAATTGGTTTTGCAAGCGCCTTAAACGCGAAGTGGAATTATCAAATACTTTTACCGTTGCCCCCAAACCCAAAGCGGCTCTTGCAGCAAACTCACCAACGTTTCCGGCACCAATAATCACTACCTCTGTTGGCGAAATGCCGCTGATGCCTCCGAGTATAGAGCCCATGCCATTGTTTACGTTACTCAGCAATTCAGCGGCAATGGAAATGCTGGCCCCACCGGCAATTTCACCCATGGCACGTATCACAGGAAGTGAACCGGCCTCATCGATGATCCAGCCAAAGGCCACACAGTTCAGTTTTTTCGCGATGAGTTTTTTAAGAAAATCCTGGGGTTGAACGGTTAGCTGAAGGGCCGAAAACAAGGTTTGTTTCGGTTTCATCAATTCAATTTCGTCGGCCGTTGGAGGAGCAATTTTAAAAATGGTATCGGCCTTAAACACATCATTGGGCGAATGCACAATTTCAGCCCCCGCTTCACTGTATTCGTTATCCTCGAAGTTGGCGGCTTTTCCGGCACCGGATTGAATAACAATTCTGTGTCCGTTGTTCACCAAAAGGGCCACCGCATCCGGTACCAGGGCCACACGGTTTTCCTGATAGGCGATTTCCTTGGGTATACCAATGTAAAGTTTGCCTTTTTTTCTGGCCACTTCCAGCATTTCTTCCTGAGGGGCATAAGCACCTTTGGTAAGGGAGAATAAAACTTCTTTTGTCATCACCATAATCTAAAATTAATAGGCGGGTCCTTTATAAACGGGAGCATTACAGTCGTCCACTTTTTGTTTGCGTGGGCGGTATGTAATTCCTAATCGTACTTCAAAAGTTCGGTTCCTTATTTTCAGGAAATCTTGTTTTTGTGAAATCACATCCGGGTTCCAATGCCCTTCGGTAAACAGGTAAAACCGCTCCGTGAGGCGAATCTCCCAACCTACACCGAGATCTGCACTGAACCAGAATGTTTTAAGATTGGCACTGTAAGGCGCGAATACCGGAGTGCTCTTTCTGAAAAGGTATTCCACTCTGGCGCCGGCCATCCAGTAGGAAGAGCCAAAAATAAGTTTGGTGTAAGATTTTACGTAGTTGTTCCACTGTATATAGGTGTATTTGTTGGGACTGTATGACCCCGAACGTTGTTCCTTGCGGTCCACAATCTCCATTTCCTGAGCCCCTTTATTGGCGTACTCCAATTCAGTTTGCCAGCGCAATTTTCTGAACAAGGAAAATTCAACAAAAGCACCGGCGCCCCAATTGATAAACTCTTTGGAAATGTGCGATTGAGGGTAATACCATTTGGTGCCGTTCGAATCTACAATGGTTGGAGTGCTTAGGTCGTTTTTGTAATAATGCGCTGAGCTTAAACCGGCACCGTAAATTCCGGCCCCTTTGAATTTTATTTTTTGAGCAAAAACAAAACATGGAAGCAGTAAAAACAAAAGAATATGAAAGGGTTTTTGCATACCTTAAACGCTCATGGCCTCCGCAGCCGAGTGAATTTTTTTCACCAGCCCCTGTAATACTTTTCCCGGACCAACCTCAATAAATTGCGTTGCTCCGTCATTTACCATGCTTTGCACACTTTGGGTCCATCTTACCGGGGCGGTTAATTGAGCGATAAGATTCTTTTTTATTTCATCAGGAGAGAGAACAGCAGCAGCCGTTACGTTTTGGTAAACCGGACATATTGGTTGGTTGAAAGTGGTTGCGGTAATGGCGGCTTGCAATTCCACACGGGCCGGCTCCATCAAAGGTGAATGAAAGGCCCCGCCCACCGGCAATACCAGAGCGCGTTTAGCACCAGCCGCTTTTAGTTTTTCGCAGGCAATGTTCACACCTTCTATACTTCCTGAAATCACCAATTGACCGGGACAATTATAATTGGCAGCTACCACAACATGACCCGAGGCGGTAATTTCTGCGCAAATGTCTTCTACTACTTTGTCATCGAGATTTAAAATGGCAGCCATGGTGCTGGCTTGTTTTTCACAGGCCTTTTGCATGGCCATGGCTCTTTGGTAAACAAGTTGAAGGCCGCTTTCAAAATCCAGGGTTTTATTGGCTACCAAGGCCGAAAATTCACCTAAGGAATGTCCCGCAACCATATCGGGCCGGAAGCTGTCTCCCAGTGTAGCAGCAAGAATAACGGAATGCAAAAAAATGGCAGGCTGGGTAATTTTGGTTTGTTTCAGTTCCTCTTCGGTTCCCGAAAACATGGTATCGCTGATGCGAAACCCCAATATCGTATTGGCTTTTTCAAATAAGTCTTTGGCCTGAGCATTGGTTTCATATAAATCCTTGCCCATGCCCGGAAATTGAGATCCCTGGCCCGGGAATACGTAAGCTTTTTTCATCGCGTTCTGAATTGGTCTTAGAGAGGTAAATTTAACAGATATCCCCAAGAAAACAAACATCCGGGCGAGGAAGTAATACAGAAATGAAGCTTGAAAAGGGTATCAGGAAGGAAAGGTCCTGCGCTCAATAAATCCGCCACCAACAAGGTCTCTGCCTTCGTAAATCACAGCGCTTTGCCCCGGCGCCAGGCCGCTCACCGCTTCGTGGAAAATCACGTCGAGCTTATTGTCTATCACGTTTATGGTAGCCGGTTTGCCCGAATCCTTGTAACGAATTTTGGTTAAGCCTACAAAATCAGGTGGCAACTCCGCGTATTTAATCAGGTTAAAATCCCTCACCCGCATGTGGTTTTCCAAAAGGTCATCCTTATCGCCCAGCACAACGGTATTGGTTTCGGGTATAATTTCTTTCACAAACACAGGTGCTCCAAGCGCAATATCCAGGCCCTTGCGCTGACCCACCGTATAAAACGGATAGCCCCTGTGCCGGCCCACTTTTTTTCCTTTAAAAAAATAATCTCCGCCTTCCACCTGAGCTTCCAGTTCAGGACGACGGTGTTTCAGAAAGGCGCGGTAATCATTATCCGGCACAAAACAAATGTCGTAACTCTCGCTTTTGTTCGCCAAATCGTGAAACCCCGCCTGACGGGCCATTTCCTTAATTTCCGTTTTTTTGTACCCACCCAAAGGAAACATGGTGCGTTTCAGGCTGTCCTGCCCAAGCCCCCACAACACGTAGGTTTGGTCTTTGGTTTCATCAAGACCTTTGGATACCAGGTAACGCCCCTTCTCTTCTCTCACCTGAGCGTAATGCCCGGTAGCAATAAATTCGCAGTCCAGCATGTCGGCACGTTTCAGTAAAGCGTCCCATTTGATGTGGGTATTGCAAAGCACGCAGGGATTGGGTGTTCTCCCGGCCAGGTATTCTTCAACAAAGTTGTTGATGATAAATTCTCCGAATTCCCCGCGAATGTCGAGGATGTAATGAGGGAAACCAAAATTAACTGCCATGCTTCGGGCATCGTTAATGCTATCTAAACTGCAACAGCCGGTTTCACGTTTTCCGGCCCCCGAGCTGTCGTAATCCCAGGTTTTCATGGTAATGCCAATCACCTCATAACCCTGCTCGTGCAGCATCATGGCGGTAACCGAGGAGTCAATGCCCCCGCTCATAGCAACCAATACTTTACCTTTTTTGCTCATGGAAATTGTCCGGTAAATTTAGGAAGAAATGCTCCATCACCGGTGAAACACCGCAAAATTTAGGCTTTCATAACGTTAATCGAAACCAATGCCCGTTTTACTTTGTCCCCGTTTTTTTAGGGTTCGTTGGTGTACTTGTTTTTTTTACACTACCCGGCTCAGGTGTTTTGTTTTTGGCAAAAAACGCATCGGTTTCTTTTTGAGAAGCCTGAACTCCGTTTTTATACAATTCCTTTTCTTTGATTTTACCATCCTCGCTGCGGTAAATCCAGGGACCATTTTTTAAATCCTTTTTAAAAAACCCATTCGCCACTTCGGCGCCATTGGGGTAATAATAAATAAAACGACCTTCACGAACTCCTGAAACGTATTGCCCCTTGGTTTTTATTTTATTTTTTTCATAGTATTCGGTAAAGGGTCCGTCCTCAAGCCCGTTTTTAAAGGTTTTAATTTCAGTCACCGTTCCATCGGGCAGGTACACATAACTCTCCCCGTTTTTTTTGCCTTTCAAATAGGTTTCTTTCGAAATCAGGGTGCCCATCTCATCGTAATAAGTCCAAACACTGTCTTTGGTTTCTTTGTCAGAATATTTTCCATAAGCAGCCAACTTGCCATTGAAGTGAAAATGTTTGGCATAGGAAGTTTTACCGTCGGCCTTAAAATCAATAATGGCTTTAACCGAATCGTTGCTGTTATAATATTTAAAAACGCCAACCGGTTTATCGTCTTTAAAACGTCCCTCGTAAATCAGCTTTCCTGTTTTCTCGTCCGTTTTTTTCCAGTACCCCTGTTTACGGCCTTGTTCGTCCTTTTGCTGGGCGTAAAAAGCAGGACATAGCAAAATGAATAACGTCAGATATAAAAAGCTGTGTGTGTATTTTTTCATACGCGGGTAAAGATAAGGAATTCAATTTTCTGAAACCGAACAACTTTATTCACACGAGTGAGTCGTTTTGTTTGGGCGAGCCCCCTGAAGCGAGGTGTTTGAATTTTATCCTTGGCCTCTGCTTCAGGGGTCGCGCTTTCCGCTTTAGCCCGCTAAGCAGGCCAACAGCCGCCCAAAATACGGCCGCTGCGCGGTCTTTGTCCTGCCGGCCAAAGTCTGCGCCCGGCTTCGGCTGTAAGGCCTCCTGGCGCGGGGCTGCCGCTTCAATCGCTCTCGCAACCCGGTAATTAATAAATCTTAGCATAAAAACCTTTCGTGTTCAGAAGTATAATGCCTGAATTCAAAAAAGTTTCACCTTGTATTTGTCCGCCATTTTTTGGATTTGCTCATCGCTGATGCCATGGGTGTTTTTTTGTTTGTGGTAATTTTCAACCGTGCAAACAAACAAGGTATAGTTAAAGGCTGAGGCGAGTTTAAAATAAGTTTCTAATTCCCAATCAAGGGTAAAGGTATTATCAATGAATATTTTCTCCTTCCCATTTTCCATGGCTTTCCTGCAATTTTCTTCGCAAGCTTTGTAAGCCAGGTGATTTTTATCGAATTCAAAACGGTAAACCCCTGTTTTGGCATCGGTAAAATAATCGTCAACCGAAAACACAGGCCATTGGTCTTCAGCCAGTACTTTGGCCAGGCTGCTTTTACCGGCGCCCGGGAGGCCGCGCAACAGGATGAGGCTGGGATGCATGCGTTAAAATCGGTAAAAATAAATAATCGATAGCTGTACCACCCATTTGAATATCATGAGAGGGCTGTTTAAGACTTCAATTACGCCATTTGAACTGAGGTAATTCTTACCTCTAAAGCCATGGGTTTATTTGGGTCAGCGTTAGGACTGATATCTATTATGAATTTTGTGTGAGATACCTCTTCGCTAATTGGTGTAAAAACATTTTCAACCGCCTTGAGCACAAATTGATCAAATTTAACGCGATCTGCAGCGCCATTGATTAGTTTTTCCAGATGGTCAGAAAAGGCTTTTAACAAAGCTCCTCCCAACACGACGTCACCATAGGTTTCAGGCAAAATTTTGTGTTTGGAATTAGATTTTTTCTTGATTTTTTTTGATTTTTCTTTTTTGTCGTGTTTTTTGTTCATAGGTTTTGGTTTTAATACGTTTATTTTTGAATGTGGTTTAAGAAATTCTTGTACCTATCACACACACATCATCCAATTGCTCGAGTTCTCCCTTCCAATTTTCAAAGGCCGCTTCTATTTTGGTTTTTTGTTCTTGCATAGTTAAACCGCATACACTTAACAAAAGGTTCTCAAACTGCTTGTATTTGTATTTTTTTCCGAGCGGTCCTCCAAATTGATCAGCAAATCCATCTGTAAAAGTATATACCATGTCTCCTTTTTCCAGTTGAATTTCATTGTAACTAAAATCAACAGGTTCTTCAACACTTTTACCAACTGGCATTTTGTCGGCTTTGCAGTTAAGCAGTGCATTTTTGCGAACAATATAGAAGGAATTATTTGCAGCAGCATACATGAGTTTTCGTTTCGAGGCATCCAAGAGACAAACAACAGCATCCATGCCATCTCTACTTTCTACTTTACTTCCTTCGGGGTTGAGTGCCTTTACAATTTCTTCCCTCACCCTGTTAAGTATAAGGTCGGGTCGCTGAATATTATACTCGGTAATGGTTTGCCTTAAGGTGGTGATAAAAAGTAAACTCATAAAGGCACCCGGAACCCCATGTCCCGTGCAATCGCCGGTAATGTATATAAATCCGGCATCAGTTGGAATAGCCCAGTAAAAATCCCCGCTTACCACGGCTTTGGGTTTAAAAAATACAAAATGTTCAGGCAAATGTTTCTGGATTAAGGTATCGCTGGCCAAAAGGGCAAATTGAATTCGCCTGGCATATTGAATTGAATCAAGAATCTCTTTCTGATTTTCTTCTATGATGCGGTTTTGTGAGTCTAAAAGTGTGTTCTTTTTTCTGATTTTGGAATAAGCTACAAATGCTCCTAGCAGGGCGGCCAAAACAGTAACAAGGATGAGGTATAAGTAATTTCTTGTTGTTCTGTAACTTTTGTTTTCTATTTGCAGGAGCTGGTTGGCTTTTTCTTTTTTTTCGCTTTCGTACTTTTCCTGCATTTCGTTGATCTGTTTTACAGTTTCAAGGTTGTAAATGCTGTCCCTGTATTGTTCATGTAGCTCGAGGTAATTCAATCCGCTAATAAAATCCTTTTGCATAAAATAATAATAGGCATAGAGCTTAGAAAGATCTTCCTGATGTTTTTCAATTTTATTCAGTTTTTCCAGATGAATCAATTGTTTCATGTATACCATGGCCGAATCAAGATTTTTATTATCCAGATAAATGGCTGCCATATTCCCTACAATACTCATTTCGAGTAATGGGTCCTGCATGGGAATGGCTCTGGCGTTTTTAAGCGATTCAAGTGCCAGACTCTGTTTCATTTGTTTGTTGTAAAGGGTGGCAAGGTTTACGTAAGTGTATGCCACCTGTGAAGGTACGCCGGCATCTATGCCAGATTTTAAGGCCAGTTTTAAATAGTATTCTGAACTATCGTATTGTTCTGTTTCCTTGTATACAATACCTATACCTTGGTAGACAGTGTGCAGATCCTTAGGATTTTCGCGGTATAAAGAATAAGATTTTCTAAAATACATCAGGGCTTTATCGTAGAGTTTAAGGGAAGTATAAATGGTGCCCAGATTACTGAGGTAGACTTGTGAACCCTCCTCAAACCCAAGTTCTGCTTCTTTCCTTAAGCCTTCCTCATAATAGCTAAGTGCAGTTTGGTGTTCGTTGAGCATGTAATAAATGCCACCAATGTTGTTCAGGCTTTTAAGTTCCCCTTCACTGTCATGGATCTTCCTCCGCATGGCCAAACCTTTTTCGTAATAGAACAAGGCAGAATCAAATTCGGAGATATAGTAGAATAAATTACCCCTGTTGTGCCAAAACGTGGCCAAGCCTTTGCCGGGAGCTAGTCCTTTTGTTTCTTTCAAAGCCTCCTGGTAAACCCGCTCCGACTCCTCGTAATTGCCTGCTCTGATAAGAATCACAGCAATCTGGCTTTTCCAGGCCAATATATCATCACTTTTACCCGAGGATGCTACAAGTTTTTTCAGTGAGTCGATTTTACGCTCAACATTCTGTGAATGGGCGTTCAAAACACAAACAAACAGTGCAAGTACAAAAAAATATTTAAGCAGCGTTTTCAGGTATACAAAGTATAAAAAATCCTTTTGAATTTAAAACGCATCTCAACTTGGGAAATTCTTCAAAAAGGGTACATTTAACACCTTAATTCTATGCGTCCTGTTATTCTTACTCATTTCAGCTATCTTGTTACCGGAGGTGCAGGCTTTATTGGTTCCAATTTGTGTGAGGCCCTGCTCGGTTCAGGGAATAAGGTGGTTTGTCTGGATAACCTGGCCACCGGCCGTATTCAAAACATTGACGCGTTCATGCAGAATCCTGATTTTTCATTTATCAGGGGAGATATCCGCAATATGGACGATTGTAAAAAAGCCGTGCAGGGAGTGGATGTGGTATTGCATCAGGCCGCATTGGGTTCAGTGCCCAGGTCCATTAAGGATCCGCAAAGCACACACGAGGTGAATGTGAATGGATTTTTGAATGTCCTTCTTGCAGCAAGAGATGCAGGCATCAAACGGTTTGTATACGCCTCCAGTTCTTCTGTGTATGGCGATTCAGCAGAGCTTCCAAAAACGGAAGAGAAGATCGGAAAACCACTGTCACCTTATGCAGTAAGCAAAACCTGCAACGAACTTTACGCCAACGTGTTTCATAAGGTTTATGGTATGGAAACCATTGGTTTGCGGTATTTTAATGTGTTCGGTAAACACCAGGACCCTGAGGGCGCTTATGCTGCCGCCATTCCAAAATTTATCAAAGCGCTTATTCAGCATGAAAGTCCGCTGATTCATGGCGATGGCAGCCATTCCAGAGATTTTACCTATGTCAAAAATGTGGTGCTGATGAATCAGTTGGCGGCTGCTACTACAAACGAAGAGGCTTTCGGTCAGGTGTTTAATACCGCGGTTGGTGAGCGCTTTAATTTGAACCAGATGCTTGAGCTCATCAAAACCTATTTAACAAAGTGGGATGCAAAGATTTCTCAGATAGAGGTGAAATACGGTCCTGAACGCCAGGGTGACATTCCACATTCCTTGGCCTCAATAGAAAAGGCAAAAAGGGTGTTGGGATACCAACCCGCTTATTTGTTTGAAGCAGGACTTAAAGAGGCCCTGGACTGGTATTGGGAAAATTTACAGCAGTAGTTTAGAGGATAAAATCCAAATAGGTGTCAGTGTTCACAATCTCAAAACCGGCATCCGGGTAGGCTTTTGAAAACGCGAGTGGTTGTTTTACTTTTTTGGCGGCACTGTATTTAAATTCGTAGGAGTTTATTTTTTTGTTTTTGACTTCAACCAAATCGATTTCCTGTTGATCGTAGGTGCGCCAGAAAAAATAATCCGGATTCAATTTTTTATACGTGTTTCGTTTGAGGCGCTCCATAAACACGTAGTTTTCCCACAACATGCCTTTGTCGTCTTCCCGCCGCAGTGCAATCGGATTAAAATCCCCGATGATGGCGTTGCGTATGCCATTATCAACAAAATACCAGCGCTGACTTTTCGAAATTTCCTTGCGCAAATTGTTACTGTAAGCACTTACCTTTTGTAACACAAATACTTTTGTAAGCAAGTTCAGGTATTTTTCAACGGTATTTTTGCTGATGCCCAATGAGGTGCCCAATTCGTTGTACGACACCTCTTTTCCGATTTGATAAGCGATGAGTTTAAGCAAACTAAACACTACAGTGGCATTGCGCAAACCATCCAGCACCAGAATGTCCTTTAGTAAATACGCGTTCACCAAATCGCTGAGGTAACGTTTTTTTTCTTCGGCTGTTTTCAGCTGCCAAATTTCGGGATAGGAGCCAAATACCAGACGTTCTTCTAAATGTTGTTTTGTTTGAAGGGCATTTTCTTTTAATTCTCCCTGCCAAATAGGGTAGAGGTACACCGTGTTGCTTCTGCCGGTGAGGGGTTCACCCGAAATATTCAATAGATCGAATGCTGAAGATCCGGTCACCAGAATTTTCAAACCCTTGATGGAATCTACCATGAGTTTGAGCTTTTTGCCGATTTCAGGTATGCCCTGAGCTTCGTCAATCACCAGTAAATCGTTGCCGCTGAGTACCCTCGTGTAATTGCTCACACTGCGTTGCGCCAGCAGTTTATGTGTATCCTGATCTTCCCCGTTTAAATACAGGTAAGGGCGCTTGTATTTATCAAGCAGATGCTGTAACAATACCGATTTTCCGACGCGTCTGGCGCCAAGCAGTAAAGTTACCTTTTGTGGTTTTAGGCTTTTTAGTAATTCAGTTTCCTGAATCCGAAATAGTTCCATGTTCAAATTTACAAATTTAGTCAGTGTATTGACAAAATTAATGTAAAAATTGTCATCATAATGACTAAATTTACGTAAAAATTGTCATCATAATGACTAAATTAACGTTTTTGAAACAACTATAAAAGCGGGAGAAAGACTTACATGTTCCTTCTATACTGTCCACCTACTTCAAACAAAGACTTGGTGATCTGACCCAAGGTGCAGAACTTCACCGCTTCCATTAAACACTCAAACATGTTCTGGTTATGAATGGCGGCCTGTTGCAGTTGTTTGAGCGCTTTCTCGCCTTCTTCTTTTCGGGTTTTCCACAGGTTGTTTCGGGTAGCAATTTGCGCTTCCTTTTCTTCAGTAGTAGAACGGATGACTTCACGCGGAAGTACGGTTGGGCTGCCCTTGGAGCTGAGGAAGGTATTCACACCAATAATAGGGTATTCCCCATTGTGTTTTAAAGTTTCGTAATACAAACTTTCCTCCTGAATTTTACTGCGCTGGTACATGGTTTCCATGGCACCCAAAACTCCGCCCCTTTCGGTGATGTTGTCGAATTCATGTAACACAGCCTCTTCTACAAGATCCGTCAATTCTTCGATAATAAATGCACCCTGTAAAGGATTTTCATTTTTGGCCAATCCCAATTCACGGTTAATAATCAGCTGAATGGCCATGGCCCTTCGCACCGATTCCTCAGTAGGGGTAGTGATGGCTTCATCGTAAGCATTCGTGTGCAGGGAATTACAATTATCATAAATCGCATACAAAGCCTGCAGTGTGGTGCGAATATCATTAAAATCAATTTCCTGGGCATGCAGCGAACGACCTGATGTTTGAATGTGGTATTTCAACATCTGACTTCTTTCGTTGGCCCCGTATTTGTGTTTCATGGCTTTGGCCCAGATTCTTCTCGCCACTCGGCCA
Organism: Bacteroidia bacterium; assembly: GCA_016787895.1. Lineage (GTDB taxonomy): Bacteria > Bacteroidota > Bacteroidia > B-17B0 > Aurantibacillaceae > Aurantibacillus. The sequence continues at coordinate 264,503 of JAEUTN010000020.1, forward strand.
ATTACACTGTACTCGGGGTCGATGCCGTTGCTGAAGAAAAACGAAAGGTTAGGGGCAAAGTCGTTGATGTTCATGCCGCGGCTCAGATAGTACTCCACAAAGGTGAACCCATTGGATAGGGTAAAGGCCAATTGCGAAATTGGGTTGGCCCCGGCCTCGGCAATGTGGTAACCACTGATGGATACCGAATAAAAATTACGCACGTTGTTGTTGATGAAATACTGTTGTACATCACCCATCACACGTAAACTGAATTCTGTACTGAAAATACAGGTGTTTTGTGCCTGATCTTCTTTTAAAATATCGGCCTGAACCGTACCTCTGACCTGGGCCAGGGTTTCCGCTTTTATTTTTTCGTAAATGTCTTTCGGCAAAACCATATCGCCGGTAACACCCAGCAACATCAATCCCAACCCGTTATTGCCTTCAGGAAGTTCCTTTTCGTTGTAGCGTGGACGTTTGGTGCCCTTGGCTTTAAAGATGGCTTCTATTTTTTTCTCTACTTCAGTTTCCAGCCCGTTGGCTTTGATGTAGAGTTCACATTGCTGGTCAATGGCCGCGTTCATAAAAAACGCAGCAATGGTAGCGGCAGGACCATTGATGGTCATGGATACCGAAGTTTTAGGATCAGCGAGATTAAACCCGCTGTAAAGTTTTTTGGCATCATCGAGGCAACACACGCTCACCCCGCTATTCCCAATCTTGCCGTAAATATCCGGACGGTGATCGGGATCATTTCCGTAGAGCGTCACACTGTCAAAAGCTGTGCTTAAGCGGTGAGCAGGCATACCTTTGCTGACATAATGAAAACGTTTGTTGGTGCGTTCAGGTCCGCCTTCACCGGCAAACATTCGCGTTGGATCTTCGCCCTCCCGCTTAAACGGATAAATACCGGCTGTGTAAGGATACTCGCCCGGAAAATTTTCACGCAAACTCCATTTCAAAATATCGCCCCAGCCCGTGTAACGCGGCACCGATACTTTTGCAATTTGAGAACCGGAGAGGCTTTCGTAATGGGTTTTAATTTTGAGTTCCTTGTTGCGAACCTTAAAAATGTAAAACTCATCCGTGTATTTTTTCTTTTTGCTTTCAAAACCTTCCAGCAAACTCAGGTTGTGTCCGTCGATATCCAGACTCAGTTTTTTTGCACTTTCTTCCAGGGCTTTTACCAAACGGTCTTTGTCGTCCATCAGCGAAGCCTTAATGGTTTCGATGCTGGCGCGCAGGCCCTGCAGCTTAAGTGCAAGTTCGCTTTGTTTATTGGCCCATTCATCCAGCTTACGGGAGTTTTCTGAAATTTCACTGAGGTAACGGGTACGACCGGGAGGAATGATGTAGATTTTCTCACTCATCTCGTCGGTGATTTTAAAATTGGATTTTAAATCACACCTGGTTTTATCTACCAAAAGATCCATCACCGCTTTGTATAGTGTGTTGGTGCCGGGATCGTTGAATTGAGATGCAATGGTGCCATAAACCGGAATTTCACTGTCGGCAGCGTCCCACAAATTATGGTTGCGTTTGTATTGTTTTTTCACATCGCGCAAAGCATCCAGTGCTCCGCGTTTGTCAAATTTATTGATGGCTACAATATCCGCGAACTCCAGCATGTCAATTTTTTCCAGTTGTGTGGCGGCGCCAAACTCCGGGGTCATCACATACAAACTCAGGTTGCTGTGTTCAATGATTTCTGTATCACTTTGTCCGATACCGGCGGTTTCAAGAATAACCAAATCAAAAGCCGAAGCCTTTAAAATATCCACGGCATCTTTCACGTATTTGGAGAGGGCCAGGTTGCTCTGGCGGGTAGCCAGGGAACGCATGTACACCCTTTCGTTGCGGATGGAATTCATGCGGATACGGTCGCCCAGAAGCGCCCCGCCGGTTTTGCGTTTGCTGGGGTCAACAGAAATGATGCCTATTTTTTTGTCACTAAAGTCCATTAAAAAACGGCGTACCAATTCATCCACCAATGAGGATTTTCCTGAGCCTCCTGTACCGGTAATACCAATCACAGGAGTTTTGGAAGTTTTCGCCTGTTCCCGTATGGGATCAAGTATGGCTTTGCTTTCTTCGTTGAAATTTTCGGCTGCGGAAATCAATCGGGCGATGGCATGGTCGTTTTTTTCTTTAAGGTGTTTTACTTCACCGTTCAACTGATGTCCGGTTGGAAAATCACTTTTCATCAACACATCGTTGATCATGCCTTGTAAACCCATGGAGCGTCCATCATCCGGATGGTAAATGCGGGTAATGCCGTACTTGTGCAAATCATCAATTTCAGAGGGCAATATGGTGCCGCCTCCGCCTCCAAATATTTTAATGTGTCCGCAGCCTCTTTCTTTCAAAAGGTCGTACATGTATTTGAAATACTCGTTGTGCCCGCCCTGATAGCTTGTAATCGCAATGGCATTCGCGTCTTCCTGTATGGCACAATCCACAATCTCCTGAACGCTACGGTCGTGACCGAGGTGAATGATTTCAGCACCGCTGCTTTGCATCACACGGCGCATGATGTTAATGGCGGCATCGTGTCCGTCGAATAAAGCGGCGGCGGTTACGATTCGTACTTTGTTTTTGGTTTGATAGGCTTTGGTTTCAATCATTGCTAAGGCATTAGGAGCTGTAAATTTAATGGATTTAAGCACATTATGGGAACCGCTTACCAGGGTATTTGCTTTGAAAAATCAGCAAAAACGAACTCAGGAAGCACTTTTCTCCCTGAAAATCAGGAGGTAGAAGTAAAGTGTGAAAATCAATCCCAAACCAAAGGGTAAAGCGGTGTAGAGTTTATAGTCTTCCAAATCGAAAAACTCCATCAGCATCCAGGCACTGTTGGCTATAATCCAGCACAATACGGCCAGATTGATGTAAACCTCTTTGGTTGAACGGCACATCCAGGCAATCCAGATGGCCACCGAAACGGTAGGTAGAATCATCAATGTACCCAGCCAGCGAATCTCCAGCATCCAGCATGAATCTTTGACGAGCCAGAGGAGTATGTGGAGATTTTCGAATTTCCGGAGAGCGGGTGGAAAGGGTAAAGAATTCATACACAACAAAAATATCAATATTTACACGAGTTCCTTGAAGGAAAGGAGAAGTTCTGCTTTGCTTTCAGGTTTTTCAGACTTAAGCTATATTTACAACTATGGCCAGGTTAAGAACATTCTTTGTGTTCACACTCTTCTTTGCTTTCCTGATTTCAGAAGCATCCAACGACAGCCTGAACCCAAAACCTACCATCAACCGCAAACTTATTGTGGGGGGTACAAGTGCCGTGCTTGGTCTGGGCTCTTTACTTTACCTGAATCAAGCCTGGTACGCGGATTACCGAACCGGGGACTTTCATTTTTTTAACGACAACAACGAATGGTTGCAGGTAGACAAGGTGGGGCATATGTTTACTACCTATCAAACCGGACGTTTAATGATGGAAGCCTTTGACTGGGCGGGATACAGCAAAAAACAAAAGTTGTTTTTGGGAGGTGCCCTGGGTTTGTATTACATGACAGTGGTGGAATGTATGGATGGTTTCAGCGAGGGCTGGGGTTTTTCCTGGGGCGACGAATTCGCCAATGTGCTGGGCAGTGCCATGGCTATTTCGCAAGAGGCTGCCTGGGGTGAACAACGTGTGCAACTCAAGTTTTTTTACAGCAACAGCGGTCTTGCCCAATACAATGCCGAACTGCTTGGTGATAATGCCTACACGCGACCGCTGAAAGATTACAACGGACAATCGTACTGGCTGAGCATTTCACCGGCAACGTTTTTCAAAGGAAAAACCGTGTTTCCCAAATGGTTGAGCATTTCATTCGGATACGGGGCCTATGGTATGATTGGGGCTGAAGAAAACCCTTCTTTAGTGGATGCCAGCGGCAATCCTATCGTTTATGAGAGGTACCGTAGGTATTATTTTAGTTTTGATCTCGACCTGAAACAAATTAAAGTGAAGTCAAAATTTCTGGGCGCCTTGTTCAGTGCGCTCAACGTAATCAAATTTCCATGTCCCACCCTGGAATACAGTCAGGGCAGTTTTAAAATACACACGTTTTATCCCTGAGGGTTGAATTACCTGTTGAAAACTCGATATGGAATAACCTTAGGCTAAACTTACATTTAAACTGGCTTTAATTACACCTCATGAACGTAAACCAAAAAGAAGAAACGCAGAAATTGTATTATTCGATTTCGGAAGTTTCAGAATTGTTCGACCTGAATGCCAGTACCATTCGGTTTTGGGAGAAGGAGTTTGATGTGCTCAAACCCACAAAAAACAAAAAAGGCAACCGCATGTTCACCAAAAAGGACATCGAACACATTGCCCGGATTGTTGAGCTGGTAAAGGACAAAGGCTTTACCATACAAGGCGCTAAAGAGCAATTAAAACACAAAGCCGGTCATACGGAACTGAATCCCAACATTCAAAAAGCCATTGATAAGCTCGAAAAAATAAAAAGCAAACTTCTTGAACTTGGTAACCGTTTACAGGAATAAGTATCAACCTGGTTTTATTTTTCTTTGTACCACAGTGTTTTAATCCTTCAAAGAAATCAAAACACCATTTTTACCTACCTAAAATCTATGTCCTTCTGCTTTAAGCTTACAACTTGTTTTTTTGTATTCTCAATCCTCATCACTTCCTGTTCGTCCCCTGCGCCAAAGGCTGAAAAAACCGCGGTAATAAATGACAGCCTAAGGATTAAAGATTCTCTCCCTCCTGAAAAAACCGTAAAACAAACAATACCAGTAAACGACAGTTTGGATGAGCTGGCCGGAATTATCGCCGCCACGCTTTCCGAGTCAAACCTCTATCCGCAAATCACATCCGGCCCGGCCTATCAAAACTACAGAAAGGAATTTTCCTGTCGATGGAATCACTTTGATTCAACACGGGTAACAACACTTGTTCAATTTCAGGACAGCGTTCTCAGTAAAAGTCTTGACAGCAACAACACACTGTTTTATCCCTTTTCAGGTCCGGATTATTTGTACGCCGGGCGGTTTTTCCCCAAGGTACAGCACTATGTTTTGGTTGGCTTAGAGCCGGTGGGAAGTCTGGATGCCCTCAGTAAAGTAAAACCTGATTCTTTAGGAGGGTACTTCAATGCACTGCACACTTCCCTGAACGCCATTTTAAAATTCAGTTTTTTCAGAACCAACAGTATGGAAGAAGATTTAAAGAAAGAAGATCTGGATGGGGTGATTCATCTCTTGTTTCTTTTTCTCAAACGCGAAGGCAATGGCATTATATCCTGCAGGCCTTTTCAAATCGACAGCTTAGGGCAAAAGAACTATTATTCCTCCTTTAGCGCGCAAAAAAAATCAGCTTCCAAAAGCAAAGGACTTGAGATACAATTTGTAAGCGTTGATCAACAGTTGAAAGTGCTGGATTACCTAAGTGTGAACCTTTCCGATCCTGCACTCAAAAAAAACCGTGGCGTGATGGCTTTTATTGGAAGAGACAGCACCTGTATCACTTATTTAAAAGGGGCTTCTTACCTGCTTCACAAAGCGTATTTTTCACGCATCCGCCAATCCATTTTAACACGCAGCAGCGCGGTGGTTCAGGATGACAGTGGAATAGCCCTGCATTATTTTTTATCTTCCAACAGAAAATGGAAATTTCAATTGTACGGGCAGTATACCGAGCCCATCTCCATGTTTCGTAAGCTTTATCAGCCTTCCCTGGATTCGCTTTATCAGAAACAAGGCGCTGTGCCACTTGGCTTTGGCATTGGTTATAATTTCAAAGACAACAACAGTAACCTGATGATCGCCATTCCGAATTGAAAAGCTTAGGCATATGCATTTTTCTTTGGATGGGGATATCGGGTTCATGCATGGCCCAATTCAGTCTTGATTCTGTTCTAAAACACAACCCTTTGTTGAACAAGGTGTACAGCAAAAAGGACAAGTACCGTTTGCAGGTGCTGTATACCCATGTGGATAAAACCAGGGAAAGCAGGCAGTTCACAAGTTATAGTTTTAATACCGAAGCTTATGTGTATTGTGCCAGTTTGATTAAACTGCCCATTGCGGTTTTAGCTCTGAATAAACTGAACGAATTGGGTCTGTCGGAAGAGGCTTATTTATTTACTGACAGCACGGAGCTTTGTCACCACACTACACATCGCGACACAAGTTCTGAAAGCGGGTACCCATCCATTGCTCATTACATTAAAAAGATGATGCTGGTGAGCGATAACGAAGCCTTTAACCGTTGTTTTGAATTTTTAGGTGCCGATTATATTCACCGTCAACTTCAAAACTGGGGTTATCCCGATGTGAGAATTGTTAACCGATATGAGTTGCCATGTTCAAAAGGAAAAAATAAAATTACTAATCCGGTCCGTTTGCTGGATCAGAATTTAAAGCTGCTGTACGAGCAAGGTCCCCTGCCCATTGGTGAAAAATGGCAAAAACCGATTCAAAACATACACCTCGGTAAGGGGTATATGGATCAGAACAACCGGTATATAAACCAAGCGAAAGATTTTTCTTACATGAATTTTATGCGCCTCGAGGACATGCACCGCTTTTTATTGGAATTGCTTTATACCCGAGCCGATCGTTTTAAGTTATCCCAAAACCAATATGATTTTTTGTTGCGTTACATGAGTATAGCTCCTGCCAAAGCAGGCAGTCCCCGTTACGATGCCAAAACGTACCCGGCAAACTTTAAAAAGTATTTGTACTATGGAGATAAGCCTGAATTGGTAAATGATAGTACCTTTGTGAGTACAAATTGTGTCGGGCTTTCTTACGGTTTTATTTCCGATTGTGCAGGATTTAAAGACGCTGAAACAGGCATAGAATTTGTGCTGAGCGCTTCCCTTTACGTAAACGCGAACGAGATTATAAACGATGGCAAATACGAATACAAACAACTGGGACTGCCGTTTTTGTCCGAATTAGGAAGAGTGATCATTGAACACGAAAAAAAAGCAATAGGCATTAACAAAAAGGAATAACATGTATACCATAGATACGCATACCCACATCATACCGAAACACCTTCCCGATTTTTCGAAAAAATTCGGGTACGGGGAGTTTATAACGCTCGACCATCATCAGCCGGGCCGTGCCTGGATGATGCAGGGCAACAAAAGGTTCAGAGAGATTGTAGAAAATTGCTGGGATGCGGAGGTGAGAATAAAGGAAATGAAAGAACATGGGGTGGATATGCAGGTGATTTGCACCATACCCGTGATGTTCAGTTACTGGGCAAAACCTCAGGACACCCTTGAACTCAGCCGGTTTTTGAACGACGACATTGCTGCAACCTGCCAATCCCAGCCCGATAAGTTTGTGGGTTTGGCTACGGTACCCATGCAGGATACACAGCTGGCGGTAAAAGAACTGGAACGATGTATGAAGAATGGGTTTAAGGGGGTTCAAATTGGCAGCAACATCAATAACCTCAATTTAAACGAAGCCCAATTCGAGGAATTTTTTTCAGCCTGCAACAGTTTGGGTGCCGCTATTCTTGTTCACCCCTGGCAAATGATGGGGCAGGAGCACATGAGCAAATACTGGTTGCCCTGGTTGGTGGGCATGCCGGCAGAGATCAGCAGGGCGGCCTGCAGTATGATTTTTGGAGGTGTGTTTGATAAGCATAAAAATTTGAAAGTGTGTTTTGCGCACGGCAGTGGCTCCTTTTTACCAACCATCAGCCGCATTCAGCACGGCTGGGAATGCCGTCCCGATTTAGTAGCGATTGACAATCCTAATCCACCAAAAGAGTACCTCGGTAAATTTTGGGTTGACAGCCACGTTTGCGACCATAAGATGTTACAGTACGTGATTGATCTGATTGGCGCCGATAAAGTAATGCAGGGCAGTGATTATCCATTTCCTTTGGGCGAAGCCATTCCCGGAGAGTTGGTAAAATCTGCGCCTCTGACAGATGAAGACAAGAAAAAAATTCTGGGCAGTTCGGCCAAAGCCTGGTTGGGTTTGCCGTAAATTAAACGCTGGGATTCGACTTTAAATAAGCCTGCATGGGGTTCACCGGCTTTTTGGTTACAAGGGCAAAATTCCCGTCAATTTTAAAATTCCAGGTGTTATCAAATATTCTTGGTAAAAAGCGTTTGTACAGCGACATTCTCGCGTTTTCTGCGTTTTCGGTTTCCCCTTCCCTTCCTACAGCGGTAAACTCATACACATTTACTTTGGGGTGTTCGCTCATGTAATTTTTAACGATCTCAACAATGGTGTTCATCACCTGATACACCTCGCCACGGTTGGTAGCCACGTATTCTTCTCCTTCAAATTCGTCGTTAATCACGCCAAACACAATATTGGCATGCAGAATATTGTCTTGCAATCGTCCGAAACGCACTTCGTAGCGCAATCCACTTAATGTATTGAAATAGTAGACGCCTGCACTTGGAATTCCAGGAAACTCAATGGGGAGAATATTTTTGTATGAAGAATCCAATCAGGAGGAGCTTAAGTTATTTTTTCTTGAAACGTTGTGCAAGCACCAGGTCTTTTGTACCACCTGAGTAATCGTAAAATCCAACCCCGCTTTTTACACCGAGGTGACCCGCAGTTACCATGTTCACCAACAAAGCACAGGGGGCGTATTTGGGATTACCGAAACCATCCTGCAATACCCGTAAAATATTCAAACACACGTCGAGTCCGATAAAGTCAGCCAACTGCAAGGGTCCCATGGGATGGGCCATGCCGAGTTTCATGACCGTATCAATCTCATTAACGCCTGCAACACCTTCCTGTAAAGTAATAATGGCCTCGTTAATCATGGGCATAAGAATTTTGTTGGCCACAAAACCGGGATAATCGTTTACTTCAACCGGAATCTTTCCCAGCTTTGATGAAAGTTCCATCACGGTTGCACAAACGGCATCGCTGGTGCTGTAACCCCTGATTACTTCCACCAGTTTCATCACAGGCACCGGATTCATAAAATGCATGCCAATCACCTGTTGAGGGCGTTTGGTGGCTGCGGCGATTTGTGTTATGGAAATGGAGGACGTGTTGCTGGCCAGGATGGTACCGGCAGCACACAGTTCATCCAGTTGTTTGAATAATTTGAGTTTGATGTCCAGGTTCTCGCTGGCGGCTTCAACCACCAACTCGGCAGCCCCAACCGCTTTGCTCAGATCGGTGAACGTAGTGATATTTTTGAGTGCGTTTTGTTTGTCGGCTTCAGTCAGACTCCCTTTTTGAACCTGACGATCCATATTTTTAGAAATGGTGGCCATTGCTTTTTGAAGCGCGGCCTCATTGATATCAACCAGATTAACGCTGTATCCGCATTGTGCAAACGCGTGAGCAATGCCATTGCCCATGGTGCCGCTGCCTATAACTGTGATGTTTTTCATGTACGGGTCTTAACCGCTAAAGCTAAAGGAGAAAAACGGTTTTCCCAAAGAAAATTTTTAACATTCAGAGAGGTCAAAAAAAAACCTCAGACGGGTGTCTGAGGTTGGTAAATGCTGGTTTTGTATTAATTTGAAATGCTGATTTTTTTCTCAAGCTCTTCGATATAAGCTTTAAAGCGTTTATCGGTGTCCATGAGGTTGTTTACGGTGCGGCAGGCGTGCAACACGGTGGCGTGGTCCTTTCCGCCGCAATGCATACCAATGGTAGCAAGGGAAGATTTGGTCATGCTTTTTGCAAAATACATGGCAATCTGACGGGCCTGTACCACCTCGCGTTTGCGGGTTTTTGATTTCATGGTATCAATGGCCAGGTCAAAATAATCGCACACCACTTTTTGGATGTAATCGATGGACACCTCACGGGCTGTGCTTTTCACAAACTTATCGATCATGGTTTTGGCCAGCTCGAGGGTGATGGTTTTTTTGTTCAGGCTGGATTGAGCCAAAAGCGAAATCAGGGCGCCTTCGAGTTCTCTCACATTGGAAGTAATGCTATAGGCCAGGTATTCGTTTACTTCTTTCGGTAACTGTATGCCTTCGTTGTACACTTTTTTATCGAGTATGGCGATACGGGTTTCCAATCCCGGAGATTGCAGATCGGCGCTCAGGCCCCATTTGAAGCGGGAGAGCAAACGCTGCTCGATACCCTGAATATCAACGGGAGCACGGTCGGCCGTTAAAATAATTTGTTTGCCCAATTGGTGCAGGTGATTAAAGATGTGGAAAAACACATCCTGGGTTTTTTCCTTACCGGCAAAATATTGCACGTCGTCAATGATCAGAACATCGATCATTTGGTAGAAGTGCACAAAATCGTTTTGGTTGTTGTTTTTAATGGATTCGATGAACTGGGTGATGAACTTCTCCGATTGCACATACAACACGGTTTTGTTCGGGTAGTTCTTTTTTACCTCAATACCGATGGCCTGTGCAAGGTGGGTTTTGCCCAATCCAACACCACCATATATTAATAAAGGGTTAAAAGCGTTTCCTCCCGGTTTTTGAGATACGGCGTATCCGGCGCTGCGGGCCAAACGGTTGCAATCGCCTTCTACAAAATTATCGAAACTGTAATTGGGGTTTAGCTGAGACTCCACCTGTACTTTTTTAAGACCCGGAATAACGAAGGGATTCTTAATGGTGTTGGTGCTCATGTCTATCGGCATAGAAACCGATGGGTTTTTAAGATTGGTGTTGATGTTCGGTAACTTAAAGGTAATTGGAGTCTCCGTTTTGCCGGAGGCATTGTCCATAATAATGTTGTATTCCAAACGGCCTTCAGCCCCCAGTTCTTTTTTAATGACTTTTTTAATCAATGAAATGTAATGTTCTTCAATCCATTCATAGAAAAACTGCGATGGCACCTGAATCGTTAAAATCGAATTGCTGATTTTGATAGGTTTGATGGGTTCAAACCAGGTTTTAAAATTTTGCGGACTCACATTGTCCTTTATGATTTCGAGACATCCATTCCAAACTTGTTCGGCAGTTTTTTCTTTCATCATTGTGTTGTTATGAAAATATGTAGAGGTAATTATTAACGTGAACGTGTTTGTAAATATACTGTGATAATTCGTGTTTGCAAGTGAGGGGGGCTAAAAAAAAAATTAAAAATATTTTTTGCTACCGCTTGTATTTTCAGATTATTTTTTTAACCAGATTTTTATGGCTCAGGTTCTTTGGTGGGTAAGATTATTTTGTTATGACTGTTTGCAAGAATATCGGTTGCTTTGGTGTTGCCACAACATCGTTCTTTTTAGCTTCTACGGGGCTTTTGCGCTAAGGTTACCAATTTAACAAGGTTTGAGGGCATTGGGCTTTTGCCGCTAGGTGCTGGTTTTCAAGTGCCAGGCCAAATCTTTAGATGAGTGCAAGAAAAAAAGTGGAAAAAATCGAAAACGCAAAAGGGAAATTTTAGCTGAGGCCAAGTGGCAAAAAAGCGATAAATGAATCAAGAAGTGGAAAAGCGGAAAAATTGTTTTTAGCTTTAGATCATGATTCAATCCAATACAAAAATCAGGGTGCGTTATGGCGAAACTGATCAAATGGGATACGTTTATTACGGTGTGTATGCGCAGTATTACGAGGTAGGCAGGGTGGAAACCATGCGTTTGCTGGGTTTCAGCTACAAGGAGGTGGAAGAAAGGGGAATCCTGCTGCCGGTGGTGGAGTTCTTTATTCAGTATAAAAAACCGGCTTATTACGACGACGAAATCACCATTGAAACCACCTTAAGGGAAATTCCACAGGGTGTCAGGATTCCCTTCGAATACAGGTGTTTTAACTCCAGGGGCGAATTGCTGAATACGGGTAAGGTGACCCTGGTTTGTAAGGACAAAACCACCGGTAAACTCTGTCCTTTGCCCGATTGGTTCAGAGACGCTTTTAAGCCTTTTTTCAAGCCCTAAACTCGCGAATTATCAGTACATTCGCAGTCGTTTCAAAACACATGATTTCAACCCGTAAAATACCCATGGTCGACCTGCGTGGCCAATACGAAAAAATTAAAACCGAAGTCGACCAAAACATACAGGAGGTGCTCAACACCACTGCCTTTATCAATGGTCCTGCCGTAAAGGAGTTTCAGGCTCAGCTTGAAATATACCTGAAAGTAAAACACGTGATTCCCTGCGCCAATGGCACCGATGCCCTGCAAATCGCCATGATGGCGCTGGATCTCAAGCCCGGCGATGAAGTGATTACCGCCGATTTTACCTATGTGGCCACTGCCGAAGTCATTGGGCTTTTGGGCCTCACACCGGTTTTGGTAGATGTAAAACCCGACACCTTTGAAATTGATACCGATGCCATTGAACGCCATATTGGTCCTAAAACCAAAGCCATTGTTCCGGTGCACTTGTTCGGACAATGCGCCAACATGGAAAAAATAATGGCCATTGCCAAAAAGCATAATTTATATGTGATAGAAGATACGGCGCAAGCCATTGGTGCAGATTATACATTTTCGAACGGAAGCACTCAAAAGGCAGGAACCATAGGCCATGTGGGCTGTACCTCCTTTTTTCCAAGTAAAAATCTGGGTTGTTTTGGAGACGGGGGCGCCATGTATACCAACGATGATGAACTGGCTAAAAAATTGCGCATGATCGCACATCACGGTCAGAGCGTGCAGTATAAACACGATGTGCTGGGTATTAATTCCCGTTTGGACACCATTCAGGCCGCAGTACTGAAAGTAAAATTAAAACACCTCAACGAATACGCGGCTGCCCGAAACAAGGTGGCTGCGCATTACGACAGGGCTTTTAAAAACCATGCCAAGCTGGAGATTCCCGTGCGTTCCAAACAATCCACTCACGTGTTTCATCAATACACTTTAAAGCTGAAAGGCGTGAACCGTGAATTTTTAAGAGAGCAATTGGCGGAGCGGGGTATCGCTTCCATGGTGTATTATCCCATTCCTTTACACCTTCAAAAAGCCTTTGCCACCGATCGTTACAAACCCGGGGATTTTCCGGTAACGGAACAACTTTGTGCCACGGTGCTTTCATTGCCCATGCACACCGAGATGGATGAGGACACCATGAATTACATCACCACAAATGTTCTTGAGATTTTAAACAAGTAGAAATTAGTTTACCGTAATATGAAAATTGCAGTCATTGGTACAGGATACGTGGGTTTGGTCACCGGCACGTGTTTCGCGGAAGTAGGGGTGGATGTGACCTGTGTGGACATCGATTCTAAAAAAATTGAGAACCTGAAAAAAGGGGTGCTTCCTATTTACGAACCGGGTCTGGAAGAAATGGTGCACCGTAATTTTCAAAAACAACGCCTGCATTTTTCAACCTCTTTGCAGGAGAGTATTCAGGGGGCCGAAGTGGTGTTTATTGCTGTAGGCACTCCTCCGGATGAAGACGGCTCGGCCGATTTGAAATACGTATTGGCGGTGGCTTCTGATATTGGCAAACACATGCAAAAACCTTTGGTGGTGGTCACCAAATCAACCGTACCGGTGACGACTGCCGAAAAAGTTAGAAATGCCGTGCAAAAAGAACTGGATGCCCGCGGACAAAAAATTGATTTTTACGTAGCCTCCAATCCTGAGTTTTTAAAAGAAGGCGCCGCTATAGAAGATTTTATGAAACCTGACCGCATTGTGGTGGGTACCGATAGAGCAGAAGCAGAGGAGATCATGAAAAAACTCTACAAGCCTTTTTTGCTGAACGGGCACCCCATTATTTTTATGGACATCCCGAGTGCGGAGATGACCAAATACGCCGCCAATGCTATGCTGGCCACCAAAATCAGCTTTATGAACGACATTGCTAACCTGTGTGAGATTATGGGCGCTGATGTAAACATGGTGCGCAAAGGCATAGGCAGCGACGGGCGCATAGGCCCCAAATTTATTTATCCCGGTGTGGGTTATGGCGGAAGCTGTTTCCCTAAGGACGTAAAAGCCCTTGTAAAAACGGCAAAGGAAAACAAATACAACATGCGCATTTTAAATGCGGTGGAAGAGGTGAACGAAGCTCAGAAAGAAGTGTTGTTCAACAAAGTGTTGAATCATTTTAAGGGCGATTTAAAGGGAAAAAAATTCGCGCTTTGGGGTTTGTCGTTTAAACCTAAAACCGACGACATGCGTGAGGCTCCAAGTTTGGTGATCATCGAAAAATTACTGAAAGCAGGCGCCTCTGTAGTGGCCTACGACCCTGTGGCCATGCACGAAGCAGAACGTATGCTGGGAAAAACCATTTCGTATTCTACCGAGATGTACGATTGTTTAAAAGGCAGCGATGCTTTATTAATTGTAACAGAGTGGCCGGAATTCCGTTCCCCTGATTTTGAACTGATTTCTAAAACCCTGAACAATAAAGTGCTATTCGACGGAAGAAATATTTTTGATGCCGGGGACATGAAAAAACTCGGATTTGATTATTACTGTATAGGGGTTAAAACGAATTAGATTGAAACACTTGTAATTTTATGTTTCAATTAACCAAGTCGGAATTTCATAATTTGAGGTTACAATTTGAAACCTCAAGTTGGGGTTGAAGCACAGCAAAAAAGAAATAACATGAAAGGAAAACGCGTTTTAATTACCGGAGCAGCCGGATTTTTAGGCTCACATTTATGCGATCGTTTTATTAGAGAAGGGTTCAGGGTAGTGGCCATGGACAACCTGATTACCGGTGACCTCAAAAACATTGAGCATTTGTTTAAACTCGAACAATTCGAATTTTATCATCACGATGTCTCCAAGTTTATTTATGTATCCGGAGATATCGATTACATTTTGCATTTCGCTTCACCCGCGAGTCCGATCGATTATTTAAAGATTCCCATTCAAACCTTAAAAGTATCCTCTTTGGGAACCCACAATGTGTTGGGTTTTGCAAAAGTGAAAAAGGCCAGAGTGTTGGTGGCTTCTACCTCCGAGGTGTATGGCGATCCGCACGTGCACCCTCAAACCGAGGACTACTGGGGCAATGTAAACCCGGTGGGCCCACGCGGCTGTTACGATGAGGCCAAACGGTTCATGGAAGCCATTACCATGGCCTATAACAGCGCACATGGTTTGGAAACACGCATCGTTCGAATTTTTAATACCTATGGTCCGCGCATGCGCCTGAACGACGGGCGGGTGTTGCCGGCCTTTATTGGTCAGGCTTTGAGGGGGGAGGACCTCACCATGTTTGGTGATGGTTCACAAACCCGTAGTTTTTGTTATGTCGACGATTTGGTGGAAGGCATATACCGCTTGCTGATGAGCGATTACCATTTACCGGTAAACATTGGGAACCCAGATGAGATTACTATTAAGGAATTTGGAGAAGAGATTTTAAAACTCACGGGGGCCAATCAAAAACTGATTTCCCTGCCTTTGCCAAAGGACGATCCAAAACAACGCCGTCCGGACATTACGCTGGCAAAGAAAATTCTCAACTGGGAACCCAAGGTGAACAGGGCAGAGGGTTTAAAAATCACTTATGCCTATTTCAAATCCCTGAACAAGGAAGAGCTCAACAAAGTGGAGCATCGTAGCTTCAACTAATCCTTAGGATTATTTTTACTCATGTAGTAGCGCAGTACCAAACCGGTAATGGCGATGATGATGAATATGCTGCCAATGATGGGCTTTTCGGCAAAGAACATCAGTACGCCGGCCATGATCATCAGCAGGGTTGACAAGTAACCTAACCAGGTGTTTTTCATGGTTTAAATGTACGGTATTTCTGGATTTTAAGATTTCTAATTTCTGATTGGGAATTTGTAGATGTTAAGATATTCTAATGTATGACAATTAACAACCAACAATAAACACGATTAACGTCTTGGACCGAATTGCAAGCCCATTAACCGCATTTTGACTAAAAAAGATTAATCGGCCTTTAATCTCTGTTTACATCAAAGTTATTAGACAGTGAAGAAGAACTGATGCAATCAATTACGCATTAGTAACCATACTTTTTTTTCATCTCCTCCAAATACTTTTCATACTTAGCACCTCTTATAATATAATCTAAGTCAATTACTTTATCTTCGGGAGGAGCGAGGTCAGAATGCCTGTACCACTTTTTAACAATATTCAATCCATCAACAGATACACTCAATGATTGCCCATATCCGGTGGGCAACCCTGAAGCTTCTTCAACTTTTGCGACATTTTGTTTTATGAAAATTAGAGCTTCAGCATCAATAAAGTTGAAATCAAGTGCTTTTAAATCATTTATTCGTATGGTTGAATCAAATTTGATTAAACATAATTTATCATTATGAACTAAATAATGAGTAGGATTAAAAACGTAAAATGGATCGTAAACATTGTAACCAATGACATAACTTAGCTTCTCCTGAATGGAATCCAACTTTTTAATTCTGACTTGGAGAATAAATTGGCTAAGTCTGTTGGCATGTTTTATGCTATCTGAAAAAAGTACAAGTTCTTCTAATATGGCTTCCTTATAACCGTTTTTGAGAAAGATTGACTTAGAAATGCTATCACTTTTAGCGCCAATGTTAATTGTGGCAAAAAAATAAAAAGTCAACAATAGTATTTTCATTTTACCTTTTAATTTTAAACGATTCCCTTAAGGGCATTTTAATTACTCTTTTTTCCAGCACAACCAATTAATAATTGTGTTCCTGCTTATTTACTCTCAAATACCAGATGTTGCAGTGAATTTATTGAAGTAGTATCAGCCGAATTCATACCTAGTAAATTTAACACATTCCTCTGAATTTCCGCTTTTTCTGCATCTGTTCTTCAGTTAACCTATTTGAGGATTTAACGGAAGTGATAGTGTTGTGATAAAATGACGTAAGCCGCAGAGCGCGCAGGAAACTGAGGGCAGGGATATCGGAGATTGCGCCAGGGACTCGAAGGGCTTGGTTCTTTTTGAGGCGCTGTCTCTTTTCCGCCTCAAAAAAACCGGAGCGCAGCGAAGCCCGGAGAGGCCCGCCCGCCCGCCTGCCGATGGATTAGCATGTGAGTGGCGGGCAGGGGCGCCTATAAAATAAGGCGTAAAAAAAACCTCCCACCGTTTGCACAGGGGAGGATTTAATTTATTTAAAGGATTCTTATTTCTTCTTATCGAAGTCCACTACAATTGGCGTGGAGATGCAGAGTGAAGAATAAGTACCAATGATACGGCCAATGAGCAAGGCAAATATAAAGCCGCGGATGCTTTCTCCACCGAAGATAAAGATTACCACGAGTACGAAGAACACGGTCAATGAGGTTAAAATGGTACGGCTCAAGGTACTGTTCAAAGCGTAATTGATGAGTTTGTTTCTTTCCTCACCGTGAACATCGGTTTTTCCGCTGTCAGCAAGGCGCTCACGAATCCTGTCGAACACCACCACCGTTTCCGTCATGGTGTAACCCATTACCGTTAAAATGGCTGCAATAAAGTCCTGACCAATTTCCAAGGGCAACAAACCGTCGAAAATAGTATAGCAGGACAATACAATGAGCACGTCGTGGAACAAAGCCACCACAGAACCCAAACCATACTGCCATTTGCGGAAACGCACCACAATGTAAAGGAACATCATCAGGGCAGAGAACAATACCGCTCCATAAGCACCGTAAACAATGTCGGTGGCAATGGTTGGTCCTACTTTTTGCTGTTGCACAATGTCGTATTTCAAATTCATGGTGCTCAAACCTTTGTTCAGCAATTCCTCCACTTCAAGGTCGGCATTCGGGTTGTTATCTGAAACACGATACGTGGTGGTAATTTTAGCCTGGTTGGCGCTTCCAATGGTTTTAACATCCAGGGCGGCATCCACAAACACAACACCCAGGGCTTTTTTAATTTCATCGGTTTTGATGTCCTTTTCAAAACGCACCTGATAGGTACGGCCTCCTTTAAAGTCAACTCCAAGGTTCAGACCTCCGTTTTTGAAATAAAACACAATACCTAAAATGATGATGATGGTAGAAATGGCATAGTAGATTTTACGTTTACCTACAAAGTCGAACGCGATGTTTTTGAAAGCGTTTCTGGTCATGCTGTTGTCAAATGGAATTTCCATTTTACGTTCCAGCATCCATTCGAAAATAACACGTGAGATCAAAATGGCTGAGAACAGGGAAGTACAGATACCAATGAATAAAGTGGTAGCAAATCCTTGTACCGGACCTGAACCAAACACATAAAGAATGATGGCAAGAATAGCGAGGGTAACGTTGGAGTCAATAATGGACGACATGGCGTGTTTAAAACCTTCCTTAATGGCCTGGCCTGTGCTTTTGCCCAGGGCCAGCTCTTCACGCACACGTTCAAAAATAAGGATGTTCGCGTCAACCGCTAAACCGATGGTGAGCACGATACCGGCAATACCCGGCAAGGTAAGCACCGCACCAAGGGAGGTTAAAATACCCATGATAAAAAACATGTTCGCGATCAGGGCCACATTGGCTACTAAACCGGACCTGTTGTAATACAGGTACATAAAAATGAGGATCACCAACAAAGCGATGGCAAAACTCATTAAGCCGGAGTCAATGGCTTCCTGGCCTAAGGAAGGACCAACAATGCTTTCTTCTACAATGTGTGCAGGAGCAGGCAATTTACCGGCGCTAAGAATAGCGGCAAGTGCATCGGCTTCGGCATCGGTAAAGTTTCCGGTGATTTGAGATTGACCGCCTTTGATTTCTCCGTTCACACGTGGAGCCGAATACACCATGTTGTCCATCACCACCGCAACACATTTGCCGGTGTTGGCACGGGTAATGTTGGCCCATTTTTGAGCCGCTTCAGAGTTCATGCTCATGCTGATGATGGGCACACCCCCCTGACGCTGATCGTAATCTTTACGGGCATCGGTAATGATGTCTCCGCTCAGAGCAGCGCGGCCTTTACTGTCGGTTTGTTTGATGGCATACAATTCATAATAACTTCCAACTACTTTTCCATCCTGGCGTTGCTCCACTTCTTTGGCGCTCCACATGAACTTTAATTTGGAAGGGAAAATGTTTTTTGAACGGGCAATTTTGAGGTATTCGTTTACTTTGGCGGTATCAGCCTTGGAAGTGGCTATACCAATGATGGCGCCTTCAGCATACGCTTTTGGGTTGCCTTTTTCATCTAGGGTAATACGTCCTTTCAAAGGAACAAGCGCAAAAGCATTTTGGAAATACGAATACAAAGGCGCACGTTTTTGGAAACCTTTGATGGCGGTATCCTGAGCGTTTACTGATGGTGTAGCAACTGCGGCACTGTCGGCTTTTACTTTTGTAGAGTCACCTGCAGCCGTTGAAGCTGTTTTCGCCGCCATCGCGGTAGAGTCTGTACTCAGCGTGTCTTTTTTAGTTCCATACAGGTGAGCGCTCAACACGGTGTTGGCTTTGTCGAGCAAAGGCGCGATTTCACCGTTTTCATATGTTTCCCAGAATTCAAGGTTAGCGGTACCCTGTAAGAGTTCACGCACACGGGCCTTGTCTTTTACACCCGGAAGTTCAACCAAAATACGGCCGCTGGCTTCCAGTTTTTGAATGTTGGGCTGGGTTACACCAAAACGGTCGATACGGCTGCGGAAAGTTTTCTCGGCATTGCTGATGGCTTCTTTCACGCGCTCATCAATAAAAGCAATCACCTCTTCGTTGCTGCTGTTGTATGAAATTTTACTTTTGTTCTCAATGGATTGGAACAAAGGAGCCAATTTGCCGTTCGGGCTGATTTGTTTGTAGGTTTTGGCGAACAGGGTTACAAAATCGTCGTTGTTTTTAACCCCCAGGTTTTTCTGTGTTTCTTTCAGGGCTTTGTTAAAATCAACGTCGGCACTGTTGTTGCTGAGGTTACGGATGATGTCGATCACCGATACTTCCAGCGTTACGTTCATACCACCGCGCAA
Organism: Bacteroidia bacterium; assembly: GCA_016787895.1. GTDB lineage: Bacteria > Bacteroidota > Bacteroidia > B-17B0 > Aurantibacillaceae > Aurantibacillus. The sequence goes on from JAEUTN010000020.1 coordinate 284,242, forward strand.
GTCCAAACCAAGGTTAATCTCGTTCTTTTTGCACTCGTCGTAGGTGTATTCGGCAACAAAAATGTCGTACACCGTAACTTTTTTCATGGAATCGAGGTAACGATCGGCGATCTGGTTTTTCAGGTCGTCGATGTAGCTCAGTTCCTTAGAAGCATTGCCCTGGGCAAAGTCCTTCGCTGCTTGTTTGATTTTGGCTGAACTTACAGCGTTCTCGGCGTACTCCACGGCATCGTTCTCAACGCCACGGGTCACCCAGGTAAACGATAAATAAAAAATACATGCCAGTCCTAATAAGAGGGCAAATATTTTAATGGCACCTTTGTTTTGCATAATCTGAAATTTGTACGGTGGTTTTTAATTTTAAGGGTGCAAATATATTACTTTGACTGCGATTTGCCAATTTTAGATCAATCTTCTGTAAACTAAAGACTTAGTTGGAATTTTTCAGGATTTTTGGGCTTGCATCTACCTTAAAATCCTGTTTCGATTCCGGTATACTGTACCCGCATTTTTAGATAAAAAACGTGTTCTGAAATGGAGCTTTCAAAGCTGTTAACAATTCAAAATTCAAATCAGCCTGCCTTTATTTTCTTACCTTTATTGGCTCAATTTTAGAAAACCTATGTTCGATTTCCTCAAAAAGTTATTTGGGACCAAAAGTGAAAAAGATATCCGTAACCTCGAATCCAAAGTCACCGAAATAAATTCCATTTTTCAATCCCTGCAATCCATCAGCAACGATGAATTACGCAAACGTTCGGAAGCGCTTAAAAACAAAGTGCAGGAAGCCATAGGCGAACAACGCGGTAAAATCAATGCCATCACCTCCGCTATCGACAGCGACCCGGATATTGATGTTAACCTCAAAGAAGAAAAATACAAGGAGATTGACGAAATTGAAAAGGAAATTACCAGTAAGCTGGAAGAGGCACTCACCGATGTATTGTCAGAAGCCTTCGCTATTCTGAAAGAAACAGCGCGCCGTTTTAAGGAAAACCAGGAATTGGAAGTAACGGCGACGGCCTTTGACCGTGAGCTCGCCGCAACGCATAAAAACATTGAAATTCGTGGCGACAAAGCCGTGTATAAAAACAAATGGCTGGCGGCCGGTACCGAAATTACCTGGGACATGGTGCATTACGATGTGCAGCTGATTGGTGGTATGGTGTTGCACGAAGGAAAAATTTCTGAGATGGCAACCGGTGAGGGTAAAACGCTGGTGTCCACTTTACCTATCTTTTTAAATGCACTGGGAGGAAGAGGCGTTCACGTGGTGACTGTAAACAACTACCTGGCCAAACGCGACAGCGAGTGGAATGCTCCTTTGTTTTATTTTCATGGTTTGAGTGTGGATTGTATCGACAAACACGAGCCCAACACTGATGCACGACGCAAAGCTTACAACTGCGATATCACCTACGGTACCAACAACGAATTTGGTTTTGATTACCTGCGCGACAACATGGCCCGCAGCGTGGAGGAACTGGTACAACGCAAACACAATTTCGCGATTGTGGATGAGGTCGATTCGGTATTGATTGACGATGCCCGTACACCTTTGATTATATCCGGTCCAACCCCTCAGGGCGATAAACACGAGTTCATGGAATATAAACCCCGCATCGAAAAATTGGTAGGGGTACAGCGCCAGTATTTGCAATTGTGCATTACCGACGCGAAAAAATTATTTGCTGAAGGCAAAGAGAAGGAAGCCGGCATCCCCTTGCTGCGTGCTTACCGGGGTTTGCCAAAAAACTCGGCACTCATTAAGTTTTTGAGCGAACAAGGGGTACGTGCTTTGTTGCAGAAAACCGAGAACTATTACATGCAGGACCAAAACAAGGAAATGCACAAGATTGATGTGGAATTGTATTTCACTATCGATGAAAAAAACAACCACGTAGAGTTAACCGAAAAAGGAATTGATTACCTCACCGGCAATTCAGAGGACCCTAAGTTTTTTGTGATTCCGAATGTGGGTGATGAAGTAGCTGAGATTGAGAAAAAAGTCAGCGATCCAAAAGAAAAGGCTTTAGCCAAGGAAGCGGTGATGCGCGAGTTCAGCATCAAAAGCGAACGCATTCATACCGTAAACCAGTTGTTGAAAGCCTATACTGTTTTTGAAAAAGATGTAGAGTACGTGATTGATGGCGGTCAGGTTAAAATTGTGGATGAACAAACCGGTCGTATCATGGAAGGTCGCCGTTACAGCGACGGATTGCACCAGGCCATTGAAGCAAAAGAGAATGTAAAAATTGAAGCGGCCACACAAACTTACGCCACCATTACCCTGCAAAATTATTTCCGCATGTACAACAAACTGGCGGGTATGACCGGTACTGCGGTAACTGAAGCACAGGAGTTCTGGAGCATTTATAAATTGGATGTGGTAGAAATACCAACCAATAAACCCATGACCCGCAAGGACGAGCAGGATCTGGTGTACAAAACCAAGCGCGAAAAATACAACGCGGTGATTGAAGAAGTGGTGAAACTGGTGGAAGCCGGAAGGCCGGTGCTGATAGGTACCACCACGGTGGAGATTTCTGAATTGCTGAGCCGCATGCTCAAATTGAGAAACATTAAACACAATGTACTGAACGCGAAATTACACGCCAAAGAAGCGGAGATCGTGGCGGAAGCCGGTAAAGCGGGAACTGTAACCATTGCCACCAACATGGCGGGGCGTGGTACCGACATCAAACTCGGACCCGGTGTAAAAGAAGCAGGAGGTTTAGCCATTATTGGTACTGAGCGTCACGAAAGCCGTCGTGTGGACCGTCAGTTACGCGGTCGTGCCGGTCGTCAGGGTGATCCCGGAAGTTCACAGTTTTTTGTAAGTCTGGAAGATAACCTCATGCGTTTGTTTGGATCGGAGCGTATCGCCTCCTTGATGGACCGCATGGGATTAAAAGAAGGAGAAGTGATTCAGCACAGCATGATCACCAGAAGCATTGAGCGGGCGCAGAAAAAGGTGGAGGAAAACAACTTTGGTACCCGGAAACGTTTGATTGAGTACGACGACGTGATGAACGCGCAGCGGGAAGTGATTTACAAACGCAGAAGAAATGCTTTGTATGGCGATCGTTTGAGCATCGACATTGCCAACATGATTTATGAAGTGTCGCATTCCCTTATTGAAGAATATCAGGCCAGCCGTGATTACGAAGGCTTTGGATTGGAGTGTTTCAAAAACTTCGCCATCGAAAATCCTTTTACCGAAGAACGATTTAACAATGGAAAAGAAGAAGAACTGGCCAACGATTTGTTTCATGCCGCGCAAACGCATTATACCGAACGAAGTCATTTAATGGCGGAGCAAGCCTTTCCGGTAATCCGGGAAGTATACAGCAACCCCAACAACAAGTTCGAAAACATTGTGACCCCTTTCACCGACGGTATAAAAGTGATACAGGTGATGTCCAATCTTAAAAAAGCACACGATACCAAAGGACGTGATTTGGTGCTTGGTTTTGAAAAAGGCGCTGTGCTGGCTATGATTGACGACTCATGGAAAGAACATTTGCGCGAGTTGGATGATTTAAAACAAGCCGTTCAAAATGCCTCCCTCGAACAGAAAGATCCTTTGGTGATTTATAAATTGGAATCGTTTAATTTATTCAAGGAGATGATTATCCGTTCCAACAAGGAAGTGATTTCTTTCCTGATGAAAGGCAGTTTACCGGGGGATGGAGCTCAGGCGCCTCCTCAGGCACGTTTTACTCAGGCCCCGCAAAAACAACAAAAAGAACGTTTAACTGAAAGCCGCGATGAACATGTGGTGGAAGAACAAAACGCTCAGCAGAAACCAAAACCTCAACCCATTCGTGTGGATGCTAAGATTGGTCGAAACGACCCTTGCCCTTGCGGAAGCGGTAAAAAATACAAAGCCTGCCACGGAGCGGGACAGTCTTAAAAAATAAGAATAATTAAGGTGTATTCAAATGCTCAAAATCCAACTCGAGTATTTTGAGGAAGTTGTTGTTGTTCAGTTTTACCCGTTTGATGCCAATTTGTTTGATAATATAACTTGTGGCCAGAAACGACAAGGAAATCAAAACCGCCTGCTCGGTGATGATGGGTTCGTAGCCCAATATCAAACTATTAAAGGAGTAAAGCAACGGGTAACCCACACCGGCATATAAAAAAAGGGTTTGAAACAATTTGTTGTGGTAAGAATGCGTGTACAATTTGATCTTTTTAATTTCATTAAAGCGTATCCCATATTCTTCGTTAAAATAAATGGTGCTGTCGCGAAAATTCAGAATCTTGTTTTTTGCCCAATAGGCACTTCCAATGCGTTTGTAACGGAAAACGTCCTTGGCGTGAAAATCGTATTTTCTGTGAAAACCAAAACGCTGGTAATTTAAGCGGAGTATATTCTGAGAATCCGCCTCCTGATAAACGAAGAGAAAAAGAAATACTGTTAGAACCAGGTGCTTTAGCATACACTAACAAAAATAACAAATTATGGCTTCACAGTTTTTAAGAAGGGCAATGTGCCTGAAGTTTAGGATTTTACTTACTTTTGAAGCTTGTTAAACCTATGACTAAAATTAAATTCGGAACCGACGGCTGGAGGGCCATTATTGCTCAGGATTTTACTGTTGACAATGTAGCACGCGTAACGGAAGCCACTGCCAAGTGGTTGCTAAAACAACATAAGAGTCCCTCAGTGGTTTTGGGTCACGATTGCCGCTTTGCCGGTGCCCTGTTTGCTGAAACTACTGCAAAGGTGTTTTTGGCCCATGGAGTAAAAGTGTTTATGGCCGAGGGGTTTATCAGCACACCCATGATTTCTTTGGCCTGTGTGCAATACAAAACCAATTTGGGTATTATTATCACCGCCAGTCACAACCCGCCTTCGTACAACGGTTATAAAATAAAAGCACACTACGGTGGGCCATTGGGGCCTGAATTGGTTCAGGAAATTGAGGACATGATTCCGGCCCAGGCCAATGCCTCCTGGCAGAGTGTTGACTTAAAAGAATACCGCTCCAAAGGTTTGCTGGAAACAGCGCCCATGGAAGACAACTATGTGAAACATGTTGAGAAAAATTTCGACCTCAATGCCATTCGCAATTCTGGCTTACATTTTGCTTACGATGCCATGTACGGTGCCGGTCAGGGCGTGATGAAACGTTTGTTCCCTGACATCCATAAATTGCATTGCGATAACAATCCCGGTTTTCATGGTCAGGCGCCTGAGCCAATTCATAAAAATTTAAAAGAGTTCAGTGATTTCATCAAACAAAACGGAAAAATTTCCTGTGGATTGGCTACCGATGGAGATGCTGACCGTATAGGTTTGTACGATGCCAGGGGCAATTTTGTGGATTCCCACCACATTATTTTATTGCTCATTCATTATCTGGTAAAATACAAGGGCATGAAAGGCAAAGTGGCTGTGGCCTTCAGCACCAGTGTAAAAATTAAAAACATGTGCGAACATTATGGTTTGGACATGGAAGTGCTGAAGATAGGATTCAAATACATTTGCGGAGTGATGGTGAAGGAAGATGTGTTGTTGGGCGGAGAAGAGAGTGGGGGCATTGCCATAAAAGGCCATATCCCCGAGCGCGATGGCATTTGGATGGGTTTGACCATTTGGGAATTTATGGCCAAAACCGGGAAAAGTTTGGAAGAGTTGATTCAGGAAGTGTACGCCATTACCGGAACCTTTTATTTCGATCGCAATGATTTACACATCAGTGAGGACGTAAAAGCCAAGGTGTTAAGCAACTGTAAAGGCGGGGCTTACAAAACCTTCGGTAAATTTAAGGTGAGCCGTACCGATGATCTGGACGGGTATAAATATTTCTTTGACGAAAATTCATGGGTGATGATTCGCGCCAGTGGAACGGAACCGGTTCTGCGTGTTTACGCTGAAGCTCCGACTAAAGTTCAGGCCGATGAAATCTTGACGGAAGCAGGAAAAGTGCTGCTGAGTTAAGTCTCTCCTTTTATTTATTCTTTACCAGTACATCATCGATTTCCCAGGTTGAACCCGAGTTTTCTGTTCCTGTGTACCTGAATGCCACCCGTGTGTTGGCGGATAGATAATCACTTAAGTCTACTTCTCCTGAATTCACAAACACCCAATTACCGGATGATAAGTTGAAATTTAATTTTATCCAGTTGGCAGAAGAAGGAGACCCACTTGTGTAATTTGTAGAAACGTAAAGTTCCAGTTCAGGACCTGAGTAATTGTACGCGTTGCGAAAACTTAAAACGGGTTGAAGGGCATCAGATAAATCTATCGTAGGAGAAATAAGCCAGGTTTCACAGGATTGATTCCCTCCCGAAATGTAATTGCTGATTTTAGCGTAAGGACTAGTGGCTCCCCCGGCACTGGAGGTACTCCATGGCACATCACCTGTTACTTTGTATTGGCTCCAGCCCCCACTGCTGATGCTGTTGTCGTTAAAGTCTTTTTTTAAATACACGGTGCCTGTGGTTTGTGTTGCGCAAACAGCCTCATCCATTTTAATATCCTGATACTGTCTTAAAGTTAATTGCATGTCATCCTCCTGATCACCAAACTGCCCCAGTATGGCAATGATGTAGCCGTTTCCGCTTGGTGTTAACTCTGCCGCGAAATTGGAATACCCGCTGTTTCTTAAAGTGATACTTTGCCCGGAGCAGGACCGGAGTTTCAAATTTTTGGAAGTTTTACCAATCGCGTCCGCAAAGCTCACGTTTCTGTCGCTTTCATAAAACTCCAGATGGTTGATGCGAATGAGTTGTGATTGCAGGGTGTTGGTAGCAGAAGTATTGGCAAGGATTTGTTCCAGGGTCACGCTTAGTGCCTGAGGTTTTAATCCCGAAGCCAGTTTCACCACACTTTTGCTGAGATCCACAGAATCGAGCTGAATCATACTGTTGTACTCGTTTAATACAATCCCATTTAGATTAATGCGTATGCTGTCGCCAATGTAAAGCCCCCCTGAATACAACAATTTTACACGGATGGCCCCGCTGGGATCACGAACGTACACTTCTTTGTAAAAACTTCCACTCACTTCATCTGCCGTTACCACACCATACAAATTGCTGTCGGCTTTGAATTTGTAAAGGATGTTTTTGTAATACCTGGCTTTGATTTCGGCAATCGTTATCCTTGTTCCATCATTGGCCTGCTTCAGTGGAGGGGTGTCGAATTCCTTTTTGCAAAACGCAAAAGCCAGCAAAACAAAGGGTATCAAAAGATAGCATGTGTTTTTCATGTGGAATCAATTAAAGGTGAAGGACATATTGAGCATAAAAGTGGTGCCTTGCATGTAATAATATTTATTGGCGAAACGCGTAACATCGTTCTTATCCCATCGTAATTGCTCGAAGCCGGTGCTGATGTTGTTTTTGTTGTTCAACAGATTATAAACTACCGCAGTAATATTAAGGTAGTGTTTGCGCTGAACCCGAAAGGATTTGCCGGTATTGGCATTCAAAATAAAATAGGAGGGGAGCTGCTCCTGCTTAAGTATGGCTTGGTAATACTTTTCTTCCGAGCTCAGGTATTTGTCTACCGCTTCAGCGGTTCTTCTTTCGGGATTAAGATCGGTGTAAATTTTATAGAAGCCATTGAAATAAAGGCCTGCATACCAGTGCTGTCGTGAAGTGTATCGGTAACCCAAACCCAGCACCGTTTGGGGTGTTCCGCCAACACGGTAATTTTCAAGGTAGCTTGTACGATTGCTGTACAATTGAACATTGTTATTGTCCTGCCAGGCTTCAAGTGTGGGACGGCTAGCGTACAAAAATTGCCCATAAGCCAAAGCCAGCTGCAACTGATGCTGGGTGAACAGGGTTTTTTCAAGGCCCAATTCAAGCCCTGTAAACGATTGATCGAGACCTTTCATGATCAGGTTCACCGTGTTGTTGTATTCATCATGCCAATAACTTCTTAGCCAGGTTTGGTTTTTTATGATTGTGTAATACCCGCTAAGCCGAATGTTTAATCCGGGATAACGTATCCGGTAACTGACATCGCCCGACATCAGTTGTTCGTTTTCCAATTGGCTCACCACATCGTTTCTGGTTCTTGGTGAAATAAACACACTGTTCACTTCGGGAGCCCGTGTTTGAACCAAAACATTGGCTGATACAAAATGCCTCCCGCTGATTTTATAGGTGACACCTGCTTTAAAACCATAATTAAAAAAGCCGGCTTTTTCACTTGTTCCTTTGCTGCTGTTGGGGAATTTTCCATTGGCCACAAAACCTTCGCGCCAAACCTGCTGACCCGAGAAGCTGATACCGCTGTACAGCTCCAGTTGTCGAAAGCTGTATTCGTTTTGAAACCAAACTTCCGCCCGGTTCATGTTTATGCTGTAATCGTAACCAAAGCGATCGCCTTGATAAATTTTCTTATCGGGATGTTCAATGTCGTTTTGTTGAAAGTCACTGCTCACACCCAGGTTATCGGCAAACTGATCGTAATCCAGCCAGTAGCTGGCGCCCAGCAAATCCTCCATCTCCTTGTATTTTCTGTTTCTGTATAGGTTGGCATTACAACCTGCACTGATGAACAACTTATCGAAGCGCCCGCTGTAAACGGTATTCAACCCTAGGTTCTTTAAATTTTCAATGCGGTTTTCTAAAATGTAACGCGCCCGGGTTTGATTGTTCACCACACCTTCTCCCGGCAAAGCGTAAACATTTTGCTGATTCATTTGAATCATCTTGTCCCAATTGATTTGGCTGGTGTTGATATCATCGGCCCAAAGTGCTTTTATTTCATCTCCAGAAGCAGTATCGCCCTGAGAATAAAAATAACTGGGCAGGTAGCGGTAATAATTGGGTCGTGGATTTGGAGCATCGTTCCAGTTCAGGGCGCTGCTGCCGGACTTCCCAAAGGTGTAAAACAGCATGCTGTTCAACCGGGAGGTTTTATTGAGCTGAAATTGATGATTAAGAATAAGCAGTGGTTTGTTTCCCTTGGAAACCGATGCGTTCCTGACTTTTCCGTTTTGTAAACCCCAATTGGAGTTGTAATAGTTATTTCCGCTCAAGGCAAACACTTCCATTTGTTCGGCACTCGCCCGCCCTTGTTCGGTGTTGGCACTCAGGGCCGTAAAATTCAAAAGCTGATTGGCATTCAGGCGTTTGTCTACCGAAATAAAAAACGCTTTGGAATTGTAATAGGTTCCAGGAATGTACACTTCGTCCCCATAGCGCCAGGAGGCGGAAGCGGTAAAGGCCCATCCGTTTTGCAGCATGCCCGTGGAGTGGGTGAGCATGATTCTTTGCTGAAACAAACGGTTGCCAAAAGAATAGCTGAGTCGTGTGCCTTTTCTGAAGGAAGTGGCTTTGGAATCGATGTGAACATAACCGCCAAGACCCGAAAAAGTATAACGACTGCTTATTACTCCAAATTGATTTTCAGCGTAACGGCTGATGTCGTTTAAGCCTCCCCATTGATTCCAAACCGTATAGCCTGTTTCGAGATTGTTAACGTTGATGCCATTGAATAGAACACTTTGGTATTTAGAAGGGTAGCCCCGCATTCTGAAACGACCCGCGGCAAATTGAAACACCGAAAATTGCAGAAACACATCCCGGCCGGATTGCAAAAGTGCAGGGGCATCCTGTTCGGCGCCCGTACCTTCTGTTTCCTTGTTGCTGAGGTGAATAAAAGGGATGTTACCGTAATCGGCGCTATCAGAAGATAAAACAAGAGAACTGTCCTGTTGCGAAACGACCTCTCCTGAACAAAATAGAATGCATAAAATAAACAGACAAGGGGAACTGCCTGCCGGAAAAAGAAAAGAAACGGAAACTTTTTTTATCAAAGCCGCCATTTTCAATGTAAGGTTAAGCTCAAATATACTTTCGGTCTATGCCCCTCATGAGCTATGGCGTAAAGTAAATTTTACGCCGTAAAATAAATGGACTTAAGACGAAATCACAGAGAGGCCAATGTCTAATTTTGAATGGTGTATAAATGCTATACATATGCTTTATGCTTGTTGTGTGTGCTCCAATCAGGCCTCTACTCCCAAAAACCTGAAAAAAGCAAAGATTATTACATTGCGGCCATTGGCTTCTGGAACCTCGAGAACCTTTACGATACCCTCAACGACCAGTGGAAAAATGATGAGGATTTTACAACGGTAGGCATGTATGCCTGGAATGGGGAACGTTACAGAACCAAGCTCCAAAACTTATCCTACGCCATTGCCCAAATGGGAAAAGAACAAACCGGAGATGGGCTCGCTCTGCTGGGCCTTTGTGAAGTGGAAAACCGAATGGTAGTAGAAGACCTGGTGAACACCCCTGAACTAAAAAACCGCAACTACAAAATCGTTCACATCGAAGGACCGGATGCCAGAGGGGTAGATCCCTCCTTTATTTATAATCCAAAGTATTTTAAGGTTACAAAGTCGCTGACGTACCGCGTTACATTGATTACGGACTCAGCGCATAAAACCAGAGACATTTTGGTAATAAGCGGATTGTTTTTAGGAGAACCCCTCAGCGTTTTGGTGAACCATTGGCCCTCGCGGCGTGGGGGAGAACTGAGCAGCCGCCCCAATAGAAACAAAGCAGGAGAACTGTTGCGCCACATTGCCGATAGCATCACTAGCAGCGACTCAACCACCAAAGTAATCATGATGGGTGATTTTAACGATGACCCGGTGAACGAAAGTGTGAAATTAAAAATCGGTACCGTGGCTCGCGCGGAATTGGTTGTGAATGGCAAGTATTACAATCCCATGGAAAAATTATACAAACAGGGCATAGGCAGTTTGGCCTGGCAGGACACTTGGAATCTCTTCGATCAAATCATCCTGAACCGACAATTGGTTCAGGGTAATTTTAGCAGCTGGCAATATTACGGGGTAAGGGTGTTTAACACCCCATTTTTAAGCAGCGATCTGCCCAATGAAAAAGGCTATCCTTACAGAACCTTTGCAGGAGCCAAATATCTGGGCGGATACAGCGATCACTTTCCGGTTTATATTTTTATTGCCAGAGAAAAGAAACACTGAATCAAACAGCAAGGGCCCTTTCTTTTTCCTGATAAGATTGTACCACCTGGATGGCATTATCAATCACATCACTCAGAGCCGTAATAAAAGCACCCGGTTTGGCTAAAGAAAGCGCATGTTTTAATGCCTCTACTTCTTTAGGTATGTATTCGTAGGATTTATTTTTATCGTACTCCATAATACCTTCCACCAGCAAACGCACAATGTCTTCGGCTTGCCGGCCGCGTAAAAATTTATCCTGGCGTATGATGATGTGATCAAACATCTCCGCCGAAATTCTTCCCATTTCCCGTATGTCGCTGTCGCGGCGATCGCCCGTGCCGGTGATGATGCCAATTTTGTAAGGCGATTCAATGGTGCTCAAAAATTCTTTGATGCCTTTGAATCCATCCGGGTTGTGCGCAAAATCAATCAGCACCTTATGTTCCTTAAATTCAAAAATATTCATGCGCCCGGGAGTTTGTGCTGCGGATGGAATAAAGGTTTCGAGGTTGGATTTAATATCATCAATGGTAAAACCGTAAGCATAACTTGCTAATGTAGCCGCCAACACGTTGGCAATCATAAACGAAACCCGTCCTCCAAAGGTGAGTGGAATGTTGTGCGCTTTCTCCACTCTGAATTTCCATTCCCCTTTTTTAATGGTGATAAAACCGTTTTCATAAATGGCCGCTAATCCCCCTTTTTTACAATGCTGTTGTATGATGGGATTATTTTCGTTCATGCTGAAATAAGCCACATGGCATTCCACCATTTTGGCGATGCTCGCACAATACTCGTTATCGGCATTCAGCACCACGGTACCATCGCGTTTTACACTTTTGGCCACCACCGCTTTTACATTGGTCATGTCTTTGAGTGTATTGATGTCCGAAAGTCCCATGTGGTCCTCCTGAATGTTGGTAATCACCGCTACATCGCAGCGACCAAAACCCAGGCCCGAACGCAGAATACCGCCACGCGCTGTTTCCAGCACAGCAAACTCAACGGTTGGGTCTTTCAATATAAATTCAGCACTGAGGGGGCCGGTGGTATCGCCTTTGGTGAGCATGCTGTTCTGCACATATATGCCATCGGAAGTGGTATAACCTACACGGTGACCGGTGTTTTTTACAATATGCGCGATCAAACGGGTGGTGGTGGTTTTGCCATTGGTGCCGGTGATGGCGATGATGGGTATACGACAGTTTTTTCCCGGAGGGTACAACATGTCGAGTACCGGAGCGGCCACATTTCTGGGCAATCCATTCGCGGGAGCCAGATGCATTCTGAAGCCCGGAGCGGCATTCACTTCCAGCACTACACCACCTGTTTGTTCAAGCGGTTCGCTCAGGTTTTGAGCCATGATGTCGATGCCGCAAATGTCTAATCCAATCACCCGCGAAATGCGTTCACAAATAAAAATGTTGTGAGGGTGAACAATGTCCGTCACATCTGTTGATGTTCCACCCGTACTGAGATTGGCCGTGCCTTTTAAATAACACTTTTCGCCTTTGGGCAATATGGTTTCTAAAGTATAATTGTATTTGGCCAGTTGATCATGTGTTTCTTTATCGATGCTGATTTCGGTTAGCACATTTTCATGTCCGTAACCTCTCCTTGGGTCCATGTTTTCTTCTTCAATCAATTTCCCAATGCTCGAAAGGCCATCCCCGGTAACGTGAGCCGGTTCGCGCAAAGCGGCGGCAATAAATTTGTGGTTGATCACCAACACACGAAAATCATAACCTGTGATAAAACGTTCTACAATAATTTTTCGTGAATATTTTTTGGCATGGTGAAAAGCGCGTAAAGCTTCTTCTTCCGTTTTCACATTAATGGAAGCGCCTTTGCCATGGTTGCCATCCAGAGGTTTAAACACCAATGGAAATTTTACGGTGTCAATCACTTCTTTGATTTCTTCTTCAGACACAATACACATGCCCTTGGCCACCGGTATGGCAGCTTCTTCCAGCATACGTTTGGTTTCTTCCTTGTTGCTTGCTAAATCAACAGCAATGGAACTGGTTCTGTCGGTCATGGTGGCTCTGAAACGCACCTGATTTTTACCATAGCCCAATTGCACCAACGATTCTTTGTTTAAACGTATGTAAGGAATGTCGCGCGCAATGGCCTCGTCCACCAATGAGCCGGTGCTGGGACCAAACCTTACACTCTCGCGAATTTCACGCATGCGGGAAATGTCGGAGGCCAAATCGTAGTTGTTTCCTGCAATCAAAGCTTCTGCAATGGCTACCGAGGCTTTTGCCGCGAACAAACCCACCTTTTCTTCCATGTAGGAAAACACCACATTGTACACACCTTTTTGCCCTGTACCCCGGGTTCTTCCAAAACCCACATCCATGCCCGCCAGAGTTTGTATTTCTAGCGCAATATGTTCAATCACGTGCCCCATCCAGGTGCCTTCGTCCACCCGTTCGAAAAAACCACCTTCGTGAGTTTTGGAACAACGGTGCGATTGCATGCTGGGAAACATGGCTTTTAATCGTTCGGGAAATCCCGGAATTTTATTGGTGGGTTGCTCTTCGAGCGCACCAATATCGAGTTTCATTACAATCAGTTTTTTGCGAAAATTCGACCAATAGTTCGGACCACGCAACACTTTGGTTTCAACAATCTTCATCATAGCTCGGGGATTTTTAAGAAATGTAGGACTTGTTTTTAACTTTTGCAAAAATCTGTTTAAAACAAGATGATAATTGAAACAGCGCTCAACTTGCGGGAATGAGGATTAAATTTAGTTTTGTGCAAGAGAAGAGACTTATGACCGAACCTAAGGGAAAGCTTATCATTATCGGAGGATCTGTAGACAAGGGATCATTTTTTAAAAATCCTGAAGACCAACCCAACAACCTGAAATTTTTTGAGCAAGGCATTTTAAAGCGCATCAGTTTGGAAGCGGCTAAAAAAAACCTTTCGCGCGTTGAGATTATTACTACGGCCAGCAGCATTCCTACTGAGGTGGGCAACGAATACGTAGAAGCGTTCAAACAACTGGACATGCTGAACACCGGCATATTGGATGTGAGAACAAGAGCAGAAGCCAACGATCCCGCCAATCTGGAAAGATTAAAAAGCGCCGACGTGGTAATGTTTACCGGAGGCGATCAGTTGCGTTTGACCTCTATTTATGGCGGCACCGAGTTTCATAAAATGTTGCTCGACCGTTATGAGCACGAAGATTTTATTATTTCCGGTACTTCGGCCGGAGCGGCAGCCAGTTCCAATAACATGATTTACCAGGGCAGCAGCAACGGGGCGCTTTTAAAGGGAGAAGTAAAAATTACCGGTGGCTTAGGTTTTATTAATAACGTGATTATTGATACCCATTTTGTGCAGAGAGGTCGTATTGGCCGTTTGTTATACGCCTGCGCCAGCAATCCGGTGAACATGGGCATTGGGCTGGGAGAAGACACGGGTTTACTGATTACTAAAGGCCACTTCATGGAAGCCATTGGTTCCGGTTTGGTGATTTTGGTTGAAGGCACACACATGCGCAAAACCAATATTACCGACGTGGAAATGGGTCATCCGGTGTCATTGGAAAACATGACGGTTCACGTGATGTCTTTAGGTGATAAATTCGACTTAAACACCAAACACTTTATATTAAAACCACTGCCTGAGAAACAGGCGAAGTCTTAAGTTCGAATTATCAATAAGCACTATTTTTTAATTTGATTGCATTTTTAGGGCGCCTTATCGCGCCTTCACTGCAAGCCCCGGCCGGCTGTTGCTATGTTTGTCGGGCTACGGGGTCTTTTGCCCTTTTTGGCCAAAAGCCTCCTCGCCTCGCAAACATAACGCAAAGCCCTGTCCGGGGGCTTTTCGTTCAATCGCGGGCGCAACATGTAGCTTGGATTATCTCAATTATTCCAGGAATTTTAGTTTGTTTGTCACGACACTCAAAAGAATTTTAAACTCAAAAAAGCAGAGGATGAATAAATTAGCTTCTAAGGTTTATATATCGCAATAAACTTCTCTTCACCCGAGCGTACCGAGCCCCTGTACATGCCTTCGGAGTTAAAGGGAAGTTCAATGTTCCCTTTGTTGTCAACCGCAATCAATCCGCCCTCTCCTCCCAGTTTCACCAATTTTTCATGCACTACAATGCGGCAGGCCTCTTTTAAACTCAGGCCTTTGTATTCCATTAAACACGAAATGTCGTAAGCCACCACGGCGCGTATAAAAAACTCCCCATGTCCGGTGCAGGAAATGGCGCAAGTGCTGTTGTTCGCGTAAGTGCCGGCTCCAATTATAGGCGTGTCGCCAACTCTGCCGTGTTTTTTATTGGTCATGCCCCCGGTGCTGGTAGCCGCAGCCAGGTTGCCGTGCACATCAAGCGCCACGGCCCCAACGGTTCCAAACTTATCGGGTTTTGTTTCCTTGTGATCCAGGAACACCTTATCCTGTTTCAAAGCCTCCTGCAATTGCTGGTAGCGCAGGGGCACATAAAAATAGGCATCGTCTTCAAAGGCGAGTCCGTTTTTTTTGGCAAAGGCCTCTGCCCCCGAACCACTCAAATACACATGCGTGCCTTCATCCATTACTTTACGGGCCAAAAGCACCGGATTTTTAACGTGTTTGAGTCCCGAAACAGCGCCAGCATTCAAAAATTTTCCTTCCATAACAGAGGCGTCCATTTCGTGCTGACCCTCATGGGTAAACACAGCGCCTTTTCCGGCGTTAAACAGGGGGTTGTTTTCAAGTTCCACAACGGCTTTTTCAACCGCCGTAAGGGCATCCCCTCCATTTTTAAGCCAGGTTTCCCCGGTTTTCAAAGCGTTTAATAGGGCTTCTTCATAGTTTTTTTGCGCTTCGGCACTCATAGAGGCCTTGCTGATGGTGCCGGCACCACCATGAATAGCCAGGGTATACAGGGAACTCATAGGAACTTGGTTTTTAGGGTCATTAACACTACAAATTAAACTAATCTCAATGGATTTGGAGGTAAAATAGGTCTCATTTCGAGGGAATTATCAAAAAACCAGACTTTGTCGTACAAATAATTTAGCTATATTTGAACCTTGTGATGGTTTTGCAAACTAAGTCTGCCATAAAAACGTTCGGCCTTTTTGCCGTATTGATTTGTTCCGCAATTTCCGCTTTTGCTCAAAGAGGGTACAAGATGGAATACGGCGGTACGATTGGCATGTCCAACTACCTTGGTGAAATTGGGGGAAAAGCCGAAGAAGCAAAACCCTTCATTTACGACATGAAGATGGCGAAAACCCGCTGGAATCCCGGACTTTTTGTGAAATACCAATTCCATCCCATGTTTGCCGTAAGAGGGGCATTTAATTACCTGAGAATTGCCGGCGAGGATGCCCTCTCCACCAATCCCGGCAGGCAATACCGCAACCTAAGTTTTCGTAATGATATTTTTGAATTGAACGGCACAGTACATTGGTTGTTTTTTAACCCGACCCGCCCTACCGGTATTTACAGAAGATCCAGTATATATGTGACAGCTTATGTGTTTGCCGGAATTGGTGGATTTATGCATAACCCCAAAGCCCTTTACCAGGACGAGTGGATTGATTTACGCTCCCTTAAAACAGAGAACACCGCCTACGGAAAATATTCCTTTTGTGTACCAACCGGTTTAGGATTTTACGTTACCATCAATCAACGCCGGAGAGCGCACCGCATTGGATTGGAAGTGAACTGGAGGTATACCGGCACCGATCATTTAGATGATATTTCAAAAAACAGCTGGGAAAACCCATCCACTCAATCCAACCTCTCAGCAGCATTGGCCAATCGTAATCCTGAACTGGGTTCACAACAACCCGATGGATTTGCCGGTAATTATGGCTGGCACGACGCGAATGGTGATGGTGCCAACGACAACTTAGCCCCACGCGGCGATCCCAATGACAAGGATTCTTTCATCACCTTGAATGTGACTTATGGTTATAGTTTCAAAGCCAAGTACAACCGCAGTCGCGGAAGAAAAATCCGTTCGGTGACTTTCTAAGGATTAATTCAAAATTTAAGGCTCAATACAGTTTGTTTTTGGCTTCGATCCAAAGGCTCATGTATTTGCTACTATTGAACTGCTGCTGCTGAAGCAAAGCACCGGTGAAGTTTTTGGATCGGTGTTCCTTTAAATTATTGATACACGTTTCAATAAGCGAAAGAAAAGCACCTGAAAAATTTTCGCGTTCAAATGGAAGTAGCGTTGGCCCGCAGCGTTCCGAAGCCTGCATCCATTTATTTTCATTCTGATAAAGTTCCACGGCTTCACGAATAAAAACTTCAGCATCATCCGCAATGCTTCCGGGCCAGGGGCCATCGGCCTTCATACCTTCGGCAGCAATGCTGCTGCAAATGCTCGGTGTGGCGCAAAGCATGGCCTCCAGCAATTTTCCTTTTAAACCGGCACCGAAGCGCAGGGGGGCCAGCAGCAGGCGTGCAGCGCGCACTACTTCACGCGCCTCATGTGCTCTGCCTTTTACAATAAATCCATTCGCTTCAGAATGCAATTGAGCAATGGAAGGCGGCAGGTAAGCACCATACACATGAAGTTCGGCTTCAGGCAATTGTTTTCTGATACCCGGCCAAATGGTTTTGTGAAGGTACTTTACCGCGTCGAGATTGGGCTCGTGCAAAAAATTGCCGATGCTGATAAAATGACGGCGTTCGTGTAAGGAAAGGGATTTTTCTATTGGCTGAAGTTCAGCTGGGCCAAGCAAAAACGGAAGATAAAAAAGTTGGGAGGCCTGAACGCAAAAAAAATCCTTCAGCAGTTTCATTTCAAATTCAGAAATGATAAGACTTACATCGCAACGCAGGATACTGGCGATTTCACGAAAAGCGGTAGGGTTAAAAAGATCAGCCGCTACAAAGGGCCGGTTTTCTTTCACTGCGTTTTCTCTTCCTCCTCTCAGTCCATGCAAATCTTCGGTGTCGAGTAAAAGCAAAGCCTGAGGACAATGTTCCCTGACCCTCCAGCCAAATTGTTCTTCGGTCATAAAACGATCGAACAACACGACCTCCGGTTTGGCTTCAGCAATAAATGTATCAAAACTGGGTTCATTGAGTTCAACAGCATGAAAAGGAATGCCAAGTTTTTTTACATCTACTGAATAGGCGCCGGGTTTAGCAACTGAAGCCATCTCTACCTTCCAGACTCCTTCGCGAAATACGTCAATGACTTGCAGCATACGGCTCCCGGCGGCTGATGAAGCGGGCTCGGGTAATACTTTAGCAAGGATTAGTAATTTGCGTGAAGGCACCATGAAATTTAGGAAATAAAATTGAGTTTAAGCTTCTTTGACAAGTAATGTAGATTAAAGATTATGCAAAATGGATGGAGTTCAGACGACGAACACTTGCGCTAGGGATTGAGCCTCCCGATAGCTATCGGGAGCTTGAGCTCGGGCGGGGGCAAATGTGCAGTGCACATTTGAGCCAGGCTGTGCCTGGCTGGAATCCCCGCCCAGCGAGTGGCGAAAGCCCGACCCCTGAAGCGAGGCATCAAAAAAAAGACACAGGCCTCGTTTCAGGGGAAGCGCCCAAATTATTCAACACTTTTTAAAACAGAATTTGCTACTGTCTTATAATCCGCCCATCCTCCATTTCAATGATGCGTTTGCTTTTTTGCGCAAATTCCACATCGTGTGTCACCACCAGCATGGTTTGTTTGAATTCTGTGGTGAGCTGTTTAAAAATATCGAACACCATTTCTGAATTTCGTTTGTCGAGATTCCCTGTAGGTTCATCTCCCATAATTATGGCCGGATCATTGATCATGGCTCTGGCAATGGCCACGCGTTGTTTTTCGCCTCCCGAAAGCTGATTGGCTTGTTTAAATGCCAGTTTATCGATGCCCAGTTTTTTCATGCGCTCTATGGCCCGGTGCTCCACTTCTTTTTCGCTGTACTGACCGAGTTTTAATCCCGGAAGCATCACATTTTTTAATGCTGAAAATTCGTACAGCAGATAATGGAACTGAAACACAAATCCGATTTTTGCATTTCTGACATGGGCCAGCTCCGCTTCGGTTTTATTGCGCATGGGCTGTGAATCTATCAGCAATTCGCCAGAATAATCGGTATCCATGGTGGAGAGAATGTAAAGCAAGGTGGACTTGCCACAACCTGATTTTCCAATTACCGAAACAAATTCACCCGCGTTTATGCTGAAGGTAATGTTCTTCAGTACATCAACGGTCACCGGATCGTGAAACTGTTTGTGAATGGCTTTTGCCTGTAGGATGATGGACTGCATTATTTTCCTCTGATAATCACAACGGGGTCGACCCGGCTGGCTTTGCGCGCTGGAAAATACCCTGCAAAATAGGTGGTGAGCAGCGCAAACACAAACGAGATGATGTAATACTTGGGACTGTAATTTACCGGAAAGGTTTTTATGGTTGGCAAGGCCGGTGTATTAAAAGGGATGTTATCAATCAAATTCGATAACAAAAAACCCATCACTTCTCCGGCCAGTCCTCCAATTAATCCAATACTCACGGCGATAACCATAAATACTTTGCGCACATCCTTGCCTGAAAATCCGGTGGCTTTTAAAATGGCGATGGACTCCATTTTTTCAAAAATCATCATGTTCAGAATGTTATAAATGCCAAATCCGGCAACAATCAAAAGGGTAATGCCTACCGCATAGGAAATAATACTCCTCACATTGCTGCCGGTTTCAAATTGCGCGTTGGCGGTTTGTATGTCCTCAGAATCGCATTCAAAAAGTTTGGAGTAGTCTTTGGCCATGGCAGGGGCCAGATTAAGGTCTTTTAATTTTATCTGAAGATCGGTAATGTAATTGTTGCTTTTGCCTACAATTTTTTGGGTGGTTGCCAGGGAGGCGTAACTGTTCACCTTGTCAAGTTCCATGAGTCCCGATTCGAAAAAACCCACCACTTTTAGAGAGAAGCGTTCGCCCTGGGAATTGTTTACGTAAACCCTGTCTCCAATATCCACAAGCAGTTTGTCGGCCAGCGCTTTTCCCAAAATAATGCTGTTGGCTACCGTTTTTACATCCATGGGATTACCCTTGGTGACATAATCTTTGAAAAAGAAAAGCCGGGCTTCAGCTTCCACATCAATGCCATTGATTACCCCTGTGATTTCAATGTTGCCATCATTAAAAAACACGGGAGCGTTAATTTTTGGCGCATAACCCAAAACTCTTGGGTCCCTGGAGATAGCTTTGGTGATGGCACCCACGTTGTAAATTTCTCTTCGGCTGCCGGATGATTTTACAGAATGAATAAAATGACTCCGGTTTTTGTAGTCCTTCGCTTTTTCAATGGCTTGTTTTTCTTTGGGTTTAATGTCGTTGAACAAACGGATGTGGGCGGTGCGATTTAAAATTAAACCATCCAGCATGTCGTTCAATCCGTTCATAAATCCCAGCAGGGTTACAAACATCATGATGCTAAATGTAACCCCCACCGCGGCGACCATAGTTTGCCGAAGGCGGGCCAGCAAAAGCGAACGGGCAATGGACACAATTAATCTGGAGATCATGGCCCGGGTTTTAAAATTACATCTCCTTTTTTCAAACCACGGAGTATTTCTACTTTGTTGTAATCTTTAAGCCCTGTTATCACAGGTACTTTATCTTTGTCAGGATTCAGCACAAAGGAGTCGGCAATCAGGTAATTGCGGGGTACAAGGAGGGCCGAACTTTTACTTTGGATAACAATGTTGGCTTCCACACTCAGGTTGGGGTATAACGTTTCGGGTGCATTGGTAAATTCCGCTTCAATCTTAAACGTGCGGGAACGTTCATCCATGATGCGGTTAATTTTGCTTACCCTGCCCTCAAACACCCGGCCTTTATAACTATCCAGAGAAACTAAAACTGTTTGACCGGTTTCGAGCCGTGTGATGTCGTATTCGTCGACCTGCAATTCAATGATAAAGGCCTTGTCGTCGCCAATGGTAGCAATGGGACTCATGTTGGTGACCATTTCACCTTTTTCTTTCAGCAAATTAAACAAGCGGCCGTTGGTTTCACTGCGGATGATAAAATCGTCTTCCATGGATTCGCTGATGCGCGAATTATTGAGGGCTTGTTCGGATTGAAAATCCAGGGTTTTTTTGGTGTCTGCATAACGCAACAACGCGCTGCGGTAATTGCTTTGGGACGTTTTAAAGGCCAGTTCCCTTTGTTCGAGTTCGACCTGGGTGCCGATTTTTTGTTCCCATAAACTTTTTTGACGTAACCAAAGCAATGAATCGTTGAGGTATTTGTTTTTGGCCAGCTCAATACCCACCTGCAGCTCTTTTAATTTTTCTCCTCTGGCGTTTTGGTTGGCCAGTTCAAGGGCAAGCCGGGAGTTGGCAGTGTTTAAACGGGAGGAAGGATTGCTTAAACGCAAAATGGCATCTCCTTTTTGAATGAGGGCTCCTTCCTCTACAAATACTTCTTCCACCAATCCGTTGGTTTTAGAAAATACCTGGTATTGGTTTTTGCTTTTGATGATACCCGAGGCATAAACCGATTCGGTGATGGGCGCCTCGTTCACAGTGTATTGCTCGGTTTTTTTACCACAGGAATGAAGAAGAAAAGAAATCAAACCAAGGGCGAAACAACATTTTTTCATATTCTGGAGGCCTGAATAAGGTCAGGTAGTAAAATTACTTAAATTTATACACTGTGCTTCTTATGAGATTTCAAAAACAAATGACATTCATCAGTAAAATCACATGAACGGGTGATGGAAGGCAGTAGTTTGCAGTCTAATTTTGCCAAAAAATTATATGGACTTTAAAAAAAGTATGGCCCTGCTCCGTCAGGCCCTTAAAGGTGAAGATTACGATTACACCAGCGGTAGTATCCGAAAAGCCGTGGTGTTGCTGGCCATTCCCATGATGTTGGAAATGTGCCTTGAAAGTGTGTTTGCGGTGGTGGACATTTATTTTGTAAACAAACTCGGCAGCCATGCCGTAAGTGTGGTGGGATTAACCGAAGCTGTTTTAACGCTTGTTTATTCTGTGGCCATTGGTTTAAGTTCAGCTGCAACAGCGGTGGTGGCCAGGCGGGTAGGGGAGAAAAATCCTGAAGCCGCGGCCAAAGCGGTTTCTCAGGCTCTGATACTTTCGGGTATATTAATTGCCGTCATTTCGGTATTGGGTTTTGTTTACGCTGATAGCATTTTGCGTTTGATGGGCGCGGAAGAAGAGGCTGTGCTGATGGGGGTGAATTATACCCGTTTGATTTTAGGCGGCAGTGTGGTGGTGGTATTATTATTTTTAATCAACGGTATTTTTCGTGGAGCAGGCAATGCATCCATTGCCATGAAAAGTTTGTGGATAGGCAACGGGGCGAATATTATTTTGTGCCCTTTGCTGATTAACGGTTACGGGCCTTTCCCTGAACTGGGCATCACCGGTGCGGCTTTGGCCACTGTTCTGGGACGGGGACTCGGTGTGATATACCAAATTAAACAATTGTTTTTTTCAAAACACGAGGCCTTTGACATGCGCAAGGCCAGCTGGTGGCCCGATAAGGAGATCATGAAGTCTCTGTCGGGCATTGCCACGCCGGCTACCTTGCAGTTTATTATTCAGTCGGCTTCCTGGATTTTTTTAGCCGCCATAGTAGCGCGAAGCGGAAGCAATGCCAGCGGTGGATACCAAACGGCCATACGCTTGATTATGTTTTTTATGTTGCCGGCCTGGGGCATCAGCAACGCGGCGGCCACGCTGGTGGGGCAGAACCTGGGTGCCAAGGAGCCGGGTCGCGCCGAATCTTCAGTAAAAACCATTGCCAAATACAACACCATTTTTATGGCCTTTGTGATGTTATTTTTTATGGCCTTAGCCGACCCTTTGATTAGTTTTTTTATTCCCCGCACTTCGGTTGATCAGCACAAATATGCAGTAGACGCTTTGTGGATCATTAGTACCGGCTACGTGTTGTATGGTTTTGGTATGGTACTCATGCAGGCGTTTAACGGAGCAGGAGATACCAAAACGCCCACTTACATTAGTTTTGTGGGATTTTGGTTGATGCAGGTGCCACTGGCCTGGTTTTTGGCCATGTATCTGTGCATGGGTCCTTTGGGTGTGTTTATTGCCATTCCCGCATCAGAGGCCATTATCACCGGTATTTACTATTATTATTTTAGAAAGGGCAAGTGGAAGTTGAAGGAGGTATAATCTTATTTCTCCAATAGTAGTTTACCGCTTTTATACATTGAACCTCCTGAGGAGATGACATAAAGATACATCCCGGATTCCTGAACAATAGTTAATTCATTCACCGGATTTTCTAGATCCATTGAAAACACCTTGTTTCCCAGTAAGTCGTACAATTCAAATCGGATATCGTTTTCCAAATAATTCTCTGGAATCATTACACTGATTGGTCCGTTTGAAGGGTTGGGGTAAATCCTGCACTGAGATACCGCAGAAGGCATGTCATCCAACCCGGAGTATACCTGATAGTTTTCATAAACAAATTTTTCAAAGTTGTCACATCCTGCTGTGGAAGGGCAAAACTGATTTACCGATTGACTTAAGTAGGTTGTGTAGGTATGGTTGTATTTCAATTCATAATCCAGCATCCAATTGTTTTGTTGACTGCTCCAGGTTTCGTATTTGGTACCTGTGGAATTACCATATCCATCAAAATTATTGCTGATTCTTTCTTCGTATTTCCAGGCAGAATTGGTATAAGTCTCCGTAACCAGTACCGATCCACCGGCAAGATCAAATGTGGTGGAGAAGCGAAATTCGTTGTTCCACTGGTTGTTAGGTATTGGATAATTCCAACCCAGCAGGGTATATCCGGAAACCTGATTTTTTGAATTAGGATACAATAAAGGCATTATATTAATAAGACCTTCGAAGGTACTGCCATCGAAATATCTCCAGCTCAAATTAGCGAATTTAATGGCGTTCACATAAGCGCTGCCGGTCCAATTGCTGACAACACATTCCACAGGTTTGTTCTGGGCGTTATAGCTGTATTGATCCATGCTGTAGTTTCCCCAAAGCTGGTTATTAGGATTGTAATTCTGCACTTCAAACTGCTGTATATTTCCGGAACTGTTGTAGATATAGTTTATTTTTCTTTGTGTATTTATCCAATTGGAAACCAAAGAATCCCATATTTGTATCGTATAAGATGTCAATTTATTTTGGCTGTTATAGGTGATTAGATTTCTTCTTTTATCCTGAAGTTCCCAGCTATTGCTAAGGGTATCATATTTTTCAAGAAAAGATTCAACGAGATGACCATTGGTATTGTATGCATAGGATTCCCTGAATAATGCCTGAAACTGTGAAGTTGGACCATGCCAAATAAAGGATAATCTTTCAAGCACATCACCCTTGGCATTGTACAAATAGGTGTATTTTTGAGAGTTGTAAGTGTTGGCGGTTTTCTTTGTGTGTGACAATATTTGTCCCGAATGGTTGTAACTATACCAGTTGGTATCGGCAGGCACCCAGGAATTATTCAAACCGTTCCAGTTATAGTGTATTACTTTACCAGGTCTGGAAATTGTGCCACTGCTCACCGACTGCATTTTTTGAATTTCAGCGAAGATTTTCTCTTTCTGTAAAGCAATTTTAGTTTGAACGGAACTTTGCGCTATAGTGCCGTAAGATGAAAAAACAACAGCCAGCAATAGAATTGACTTGTTGAATGAGATGATTTGCTTCATGCACTAAATTTATAGAATTTTTTTCACAAGTGTTTGGCCGTGGCATACTAATTACTCGAGAAAACAACCACATATAAAATAGTTCCAAGCATTTACCCTATATTGAAAAAGGAAAGTCAAAAATTCAGTTAGGTGCTGGTACCGGAAGCAGTTAAATCCTGAACAGCAGAAACAAAGCCGTGGGAAGTTGAAAGCTGAGAATTCAGTACTGAATCCATCGCTGATATTTTACGTTTGATGGGTGCGGAGGAAAGCCCGTTGCCATGGGTTAAAATTGCACCCACTTGATACTGGGTGGCAGTGTGGTGCTAGTGCTGTTGTTTTTGATCAATTGCATTTTTCGCGAAGCAGGTAACGCTTGCATTGCCATGAAAATTTTGTGGATCATCAGTACCGGATACGTGTTGTATGGTTTTAGTATGGTGCTTATGCAGGCGTTTAACGGAGCAGGAGATACCAAAACGCCCACTTACATTAGTTTTGTGGGATTTTGGTTGATGCAGGTGCCACTGGCCTGGTTTTTGGCCATGTATCTGGGCATGGGCCCTCTGGGTGTGTTTATTGCCATCCCTGCTTCAGAGGCTATTATCACCAGTATTTACTATTATTAATTTAGAAAGGGGAAGTGGAAGTTGAAGTAGGAGTAGGGTGTTTGGGTGAAATAGTTTTCCCTTTTGCTTTGTGTTCTCTTGCTGGGTTAGCGCTGAGGTTTCTCTTTTACAAATAACTCAACCACCATTTTTCTTTGTGTTTTGTTTTATACATGTCGTACCATTTGCATAATGGATATAGTGCTGCAACAATTACCACCCAAAGAATGTAAACGGAAATTAAGTTTTCTCCTTGCCCGGGTACCACAAATAAAAAAGGAAAATTTTTGCCAATGTTCCAAACCTCAGTCATGGTATGGCCGTGGATAAAGTAAAAGGGAACAGCAATCAGGTGGATGAGATAAAGATGGAGGATGTAATAAAAAAAAGCTGTTCTGCCATAGGTTTGCAGAACAGCCGTAAACCTGTTTTTCACATGTTCCAAAAATGATAGGGCCAAAAGCCCCGCACCAATGGTGATGCACATAAATAGTAAGGAAGGTGGGTACTTGTTTACTTTCAGAAATGAAAGTAAGGTTTGAAGAAACGTGGGTTGTAATGACCAGTCATGTGGGTCCCCATACCAATTGCTGAATCGAAGGAGGATGAACAACAACACTAACAAAACACCGGTGATTCTCAATTGTTTTACTCTTTGTTCAGGGGTGACCCTGCTTTCAAAACGTTTACCCAGGCCATATCCCAAAAACATTAAACCGGTCCACGGTAAAAATGGATACACCAACAAGGCATTATGATTACCGACAACGGTGTAAAACTTAAATGTACCCGAATGAAACAGGTCCCACCAAAAGTTAGCGACAAAGCCTTTATCCGCTTCAATAAAATCAAGCGCATTGTGACCTAAAACAATCAAAGCCCCAATGCCAACAATGCCGTTAAATGGTAACTGGAATAGCAGCATTACCCCTAACAAAACCATACTGATGCCTATGGCCCAAATCACCTGAAACGGAAAAATGCTGAAGTAAGGATTAAAGGTCCAGGCGAAAGCAACCAAGGTCCATTCGACAAGAATGAGCCAAATGCCTCTTTTGATTGCAAACAGCCCCAGTTCTTTTTTTGTTTTCTTGAGGCTTTGTAAATAAATGGAGGTGCCGGATAAAAACACAAAAATGGGCGCGCAAAAATGGGTGACCCATCGTGTAAAAAACAAAGAAACGTTAGGGTTTGCCACGTCCAAAGGGTCGGCGGTGTTTGCTGTTACATGAAAATAATCCCGCACGTGGTCCAGGGCCATAATCACCATAACAATGCCACGCAATACATCAATGGATTCAATTCGTTTGTTGCTTATGCTCCTCATTCTGTTTCTTGGTGAAAATCAAAGGTATGAAAATGGATGTAGGGCTTACCTTTCTGAAACTTTGATAAAATATCAAAGACATTTCCCAAGGGATTCCTTAGTGGTACCTCAAGCCGCAGATACAAATCTTATTTTATCCATTCGTTTTGCTTTTTCTTTAGACATGAGCTGTTTGTATTAGCCATGTTTTACCAAACTATATTTTTGTGGTGATTTCGCAGAAGTCCTTGTAATGATTTGTCGTGCTTCAAGGTCCAGTTTTACCCATTCAAGATACCAATTGAGTGAGCCATTGAACTTCAGGTTTTTTTCCTTCAATTTTTGAACGATTGTTTTTGATATTTCTGTAAAAGTTTGATCCGTTTTTTCAGTCAGACATTTCACAAGTTCAGTTTTCAATAGCTCATACGTGTGTTTGCTGATGCTGACAGCTTTTTTACCTTCCGGATGTTTGAGTTGTATTTTCTGTTCTTCCATTACCTGTCATTTAGTGAGTTTAAATCCCAGGTAACTTCCTAAAAATTTTGCCGCATTGGCAGTAACAAAAATGAAAAAGAAGTCTGACCATTTCACGCCTGCTGCAGTTATTAAAATACTATCCA
This sequence comes from Bacteroidia bacterium, assembly GCA_016787895.1. Classification (GTDB taxonomy): domain Bacteria; phylum Bacteroidota; class Bacteroidia; order B-17B0; family Aurantibacillaceae; genus Aurantibacillus. Next base: position 311,397 of record JAEUTN010000020.1, read on the forward strand.
AAAGAATATAAATGATTGGAAAAAGTATAGCCAGCCTGAATCCATTGGGGTATTCTTTTTTATTCCAATAGCGTGCCACCAGAAAAAAAACGATAAACCCAAAAATAGCTGAAATGTAGGGCGCAGATAAATTCGCGTGCGCTTCATAAACACTTTGTTCTTGTCCGGGGTGAATAAGATAAGAATACACCGCAACTTCAATGAAGGATATTAGAACTAGGGTGATCATAGTGAGTATAGCCAATCCAACCAGTTTTAGAAGTATGTGTTTTTTCATGGTTTATCTTTTTAAGTTAGTTTCAAAAAAAGTGATCCATTGAGTGGCGCCACTTTCCCTGGTAAGAGCGCTTACAATTATACCCCGGGAGAAAAAGTGGTAAAGACTTATCTGGAGTAAATATAAAAGATGGAGTCCTGAATTCATACGGTAAAGTCAAAAATACTTCCTGAATGCTACAATCTGTAGCAATACTTTGCTTTAAATCGCGGTAACTTAGGGCTATGAATTCAACCGAAAAATTTGTCCAAGCCCTTAAGGGGCACAAAACGAAGAGTGATAATAAAGGTAATACCAAAAAGCCCTAAAAACCGCATAAACATTATAAAAATCCCGATTTTCATCAAAAGACGACTGCAAAACCAAAAGTGCATAACGGGCCTTTAAGGTATAACCACCCACCCATTAAAACCCATTTACACATAAAACCCATAGAATAAGCCTAAAAGCCCCGTAAACATTGATTTATGGGGCTTTTCTATTAGAGGTTGTGGATCTGATTATTATCTCCATAAAACGCGCCAAAACCCTTGATTTAATTGGGTTTAAAGCCAATTTAAAACAGTATTATTCAAACTCATGAAAAAAGTACCATCATAACCCTAAATTTTAACGAAAAGTACCACTTGGGGATACACTTGGGGATACACTTGGGGACATTTTTTAGTGGTTTTGACCCACATTTAATTACAAAAAAAGCCACTAATAAGCCTGTTTTTACAGGATAGACCCCCACTTAATTCCATTAACGGGATGTTTTAAAGCATTGTTTTTGAAAATAATAAATTGATAGTCAACTGATTACACAAAAAATCAATAAAAAAACAGGTGTTTTCCTATTCTAAGCGGATTGAACCCACCACAATAGCGAGTGATCTTACCTCGCTCCAGGATAATTCGAAATCAGGGTATGATTCGGAGTTATCTGATCTACAAATAATGTGACCCTCTTTTTCAGAGGGAAGGACCCTTTTGCAAAGCACCCCCTGAATGGTATCCATTATATAAACCTTACCCCACTGAAGGAAGGTTTTTGTAGGGATTTTTTTACAAGCAACAATGTCGCCATTAAAGTATTTAGGACTCATGCTGGTACCAGATATCCTAATCAAGAAGTCGGCTTTTTTATTGAATTCAGGTATAATATATTGCTCAGTACCTAAAGGAAGGCTGTAATCGCCTTGGCCATAACCGGCCACCGCTTCGATAGAAATTAGCGGCAAGGAGTTGGGTTTTTGGTAATTTTCTTTGGGCTCATCTACTTTGCTAGCCAAAATACTTGACTTTTCCAGATCTTCGTTTAGAAGCTGGTGGGTTGTTACCCCGAAGTATTTAGAAATTGCCTGTAAGTCGTCCAAACCTGGTTTGCTGTTTCCTTTCTCGTAGTTACTGAACCGGGTTCTTGTTGAAAACCCCAAATCGTCACTGGCCTGCTGTTGGCTTTTGCCAAACCGCTTCCTTAGGTATATAAGGTTTTTGGATAGGAACTGCACGATAAGTCAGATTAAACAACCATTGTTAATAAATTTAATCCAAATAAAATGACTTTTTATTTGCAAAGGTCAAATTAGTTGACATATATTTGTGAACGATACAGTAACAAAGGTATGAAAAAAACAACGCCAGCAAATTTACCCACACTCCCACACATAAAGGGGCAAAACATGAGGCAGTTAGCGGACAAAGCCGGAGTGAAAAAAAGTTACGTGTGGATGATACTGAATGGGCAGAGAGACACAAACTCAAGAAAAGCAAAGAAGATTCTTGCAGCCGCAAAAAAAATGAACGAGGCAATTGAAAGTGGGCTTCAGAAAGCGGACAAAATACTTATAGGTGAAAACGACTGAGCATGGAGTACTTCAATTATAACGGTCAACAAGTTTTATGTGTAAGTGGTTCGGAGATAATCATCTCTAAAAAGAATCCTGAAGGAATTGTCAGCGCATCGCTGGTTAAAAAGTGGCAGCGTGAGGACAACGATCCACAAAACCCCCTTGTGATACAAAGGGCTTGTTATAACCGCAGTCTACTTTTAAACTTCTCTAAAATCCCCGCCAAATACCGCGACGAAATATCCACCAAACTAGGTGTTCCGGTAGATCAAGCAAAAGTAAAGCCTTTTAAAGATAAAATAATTGCGGACCCCATCGCCCTTACCTACTTCTCAAATTACTCACTTTCTGATGGGCGACTCCTGCCAACTGAAAAGCAAATGGAATATGCCACCAACGCTTCAGTATTAAATGCTGTTAAGGAAGTTTACCAGAGTATGAAGTCGGCGCGCGGAAAGGTTGGAACCGGAATGAATGGCTTTTGGGCACGTGCGGTGATGGCGGCAAATGATGTAAGGGCTGAAAAGAACCACAGTTTACCATCCAAAGAAGTGCCTTTTAAAAGGGTATATGGAAAATACATTGAAATTGGGTATGAGTCATTGATCAGCCGAAAGTATTGTAATAATAATAGCAGGAAGGTGAGTGACAAGATTGAGCATTTGATCATGAGTTTGTACACCATGCCCAATAAACCATTTGCATCGCACACCCATATACTTTACCTGCAATTTATACAAGGTCAACTTGAATTGGTTGATCAGAAAACCGGGGAGTTATTTGACCCTAAAGACTTCTACTTAAACGGAAAACCAATTGAGGTAAGTGAAACCACAGTTAGAAATTACCTGACCCAACCCAAAAACGCTGCTATTGTTGACCGAGCTCGCATGGGTGCTCACAGGTATAACAACACCCACCGCCCACACCACCACAGGCATGCACCAAACTTCTCATTCAGTAAACTTTCAATGGACGACCGTGATCTGCCACGTAAGTGCATTAATGGGCAATGGGTTAAAGCCTATTATGCTTATGATGTGGCCAGTGGATGTGTTGTTGGATACGCTTACAGCCTGAACAAAAACGAGGCATTATTCCTTGACTGCATGAAGAACATGTTCAGGCTTATTGATAAGCAGGGTTTTGGAATGCCGATGGAGGTAGAGGTTGAAAACCACCTAGTGAACAAGTTCTTTGATGACCTGGACGCAATGTTCCCATTCGTTCATGTGTGTACTCCAGGAAACTCACAAGAAAAACGCGCTGAGCACATGAACCGGGCCAAGAAGTTTGGTATAGAGAAAAAACAACAGAACGGAATAGGTAGATGGTGGGCCAAACACAAAGCCTATGCTGTTGACCGGGACTTAGTAAATAATGAGTTTGTTGAAAAGAATCAATTGCCATACGAGAGACTTGTGGCTGATGATATTAAAGCTTGCAACGATTACAATAACGATCCTCATCCTAATCAAAAGAAATACCCAAAAAAAACACGCTGGCAGGTACTTATTGAGAACATGAACCCTAACATGGCGAGGCCACGCAAATCAATTATATACAAAGCCATAGGCAATAAAACAGAAACCAGCATTCGCCGGAACCATTATGCCACGGTGATGGGTGCTAAGTACGCTATTTCAGGATTTGATGTGCTTGATAAGTTGATACCTAACAATTACAATGTGGAGGCTTACTACCTGCCTGATGAAGAGGGAATAATACATGAGGTGTATTTGTACCAAGGCGACAACTTTTTATGCAAGGCCGATAAAATACACACCTACAACGAAAGTAAGGCTGAGGCAACTGCCATTGATTGGGAAAACTATAAACGCCAAGGTAAAGTTGTATCTGAGTTTGACGCAGCAACCAAAAAAGCCAAAAAAGAATTGGCCAGCCCCGTGGTATACAAGAGTGAAATATTGAAGGAGGCCCTTGCTGAAGAAGTTGAAATAGTACCACAAACAAAAGAGGAGGCACCTGTACAAATTGATGAACTTATTGAGAACAATAATTATGACGACGAAGATGCGGGAGACAGCCTCTAAACAAAAAGAACACCTCCGGCAATACAGAGCTGAGATAATAAAACCAGAGAGGAAGAGATTTGAGAAGTTGATGAGTATGTATGATGAGGATGGTATGGAACAAGAAGGAAGCGTGTTTAATATGGAACAAGCACTTATTTACAACAAACACCTGACCCAACAAAGAAATCTCAAAAACAAAAACATATAACCATGAACACAGAAACACAACAAAGTACAATTACAGCAGAGATGCGCTCGCTGATTGTAAAAAACCTTAAGGAGCGTAGGCAAAACCACGGTGGAACCGACACCTCATTCGCCAGGAGTATGGGTATTAACCCAGCGCAATACAGCCGCATTGTAGCTGGTAACTATTTTCAAGTGATATCTGACCAACAATGGGTGAGATTGGCCCATGAGACCAACACTGAAATTAGAGGTAAACAGAAATGGAATACTGCCGCCACCTTCGTATTCAAAAAAGTGACGGAGCAGCTTCGCAAATGCCAGGACAAAAGCTTGTGCGGTATTTTGGTGGACGATGCTGATATAGGTAAAACACACGCCGCAAAGGAGTATGCCAAAAACAACAAGTTTGCCGTTTACATTGATTGTAGCCAGTATAAAAAGAAACGCCTCCTAATTGGAGCCATAGCTAAAGCCTTTGGTGTGGATGGTGATGGCAGTTACGATCAGGTTGTTGAAAGGGTAATGCACTACATCAATAATTACGCAACCAACCCACTTGTTATTCTTGATGAAGCTGGGGACCTGGATCAGGCAGCAAGACTTGAGTTAAAACGTTACTGGAACGCCACAGAGCAAAGGTGTGGATGGTATCAGATAGGTGCGGAAGGTTTGCGTGAGATCATTCGTAGGTCTATTGAACACAAACGAATTGGGGCCGTAGAAACATTCAGCCGTTTTGGTAACAGGTTTCAGCGCTTTACACCTGAAAGCAAGGAGGATAAAGACCGTTTTGCAATGCAGCAAGCCGCTTTGATAATCAAAGCCAATGCCACTGAGAAGGCTGACCAACAAAAAGTACTGGTAAAAACCAAAGGTAGTTTAAGAAGGATACACACTGAATTGAGCAAGCTGTGATGTATGGCGAGAGCGATAAGTGTAACGGAGCTATACAGTCGGAAACGAAAAGTTCTGCCTTTTATTGGCGAATGGGCAGCACACATAGGTTTACCCGAACCAAAGTACACATGGTTAATTTGGGGCGACAGCAGTAACGGAAAAACCACTTATGTGCTGATGTTGGTGAAGTACTTGAGTCAGTTTGGTAAGGTGCTTTACAACAGTATGGAGGAGGGAGATAGCATGAGTATGAAAAACGCTTTTAAACGGGTTAAAATGGAGGAAGTGAGGAGGCGGGTAGTTCTTTTAGATAATGAGAGTATTGATGAATTGGATGTTAGGCTGAGTAAACCTAAATCACCTAAGATAGTGGTGATTGATACAGTGCAGTACGCCGAACTCAGCTTTAATAGATACAAACAACTGAAGGAGAAACATCCGAATGTGTTGTGGATTTATATCAGCCACGAAGACAGAAAGACTAAAGAGCCAGACGGCAAGGTTGCCCAAAAAATACGACGGGATGCGATGGTGAAAATAAGGGTTGAGGGATTTAAAGCTTTTCCTACTAGTAGGTACGATGGAAAACAGGAGTTTATTATTTGGCAGAAAGGTGCAGATGATTATTGGGCTGACAGCTTGCCGAAAGCTGAGGAAAAAAATGACCATGCAAAAAAATAAAATAATACCACTTGCGCTGAATATCAGTGAGGCAGCATACGCAGAGTATGTGTATAACAGGGGCCTTGACTGGATTCAACAAAACATGAGCCTTAACATGGAAGAGGTGGTTTACACAATTGCCAAGAGTAAGTTGTTTTGGATATGGTGGAGGATACAATGGAACATCAGAGATGAGCAATTCTGTCGCGAAATAAACATCCTTAGGCAAGAGCTGCCACTTGATGGAGACGCACTGAAAGTGGCCAAAGAACTTTACAATGAAACACATGCTGTAAGAAGCATTAAGGCGGTGCCAAGCAGATTTGTAAGGGAAGACATCACCAAGCATCTAAAGGCAAGGATAGTGGTTGCAATTGAAGATTTAAACCGGATTTAAATGAAGAACCCACACATATTCATTATCACATCAATTTGCGAATGGTATGGCGTGAACCCACAAGAGATACTATCAGCACCCACAGAGGTGATAACTGGTAAAAAAATAAAAGAGAAACAAAGACTTATGCCGGAGCAAAAAGCCTGGGCAATGATATGCGGAGTATTAACAAACTATGGCTTACATGATTTGATGTTTGAGGAAGCGGCTCTTGCGGAGTATTTCAAAAGAACTGTTGACCAGGTTAAGAAGGGAAAAAACCAACACGCGTTTTTATTGTGCAGTAGCCAATCACACGTGATCATTCACAACAAAATATGGGACCTAATCACAAACCAAATACAAAAGCTATATGAACAACACGAGAGTTGATGAACTAAAACAACAAAAGCGTGAGCATCAAAACAAAGTGACGGAGCTAAATACCTGGTTGCTATCTCATTTTGACCACCCGGACAGGGCTAAGGTTTTTACGGACAAAGCCTGGCACGAGTGTGAAATAAACCGGATAGACCAGAAGTTAAGAAACATTGCCTCGAACATACCCGAATTGGGATATGGAGAGAGCCTACCTATACAAGTAAACAATGAATTAATAAATAAGTCAACACGATGATACAAACAGCAAAACAAGAAACATGGGTAGATGCCGCTGGCATTGCAGTACCCTATAGCCGGGTTACAAAATCCGAGCGCAACAAAGAGGCATCAGCTTCAAGGCTAATAAAATCTGCGCAAAATATCAATGGTTTGATGGTCGCCTTCAAACAAGACATTCAAAAGGCTTCTCAAGATTTTTTTGCCGAAGTTCTTAAGGAACACGGCGCAGACAAGCGTGAGAGGAAAGGCAATTACACCTGGTACAACTTTGACAAAAGCATACGGGTGGAGGTGAATGCCACAGAGCGTGTAGAGTTCAAAAGCCCTGAGATTGGCCTTGCCAAGGAGAAGTTGGAAAGCTTTATAAGTGATGGCCTGTCCAACACCGATCAGTTCATTCAGGAGTTGGTGAACGATGCGTTTCAGAACACAAAAGGCGCTCTTGATCCTAAGAAGGTGTTGGGGCTGCTCAGGTACAGGGGTAAAACCAAATCGGCTAAGTTTCATGAGGCGCTTGACTTGATTGAAAAGTCTATTGAGCGCAACAGCAGCAAAACATACTACAAGATCGCCATTAAGAGGGATAACGGAGAGTATGAGTATGTAAAACTCAATTTCAGCGATATATGAATTTTTTTTGGCTCATACTGGTTTGCGGCGGTGCTGTGTTCGCGCTAGCCTGTTTGTTTATTGCCCTTTGGCTTGTATTTAGAAAAAGAAGCGAGCCAACCAGGTGGGAAGACCACCACCTTGGTGTTTAAAACAAACCTGAAACCCTAAAGGAGGGTGACCGATCATCGGTCGGCGAGTTCGACTCTCGCACAGGTTACAAAAGTCCGGGAAGTTTTTGTTTTTGAGAGAATGAAAAACCCCACGCTTCCCAACTGAAAGGTTGGGAAGTTCCCGGCGCTCATTTTAACCATGCAACTATGAGGATATATATCTCAGGAAAGATCAGCAATGTCCCACAAGACAATCTGCCCAAGTTTGAGGCAGCAGAGTGCCGCCTTCGGTTTATTTACGGCCCAGGAAGCGAATTGGTGATACCACATCGCCTACCACATTACCATGATAAGAAGTGGCACAGCTTTATGAAGGTTGACCTGAGACACATGCTTGCTTGTAATCAGGTAGTGGTGCTGGATGACTGGAAAAAAAGCAAAGGAGCAATTTCAGAAGTGTTAATTGCCGATCTGGTCAGGATACCAATAACAACACTAAAAGGCCGTGAGATCGTGAGGGTGCCCCTTGGCTTTTGGAATAAACTAGGCCTCTTATTAAAAGTGCTTTTAAACCTTATTTAAATGCTGCGGAATAAACAACAAAATAAAACCCTGCACGGCCTTTTAAATGAACTCAGAATTGATGAGGAGACCAAGGAGCAGTTGGTGTATGATTTCACGAGTAAACGCGAAACCAGCAGCAGTAAAATGCTTGTAAACGAATGCCAGGCACTAATCAACCACCTGATCATGATGAAGAACCAAACTAGCAAATCGGTTAAAACCCAATTAGATAATAGCCCTGAAAATAAAATGCGAAGGAAGGTACTCAGTGTTTTTCATGAGATGAATTGGAAAAACGGATCGGGGCTTGACTGGAACCGGATAAACAACTGGATGGACAAGTTCAGTTACCTGCACAAGCCATTAAATAACTATACAAAAGAAGAGCTTCCGAAGCTAATCACCCAAGTAGAACAAATTCTCAAATCGCAATATGCTAAAGGATAAATACATGTTTAAGATAGACTATGCAGATTTAACAATACTTGGAGCTCACCTAAAGGTGGTGCAGCAGCGCGCTGTGGTCACTCCACACAATAGACCACAAGGTAAAGCCCTAGAATTACTTCTTTGTAGCATTTTAAAGGGTTTATCGCAGCGGATTGATATAAAACTATACGATTACAAAGCAAATGTTAGGGTTGTCCTTAAAAGGCAAGAAATGCTGGCGTTCCATTGCGCTTATAAATATGGGTGGTTACCATCGGGCGGAGCCGGACAAGAGATTTTTGAAACCATTGACAAAGTAATATGATCAGGATTTTCCAATACTACTCTTCAGGCATGCAGAGCAACATAAAACTGAGTTACAATGATGGGTTTTTGTGTGCCGTGGAGATTGATGAGCCAAAAGAGATTAAAGAGGATAAAGCCCACTTTATTGTGCGCGAGGAGTTTTTTTTAAAGCTGTGCAAACACCACAACATAGCAGTAACTGAAGTGGAGAGAGAAGTGAGCTTTGAGATGTTTTGGGAACGTTACAATTATAAAGCCTCTGGACGAATACCTGCACTAAAGGCCTGGGAAAAACTTACCAAAGCCGAACAAATTTCCGCTTATGACTATATACCAGCTTACCTCGGCCACCTTAAGATGAGCAAAACTGCGCCAAAGTATGGCAGCTCCTACCTGAACTCAAAAATATACATCAAATAAAAACTCAAAAACACCAATGGCATTAAACCCTGAACGTAAAAAAAGAAGAAACGCAAAAATCATTTCAAAGTTCAATGAGCTGTGCGATAAAAAAACACCAGGTGGAAAAAGGCTGTATAGTTATGAAGCCATGATTGAGAAGTTGAGTGAGGAGTTTGATTTGAGTGAGTTTACCATAGAACAGATTTTAAAACAGCAGTAATGAATCAATTTCAAATACACTTTCCGCTTTTTCCTGAAGGTTTGTTTGGGAAGGTAAAGAAGCAGTATGGCAAGCAGGAAGAAGATAAAAAAGAACAGGAAATAAAGCATTTAAAAAGGGTTGCAGCAGGGTTTAAAGGGTGGAGAACCAGAAGAACCGGAAAATAATGGAGTGAGACTCCAAAAAAAGATAAACCAATAAAACCGGGGACAGGGAACTGAACACCATGCAAAATGAAACCAACAGACATTACTTCTCACAACAAGGCGTGTGAGGTTTTGGGTAAAGACCCAAAAGTAAGTGCAAACATTCACGATCAGCTTGATGACATAGCCGATGCTATTAACAAGGTTGATAATGAGTTTAAAGCCGACTTCGAAAACACCGATCAACCAAAGTGGAGACCCTACTTCATAATGGACAGGGCGGGCGTCCGTTTCGGCAACTCGGGCTACGGTCGCTCGCACTCGGATGCGACTGTCGGCTCGCGCCTTTGCCAAAGGTTCAGAACAGAGGAGATATCAGATTTTTTTGGAAAACAATTTGAATCAATGCACATCAAATCATTTAACTCATAAAAAGCAATAATAATGGATTACAGATCAATCACATCACACGAAGCGGCTTGCCAGATCATTGGGAAAGACCCTGCACAATCAACCACAACCAGTCAACAGTCAAAGGATATTGTTGACGCAATGAACTTCCTTACCAAATTCAAACCTGACTTTAACAATCATCAGCAAAAGAAGTGGAGGCCTTTTTTCATCATTGACCAGGCGGGCTTCCGTTTCCACGACTCGTGCTACGTTGACTCGTACTCGCGTGCGTTTGTCGGCTCGCGCCTTTGCGATTTCGTATCATCTGAGGAGGAGGCCGACCACTTCGGTAAAGTTTTTCTGGGGTTGCATAAAAGGCATTACTACGGGGAATAAGTAAATAGGGTGGTGCGCTGGAGAGCGGCTTGTGTTCGGTGGGCGGGCTTCCGTTTCAACAACTCGAACTACGATAACTCGAACTCGAATGCGAATGTCAGCTCGCACCTATGCGATAAACATTACAGCGCAGACCTTGCCAGCACGGCAAAAGATAACGCCCTAAAAAGGCAACAACAAAGGGGCTTTGGTAGCGATAGCGAAGGAGACCCGGAGCAAGCAAAGGCAATGAAAAGAGCAAACAACCTATACTCAAAGATAATTTCAATAGATAACCTGCGGCTGGCAGATAAAAAGGCGGCTAAAGGTAAATCTGGGCAAAGCGGTGTGATTATGCACCGGCGATCACCTGATACCAACCTCCTGAATCTTCACCATGATCTGATTAATAAATCATTCACAACATCAAAGTACAATGTTTTTAAAGTTCGTGACCCAAAAGAGAGGGATGTATATAGTTTGCCTTATTTCCCTGACCGGATTGTCCACCACGCGGTAATGAATGTTATGGAGCCAATATTCGTTTCATCCTTCACAGCTGACACATATAGCTGTATTAAAGGCAAAGGGATAATGGGTGCCAAGGTGGCAGTGGAGAAAGCTCTGAGAGATGTGGATAGCACCACCTATTGCCTGAAGCTGGACATTAAGAAGTTCTACCCCAACATTGATCACAATGTGCTTAAAACCCTCCTGCGCCGGAAGATAAAGGACAAGGACCTACTGTGGCTCCTAGATAACATCATTGACAGTGCTTCAGGAGTGCCAATTGGTAACTACCTCAGTCAGTACTTCGCAAACTTCTACCTAGCGTACTTCGATCATTGGATCAAGGAGCATTTGCGGGTCAAGTATTATTTCCGTTACGCCGACGATCTTGTGATACTTTCACCAAGTAAGCCCTACCTGCACAAATTGCTGGCTGATATAAAAGACTACCTAAGGAGCAATCTCAAACTCACTGTAAAGGAAAATTATCAAGTGTTTCCGGTAGCATCTCGTAGCATTGATTTTGTAGGATATCGGTTCTATCACACCCATACATTGATGCGCAAAGGAATTAAGAAAAACCTTGCAAGGGCTATTGCCAAGGGTAATAATCCCCAATCTATTGCAGCATACTACGGTTGGGCAAAGCACTGTGATACAATTAACCTTTTAAAAAAACTCAAAATGAAAAACTTCAAAGACCTGGGTGTTAAACCCAACCTTCCTGCTATGCAGGGTGATAAAATCAAAGTAGATCGTATTCTGAATCGTGAGATCACTGTCCATAGCTTCCAAATCAAGGAGAGTAAGTTTGATCGCGGAAACGGGAAATGCCTCTATATGCAGATAGAGGTGGACCAACAAAAACGGGTTCTTTTCACAGGATCAGGAGTGCTAATGGACACTATTCAACAGATCCCCGTGGACAGCTTTCCTTTCATTACCACCATAGTTAAAGAAAATGACAGATTTCAATTTACTTAAAGCCGGGGACAGGGATCTGAACACCATGCAAAATGAATACAATGGACAACGGGGCATGTGATGCCTTTTTTGGGCAACAAAGCCTGGAACGAAAACAAGCGGTGACCATGCTGCTTACTGAGCTTGATAAAGCTGAGCGCAAATTTCCTACATGGCCGGATGATTTGGTACACCGCGCCGCAATTGTGGCTGAAGAAGCCGGTGAGCTGGTGAGGGCCAGCTTGCAAAACCAATATGAGGGCGACCGCCTTCAAGAACTGAAAAAGGAGGCTACACAAACAGGAGCAACTTGTTTGAGGTTTTTGATGAAACTACCCGCCCGTGGGCTATAATTGATCGGGTTTTTTTCCGCCTGAGGAAGGTGGTTTTCGAATGTATAAGCGCCGAATGTATGGCCAGTTTTTTAATACAAACTGCAAGAGCCTTAAGGCAATTTCGAAGTAAAGTTGATAGGTGTCGTTCATATATATATTAATACTAGAATTTTAAGTGTTGTAAGATTTTATGTAAAAAAAAGCAGTGAGTGAGGCTATTTAAAGGACACGAATCGAATACCAAGGGAGATCAAAGTAGCGAGCCGAAAGGCCGTGTAGGAAGCCCAGCCCAGCCGCGAGTGAAGGCCGCTGAAAGACTGAGTGACAGCCCGGAAAGACGGGCAAATGGCGAGTTGGGCTAATGGTAAGTCTCCCGGATAACAAGGGGAGATGCGGGTTCGATTCCCGCCCTCGCCACAAAAGAGTTAAAGGACAATCGTGGGAGAAATAAATATCAGTGTCTTGATCCTTTTTTTGTTTTAATAAATATTGATAAATTTACTAGCATGAAGGACAAGGGCACAGCAACGGCGTTAGCGCTTCTACTCGGTGGTATAGGCATTCACCGTTTCTATGTTGGTCAAAACTGGCTTGGGTTAGCATACTTACTATTTTGCTGGACGTATTTGCCTTTGATATTTGGTGTGTTTGATTGTATTGTTTGGGCTGTAATGAGCAAGGAGGACTTTAACGCAAAGTTCAACCCTCCACAAGAACCAAAGTTTGTAATAACACGCCACTTGAGTATTGCCGACGAAATTGAAAAACTACACCGATTAAAGGAATCAGGATTGATTACTGAGACCGAATACGAAAAGAAGAAATCAGAATTACTTAATTAAACCAGCCATGAAAAAAGCCGCGACAATACTGCTCATGTTTTTTAATGTATTAACATTTGCTCAAAACACAGACAGTTTAGCCCAGGAAGCTGAATACCAAAAACTAAAGAATACAATGCGACCACTTGGAAACACCAGGTCGCAATTCAGTAATGTTCCCTACAACTTTGTGAGTTCGAGGTTGCAAACGTACATGAACAATGAGATGAACATGTATGTATTGAGCGATGATTTAAAGAACAACCAAATGACCCTTGTTTTTGAAGAGAAGGCAAGCTACTCAGGTCCGGCCAAAAAGCTAAAGTTTGAGTTTAGCCTTTACTCTTTAGGAAACTTTTTTTACATAAAGGATTGCAAGATAAGCGGGGATAAATCTAAGGTGGTTGTTTTCTTTATTGAGTACTGGAGGCAGAACATTCACGAGGATACACTTAAGGAGGATGTTTATAAAACAATGTGCCTTGAGGATGATGTTGTGCTGAGTATGAAACCAAACCCCTCAATAAAGGTATTTAAAAGGGCTACTGCGGATAAATGAAAATAGAAGAAATTGAATATACTGAGGCGGTCGCCCTTGTAAAGGAGATGAAGGCCAGGAAGATCAGGTTAATTTATGGGTATGGTGACTACCCAGTGGCCATAGCGGATGATGTGGGCCTGTATCTTGAAAAGGACGGCCTGAAAAAAAAGGCGCTAAGAATAAACCGGGAAGTTTGGTTTGAAACTAAGTAAAAGCAAAACCCTTCACAGATCTGTGAGGGGTTTTTTATTTCGGGGCTTCGACAAGCTCAGCCACCGGTATTGGGAAAGAGACGGTTGTACTCGGTTTTAATGGTGTTTTTATGGCTTTGAAAGGCTTTGTAAAAGTGATCATCGTCGAGCTTGTTTACTCGCCCCTCCCACTTTTTACCGTACTTGTGTAGCCTGGCTTCATGCATGGCTGCACTGACTGTCATAAGGGGGTTGCCGAATACGGGTTCGTGAGCCAATGCCTGGTTAAGGGCGTACTTGCCTACGACGTTTAATTGTTTGTCGTTAATGATGGCGACACCCTTCCAGTAGGCTCTTAACTCCCACCTGCATGCTGCCATAAAGGAGCCATAGATCAAGAAGATAGTGCCGATTATCTTCTTGCACAGGTAGGATAGAATAAGTAGGGCGAACTCGATCATTGCGGCACCACATTCAAAACAACACCGCCTGCCAAAATGGATTGCAGGGGCACAACCTGGCCTTGTATTTCCATGCCAAAGTGCAGGGTGCAGTTGTGGGCTTTAAGGCTATTTTGTACCTCTTGCCAGCACTTTTTTGCTCTGGCTTCGGCCTCGGCTTTAATCAGTTCTTTTGCTTTGGTAATCTCGTCGGAGTTTTTTTCGTTTTGGTCCATAGTTATTTGTTTGCTTTGCCCTGTTGTGCTCTCATCAGGGTCATGTTATACTGTATTTCAAAAAAGTTGATGTTGGCATTTACCATATCCAACAAGGCTTTGTACTCGGTTTTTGCAGCCTGGTAAACGGCAAGAGCTGCGTTGTGGATATCAATCTCGGCTTGGTTGGTTACTTCCTGCTCCTCATTCAAAATTTCTTTTGGAGCTGGCCCCGGGTCGGGTATTACGTTAAACTGCTCATCTACTTTGGTGCGCTCATCAGCCACCAATGCCCAACGGTATGGCCTGAAGCGTTCACCAGTTAATCGTTCACCGGCTTCATTAAGGTAATGCACATCGTAATTTAAAGCGGCCTGTTTAAACACAGGGTTCCACCACTGGCCGTTTTGCAGTACGGCTAACCTGCGCAGGTTGCTGATGGGATCGCGTGGAATTTCAATTTCTCCATCGTTTATAAATCGTTCTAAGCTCATGGTTGTTTATTTTAATAATCGCTTTCTATGTACACCTTGGCTACTTCCAAGTTGGCTGCTGATGCTACAGCGCCATTGTTTACTTCGGCTTTAAAGGCCATGCCTGTATTAACAGCGGGTAAATCGGTATTGTAAGAGGTATCAAGCACCACAGCACTGTTGTGCAGGTTTATAATTCGCACATACAAATCGCTGCCGTTGGGGGCTATGTACATAATTAAATCGTAGCCGTGCGAAACGTTTGAACGGGCCGCGTTGGTGGCTCCAAGGTCAACTTTGGTGGCAGTGCCTGAACCATCGTTTCGGTAAAAAAACCAGTTGCCGGTATTGGCATCGGTAGTATCATAGCCCATACCGCACATGTTTACCAAAGCGGCAACAGCGCCTGCGCCAGTGCCTAAAGCGCCCGTTGAGGCACAAAGCCCAACAAATAATTGTGAGCCGTTTAAGTTAATGTTGTGGCCGAGCTGAGCCCGGAAGAAGAAGCCACCAAAACCGGCAGCATTGCCCCTGAACCATTTTGTGTAAGCCGTGCGCATGCCCGAAAGGTTACCTGCGGTACCACTGGTTGCAAAGCGTTTTCGCCATGTTGCCAGCCAGGGGTTTGCCGAAGCAATGGTTTGCTGAACGCTCATGGTTGCTGCTGTAGTGAGTGTGCCACCCCAGGCTGTTGGGGCAGTGGTGCCACTTGCCGGGGCCACCATAAAAACGGCATTGCCATGTAGCCCTACTTGTAGCACCGTATCGATGCCACTAGGGCCAATGATTTTTGGAAGATGGCGACCAGCTACTGATTTTGAATATAAAAGCAGGCCACCTGTTGGGGCTGAAGGATCGTTTCCGGAAACGAGTTTGAGTTTGCCTCCTGATATTTCTACCTCTGAGGCTCCTGCAAAAGCTGAGCCGTTTTTGTATTGAACCTGATTATCGCTGCCACCGGGCGAACCGCCTCCACCGCCTGGGGCTGTGGCTAACTGTCTATCTGCTACTTTAGTTCCTGCCATTGTTATTTACGGTAGGTTACTACTAGTTTTTCACCGGTAAGTGGTGCGGTAAGCATCGTAATGCTTGCGCCGCTTATGGTGTAATCGTTACCGGCGCCGGGCTCTTGCAAAACACCATTTAAAAACACCATTTCGCTACCGGCCACGGGGGTGTTTGCCAATGAAAAGGCAGTGTTTGAGCCATTGATGGAGCCGGATGGTGTTTCGCGGGTTACAAAATTGCTGCTGGTTAAACCTGCGGCAGTGGGTATTTGGGTCCAATCAATAGCGGTTGAATTAATGGTGCCGCCTGAGTTGGCGCTACACAACCACATGGTGTCGGCGTAGGTTGTGCCTTCATCCACGGTGGTTACAGCACCCGGCACTTCAGCCCAGGTATCCATGCTTGCAATTCGGGTAAGTGCAGAGCCTGAGCCGTTGAACTGGTAAATACCATTTTGGCTTGGGGTACTTTGCGCACGCACCAAAAGCAGTTCGCCGTTGCTTAAGGTAACGCCATCAAAAATAGCGGTGCCCGGGTTAGAAACGTTTATGTTACCCGTAGTGGCTGCGCGCACATTGGGTTTCATTTTAAAAGTGCTGTTTAGGTTGGCAATTTGGATATCAACATAATCCTTATTGGCCACATCGGTACCGGCGCTTGGTGTGCCGTGGTTGGTGAGCTTGTTGCCACCCATGCTTTGGTTACCGGTAAAGGCTACTGAGCCATCCTTTTTTGTAAAGTTTGCACCATCGGCCAGTTTGCTTGATGCAATACCTGCGCCCGCTGCTACCTTTGCATCGTTAATCGCACCATCTTCAATTTGCCTTTGTTTTACGGTTGTTGCTCCCATTTTGTATTATATTTTTTTGTAATTAACTATTAAGTGTTCGCCTGCACCAGGTGAAACGTACAGATCAATTTGATTGGTGCCAGTGGTGTTATAATCTTCAAGCTTTACCAGCTTAAGCCCATTCAGGTAAACCTCTTCGGTGCCTGGCACAAAGTTGCCAGCAGTAGTAAAGGTTGCGTTGCTGCCATTGATAAGGCCGGATGGCACTTCGTTTACAACGTCAAACGCTGGTTCGGTAGCAAGTAGGTTACCACTAGCGTCTACGTGGGTTCTCCTGTTTCCGGTACCTGCAAGATTTGTGTTTCTTATGGGTGGAGCAATTAGTAGTAAACTTGAATATAACTGCATGGCATAAGAGGCGCCGTTATCGCTACTGAAAAAATATGCTCCAGAGTGTAAAGTGAAAACCAAATCTCTTAATGGAGTAGCATAATGGATATTTGCGTGATGCGTACCCGAGAACTCTATTTCATAATCGCTTGACGTTATGATTTGTACTTTTGAGTTGAAAATTGAAACGGGAGAGCTGAAATAAAGTTGATAAGCTGCTTGTATCTGACCGTACCCTGTTTGGTTTGCAACCATGTATTCAGTTCCAGGTGCATTGTGAAGCCACCAACCGCCAACCTGAATACCATTTCTGTCCGCAAAGCCTGCGTAATTGTCCGACATTATAATCCCGCCAAACTTTGCCATTTGGCCAACGCCTCCTTGTACTTCGAATTGATATGTGTTGCCGCTTGATAGATTAGAGTAATGACCTACTCTTAACCCAACTTGATCTAATTTAAAGCCTAAATCAGTGGCAATGTTTCCTGAATTTGCCCTCACATAATTTGTACCAACTACAACTTTGGGGTTTGTAACGTACGATGTGAAAATGCTAACTGTTCCGGAGTCTTCAATAAATATGCCGTTACCATAAAATGTGTTTGCAAACAATAAAAGAGTGCCGTTGTTTGATTTAACAATTGCGTTTCCACCTGAATTGCCATAAGAGATAAATGGTGTAGAAACGTAATTGTTATTGGTAAAAGTAAAATATGGTGAGCTCGTCAAGGCCCCCGTGGCCGGGTGGCCAAAGGCTACCTCGCATAGGCCAACAACTGGTGAGGCACCGGCTTCATTTTTCCATTCGGTATTGTAATCGGTACCATCAATTTTTTTAAGTACCTGCCCGGCAGTACCCCCAGCTGGTACGCCTATTCCGGGTCTACCACGTTGATAGGAATGGATCTGTATCCCGGTGTTTTTTTCAACGGAGATTGGTACGGGATTTCTTTTTTTTACAATGATCTGTATCATACCAGCTTGGTAATGTCTTTTGTTGTTTCAAATACGCCTTCACCAATTGTGATCTCATCATCAACCGTTGTGAATGTGGTGATTTGATAATAATAGGTTGCCATTGGTATGGCCTTCATTTGTGTGGCTGTTTTTTTGAAAGTCAAAATCGCCTTTTCCTGTCCCTCCACCACACTGATTATATCCACCTCTATCGAATTATCAGCAGTGGCGAATACAATGTCAGGCACGTCCTGATCCTTATTGCGCTTAAACTCTGAACGCAAACTCAAACCTGTTAAATCGAGACCAGTGACCTCGAATCCCATTTCTAACTTGTCGCCGTGATTGTGATATTGCTTTTCGATCTGATACATGTTTTTTGTTTTATTCGTTTGCTAATGGATACATTGGTGTTTCAGGCAATATGGGAGGACTGCTTGTGTTTACGGTTGCTTTTGTTAGTGTAGCCTCTCCTGGCTCATCCATAGCGCTCATGTCGCGAATGATGCAATTAAAAACCTGCTTGTATGCCATCAGGTATTGAGGCGCAGGTTGCCGGAAAATACCCCTCCTGTTCATTGCACTAAAGTTTTTTCCACTATTGCCGTGCAGAGCTTTATGGATTTTCTTCAGCACCTGGCCAAACTCAAAAGCTATGTCTTGTGTTGCGCTTTTCATGTAGGTGTCGGCCAACGTGTCCAGAACAAAAAACACAGTTACCTCTGCATTGAGGTCCTGAACCTTTAAACCAGTTGAAGAGGTGTCGCTAACATTGACCTCAATAAAAACAGATCCCGGAGGCCAGGGGTACTCTTCAGGCAAAAAGTCAATCTGCTCGTGCCATAGGTCCACGTGCTTGACTTCAGGGATAGCTTCCATAAGCTTTCCAATCTCTTTGTATGCTTCTATCCAGTCTTGTTCCTCAACCATTTTAAATGGTGTTTAATTGATAAATAAATTGGCGCTCAATGATCCTGTTCAGTGTAGCGCTGTTGCCAATGAATTTGCGTTTTGGCATATTCATTTTTCGCGTGTGAGCTTTTACCCTATACGAAGCCCCTCTGATCTTCTTCATGCCCGACTTTAAAGCCCTGCCGCTTTTGCCATACCTGGTGGCGACCTTGCGGCTGGAAATTCGCATCTGCTCACCAACCTTTACCGTTCCCCTGAACCCGTTATTGTGAACTCCCATGTAATTTTTAACCTGAGGATCATCAATACCAACATTTACAGCCCCCCAGTCGGCCTGTATTACTCTTATAGAGCGCTTTCCCCGTCCGGTGTCGGTAAGTATAGCCCGGCCCGTATTTCGTTTGGCAGAGGGCTTCCTTTTCTTCCAGGGTTGGGTTGTTTGGTCCAACCAATCCTGAGTACGGAACCGACTCTGAAAAAAGTTCTTACCCTCATTTGCGGCAATAAGCGGGAACTTCTTCAACACACCATGTGTGCGCTTTGCGAAGTCTTCAAACTGTTTCTGTATGTCGTCCCCAATCGGGTCTTGTTGCATTGTGTTTTGTTTTGTTGTATATTTGTACCGAGGCTTTGATAGAGCGCGCCGGGTTGCTAACCCGGTTCACCGTTCTTGAAGAGCCTTATTTTTTTGTCTTATTTTTCACCTTTCGTATACTAAAGCCTTGTTTATCGGATATACTGTGTAACCTATACTCTCCGTGAGTGTCAAACATTACATTGAGGTATGATAACTCTCCAGCTATTTCTACCTCGTAGTACAGCCACTTGATTACCGCCTCGTGACCTTTAACTTCAGGCGACCATCCCACATATTTCGCATCTTTAAAAAGAGCGGAAATATTCATGATGCGTCGGTAAGCTTCAGGCGCGTTGCTGTGTGATTTTCCGGTGATGTCCTTTACGTCAGACCTGCGCAGAGTTAGTGTTTCGAATTCAGACAGGTTGAGTTTGTACTTATTTCCATAAACGGCCACTGCCTTCTTACCCCAAGATCTTACCTCCTCACGCGCGTCGCGTATGTGAGCAATGTTCGCAGCCTCTTCAATTTTACGAGCTGTTGAAAGACTAGTCTCGTAATATGGATGCGATTTAGGGAATGCCACGCCTGAAATACCAACGTTGTTTTTAAACATGGCATCCAAAGCAGGGATTTTAACCTTGCTCATGTCTGTGATCTGGCCGTTGGCCAGTTGTTGTATCAAAGAACGTTCGTGCCAGTGAAGAGGGAGGAAGTGAGTCTTCCAAAAATCATGGTCGGCTGGCAAAGTAACATCGTTCAGGCCGTTGCAGATATCCGTGGTGCGATCATCCAGGGTAGCTACAAACCGAAGAAGTGGAAGAGCTTCCTTGGTGCGCTGAATATCTAACCATTGTGCAGCCTGCTGAGCGCTTACAAGGGCATGATCGTACTCGGTTTTGAGGTAATTCACATTGTACCTATCGTCGAGATTCAGTACTTCCTTCTTAAAAGACCCCCACTCGCGTACCTGTCCTTTTTCATCAACCAGCTTGTCAGAAATTGCCCGGAGTATTTCGTGTGTTTTGAAACCACTAAACACCCAAACATTTCTGCGTAGGCTGTTAATCATTTCCACATTACTGAGTCCAGGATCTTCAATGGTGGTTTTAAACGCATTTAAAACACCTTTTACAAGGTGTTTTGCGGTTTCCACCATCAAATCATTATCTACAACGCCCTTCTGTTTTCCATCAAAAATTAACCGGGCAACTCTTAAGGTTTCATCCTGAAGACTTGGGGTAGCCGCAGCGCTTACCTCATTCGGATCACAAGAACAGGAGTGGCCATAAAACGCATCAAGCGAATTGCTACTTACCGGACTTTTTTTTTTGGCCCCCGTTCGCCCCCCCTCTGTTGGAGGGGGAGTTGCTTGAGCGGGTTTTAACCCATCGATTGGAATACCCGTTTTTTGGGTAACAAATTCAGCTGGGATGTTGTACACTTCGGAAAGAGACACTACATAGTCCACCACCTCGCTTACACTCAGATCAACTGACATATCCCACTCCCAAGACAGCTTTTCGAGCTGCTTGTAAGCGGGACTAAGGAGTGGCAGACGTTTTAAAAGAACGTTATTTAAGATGTACTTTAGGAAAATAAGATCAGCCTCGTGTCGATCATTGCTGATCTCCTGGAGTATTTTCATACTTCCGTAGGTGCCTTTGTTTTTATCGCTGTTGCTTGTGGAGCTTTGGCCCATTATGAGCATAGCTCGTTCAGAATCCAGAACACGTATAAGACCCTCAAAGCAACGTGTAGGATCTGATCCGTAAGCTTCCAAGAGTTCAACTTTTTCGCCCTCGTTTAAAACAGCCCAACCGGCAGCGCCCATTTTTTCCATAATAACACCAAGTTGAGCCTGACGAACTGTATTGGCCATGTTGGTTGTTACGGTACGGAAAGGAATACCCATTTTTTCATTGAATTCACTCCAGTGGCCAAGGGCGTACTTTTTTGCGAGTACATGAGGTGCGACTTTGTAGAGTATGCCCAGATCATTGGGATCTCCAACCGGAATGTAATATTGAGAAACGGGTCCTTCGAGGTAACTCACTCCGGTTTCGTCTCCGGGATACTTGGTAACAATACCTTTGTGCGCTTTAACATGGTACTTATTAATGGCCTTTGCCGTTTTTAAATACCCTTTTTCGTCGAACTCAAACAATTCAATAAGCCGGTAACCCTCAAAACGGCTTTCCATGCAGTACTTCATAAAGTCCAATACCCACTGCGATTCGAGCAGTTTTTTGGCCTCTTTATCAGGCTCACCTTTTTCATTCACCAAATTGAATTTGGCTTGCTGTATTTTAAGGATGCGGGTTTCTATGTTTGAAGACAGGCCGTTATCGACCATGATGTTGTCGTAAACCTCATACATGAGGTTCATGTCGGCATACTCTCCGTTTTTAGCTGAAAGCCAAGCGTTTTTCCAGCGTTTGAGGTCAACGGTGACCAAGCTCGGCGAGGTGGGCTCTATCAGTTTTGACACAGACTGTCCACGCCTTAGAGCAGCCTCAACGAGTATGTCCTCGTCTTTGAAACGGGCAAGTGCTGTTCGTGAGCCCTCAATTTGTTTGCCTATTTTGGAATGTGTACTCATACTAATAATAGTGATCTAATGGTTCGTTACTGCCGTGAGGGATATCGTTTGATCCACCTGTTTCCAGCAATGGCAGGGCCGGGCTTTCTTTACCATCCTTCACATCTTCCAACCACTCAATGGCTGTTAAATAGGCGTTCTTAATATCCTCGCTGATCTTGCGGGGGCTAACGCTTTCAACAAAGAAGTATAGAGTAATGGCCACGCAGTACACAACAATAAGCTGATCGCGTGGATCTTCTTCGGTCCAGTCTGCTGCTTCGCTTTCAGGGTTTTTGTTTGTGTTTGCTGTTTTTGATTTATAGATCTTCCCGGCTTTGTGGCTGAAGTCCCCTATAGCGTATGATTTACTTCCATTCCATTCTAATATGCTTGGAAACACAAGGGCAAGATTATAAAGGCCATTGAGTTTGCTTTTTATAAGGCTTACCGCCGCACCCTCACTTGTTTTAAGTATATGTGCATTAGCGCTGCCTTCCGTAATCTGGTCGCGGAAGTATTGCTTCATGCCTACATCGAGGTCCTGATCGGTTATGAATTTATATATGGCCATACTGAATAATTGGTAATTCTACCGTTTCACCCTTAAGGTGATGTGTTGAGTCGTTTGTGTATCTTATCATTCCACCTGTTATTTTGCTTCTACAGGTGTGAAGAGCAATTTGACCTGGGATATAAACTTCCTTTTGAAGGGTGGGCTTTTCTGCGTTACGGTCGTACCCTTGTAACTTGGCCGAAAAGCAATGCACATAGTTGCAGCCAGGGCAAAAAAAGAAATGAGTGTGCACGCGGCATTCAGGCCTTGAAGACCTGCCCAACAATACGGGTTCAATTTCCATTATGCGTCTTGCTAAACTTACCATGCACCGGCTGATTTTAACCTACTGCCAACCAATGGCAGTGGGCTGTTAATAGGAATAAACTTGCTCAGAAACTCAATTGCTGCCTGATCTGCATCCGGCCCATCATCGTGCGTGTTGTAACCCGGCTCGATGCTTTTGAGTTGGTTGATGCCCACCTGCATATCAAGATTAAACTCTTCTGCCTTGTTATAATACACGCGCCCGTTTTGGTAGTATGGCTGCATTGAAACTATACGGACAAACTTGTTGTTTACGGGTCTTTCGCATTGAATCAGGCTGAGCTCGTACTTTTCCTCATCACAAACTTGTTGCAAGGTCATCTTAAGCGCATCGTTCCAAAACTGACTTTCAAATCGCCACAGGATACGAACGGTAGGGTGACCGTCTTTGTCTTTTGGCAACTTGCGTTCATAATCTATCATGAACCTTATTGCATCAGCCATTTTGCAATGGCGCACAAACGCTTTAATGTGATAAAACGATCCTTCCAACAACCCCCATATTTTAACAGCGTTTGTGTCGCTGCTTGGTGTTCCGGCGTAGGCCACATCCCATTGCCCAACAATACACTCAAAAGCTTTCAAGGGTGGGAATTTTGCCCACTGTATTTGTTCATCCTTAAAGATGTCTCCCTCAATTTGAGGGTTATTCATAAATTCTGTTTGGAAAGCGTAATCACCAATAACAGATCTGCGTTCTTCGAAATAACTCAGGGTATACTTTTGTGGCCAGGATGGTTTTCCGTTCTCATCAATAGCATTAATTTTATTCACCCGCACATTTGGCCTTTTGGCAATATTGGTTACCACAGTATCTACTCCAATGAGGTTGTTTGCGAAAACCATCCTTGCGCCGTTATTGTCCATTGTGTTGAACAAGGCACCAAGCACCCAGCGAACTGTTTTCTTAACCCGAAGTGGGTTTTTAATTAACTCATCATCGTCTATATCGTCACAAACAATGTAGTTTGGTCGTTTGTTTCGGTAGCGTACACCGCGAGGACTTTGTCCTCTGCCAAGGCTAAAGAAAGCCACGCCGTTCTTGGTTACAAAATTTCCTTCCTCCCAACTGCCCACCTTTTGCTGCGTACCAAAGTCGGCAAGTATTTGCGGGTTGGCTTCAAACTCAGCCTGAAGGTCGCTGAGCAGAATCTTTGCATCACCTTCATTTTTACCTACCAGCAACATAACATCCAACTCGTTATTCATCCAAAGCCAAAACGGAACCATTATGTCCAGGTGGGTACTTTTAGCATGGCCACGCGCCCAGGCTTCTACATCAACACAGTTTTTGTTGCGGAGGATGTAGTTTGCGGCATCCACTTGAAACTTGGCACATTCGCAAGTGGCGTAGTGTGGAAAGTAGTATGAAACAAAAAAAGCATAATCGGTTTTAGCCCTGCTTATACGGGCTTTCCGTTGGGTTTTTGACTCGTTGAGGTTGACCTGGTTAAAGCGCTGTATGCTGTCAAGCTTTTCGAGATACCGTTCATAGGCTCTATTGTCTTCCTTTTTTATCACTTCAGCTCTTCAGTTAAAAGCACCAGATAATCGCGCTGGTGATCTATGAGGTTCATAAACAATTTAGGGTTGTGCGTGTGGATGTAAGCCATAAATTTCTCCATGCAATGAATGTGAACCCTTAGAGATACATTCCCGTCTTTATGAATACGGTCTTTGATGGCCGCAATCTTGCTCATCTCATCAATGATGTTACGATGCTCCTCCTTCTCTTCTGCACTTTTGCTTGGTTTCTTTTCGAATGAAAGCCTACGGTCGAGTAAGGCACTCAACAGATCATCGTATTTACCGGAAAGGGTGTCGGCGGTGGTTTGTTTAGAAAGTCGAATCTGCTTCCAGTTGCCCTCTCTCACCCAATCACCTATTGTTTTCTCAGTGACTTTTAGACGAAGAGCAATTTCTTTGGCCATCAAACACTCATTTACATAGAGATTATATGCTGACTTGCGCTCTTTGTCTTTTGCCATAGTACAAAGTTGCGGCATATATAAAGCGGTTTAAAATTGAGTTTTCGTAATGGTCTGAAAACCGCTACCATAAAGGTTTTCAAAAGGACACCATAACGAAAATGCGATTTTTTTTTGCTTGAAAACCAACCAAACTTTGTACTCAGAAACGAGCACAATCAAGTGAAAGAAAAGTTCCAGATTAGCTGTGAGGCACAAAACAACAAAGCGGTTATTCGCATTGAAGGTTACATCTCAGGCTGGGACAACATTGCACAACGCTTTAAATCATCAGTAGATGATTTGGTATCGAAGGGAATCGTTGATCTTGAAATCTACATTAATTCGCAAGGCGGTTCGGTATTTGAGGCCAATGAGATTGCCAACGTACTAAACAAATTTACTGGAAACAAAATTGCAACACTTGGTGCCTTATGCGCCAGTGCAGCCACATACATTGCAACCAAGTGCGATAAGATAATTGCGGCCACCAACACCCAATACATGATACATAAGCCTATGGCGGTTGTAGACGGGAACGCTGATCAGATTGAAGCCCGATTAAAACTTCTTAGAAACCTTCAGGCAGATTACGCAGCAGCGTACTCCAAAAAAACTGGTTTATCAGTTAAGGAGATTAACGATCTGTGGAAAGAAGACTTCTGGATGAACGCACAAGAGGCGAAGGATAAGAAGTTCATTGATGAAGTTGACGGTGAAACCACCGCAGCTCTTACCCCTGACCAAATACAAGAAATTAAAGCATTAGGGTATAAACACATACCTGAATTAACAGCAACCGCAAACTTAAACCCCCAAAACAACACCATCATGAAAGATCTTTTGATCACTTTATTGGCCTTGTCTGCCACATCATCTGAAGCACAAATTGTTGCCCAGGTTGATGCATTGAAAGCAAAAGCGGCCAAGGCCGAAGAACTGCAAAAACAGCTTGACACCGAAAGGGCAGCTAGCAAAAAGGCAGAGATCAAAGCCGTACTTGATGCTGCCGAAAACAGCAAGCAGATTACCGCCGCACAGCGCACATATTACGAAAAACAACTTGCTGCCGACTTTGACGCTACCAAAGCCCACATTGAGTCACTTCCAAAGGTTGTTGCTCTCTCAACTGTAACAAACACCGGCACCGGAACTACAGGCGAAGACCGCAGTAAATGGACCTATGCCGACTACCAGGATAAAGACCCAATGGCTCTTGCAAAAATGGCAGATGAAGATGAGGCCAAGTTTAAAGCCCTTTTCAAAGCACACTACGGAAAAGAGTGCTAAACCCAACCCGAGATCATTTAAATCCACTTAAAAAAACATTAAAAACAACGAACAATGGCAGTAAAGAAAAACCTAATAATCGTAACCGAATTGTTGAAACAATTCAAGGACATGGACGACAGCTTTTTGAAGCCGATCCGGTCTCACGACGATAAGGTGAACAACGACACCATCAATTTCAACGAGATTGGTGCAGACCCGGCGGTTTTAATCGACAACGTTACCTACCCGATTGCGACTAACTCCCGCACGGACGACAGCAAGGTGGTAAGCCTCCATAAGCTGGAGACTGAGAACACCAAGATTACAGACGACGAGTTGTACGCCCTGCCATACGACAAAAAGTCGAGTGTAAGGGAACAGCACCTGAATGCCCTTATGGTGGCTCACATAAAACTTGGCGCTCACAGTCTTGCCCCACAAGCTGACGGAGCAAACACTCCTGTGATTAAAACCACAGGAACCCTTTCAGGCGGTCGTCGCGCCATGTTACCTGCCGACCTTGTGACCCTTAAGGACAAAGCGGACTTTCTCGAAATTCCGATTGAGAGCCGTCACCTTGTTCTTAGTGCCAAGCACGTTAACGACCTACTGCTCGTAGATCAGGCGTTCAGAGACAGGTACTACAACACTCCAACAGGAAAAATGATCCCAGGACTTTACGGTTTCAATATTTGGGAAAGTCTCCATACTCCAAAGTATGTAGCTGCCTTCACTAAAAAAGTGTTTGGTGCTGCCCCACTCGGAACCGACCTTTTCGCGAGTGTTTTCTTCAGCACCGTGAACGCCATGAAAGCCAAAGGTTCAGCAAAAATTTACCAACGCAACGCTGAAGAAGATCCAGAGAACCGCCAAACAGTAATCGGATTACGCATGTACGACATCGTTGCGCCTGTTTCGACTGTAGGCACCGGAGCAATCATCGACAACAACGTTTAAGAAAAACCCCAGGTGAGGTCCCGAAGCTTGCAAAGGCCGAGGGACCGTGCCTGAAATTATAATACAACAATGCTGAAAATACTCAAACAAGAGCTGATGTTCATCCCGATCATGTTACTGATTGTGGAACTATTCAGAAGTGCAATAATTCATTACTACCCTGATACAGCACTTTTTGATAGGGGAAGTATTCTGGAGTCTTTCCTGATCAGTTTGTGGGAGATTACCTGGGTAACTGCCGCTACGTGGATTTTGTGCCTTATTGTTTTTCCAAAAGCAGGAAAAGCCTTGCAGGATTTTTACAGGAAGTTTGAAGGATTTGACGATGAGTACAAGGAGAATTTTGCAGTTAAATACTGGCTTGTGATCTTCCTTAGTCTTGTGTTCTTGATAGGCGTTCGGGGCAATACTAATGAGCTATACACCCGGCAAAAACTTAAAGACACATTACAAACACAACTTTTAGTACGTGAGGCCACAGGCCAAAACGACGGAGTTGAGGTAGAAGCGTACTTGCGATTTGTTGGAAGGGGTAAAGGAGATGCTTGGTGCGCTGCTTTTGTAAGTTACAACCTTAATGCAATTGGCATCACAAAACCAATTAACCCGGTAAGCGCATGGGCACCTTCTTTCGCAAATCCAAAATACATTGTTTGGTCTCAGGGTTTAGTTCGCTCCCATAAAGCTAAAAAACCACAGGCGGGAGATTGTTTTACACTTTTCTATTCTCACCTGAAACGGGTTGGCCATGTTGGTTTTATTGTGGATGAAACCGCAAACTACTTTATCACCATTGAGGGCAATACAGGTCTTTCAGGTTCAAGAGAAGGTGCCGGAGTTCATAAGCTAAAACGTTCAAAAGCCAAGGTTTATGCCGTATCCAATTACATAACACCATACCTAAACAACCATGCGAAAAATACACGGATTACTATTTACAATGGCAGTGGCATTGCTCCTGCTGCCTACCTCCTGTCACCGAAAGATTACCGAATCACTTACTATGCATACCGAACAAAAAGCAGACAGCGTAGTCAGCAAAGTGGATTCCACCTGGTTCAGGGACACAACACTTATTGTGCCGGGGGACAGTTCGATAATAGACGTTGTGATCAGCGAGGATATGACTTTGAACTTGCCACCAATAGTTATCGATGGGCCGCGCTCAAAGGCGGTGGTATCAATTACAAATGGGAGGCTAAAAGCACAGTGTTACTGCAAGGAATTAGAAATAAAGGCAAAGCTACAGGAAAGGCTTTTAAAGATGTATCGGGACGTAAACCGATCCAGGTCTGCCAGCATTCAAAGCACAAGGACAGGGGCGGTTCCGTATACTCCGAAATGGGTTAAACTACTTGCATGGGTGGGCGGAATCACCCTTGTCCTTGTACTGATTGCACTTACATATTGGATCACTAAAATTTTAAATAAAAAGCCATGAGTAAAAATATCAACAAACAAATTGCCGAAGCATTCATTGCCAGCCCAAAGGAAGACAAGCTGCTTGTCACCAGCGACGGTAACTGCTTCTCTGAAAAAAACAAAAGCTACGCCGAGTTGCATGCCCGCCGTAATGACCAAAAGGTGCGTGAGGTTACTCGTGAAGAGTTTCAGTCTGAAATTGAAGTCCTGCAAACCAAAAAAGAAGAAGCTGTTGCTGCTGAAGCTGATAACAAAGCAAAGGAAGAGCTTGCCGCACGTGCAAAAGCTGTTGGTTTACCAGAGGACGCAAGTGAGAAGGAAATAAAAGCAGCTGAGAAAAAAGCATTAAAGGGCGAGTAAGCCTGCAACAATAGAGTATTCATTAAAAACGAGTTTAAACCATGTTTAAAGGCCCGGTAATAAACAAATCAAGCGGTGGATTGGGAGCCAAGTCTGCCACCGAACAAAACGTTTTTGGCTTAGTTTGCGGTGGGGTATTACCCGGCTCAGGCACATATACTGTGCTTGGCACATCGGTTAAACTGATCCAAAAAGAAGATGCTGATACACTCGGCTTCACCGCTGCGTACGATGCAGCGAACAAGGTTTTAATACGTTACCATATTGATGAGTTTTTTACCATCAACCCCAATGGCACTCTTTGGCTGATGGTGGTGGCGCAAACAGTAACCCTCACCCAAATGTGTACTTACGCCAATGCGTATGTAACCAAACTGATTAACGACAGCGGCAAGAAGGTGAAGTTTGTTGGCGTGGTGCGAAACCCAGCCACCGGCTATACACCAACCCTTACCGATGGACTCGATAACGACGTGAACACAGCGGTACCTCTTGCTCAGTTACTTGTTGAAGCGTTCATTCCTTTGAACTGTTATATCGACCACATTTTGGTAGAAGGACGTGAGGTTAATGGAGTGATCAGCTCAATTAAAGACTTACGCACTTTAGACAGTGAGAATGTACATGTGTGCATTTTGCAAGACAAGGATGTGGCCGCGCTTGATGCCCTTTATGCCAAACACGCTGCCGTTGGCACTGTGATGGGAATGGTAGGTGTTCGCCAAATCGAAGAGGACTATGGTAGCATAAACACGGTTAACAACCCGAACAAGGCCGTTGAGAACTTTAAACTTAACGACGGGTCAGGTCGCTGGAATAACCCGGCCATCAGTTCTGGAACTTTGGTAAGCAGCCTCACACCTGCTGAAATTACAGTGTTGCAAGACCGTGGTTTCATATTCGCCGACTCTTATCCTGAGTACGACGGTGTTTACCTGAACAGTTCGGCAGCTTGTACCGCCATTGACAGCGATTTTGCTTTTGGTGTGCGCATGCGTGTGTGGAACGCTGGAGCCCGCTTGGTTGTGAAAAGATTCATTCCAAAATACAACTCGAAGTTTGCCACCGACGACGATGGCAAAATATCACCAACAGTGATTGCCGAGTGGCAGGAGGATGTAAAGAATCCACGAAACGGCCTTGGCGTTTTGGTAAGAGACGACCACGCCCAGGAGGTGGATTGTTTTATAGACCCTAATCAGATCCCGGATGCGAACCAAGCAGAGATCCTGATTGGAATGTCCATCAAGGTATTCAACTACGTGCGCAAGATCACAGGCACACTTAAACTAACTGTAAAATAACCCGATATGCAACCAACTATCATTAACAGATTCGGAAAGATCGTAGGGTGGAACAACATTACCCTTCGCTTGTATGGCCGAGACGTTGAGGCATTCAACGAGATTGAGTACCACGACAAACAGAATATGGCCAACGAGTACGGTGGTGGAAAATACCCCATTGGGCAAAGTGAAGGCAATTATGAGACTGAGAATTGCAGCATCTCATTTTATAGTGAGGAGCTGATTGCCCTACAAAAATCCATTCCTCCTGGAAAACGGATTATGGATGCGCCACCCGCCGAGGTTATTGTTATGTACGATTACAACGGGGTGATCTACAAAGACATTTGGAGAAGTTCACGCCCCATGAACAACGGACGTGCTGCCAAAAACAGTGATGGAAAGATTGTTACCAAGATTGACTTCCTGGTGTCTCACATTGATTGGAGCGTACAGAATTAAATTTTAACCCAAACATAAACCCATGCAAGAAAAAGACAAAACAGGCCAAAAGGCCAAGAGCATCGAAGATCTGGTAAAGGAAAACCAAGCGAAGTTGCCAGACTGGAAGGAACGCCACAAAACCGTTAAGTCCATACTGGTTATGAGCAAGTTTAATGGCCCACAGCCATACATTATTGGTAAACCAACAGCTTATATGCTAGATGCCATAAGAAAGTATGAGGCCGATGGTAAACCAAGCAAGAGCCAGGAGTTATTGAAAAACTCCTGTGTGCTGGCCGGAGACACCACACTGTTTTCTCAGGACGTTGACCTTGAGAATGCCGTGATGAACAAGGTTGCTGACCTTTTAGAGAGACTGGAGGTTGAAGAAAAGGAGCTTTAGACCTCGCCCTAATCGGCGAGGAAACCTCAGAAGACAACCTCAGAAAAGTAGACGCGATACTCAAGTATAAACTCGGTATTAGAAATCCGCAAAAGCTTACCAGGGAAGAGTATTGGAAAGCCTATGCGGATTTTTTGTACCTCAGAACTATTGATAGAAAGTACTATTTAAACATAGCAAAACAAGCCCTGGCAGAGGTGCTTTCGGGCTCAGACATTGAACTGTAATGGATTTAAACACCAACTGGTACATACGATTGAAGGAGATGGTATCGTCTCCCTTAAAGCGTATTACCGAAATGGCCGGTGGTGCTCAAAAGAAAATGATGAGCGTTGCAAACGCAACGGGGCAGATCAGTAAACAGGCCGGTATACTTGGCAGAGAAGTAAAGCACACCAACGGAAGCCTTGAGCAGCTTAAATCTCATTTAAACAAGTTGGAGGGGTTGCAAGCCAAAGCTTTTGATCCTAAACACATTCAAAACTACCAGCGCGCCATCAATAAGGTGAAAGCCGACATTGATAAATGGCATTCTAACAAACAACTCCCAGAACCAAAACAAGGATGGTTTTCCAGGATGAAGGGGCAGATGGGCACAGCCCTTTCTAACTCGCCTATCGGTGGTTACATGGATATGTTGAAGAGTCCTGCGCTTATGGCGGGGGCTGCTGCTGTGGCCCTTACCACATTTGGCACCATGAAGGCTCAAGACTCCATGCGCTTTGAGTATGGCATGAGTAAGATCAATGCCACAGCCCAACTTTCAACGGATACTCTTGGCAAGCTGAAGAACAGGCTGCTTGATATTGGCAGCGCAAGCGGTGGCAACTTTGACCGTATTACCAACGCTTATGAGAAGATCATTAGTACAACCGGAAAGGTAAACCTCAGCCTTGCAATTACCGAAACGGCTGTCAAAGGCGCTAAAGCCGGGTTTGCCGACATTGACCTTGTAGCCGGGGCACTTGCTCAAACACTTGCGGTTGTTGGTTCACAGAACACCACTGCCAATGAGGTGATGGACACTTTGTTAAAAGCGAAAGCGGTAGGCGCAGGGGAATTTTCTGATTTTGCCCAATTTCTTCCACAACTTATCGCAGCAGGCCGCAACCTTGGTATTGGTTTTAAAGACACAGCTGGGCTTTTCTCCTTCATGACATTCAAAGGTCAAAGCGCAACAGATTCTGCAATGTTACTTCAGAATGCTTTTACCTCGCTTCAGAAGAAGGATATAATAGTTGGCCTTAAAACAAAAGGCATAGATCTTTTTAATATCAACGGCACTCGAAAGAATATAGCTGTTGTGTTTACTGAGATAACTAAGAAGTTGGAGAAAATGACCGATAAGCAGAGAACCAAGTTTATGCTTGATATCGGTCTAAACGACGCACAAGCTCGGAGTGCGTGGAGCGTTCTGACATCTGACGCAGAAAACTTCAAGCGCGTGATGAGTGAGGTGAATGACTCCATTGGTGAGACCAACAAACAATTGGAGCTTACCGGAAGCCGTACACGCACGTGGGCTGATATAGGTGATAAGTGGAAGAAAATAGGGGTACAGCTTGGTGATATGCTTATGCCAATTGTGGACGCATTAACCGTGTTGACCTCCGGCCTAATTAATGGGATTGCTGATATTTTAAGCGGAGATATGTTCTTAAAGGCGTTTGGGCTTGACAAGGGGAGTTTGAATGAAAACAGGTCCCAGCTTATATCCGAAGGGGCTTTTAAATCGGCATCACAGGAGTATATGAAGAAGTTTGGATCCAGCCCTTCGAGCCTTGGAGAAGCAAACAACCCCGGACATCAAAAGTTTTTTAAAGATCGCTTACAACACTGGAATGCTGAATGGGAAAGGCTAATGGGTGGTGGAAACCCAAACAAGATTGACCCCAATGAAAAAGACAGTGGACCAAGAACCCCGGAAAGCATTTTGAGTGGCATAGATAACACCAGTTTTGGTGATGATAAAGAAACTAAAAGTGGCAAGAACAGTGGGCTCAGAACACTTATCATGAACCTAACCGTGAACAACAATAACGAAGTGAAGGAGAACCAGGATATGGAGAGACTTAAACGTAAAATGACCGATACCATAGTTGATGCCGCACGTGACGGCATGGTAACAGTGGGAGTATAATGACGGAAACACCAAAATATTCTCAGCCCGGAAGGACCATAGGCACAGCACTCACAGGAACAGAGTATCAGATTCCTGTTAACACGCTTTTTACCCAGGTGTTTGGGTTGGCCGGTCAGTTCATTCGCCGATACCAGATACCTGAAAACGAACAGGGGCAAAATTTACCACAGTACGAGTTGGGTGAATCAGAAGAAGAAGTTACTGAGGATACCATTACAAGCAGCCTTGGTACACCAGTGCATTTTTGGATGGCGTTTGGTGAGGGAGAGTATTTTAAAAGAGTAAAGGGTGACCTTGAAAAAGTTCAAAGAGAGCGACTGATACTTCCGTATTCAAGCATTGCCACCTTTACAAGGGCCAAACGCAAAACCGTTACATACATGAGTGGTTGCGAGGGACCAATTGTTGAAGAGTACGGCTTTGAAGCCTGGAACATACGTATACAAGGATTTGTGCTAAATAAAGAGGGAGACAAAACAATAGAGCAGCAGGTAAAAGCCATGCAGTTGTTTGAGAACCTGAGCGACTCTGTTAAAGTTGAGGGAAAGCTTTATGAATGGTTGGGTATCACAAACATTGCATTCGACCAGATTAGTTGGTTACCAAAAAGAGAAAGTAACAACCTTTCGGCCATGCCCTTTGAAATTAACGCCATGAGCTTACAAGCAATAGAACTGATTGAATCAGGATTTTTTGAAAACAAATGAGCCACACAGCACACAGTATGAATGAACACACAGCCATTGGAACCGTAGCAGGGAGCGCACTCACCATCGTTGCTAACATTGGTAGCCAGGATGTTGTTAAAACAATTGTATTAGGCATAATTGGAGCCATTGTGGGATTTATTACCACACAGGCTTGCAAATGGATTTATAAAGGCATTAAACGTGTATTTAGCAAGTAACGTACATATCACATTTCCGGCCTTTAAGGGTAAAAAACGCAGCGAGGAGCGCAGGGGGTTCATGATAAAAAGCGTGAACAGTTTTCGCACTGAAAGCAGCTGGCAAACACTTACAGATACCGCCGAGTTTATTATTGCCAAACTTCTCTTTAAAGAACAGAGCACACGCTTGTTCGAATACATAAAGGCAGGAGATCCCTTCTACATCGAAGCGGGTTATAATGGTATTTACAGGCGGGAATTCACGGGTTTTATTTCAGAGGTATTGGATGACCTACCAGTTGTATTCAAGTGCGAGGACAACATGTATGAACTGAAGCGCATTCCAGTAAACAAATCATTCAACGGTGTTAAATTGAAAGCCCTCTTACAGGCCATTGTTCCATCAAAGTTCAAAATCGACGCTATGGATGTTCAACTTGGTGATTTTGTTTTTAAGCAATATACCGTGGCTCAGGTTTTGGTTGAATTAAAAGACAACTACGGCATACACAGCTATTTTGTTGATGATACCCTTGTAAGTGGTAAGATCTATACTGACAATCCAGCCAACGAGGTTGTGAAATACAAGTTTGGCACAAACATCATCCGGAACGACCTGAAGTACCGAAATAAGGACGATTATCAAATCAAAGTAACCATGCGCAGCCATTTGAGCAATGGAAAGGTGATTAAGGTAACGGTTGGAGATCCTGAGGGTACAGAACAAAAACTGATTTGTACCAATGTAAGCGATAAAGCGCAATTGGAGAGACTTGCACAAAAAGAGCTGGACAGACTGAAGTTCGACGGATACCGTGGAACATTAACAGGCTTTGGGATACCCTATGTGAGACACGGGTACACCGCCAACATTGTGAACAAAGAAAACCCGGACAAGGACGGGAATTACTACGTGGATTCAGTAACCACAACTTTTGATGAACATGGTGCCATCAGGCGCGTTTGTAAAATAGGACCAAGAGCAGCAGTATGAACGAGGAGATAAGGAAAGCCATAATTGCAATGATGGAGGGTAAAATACCCATTGTAAGCGCATGGTGTAAAGTAAAGGCAGTCAATGGTAAAACTTGCGACGTGATCATAGACGATGATGAGGGCTTGTTGATAAAGGGCATACTGATTGGTTATGATAAAAGCGGGGTAGTGGTAAAACCAAAGCTTAATACAGATGTGCTAGTGCTTTTTGTTACCAAAACGAGCGGTGCTGTTGTTATGATAGAGCAGACAGAAGATGTTGAAATATTTGGAAGTGGTTTCTCTGGTTTGGTTAAGGTGGGGAAATTAAAGGATAAGTTGAACGCCATTGAAAATAAAGTGAATGCCTTAATATCAGCATTCAACTCGCACGTGCATCCTGTAATTGGTGCACTTCCGGCAGCACCACCAGTACCACCCACAACAAGTGCAACCCTAGCGCCTGTTGCCCCACCCTTAACACCAACTGAACAAGTAGAAATAGAAAACGAAAAAGTAAAACATGGCGCTGGAAACTAATGACATAGTGCTAGATGCCGATGGTGAGGACCTTGTGAAGGATGGGGACTTTGTTGTGGATGATGGTAAGCTGGATGATTGTTGGATCATTTTTAAGCTAAATAAGGGTGGTTTAAAAAGCGATCCGATACTTGGCCCCAACCTTGTAACAATGATGAACGGAACCACCAGTAATATGAAATCGGTTCTAAAATTGAACCTGGAAAGGGATGGCAAAGAGGTGAAGAAACTTGAAATAAATGAAGGTAATATTGATTTTGAGATATGAAGGAAGTTGTAGCTAGAAGGGGGCAAAGCCTTTGGGATATTGCCATTCAGGAGTTTGGTTCACCGGATATGATCAGGCAATTGATTATTGACAACCCGGAAAACTTAAACCTTAACGACCCTATAGTGGTGGGTACAAAAATAAAAATTGACGACACAAAAATTGTAAATAAAACCATAGTTGACTACCTCAGTAAAGGTGGGCATAAACCCGCTACAGCGGTTGATGTTCCATCTCCAATGGCTTTCAGTTCTGGTTTTAGTTTAGGATTTAAATAACGACAATATGGCAAGAATATCACTCGCAGTATTACTTACTAAGATCAACACGCTTTTGGCGGACAACTCAACCAACGACATTACTGAAGCCGAAATGCGGGAGGTATTAACCGATGTTAGAGACAGCTTTGCGCATTTGGATGTTACAGACGCTTTGAATACAAATCTTGCAACTAAAAAAGATTTGGCTCACGCACAACTATCAACCAACACCATAACGTTTAACAAAGAGGCATTTTTTGGAGATATGACCACTCCATTGGTTGGCGCTATTGGAAAAGATGTAACTGGCGCAAAGTTGGGAACCAAGGTGATAATTATCCATAATGATGGTGCGTCCCCTTCGTTTGACTCTGCATATCAGGCAACCAGCCTTTCTCAGGCATACGTTAACGGCGTTCCAAATTTTATTGAATGCGTGTTTGTACGCACTAATTTAATACTCTACACAATTTATCAATAAGATGGCAAGAAGCATTACATATTGGTACGATGTTATGGCGGCTGAAAAGGCCACCATGAGCAACCTTAATGCCTATCAGCCAAACATTGATGATAGTCAAACTCTGTTGACTGACCTGAAGAGCACAAGCAGGGTGGCAAGGTGGCGTTTAATTTTTTGGTGTATTGCAGTTTGTGCATATGCAATTGACGTGGTGATTGATCTAGCTATTTTAGCAATGGAATCAATTGCAGCAAGATCAAGGTATGGCACACTGCCTTGGTGGGCACAGGTTTGTAAGGAGTATCAACACGGCGATAGTTTAGTACTAATAAACTCGGAGTGGAGATACGCCACAGAAAACGAAGCCGCGCAGATAGTAAAACTAAGCTCTGCAAGAGAGATTACCGGAAGGGTTAATTTGAAGATTGCCAAGTTGGTTGGCGATGTTCCAACCCCACTGAGTGCCCCAGAGGAGGCTGCTTTTATCACTTATGTGCAGAAGAAAAAGCCAGCCGGAATTTATGTAACTGTAATAAACGATGATCCCGATGAGTTAAGATTGTTTCTATTTGTGAATTATGACCCACTTGTTTTGGATTCGACAGGTCAACTTATATCCAGTCCAGGAACTTACCCTGCAAAAGAAGCTGTGGAGGCTTATCTGAAGAACCTTGACTTTGATGGCGTATTCGAATTAATGACTTTGATCGACAAGGTTCAGGCGGCAGTTGGCGTAAAAACAGCTTACGTGAATACGGCATCTGCTAGGTACGGGGCTAATCCGTTTGTTGCATTCACCCAGCGCTATTATTCAAACGCTGGGCACATGGTCATAGATCCGGGCACACCACTAACTTCATCAATAACCTATACACCAAGTGTTTAATTTCTTCATAAACTTTGCCAAGGTAATCAAGGAGAATCTTCCTGGAGACCTAAGGACTGAAAAGAGGGTTAGCTTCATAACAGCAGCTATCAGGCCATTCAAAATCATGTTCAATGAGTTGTTGGTGAAATTCAATTATTTTATCTACCGATGCAACTTCAATGGTCAGGTGATTTATCTTGAAACGGCCCTTAATGACACTTTTGACCCAATTGACAGGGGTATTTACATTGAGGATATTGACCGCCCCAAAGTGTATATCTATCGTAAATCAGAACTGAAGCCAGCTATCATTCTTTATATGAAATGGAGGACTGGCCTCAGCTTCGCTACAGGTAAATTTTGTTGGTACCAGGGGGCGGTTTATTCTGCAAACAGCACCGCTTTAAACAAGGTACCGGGTGTTGATCCTGAGTGGGATCTTGAACCAAGTCGCAGCGCACCAATTCTCAGAAAGAAAGAGGATTATACCGGAGGCTTCTTTGTATTCGTTCCAGCGGCACTTGTTTACTCTGCACCTCAAATGCACGCTTTGATAAAGTACTATAAACTGGCAGGACCAGGATACACAATTAAAACCTATTAAAACTCAAATTAAATCATGAAAAAAATAGATGTAAAGCTTGGTGGTCATCATTTCACGGGGGATGATCTTTTGTTTGTACAGGAAAGTTTGACTGAAGCTGTCAAGGTTTTTGCTGAGATGTTTGGCAATTCCTTTTTTGCTATATACGGCGTTGAGGTGAGTATAGCCGGACCTACTATTAGTTGGACGGCGGGATGGTTGTATATTAATGGAGAGATCTGCAAGGTGGATGCTGGATCAGCAACCCTTGCCTCAAACGACACCTTCGTGATTCAAGAGACTTACGATTCCGCAGGAAATCAAGCGTATGAAGATTTAAATGTAGAAGACACTTATGTGATCAGAAAGGCTACTATTAGCGGAACCGCTGGTGGACCAAACCACTATACCAATTTAAAGAGTATTAGTCTGGGGGTTGTAGGTGGATGGCAACCATTAACCTATTCTGGTGATTGGGTGAATAGCAGTGTGATTCCTGCTTTCAGAAAAAACCAAATCCAGGAGGTTGTTTTTAAGGGCAGTATACAGATAACAAATTATGATGCAACCCCCGACGCTGTTGCTTTCACTATTCCTGCTGGTTATAGACCAAAAGCATATACAATTGTGGGATTACCGGCTCTAGTAAACTCTATAGAATATAAAACTCTTGTTGTATTGATCAACGATGTTAATGGCGTTGTGGCTCCTTTAGGAATTCAACCAGGAGATGATGTAACAATATTTTTAGCTGATCTAAGGTTTCCGACAAACTAGTGTAATAGGGGTGAAATTGGTCCCCCGGCTTCTGAAGAGGGTCTCACGCCTCTACAAAATACGAACAGCACCGTTCTACCGGGGGATAATATCCCAGGAGCGGTGCTGTTCCTTTTTAATTCAATACGTGTGAGACAAAACAAAGATAGCAAAATATGAAAACACCAATTACCTACTATGGTGGCAAACAGAAACTGGCCACAACAATCCTTAAACTCATTCCTTCCCACAAGCTTTACTGCGAACCATTTATTGGAGGTGCGGCTGTGTTTTTTGCAAAGGACCCATCAAGCGTTGAAGTCATTAACGATGTAAACTCCGAGTTGATCAACTTCTACAAGGTGGTTCAAAACGACTTTGTGAGCCTTGAGAAGCACATACGAATTACCTTGCACAGTCGGGATCTATTCAGAAAGGCATCAGTGATTTACAACAACCCTGATTTGTTTTCTGAAATTGAGCGCGCGTGGGCGGTATGGTGTTTGGCTGCACAAGGCTTTTCTGGTATATTGGATGGCTCTTGGGGTTACGACATAGCCAAGAACACCACCTCATTGAAGATAACCAACAAGCGCAGTAGTTTTACAGAGGATTATGCTATCAGACTTCAGAATGTGCAAATTGAGTGTACTGATGCACTGAGGATCATCAAGAGCCGGGACAACAAGGGGGCTTTCTTTTATTGTGACCCACCTTACTATAACAGCGATTGTGCGCATTATGATGGGTACACTATTGATGACTTTGAGGCCCTACTGAAGACCTTGGCCAAGATCCAAGGTAAGTTTCTACTCAGCAGCTACCCCAGCCCCTTACTGAAGCAATATACCAAAGCCAAGGGGTGGCATACACTGGAGATGAAGTTTGGGGTAAGTGTGGCCAACACAAACAGCACAAAGGGCCAAAAGGTGAAGACAGAGGTTCTGACAGCCAACTACCCATTAAACACAACTTAAAGTCAGTTTAAACCCGCTTTTGTAGGTACCCTCCAAACTTGTACTTTTGGTTTTGCGGGTTAGCACTTTTGGTTTTGCGGATTATACCCTGAGTAATTTACCGTTCAATGGTAAACACAGCGATGTACTGGGGCTTTACGAGCGTTTGCAAGACTTTCAGTTTTACCTCGAGGCACGAGGGCAAAACCATTTGGCGGAACAGATGAATGCCTGTTGCTGGGAGCTGAAAATGCGTTTGCCAATCGACCGGGAAGAACAGTGGCTGTGGACCTTTGTGTGGATGAAGGATAAGGTGCTGAGGAGATTAGGAGTTCAGGCTGATGCTTCGACTTCCCCTTCCATACACTCAGGGCAGAGGCTCAGCGCAAGGGCTGAGATCGAGGTAAGTGCTTTGACTCCCCCTTCGACTCTGCTCAAGGCTCAAGGCCCAGGACTTGTGGAGGATTTAGAATTGCCGTTTTATACACTAGAATGGCCTGCCGTGTTACATCCTGTTCGGGTTTGATTCGACGAACTTCGTAATAAAACTACTTCAGGAAATAAAACGCATCGCTTCCTAGGGCTTAACGGTAAAACCGGACTTTAGAATTGGATCAGGCTAGTCCATCCAAAACATCGAACAGTCGTTCAGTGCATTGGTATTTACACTACATTTGATGATTGATAATTTCTTTCTCATGAAAAACTCAGCACACCTAATTTTTTTCTTACTGTGTTTTGCAGTAAGCAGCAGTTTTGCTCAAACCCCACAACGCGCCAAATGTCTCGAAAAGTACAACCCTTCACTTGGGAAAAAACCCAAGGCCCAGTTGGCCGCTAAAACCACCTATATCTCCAAACCCCTGCGTTCGGCCAATTACGCATGGAATGTTAATCTTAGTCAGTGGTTATTTACCGACAGTTCTGAATATTCCTATACCCCTGTTGGTTGGATAGAAACTGAGCTCAAAAAAACATCCGCGCCCACAACGCGTACCACTTACACCTACAACAGCCAGAACCGTTTGACCACTCGATTGGTGGAGACCTGGAATGCCACCACCAACCTCTGGATGAATACCAACCGGGATAGAGCTGTTTATGATAGTCAGGGCAATCTGACCGAGTATTCGTATGAAGTGTTTAATGGTAATGCGTGGGTAATACAATCTGCCAGCCAGTTCATTTATACTTACGATGCTAACAACCTTTTGATTGATTATATTTCTCAGAATTGGAACACCACCACTCAATTGTGGAACGATTATCACCACCAAATGGGCTTTGCTTACGATGCCAACGGCAATTGCACACAATACGAAGAACAGGTGAAACTTAATGGCAATTGGGTGAACATGGACAAGTACACGTACACCTATGTGAACAATCAACCGGTTGACGTGCTTACTCAACACTGGAATGGCACTGCTTATGTGAACGACGAGCGCATGGTAAACATCACCTGGCATTCCTGGAACGGAGTATTCTCTGATCTTACAGCGGTAACAAGTTGCACCATTGAAAATTGGGTGAGCAACACATGGCTGCCCTGGGACCGCGTAAACGTTACTTACGACAATTATGGAGGATCCGTTGAAATCGATCAGAGCTACAATGGTAGCACCTGGGACAATACCTACCGCATTAAAAATAATTATGACAACCAATACAATTACACCGGCAACAGTTTAGAATTGTGGAACTCACCTGTGTGGGATTTGTATTCTGAGGACAAGATCATCAACACCTATGATGTGGATTTTAATTTTGCTCAGCAAATCTGGCAATACTGGGACGACTTTGGTTCGCAAATGGTGAATACAGTGAAAAAGGTGTATGTGGGTCACCAGATATATGCCGGTGTGGATGAACAAGAGCAGTCAATGCTCATTTCTGTGTATCCAAATCCTTGCAGCGATTATGTTGAGATTGGAATTGACAAAAACCTCCTGCTGAAAAGCAATGACCTTCAGGTATTTTTATATGATTTGAATGGCAACAGGGTAAAGCAAGTCACACTGAGTCTCTCGGATGCGAGGATAAACATTGAACATCTGGCTCCCGGACTATACCTGTATGATTTAAGGACAGGGAGCGAAAGTCTTGGAAAAGGAAAGCTGTTCGTTCAATAAGTTTGTAGTAAACTAACTAAAATCTGAGCTTAAGCCATCGTCGGTATTCTCACCGACGTTTGGAAGTACAAATTGGATTTTTTCCTTCGGAAAAGATCCCTTTTAACCCATCTTGAAAATGCAAAATTAATCATGAAGCGAAGTTTGCTTCTGCTTCATGATTGTTTTGCACCTCCGCTTAGGTGTGAAAATGGTTACTTCCCAAAGTAGATTCGCTTTGCAAATCACTTTGAGACGGTAAAGCGAAAAGCCCTCCACGAAATAAATCGAAGAGGGCTTATGATTTGTGTGTTAATGTCCCAAAGTAGATTCGCTTTGCAAATCACTTTGAGACGGTAAAGCGAAAAGCCCTCCACGAAATAAATCGAAGAGGGCTTATGATTTGTGTGTTAATGTCCCAAAGTAGATTCGCTTTGCAAATCACTTTGGGAAGGTAAAGCGAAAAGCCCTCCACGAAATAAATCGAAGAGGGCT
>JAEUTN010000018.1 GCA_016787895.1 Bacteroidia bacterium
GTAAGCAAAGGCTGGGATGGAACGGTACAAAACAAAGGCACCGAAGAACTTAAGGAAGAGGTGTACATCTACCGCATCAAATACAAAGACACCGACGGAAACGTGTACAACAAAATGGGCCACGTGAGTTTGCTCCGATAAACTAAATCTTACTCAAAAAAGAAACGGCTGCTTGTGATAAGCAGCCGTTTTTAGTTAGTGGATAGTATGATAGAAAAAACAGAAACGTAAGGTTTCCGTTAATTCACCAACAACTTAAACCCCTTGCCGTGTATATTGATGATTTCGATTTTGGGATCGTCCTTCAGGTATTTGCGGAGTTTGGCAATGTACACATCCATGCTCCTGCCGTTAAAATAATTATCGTCGTGCCAAATGGATTTTAAGGCAAATGTTCTGTCAAGCACGTCGTTGCGGTGAATACAGAGTAAACGAAGGAGTTGGCTTTCTTTGGTGGTTAATTTTTGTTCGGTAGCCTCATGCTGAAGTATCTGTTTCTCGGAATTAAACTGATAATTCCCAATCTTAAAATTTACCTCTTCGCTTTCAGTAGAACGAACTTTATTGGTTCTTCTTAGCACAGCGGTTACACGCGCCATTAACTCCTCCATGCTGAAAGGTTTGGTGATGTAATCGTCAGCACCGGCATTAAAACCCTCAATGGTATCTTCCTTCATGCTTTTTGCAGTAAGGAAAATGATGGGAATGTTTTTATCAATTAAACGGATTTCCTTGGCAAGGGTGAACCCATCTTTAATGGGCATCATCACATCGAGAAGAACCAGGTCAAATGTTTCTTTAAAAAAAACATCTGAACCTGACTTGCCATCGGCCGCTAATTTGGTTTCGAAACCTTTAGCTTCGAGGTATTCCTGTAAAAGAGGGCCCAAACTGGGATCATCTTCGACTAAAAGCACTTTACTTTTAACAGTGTCCATAGTGAATTGTTAAATTGTCAACTAAAGATAAAAACAATAGGACGCATTTTAACAAAATTAACATTAATTGTCAATCGGAAAATGCACGTTAAAAGTGCTGCCTTTGCCCGGTTCTGAGTTGACAGAAATGGTGCCCTTGTGTTTCAGCACCACAGCCAAAACATAGGATAAACCCAGGCCGAACCCTTTTACATTGTGAAGGTTACCGGTGGGCACCCGATAGAATTTATCGAAGATTTTCCTTTGGTTTTCACGCGAAATGCCAATGCCATTGTCCTTCACCTGAATCATGATGCCTTCTGCGGTGTTGTATGTGGTGACGGTAATTTCAGGAGTTTCTTTGCTGTATTTAATGGCATTATCAATCAAATTAAAAACAATGTTGGTGAGGTGCACCCTGTCCGCTTTTAAAATGTGTTTTTGCGCCTTAAGAATGGTGTTCACATGACCGTTTCTTTGGTCAATCAGCAGCTGGGTGTTGTTGATGGCGGCGTTAATGATCTCATGAACATCCACTTCACTTAATTTGAGCTTAAACTCACCTTTGTCTAAAATTGAAGTTTGCAAAATGCTTTCTACCAGCACACTCAGGCGTTTGTTTTCGTCGCGTATCATTTTCAGGTAACGCTGCTGTTTATCGGGAGTCTGAGAAATACTTGAGTCCCCCAGCATTTCACTGGCCAGAGAAATGGTACTGATGGGGGTTTTGAACTCGTGGGTCATGTTGCTGATAAAATCATTTTTGATCTCAGAGAGTTTTTTCTGTTTTAAGTTGTTTGCCACGATGTAATAAAAGGAAAACACCATAATTAATACCACCACAATGGAGGTGATGAGCAATGGCCACATTTCTTTGAAGATGTCCCTATCCTGATTTGGAAAGAAAACAAACAGAAATTCCGGTTCAATAAAGCTGT
Source organism: Bacteroidia bacterium (assembly GCA_016787895.1). Classification (GTDB taxonomy): domain Bacteria; phylum Bacteroidota; class Bacteroidia; order B-17B0; family Aurantibacillaceae; genus Aurantibacillus. The sequence continues at coordinate 1,856 of JAEUTN010000018.1, forward strand.
TACCCGGGGCCAGGTTGATTTTGTGATAGTCGATGTTTAAGGAATCAGCTATTCGGTCGGCCGTTTTTACATCACTGAAATAACGGCTGCCGGGTTGCAGACTCGATACATAAAACAAATAGGTATAATGAATCTTTTGTTTGGAAAGCTCCTGCCGGAGAATGGAATCCAGCAACAAGGTATCCACTTTGTGATTGATGTTGTTGTAATAATTTTCAGAAATGGTTTGATCGAAAAAACTGTTGCCGTTGATGGTGGTCGGCATGTCGTTGTTTACGGCCGGCAGTAAGCTTTGTTTTTTATTGAAGTGGTAAAGGAAATTAAGCGTAGAAGGATTTAAGCTCAAGAGGGAGTCGTTGGTCAGATCTTTTTGGGTGAAACGGCTGATTTGTTTGCCGTTGCTGTCAACACTGAATTCCTGTTTTACGCTGATGCCAATACGGTTGTTTTTGTTCAGACTTGTGGTTCCGTAAGCTATGCCTTGAGTGCGGGTGGTTTTTCTGACATAATTTCCCCGGGGGTCAATCTTTTCCAGCTTGGTAGCAGTGGTACTGAGCGCCACGTCCACTTTGTTTCTGAACAGGTCTTCTTTTATTTTAAAGTCGTTGTTGATCCAATACAATTGAAACAAAACTAAAACCATTAAGGCCAGAGAAAAGCTAATAGAGAAAAAGAGTGGGGTGCGGTATTTCATGGGCCTTGCAAATTTAAACGAATCGCACGTAAACGAAAACGGAAAGAATTAATCGTTCAGTGAATTTACCGGGTATTGAACCCCGTTTTCATAAATATAACATTTGAGTTTATCCTTAAACACATAGGGTTTATAGATGGACTTGTTCAACAGCATACGTAAACATTCCTGAACACCTTCAATAATGCTGGGGTGAGGGTGCATCATGTCGGCCAGTTCACGAATGCCCTGGTTGGTGTGAATCAGGTAAGCCACTGCCTGAATGGTACTGCTGGCATGTTCCCCAATAGCCCTCATGCCTAAAATTCTCATGCCGTTGTCGTTGGTAACAATGATTTTAAAAAACCCTTTGGTTTTACGCATGGCTATGGCTCTGGCATTTGTACTGAAGTCGAGTTTCACCACTTTGTGCGGAATGCCTTTTTCTCTGCACTCTTGTTCACTCATGCCAACCGTTGCCACTTCGGGATTCAAAAACATGATGGTGCTGATGTTTTTATAAGTAAGGGGTTTCACAATAGGACCAAACATTCGAACCACTGCATGCCGGGCTTCCCTCTCGCCTACATTCACAAGAGCCATTTCAGTAGTCACATCTCCGGCTGCATAAATGGAGCTGATATTGGTTTGTGTGTCCTCGTCCCAAATACCACCTCTATCGTTTAGTTTTACTCCAACTTCTTCAAGTCCGAGTTGGTAAATGTTGGCCGATCGTCCGATAGAAATCAGCGCTTTTTTAACTCGCAGCACTTCTGTTCTGCCATCCTTGTATTTTAATTCGTATTCCACCTCTCCGTTCACTATCTCCATACGAACAAGTGACGATCCATGGTGCACCACAGCGCCATTGAGCTCCAGGTTGTGTTGAACCAGTTCTGCCACGTCTTCGTCTTCAAACGGCAAAATGCGTTCGGCTTTATCAATCAGGTAAACTTTGGTTTTTCCGAAAGTGGAAAAGATAGTGGCGAATTCACAACCAATTACACCCGCACCCAGCACTACCATGCTTTTTGGAAAAGATTTGAAGTTTTTAATACCATCGCTGGTAACAATGGTATTTTCGTCCACTTGAATGGTGTCAGGCACTCTAGGCCGGCTGCCGGTGGCAATCAAAATGTTGTGCGCCGTGAAAGTCTTTTTTTCTCCGTCTTCTTTCGTAAGTTCAACTTCATGTTTGCTCAGTAGGCGGGCAAATCCTTTTTCATAAAACAAAAGATCCTTTTTTTCTTTTTGCAGCATCTGCAAATGCACGGTCATTTGAGTTTTGCGTTCAAAAATGGCTTCCTGAATGGTTTTGGCGATGGTGTCAAAATCAGGGGTATAGTCGGGTATCAGGTCGCGAATGGAAGCAACTTTCAGGGCCTGCTCCCAAAGACTTTTTGAAGTTAACACGCCATCATAGATGCCGGCACCGCCAATGCGGTTTTTTTCGATTAAAAGCACTTTTTTGCCAAAATCAATGGCCCGCATGGCTCCGGCATATCCCGAGGGACCGGCACCGATAACAATTAAATCAAAGTTTAGGTTTTGCACAGGGTGAATTTACACTTTTGATGTAATAAATCCCTTGCCTGAACTACTGTAAGGGGGATGAAGGGAAGAAACAGAGTGTCGTCTTACCTTAGTTTGCTGACTCGCCAAGGCCATGACAGGCATGTAAAGAAACTTAGATTAAAGCACTGAAAATCAGCAAATTAATCTATTTCGTTTTTAGAATTTATTAATTATCTTTGCCCCCCTATAAATCAAATCTATATGAGTGAGAATATTGTTTATTTGATTCCCGTTCTGGGAATTGTTGGCCTGATTGTGATGGCTATTAAGTCGGCCTGGGTGAGCAAACAGGACGCGGGTGATTCTAAAATGCAGGAATTGGCCGGATACATTGCTGCCGGTGCCATGGCCTTTTTAAAGGCAGAATGGAAAGTATTAAGTGTGTTTGTGGTATTTGCTGCCGCGCTTTTAGCGTATTCAGGAACCATTCATGAGGTAAATGGTATAGAGATTCACTCCAGCTGGATCATTTCAATAGCTTTTATTATCGGCGCCGTGTTTTCTGCAACCGCAGGATACATTGGCATGAAAGTAGCAACCAAAGCCAACGTGCGCACCACTCAGGCAGCACGTACCAGCTTAAAACAAGCGCTTAAAGTGTCATTTACCGGCGGAACCGTTATGGGACTTGGTGTTGCTGGTTTGGCGGTTTTAGGTTTGGGAGGTTTGTTCATCGCCTTTTTAGCGGTATTCGCTGATTTAGGAGCAAACACCGTAAAAACATCCATAGAAGTATTAACCGGCTTTTCTTTGGGCGCTGAATCCATTGCCCTTTTTGCCCGTGTGGGTGGCGGTATCTACACCAAAGCGGCCGACGTTGGCGCTGACCTGGTAGGTAAAGTGGAAGCAGGTATTCCTGAAGACGATGTTCGTAATCCGGCTACCATTGCTGATAACGTTGGTGATAACGTAGGTGACGTGGCCGGCATGGGAGCCGATTTGTTCGGGTCTTATGTAGCAACTATTCTGGCCACCATGGTACTGGGTCAGGAAATTGTTGCTGCTGATAATTTTAATGGCATGTCGCCGATTTTATTACCAATGGTGATTTGCGGATTAGGGATTCTGTTTTCAATAGTGGGCACCTGGTTTGTAACCATTAAGAATGAAAAATCCAATGTGCAAAATGCTTTGAACATGGGTAACTGGTCATCCATGATTCTTACGGTTGCAGCCTCCTATTTTGTGGTGAACTGGATGTTACCGGATACATTGACTTTACGTGGATATGAATTTTCTAAACTGAATGTTTTTCTGGCAATTGTTGTTGGAACCGTTGTTGGTGCCATTATGAGTATTGTAACAGAGTATTACACAGCTATGGGTAAAAAGCCAGTACTGTCCATAATCCAACAATCTTCAACCGGTCATGCTACTAACATTATTGGTGGCTTATCTGTTGGTATGAAATCCACCGTTATTCCAATCCTTACTCTGGCCGGCGGTATCATGGCCTCTTATTATTTTGCAGGTTTATACGGGGTGGCTATTGCTGCAGCGGGCATGATGGCCACTACTGCTATGCAGTTGGCCATTGACGCGTTCGGACCCATTGCCGATAATGCAGGCGGGATTGCGGAAATGAGTCAGTTGCCCCCTGAGGTTCGCGAGCGCACCGATAATCTCGATGCTGTTGGAAACACCACTGCAGCTACCGGCAAAGGTTTTGCCATTGCTTCTGCAGCTTTAACATCTTTGGCCTTGTTTGCAGCCTTTGTTGGCATTGCGGGTATTGATGCCATCGATATTTACAAAGCCCCTGTACTCGCCGGTTTGTTTGTTGGGGGAATGATTCCGTTTATTTTCTCTGCCTTGTGTATACAGGCTGTTGGCAGAGCAGCTATGGACATGGTGCAGGAAGTGCGTCGTCAATTCCGCGAAATTCCTGGCATCATGGAATACAAAGCAAAACCTGAATACGAAAAATGCGTGGCTATCTCCACCAAAGCGTCTATCCGTGAAATGATGATGCCGGGTGGTATTGCTTTGATTACACCGGTAATCGTTGGTTTTATTTTTGGTCCTGAAGTGTTGGGTGGTTTATTGGCCGGAGTAACAGTAAGCGGTGTGTTGATGGGTATTTTCCAATCCAATGCCGGTGGTGCCTGGGACAATGCCAAAAAATCGTTTGAAAAAGGCGTGAACATCAACGGAGAAATGTTTTACAAAAAATCAGAACCACATAAGGCAAGTGTTACCGGAGATACCGTTGGGGATCCGTTTAAGGATACTTCCGGTCCGTCCATGAACATTCTTATTAAATTAATGAGCATTGTATCACTGGTTATTGCACCCTACATCGCTGTGCCGGCAGGTGAAACAAAAGATGCCTGCTGCTCACCCAATGAAAAAGTAGAAGTTCTGAAATGTAACATCAATGGTCAGGAGTATACCTGCAGCAGCAAAGCGGAGTGCGACAGCATTCTGGCTGTTCACACAGCTACTTCAGGCAACGGGCAAAACACCACTACAGTGACCATTGAAGAAAAAGTGACCAAAGAGGGCCATTCCGAAGAGCACAACCACTAAAATAACTTACTTCCTTTCAAAAAGCCATGGCGACCCGGTTGTCATGGCTTTTTTGTTGCCCGAAAACTATACATTAGGACTTTAGGATATTATTCTTAATTTTAGTTAAAATTTAAAACCACGCTTATGAAAACAACATTCCGCCTTTTTTGTCTGATGTTCCTGCTTTCGTTCAATGCATGGTCACAATGTGTGCCTACCTGTTCAAGTTATGTCGCCTCGCCAATTACCTTCACCACCTTTCCAAGCGGTTCAACCAATGTCACGCCAACCTTCACCAATTCTTTTATTGGTTTGTTCGCCGATGATGGTTCAATAGGGCCAATACCCATCGGCTTTAATTTCGATTATTATTGCAACACCTACACCAACATTCACATTTGCTCCAACGGTTTTATCATGTTGGACTACCAGCCATTTCCATGGCCAACGCAATATGTTCATCCTACACAAAATTTGCCGGACCCTGGTTTGCCGAATGGTATGGTTGCCTTTAACATGACGGATCTGGATCCGGGCCAGGGCGGAACCATCACTTACACCACAGTTGGGGTGGCTCCGAACAGAATGTTTATTGTTACCTATAGCAATGTTCCCTGCTTCACAACACCATCGGATTTGAACACCGGACAAATTGTGTTTTTTGAAACCACCAACATCATTGAAATTCATACCACAAAAGCCAGGCCCGATGCCAATCAGTTATCCTTAGGTGGTACCCAGGGCATTGAAAATACGAGCGGAACCATTGGCGTTACCCCTCCGGGAAGAAATGCCAATAATTCCTGGGGAGCAACAGCGGATAGTACTGCATATCGCTTTGCCCCTTATACACCGGCTCCTCCTACTTCTGTAACTGGCAATACCCTTTTGTGCCAGGGGGCCCAGGGTTCTTACCAAACAAGTCCTTTACTCGGAGCGCTATCCTATACCTGGGCTTTGCCTGCAGGTTGGACCGGAACAAGTTCAACCACAGCCTTAACCACCACTGCAGGCGTGAGCGGTAACGTTTCGGTGAGCGCCACCTATACCTGCGGTACTTCAGCCCCGGCCATGATAAATGTTAGCGTAGTTTCGGCGCCTGTTGTAAGTATTTTATCCGCTACACCAAGTGTGCTCTGCTCAGGCAACAGCATAACCATTAATCCGAATGGTGCGGTAAGTTATTCGGTTGAGCCCGGAGGGATTACAGGTACACCTCCTTTACAGATACAGGTAAACGCCAGCACCATTTTTTCAGTCACAGGCCAGAATGCAAGTGGATGTGTTTCTATCAATACTGCTACGGTAGCAATAGTGGCCAATACTACACCAACGGTGACTGTAAACAGCGGTTCTACCTGTGTTGGGCAAACTTTTACCATTACTCCCTCGGGAGCGAATGGTTACATAATCAGCGGAGGGTTTTTTATTGTAAGTCCAACCGTTGGGCTTAATACCTATACGGTTACCGGAACGGCCACCAATGGATGTGTGAGTGATCCTGCCATCTGCCAGGTAACGGCCATTGCTTTGCCGACTCTTAATGTGGTAAGTACAAAAAGCATCATCTGTGTTAAAGAAAGTGCCACGCTTACCGCCAGCGGAGCTACAACGTATTCATGGAGCAATTCTGCTCTAACGGCTGCTACTGTAGTGAGTCCAACAATAACTACAACCTATACGGTTACAGGAGACAACAACGGATGTAAAAGCAGCAAAGCGTATACACAAATGGTGAGTTTGTGTTTGGGTATCGAATCCACGCTGGATGAGGAAAGTGGAGTGCGCCTCTTTCCTAACCCTGCATCCACGGAATTGAGCATTCAGCTTTTGGCTGCAAATCCCAATGCTGAACTCAAGTTATATAATTTAAGTCATCAGTTGGTAAAACAGGTCAGGCTTCAGGAAGTATTAAATGTACTTGACATCAGAGATGTTACCGCGGGTCTTTATTTGGTGGAAATTCACACCGGCAATGAAATACAAATCAAAAAAATTACGATTGAACACTAAACAGCTTAACAATCAGCAATTCCATAAACCCCTTAGTTCTTAATTTTTAAACACTAAAAACGATTAATATGAAAAAAGCACCACTCATCTGCCTGACTTTTCTTTTTTTGAGCCTGGTCGGATTTTCCCAAACTCCAACTCCCGGAAAAACCGCGGCAAAAACAACTGAAGAGATTTATACCCCGTTAAAACCAAAAGACGGTTCCCCGGCCGTATTCAGCTCCAAAGCGGAATTGGAGTCGAAAAAACAGAGCAAAATAAACGCGACCCTTGATTTAATTCGCTTAAACAAGGATAACGCGGCTCTGGTGATTCAGTACCGTGAATCACTTTGGAGATTCGAAAATGCCATTGTTGTTGAACCAAAAAACTAATTAAAAAATCATTCTTATGAAAAAGCAATTCTTTACCTTACTATTGAGCTTGGCCGGCCTGGGGTCCATCTGGGGCCAGTGTGCTCCATCCTGTTCCAACTACATTGTATCACCCATTACTTTTACCACGTTTTCCGGCCTGGGTGGTGCATCGGGATATGGATCCAACGAACAATTACTGTCTGATGACCAAACCAGCTCACCCTTACCCATTGGTTTTACCTTTTCATTTATGTGTAATACCTATACACAATTTGTAATCAGTTCCAACGGATTTATTTCATTCGATCTGGGCGCTCCTCAAGGATGCTGCCAGGGTCAGTTGCTTCCGGATCCCAACCAACCGAACAATTTAATTTCGCTTTTTTGGAACGACCTATACCCTCCCGGTGGCGGAACACTAACCTATGCATTGACAGGGGTTTCACCGAATCAAATGTTAATCATTACCTACACCAACATCCCTTTCTGTTGTACTGCTAATCCACCCTACAGTTCAGGTCAGATTGTGTTGTATGAGGGCACCAACGTGATTGATATGTATGTTTCGAATCAGCAAGGGAATAATTCCGGCTTAATGACGCAAGGAATCGAAAATTCCAACGGAACACTGGCGTATCCAACTCCGGGCAGAAACGCTTCTGTATGGACTGCCACCAACTCCGCGTATCGCTGGACCCCAACAAACGCGCCAACACCTCCGGGAGCCATATCTGGCAATACGACCGCCTGTGCAGGCACACAGGTTAATTTTGTGATTCCACCAAGCCCCGGGGCTACTTCCTACACCTGGTCGCTACCGGGAGGCTGGACAGGATCAAGCACCACAACCGCATTAACTGCAACGGTAGGGGCCAGTGGAAACATTTCCGTATCAGCAGTATATACTTGCGGCGTGTCGAGCCCAACCACCATTGCTTTTACTACTATCCCTCCTCCTGTAGTAGGGTTTCAGTCCATTAATCCTCCATTGGTATGTTCAGGCAGTCCTGTTACCATCAATACCAGCGGAGCCTTCACCTATACGCTTGAACCGGGTTCAATCACAAACGGACCTCCATTCATCATCAGCCCTAACGTCTCAACCACTTTTACATTAATGGGTACCGATGCCAATGGTTGTGTTTCCTTAAACAACCCAACCGCCAACGTTTCGGTGAATCAAACCCCAACGGTTACAGTAAACAGCGGAGCCATTTGCTTAGGAGAAAGTTTCACCATTAATCCCACCGGCGCTACCGTGTACACCTTCTCCAGCGGATTTTCGGTGGTTACCCCCAACACCGCGGGTGTACAAACCTATACTGTGGTGGGCACCAACTCCACCGGATGTGTGAGTCCTCCGGCCCTGAGCAATGTAACTGTGAACGCTCTGCCAAACGTAACCGCCAGCGCTTCACGCAACACCATCTGCCGGAATGAATCCACTACTCTTACCGCCAGCGGAGCCACCACCTATTCCTGGAACACAGGACCCACCACCGCGGCCATAACGGTTAGTCCTTTATCCAATACGGCTTATACTGTTACCGGAATTGATGCCAACAACTGTTCCAAAAAAGCGAGCATCAATATTACCGTTTCATTATGCCTTGGTTTAAATGAAGCGAACCTTGCACAGGCGCAGTTGGTTTCGGTTTTCCCAAATCCATCCAATGGGGAATATACTTTAGAAGCCAGTGAAGCTGCTGATGTAAAAATTTACGACCTACAGGGAAAACTGATTAAATCCTTCAGTTTTGGACAGGGAGTACATAAAATAGACCTCAGCGCATTCGCCTCAGGAGAGTATATATTAAGAGCCAACACTGAACATAAAACGCAACAGGTTATGTTGATTAAAGAGTAGAAGTTAATACTACTTCATTTTAGAAGCGTCTCCCCAACAGAGACGCTTTTTTTATATTTACCACATGAGAATCGTCACTTACAATGTAAACGGGATACGCTCGGCCATGAGCAAAGGACTTTTGGAGTGGATAAAGGCAGACAAGCCGGATGTATTGTGTTTGCAGGAAATAAAGGCCCATCCTGAACAGGTGGGTTTGATGGAGTTTGAAGAATTTGGTTATCACCATTACTGGTTTCCGGCACAAAAAAAAGGATACAGTGGTGTGGCCATATTCAGCAAACTCAAACCCCTGCACGTGGAGTACGGTTGCGGCAACAAACTGTATGATGATGAAGGCCGGGTGTTGCGTGTGGATTTTACTGACTATTCGGTAATGAGTGTGTACCACCCCAGCGGCAGCAGTGGCGATGACCGGCAGGCCTTTAAGATGAAGTGGCTCGACTTTTTTTACAATTACATTGCTGAACTAAAGAAAACAAAACAACACCTGATTCTCAGCGGTGACTTTAATATTTGTCACAAACCCATCGACATTCACAATCCAAAGTCGAACGCCAATACCAGTGGGTTTTTACCGGAAGAAAGGGAATGGATGGAGAAGTTTATTCAAAGCGGATTTATCGATTCGTTTCGATGGTTCAACACTGAACCGCACAATTACACCTGGTGGAGTTACAGAGCCGGCTCGCGCGGAAAGAACCTGGGTTGGCGCATCGATTACAACCTGGTGAGTCAGAATTTAAAAGATCGTTTGAAAGGAGCGGCCATAGCTTCTCAGGCCGTACATAGCGATCATTGCCCTGCTATTCTTGACTTAATTTAAAACTGGTCTATACTTTCCTGCCCTTGGGCTAAAATATTCACACTTAGCGGGGTTTAATACTATATTTGTTTAAAGTAATCCTTAAAACAGGTGTATGAAAAAGTTGTGTACTCTCAGTGCCCTTTTCTTTACTGTTATCTTAAGTAGCTGTGCCGACAATACAAAGGAGCAGCAAACCCCTTCATCGCAAGCCAAAGGTGGCATTAAGTACGGCGGCATCTTACGCGTCAATGAAATTGATCGTTTCAAAAGTCTGATGCCAATGGCTATCAGCGAACAAAACGCTTATCATATCGCCTCTCAGGTTTACGAAGGTTTAGTGAAATACAATCAATTTGACCTGAGTTTGATTCCGGGTCTTGCCAAATCGTGGGAAATCAGCAAAGACCTTAAGGAGTACACCTTTCACCTCAGAACCAATGCCAGATTTCACAACGACAGTTGTTTTAAGGATGGCAAAGGACGAAACGTGAGGGCTTCTGACGTGTTGTTTTCTTTTGAAGCGCTTTGCTCAAAAAACATCAACAACAGCCAGTTCGACATTACGTTTAAGGACAGGGTGGAAGGAGCCAATGAAAATTATGATCTGTCGGGTTCGGGCCAGGTGCATAGCATTTCAGGTGTTAAGGTGCTCAACGATTCTACCCTGAGTATCAAATTGCTTAACCCCGATCCCACTTTTCTCAACATTCTGGCCATGCCGGGCTGTTTTGTGTTTCCAAAAGAAGCAGGTTTAAAATACGGCAGCCGCATGCGCACAAAATGTGTGGGCACCGGCCCATTTTATGTTGAATTCATCAAAGAAGGGGAAGAAGTGGTATTAACCCGTAACGAAGACTATTGGGGAAAAGACCTCCATGGCAATCAGTTGCCTTATCTCTATGGCATCCACTGGTCGTTTGTGCCCGATAAAAGAAGTGAAGTAGAACTTTTCAGGGATGGAAAACTCGATGCGATTTATAACATTCCGGTTGACCTCTTCCATCAAACCCTGGGCAATCTGCAGGATAAAAGCGGGGCTCACCTCAATTTTGATATTTTCACTTCTCCCGCATTGAGCACCCATTTTTACGGACTGAATGTGCAAATGAACCCTTTCTTTTCAGTGAAAGAAATCCGCAGGGCCATGAACCTGGCCATCGACCGGAAAAAAATTGCTGAAGTCACTTTAAAGGGTGAGGGTACTGCGGCCGAATACGGTATCGTACCCTATACCAAAACATTTGAAAGAGCCGGCTACAATTACAAAGCGCTCCGCGGATTTTCTTATGATCCTGATTCTGCACGAAAATTACTCGAAAAGTCCGGCTACCCTATGGGACTTGGTTTGCCCGCGTTTAATCTCGAAATCAACAGTGGAGGAGGAGAGCGCAACCTGATGGTAGCCCTTGCCGTGCAAAAAATGCTGAAGGAGAACCTTGGTATTAATGTAAACATGAGTGTTGTGTCCTGGAACGAACACATTAATAATGTACACAGGGGCAAGAGTGATTTTTTCCGTTACGCATGGGTGAGCGATTATCCCGATCCCGAGTCTTTTCTTACGCTTTTCTATGGGCCGCATGTGCCTGAGTTGATGGAAGAGAAGTCCTACATTAACGTGGGGCGCTTTAAAAACAAAAAATTTGATGAACTCTTTCAGGCTTCAAGGATAGAACTGGATAAATCCAAACGTTACCGATTGCTTCAGGAGGCCGAACAGGTTTTGCTCGATGAAGCCGCGTTTATGCCTTTGTATTACGATGAAAACATGAGGCTGGTGCATAAGGAGGTGAAGAACTTCAGAGAAAATCCCATGGGGTTTATGGACATGACCTACGTGTATTTTTCGAACCGGTAAAAATAAACGCCTGAATAGTTTATTTGCACTTTAATCAATCCCTGTTTTTTGTAATTTGGTCAGCACAAAAAAGGTGCAAAATTACGTCATTATAGTGGCCGGTGGGCAGGGAAGCCGCATGAAAAGCGAAATTCCCAAACAGTACCTGAGCGTTAAAGGTATTCCCATTATCATCCGGGCCATACAGTGTTTTCTGAATTTCAGTACAGAGATGAAAATCATTGTTTGTGTTCACCCTTCATACAGGGCGCACATGGAAAACCTTCTGAAAACATTTAATTTGAATGAACACGGCATTCAAGTCACCCTGGGCGGAGACACCCGTTTTCAGTCGGTAAAAAATGGTTTGCACCTGATTACAGATCAGGAGCCGGCAGTGGTTGGCATTCACGACGCCGCCCGGCCATTTGTTTCCAAAACAACGATTGAACAATGTTTCGAAACCGCAAGAACCAGGGGCAACGCGGTGCCCTGTTTGCCGGTGAATGAAAGTTTGCGAAAAATCAGCAACAACATCAATCATTCCGTCAACCGCAACGAATACAAAATCATTCAAACCCCGCAGTGTTTTAATCTGTTCCGAATTAAAAAGGCCTTTGAGCAGGAATACAATACCGGTTTCACCGATGATGCTACTGTACTGGAAAGCACAGGCGAAACCATTCACCTTGTTGAAGGCAACCCCGAGAACATTAAGATTACCTCTCCGTTTGATTTGATACTTGCCGAGGCACTGGTTGAAAAAGCATGAGCAGCGATGAAATCATAGAACATCTTGAATTAATGGCCCGCCTGATGGAACTACACGAGGAGAATCCATTCAAAATACGGGCCGTTTCCAACGCCGCTTTTAAATTGAATAAACTTCGTTACAATTTCGAAGGAAAAAGTAAAGAGGACATTGAAAACATTGAAGGCATTGGAAAAGGCATCTCATCAAAAATTATTGACCTCATCAGCACAAACGAAACTCCTGAGTTAAACGATTTGCTAAAAAAAACACCTCCCGGAATTATTGAGGTGTTGAATATAAAAGGTCTTGGTCCAAAAAAAGTCAGACAACTTTGGAAAGAACTCGACATTGAAAGTGTGGGGGAGTTGTTGTACGCCTGTAACGAAAACCGCTTAACCACACTTAAGGGCTTTGGAGAAAAAACCCAAAACCAGGTTAAACAAAACATAGAATTCAGCTTAAGCAACCAAAACAAATACCATTACGCGGCACTTGAGCAGGTAATGTTTGATTTTTTGGAGCTGTTAAAAGAAAAAGAGCCGGGCCTGCAAGTAGCGTTATGCGGTGAAATGGCCAGAAAATGCGAGGTTATCGAAAAGCTGGAATTGCTGATTGACCGTGATTTAAAACACGACTATACCGCGGTGTTAAAAGGCATTCCGCTCCAGGTTGAATTCAAAACCTGTCGACCCGAGGAGTTTTATTATTACAAAGTGCTGTATACTTCAAGTGCCGGACATCTGGAAAAAACCAACCTAAAGGCCCTTACAAAAAAAACCTTCGGCAGTGAGGAGGAAGTGTACAGCGCGCTTCACCTGCAGTACATAGTGCCTGAACTGCGTGAAGGCCTTGCAGAGGTAAGTTTGGCAAAAGATAACCGCTTGCCGGAATTAATTACTATCGAAGATCTGAAAGGAATTTTGCACTGCCATAGCACCTACAGCGATGGGGTGCATTCTCTGAAGGAAATGGCCGGAGAATGTCAGCGTTTGGGTTACGGATATTTTGGAATTTGTGACCATTCGCGTTCAGCGGGTTATGCTCAGGGCCTCAGTATAGAAAGGGTTCAGGAACAACACGCGGAAATTGACAGGCTTAATTCAGGCTATTCCGGGTTTAAAATCCTGAAAGGGATTGAAAGCGATATTTTAAACGATGGCTCACTGGATTATCCTGATGAGGTGCTGAAGACCTTTGATTTTGTGGTGGCATCGGTTCACTCCAATTTAAAAATGAACGAAGCCAAAGCCACGGAGCGCCTGATTAAAGCCATTGAAAACCCTTACACCAGTATTTTAGGTCACCCAAGTGGTCGATTATTGCTGGCGCGGGCCGGCTATCCGCTCGATTATAAAAAGATTATTGATGCCTGCGCCGCAAATAAGGTGAGTGTGGAATTGAATGCGCATCCTTACCGTTTGGATTTGGATTGGCGTTGGATTCCATATTGCCTTGAAAAAAATGTGATGATCTCCATCAACCCCGATGCCCATAACAAGGACGGATTGAAGGACGTGTATTATGGAATTTGCGCAGCAAGAAAAGGCATGCTCAGCAAAAAATACTGCCTGAACGCTTTGGATGTGAACGAAATTATGAGCAAATTCAGGAAATAATGGCTCTCCTGAATTCCATAGCAAGCTGGTTAATGAAAAAACGCATGCACCAGATTGAGCTTTTTATCAAATACCCTATCGACGTTCAGCAAGAGTGGATGTATTCATTGGTGTACGAAGCTTCTGAAACATTTTATGGAAAAAAGTATGGATTTGAAAACATCAAAAACTACAAACAATTTAAGGAAAACGTTCCGGTAAACGATTACGAATCCTTAAAACCTTTTATCGACCGTACCCGCCGGGGTGAGCAAAACCTCTTGTGGCACAGCGAAATCAAATGGTTCGCGAAAAGCAGCGGCACCACCGATAAAAGTAAATTTTTGCCGGTAAGTACCGAAAGTCTCGAAGGCTGCCATTACAATGCCGGCCGTGACATGATTACACTGCATTGCAACAACCACCCCGACACCCAACTCTTTACCGGAAAAAACCTGGCCCTGGGTGGGAGTTTTAAAGAAGATATTTTTGAAGACCACAGTTCTTTTCACGGGGATGTAAGTGCCATCATCATTCAAAACCTTCCCCTGTGGGCCGATTATTTCAGGGCACCCGAAGTTAGCATCGCATTGATGGATGAGTGGGAGAGCAAACTCGAGAAAATGGCCCTTAGCATGATGAATGAAAACGTGGTAAGCCTGGCCGGGGTGCCGAGTTGGATGCTTGTATTGTTAAAAAAGATTCTTGAAAAGAAAAAAGTACAAAGTCTGAGGGAAGTATGGCCGAACCTTGAAGTCTACTTCCATGGAGGAGTAAATTTTGCCCCCTACAAGGAACAGTTTCGAAAATTGTTTGATAAAGACGACGTGCATTACCTGGAGTTGTACAACGCATCAGAAGGTTTTTTTGGTATTCAGGATCAAAGCAACAGCGATGAAATGCTGTTGATGCTGGATTACGGCATTTTTTATGAGTTCATAGAGTTGCACGATTTTCAACGCGGCGATTTTTCAAAAACCCTGCATCTGGGCGATGTAAAACCGGGAGTGGATTATGCCATGATAATAAGCACCAACGCCGGACTTTGGAGGTACCAGATCGGAGACGTGATTCGTTTCACCAACACCAACCCTTACCGATTTAAGATCACCGGAAGAACCCGTCAGTACATTAACGTATTCGGGGAGGAATTAATGATACACAATACCGATCAGGCAATCGCGTTTGCCTGTGAAAAGTCACACGCCATGGTGAAAGAATACACGGTAGCGCCAGTATTTATGAATGCCGGTTCGGGCTCACACGAGTGGCTGATTGAATTTGAAAAGGAACCGGAGAACTTTGAGTTTTTCTGTGCTCAATTAGACGAATCACTCAAAAAACAAAACAGCGATTATGAAGCCAAACGGTTCAACAATTACGTTTTGCATTTCCCAAAAATTCGCATCCTGCCGGCAGGCAGTTTTCATCGCTGGCTGAAACACAACAACAAGCTGGGCGGGCAATACAAAGTACCTAGGCTCAGCAACAGCCGCAAAGTTCTTGAAGAGGTTCTGAATCTCAATAGCTCTGAGCCTAATTCCCAAAACGAAACGTTTCAGTACTCGAAAAATTAATGAAAAAAGTCGGGCGCACTCAACACATTTTTCTATTCCTGCTCGTTGGAATGATGACCTCGTTTATTTCGGATGCTCCGTTAAAACGGGTGGTGATAAAAGCCAATTTCGATCAGTTTGCAATTGATAATATCGGAAACATTTATACCCTGCTTGATGAAGAAATAGTAAAGTACCTGCCCAACGGCAGGTTATTCGCCAGGTACAGCAATCTGAAATTGGGAAAAATAAGCGGGGTGGATGCCACCAATCCGCTTAAAGTACTGCTGTATTACAAAGATTTCCAGCAACTGGTTTTTCTCGACAACCAGCTTTCGGTAAACAGTAATGAAGTGTCGCTTGAAAATCTGGGATATGAACAAACCGAATTGGTGTGTGCCGGTGCCAACAACAGTTTTTGGATTTATGACCGTAAGAACAATGAACTGCTGAGGTTCAACGAAAATTCAAAAATCGTAAGTTCAACCGGCAACCTGAAACAAATACTGAAAGCCGAGCTCGACCCCAACTTCATGAGAGAGTACAATGGATTTCTTTACCTCAATTGCCCTGAACAGGGGATCTACGTTTTTGATTTTTACGGGGCTTTCAGTAAACTTATTCCTCTAAAAGGTCTGCGTGGTTTCAGGGTCGACGAAGAAATTGTGTATTTCAGAAGGGACAGCAGTTTGTGCAGTTACAACTTTAAATTCATGGAAGAGGCCTGTAAACCCTTGCCCGACCATCAACTGCTGAAAGGGGTAAACTACTTTAAAGAAGCCCTCTACCTGGCTTATAAAGATTCCCTGGTGGCCATTACACCTTAGTTCCTGATTCCCGGCATGCTTAGAAACTTTAACAACTGTTCTTATTTTAATCTTTTGCTATTTTGGTAAATTTGAAGGTAAGGGGCCATTATCCCTCAGAACCTGTTTCCAAAACTCCTGAACCGTGTTAAACAATCGCGACATATTGATCCAAAAGCTGGACGAGTTTATCCGCAAGTACTATAAAAATTTGCTGGTAAAAGGCGCCTTGTATGGTCTTACCGTGATGCTTTCAGTGTTTCTCAGTGTGGTACTTTTAGAATATTTCGGGCAATTTAATTCTGTTTTCAGGGGCATTCTGTTTTTTACTTTCATAGGGGTGAGTGCCCTGGTTTTATGGCGATTCATCCTCTTCCCCCTCCTGCGTTTGTATAAAATCGGCAAAGGAATTTCCTACGAGCAGGCCGCCCAGGTTATAGGGCAGCATTTTACCAATGTGCAGGATAAATTGTTGAATGTTCTGCAACTCCAGTCCGTTCAACAACTTGATCCCGGGAACACCTTGCTGCTGGCTGGCATTGATCAAAAAATCGAACAACTTAAACCTGTGCCATTTTCGGGAGCTGTTGATTTTTCGGAAAACAAAAAATACCTGCCTTATGTTTTGCCTCTGCTTCTTTTTACTACAGGCCTGGCGTATTTTTGGCCGCAGGTCATTTCCAGAAGTACCGACCGTTTGGTGCATTACACCAGCTTTTACGAGAAAGAAATGCCCTTTCAGTTCCTTATAAAAAATTCCAGCTTACAAACCCTTCAAAACAGCGATTATACCCTCGAAGTTGAAATGCAGGGCCGGCAAGTGCCCGACGAGGTTTACCTTTTGATCAACGGCATTGAATATCGCATGCAAAAGGAAAACATCGAACGCTTTACGCATTTGTTCAGTAATCCTCAGAACAGCATTCGTTTTCAATTCAGCGCTGCCGGGTACCTCTCAAAAGAATACGAACTGAAAGTATTGCCCAAACCTACCCTCCTGCATTTCGACCTTGAATTAATTTATCCCGAATACCTGAAACGGGCCAGTGAAAAAATTCCGAATACAGGCGATATACAAATCCCTCAGGGCACAAAAGTGAATTGGGTGTTTAACACCCGCAACACCAACAGCATACTCATGCGCCTGAACGACAGTCTTGTTTTTCCTTCCCCAAGCGGGTCTGAGCAATTTACCTTTTCAAAACGTTTTATGGAGAGCGCACGTTACAGCATTAAACCCACCAACGCGGTGGTAAACGGCGCCGCTGACTCTATGAATTATAACGTACTTGTGCTGCCCGATCAATACCCGTCCATCAGCCTGGATGCCGTTCAGGATTCGCTTGAACCGTCGAGGTTGTATTACAGTGGCATGATTAAAGATGATTATGGTTTTGAGGGCCTGAGGTTCTTCTATACGGTTTTCTCAACCGACACCAGCGGGCAGCCGATAAAAATCGAAAAACAAACCGAACTGAACATCGCCAGGGATAAAGTGTCACAAACCTATTATCATTATTTTGACCTTAAACCTTTTGCTTTGCTTCCCGGAGACAAAGTGGAATATTATTTTGAAGTGAGTGACAACGATGGGGTCAATGGCTCAAAAACCACCCGAAGTGAAACCATGGTTTTTAAAACACCCTCGCGGGAAGAACTCAGTCAGAAGACGGATAAAAACAACACTGAAATTAAAAAAGACCTGGAGGAAAGCATCAGCAAAGCCAAACAGTTGCAAAAGGACATTACGGAACTAAGCAAAAAAATAAACGATAAAAAACAATTGGGCTACGAGGAAAAAAAGAAACTTGAAGACCTGATGAAAAAACAAAACGAACTTCAGCAAAAAATTGATCAACTTAAACAGGAGAACGAACGTAACAATAAAATGCAGAATGAATTCTCCCAAACCGATGAATCCTTGCTTGAAAAACAACAACAGCTCGAAAAACTGTTTGATGAAGTGATGACACCGGAAATGAAAAAACTGTTTGATGAATTAAACAAGATGCTGGAGAAACTGGATAAAAACCAGGTGCAGGAAAAACTGGAAGAACTTAAATTAAACAACAAGGACATTGAAAAGGAATTGGACCGCAACCTTGAACTGTTTAAACAACTGGAAGTAGAACAAAAACTACAGGAAGCAATCGATAAACTGGATGAATTGCAAAAGCAAGAAGAAGCCTTAAATCAGGAAACAGAAGGGAAAAAGCCGGAAGAAAATAAAACCGGAGAAAAAGAAGAAGCTGCTGACAAAAAGGAAAATTCCGACAAAAAGGATGGCTCGCCTGAAGAGAAAAATAAAAAGCCTGACAACAAAGAGCTTCAAAAAAAGCAAGACGAGATAAACAAGGAGTTTGAAAAACTGAAGGAACAATTAAAGGAGCTGGAACAAAAAAACAAAGCCCTTGAAGAACCCAATACCCTGCCTGAACAACAACAGAAACAGGAAGAGGTAAGCAAGGAACTGAACAACAGTTCAAAAGAGCTGGGTTCTAATAACAAAAAGAACGCTTCCAAATCTCAGAAAAAAGCCGCCCAATCCATGCAGGAGATGAAAGAGGAACTGGAACAATCCATGGAAGAAAACGAGGAATCTCAAAACGAGGAAAACGCACAAGCCCTGCGACAGATTCTCGAAAACCTGTTGAATCTTTCCTTTGCTCAGGAAGACCTGATCAAAACCCTGCCCAAAACCCGTATTGATAATCCTCAGTTTGTTCAGATCCCAAAACAACAGAATAAACTAAAGGATGACAGCAAGATCATTGAGGACAGTCTTTTGGCACTGAGTAAACGTGCACCCCAGGTATCGGCCACCATCAACCGCGAAATCAGCGCCATTCATCTGAACATGGATAAAACCGTAAAGGCCCTGGCAGAACGCAACTCGGGCGAAAGTCTTATGCGTATGCAAGGCACCATGACCTCAGTGAACAACCTGGCCTTATTATTAAATGAATCCCTTGAGCAAATGCAAAACCAAATGAAACAGCAAATGCAAAACAAGGGTCAAAAAAGCGGAAAATGCAAAAAACCCGGTAGCGGGTCCGGAAAAAACCCTTCTTCCCAGGGCCAACCGGTTCAAAACATGAGGAAAATGCAGGAGCAGTTGAACAAACAGCTGCAGGAAATGAAGGATGCTTTGGAGAAAGGTCAAAAACCCGGGGAAAAACCCGGGGATAAAAAGGGGCAAAAACCGGGATCGGGTTTGGGTCAGAACGGGAAAACGGGCAACGGCATACCCGGAAGCAGCGAACAATTTGCCAAAATGGCGGCCCAACAGGAGGCCCTCAGGCGGCAAATGCAGGCCATGATGGATAAATTAAAAAACAAGGGCAGCAACCCCGGGGGCGACCTGGCTAATTTGATGGAACAAACCGAAAAGGACCTGGTGAACAAACAACTTACCAATGAAACCATGAGACGCCAGCAGGAAATTTTGACCCGTCTGCTGGAAAGCGAAAAAGCCGAAAGGGAAAGGGACCAGGATGAGCAAAGAAAGAGCAACGAAGCCAAAAACCAGGAATTAAGCAACCCTGAGAATTTTTTGGAGTATAAAAGGCTTAAGGAAAAAGAAATGGAGTTGTTAAATACCGTTCCCCCGGGCTTAACACCCTATTACAAAGACAAAGTCAATAATTACTTTAACGGATTGAACAGGAGATGATTCCGACCAAACACGATAACCTAAAAATAAGTTCAGATGTGAATAATCTGAGGCTGGTGGAAAGACTCATCGAGGACGTGTGCGACGTTTATAATGTTCATGAGGACGTGTATGGAAATATGCTCATTGCCGTTACAGAAGCCGTAAACAATGCCATACACCATGGCAATAAGGATAATGCGGAGAAAGTGGTGAAAATAGGATTCGAGTCCCGCAACAATAAACTTATTTTTTCAGTCACCGACGAAGGTCCCGGCTTTGATTACCTGGGTTTACCCGATCCCACCGATCCCGCTAACATTGATAAACCCAGCGGCAGGGGGGTGTTTTTAATGAAACACCTGGCCGATTCCATTGAATTTGAAAACAACGGAAGCCAGGTGCTGTTAGGCTTTTCTGTTTAGTTGCCGCTCGTCCCAACTCTTTAAAATTCATAAATTTACTGGCCAAATGCTGACCGTAGTTGGATAGAGCTTATCTTTATAGGGAACGGAACCGAAATCATGCGCTTCACCTTGTTTATTCTTTTGAGTTGTTTATTGATTCCCGGATTTCAGGCTCAAAACAAATTAGCTGAGGCTGAGAAACTGGCCCTTCAGTATTTTGACTCCAGGGAATATGAAAAAGCCAACCTGTATTTTTCCGAATTGTACGAGTACAATCCTACCGCCTGGTATCCTTATTATTACAAAAGTCTGCTTGCTGTAAAGGAGTACGATAAGGCTGAAAAAATTACCAGAAAACAACTGCGCATCAACAAAAACAATGTACAGTATTACGTTTACCTCGGTCAGCTTTATGGCCTGCAAAACGAATCTAAAAAAGAGAAAGACTATTACGACAGGGCAGTGAGGGAAATGCTTCCCATGCCACCCTATATTTTTAATCTTGCCAATGCCTTTGTTGAAGGACAGAAATACGATTATGCCATTCAGGTATACAACAAAGCACGCAAGGAAAGTCCGGATTACCCCTATTTTTACGAAAGGGCCGAAATTTATAAGTTGAAGAACGACCTGGTGGCCATGATCAATGAATACCTCGACGCCATTGAGTTCAGAGAAACTGAATTGGAAACCGTACAAATGCGTCTTCAGAATTCTCTGGGATACGACGATGAAACCGGGGGCATGAACAATCCCTTATTAAAACAGGAACTTCAGAAACGCATTCAAAAATCACCGGACATGGTGGTGTTTCCGGAATTCCTGATTTTTATTTTAAAACAACAGAAAGATTTTAACGGAGCCTTTGTGCAATGCAGGGCGCTTGACAAACGATTGAAGGAAGACGGAAGACGATTGTTTGAGTTGGGAAAAATTTGCGTTGCCAATCAGGACTGGGAATGCGCCAAACGGTGTTTTGACTATGTGGTGGAAAAAGGATCCGGGTATGTATTTTACGACGCCGCCATTGTGGAAGGATTAAATGCGGAATATCTATACCTTACAGCTCTGGCAAGGCCCGAAACGGCAGCCTTAGAAGCCCTTGAAGCCAAACTGATCGCCGCACTTGAAAAGTACAACCAGAGTCGAATGCAGCTGAGCCTTTTGCGCAATCTGGCCAATCTGCAAGCCTTTTACCTCAACGATACTGAAAACGCCATTGTTTTGATTGAAAAGTTTTTGACTACATCACAGGCTGAGGCGAGTACGAAAGCGGAGTTCAAATTATTACTTGGCGACATTTATCTCCTGCATGGAGAAATCTGGGAAGCTTCTTTGCTGTACTCGCAGGTGGAAAAAGATTTTAAATACGACGTCATTGCTCAGGACGCAAAATTCAGAAACGCCAAACTCAGTTATTATGCCGGCGATTTTCCCTGGGCCAAAACCCAGGCGGATGTTTTAAAAGGCGCCACTTCAAAACTGATTGCCAACGATGCATTGGATTTAAGTTTGATAATTACCGATGCCATTGGCGTGGATACCAATGCGGCACCTTTGGCCCTTTTTGCCAGCGCGGATTTGCTGGTGGTTCAGCACAGGTATAACGAAGCTTTAGCAAGGCTTGACAGCATTAATCTTCTTTATGCAACACACACCCTGGGCGATGATATCTACTATAAAAAAGCACAGATTTATCAAAGTCTCAGCAATTACGAAAACACCGAAATCATGTACAGAAACATTCTGGAGTATTTTCCCGATGACTTATACGGAGATGATGCCCAGTTTAAACTGGCGGTGTTGTACGATAAATACATGGCCAATCCCGATAAAGCCAAATTAGCTTACGAGGAAGTTATGATAAAGTATCCCGGCAGCATTTATACCGTGGAGGCCCGCAAACGTTACCGCCAGCTCCGCGGTGATTTTCAAAACAATTGATGTTGATCAAAGAGGACCTGATTATACAGCCCCTCATGCGCGGTGCCGGCCACCGGGTGGATGTGCTTCGCCTAGATCTCATACACCCCGAGGTAAGCGGAAACAAATGGTTTAAATTAAAACTAAACCTGAAGGAAGCGGAGAGGCAAAACAAAAAAACACTTTTAACCTTTGGGGGAGCCTATTCCAACCACATTGCGGCTACCGCTTTCGCCGCGTATGAACTGGGATTTAAAAGTATAGGTGTTATTAGAGGAGAGGCCCCGAGCCAGTTTAACGACACTTTAAGCACAGCCAAAGAACGGGGAATGAACTTGTTTTTTGTGGACCGTGAAAACTATAAACGCAGGGATGATCCGGCGTTTTTGGAGGTCCTTAAGGAAAAGTACGGGGATTTTTATCTGGTACCGGAAGGCGGGAAAAATACGCTTGGTATGTTAGGCTGTAAATCCATTGCCGAAGCTAATCCTGATTACGACTATTTGATGTGTGCCTGTGGAACCGGAACCACTTATGCAGGCCTGATGCTGGGCAAACAAAATCGTCAGGTACTGATTGGTGTAAATGTTTTGAAGGGCAAGAATGAATTGGTGGAGGAAACAAAACAACTGCTCAGTAAGAGTGGCGAAACATATAACCCAATAATAGTTGGCAACGAAGCGCTGGAAAAAAATCATTTGGAGCAGTCCTGCATCATCGACCATTATGCTTTTTCAGGGTATGCCGCTTACGATAAAACACTCATTGATTTTAAGCACGGTTTTGAATTAAAACATCAAATCCCCCTGGATTATGTTTACACCACAAAATTGTTTTACGCTTTCTTTGATTTATTGGAGAAAAGGAAATTTAAAAAAGGGGCTTCTGTGCTGCTTATTCATAGCGGGGGTATACAGGGTAACGAAGGATTTGAAAAACGTTACCACCAAAAGCCAATGCGGTAATTTATACTCATCCAACCATAGAGCTGTTCAGGATCAAAGGTGCTGCTACCGGGTACATTGAGGAGTTTTAAAAAACCGTATCCCACTGAAAGATGTTGCGAAAAGGATTTGCCGCCGCGGAATAACCATCCGAACTGGTACTGCAAACTGTAACCTTCAACCCCACGCATCATTTGATCGGTTCCATACCGGAATCGGGGCCCCATGAACAGATGGTACTGTTTATTTTCTTTAAAATAATAGTTCACGTCCAGTCCGGTAATGTAACTCACTCCGGGGATGTGTTCAGGCGAATCCACACTCGTATCGGCAGCTGATGTATAAAAAACCCCAAAGGGATCAAACGTGAGGGAAAATGGAATGCATAAACCGAAGCGCCCCGATTTGGAGAGTCTTTCGTAAACAAAAGTCACCCTGCCTGCCAATACACCAAAGGGTTGCATGCCTATGGAATTTCGCAGGGAAGGTAATTTGCTGCTGTCAGGCGCAGCGGGTCGGTTCTTCTTTTGTCCATTTGCTATCAGGTAGCGGTCTCCGTTTAAGCACTCAATTAATAACACCTGGGTTTTTTCAATGGAAGATACTTCGCTGGAATCTTTCGGAATATAAAAAACCTGTTGCGCTGCAAGTGAAACAAACTTGCCCTGCAGCATTTGGCCCGATATTAAAAAAATTTTATCCTGAGCCCTCAGAAAACAGGTGGTAAGGATAAATATGGACAAAAGGACCCTCATTAAAATTTAACGCCCACGCATAAGCCCAGGCTGGCTTTAGGAAGTATGGAAAAATTAGCCGGGACCCCTGTCTCACTGTTTCTTAAAGCATAGTTCAATTGCTCCTTGTAAATACCATTGAGTGCAAAAAAACCAAAGGCAAAAGAGGTTTTTATGAATAGGTTTTCAGTGATGTTGTGATGCGACCCAATGTTAAACAAAAAAGAAAGTTGAGAGCCACTGGCTTCCTCGTAGTTCACCAAAACAGATACAGTATTGTTGGAATAAATACTGTCTTCTTTAACAGCTGTAAAATCAAACGCCGTGTATTTGAGCATAAAACCCAGGTACATTTTGTGACCGGCATCAACAGAACCCGAATAAAAATTAATAAATGCGGCAGCGTCGAAGCGTTTTTTACCATTGTTAAGTATGCCAATGAAGACATTGGGAAGCGTAGCATAGCGGTTAAAATTATAGGTACCCATTAACCCTGTTCCAATTGCGCGCTTAATGAAACGGTATTCATAATACACCGAGAGGTCGGCATTCACAAGCGCAAGGGTATTGATGTAACACTCGTTTTGTAATTTGGTGCTGCTGTTCTCTTGCGGTTTCCGGGCTGCTCTTCCGTTGAGAAGATAGTGGTCCTGCGCTGCCCTGTTAAACACTTCGGTACGCCCATTCTGAAACTCAACCAAAACAATTGTGCTTACCTGAATTTCCCGGGTCATTGATCCGGTTAACAAAGTAATTTTTTCATCGCTGATCTCAGTTACGGTTCCTTCAAGTTTTTGACCATCCAGAAGGTAAACCTTGTCCTGCGCAACGAACTGCAGGCTGAACAACAAAGCGAAACATAGCACAAGTCCCTTCATACCTTCAAATTTATGAAAAAGCCTTCAGTCTGCCTTTAAAGCCTTGAGATAAGGCATTTTGAATTGGTCTGGACTGCAAAACTTAGTATATTTAGGCTTTGATTTTTATCTATGGGATGTAGCGGAGGATGTGGTACCGGAACCAATGCAATACCGGCGGGCTGTGGCAATAATGGAGCCTGCGGCACGGGTGACAGCTGCAATAAATTGTCGGTTTTCGACTGGCTCGGAAATATGGCTTTGCCCAATGGGCAAAAACCATTCGATATTGTGGAAGTGCGGTTTAAAAACTCGCGCAAAGAATTTTACCGCAACACGGCCAACCTGAGTCTTAACGTGGGCGATGTGGTAGCCGTTGAAGCCAATTCCGGTCACGATATCGGCACCGTATCCCTTAGCGGTGAATTGGTTCGCCTTCAAATGAAAAAGCGCAATCAAAACATTGAGAGCGAAGAAATCAAAAAGGTATACCGCAAAGCCAAACAAGGCGACCTCGACAAATGGAAGGAAGCCCGCTCTCTGGAAACCAGCAGCATGTACAGGGCCCGCACCATCGCTTTGAATCTGGGACTGGAAATGAAGCTCAGTGATGTGGAATACCAGGGTGATAAATCCAAAGCGGTTTTTTATTACACGGCAGAGGCCAGGGTAGATTTCAGGGAACTCATTAAAGTGCTGGCTGAAGAATTCAGGGTACGCATTGAAATGCGGCAGATTGGCGCGCGCCAGGAAGCTTCCCGCCTTGGAGGAATTGGCTCCTGTGGCAGAGAATTGTGCTGCAGTACCTGGCTCACCGATTTCAGAACTGTAAGCACCAGCGCCGCCCGATACCAGCAACTTTCCTTAAACCCTTTGAAACTTGCGGGACAGTGCGGTAAATTAAAATGCTGTTTAAATTATGAGCTGGATGCCTATGCCGAAGCACTTAAAGAATTTCCCGATCTGGAAGGAAAACGCCTGAGTACTAAAAAAGGGGAAGCCTTTCTGCAAAAAACCGATATTTTTAAACGCATGATGTGGTTCAGCTATAAAAGCGATCCCAGTGTAATGATCCCTATGGACGTGAAAGCTGTAAAAACCATACTCGAAGCGAATAAAAACGGGGAACAACCTGAAGAACTGGTGGCCAGCAAATTATTCGTTGAAAAACCGGTGCACAGCGAACCGTCTTTTACCAACCAGGTAGTAGAAGAAAGTTTAACACGCTTTGATAAAAAACGTCCTCAGAAAAATAAAAGCGGACATTCTTCTCAAAAACAAAAAGCCCAGCATCAGAAAAATAAACCGAAAGGTCCCCGTGCTGAGAACCCCAAATCAGCCTCACCCGACAACCGCCCCAATCGGGGACAAGGCGCTCAAAACCGCCCAAAACCAAGAGGGCCTAATCCCAATAAACCAAATCCGCCAAGGAATGATCAAAAGCAAAATCCAAATTCTAAACCGGATAAGTAGTCTTTTATTCGTCCTGACTTTACTTGCTTCCTGCAGTAAAAACGTGGTTTACCGCGAATACAAAAGCTTTGAGGAAAACCAGTGGCCATCTAAAGAAAAAGCGGTGTTTGAGATGGACATTACCGACACCCAAAGTCTGAACAACATTTCATTGATGATTCGCCATGCGGATGGTTACCCCTTCAGTAACATTTTTTTATTTGTCACTACATCCTATCCCGATGGTGCCGTTAAAACCGACACCATGGAAGTGATGCTGGCGAATGACAAAGGCGAATGGCAGGGCGATGGAGCCGGAGATATTTTTGATTTAAAAGTGCCCATTAAAAAAAACGTACGTTTTCCTTTGAGCGGGCACTATAAGTTTGAATTCACACAAGCCATGGATGCGGATCCGCTTCCTTTGATTATGGACTTTGGCTTTGAAATTGAAAAAACGAAAGCCGACTAATCAGCGTTTCACCGTTTTATTTTTTTAAAAGCGCATTCCAGCCCTGCGCTGTAATTTCGTGCACGCTTCCCGATTTTGACACCATCAAACGGCCTTTTTCAGGATTGGTCATGTGACCAATGATGGAAATGTCCATGGAGTTTTTGATTTTTTCGTAGTCTTTGGTGTCGATGGTAAACAACAATTCGTAGTCTTCCCCTCCGCTTAAAGCGCAAACAGTTGGATCCAGATTAAATTCTCTTGCGGTATCAAAAGTTAAGGGATCAATGGGAATTTTTTCTTCGTACAACTCCACGCCAAGGTTGGATTGCGTGCAGAGGTGCAGAATCTCAGAGGATAATCCATCGCTAACATCAATCATGGCTGTTGGCGAAATATGTAATTCCTTCAGCAGTTCCACAATATCACGACGCGCTTCGGGTTTCAGCTGGCGTTCAAGGATGTAATCCTTTCCTTCCAGATCGGGTTGTAATTTAGGGTTCTCTTTAAACACGGCTTTCTCTCTTTCCAAAACCTGAAGACCCATGTAGGCGCCTCCCAAATCGCCGCTCACACAAAGTAAATTGCCTAGTTTGGCACCATGGCGATAAGCCAGGTCTTCCTTTTTTGCAGCACCAATAGCGGTGATGCTGATTACCAGACCGCTTGAACTCGAGGTAGTGTCTCCGCCAACCAAATCCACCTTGTATTTTTTACAGGCCATCAGCATGCCCTGATACAATTCCTCCACGGCCGTTAACTTAAAACGATTGGATATGGCAAAGGAAACCAGAATTTGTCTGGGTTCAGCGTTCATGGCGTAAATGTCGCTGAGGTTCACCACCACACTTTTATAACCGAGGTGTTTTAAAGGCACATAGCTCAGGTCAAAGTGTACCCCTTCGGTCAACATATCGGTACTTACTACGGTCAGTAAATCGTTGTTGTCAATTACCGCAGCATCGTCACCAACGCCTTTTATGCTGGAGCTCTGCACCAGTTCAATTTGTTCGGTTAAATGTTTGATAAGACCGAATTCACCCAATTGTGAAAGTTCTACGTCTGCGCTGTTGTCAAATTCCATGTTCTGTATCGGCTGATGATAATTCCTGTTGACCTGTTTCTCTCACCCATGTTCAGGTTCATGTGAATCGGGGGAGCAGTCAAAATTAAGTGTTAATTTCCACACTTACCTGCTTCACGTCTCCGTTCATGGGAGGACTGTGTTTGGTGACTTTAACTCTTAGTGAGTGTATGGAAGGATGAGTTTTAAGAATCCGGTTGTAAATCCTTTGGCATACCTGTTCGATGAGTTTGCTGCGTATGGCCATTTCGGCCTTGCTGATGTTATAAATGCTGCAATAATCAATGGTTTTGCTGAGATCGTCTTGTTCTGCGGCTTCAGTAAAATCGGTGAGTAGGTATACGTCTACAGTATAATGCCCGCCAATCTTGGCTTCTTCATCCAAACAGCCATGGTAGGCGTAGAGTTCAATCCCTTCGATGTTAATTTTATTCTGCATCTTATTTTCCAAAATCCAGTCCGTCCTGTCCGCCTTGCTGATTATCCTGGTTGCGCATTTGTTTTCCTTTCTTGAAAATGGAGGCATCCATCTTGCCAAAAATATAGGTAACGCTGAATCGAAAAAACCGCTGCTCGCGTCGCCGCGACATGTCCTGAATATAATACGGTGTTTCGTAATGTGTACCCATACGTTTGGTATTAAATACATCGCTGAGTGTTGCGTTTAAAACCCATTTGGTGCCAATCATCTTGTTGAGAGAAATGTCCATGTAATACATGTCAAGTGTGTTGCCAAGCAAAAGCACCTGAGGCGATCGGTAGCCCCCATTGACTTGAAGTGTGAGTTGTTTAGGGAATTTATAGCCAAGCGTTGCTTTGGCATCAAACGCCGGGCCCTGTGCTGTTACCTCGGGTTCGGTTGGTACCACAAGGCCTTTCATATAAATGTAATAACCATGCACATTGAGCATGGCGTCGAGATTTTTAAAAAAGGTATGTTTAATGGTGTGTTCCGTACCATATTGCACACTGTTTTCTCCGTTCACAAACGTATTTACCAAAACATTGGGTGAAGTAAGCGAAGGATAAGCCACATTAGTGATGGGTTGTTCTTCGTAACGCATGTATACAGAGCCCAGGTAATTTCCTTTCTCAAACACCTTGTTGTAGTTTAATTCTGCAATGTTCCTGAATTCCGGTTTTAATTCCGGATTGCCGATGCGTATGTTTTGACGATCGGAAAACATCACGAAAGGCATCAATTGAAAAAAGTTGGGGCGTTTGATTTTGCGACTGAAATTCAATTGCCACTCATGCCCCTTATCTGTTTTTTTGGAAAGGTAAATGCCGGGGAACAAGGATTTCATAATGTCTTCAGCCGAACCGGAAGGGTAACGGTACGAAAAACTTTCATTGCGATCGGTAATAATACCTTCATAATAAGATTGCTCAAATCTCAGTCCGGCCTGGTAGCTGATA
Organism: Bacteroidia bacterium; assembly: GCA_016787895.1. Taxonomy (GTDB): domain Bacteria; phylum Bacteroidota; class Bacteroidia; order B-17B0; family Aurantibacillaceae; genus Aurantibacillus. Next base: position 31,130 of record JAEUTN010000018.1, read on the forward strand.
TTCCAGATGGTTTTATCGTTGTAATTCACATAAGCTGCATTTACCATATCGTTAATCACATAACGATTGCTCATGATGGAATCGCGGGTGTAATTTTCTTCGGTTACAGTGGCATTATAGGTATCGTTACTGCTAACTGAAGTTTTGTAAAAGCTTCTTATTCCGGCTTCAAACTTTTTGGTTTCGCTGTGCGGATTTACAAAATCGAGCTGAAACACCACTTGATTCGCATTGCTGGCACCCTCGTTCTTTTGATAGGACACCGGTATGGAGTTAACAGAATCTACCGGGTGGTCGTTTGTGGTAAAGAGGTAACCGTTATTGGAGTTGGTGTAATTGTAGTTAAAATCGGCGCTCAGTTCTTTACCTGCTTTGGGATAGGTTTTTTTGTACAAGAGTTGCCCGTTGTAGTTTTGAAATTTCGCAAACTGTTCATTCTGGCGGAAGCCATACACACGTTCAACCTGATCGGCATCCAGAATATTATAATCTTGATTGTCTTCCGTATCAAATTCTCCAGCCACCAGCATGGCATTAAAACTTACCATGTCGCGGTTAGTGAGGTTATAATCCACGCCTAACTTTCCAAAATTGAACATGTTTTTCATGCGAACGGCATTATCCTGATTAAAATAAGCCGTCGCTAAATTGGTACTGTCGTTTAACTGTATCCGGTCGGTAAACCCTTTGGTATCGTTAAAAGCCTGGTTGAAATTATACATGCCACTGAAGTTCCACTTGCCTTCTTTTACATTCAGGTTAAGCATGGCCCCATAACGGTCGTTGGTGCCCACATTGCCCATGGCTATTCCATTATAACCGGGCTTGAGATTTTTTTTGAGGATAATGTTTAAAATGCCACCGGTAGCCTGAGCTTCGTATTTCACCGAAGGATTGGTAATTACTTCAATGCGGTCGATTTGATCGGCGGGAATTTGTTGCAGGGTTAAATTGGAAGGTCTTCCATCCACAAAAATGCTTGGACTTTGATTGCGGAGCTGTGCATTGCCATCGGCATCTACTGAAACACCCGGAACGTTTTTCATGGCATCCACCGCGGTGCCACCTCTTACCGACATATCTTTATCCACATTGTAAACGCGTTTATCAATGTTCATGGTTACCTGCGCTTTTTCAGCCACCACGTCCACTTCACTCAATAGTTTCTGGTCGATTTTTAAAGCAATGTCTCCCAAATCCACTTCTATTTTATTCGGTAGTTGAATGTAAAATTTGGAGGTATAGGTTTGGTAACCAATTTGGGTGACTTTGATTCTGAAACCGCCCATTGGAGGAAGGTTATCGATGCTGAAATCGCCGTTTTCGGCGGTAAGGGAACCTCCCAACAAACTGTCCTTGTTGTGCCATAGCACCACAACTGAGGCGTATTCCACCGGTTTTTGAGTGCTGGCATCTACTATTTTTCCATACACGCGTCCTTTTATCTCCTTCATTACCTTGGCCATTTGGGCATTGTTGCCACCCGGCATTTGTGCACTGAAAACAAAGGGAACGAAGAACAAAAGAAGGAAGAAGGACTTTTTCATGAGCCACAAAATTAAGACATTGAACGACACCATCGGCACTTTTTTACGAATGGCAGAATGCCGGTATAGCGGGGCCCATTAGGGTTTCTTAACCTTAGTCTTGCCACTCCCTATCTTTTGTTATATTTGTGGATGCATAGTGCAAAAATGATCATTTTTTCGGCACCCTCGGGCTCGGGTAAAACCACCCTGGTGCGCCACATTTGCAAAACCTTCCCTGAACACATTGAATTTTCAATATCGGCAACCTCCCGTCCCAAACGCGGCGTGGAAATCAACGGAAAAGATTACCACTACATGAGCGTAGAGGAATTCATGCAAAGGGTCGACAACAATGAGTTTCTGGAGTGGGAAGAAGTGTATGCCGGCACCCATTATGGCACCTTAAAATCGGAAGTAGAAAAAATTTGGGCCAAAGGAAAAGCCGTGATATTCGACATTGATGTAGAAGGCGGCTTGAATTTAAAAAATCAATTTCGTGAAAGTTCATTGGGCGTGTTTGTTATGCCGCCCAGCATTAAGATACTTGAACAGCGCTTGAAAAAACGCAGCACCGATAGCGAAGAAAGCATCGCCAGGCGCATCGCCAAAGCCGAGAAAGAACTGAAAACCGCTGAATTGTTTGATGTGTTTATCCTCAACGAAAACCTGGATGAGGCCTGCAAACGCGCTGAAGAAGTGGTGAAGGAGTTTTTGGGGATATAAGCTTTATAATTTCTTCGATATTCCGGGTTTTGTGTTTGGCTTTAAGCCATCAGGTACCAGCGACAATAACCAATCAAATACAAGTAATCTACTCTGTGTGCCTCTGTGGTAAAAGTCAAAAGCGTGCTCTGAGTCTTGCACTGAGTTTATCGAAGTGTTCATCACGAAGTGTTATCGAAGGTCCAAAAGGGGTAATATAGGCAGTAAAGAACCTTCTAAACCTTTAACCTATTCAGATTTTACCGGCTCCCTGAGTTTATTGATTTCTTCGTTCACCAGTTTGCGTTTATCGCTCAGTTCCTGCATGCGGCTTTTTTCAAGCTCTATTTTATCTTGTATTTCCTGCAGAAATGCGTTTCCACCTTTTGAACTTTTGAAAAAGCCCAGGTTGTTATCGTAAGTGCGCACACGGCCTTTAATCTCTTCTTCCTGTTTACGTAAATGCTCGGCTTCTTTTCTCAACAAATCCATGGCGTTCTCTGAAGCGGCTAAACGGTCGATTTTGGAACGGAACTGCAATTTGGATTTTTCCTGTTTGTCCATGTGCAATTGTTCGTACAATTCGTCGAGACGATTAAAAAACGCGTCGTTCAAACGTTTTTTATCTTTCAAAGGCACATGTCCTGCAGCTATCCAATTGTGGTTAAATGTTTTCAGTTGTTCACGCGTGGCTTGCCCGTCTTCAGAAGGTTGAAATTCCATAAGTTTTTTCAACAGTTCTTCTTTGGCAACAAGGTTTCCTTCGAAAGAGGCGTTTAAACTTTCAAAATGTTGTTTTTTGGCATCAAAAAAATGGTTGCAGGCCTTGCGGAATTTGGCATACAAACGTGGCTCTTCTTTATCGCCTCCCGAAGGGTACTTTTTCCACTCGTCCTGTAAACGAATCAAATCCAAACCGGTTTTTTGCCAATCCTGACTGTCTTTCAGGGCCTCGGCTTTGGCAATAAGTTCTGATTTGATTTTCCGGTTCGCCGCAAACTTTTCATGAAGACCGGCAAAGAACACTTTTTTTCTGTCAAAAAAGGCATCACATACCGACCTGAATTCGGCCCACACTTTTTCATTGTCTTTATCGCTGGTTCTGCCAACCGTTTTCCATTCGTTTTGAAGTGCTATGAGTTTCTCGGTGGCTTCGTTCCATTTGGCAAGTTTGTGTTCATCCAGTTTTTCAACGATGCCTTTGGCTTTTTCCACCAATTCCTGTTTTGACTTCAAATTTTGTTCTTTTACTTCCTCCATGGAATGGTAAAAGGCTTTGATGCGCGAATAGGTTTCGTCAAGTACCGTTTTGTAATGCTGTTTCAGTTCTTCCCACTTGATATTGGGTACGGGCCCTATTTCTTCCCACTCGTTGCGGTATACTTTAATCAAACGCTCGGCTTCCTTAACATTTTCAAGGTTTTGCAGGGCTCTGAGTTTTTCAATCAGTTCCGATTTGTGTTCGAAGTTTTTCTTCAAATCGTGTTCCTGAAGGTCTCTGAAAATTTTGATGTTGTAATAAATGTCCTCAATGGCTTTGCTGTATTCCGACTGAATTTCCTTGTATTTGTGAGGGGATACTTGTCCGGCTTCTTTCCATTGTTTTTGCAGCTCGCCCAGCATTTTTATAGCCGCGCCAACATTTTCACTCAGCTGGCTGAGGTCTTTTATTTTGGCGATGATCTCCTGACGAATGATCAGGTTGCGGGTTTGTTCAGCCGCGATTTTGGCCTCCTGTTCCTTGCGCAATTGCTGATACCGCACCAATAATTCATCAAAATGTTTGTCGTTGGCATCGGCCGGAAGGTCAAATTCCTTGGGGTCTCCGCCCTCGTTGATAAAGGCCTGGCGGGCGATTTCAAATTCGTGGTGACGGTGTTTTTGATACTCTTTTTGCAGAGCGCGCACATCGGTAGCCACTTCACCTGCATCCTTCAGGAGCAGTTCTTCTAATTTCTGAATCAGTTCAGTTTTCATCTTGGTTTTTATTCTGAGGACTCCAAAAGTAAGGCATTTCAGGAGGTATCAAAAATTTACCGGGATTGTTTTTTTATTATGATTTTTGTAACTTGTAATTCGCCCTAACCATGATTGAATCAAAAGGCCTGGAACTCCTTCAATTTGCCCAGGTCGTGCAGCACATAAAACACTATTGTTTCAGTAAAGCTGCCGCACAACGCTGTGAAGAACTTCACCCTCAAAACGATTACACGCTGCTGAAACCCCTTCTGCAACAAGGCATGGAGATGAAAAGCCTGTTAACCGCCGGTTTGTATTTTCCTTCGATAGAACACCAGGATATTGAAAAAGACATCCGGGTGCTGAGCCTGGAGGGTTCAGTTCTGGAAGAAGACCGTTTGCTGGCCATTATGAAAACCGCTACGGTAGCCGATTCCCTCATTCGTTTCCTAAAAGGCAAACAAGAGGAATTGCCGGCCCTTTTTGTTTTGGCCCACAACCTGAAAACCAACGAACGCGTGATTCACGAGATTGGCAGTATTTTGGATGCAGATGCCGGGGTAAAGGATTCAGCCTCCGAAGAACTGGCAACTCTCCGGCAACAGATTCGCGAAAAAAGAAAAGAAAGCGACCGCCGGTTTTACCATGCCGTAAACACATTCAGAAAACTGGAAGTGTTGCGCGACAACGAAGAAGGTTTTTTTAATGGCAGAAGAACGCTTGCTGTGATGAGCGAATTTAAATCGCAGGTGAGCGGTTTTGTGCACAGCAAAAGCGAAAGCGGACGAACTATTTTTATTGAACCCAGTTCCATTATCGAAATTAACAACGAGATTGGAGAACTGGAGATCGATGAGCTCCGGGAGATACGACGCATATTACGCGAACTCTGCAATTACATACGACCTTCGGCGCCCGACCTGAGCGCGGCTTACGAATTTCTGATTGCCATGGATGTTCAAAAGGCTAAAGCTCTTTTTGCAAAAAGTATTGAGGCTACCTTACCGCACATCAACACCACTTTCGACCTGAAAGCGGTGAACGCCTGCCATCCCTTGCTTTTTTTGCAAAACAAACGCCTTCAAAAATCAACAGTGCCTTTAAACGTTCAGCTTGATAAGTCCGAGAGAGTAATGGTCATCAGTGGTCCGAATGCCGGGGGAAAAACCATTGCCCTAAAAACAATAGGACTACTTCAAACCATGTTGCAAAGCGGTTTGTTGATTCCGGTGCACGAAAGCAGCTCCTTTCCCATCTTCGAAAAAATACTAGTGGATATTGGCGACACCCAAAGCATAGAAAACGAATTGAGTACCTACAGCGCGCGCTTGATTTCCATGACGGCCATTGTAGAAGCCGCCAACGAAAGCAGTTTGGTGCTGATGGATGAGTTTGGCAGCGGTACCGACCCCGAACTGGGCTCGGCCATTGCAGAAGCGGTGCTGGAAAGCCTGGTGAACTCCCAAACCAAAGCCATCATTACTTCGCATTTTGGGAATGTAAAAATTCTCGCAGAAGAACTGAAAGGCGCTTTTAACGCTTGTATGTTATTTGATCTTGAAAAACTGGAACCCAAATTTATTTTGAGTGTGGGTAAGCCCGGCAGCAGCTACACCTTTGAAGTGGCAGAACGTATCGGTTTTCCGAAACACCTGATTGCCCGCGCTAAAAACCGTTTAAACAAAGATAAACTCAAACTCAATACCCTGCTGGCAGAGGTACAGGACCAAAAATCACAACTCGAAGAACTACTGAGGCGAAAGGATCATGAAACTTTTTTAATGAAGATGGCCAAAGAGAAATACCTGAGTTTGTACCAAAGCTGGGAAGAAAAACAGGACAAGGAAAAAGAACAGAGGGCCGAACTACGCCAGCAGGCCCTTTACGGGCAAAAGTACCTTCGTTTACTTGAGGATTGGAAAAACAAACAGGAACGCAAGGTGGTGATCAAACGATTTATCGACGGCCTGACGGCTGAGACCAAAAAAATGGAAGCCTTTGAGAAATCAGGCGAAAGAGAAAAACAAGCTTTACGAAAAGTTGAGAAACTAAAAACAAGCCTGAAAGTGGGCAGCAAAGTGCGGGTGCTGAACGGCAAGGAAATTGGAATAGTACAAGAACTGCTGGGCGATAAGGCCGTGTTGAATTTCGGACACCTCAAACTCACCGCGAAATTGGAAAGTTTGGTTTTGGTTACGGAAAAGGAAACCTGATTAAATTCGGTTGCAAATGCCGTTGTAAGCACAGTAAAGACAATGGTCCTGATCTTCCGTTTGCGCAAAGGGAATATTTGTGTTAAAAATTCCGGCGACAAATTTCCCAAGGGCATCTTCAAATTCCTGAAAAAACGCATCGCTAAAAACCAAAGCCTTTTTGTTTAAGCTCAGGTAGTTGGGTTCCTCACTAAAGTTTTTGAACGCAATGATGCCGGGTTGAATCTGATGAGCTCCGGCCAGATTATTTTTATAGGCCAGCCAGGCGTAGATAAACAATTGTAATTGTTTGTTGTATTTGCTGTCGCTGAACAAGGTTTCAAACGACTCGAATTCAAACTTGTCATTGTCTCTCACCGAACTTTTGTAATCAATGATGCGAAGGGCCTCCCCGTAAAGGTCAATACGGTCAGCGGTACCTTTGATATACACCTCTGCCGGCTCAGTTCCCGCTGGTAATCGCAGTTTCGCGCTGAGCTCGTGTTCGAGGTAAAGCAGCCGTAATTCTTTTTTAGAAGCAGCGAGTTTTTCTATGGTGATCAGATCTTGTTTCACTTGTTTGTTAACGTATACTTTAATCACTTCTTCCTGAAGCAAACTTTTTCCGCTGGGTTCCGTATTATCGAAAAAAGAAATAAAACTGTTTCTTACCACAGCTGAAACCATTTCCTTTTTTTGGTCGAGGGTGGTTTTATTTAAGGCTACTCCACAGCAATCACTGTAAAGGGTTTCTAAACTCAAATGAAGTATGGAGCCCATGGTATTGCTTTCAGCGCTTTCTTCTACTTCCTCACTTTCTTTTAAGCCTGCCGAATACCTGAAATAAAAACGCAGGGAACAATCTTTGAAAGCAAGCAGGGAAGAGGGAGAAAGCCCTTTGTACTCTTCCTTACTAATGGCTTTATCGCGGAGTTTACCCAGTACGGCTTCACTTTTTTCAATACGAATGCTGCTCTCCTCTTCTTTGGGAAGTTGTGGATAAGCCGCCACTTCTTCTTTCAGATGAATGTTTTGGCTATACAAGGGAAGTTCCAATTCCAATTGGGTTACAAAACGACTTTTTTCGCCCTTACCAAAGGTGTCGGTTTCGCTATCGTAGGTGATGCACACCTCTTGAGCCCTTTGCAGCAAACGGTAAAAATGGTAGGCGTAAATAGCATCTTTTTCGGTGTACAATGGCAAACCAAAGGCCCGCTTCAGGTCGTTGGGTAAAAAGGAGTGGCCGGATTTTCCCGAAGGCAAAACCCCTTCATTGACGTTCACCAAAATCAGGTACTCAAAGTCGAGTGTGCGGCTTTCGAGCAGGCCCATGATTTGAAGGCCCCGCAGCGGTTCTCCCGAAAACGGCGCTGTGGCGGAACCAATCACCTGTTGAAACAATTGGCGGTAGGTGTTTAGTTGATTAAAATGAGGGTATTGAATAAGTAATTCCTGCAAACGGGAAAATTGATGCAGAATCAGTTGTATAAACTCAAGTTCAAGCGCCCCTCCTGTGCGGGGTTTTTGTTCTCTTAGCCACAACGACACCGATTCCAGCAGTGCCGATAATTGACCGGTGTAAGTTCTGAAATCGCTGCAAGGTTCAAAAAAGGCCTGAACAAAGGGGTAGGCGTTTCCAAAAAACGATTTCAGCAAAGCCGTACTTAAAAAATGAATGTTGCGGTGGCGGATTTGATATAGCAGTTTTTCAAGGTCCACCGGATGGGATTTCGACTCCAGATAGCTGAGGAAAAAGGGTTCTTTTACCAGTTGAATAAAATCCTGGAAATACACGCCGGTTTTTCCTTTCGCTCTTCTTGAAAAAGAAGTTTGTAATTGTATTAAACTTTCCAGCAGACTGTAAGCAGGGGTGAACCTAATTGGGTATTCCATGGTGATGTTCACCTGCTCAAGGCTTTCAGGCAATTGCTGCAATACCGGCCAAAGTAATTTTTCGTTGGCTAACACCACCGCAATCTGATCGGGGGATGCCCCTTGCTTCAGAAACGCTTCAATTTTTTGTTTTACCACCATGGCCTGTCCCATTTGTTTTGGAACCGAAATCACATGGATGTTTTTGGTGGAGAGGTAATTTTCTTCGGGTTCGCATTGTCGCGCATCGGGCATCCGTTTTACCAAACGGCGGAGAAACCAACCGGCTTCCTGCTCCTGATCCTTCATGTAATAGGCGTCGCTATCCCACAGCAGTTCGGCCTTCCCGCGGAGGTAGAGGGTGTGAATAATCCGTTCTTCAGCGGCATTCATGGCATTGAATCCGCAAAACAGAAAACGGCTGTATGAGGAAATCAATTCAGCGTTTTCAAACTTTTCAATGGCTTTGCGGTACACCATGCCCTGGTAGGCCTGGTTTTTTTCAAGCAATTGTGCATTAAAATGCAGGTAAATCTGCCCCATGCTGGCCATAAAGGCCAGGTATTCCTGTTGTTGCGCAGTAAGTTCTTCCTCACCTAAACTCCAGTTCTCAATTTCCTTGATGTTGCGGAGGTTCTCATACAGCTGATGCGAATCGGCCAGGTAACGGTCAATTTCATTAAAATCCTGAAGGATAAGCTGAGCCCATTTGGAAAAGCCTTCAAAAGCCTCTGCCTGTTCGCCGTAACAAACCCTATAACTTTCATACAAACGACAAATCAGGTCAATTTCCTCCAATACAGTTAAACCGCTGAGTTCGGCAAAAAACTCTTCTGCCCCCATAATTTTGGGCAACCACAGGGGTTTCCCGGCAGCTTGCGCAAGGTGTTTCTTGAGGAAAAGCGAGGCTCTTTTATTGGGCAACACCACACAACAGTTTTCGAGTGTATCTTTGTGTTGCCGGAGCAGGTAATCGGCTACCTGTTGAAGAAAAGGAACTGCCATGAAAATTGAAGATATAAACTTTCCTGTTTACCGTTGTTATAAAAACAGGAAGACTTATTTCAAAATTCTGAACCCGCATGAATTTGAGGAGGTTCAGCTCATCGGGAGTTTCAAAAAAATCCGAACCATCAAAGCCGAACAGTTCCCCGAAATGGTTTTTATCCGCGACCTGGTGCTGAATTTTTCTGAAATGGCTCTGGAGATCAGCGAAAAGGACTACGAGACCATACTGCAAGATTAGAGGGCCGGATACCCAAATCTTATTAAATTTGCACTCTATTTTTTGAACACAGTACCATGAAACCACTACGCATCAGCGAATTGCTGGCCACCGAAGCAAAAGAACAGGAAATCACCGTTTACGGCTGGGTAAGAACCTTCCGTAACAATCAGTTCATTGCGCTTAACGATGGTTCAACGAACAACAACCTCCAGGTGGTAGTGGATTTTCAAAACATGGCTGAAGCCGAACTCAAACGCATTACAACCGGCGCCGCTATCCGCGCACAGGGCATATTGATTCCTTCTTTGGGCAAGGGCCAAACCGTGGAGTTGAAAGCCAAAACCATTGATATTATTGGCGACAGCGACGCTGAAAAATACCCTCTTCAACCTAAAAAACACAGCCTTGAGTTTTTACGCGAAATTGCACACCTGCGTTTTCGAACCAATACCTTTGGTTCAGTTTTTCGTTTGCGCAACAGCCTGGCTTTTGCGGTTCACCAATTTTTTCAGCAAAAAGGTTTTTTATACATGCACACTCCCATCATCACCTCAAGCGATGCAGAAGGGGCAGGCGAAATGTTCAGGGTTACGAATCTGGATTTGAATAAGCTTCCAAAAAATGAGACTGGTCAGATTGATTTTGCCCAGGACTTTTTCGGAAAATCCACTAACCTCACGGTTTCAGGGCAACTGGAAGGGGAATTGGCTGCCATGGCCTTTGGTAATATTTACACGTTTGGCCCCACCTTCAGGGCTGAAAACAGCAATACAGCCAGGCATTTGGCTGAGTTTTGGATGATAGAACCCGAAATGGCCTTTTGTGATTTGCAGGGTAACATGGCCCTGGCCCAGGAGATGCTGCAATATGTGATTGGTCACGTACTCGACAACAACAAAGAGGACCTTGAATTTTTAAACACCCGTTTGGCAGAGGAGGAAAAACAAAAACCTCAGCAGGAAAGAAGCGAGTGGAGCTTATTGGAGAAATTGCAATTTTGTTTGGATAGCGATTTTGTTCGTTTGAGTTATACCGAGGCCATTGACATTCTTCGCGAATCCAACCACAACAAAAAGAAAAAATTTCAATACCTGGTTGACAAATGGGGTGTGGATTTGCAAAGCGAGCACGAAAGGTATCTGGTAGAAAAGCATTTTAAAAAGCCGGTGATACTTTACAATTATCCCAAAGAAATCAAAGCCTTTTACATGCGCCAGAACGAAGATGGCAAAACGGTAGCTGCCATGGATATTTTATTCCCCGGTATTGGTGAAATAGTGGGTGGTTCCCAGCGTGAAGAAAGATTGGATCTGTTAGAAACACGCATGAAAGAAATGGGGATACACGCCGAGGATTTGAACTGGTACCTGGATACCCGCCGTTTTGGCTCCTGTCCGCACGCCGGTTTTGGTTTGGGTTTTGAGCGTTTGGTATTATTTGTTACAGGCATGACCAATATACGCGATGTGATACCATTTCCGCGCACCCCAAAAAACTGCGAATTTTAAATAAAAAAAGGAGGCTAAAACCTCCTTCTTAGTTTAGTAATGTTTTCTCAATCCTTAGAGATTATTAGTTTTTTGTTCACTTGTTTGCCCGATTGCTCTAGTTGAAGAAAATAAACACCATCTGGTAGTTTTTTAAGGGATATTTCCTGTGTTTTTTCACTTTCAGTTGGCAAGAGCTGACTTACATAAACAAGTTTTCCATTGATATCCATAACTTTAATCTCAATGGTTTCATTTTTAATGAAATTCGATTCCAAATAGAAGAGACCACTACTTGGGTTGGGATAAAAACGAACCTCATTCAAAACGGAACCAATTTTATCAAGGCCTACTTCAATCAATTCAGGAGGGACTACATTAATTTGAATCATTGCATTATCAGCGTTTATTTTTGAAATGGAATAAGTTGCGCAGGTGGATGAACTTGAACCACAATTTACAGTTACACTCAAACAAATCTGATAGTTGCCAGCGGCGGAATAAGTGTGGGAAGTGTATAGCAAATTACTGCCTGAACCATCTCCCCAAGACCAAACAGCATTATTGATGTTCCATGGGAAGGCCGGCGTGGCTGTCCAGTATTGAGCGGTATTTGTTGGAGCAACACTAAAATTAGAGTTGGCCAAACAATTGATGCCTGTAACATTTATCACTTGGCCAATGGTGTCTTCGCAAAGGTTGAGCGCATTAATGGCATTTAATTCAACGTAAAAAAGACCTGAAGAAGGAAAGGTGTGACTTGGGTTGGCTCCGCTTCCTGTACTTCCATCTCCAAAATTCCAGAAGTAAGAGGTGTTACTTAATGTCCCAACAGAGGTGTTAGAAAAGTTTACCAAACCATTCGCTCCTACACTGTGAGAGAAACCCGCTTGCAAAGTGCAGGGACCAACAGCATTTGTAATGATAACCTGTTGAAGAATTGAATCCTGACAAAGCGGCATTGTATTTTGGTTGGTCACCAAAAGTCTCACCGTGTAGCTGCCATTCACCGCATAATAGAAGCTTGGATTTTGACTAAAGCTGGTTAACAGGTTTTGGTAGGAGTACCAGGAATAGCTGACAAATGTACCGGTACCTGTAGAGGAATCGTAGAAATTCACTACCCCATTGGGCGCGTATGAAAAGGTGAAATTAGCACTTAGATTACAGGGCGAAGTTGTCACATTGCTCACGGCAATGGTTTGGCTGATCGTGGCTGTGCAGTTCGGAACGGAGGCAGTAGTCACAAAAAGCGTGACTGTATACGTTCCGTTCGCCGTGTAGGTAGTGCCTGGATTTTGCAAATTGCTTTGATTGCCGTTTCCAAAATTCCAACTGTAGGTGCTTGACCAATCTGTTCCCGTACTTGTATCGAAAAAGTCAATTAATCCATTGATTGCTGTGTTGCTATATGTAAAACCTGGCACTAAACTACAAGTAGGTACCGTCACCTGTATGGTTTGGCTTGCACTTGCAAAACAATTTGGAGGCGTAAAGGCAGTAAGCGTTACTGTGTAGATTCCGCTTGCCGTATATTGGTATGATGGATACAATCCCGCAGCGCCTGTTGCTGAAAAACTAGGCGCCCCAGACCCAAAATTCCAGGTATAAACGGTAGTTGAGTTCGAGCCTGCCGCAGTAGTTACAGTAAAACCATAAAAACCCATCCCATTTGTGAATGAGGAAAAGTTAACGGTACAGGTTTGAGATACCAATGATTTTCCTCCTGAAAGCAAAAATAAAACTAACAGTATTCTTAAAGAATTTGTTAAATGAGTCATAATACATTTGCTTAATTGAAGCCTACTCTTAGAAGGGATTTTCGGCATACTCCACTGTTTTAATCATAAGGGAAGTTACAAAATTTACGCTCATCTCCTGCAAATTGTAAATAATAAACAAACTATTGCGAGTAAATAAAAAAACAAGGGCCACTAACCTGACCCTTGTTTTGCACACAGAACAAGAACAGAACTAATCTAATTTTCAGTTCAAGTAGTCCCCATTTTTCAGAGGGTGGATCTAACTAAGGCCACGGTGCAATTTCAGCAATTCAAAGCAAAGTAATTCCGTTTTCTGACAGAAGACCGAATTGGCTTTATAACTGGTAGACTTATTCAGGGTTTAATTCAAAAAACAGAAACAAAAAAAGCAAGGGCCGATAAACTGACCCCTGCCTTTGCACACAGAACGAGAACAGAACTATTCTTTTGATATGACCAGTTTTTTATTCAGGCGAAGCCCGGCCTGTTCAAGATGAAGAATATAAAGACCTTGAGGCAAATGTTTGAGGTTAATTTCCCGAATCTCCTGTTTGGGCTCATAGGATTGAATTTCAGAATACAGGCATTTTCCATTCAGGTCCAGCACTTGAATGTCGAGAGGTTCCTCTGATTGAATGTTACCCTGCAGTTGAAACAAGCCATCACCTGGATTCGGAAATACCTCAAACAACAAGGCATTCCTGTTTTGTAGTTCAATTCCAACCGGATTAAAATCCGGTGGAACAACAATAACCTGTACGATTAATGCCGACTCACTGACTTTGGTGATGGAGTAGGTACTGCAGGTGGATGAAGTCGCATTGCAGTTAACAGTAACAGATAAACAAATCGTATAAAGGCCCGGGGCTGAATATGTGTGCGAGGTGTAAAGCTGATTGCTGCTTGAGCCATCTCCCCAGCTCCATTCCGCATTGCTGACATTCAATGGAAAAGAAGGGCTGGCATACCACACTTGCGCTGTATTGGTTGGGGCCATGCTGAAACTGGAATTGGCCAAACAGGTGGGAGTAGGCACATTTACCATCTGTGTACTGCTGTTTACACAAAAGGTGTTGGTGATGTCAGAAAGGCTGAGACTCACTACAAAATTGCCGGTGGTAGAATAAGTGTGATATGGTGAGAGGGCAGAGGAGGTGTTCCCATCACCAAAATTCCATAAATAAGAGGTATTGGTGTTTGTACCCGTTGAGGTATTCGTGAAAGTTACCAATCCGGCGGCCCCCACACTGCTGCTGAAACTTGAAAGGAGGTTGCAAGGGGGCCCACCAGCAGTAGTTATGGTGATGTTTTGCGCAGCGGTTGCGGTGCAGGAAGGCCCTGTTGACAGGATACTTCCCAAAACCTGGTAAACGCCATTTGCCATATAGGTGTGTTGGGTGCTAATCGGGTTAATGGTTGGACTAGGAGAGCCATCACCAAAATCCCAATAATACATAGAGGATGGATTACCACCGGTTGTTGTGTTTGTAAAGCTTACCATTCCGCCGGGCTGTAAACTAAAACTCAAACCCGGTACTAAATTGCAAGTTGTATTGCTGATCGTAACCAATGCCGTGTGTGTTGAAATGCATGAAGGGGTAAAATTGTTAGAGGCAGTGAGCGTAACCAAATAAGTTTGATTGTTCAAAAATTGGTTATTTGGGGAGGAGGCATAGGGATTATAATTCAACCATGACATACCCGTACCAAAATTCCAGGAATAAGTGGTTTGAGCAACGGTTCCTGTGGATGTATTGATAAAACTTACAAAGCCATTCGCTCCCAGAGTGTAAGTAAAATTAGCCTGCAAGGTGCAATTAGGGGTAGGAGCATTGTTAACCGTGACTCCACTCGTAAACTGAACATTGCAACTGGGTGATTGAGAGCCTAGCCACAGACTGATAGGAAAATATCCGTTACTGTAATAGGTGTGAGTAACAGTAGCTAAAACAGAGCTGCCATTTACACTTGTATTGTCACCGAATGACCAGCCATAAAAGTTGGGAATGACAGAGCCACTGGTATTACTTGAAAAACTAACGACTCCGTTGGCCCCTACCGAACTGGTAATATTGGCGCTAAAATTACAGGCCGTGCTGGCACTCACAACAGCCGTATAGGTGGAGACACATGCAGAGGTGTAATTGTTATTGGCTGTTAAGGTAACAGTATACAAACCATTACTTGAATAGGTGTGGGAAGCCTGAAAGCCGGTGGCTGAATTTCCGTCTCCAAAATTCCAGGTATACGTTACTCCCGCAGAAACGCCGCTGCTGGTGTTGTTAAAAAAAACAGAATTGTTCTGGTTAATGCCATACGTAAATCCCGCATTTAACACACAGGTGTTGGTGGCATTCGTGATATTGATCCACACCCCATTGGTGTTGCTTGAACAGGTTGGCACAGCAGAGTATAGGTTAAGATAGGCCATATAAACGCCATTTGCCGTGTAAGTGTAACTGGGGTTCATTCCCCCTGCACCGGTTGCACTGAACGTTGCCGGACCAAAGTTCCAATTGTAATTCGTTGTGGCGCTTGTTCCGGTAGATGTGCTTATAAACGTGACCTGCCCGTTAGCTCCGATGTTATAGGTAAAATTGGCCGCACACTGACTCAGGCTGCGTTGTGATTGCAACACAAACAAAAGGCTTAACACGGCGAAGAAGCGGACTGATTTTAATGACGAATTATGTTTTGTTTTCATGGTTACACTATTTAATGAGGGATCCTTTATAGGCAAGTTATTGCAAAATTGAACATCCCGGATGCCGGGTTTATAGTTGGTGACCTGTGTTTAGCCATTCATTCAATTGATTGTATAAGTGGTAAAATTTGCGTGAAAAAAAAGAGGGGTCGCTACTCAGCCCCCCCTCTCTTTGCACACAGAACGAAAACTAAACTAATCTTTAGAAATCACCAGCTTTGAGTTCAGGCGCTGGCCGGCCTGTTCAAGTTGAAGAATGTACACACCATTTGGAAGGGTGTGAAGGTCTATGACTTTTTGGTTATTTTCCTTAGCCGCATCGATGCTTGTGGTGAACAGGATTCTTCCACTCAGATCGATGATTTGTAAACCATAGGGTGCCGTATTTCCGGAGTTCAATTCCACATTCAACACACCATTGTTTGGGTTAGGATAGAAATTAACACCACTCAATGCAAGTACCTGATCCGCTATACCAACTTCAACCAATTGAGGAGGCACTACATTGATCTGTATCATGGCCGCTGATGAACTTACTTTTGAAATGGAGTAAGTAGCACAGGTAGTAGAAGTGGCTCCGCAAGAAACGGTAACACTCAAACAAATAGAATAGAGACCGGCTGCTGAATAGGAATGGGAACTGTAAAGGCCAACGCTGCTAGACCCATCACCCCACGACCAAACGGCATTAGTAACATTCCAGGGGAATGAAGGGGTGGCGGTCCAGTATTGTGCAGTGTTGGTTGGAGCTACACTAAAGTTGGCATTGGCAACACAATTGATACCCGTAACGTTTATGGCTGTACTGGCTGTGCTCATGCAGTTAACCGAGTTGTTGATGGCAGTCATAATCACAAAGTAAGCCCCCGCAGAAGGGTAGGTGTGGTTTGGATTGGCTCCAAAACCGGTGGTGCCATCTCCAAAATTCCAGAAGTAAACCGTGTTGGCAACTGTTCCTGTTGAGGTGTTGCCAAAATTCACCACACCGTTCGCGCCTACCGTGTGAGTAAAGCCGGCCACCAGGTTGCATGGGCCAACGGCATTGGTTATGTTCACAATTTGAAAAGCAGAATCAGAGCAGGTTGGAGACAAAGTACCTGAATTATATACTTTCAACTTCACCTGATAGCTTCCATTCGCAGTATAGGTCATGGAAGGGTTGGTTAAGGTGAAGCCTTGTGAACTTCCATTACCAAAGTTCCAATAATAGGCTGGGTTGACTGTGCCAGTGCTAGTATTTAAAAAATTTACCAACCCATTAGAACCGTAGGAGAAACTGAAGTTAGCATTCAGGTTACACGTGCCGCCGGTAACTGTATTTACGTTAACGAGAACAGAAGTTGAATCCCAGCAACTCGGACCATTGATGGCCCAAAGCGATACCCAGTATTGCCCGTTTGCTGTATATGTCGTGCTTGGATTTTGAGCATTGCTGGTTTGTCCGTTCCCCAGAGTCCAGCTGTAAGTAGTCAGTATAGAGTTAGTGCCCGTTGACAGATTGGTGAAATTCACCAAACCATTCGCTCCTACACTATAGGTGAAATTGGCATTTACGTTGCAATTGTTGGCCGATACACTAAAGGTGTTGCTCACAGTCGGACAACAATTTGTTCCCGTTCCGGCTGAAGCAATTACGGTATAAACAGTGCCCGGACATAAGCCGGTAACCGAACCTCCTGACAAACCTCCGGGAATCCATGTATACGATGGTGCACCGCAAAGTCCTGTGACATTGGTTACGGTGGCCGATCCATTACAAGTGGCGGATCCGGTTGCAGGTGTAGTACCCACACTTAATGAACAATTGGGCGTTGGATTGTTGATGGACAAGGTGTGGGTCACCTGACTCGAACAACTAGGCACTGTTAAAATAAAGAGAGTAACAGTATACGTGCCTGGCATAGTATACGTGGTCATGGCGGTCATGCCTGCTCCACCGGTTCCGGTAAAGGTGCCGGGGCTACCACCCTGAAAATTCCAATAGTATTGGGTAGTGATGGAATTAACACCAACAGAAGTGCTGGTAAAACTTACCACTCCATTCGGGTTAATATTGAATGTGAAGCCGGGAATACAACCCTGAGAATAGGATTTGCTAAAACCCATTAAGGCAATTAAGAACGCCAGTAGTTTTAAGTGTTTGGTAATTGTTTTCATGTTTATATTAAAAGTTCTGCTTACTCTTTTTGGGATTTTCAGCTTACTCCCTTTGTTATTCAACAATACAAACGTATTGATAAGATGGTTGGGTAAACAATTATTTTTTATAGGATATACAAATCACGGCTTCGGCATTCTCGAATTTAAGTTTTTTAGTTCCATTGTACAGTATAGCACTGAACCTGAGTTTTAGTTTTTTAGTGGCTTCCCCACGTTCATTGGGCTCAAAATCACTTACTGAAAGCACTTCAAATTTGCTGTTCTGATCTTGTGCGTAAATCTTTGAAGAATATTCCACACCACCGGCATCCCGGTACTTAATTACGACCTGAGAAAAAGGAACACTGTCATTCAGGGCAGTCATAGAAAGAGGACTAAAATTAGAAGCACAGGAGGAAGAATCTCCGGAAGTAATGGTGTTATAGTTCCAAACCGCGAGTTCATTTTTTGCATCCCTAAGGCTGAGTCGCACCGGGTAAGCCCCCCGCACAGCATAGCTGTGATTGGGTTGGGCTTCTTCTGAACCTTTACCATCCCCAAAGTCCCATTGGAATGTGAATGGGGCGACGCCAAAGGTTTGGGCTTTAAAACGCATGGTATTCGACGACACAATAGAATCGCTGACGTAAGCCATACAACGATCGGGTGCAAAACCCACCGCCACAGTATTGCAGATTGAACTTTCGCAGCCGTTTAACGATTTGATGGTTAAACACACCGTATAGTTCCCCCCTTTTTTATAGGTATGAGAGGGATTCGCTACTGTTGAAACCTCCCCATCTCCAAAATTCCAGAAATAACCTGAAACGGGTTTATTAAACCTGGATTTAAAATTCACAACCCACTCGGATGAAACATAAGGGTAGGAACCGGGGTAAATGGCCGAATTAATATCGGCAGCAGCACCCGCGGCACTGGTTTTGGAATCGTTGATTTCAAAACGTATGCTGTTGGGGCAAACACTTGGGCAGTTTTTTTGACGAAGCTCGGCCACATAAGTGTATAAACCTTTCTGATCCTGTGTATAGGATGAAAAAAGCATGTAATTGTTGATGCCGGCTTCTATCAGGGTGGAAGAACCACTGCCATTGAGCTCAGCATAAAATTCGGGCTCGTTGGTAACCAAGGACTCAGGGTATTTTTTCTTCTCACAGGCGCTGAAAAGCACTAAGAGAATCAACAGTAGTGAGAGGCGTAGAAAATGCATTTTATCTGTTTTTGATTGAATAAAGTAATGTGAGTTTTAGTCCTGAACTTCTTTCTTTTACGTTTGAATTAAAAAAGGCGTCGTCCTTCAGATCCACCAACCCAAAAAACACCTCCGGTTGTATGTATAGGTTTTTAAACAATTCTCTGCGGTAAAAGAAACCCATTTGAAAATTATAAGGCGCTACACCTTCTGTGTAACCAAGTTCTTTACTACTTTGTTTTTCGCCGACATTGAAAGCCGCCTCATAAGTTTCTACTGTACTGTTTACGTTAAGTAAATACCCTAATTCAAAACTACTGCCCAGGCATTGTTTTCTGCTGAAGTTCCAGGAAAATCGCAAAGGAAAATTCAGGTAGTAAAACGTTTGTGGACTGATAACCGTTACCTGGCTTTCTTCCCCAAATTTGTAACTGGTAATTTTTGAGGTATCGCTAAAGGCCCCCAGGTGAGCGATACTCGTGAAATGCAATCCCAAAGAATAATCGAAGCGTTCGTTCATGGCCTTGTGATAATTAATGCCTAGCACAGGATTAAAACCTCTTCCTTCCGTTCCTGTCGGAGTTTTCCATCCATACAACACATGAAAGCCCGCTTCAATACTCCATAACATGTTTTTCCTCACTTCCGGCAAACTCAGAGCTGAACCGGAAGCAGACGTCAATTCCGAACTGTCTTTTGGCAGAACCGATGTTGCTGCAACAGCTTCATTGGAGCTTGTTTTCGCCTCTTCAAGCGGCACATTAGAAGAGGTTTCAAGAGCCGTTAAAGGAACACTGTTTGCAAGAACTTCCCCGGCTTTTTCCTCTGTTGATACTAAGCCTTTGTTATTAACCTGAGAACTTTGGTTTGTTTTAACTTCAGGAACAACAGGCACAACGGGCACCTCTGCTTCGGTTTTTGTTTGCGCAGGTTCAGTCAGGGCAAGCGTTTCTTCTTTTTGAACAGCAACAACATTCGGAGCAGAAGAAACTTCAGTTAATGCTGAGGCGCTCACAGGTTTAGGACTTTGTTTCTCCGGTGCAGAAGTCACGTTGTTTGAAACTTCAGCAAGCTTGCTTTGGCTTAATGCAGGAGCCGTTGGTTCAGCATTAATTGATTTGGTTACTTCTGAAACCGCCTCCGCTTTTGTTGCCGGGGCCGTAACAGCTTGTTCTGAGGTTTGGTGGTTAACAATAACCATGGGTTTTGTTTCCGGCCAAAGCATTAGCGCGCCGGTAAAGATGACCACACCGCTTAACACAAACCAAAGCGGAAGCAGGCGTCTTTTTCTTCGCTTGTTCTCAATCACTTTTTTGGCCGCTTCCCAATCGCTCTCTTCAAAAGCAAAGGTCTGCTCCTCCAAAAGCCGCTGAAGCGTTTTTTTAAATTTTTCTTCCTTACTCATTGTTATTCTCCTTAAGCATCAATTCATTTTTGGTTAGTAGTTCTTTCAGCTTTTCTCTCGCCGCGTTCAGGTGCCACTTCGAGGTGCCCTCTGTGATGTTCAGCATCCCGGCAATTTCACGGTGTTTGTACCCGTCAATAAAATACAGGTTAAACACCTGGCGTGAGGCCGGTGCCAGTTTCCCGATGAAGTTGTATATCTCCTCCGCATTCGAGCGAGCCAAACTTTCATTCAATTCCGAATAAGATTCTTCTTCATAATACGTCTCCACATACTGCATGGTTTTGTAATGCAGCTTCTCCTTTTTAAATTCGTTGATCAGAGTGTTGATCATAATTTTTCGTATCCAGGGTTTAATGGGACTTTCTCTGTCGTAACTTTTTAAATTGCTCAGTATTTTGTAAAAACCCTGGTTCAAAACTTCTTTGGCTTTGTCCTGATTGCGGGTATATCGAATGCAAATGCTCATCAGGTAAGGGTAACACAGTTTATAAAGTTCATACTCGGCTCTACGCTCGCCATGAATGCAAGAATCTATCAGTGTGAGCTGAATAAGCATAGAAGTAGTAAAGGCCTCAGTTATCTAATACAGTTGAAAGGGAGAAAGGGTTGGGCCTGAATAAATTTAATCAAAAATCGGGCCTGAACGACCCATTTTAGCCATTTAAGGGTCTAAAATATTAGAATTCCGGGGAATCATCGGGTATCAAACCGGCCGAAGTGGTTTCCCCAACCACAAAAATGCGGTTTTCAATGCTGCGGGCGCTCAGCAACTGTTCCATGCGCTCGGGGTGGGTATCGGTTATAAACACCTGCCCAAACTGGTCTCCGCTTACCAATTCCAGCAGACGGGTAAAACGTTGTTCATCCAGTTTATCGTACACATCGTCCAATAGCAACAGGGGTTTGGTGTTTTTCTGGTTTTTGATGAACTCAAATTGCGCCAGTTTTAAGGCCAACAAATAAGATTTTTGCTGACCCTGGGAGGCAAAACGTTTGAGGGGGTAAGATTCAAGCTGAAAATCCATATCGTCCTTGTGCGGCCCGATGCTGGTGTAATTGAGGGCCCTGTCGCGTGACAAAGAAGTCATTAAAGCGGCTTTAAATTCGCGTTCTCCAAGGCTGTTTTCGTATTTCAAACTTACGTTTTCGCCACTGCTGCTGATGTACTGGTAGTGGCGGTTGAAAAGGGGGATAAAGGTTTTCAGAAACTCGATGCGTTTTTCGAGTATCACCTGCCCGTGTATCACCAGCTGCTCATCTAAAATATCCAGCGTTTCGGCATCAAAACTGCGCTGCTCCTGAAATTGTTTCAGGAGGGCGTTCCTCTGTTTTAACACATGGTTGTAGGCAATCAGGTTGTCGAGGTAGGTTTTGTCGTACTGCGAAATGATGCTGTCAATAAACTTCCGCCTTTGTTCGCTGCTGCCATGTATCAGCTCGGTATCGCTGGGCGATATCATCACCAAAGGAAACTGTCCCAGGTGTTCGCTCAGACGCTCGTATTCCCGTTTGTTTTTTTTGAACACCTTTTTTTGGTGGCGTTTCAGGGCACAATGCAATTCGCTGGTTTCCCCTTCCTTTTCAAACCAACCCTGCAGCATAAAAAAACCTTCGTTGTGCCTGATGTTCTGGCTGTCCACAGGGTTAAAAAAACTTTTGCAAAACGAAAGGTAGTGGATGGCATCCAGCAAATTGGTTTTACCCACCCCGTTATTGCCCACAAAACAATTTACCTTTTTTGAGAAACTGGCCTCAAAATCAGTGTAATTCTTAAAATTAACCAGGGATAATTGCTTTAAATACATGATTTTATGCAAAAGTACGCTTATTTTGAGGCTTTTTCGCCCGTCAAAAAAAATTCGGTGATTCTGCAAAAAAGACTATCTTCGCAGACTAAATTTTTCAAATTCAAATGACTGATTTAAAAGAAGAAAACCCGGTTGAAAGCAACGAATCAAACCCGGTAGAAGAGCAGGTAGAAGCTCCTAAAAAAAGCATCGACCCCAGCTTGCAGGGTTTTCAACTCATTTATGAGAAGAACAAAAAGCTGATCAACTACGTAGGCGGAGGTATAGCCGTACTCATTGTTGCTATTGTATATTTTAAAATGTTCTACCTGCCTGAGCAGGAAAAAGAAGCGGCCAATGAAATGTACATGGCCGAAAATCTTTTTGAAAAAGACAGTTTTAATCTGGCCCTTAAAGGAGGCATCATGGTGATGACCCCCGATGGACAGAAACAAATGATGGGTTTTGAACAAGTGGCTGAAAATTACAACCTCACCAAAACCGGTAACCTGGCCAATTATTATGCCGGCATTTGTTATCTGCGTACCGGAAAATTTGAGCAAGCCATTGAGTGGTTAAAAAAATATGAAGGCAAGGACGAGATCATTTCTTCCATCGCCATTGGTGCCATTGGTGATGCCAACATGGAACTCAACAAAACCGATGAAGCCATTAACTATTACCTGAAGGCAGCCGAAAACAGCAACAATACTTTTACCACCCCGCTTTATTTGAAAAAAGCCGGCTTTGCTTACGAACTCAGCGGCAACTACCAAAAAGCCCTCGACATGTATGAGCGCCTGAACAAAGAATACGCCAGAAGCGAGGAGGCCAGAGAGATCAGCAGGGAAATTGCACGCGTAAAAGCATTGGGAAACCTTTAATTCGAACAGAATAACTAATTTAAAGTCTGCAAACCCTGCAGACTTTTTTATTTTTAACACATGAGCAGCGTCAATAAAAACCTTTCGAGCATCGAAGGAAGCGAAGTACCGAACGCCTCCGCTTTCCGTTTTGCTATTGTTTATTCTGAATGGAATTCCACCATTACCGGAGCTTTAAAAGAAGGCGCACTATCCACCTTAATACATTTTGGAGCCAAAGCACAAAACATAAGTGTTCAAGCTGTGCCCGGAAGTTTTGAACTTACACTCGGCGCGCAATACGCCGCTGAATTTACCGATGCCGATGCCATCATCTGCCTGGGTTGTGTAATACAAGGCGAAACCCGGCATTTTGATTTTATTTGCGATGCCGTGGCCAAAGGTATTACCGACCTCAACATAAAATACAATATCCCGGTTATTTTTGGGGTGCTAACCCCCGATACCATGCAGCAAGCCATTGACCGCGCCGGCGGCAAACACGGCAACAAGGGCAGCGAGGCGGCCATTACCGCCATAAAAATGCTGGGCTTGAGAAATTCCTTAGTGAGTGAAGTAAATAAGACTTGAACTTAAACTTCTTGTAGACCGAATACTTATTACTCGTGCAATACAGCTGAAATCTGACGTATTGCATGAGTATATAAAGAAGTTTTGTTGATTGAAATTTAAAACTCCAGCTTGCTATGTGCTTCCAAAAATAATTGCCGCGCCAGGGATGCGCAGGGCTTGGCTCTTTTTTGCGGAGCGTAGCGGAGCAGAAAAAGCCGAGGCGATAGCCGAGCCCGGAGCAGCCCGACCCTAAAGCGAAAAACTTCCAAAGTGGGTGCTTGTTTTTCTGCTTTAGGGAGGCGCCCAAAAAAAGTGAACACGTCAAAGAATCAAACTAGGCATTTTCGCTATTGTCTTTACTTAAGTTTTGATTTAATAAAGCACCAAACAAATCACTGAATCCAATGCCTTCGGCCAATTTATTTTTGTTCAATAAAGAATGCTCCGCCAGCGCATGCAACACAAATTCCATCATCAGGGATTTTTCTTCGCCTTTTATTTTGGGCTGGTAAGTTTCCACCAGTTCACTGAGTCCGTTCACCAGGGATAAAGCGGCAGCGTAAACCTTGTCGTTGTGTTGTTCCAACAAATCAATGCGCTGACCGTTAGAAAACCAATTCACAATTTCGGTGTAGGGGTTTTTTTCGGTTTTGCGTTTTAGTTTGGAAGGGTCGGGAAACAAACGCACAAAATAATTGCGAATGGCCATGCTGATGAGGTTGTATGCGATCACAGCCGGACCTTCCTGCTCCCCTTCGTACACCAATTCTATTTTGCCGTTAATGGCCGGAATGCAGGCATATAAATCGGAAATCCGCGCGAAAGTATAAGATTGTCCGGTTTTTAAAAATCGCAATTCGGCGGCGCTCACCAGGTTTTCAAAAGCGCTGATGGTGAGTCGGGCACTCACGCCGCTCTTGGCATCCACAAATTCACTTTTACGGGCTTCCAGAGCAATTTGTTCCACCAGGGTTTTAAGCAATTCGGGAACACGAATGGTTTTTTGTGTGCCACTCAGTTTAACCTGACTCTCCGTAATTTTTCTCGCTTGTTCCGGGGCATTCAAATAATGCGTGAGAATCTGCGAACCAATCCGGTCTTTAAGCGGTGTTACAATGCTGCCGCGGTTGGTGTAATCTTCAGGATTAGCCGTAAATACAAATTGTATGTCTAAAGGCAGACGCAAATTAAAGCTTCTGATTTGCACATCACCTTCCTGTAAAATATTAAACAAAGCCACTTGGATGCGGGGCTGAAGATCGGGCAACTCGTTGATGACAAATATACCCCTGTTGTTGCGGGGAATCATGCCATAGTGAATCACTTTTTCATCCGAAAGACTGAGCTTTTGCCCTGCGGCTTTAATGGGATCAATATCACCAATCAAATCCGCCACATTCACATCGGGGGTGGCCAGTTTTTCGGCATAACGATCGTTGCGATGCAACCAATCAATGCCGGTAAGGTCTCCTTCTTTTTCAATGAGGTCTTTGGCAAAAGCAGATACTGGTTGAAAAGGGTCGTCGTGCAAAGGAGCGCCTTTCACCACAGGAATGTATTCGTTCAACAGATAACACATTTGCCGGGCCATCATGGTTTTGGCCTGCCCGCGCAAACCCAGAAACAAAATATTGTGTTTACTCAATAATGCGCGCTCCACTTCGGGCAACACGGTTTGTTCGTAACCGTACACCGAGTCAAAAATGGGGTCTTTGGTTTTTAGTTTCTCAATCAGGTTGTTTCTGATCTCATCTTTAATGCTGAGGTAACTGTAGCCCGCCTTTTTAAGTTCACCTAAGGTACTGATGTTTGGTTTTTTCATACTAAACGCGTTTCGATTTTTTGCTGTTATAATCCCTGAAAATCACTTCTCCTAATCCTTTTAATCCTGTAAAATAGGCCTTACCCTGATTGGCTGCGGCAAATTCATCAATAAAATGCTGAAGGTAATCGTCTTTGGCAACCATAAACGTAGTAATGTTGATTTGTTTGCGTTTGCAAAGGGCCGCCAGTTCAAGGCATTTGTTCACGATGCGTCGATCCAATCCAAAACTGTTTTTGTAGTAGGTGCCATTTTCTTTTAAGCAGGAAGGTTTCCCATCCGTGATCATAAAAATTTGTTTGTTGGTCGTTTTTTTACGGCGCAGAATGTCCATGGCCAGTTCCAATCCCGCCACCGTGTTTGTGTGGTAAGGCCCCACCTGAAGATAAGGCAGGTCTTTCAGGGAAATGGGCCAGGCATCATCGCCAAATACAATAATATCCAGACTGTCTTTAGGGTATTTACGCCGAATCATTTCGGCAAGGGCCATGGCCACCATTTTTGCGGGGGTAATGCGGTCTTCTCCGTATAAAATCATGCTGTGGCTGATGTCGATCATCAATACCGTGGCCGTTTGGGTTTTGTATTCCTGCTCGTGCACCAGAAGGTCCTGCTCGGTTAAACGAAACTCTTCCATACCGCTGTTCAGCTGGGCTTGTTGCACCGATTCATTAAGAGCCAGATTTTGAGGGGAGTCGCCCGGCTCAAAATTGCGCAGCACATCGCTTTGTTCTTCTCCGCTGCTGCCTCCGTAACGGGTGCTGTGGTTGCCGGCTTTGCCTTTTTTTAATTTACCAAACAGTAACTCGAGGGCGTTTTCGCGTATGGCCTGTTCGGTTTTTGGGGTGATGCCCAATCCGCCGGGGCGATCGGTTGTTTCGCGGAGGTAACCCCTCTTTTTGAGTTCTTCCACAAAATCATCAATGGTGTAGATAGAATCAGTAAGCTGGTATTCCTTGTCCAACTCCCGCATCCAGTCAATGGTTTCCTGCACATCTCCGCTGGTATGGGTAATAAGTTGTTTAAAGAGTTTAAATAACTCATCAAACTTGGATTGGCTTTTTGCCGAAAAACCCTGAAAGCGGAAACCCTGCATACCTGTAAAACCCTTTAAGACGTTTAAAGTTGCAAAAAATCGGGCAGTACAAAAGTTAATTTTGGCTTAGAAAAAGGCTTCAGACAATTTAATAGCTTAGTTACTTAGAACAGCGCCTGAAGAAACTCCTTTCAGATGCTTAACCTTTAAAATTGTTTGTTCAGATTGTGGTACTCGATTTTGGACATGTAAGGGAAATAGGGCAGGATGCTGATGAGCTCCCTGGTTTTGTTTTCATCAATGTTCTGGAAAATTAACA
Source organism: Bacteroidia bacterium (assembly GCA_016787895.1). Classification (GTDB taxonomy): domain Bacteria; phylum Bacteroidota; class Bacteroidia; order B-17B0; family Aurantibacillaceae; genus Aurantibacillus. The sequence continues at coordinate 57,723 of JAEUTN010000018.1, forward strand.
CCGCGTCTTTTTTAGAAACCGAGATGAAGAAACTCTCCAGAATAGCTTCCGCCTTCCATTGATTTACAAATTCCATTTCCTTTTTGGGTAATTCGGGGTTCGATTTTATGGTTTCGATTCCACTGTCGGAAAGGGTGATTAAAACCAGTATTCTATTCATATCTTGATATTAAAACGCTCGGGCAAATGTATGTAAAATTGCTTTCCCGGATTTATTGGTATAGCTAGTTTGCGAAAAAAATGCGATAGTTGCCTAAACGAAGATTATGCGTGAATTTGCACCCTCAATGCACCCTCAAACCACCATCTGCTTCAGCGCCTTCAGCACCCTGCATTTTGTAAGCCCGTTGTATTCGATCACCAGGCGGTAATCGCCCGATTCAATGCTTCGGGTTTGTAAAAAACTTTCAAAATTAAAACTCAGGGGCAAAATCAGGTAGCGGAATTTGTGAGGGTTTAAACCCAGCTGATCGATCAGGACATTTTTTTCGCTGCGCTCAATTTCATGTAAAAACAATAACTGTGGTTTTACTTTAAAATGCAGGTAATAGTCCAAAGCAATAAATTCTTTCAGCACCCGGTCTTCAGGGTACTGTTGTTCAACAAAAGCGGTTGCTATTTCAAATACGTCTTTCAAAGAATACTTGTGGAAATTGCGTTGTGTACCAAAATACTCACCTAGGCCCAGTAAAAAATCAAAGGCACTGTATTTGGTGTTTACGTATTTGAGCAGGTTCTGCGCTTTGCCGCTGTTCCAGTATATTTCTAAAGCGTGTTCGAGTTTGGTGATGCGTTCCAATTCGGTTTTGGAGAGGTAATTGCTTTCAATGATCTGGTAAGGGGGTTCGGGGTCAAACACAAAACCATGCTCCTGGTATTTTTGCCGCACCGGGGTGCCTTTCAAAAATTTTAAAAAACCCAATTGTAATTCAGGTGCTTCCAGTTTAAACACTTCTTCAAAGGAATATTTAATGTCGGCCCAACGGTCCAAAGCCATGCCTACAATGAGGTCCAGGTGCATTTCTACCTTGTACTCCAATTCCTGAATAATGGCTTTGGTTTTGTCGAAGTTCTGTTTGCGCTGTACTTCCAGGTTGGCTTTTTGGTTTACCGTTTGTATACCTATTTCAAATCGAAACAAACCTTTAGGCACTTTCTCGTGTATAAATTTCCGAATGTCGGCGTGCAAAATATCCGCTGTAATCTCAAATTGAAACACATTGCCCTCCCGGTGGTGATCGAGTATAAATTGAAAAATCTCAATCGAAAAATCTTTTTTTACATTAAAGGTGCGGTCTAAAAACTTCACCACCCGCCCGTGTTGCATCATAAATAACAAGGTGTTTTTAATACCTTGCATGGGCAATTGCCTCACCTTGTTATCCAGACTGGCCAGGCAAAACTCACATTTGTAAGGGCAGCCCCTGGAGGTTTCCAGATACAACACTTTGTTTTTTAGATCCTCTACCTCGTCGTCCCCATAAGGCATGATGTGTTCAAGGTTTTTTAAATCGAACATGTGTGCGAGGGGATTTTCAATCACCTCTTTATTCTTTTTCCAAATGAGGGAGGGCACCAAAGCCACATCGGGGTAGTGTTTTAAAAATTCGGTAAAAGCTATTTCTCCTTCTCCCTGAATAATAAAATCCACTTCTTCAAGGGCAATTATTTCTTCCCACTCGTAGCTCACTTCCGGTCCGCCCAGCAAAATTTTAATCTCAGGGTTGATGCGTTTTATTTTCCTGCACACCTCAAGGGTAGGACTGATGTTCCAGATATAGCAGGAAAAAGCCACCACCTCAAAGTCTGAGCAATACGCTGCTATCTCGTCTTTGTTTTCTTTGATGGTAAATTCCTTCCAGGCCAAACCTTCCCGCTCTTTATTAAGCTGATAAAGCAGGCGTATGGCTAGATTGCTGTGTATGTATTTGGCGTTTAACGTGCCGAGCAAAACCCTCATTGTGCGCGAAGATAAGGATTATATCAAGCGGGTTTTTCGCTTAGAAGGGCTATACCTTATAGCCAATAGATTTTCGCGGCGCAGGTTTTTCCCTTTTCTCCAACAATTCGTCAAGGTATTTGAAGACAAGTTCAATGTTCTTTGAATCGTTTTCTGTTTTCTTTTTAAGCCCTTCAATGGCAAGTTTCAGCTCTGTGGTGTCGGTAAAGGCCTTGCGTATCCGGGCAAACACACGCATAATCTGTATGTTGATCTGTATGGCTTTTTGGCTGTTTAATACGCTTGACAACATTAAAACACCGTATTCGGTAAAGGCCATAGGCATATAACGGACCCCTCCCCAACTTGAGGTCACAATTTGTGACCTCAAAATCTCAAACTCCTGGCCACTCAATTCAAACATAAAATCTTCCGGAAAACGGTCGATATTTCTTTTCACAGCTTGTTTCAGCGCTTTGGTTTCCACTCCATACAGTTTGGCCAAGTCGCTATCCAGCATCACTTTTTGATTTCGGATAAAATAAATCTTATCCAGCACCATTTCATCGCTTAGCTTTATGCTTTTTGCCTCCTCCATTTAATATTTATGAATTGTTCACTCAAAATTATGCCCTGTAAGTAAGGAGTGTTGCCACAAATTATAGCATTATGAAAACAAAAAGCCCCTTGGTTTAAGGGGCTTTAATTTTTTGCTTATTGATACAGCTTAACTTCCGCAAGCTTCGCAATTCTCCGGATCATCCAAACTACAGCTCAATTGCGCTTGCTGTTCGTCGTAGCTCAACACATGACCTTGTCCGCGATCCACCAGCAATTGGTCCTCGTTGCCTAGAACAAAGGTAGGTTGTGCCAGGGCGCTTTGATCAACGGTAAACTTAATGGCATCGGCTGCGGCTTTTGTACGCAGGTAATACATGCCGGTTTTTAAACCTTTTTTCCAGGCGTAAAAATGCGCGCTGCTCATCTTCGCGAAATTGGCATCCTGAATAAACAAATTCAGCGATTGCGACTGATCGATGAACGCCCCGCGGTCGGCAGCCATGTCAATAATCGTGCGTTGTTTGATTTCCCAAACGGTTTTGTAAAGTTCTTTGATGTTGGCCGGAATTTCGGCAATGTTTTGAACAGAACCGTTGGCCGCAATGATTTTGTTTTTCAAACCATCGTTCCAGATGCCCAGTTTCACCAGGTCGCGCAGCAGGTGTTTGTTCACTACCACAAATTCTCCGCTCAAAACACGACGGGTATAAATGTTGCTGGTGTATGGTTCAAAACACTCGTTGTTGCCTAAAATTTGCGAGGTACTGGCCGTTGGCATAGGAGCCAACAACAAACTGTTGCGCACCCCGTGCTTTATAATTTCTTCTCTCAATACATCCCATTCCCAGCGTGTGCTTGGTTTTACATTCCACATGTCGTGCTGGAAAATGCCTTTGGAAATCGGGGAGCCGGGATACGATTCGTAAGCCCCATCCACCTTAGCCAGGTCTTTACTGGCGGTGAGGGCGGCAAAATAAATGGTTTCAAAAATTTCGGAGTTCAGGGCACGGGCCTCATCACTTTCAAAAGGGTAACGCATTAAAATAAACGCGTCGGCCAAACCTTGTACGCCCAAACCAATGGGACGGTGGCGCATATTGCTGTTGCGGGCCTCAGGTACCGGGTAATAATTGCGGTCGATGATTTTGTTCAGGTTAATGGTGGCCTGATACGTAATCTCAAACAATTTGTTGTGATCGAAGCTGCCGGTTTTTTCATCCACAAAACGTGGCAGGGCAATAGAAGCCAGGTTACAAACCGCTACTTCATCGGCGCTGGTGTACTCAATAATTTCGGTGCACAGGTTGCTGGACTTTATTGTTCCCAGGTTTTGCTGATTGGATTTGGAATTGGCCGCATCCTTAAACAACATGTAAGGGTTACCGGTTTCAATTTGTGCTTCAATGATAGAGGCCCACAATTCACGCGCTTTTACCTGGCGACGGAAACGCCCTTCCTCTTCGTATTTGGTGTACAGTTTTACAAACTCTTCGCTGTGGCAATCGCTCAGGCCCGGACATTCGTTAGGGCACATCAAACTCCACATGCCTTCTTCTTCCACGCGTTTCATAAACAAATCCGGAATCCACAGTGCTGTAAACAAATCGCGGGCCCGCATTTCTTCCTTGCCGTGGTTTTTGCGAATGTCGAGGAAGTCGTAAATGTCGGCATGCCATGGCTCCAAATAAACGGCAATGGAGCCCTTGCGTTTTCCACCGCCCTGATCCACATAACGAGCGGTTTCGTTGTATACTTTCAGCATGGGAATAATGCCATTGCTGGTGCCATTGGTGCCTTTGATGTAGGAGCCGGTGGCGCGTACGTTGTGTATGCTTAAACCAATTCCGCCTGCGCTCTGAGAAATTTTGGCGCATTGTTTTAAGGTATCGTAAATGCCGTCAATGCTATCGTCTTTCACCTGCAACAAAAAGCAGGAGCTCATTTGCGGTTTGGGTGTGCCTGCATTAAATAAAGTAGGTGTTGCGTGTGTGAACCAGCGCTCGCTCATTAAATTATAAGTGCGGATAGCGGCTTCAATGTCGTGTTTGTGAATGCCAACAGCCACGCGCATGATCATGTGCTGCGGGCGTTCGGCCACCTTGTTGTTCATTTTTAGGAGGTATGAACGTTCAAGGGTTTTAAAACCAAAATAATCGTAACCAAAATCCCGGTCGTAAATAATGCTGGAATCGAGGGTGTGTGCATTTTCCATCACAATCTCGTACACATCGTCAGCAATCAGGGCTGCACGCAATCCGTTTTTGGGATCAATGTAATTGTATAAGGCTTCAATTGTTTTCGAAAACGATTTGATGGTGTTTTTGTGAAGGTTACTCACCGCAATACGCGAGGCCAGTTGCGCGTAATCGGGGTGGCGTACGGTTAAGGAGGCGGCGGTTTCAGCGGCGAGGTTATCGAGTTCGCTGGTGGTCACTCCATCGTACACCCCATCGATTACCTTTTTGGCAACCAAAATCGGGTCCACGTGCGTGGGCTCCAAACCATAGCTGAGTTTTTGAATACGCGCGGTGATCTTGTCGAATTTTACCGACTCGCGTGTGCCGTCTCTTTTAATTACAAACATAAGCCTGAGATTTTAAATGTTTTTGAGTTTTTGGTTATTACAAGGTACTTTTCGAAATAGGGCTATTTTAATTTTTGTTTTTTATTCTTTCAACACTCGCCGGTTAAATGCAACCGGACCTTTGTTTTTGGGGGTCGAATTCCCTTGCCAGAGCGCTAATGTCTTGCGGAGCACAAAGTTACGACGTAAATAAGCGATTTCCGGGCAGGGAACTGTTAAAACTTTAGAAGTCTTCGTCCAGGTTAAAGACGTTGTTTTCTTCCTTGTTCCCCATTACACCGGCTTTTTGGTACTCGGCCACCCGTTTTTCAAAGAAATTGGTCTTGCCTTGCAGGGAGATCATTTCCATAAAGTCAAACGGATTGCTGGCGTTGTAGAACTTGTCGCAGCCCAGGGCTTGAAGTAAACGGTCGGCAACAAATTCTATGTATTGGCACATCAGGTCGGAGTTCATGCCGATGAGTTTCACCGGTATGGCGTCCACCACAAATTTTTTCTCGATACTCACCGCATCGGTGATGATTTTGGTGACCTGCTCTTTGGGGAGCTGGTTTTTCAAATGGTTGGTGTAGAGCAAGCAGGCAAAATCACAATGCAAACCTTCGTCGCGGCTGATCAGCTCATTGCTGAAGGTGAGGCCCGGCATTAAACCCCGCTTTTTCAGCCAGAAAATAGAGCAGAAGGAACCCGAAAAAAAGATGCCTTCAACGGCGGCAAAAGCAATCAAACGTTCAGCAAAACTGCCGTTGTTGATCCACTTTAAGGCCCATTCGGCTTTCTCGCCCACGCAAGGCACAGTATCTACCGCGTGCAGCAAACGGTCTTTCTCAACCGGATCTTTAATATAGGTATCAATTAATAAAGAATAGGTTTCGGAGTGGATGTTTTCCATCATTACCTGGAAACCGTAAAAACAGCGGGCTTCAGGGTATTGCACCTCGTTCAGGAAGTTAACGGCCAGGTTTTCGTTTACAATGCCGTCGCTGGCAGCGAAAAACGCCAGCACGTGTTTAATAAAGTGTTTTTCGTTATCGTTTAACCTGTTGTTCCAATCATTCATGTCAGAGGCAAGGTCAATTTCCTCTGCCGTCCAAAAACTAGCTTCAGCCTTTTTATAGAATTCCCAAATGTCCTTATACTTAATCGGAAATAATACAAACCTGTCTTTGTTCTCTACTAGTATTGGTTCTGTCATATGCTATTCAATTTTTAATGGGTGAATGTTTTTCAAGGCGAATCACTTTTACAAATAAATGCAAAAAAGTTCCCCTTGTAGGGATAAATGAATTAACAGAGCACCCAAGTTTTAAACATGATGAAATTCACCGTGGTTGGTTGAAAACCTTGATAGACTTGATTTACAACTTGGTAACAAATTTCAGAAAAAAAGCGCATCAAAGTGTTGTGAGAACCAAAACAATTTTTAAGATGAACCAGGGGAAATGGAACGAAGGGGAGGTATGGCGCGAATACCAATCAAAAATTAATCCTTTAAAACACCGGCTTTGTGGGCCAGAATAGGTCATTGAGGCTAAAACGAAACTTTCGATTACAAGAGGGCGTTTAACCAGCCAAACCAAAGCAATCATGTCAGTCGCCGAGTGGGTAAAGCTTTCTAAACAGGATGAAAAACAGGCCATACGCCTGGCCTTTGAAACGTATTACCTTCAATTGTCTTCCCTATCTGCCCGTTTGGCGAAAAACACGGTACAATCGGAAGAGATGCTGTGTTACAGTTTTTACAATTGCATCAGCAAACTCCGCTTCCAGCTGAAAAGCCTGAATCTGGACGAGATTTTCAGAGCCGAATTTATCAGGTCCTGCGTCGCCTACGTTAAAAGTTTAGGCAAAGACTATTTTGTGAGCAGCACAGTCGACGCGTTGAGAGACCGGGAGACAGATAACAATGCAGGGCTTACAAAACACTTCACCGATTTTTCCAAACTTCAACCCGAGCTTTTTTTGGAGGCCCTGCGCAGTTTGGTTCCGGCACAGCGTTTGGTGTTTAACCTGGTGCTGGTGGATGGTTATTCCCTGGCAGAAGCCGCTGAATTGCTTGACTGCAGTCAGGAAGCCGCAAAATTTAATCTTGAAAAAGCCCGACTGAACTTTAATAAACGTATTCTGCAGTTAAGTCCTGCTTCACACTAATGTATCCAGGGTTCAAATATCCAATCGACGAACAGGTACTCAGGTCCAAACTCCTGGAAAACTCCAGCGGCAACAAAGAACAAGCCTGGGAGAAGTTTGAACTCTATCTTTCTCAGCAAAAGCCCATCTTCACCGAAACAAAAAAAACACGTTTGTCACTGATGATTCCGCCTCAGTTGCTGTTTCGGGGATTGTTGGCCTGCCTCATTATTCTGCCAAGTTTGTTGTTTTACCGGCAATTCAACACCCAAATTCCAAAAGCCATTGATAAGGCCTATGCCACTTCTGCTTCCAAAACCGAGAACCACAAAGCGGCACAAAAAACACAGCCTCCTCAGCACCCGCTTGTAAAGCCTGAAACCACAACCAGCCCTGAATCTCAGCCTGTGTTGAATGCAAAAGAAAACCTCCCGAAAAAACGGACAGAACACATCAAACCACTTTCACTGGGGCTTGCTTCAGATACACTTTCAAAAACCAAACAAACCCTTCCCGCATCCCAAAGTACAGTTTCACCCTCACCCGACAAAGGGAGTCCCGCGCCACTTGAATCAACCGGGGAGTTGAACGAACAACTCTGATTACGCCCGATTTGTTTAGCTTTGTTCTCTGTGAAAGACATTGAAAACAAAGCCGATATTGAAACCCTGATTCAGACTTTTTATTCCAGCCTGCTGCAAGTGGATGAAATGAAACCGGCATTTGAAGGTTTGAATTTTCAGGATCATGTTCCCCGCATTGTGGCCTTTTGGAGCATGGTGTTACTCGATGAAGAAGGCTATAAAACCAATGTGTTTGATAAACACCTGCATTTACCCATCCAGCCCCATCATTTTGATATCTGGAAAGACACCTTTGTAGCTACCGTGAATCAATTATTCATGGGCGAAAAAGCCGAACTGGCCATACAACGCGCCACGGTGCTCAGTTATACCTTTAAGAGCAAATGGGAGCACCTCAAAAAATAAATCCCAAATACCGGTCTTCATTTTATCTTCAGCATTGAATTGCTACTTTTGATTCCCCAAAGTATGGCCACTATGCAGAACACCCTCAGCTCCGTCTTTAAAAACGAACTCGAATTTGCCCGTGAAATGGACCGCAAGGATAGTTTGAACCACTACCGCAGCCGATTTCTTTTTCCCTTGCATAACAATGAAGAGGTGGTGTACTTTACCGGGAATTCCCTGGGTTTACAACCCAAATCCACTAAGGACTATTTGCAACAGGAACTCAACGATTGGGCAAAGTTTGGGGTAGAGGGGCATTTTCTGGCCAAAAACCCCTGGTTGTCCTACCACGAATTACTCAGCACTAAAATGGCCAAAATTGTAGGAGCATTGCCGGAAGAAACGGTGATGATGAACCAGCTGACGGTGAATCTGCATTTGCTGATGGTGTCGTTTTACCGCCCAACAGCCAAACGTTTCAAAATTCTGTGTGAAGCCAAAGCTTTTCCCAGCGATCAATATGCCCTGCAATCTCAGGTGAAGTTTCATGGCTTTCATCCAAAAGACGCCCTCGTGGAAATTGAACCCCGCACAGGGGAATACCACATCAGAGAAGAAGACATTTATGCGGCCATTGAGCAGCACAAGGACAGCCTGGCTTTGATTATGATTGGCGGGGTAAATTATTTCAGCGGACAGGTGTTCGACATGAAAAGCATTACCCGGGCCGGACACGCGGCCGGTGCCCTGGTTGGATTTGATCTGGCCCATGGGGCGGGCAACATTGAATTACAACTGCACGATTGGAATGTGGATTTTGCTGCCTGGTGTTCTTACAAATACCTGAACAGCGGTCCGGGTTCGGTAGCCGGTGCCTTTGTACACAAAAATCACCACAACAACCTTGATTTGCCCATGTTTGCCGGTTGGTGGGGCCACGATAAAAAAACGCGGTTTTTAATGGACTCTACCTTTGTACCTATTCCAACCGCGGAGCGCTGGCAACTGAGCAACGCGCCGGTTTTAAGCATGGCGGCGTGCAGAGCCAGTCTGGATATTTTTGATGAAGCCGGAATGCCTGCTCTGATTCAAAAAAGTAAAACCCTGGTGGCTTATCTGGAATTTATTATTGAAGACATCAATGCACAAAAGGGAAATTGCCTTCAAATCATTACACCCAAAGAAAGAAGAGGCTGTCAGTTATCCATAGTGGCCAATGGCTACGGAAAAGCACTGTATCAAAGTTTAATTGATCACGGGGTGATACCTGACTGGCGTGAACCCAACGTGATTCGTTGCGCGGCCATTCCTTTGTACACCTCATTTGAAGACCTTTACCGTTTCGGACAAATTCTCAGGAAACTGCTTTAATTGGCCATGCGCAGAGGATTCGCCAGATTTTTGCAGGCGCTCAGATCCATCTTTACACTGCCGATTAAAATTTTAGCTTCCACACGCAAGGGAATGTGGTTGTTGTCGTCGCTGATCCAAACACTCAGGTCTTCGTCCTGCTTAAACACCCGTCCCTTTTGCACCAACGGGCGGAACAATAAACTGTGTACTTTTCCTAAATCGGTTTTGATAATTTCGCGACGAATGAATTTAATTTTCAGTGGCCAGAGTTCCTTGTCCATAAAACAGGTTAAACTAAACACATCCCCTTCTTTGGCTTTTCCCAAATCCAGATTTCTGGCGGCGTAAAACGCGCTTACCATGTCCTGAACTCCCGGAGGCACATCCATTTTCTGGTTATTGCCCACGTTCACCTTATTGCTAAAATGGTCGAAAACATAATCCTGGCTGAATTTAAAGCCACCTTCATCTACACGGCGAACGAAGTACCAGGGCAGCAGGGCGTCTTTGTCAAGATAGGTTTCGTAACGGTCGCGCACTTTAAAAAACCAATCGGTGGTTCCTGTGGTGTAACCATTCCCTACAATGTGGTACACTTTTCTATCCCCAAAGGTTTTTATATCCGGTTTCACTTCCAGCACGGCCTCTCCTGCATCCAGCAAGCCGTAATGCATGCGGTAGCTTAACACTTCCCCCGCTTTAAAAGCAATGTTGTTTTTCAAAGGAAGAGGTTCTTCCACATGCGAGGTCAGGAGGGCTTCGGTTTCAAACAGTGCGGAATGAGGTAAAACAAAAGACAGCAGGGGTACCAGCAACAAAGCCGGAACAAGAATTTTAGGATTGGATAATTTTATGTTTGCCATACCTTCTCTACGCAAATAACGTACCGAAAGGGGAAATCGTATGGACCTAAAGTTTGTTAAACTGCTCTTTCAGCTCTTTTCGCTGGGCTTTTAAGGCTTTGTAAAGCTTAGGGTTTTTCAATATTCTGAAGATGCCCAGGGTTTTGAAGGCAAAAGGAATGTAATACAGGTTGAACCTGGCACTAAGCATAGCCAGGGCCACAAGCGAAACTGCACGCCAAAGCGAATCGCCGAAGGACCAGGCCAGGAAAAAAAACAAAAGATAATACAGGGTAAAAAGCACCACAGCCACCACGGTAATGAAGGAGGCAAAAAATTCCCGGTGTTTTACAATTTTTCTTGTAATGAAAAAACTCAAAGTGTGGGGCAGAACATTACAGATGTAACCGAAAACAAATACCGGCAAACCGGTTATCAGCAAGCAAAGTCTGATCAGCAGCATGGGGTAATTCAGCAGGTAGGTGTTTTTATCACGTAATAGCCAATCTCTGAGTTTGTGTTTTTGAAGCAGATGAAAATACTCAGTACAACCCTCGCGGTATGTTTCCAGGGCGCCGCGATTTTCAGAAGCGGCACGGTTGATTTTAGCGGTAATTTCCTGAAGCACTTCCAGGTCTTTGGAGAGGTCGTTCACATCCAGTTGACGTGCTTCCATCATTTCCCTTTTGTTCAGTTCCTCGGCTTGTAGTACCAGAGTATCATTTTCGGGTTGTTCGATGTGTGTGATCAGGCACCGGAGTTTGGGCTCCAGCATTTCAAGAAAAGCTTTCTGGGTTTTGGCCGATTGTTTATCCTTGTCCTTTATGAATTCTTTTACAGAAATGGGTTCACCCACATTGTAAAACAAATCGCTGCGAAATTTATCGGGTTGACTGTAATTGACACCAACCGGAATGACCAAAAGGTCTTTATCCCCTAAACTCTCCAAAGCCCCAAACACCATGCGCGATACGCCTTTTTTGATGGGTCTCAGGCGGCGTTCCATAATACAAATACCTTCAGCGAAAACAATCACTTTGAGGTTGTTTTTCAAATGCTCGTTCACGCGTTGGTAGGTGGCGTCGTTTTTTAAAAGCCCTTCTTTTCCACCTTCAGAAATCCGGTAGATGGGGATGATGCCAATTTTATCGAGTATCCAGCTCATAAAGCCGGGCTTAAACACATCGCCTCTGGCGAGATACCAAAAACGGGTAGGGTACATGATAAATCCCAGGCCTACGGGATCGGCAAATGCGTTGGGGTGATTGATGGCAATAATGGCCGGTGTTTTCAAACGCAACCAATGCGCATTGCGAATTTGCAAGCGCTTGTAAAACACCGGAAAAATAAAGGAGATCCAGGTAGCCAGAAAGGAATAGACCATATGAAATTTCCGCTAAAATAGCTTTTTTTTCGGCAGCGTTTTTTAACAGATTGTTAGTAACATTTGGAGTTGTTTTTTGAGCTTCGACCGGGATATTTTACGTACATTTAAAGGATAAATAGAAACTACACGAGAACGCAATTTATGTCAGAAATTTCAGCAGAAAGAAAGAACTACGGAGCAGACAATATTCAGGTATTAGAAGGGCTGGAAGCGGTGCGCAAACGGCCCGCCATGTACATCGGTGATATTGGATTTAAAGGATTACATCACCTGGTATACGAGGTGGTGGATAATTCCATTGATGAAGCCATGGGCGGGTATTGTAAAAACATTACCGTTACCATTCTCGAAAATAATTCCATCCGGGTAAAAGACGATGGAAGGGGCATACCTACCGACATTCATCCCAAATTGGGCGTGAGTGCCCTGGAAGTGGTGATGACCGTGTTACACGCCGGAGGAAAATTTGATAAAGACACCTACAAGGTGTCCGGTGGATTGCACGGAGTGGGGGTAAGTTGTGTGAACGCATTGTCTTCACACATGAGAACGGAAGTGCACCGCGATGGCAGAATTGTGGAGCAGGAGTTCAGCTGCGGAAAACCACTCTACCCGGCGCGTGAGATTGGCAAAAGCGAATACCGCGGCACCATTCAAACGTTTTCGCCCGACCTCAGTATTTTTATTACCGGTGAATACAATTACACCACCCTGGCCAACCGCATGCGCGAATTGGCGTATTTAAATAAACGCATTCGCATTGTACTGGAAGATGATCGTAACAAGGATGAAAACGGTCAGCCTTACACCGAAGTATTTTACAGTGAAGGCGGATTAAAAGAATTTGTAGAGTACCTCGACGATGGCAAAGAGCGCATCATTGAGGAAGCCATTTACATTGAAAACGACAAAGGCAGCATTCCGGTTGAGGTGGCCATGTTATACAACAATGCTTACAGTGAGTGTATTCAAAGTTATGTGAACAACATCAATACCCACGAGGGCGGCACACACCTCTCCGGTTTCAGAAGGGGCTTAACCAGAACACTAAAAAATTACGCCGATAAAACCGGCTTGCTTTCCAAAGTAAAATTTGAAATCAGCGGCGACGACTTCAGAGAAGGACTTACTGCGGTGATTTCCGTTAAAGTTCAGGAGCCTCAGTTTGAAGGTCAAACCAAAACCAAACTGGGCAACAACGAAGCCATTGGCGCGGTGGATCAGGCTGTGAGTGAAGCGCTTCAGAATTATCTCGAAGAACATCCCAAACAAGCCAGGGCCATTATTGATAAAGTGATTCTCGCCGCAACAGCACGCCATGCCGCGCGTAAAGCACGTGAGCTGGTGCAACGCAAAAGCGTGATGAGCGGATCGGGTTTGCCGGGTAAATTGGCCGATTGTGCCAGTGGAGATCCTCATGCCTGTGAATTGTTTTTAGTGGAAGGAGATTCAGCGGGAGGAACAGCCAAACAAGGCCGCAACCGGGATTATCAGGCCATATTGCCTTTGAGGGGAAAGATTCTCAATGTGGAAAAAGCCCTGGAGTATAAAATTTACGACAACGAAGAGATCAAAAATATTTTTACGGCACTGGGTGTGTTTCGCGGTACCAAAGATGACGAACGCGCACTTAACCTTGAAAAATTGCGTTACCATAAAATTGTGATCATGTGCGACGCCGATGTGGACGGTTCACACATCACCACCTTGATTCTTACTTTCTTTTTCCGCCACATGCGTGAGCTGATAGAAAAGGGACACGTATACATTGCCTCACCTCCATTGTATCTGGTTAAAAAAGGCAAGGACCAGGTGTATTGCTGGAACGAACAGGAGCGCGACGAGCAAATCAAATTACTGGGTGGAGAGAAAGCCGACAGCGTGAACGTTCAGCGTTACAAGGGTCTTGGAGAGATGAACGCCATTCAGCTTTGGGAAACCACCTTGAATCCTGAAACCAGAACCTTGCGACAGGTGAACATCGATAGCGCTGCTGAAGCGGATAGGGTATTCAGTATGCTGATGGGCGATGAGGTTCCTCCCCGCAGAGATTTTATTGAGAAAAACGCGAAATACGCTAAAATCGACGCGTAAAACCGTTTATCAGCTGATTTGAGTTTCCGGCTCCGGCTCATTGTTTAAGAACCCTCTTTGGGCAAGGATATGATGGACTGATATTGACAATGCACGGGCATTTCCGCAACCACAGGTGAGTCAGCAGTGCAAAGGAAGAGTACCGGACGGGACGTGTTGAAGTGAGGAGGGCTTAAAACACTGAAAGGCGCTAAGAAATTGAGTTCCCCGGTACACAACATAAAAGGTAAAGTTGTTTTTTTGGCTCCACTCGATTGGGGCATGGGGCACGCGAGCCGCTGTGTACCCATTATAGAAAGCCTTTGCGAACACAACTCGGTCATTTTAGGAATCAGTGAAGTGAATGCCGGTTTTTTTGAATGGCATTTTCCTCAACTTCAAAAAGTACAACTGCCTTCTTACGGTATTCGTTATTCAAAACATTGGCCTGTTTTTTTCAAATTGCTATTACAGATTCCACGATTGTTTGCTATGGTGCAAAAAGAAAACGCCTTGCTCAAAGGTTTAATAAAAAAGCACGGCATTGATCTTGTAATCAGCGACTCCCGGTTTGGTTGTTATTCAAAACAGGTGAAATCGGTTTTTATCACACACCAATTAAACCTTCAGGTGCCGTATTTTACAAGGATGGCAAGGGCTTTGAACCGAAGCCGGATTAAACGTTTCACGGAAGTTTGGGTGCCGGATGTTGAACCACCTGAACAGCGTTTATCCGGAAAATTAAGTGATGCATCTGAAATTCATCTTCCGGTTTTTTTTATCGGTCCACAAAGTGCTTTGCAAAACTTTAAAACATTAGATAAAATACAAGCGATTGATACTTTGATTTTGCTTTCGGGGGTTGAACCTCAAAGAACCCTGTTGGAAGAGAAGCTTTTGAATGCGCTTGAGGCCACATCCCAAAAAATAGTATTGGTGCGAGGTACCGAAAAAAAATCGCAGGTTCAAATAAAAGGTATGAAGGTTTATAATTTGGCCTATGGCAAAACCTTGGCGGAGCTGATTGCCAATTCAAATCGCGTGATTTGCAGGAGCGGTTACAGCACGCTCATGGATCTGCAGGTGTTGGGTAAAAAGAACATAGTACTCATTCCCACGCCCGGCCAAAGCGAACAGGAGTATCTAGCCGATTATTGGTCACAGCACTTTCAAGCCAAAGTGCTCAAGCAGGAAAACATCAAAAAAGGTGTGCTTTAGAATTCATTGACACCCTGCACCGTGGTGTATTTCATGGTGTATTTAATACCCGGATTCATGTATTTGTATGCACTGTGGCTCATCAAAGCCGCTTCGTGAAATCCGCACAAAATAAGTTTCAGTTTATTCTTATAGGTATTGATATCACCAATTGCGTATATGCCGGGAATGTTGGTGCTGTAGTCTTCTGTATTTACTTCAATCGCGTTTTTATCGAGATTGAGTCCCCAGTGTTCAATGGGTCCGAGTTTTGGACTTAAGCCAAATAAGGGGATGAGGTGATCGGTTTTGATTTGTGTTTTTTCCTGGGTTTTTGAGTGGATGAGTTCCACTTCTTCCAGTTTGTCCTTACCATTTACCGAAAGAATATTGGTGTTGAGCAGAAGTTTTATTTTGCCCTGCTCGGCCAGTTTCATCACCTTGTTCACGCTGTCGGGAGCACCTCTGAACGATTCGCTGCGGTGAACGAGATAAAGTTCGCTGCACACATCACTGAGAAAAATAGACCAGTCAAGGGCACTGTCGCCTCCGCCGGCGATAATCATTTTTTGGTTACGGTATTTTTCGGGGTCGAGGATCATGTAGTTCACCCCTTTGCCGTTTTCAAATTTTTCAAGCCCGCTTACTTCCGGTTTTCTTGGTTCAAAGCAGCCTAAACCTCCTGCAATCACCACCACTTTGGAGGTAATTTTTTTACCCATATTGGTAGTGGCAACAAATTCGCATTCTTTTATTTTTTCGAGCTGTTCAATGCGTTCGCCCAGGGTAAATTCGGGTTTAAACGGTTCAGCCTGTTTTAAAAGATTATCTATCAATTCCTGAGCGAGTACCGAGGGGTATCCGGGGATATCGTAAATGGGTTTTTTTGGGTAAATTTCTGAAAGTTGGCCCCCCACTTGTGGTAAATAATCTACCAGGTGGCAACGCATTTTAAGTAACCCGGCCTCGAAAATGGCAAACAAACCCACAGGACCTGCACCAATTATCAAAATATCCGTTTGAACCATTTAAAAAATTTTTTGGCAAATGTAGAACAATTTTGGCAGCGGCATTGTTCAGAATCTTGTGAAACTTACTGAAAAAAGCTTATCTTTATCCAATTAAAAAACGAAAGAACAATGAAAAAACAATTACTAACACTTTTTGCCGCCATAACAGTAAGTGCTGCCGTGGCGCAACAAAACCCCAGTCCGAGTTGGTCAATTACCCAAAATGCGGCTTTTACCAATACTTCAGTTGGTATCCGTTTTATGGATGCTGTTGATCAAAACGTAATGTGGGTAGTAGGATATGATGGTTTTGCTCCAAGCCGTAACTACAACTGGTTTTCGAGAACCATCAACGGTGGAACCACCTTCACAGCCGGTAACATCCTGCCTGATACAAACACATATGTGCTTTCAAGTATGGAAGGTGTTGATGCCAATACAGCCTGGGTAGCTTGTTATACCAAGTCCATTCAATCTCAGGGCACCGTTTTCAAAACCACAAACGGTGGAACCACCTGGTCGAACATGAACAACGGAAACATGTTCACCAACGCCTCATCCTTCTGTAATTTTGCCACTTTCGTAACCCCATTAATTGGTATCGCTCAGGGTGATCCGATCAACGGTGAATACGAAATCTGGAGAACTACCAACGGTGGAGCTACCTGGACTCAAATCCCGGGCGCTAACATTCCAAATCCTTTAACAGCCAACGAATACGGTATCGTTAACGTTTACACCAAACATGGTACTTCCAATATCTGGTGGGGAACCAATCAGGGCCGTATTTATTATTCAAATGACGGTGGTATTACCTGGAACGTTTCAGTAGTTTCAGGAAATGCAGCCTACATTCTTGAGATTGCTTTTTCATCTCCTTTGAATGGTGTGGCATATGTTAACAATAACGGAACCTTTGAAATGTACAACACCACAAACGGGGGTACTTCATGGTCCGCTATTAATCCTGTTCCTGCTAACGTTGGTTTAAATGACATTTGTTCAGTACCGGGAAGCAACGCTTTTGTTTCTGTAGGCGCCGGACAAACCAACCAAATTATTTCCTTTTCCAACAACAACGGCGCTACCTGGACCGATTACGGCAGCACAGGCATTCAGTATTTAACCGTTGATTTTGCAGATCCTTCAACCGGATGGTCTGGTTCTTTCAGCGATAACGCTGTTCCTTCTATCGGTGGTATCTGGAAATACAGTGGTGCAGCGTTCAGCGGAACTCTGAGCCCAACCGCCAACTTCACGCTTCCTTCCGATTTGTGTCTGGTGGGTGCAGGCCCTGCTACTGTATCGCCTAACAACAGCTCAACCGGTTCCGCCACACTTTCTTATCTGTGGTCGTCCAGCCCAAACACTGCTGCCTTCTCTAGTTTAACAGCCAGTGTGCCGGTGATCAGCTTCACTGCAAACGGAACCTACACCATTACCTTATTGGCAACCAATTCAAATGGTACCAACAGTTCATCTCAGGTAATTAACGTTCAGGCGTGTAATGCACCGGTGGCTACTTTTACAACAGCAGCCAACCCTTGCAACAACATCACCTTCACGACTTCGAACACCAGTACAGGTGCACCAACGCCGTTGTACTCCTGGAGCGCGAATCCTGCAGCCGGTGTCATCTTCCTGCCTAGTCCAAACGCTACGAATCCGTCCATCAACATCAGCACACCCGGCACTTACACCATCACTTTGGTAGCCAGCAATGCTTCCGGCTCTGCTCAGGCAACTCAGGTGGTGAATGTGGCCAACTGTGTTCCTTCAGTTGCTTTCTCTATTGATTCAGAAGCTTGTACTTCCAATTCAGTAACCACCACCAACACGGTATCGGGTGCCACCAGCTATACCTGGTCAAACGTACCAAACAGCGGTGTGTTCTCAATGAACGCATCTGGTGGTAACAAAATGTATGTGTTCTCCAATCCGGGCACTTACACCATTACTTTGAAAGCAAGCAATGCTTCGGGCACAAATCAAGCGGTACAAACCATTACAGTAGATGCCTGCGTTGGTTTGATCGAGAACAGCTCTGCTTCTAATGCTTTAGAAGTATTCCCTAACCCGGCGAATGAAGAGTTCAGCGTGATGCTGCCAAACACCAAAGAGACTTACAATGTAACGCTCGTGAATGTGTTAGGCGCTGTTGTGTATGAAACCACAACGGCAAAAAATGCTCCTGAAAAATTAAACATTCGTGTAGCCAATCAACCAAGTGGTGTTTATTTCCTTAACGTTCAATCGAAGAGTGATAAATTCACAAGAAAGATTGTGATCGAATAAAGTTCTTTCCTTATTCTGAAAGCCGTCCCTTCCCGAAGTCCCGGGAAGGGACGGCTTTTTTTATGTAATATTGAACGATGAAAATTGTGTTTATGGGCACCCCTGATTTTGCGGTACCCAGTCTTAAAATCCTGTTGGAAAAGGCGTACTCCATTGTTGGGGTAGTAACAGCACCCGATAAGCCGGCCGGCAGGGGTAAAAAACTTCAGGAATCAGCCGTGAAAAAATTTGCTGTCGAAAGAGGTTTAAATGTGTTACAACCCACCAATCTTAAAGACCCCGGTTTTTTGGAAACCTTAAACGTTCTGCAACCGGATTTGCAGATTGTAGTGGCGTTTCGAATGCTGCCCGAAAGCGTTTGGAATTTACCCCCCCTGGGCACCTATAATTTACACGCCTCCTTATTACCACAATACAGGGGGGCCGCGCCCATCAACCGGGCCATTATGAACGGGGAAACTAAAACAGGTTTAACCACCTTTAAATTACAACACGCCATTGATTCGGGAAATATTTTATTGCAGGAGGAAGTAGCGATTGGTGAAAACACAACCGCCGGCGAACTGCATGATGAACTGATGGTAAAAGGAGCGGCACTTCTTCTGAAAACGGTACAGCTGATCGAATCCCATCAGGAAAGCGGAGAGGCTTTGCCTTTTAAAGTGCAGCGTGAAGCAGAGGTAAGTCATGCGCCTAAAATTCATAAGGACACCTGCCGCATTCATTGGGAGGACAGTGCACAAAGGATACACAATCAGATCAGGGGTTTGAGCCCTTACCCTGCAGCTTATACACTCTACGATAACGGAGAAGGTGCCACAACGGTGATAAAGATTTATAAAACGGCTTTGAAGAACGGTAACTATACAGGCACTAACGGTTCACTGATTGACGAAAATGGTTCTTCACTGGTGGTGGTGTGCGGAGAAGGCGCCATTGAAATTCTTGAACTTCAGCAGGAGGGAAAAAAGCGTTTGCCAACCGAAACGTTTTTGAAAGGATTCAAACGCAGCGAAAGGGGAAAATTCATTTAGGGCATCCTTCTGCTGGTCGGCCATGCCAACGACCGGAGGCGTTCAGGCCTTGTATAGTGTTAAATTCAGCCCCAATATGGCTCGCAACCCTTAAAAACAGGCTGTTTTGGAGCTCAGTTATTAACAAAACGCCGATTTATCAACAATCTAGGCACTTTTTTCACTGAAACACTTGACAAATGGGGTTTTTCGTATATATATTTGTGTCGTAATTAATTGTTTAACCCTAAAAACTAAAAACAAATGAACAAAGCAGAATTAGTTGACGCTATCGCTTCAAACGCAAAATTAACAAAAGCTGATGCAGGTCGTGCATTGGATGCTACTATTGAAAGCATTCACAAAGCATTGAAAAAAGGTGACCGTATTGGTCTGGTAGGTTTTGGTTCTTTCTCAGTATCAAAGCGTGCTGCACGTATCGGACGCAATCCTCAAACCGGTAAAGAGATTAAAATTGCTGCTAAAAAGGTAGTGAAATTTAAAGCTGGTGCTGACCTTTCAGGTTCAGTAAACAAAGGAAAATAATTATCTTCCGATGAAAAGAAGCCTTCTCTGAACAGAGAAGGCTTTTTTTTTGACCACCTGCAAAAAAGTTGCAGCACTTTGATTGAAAATTTGTAAATTAGCTGACATAGCGCATAACGGGATTTGTTAGCTTCTATTGCCAAAAGCAAGAGAATGGAACAATTTCTATCCGCATAATTATAAACCAAAAAATAAACAAGAAACATGAAAAGACAATTCTTACTAGGTGCAGCTCTGCTTGGACTTACGGGTGCCTTCGCTCAGGCACCGGTAAACCAGGTAAGGCCAGATGGTTTCAGAAACATGAAACTGGAAAAACAGAAGTATTTAAAGATGACTGAGGCTGAGTCAGCCCAAACGTTGAAAAAACAAGTGGTGGGTCCTGAGAACAACCCTGCGCAAAACACCAGCAGTGCTCAAAAAACCTCCAACACAACAGCCACCAGTATCAATTGGAGTCTGCTTTGTGGTTCCATGAACTGTTACGGGCAGTTGGTGAGCCAAACCCGTCCGCTTCAATACAACGACAATGTGAACGCGGTTTCTTTAATCCACCGCAAAAGTACAACGTATTCCGCTACTCCGATTTCTGATAGCAATGCCGGAACCATTGTAGCCGAAATCAGTTCTGACTGGGGTACAAGCTGGGACAGCACCTGTTTGTATGCCAATGTAGAAGCCGGTCGTTACCCACAGGGAGCCATTTATGCAGGTCCGGGCAATAACAACATCGCCAATGCTTATGTTGTAGGAAGCGGACCCACCGTTTCCAACAATGCCTTTACCGGTAACTGGTACGCCAGCAAAAAACTGGCAGCAGCGGGTTCTACCTTATATAATACCGCAGGTGATGCCACTCCGGGGGCTCAGCAATTTATTGCATTTGGTGCTCCGAACATTGCCAACCACGGTTGGTCACGTTACGGTTTCACTTCAACTGATGATGGAATTGTACGTTCACTGGCCCTCATGGAGGATGATCCTACTACATTAGGAGCAACCCGCGGATTGGCCGTTATTAAAGGAACCTTCAACGCGGGTACCTTCACCTGGACCAGCGACACCCTGATTCCAAATTTTGTGCTTGATGGAGCCGGTGGAAAACAATCCTTTTCAGCCGTACAAATGGCCTGGAACGAAGCCGGAACAGTGGGTTACGCCGTGATGACCGGTGCTTTAAACAGCGCTACAGGTTCTAACCGCGGCTTTCAACCGGTGATTTTTAAAACCACCAACTCCGGTGCCAGCTGGGCTTTGGCGAATGGCATTGATTTTAACGCCCCTACCATGACGGTTGTATTGCAACACATTGCCACTACCGCTTCAAATCCAACCCTGGCAATTCCTGCCGTGTTTGGCGATTATGATATTGTTGTTGACGCTGACGATAAATTGCACATCGGTACTACTTTAATGAGCACTTTCAGTCCAAACGACGACTCACTCGGCTTCGTTGGTCAGTTTACCAATGGCGGCGAAAGTTACAACTGGGGTCACACCCCTGGAAATCGCCCTTACCTCTATGATTTTATTGGCGACGGCGCTGCTTCATGGAATGTTGTCATTGTGGACTCTATGTCAAGTGAAGGACCAAGCTCTCAACCTACAGGTGATGGATTCAACGATAATCCTTGGGACCCAACCGGAACAGGTGGAGCGAAAATTGAAATTGATTCCCGTATCCAACTGGGTCGTACACCGGATGGAGAATACATCACTTTCTCTTGGGTAGAATCAGATACCAACTTTACCAGCTCGGCAAAAAAATGGAACAACCTGCCGGATATCAAATCCCGTTTGATGAGCATTGGCTCAGGTACCAACATGTATCAGGTGGCAAACACTGAACAAAACGTAACGCAGTACCCTGCCTCAGTTGGTCCTGCAAATCCGGAAGTAATCACAAGAGCCACCTTGCATTACATGTCGCCAACCACTGGTACAGCAGCAGTTGTTACGTGTACAAACGGAGCAAAAAACGTGACTGTGAAAACACCTTTCACCATTACAAACAGCAACCCGTATTCGCAATTAACCAATAACACTACCTGGTACACAACGGCCAGTTTAGTTTACGAATTCGGTGACTGTGCTCCAACTGTAACAACATCCTTAGCAGAGAACACAATGAACTCACTCGACAGAAGTGTGATTTTCCCGAATCCTGCTAAGAACAACGCGGTACTTTCTGTTGAAGTAACGGATAAAGGTTCTGTGGAAGTAGAAATCTTCAATATTGTTGGTCAATCAGTAAAAACCATTACTGCTGAAACTACAGTAGGAACAAACAGCATTGCCCTTGATCTTAATGGCATGACTTCAGGTGTTTACCTGGTTAAACTTACATCAGGCAAGCTCAGCAGCACTAAAAAGCTGATCATAGAATAAGATCTGTTCATTCATTTTCGAAAAGCCGCCCCCTCCCGAAACTTCGGGATTTAGGGGCGGCTTTTTTATTTTCGCTAAAACCTGAATTTTATAACATGAAATAAGGAAACTGTTCTGCCAACCCGGAAAGTTTCAATTTATAAAGGACTTAGCCTGAAGAAGTATAAACGGAAGTAAGAGCTTTTGGAAGGGTTTATTTTAATTTCAACGGCAAGCAGAAATAGAATACCAAATTAATTCCTTAACTTTAGCCTTAAGAATCATTAACTAACAATCATGAAAAGAGAATTACTATTAACATCTGCCTTATGTGCAGCGCTTAGTGTTTTTCCTCAAAACACCAGAGTTAAACCTCAGGCGACCGGGAAAGAGAACACCAGGCAACTATTAGAAATTAAAATGGATGAGGGAACACCGGCTCAGAGCACTCAAACTCAGGCCAAACCTCAGGCAAACACCAATTCGGCAGCGAAAACAGCACTGATTAATGGTTGGAGTAATTTCTCCACCTCACCCAACATTTATGGTGTGTTGATCAGCTACTGTAAACCTCTGCATTACAACAATGAATTAGGCGCGGTATCCTTCATTCACCGTAAACCCACGTCTTACGTTGCAAGTCCGGCTCCTGCTGCTACCGCAGCAAGTGGGTTAATGCTGGCCTCAGTGAGTAGCGACTGGGGAAATACCTGGGACAGCACCCTGATCTGGAACGACGACAACAACTGGGGTCGCTATCCAGGAGGGGGTATTTATAACCCTCCGGGAAATGGAACTCTATCTGCGGCATACATTGTGGGCCATGGCCCAACAACCGCAGCAGCAGGTGGATGGCCGGGCAACTTTTTTGCCAGCAAACAATTGAACACCTTTGATAACGTGGCAAGCGCTGCTCCTAACGCTCAGCAATGGATGGACATCACAGCTCCCAATCCAAACGTGGGCCGTGTGGATTTTGCCGCTTATGCTTTTAGCACCACCGATGATGGTAAAGTACGTGCTTTGGGCGGAGTTACAGATGACAATGCAGGAGCTGATTCAGCTGTGGTATTGGTTACCGGTACCTTTAACTCCGGTGTATTTTCCTATTCAGGAACCAACTTTAACCCTCCTTCCACCATCGCTTCCGACGGTACCGATAATTGGGTATCACGCCCGGTTATGGCCTGGAACGAAGCCGGAACTGTGGGCTATGTAGGAGTAATGGGACAAAAAACAGGAGCAACAGGTTCTAATCAGGGTTTACAACCCATGGTGTGGAAAACCACCAACAGTGGTGCTTCCTGGGCCTTAATTCCAAGCATTGATTTCAACAGCGCGGCCTTCAGCCAGATCAGACATAACATCACTTCTGTAAACACTTCCACTTTGGAGGTGCCTAATTTTACATGGTTGGAAGGTATTGATATGGCTGTTGATGCAAATAATAAATTGCATTTGTTCTCAGTGCCTATCGGACACTATAGTGAGCATCCCGATTCTCTTAACTATTATGGCCAATATGGAGCCGATGGTTACAGATGGTTGCACATTCCGGGTTTAAGACCATATTTGTATGACTTCATGACTGACGGAACTGGTGGCTGGTCGTATTTAACCGTTGACTCCATGTCAACTGAAGGTGCTGCAGGTTTATCATCCGGAAACGGATTCAACGAAAACCCATGGGATTTGAACGGTGCTGATAAACCACGTCTCGACGCCCGTTTGCAGCTGAGCCGTACACCGGATGGAAAATTCATTTTCTATTCATGGACAGAATCAGACACCAACTTTACAAGTGGCGCTAAAAAATGGAACGTGTTACCAAACATTAAGGTAAGAGCTTACTCTGTTGATTTGGATACCATTTATCCTCAGGAACACAATGTAAGCAGTCCTGGCGCTAACGTGAATCCTAACGTAGCCAGCAAAGCGTTCTTCCATTATATGGCCCCACGCACAAGCGCGCAAACTACAGTTGCAGCCGCAACTTACACAGCAGTTGTAGCCAAGTTACCTTTAACCATTACCAATAGCCCGGGTTACACCCAGCTGGTATCCAACACACACTGGTACAATACGGCTGAGTTATCTTTCTATACCGGAAACTTTGTGGATGGTATCCTGGAGTCAGCTGCAGCAAGCCTTAACAGCAGTGTATTGTATCCGAATCCGGCAAACGCAGGTGGAACAACGCTTGCTATTGAGTTAAAAAACAACACCGAACTGGGAATTGGAGTTTACAATTTAATTGGACAAGCCGTGAAAGCCTTCAAAGCTGAAGGAGTGAACGGAGAAAACCAAATTTACCTTGATTTGAACGGACTTGAGAAAGGCGTTTACCTGGTTAAAATTGATGTAAACGGTGCAAGCAGCACCAAAAAACTCATCATCGAGTAATACGTATAAAACACTAAAAAGGCCGTTAATCTGATTAACGGCCTTTTTTATTTTCCTTTATTTGAGCAGAAGCAAAGCTTCCCGGAGTTTCTGAAAGACTTCAGGGATATCCTTTAAGGAACAGGTGCCCACCGAAAGCCTATACCAGTTGGATTCAACCGAAGTGCCAAACGCATAAAAAGGAACAATGGCCAGTTTGGCTTCGTTCAATAAAAAAGCCGTGACCTCTTTGGTGTTGCTGAGGGTTTTTCCATCCCCTGTTTTTTTGCCTTGTAAATTAAAACACACCGTAAGGTAAATAGCAGCCTGTGGACTCACGGCATCCACCGCAAAACCTTCCTGTTTTAATTTCATAAAGCCATCGTAAAAACCATGAAGGCGCAATTTTATTTTTTGGTTTTGCTGAACAATAAAAGTATCGTAGGCTTTTAAATCGCTGAGGTAACGCGCCGTGGCCAGTTGTTCGGCTTTTGGCGCCCAGGCCCCCACGTGGGAGAGGATGGATTTCATTTTATCGATAATGGGTTTGGGACCCATGCTCCAGCCCACGCGAACCCCTGTGGCCGAAAGCGATTTGGATATGCCATCCACATAAATGGTGTAGGCTTTCATTTCAGGGAATAGGGAAACGGGATCGTAATGGCTTATGCCTTCCTGAGTTAAAGCCCAGTAAATTTGATCGTACATCACATACAGGGGTTTTTGATCGGCGCCTCGTTTTTTATTTTCTTCCAGCACCAATTGACAAATTTCACTCAGGTCTTTTTTAGAGAACACTGTACCAGTTGGGTTTTGAGGGGAACACAAGGCCAGTAAACTGGCCCCTGAAACATAAGGACGAATGTCTTCAGCCCTCGGCATAAAATTCGTTTCAGGATGGGTTTCTATCATGATGGCATTACCGGAATGCAAGTAGGTGTAATGGTTGTTGTTCCAGGAAGGTGTGGCAAAAATCACCTTGTCCTCAGGATCTACCAGTGTTCTGAAAATACTGTAAATAATGGGTCTTGCGCCCCCGGCAATAAGAATTTCATCCGCTGCATAAGTTAAACCTCCACGTTCCTTGAGCAAACGACTCACGGCCTCCCTCAACTCCAGCATGCCATCGGCAGCCGGATAATTGGTTTGATTGTTTTGATACTCTTCTAATATAAATTGTTTGAGTTCCTCAGGAATGGGAAACTCTTTGGGATTAAAATCGCCAATGGTGAAATTGTAAATCTTCTCTCCACTTTTGATTTTTTCATTGACTTCAGCTGCCAATTTGATGATTTCTGAACCAATGATGTTTTCAGCCAGTTTGGAAACTTTCATACCCTTGATTTTACTGCAATTTAGGGCATAGGGGGCGAACGAGAAAGTTTTTCGAAAAAAATTTTTAAGGTGGTAAAAAGCTGCGGCACTCAGGCCATTTCCTCTTCAAACAAGAGCACTTCAGTCACAGGATTGAAAAGGTAAACCCTGCCGGTTTTTACTTCAATGCACTTGAAGCGTTTGCGTATTTGCTCTCCTTTTTTGAAAAGCCTGGAGCCATTGTATAAAAACACCGAATTGATGGGCAGGTATTCCAACAAAACGGTATCGTTGGCCTCATCGTGCAGTTTGAGGGTTTTCAGCAAAGCATGATCAGAGCAGCTGGAAGCCGCAGGATTTTGAATATAGGCCCTCAGGGCTGCAAACACTTCCAGCGGAAAAATATCGGTGCTTAAGAAGGGTTGCATGAGTTGCTGGAAATTTTTTTTCCACTCCAAACCGTGGGGATTCACCCGGTTTTTGTGCTGGTTATACGTTACCAAATGCGCAATTTCATGCACAAGGGTAATTAAAAAGGAGTATTTATTGAGGTTGTGATTGATGGTGATGAGGTGGTTCATGCCCGCCCGGGGGGAGGTGTAATCACCAAGCCGGGTACTTCTCTCCTTTTTGATTTTAAGTTTAAAATCGTACTCAATAATCCATTGAGCGATGGTAGGCACCGATGGTTCCGGAATGTATTTGGCCAGTATTTGCGCGTTTCTCTGAAACTGCAGTTCGCGGGGACTCATGTTCAAAAATAGTGAAGGCACATCAAATTCATGCCCGCATTTATTAACTTTACCAACACACATAAGTGAAAATGAAGGCAGAAAAAGTGATAGAACACATTGTGGATTGGTTGCTGAATTATTCCGAGAGCTCCGGTACCCAGGGTTTTGTGATTGGCATCTCGGGGGGTATTGACAGCGCGGTGACTTCTACACTTTGCGCAAAAACCGGCAAAAAGGTTATTGTGTTGAACCTGCCCATACACCAGTTTCGCAGCCAAATTGACCTGAGCAATCAACACATTGCCTGGTTAAAAACACAATTCCCCAATGTGGAATCGCAAACGGTGGATTTAAGTCCAGCCCTCGACGTGCTTTCAAAACAATTTCCAAACGACATACAGGATCAACTCACCATGGCCAACACCAGGGCCAGATTGCGCATGCTTACACTTTATGCTTTTGCCACGCACCATAAACTTTTGGTGGCCGGCACAGGAAATAAAATTGAAGATTTTGGAATCGGTTTTTTTACCAAATACGGAGACGGGGGAGTGGACCTCAGCCCTATTGCCGACCTTACAAAAACCGAAGTGTTTGAACTCGCAAAACACTTAAACATTGTGAGCGGCATACAAAACGCCAAACCTACCGATGGTTTGTTTGAGGATGGAAGAAGTGATGAGGATGAGATAGGAGCCTCTTACCCTGAGCTGGAGTGGGCTATGGCGTATAGTAACTCTGGCAGCTCAAGTGAATTAAGCAGCCGGCAAAAACAGGTGCTGGAAATTTACACAAAGAGAAACAAAGCCAACCGGCATAAAATGGAGCCCATCCCCGTATGTTTAATTCCCAAAGAACTCAAATCATGAAAAAACAGCTTGTAATTGGATGCCTGATGTTAAGCCTGTTGGCCTGCAAAAAAGAGGAGGAGCCCGCTCCAACACCGCCACCTGCGCCAACCCCCACAGTACCCGATATTTCTTTAAAATTAGATTCTGTGTTATCGAGCTGCAGCAATTGTTCTTATGCTTACAAGAGCGGCATCCTCAGGGGCATTACCTTTAATTTGCCCAGCTCCAGCGATCCCATACTTCTTAATTTTTCAATGCGTCCTTTGCCCGGCAGCTATCCCTTTGTGAAACCTTCCTTTTCTTCCAATGAGGTCACCTTTCAGTTCAGCCGGCAGGGTACTTATTACACAGCGGTTACAGGCAGCATCAATGTTACGGAAGCTGACACCAACAGCTACGGGGAAATCAAAAAAATGAAAGCCACATTCAGTTTTAGAACCGACACTGTAAGCAATAAATTCTACCAGGCTACAGAAGGGGTAATAAATTTCAGCGAATGAGCTTGCTAAAGAAATGAAAAAAATGGTATTGAAACACAGTCTATACAATCAAAACGAAACCAAGCCTGTTACGCGGTTCTTAATGCGTAATAGCAAAACATTTGCCACAATTTTTATTTTGGGCCTGCTCCTGCTGGCTTGCAAAAAAAAGGAAGAGGCTGCTGCCAGCCCAACGCCAAGCCCGGCACCCGCGAAGGTTCAATTAAAAGTAAAAATAAACGGAGCCGATTATTCCTGCAACACCTGCTTTTCCTCCTATTTGTCAGGGGGGCTTTATGGCGTGAACTTTGCTATTGGCAATTCGGGCGATCGTTTTGTGTTTAATTTTAATGCCTTGCCTGCCGTTGGCAACTACAGCCTTATTAAGTTTGGCGACCCCTCTTTCAACTATCAGAAAAACAACACCTATTACAGGGGCAGGGGGAGTCTCAGTATCACAGCCATTGATACCTCATCCAATGGAAGCATCAACAAACTGGCCGCCAGTTTTTCCTGCACAACAGATACTACGGGACAGGAATTTTTTCAAATCACCGAGGGACAAATTAATGTAAACACACCATAAACATGTTTGGAAAATTAGGCGATATGATGGGCCGCATCAAAGAGATGAAAGAAAAGGCCGAAGAAGTAAAACAGGCGCTGGAGCAAACCCGCATCAGCAGCGAAGGCGCCGGAGGAGATATTAAAATAGAAATGAACGGCAACCGTAAACTGCTGAGTTTGCAAATTGCGCCCGGTCTCCAGCACGGCGACACCAAGGTGTTGGAAGAACAACTGCTGCTTAGCTTTAACAAAGCCGTAGCTCAGGCCGACAAAGTATTTGAAGAAGAAATGAAAAAAGCGGCGGGCGGAATTCTTCCCGGATTGTAATACATCAAACACAAACAACTATGGCATTGATTTTACCGGTAAAAGGTGTATCTCCAAAAATGGGCAGCAATTGTTTTTTGGCCCCCAATGCCACCGTGGTGGGCGATGTGCAAATGGGCGATGACTGCAGCGTGTGGTTCAACGCGGTGGTTCGCGGCGACGTGAACAGCATACGCATTGGCAACAAAGTGAACATACAGGATGGGGCGGTGCTGCATTGCACCTATCAAAACCTGCCCGCCGGTCAGGCAGGAACAAAGCTGGTGTTAGGCAATAAGGTGTCTATTGGTCACAATGCCATTGTACACGGCTGTAAGGTGCACGACAATGTATTAATAGGCATGGGGGCTATTGTGATGGACAATTGTGAGATTGGAAGCAATACCATTATCGCGGCGGGGGCTGTGGTTACCGAAGGCACCAAAGTGCCCAGCGGCTGTATTTATGCCGGTGTACCTGCAAAAAAGGTGAAGGACATTTCAGAGGAATTGATTCATGGGGAGATTGACCGGATTGCGAACAATTACCTCATGTATAGTTCCTGGTTTAAGTGAATAGATTACAATAATTATCCAGTTTAGGCCGTTATTTAGATAACAAGGTGTCTTGAAATTTTTGCATTTGTTATGATGAGATTCACTTTATTGTTATGGTTTAGTATAATTCTGAAAGAAATACCAGCCCAAACCAATGTTTATTTTAAGCCAGGAAATACAGTTAAGTACAATGGTGCATTTTGTTTGGTCATTAAGAACGAAAAGGCTATCCTGAAAAACTTACAAGCCCTTGCAGGATACAGCGAATGTAGAACTGTAAAAATTATTGATTTTCAAAGTGTGAATTCCAATTTGGACTCCATTTTATCGGCTCTGGCTAAACACCTAAAGCCCAATAAGATTATTTTTGAGAATTGTGATCTAAGCAATTTAAGCCAAATCCAATATAAATTTACCTATCTGGAGGAGATTTTTCTTTTGCGCAACTGCCTTTACGATGAAAACACCCTGTACAAGCAGTTCATGCTTTGCCCAGTGAAAGCGCTTTACATACAAAGCAATCAAGCGGAACTTGAACTCGACAGTGTTAGTTACCTCAGTAGTCTGGAGTCTTTACACTTTAGCAGTTCAAAACAATTTTTAAATCCCAATTCAACGCACTCCTTTCAATTTAACGCTCATGGATACCCTAGAAGCATTCAGGTGCTGTATTATGGAAAATTGAGAAACGAAATTGTTGCTGAGGATGCAAAAATTGCAACACCTCAGGTTAGTGCTTTTACTTTTGGCAGATACCCTTGTATTAAACAGCCTTTACCTGGTATTGATATTAACGATACCATTTACCACCTTGATCCGGAAATAGAGAATAGTTTTTATTATGTCTCAGGAAGCTTTATATATATTGACAAAAATGCTTTTGTAAATGCAAATGGTTTAACACATGAGGGACCAGTATCTTTGTTTTATAGAGAGTATAGAAATTCAGTTGAGATTATGCTTTCAGGCATCCCAATGATAAATACAGTTGCCGATGAAGAGCGGGTGTTTAAGAGTGGAGGCATGTATGAAATTTGGGCCAGGGATGATAATGGTGAGTTATTAAAAACAAGAAGCGATACTTCAGTGAAGATTTACTTCGCACTTACTGATACTTCAGAAAGTTTTCAGTTCTTTTCTTTGAATGAAAATGGCACTTGGACAACTGTCGATGAAAAATTAAATATAAATAACTCAGGTAGAAAGACCCTAAGTGGCCCAAAAAGCTCGCGTGCCGTTCAGGCTTATTTTGATTTTATTAGAATCAATGCTGTGAGACGCACCGATACCACCAACTACATGAGCCGCTTTTATAACGATGAATATTTGTTAACCTACAGAAAGGATAACCTTGAACTAAGCAAGGATTCTACTTATCATTATATCAGAATCTCCAAAAAAAGGAGATTAAAAGGTTTCATGAAAGTGAAGTACTTGAAAACAACCAAAGAAAAGGAGATTGTTTTTACCTTAAGGACCCCAAAACAACAAAACACGTATAATCTCCCAAAACACATTAGAGCGTTAAAGGACAGAACCTTTATTTACATGGGCGAATTGGATAAACAAGCGTTTAAAAAAACCCTGTCCGGAAAATTCTACTGTTGGGATTTCAGAACTGAAGTAAGCGGAGATGGTTTAATATTGGATTTGAAAACCGAAAACAAACATTTCTTCCTTGCATGCAAAGAGATTAGACTTAAGGGGGACGGTACTGCTTACTTGGTTAAAAAATCAAATTTTCATCTCCACAGAAGAATTCAGGGCATTCTGCGGAGGGAAGCAAAGTTATTTAACAAAAAGGATAAAATGAGGAACCATAAGTATAATGATCTTAATGCTCCTAATAAAAAAGCCGGCTTGTCTGAACTTGCGTTTGCCTTTTGTAAAAAATACCAAACAACAGAGGAGCAAAAAATGAGTTTTGAGCAGTGGACAATTTATTCTCAACAAATGAACCCTTTTAGTAACATGTACTTACTAGCTGAAAGCAATACCTTGGGTAATGCTCTCCTTAAAAGTGGAATGGGTATAAAAAACATTGATACTTATATTCATAAGGGGCAAATGGAAGATATTTATGTGAACTACAACAACGTCAATCTTGATACTTTGAAAGAACAATACCATGCAATACTTTTTAAAAGCATCAATACTTCATACCCTTTTGCCTTAAGTGGCACAAAAGAAGGTGAGCTTTCGGGTTATTATTTTTCAAACCACTCTAACTACTTTATCTCATTTACAGGAAATAAGATGATGCAAGTCACAAAACCAAAACAACTTGAACTTGCAAAATCAGGTGCTAAAATTCAGCTGGGTTTTCAGACGCAGTACGACATCACAAATAAGGATAGTAATGCAATAAGTAAACTAATTTTGGACTAAGTGTTGTTTACTCCCCCTTAAAACCGGCTTTTCGTTTTTCCAGAAACGCATTCACCCCTTCCTTATAATCGAATGAATTGGCCGATTCGACCTGCAAACGGCTTTCCATTTCCAATTGCTCAGGGAGGGTGTTTTTAAAACTATCATTCAGCAATTGTTTGGTGAGGGCAATGGCTTTGGTGGGCATTTGTGCAATGCCTTGCGCAAAGGCTTTGCTTTTTTCCAAAAATTCCGCGTCCTCAAATACCTTGTATACCAATCCAAAGTGTTTGGCTTCATCGGCACTTAATTTATCTCCGGTAATCATCAAGGCCGAAGCAAGCTGTAAACCCAACATACGGGGCAGGGTGTAGGTGCCGCCGCTATCGGGTATTAATCCTATTTTGCTAAAAGCCTGAATAAAAGAAGCCGATTTTGCAGCCAGTACTATGTCACAAGCCAAAGCCAGGTTGGCGCCTGCCCCTGCGGCCACCCCATTTAAGGCGGCAATCACGGGTTTGTTCAATGCACGTAATTTTAAAATAAGGGGATTGTAATGTTCGTCCACAATGCGTTTTAATCCCGGTCCGTTGGGATCAATGGCTTCAGCAAGATCTTGCCCGGCACAAAAAGCCTTGCCTTCACCTGTGAGCAAAATGGCTCTGATGCTTTTATCGGCAGCGGCCCGGTCGAGCTCGGCCTGCAATTCCAAAGCCATTTCACGGTTAAAGGAATTGAACTTATCGGGACGGTTGAGTTTGAGGATCAGGAGTTGATCAATCTGTTCACTGTGGATGAATGCCATAAAAGTTTGGTGATTAAAATTAGTTATGGGAATAAAGATACAAGTATTCGCATTTACCTCCCACCGTTTACACGCATTTGAAATCCAAACGCGAGCTCGCGTGGATTTTTTTAAATGCTCCAAACTTTTATTTGTGAGCGGCGGTTTTCCTATTAAGCTCTGTCGGGCTTTTAGTTGGAACATCCACCTCGCATTGCCCCATGAGCAGGCATTTATTCAGAACACCAAAGAGCAATACAATCAATCCCACCAAACCCATGCCCCAAATGCCATGGTAAATGGCTGTAATGATAATGGCAACCCCAATGGGAATTAGCGTCAATCGGAAGAAGCCAATTTTGTTGATGACATGAGTGAGGTTGATGCGTTTCATTTCCTTTTAAATAACGAGGCGTTTAGAGCAATAGTATGGTTTTAACTAAAATGCAATCTAAAAATCGTGACTTAACTGATTGGTGGCTTTTTGCAAAATTTCAAAAGCGTTTTCAGCCATTAAATTTTCCTTGTCGAGTGTTGGGTTGATCTCCACCATCTCAAAACACACAATTTTTTTACTGCGCATGAGGTAATAAATCAAATTACCGGCCTCTTTTTCTGAAACCCCATTGGGTACGGGTGTGCCGGTTCCGCTGGAAATGCGGGAATCCATACTGTCCACATCAAAACTCACGTAAACCAAATCGCATTGCTCTAAATAGTTCAAAGCTTCAATGGCCACACGTTCCACGGCTTTTTTGCGAATCTCCTGCAGGTTAAACACCCTCACCTTATTTTTTTTGATGAGGTATTCTTCGGGGGCTTCAAAATCGCGCAAGGCAATAAACACCAGGTCGCTGTAATTGATTTTAGGGCAAATGCCCCCCAGGTTCTTCAGTTTTTCCCAATACTCCACCGTTTCGTCGTCGGGTTTATTTTGCTGTCTTTCGCGGTTATCTTCCCCTAAAACGCAGCATAGTGGCATGCCGTGCATGTTACCACTGGGGGTGGTGTAGGGACTGTGGAGGTCGGCGTGGGCGTCAATCCAAATCACCCCGAGTCGTTTTTCAGGGTAAGCCATACGTATGCCGCTTATGGTGCCCAGGGCCGAACTGTGGTCCCCGGCCAGCACAATGGGAATGTTATCGGCTTTCAGGGTCTTTTGAATTTCCCTGCTCAGTCGGTCGTTCAGGTTGAAGATGCCCTTGATTCTTTTGGCGTAATCGTGTACAACAGGCTCAAGCAGAAGGTTGTTTTCATTGGGAACTTCCACCGATTTAAAGCGTTTAAAGAAGGGGCTTCCGAAATCCAGGGCGGCAATCTTAATGGCGTCAACGCCCATGCTGGCACCCCGGGTACCCGCTCCAATTTCACTTTTAACCTCAACTATTTTAATGGGTTTTATCATAAGACTTAGCTGTATACTTAATAATTTATTCTACTTTTGTTTAATCCGACGCACTTACTTGACAAAAAATCTGACAAAGTAACTCACTTACATTTAGCCTATGGACATTAGCTATTCAAATCTGATCAACCAAACCTTCAGTTTCCCCATCGAAGGCTTCGATGTTAAGGATAATGAGCTGTATTTCAATGAAATACCCTTAATGGACGTCATCAAACAATACGGAACTCCACTAAGAATCAGTTACTTACCAAAAATTTCGTCCCAAATCCAAAAAGCCAAACGTTTATTTAATGTGGCCATGGCCAAGGTCGATTATCAGGGCAAGTATGTGTATTGTTATTGTACCAAAAGCTCGCACTTCAGTTTTGTATTAGACGAAGTGCTTAAAAATGAGGTACATATTGAAACTTCCTCAGCGTTTGATATTCAGATTCTCAAAGAGCAGTACCAAAAAAAGGCCTTGAACAAAGATACTTATATTATTTGTAACGGGTACAAACGCAACCTCTACAAACAAAACATCTGCGATTTAATTAACGATGGTTTTAATGTGATTCCGGTATTGGACCATCTCGAAGAAATCGAATACTATAAAAAACACGCTAAGGCAGAATCTGTTAACCTGGGCATACGCATCAGTACTGAGGAGGAGCCTTCCTTTGCCTTTTACACCTCACGCCTGGGCATACGCAACAGCGAGATCATGAGTCTCTATAACGACAAGATCAAACCCAACCCCAAGTTCAAACTTAAGTTGCTTCACTTTTTTATCAATACGGGGATAAAGGACACTATTTATTACTGGACGGAACTCAACAAATGCCTGAACATTTACAAGGAATTGAAAGCGGTTTGTCCGGAGCTGGATTCCCTGAACATTGGCGGGGGCATGCCCATCCGCACCTCCCTGGGTTTTGATTACGATTACGAATACATGATTGAAGAAATTGTAGCCCAAATCAAAATGTTTTGCATTCAAAACGAGATTGCAGAACCCAATATTTTCACAGAGTTTGGTTCGTTTACAGTTGGGGAGAGCGGGGCCACCTTGTATTCGGTCATCGACCAAAAACAGCAAAACGACCGTGAGACCTGGTACATGATCGACAGTTCTTTTATCACCACATTGCCTGACACCTGGGGCATTAATCAGCGTTTTATTTTGCTGGCCATCAATCAGTGGGATAAGCCCTACATTCCTGTGAATCTGGGAGGTTTAACCTGCGACAGCATGGATTATTACAATACCGAAGCCCACACCAATCAGGTGTTTTTGCCCAAGGTGGAAAAAAATCAGAAGGAGCCTCTGTACATCGGCTTTTTCCACACCGGCGCTTACCAGGAGGCTTTGAGCGGTTATGGCGGCACGCAGCATTGCCTGATACCCGCGCCCAAACACGTGTTGATTGACAGAAACGAAGATGGGGAATTTACCACACGTTTGTTTGCAAAAGAGCAGAGCTACAAAAGCATGCTGAAAATACTGGGCTATTAGCCTGTTGAAATATTTTAAAATCTTTGTTCACTCGCTTTGTCTTCCGGGCTTCTCAAATGCCCGATTTTTCTAACTTTACCAACTTATTCCCTTATTTACGCGTATGGCATTATTTGATTTTTTAACTCAGGATATAGCGATTGACCTTGGTACTGCGAACACCATTATCATTCACAACGATAAAGTGGTAGTGGATGAACCAAGCATAGTGGCCATGGACCGCACCAACGGAAAAATAATTGCCGTGGGTCGTATGGCGCAAATGATGCATGGGAAAACCCACGAGAACATCAAAACCATACGTCCGCTGAAAGACGGTGTGATAGCGGATTTCCAGGCAGCTGAGGAGATGATCAAAGGCATGATCAAAATGATCAATTCAGGAAGTCGTTTTTTTAAACCCTCCCTGCGAATGGTAATTTGTATTCCTAGCGGCATCACAGAGGTTGAAAAACGTGCGGTACGCGACAGTGCTGAACACGCGGGTGCAAAAGAAGTATACATGATTCACGAACCCATGGCCGCCGCAATAGGCATGGGCATTGACGTGGAAGAACCCATGGGCAACATGATCATTGATATTGGAGGCGGTACTTCTGAAATTGCGGTAATTGCT
Organism: Bacteroidia bacterium; assembly: GCA_016787895.1. Lineage (GTDB taxonomy): Bacteria > Bacteroidota > Bacteroidia > B-17B0 > Aurantibacillaceae > Aurantibacillus. The sequence continues at coordinate 93,851 of JAEUTN010000018.1, forward strand.
TTGGGAGGAATTGTGTGCGATAAATCCATACGCATTGCGGGGGATGATTTTAACGCCAACATTGAAGAATACATGCGCCGTCAACACAACATTTTAATTGGAGAGCGAAGTGCCGAGAAAGTAAAAATTGAAGTGGGTGCCGCCATGACGGAGATTGACAATCCCCCGCCGGATTTTGCTGTGCAGGGTCGCGACCTCATGAGTGGCATTCCAAAAGAAGTGTACATCTCTTATGTGGAAATTGCCCACTGTCTCGATAAGTCCATTTCAAAAATTGAAGAAGCGATTTTAAATGCGCTGGAAATGACGCCTCCTGAACTGGCAGCCGACATTTACAGAAAAGGCATTTACATGGCGGGTGGAGGTTCCCTGTTACGCGGACTTGACAAACGAATTTCGTCGAAAACCAAATTGCCTGTGCACGTTTGCGAAGACCCATTGCGCGCGGTAGCCAGAGGCACCGGCATTGCCCTTAAAAACGTTCACAAGTTCCCATTCCTTATTAAATAAGGACAAAAAAATATAACTCCCGAAAGAGGAGAATAAAAATGTAAACGTTTTGCGCGAATAAAAAAGGATGCACCAAGGCAATAGATTCAAAGCATGAGGAACTTATTCACCTTTATTGTCCGCCATAATTTTATCTTTTTCTTTTTATTCCTCCAGCTCATTTCCTTTTGGCTCATGGTTCAGAAGGGAGGCTATCAGGGTTCCAATATTCTTAATTCTTCCAACAGCCTCATTGCCGGAATTTATCAGGTGTCGGCCAATGCCAGGGAATATTTTAACCTGAGGGAAGAAAACGAAAGATTGGCGAATGAAAACGTGGTGCTGAGAAACTCGTTAAAATCCAACCTTTATGTGCTTCCGCTAAAGGTTTATAAAATACGAGATACCATTTACCGTCAGCAGTATTCTTACATTTCTTCCAAAGTAGTGAATTCGTCTGTTAACAAACGCAGAAACTACCTTACTTTAAATGTGGGTGAGGACATGGGTGTGAAACGCGACATGGGTGTGGTGAGCAGCAACGGGGTGGTGGGCATTGTTACCGATGTGTCGGGCAATTTTGCCAGCGTAATGAGTTTACTGCACAAGGATCTCAGGGTGAACTGCCAGCTGAAACGCGACGGAAGTTTCGGCCCCTTGGTTTGGGACGGAGAAGATTACCGCCATTGCAATCTTACTGATATTCCAACACACGCGCGCATCAGGGCCGGAGATACGGTTATGACCAGCGAGTTATCCGGCATTTTCCCCGAAGGCATTATGGTAGGAACTGTGGTGAGTTTTGAGAGAAGAAAAAACGAAGCCTTTTACACGGTAAGGGTAAAACTCAATGCCGATCTTAAGAAGGTGAACCACGTGTATGTGATTAAAAACAAATTCAAACAGGAAAGGGATTCCCTTGAATTAAAAACCCAGCAGCAAAGTGACAATTGAGATTATTCGAAATAGCCTGAGATTTGTGTTGCTGATTCTGCTTCAGGTCATACTTGTACAGAACATTAACCTGGGAGCTTACATTATTTTATTTCCCTATGTGTTGTTTGTGCTCATGCTTCCCTTCGAAACCAACAAACACCTGGTGTTGTTTCTTTCCTTTTTACTGGGAGTAATCATCGATTTTTTTTACGATTCGTCCGGTATACATACCTCTGCCTGCACCTTGATTGGTTTTGTGAGGCCTTATGTTTTAAAATACATTGCCCCCCGCGATGGTTATGACATTGGGGTGAGTCCGGTGGTGCAGGATATGGGCCTGGAGTGGTTCATCCGCTATGCAGGTACCTTGATTGTGTTGCACCATTTTTTTGTGTTTTATCTGGAGATTTTCAGGTTCAGCGCTTTTTTTGGTACTTTTTTAAGAGTGATCCTCAGCAGCATCGGCACCTTTGGTATTATTTATGCCCTGCAGTTGATTTTTATTTCTAATGCATCGCGCAAATGAGCAACAACGCCTCTTTGAGTGGACGAAAATATTTTATAGGGGGCTTTTTTGTCCTGGTTGCTTTTATTTATGTACTGAGGCTGTTTTACATTCAGGTTATCAATGACAAATACAAACTGGATGCTCAGAACAACGCGTTTCGTTACCAGACTGAATACCCGATGCGGGGTTACATTTACGACCGCAACGGAAAGATACTGGTGTACAACGAACCTTCTTATGACCTGTTAGTTATTCCCCGAGAAGCCAAGGGCTGCGATACACTTTCCTTGTGCGAAACCCTTCAGATTACCAAAGAGGAGTACCTCAAGAGAATGAAAAAGGCCTCTCAGGCGCCCAATTCACCCCGAAAACAAAGCGTTTTTGAAAAACAAATGTCGGCCGAAACTTTTGCGGCGCTTCAGGAAAAAATGTACCGCTTCAAGGGGTTTTTCGTACAGAAGCGAGCCGTTAGAAAATACCCTAAACCGGTTGCCGCCCATTTACTGGGTTATGTGAGTGAGGTCAGCAAAGCCAAAACCGAGAAGGACCCGTATTACAAAGAAGGGGATTACATAGGCATGAGCGGAATTGAGAGAAGTTACGAGGACGCTCTCCGAGGAAAAAAAGGGGTACAGATTGCCATTACCGACGTACACAACAAAATCATTGGTAAATACATGGATGGCAAATACGACACTATGGCCATTCAGGGAAAACCCTTGTATTGCACTATTGACAGGGATTTGCAGGAGTATGGTGAAAAACTTATGCAGGGAAAAAAGGGCGCACTTGTTGCTATTGAACCCTCCACGGGAGAAATTTTATGCATCATTTCTGCACCCACCTACGACCCCAACCTTTTGGTAGGAGGAAAGGAGCGCGCCAGAAATTTTTCGCGCCTTTATGCCGATACCAATTCGCCTTTGTTTAACAGGGCCCTGCAGGCCATGTATCCGCCCGGTTCTACCTTTAAACTGATTGATGCTTTGATTGGTCAAAACGACGGGGTTATCAAACGCTCTACCAGTTTTCCTTGTGCGCAGGGTTATCCACCCATGGGCGGCAAACCCAAATGCCATCCTCATGCACCGGTGGATCTGGTGGGCTCGGTAGCGCAATCCTGCAACTCGTATTACAGTTATGTGTTCAGAGAAATTGTGGACCAAAAAAAATACCCAACCTTTGTTGAAGGTTATAACCACTGGCGGAACACGGTGATGACCTTTGGCCCGGGCACCCACCTGGGTACTGATTTGCCTTACGATAAACCCGGCAACGTGCCGTCGGTGCCCTATTACAACAAAGTATTTGGTAAAAACGGATGGAGGAGCAATACCATCGTGTCGCTGGGCATAGGGCAGGCCGAATTGCTGCTGGTGCCCCTGCAAATGGCTAACGTGGTGGCCACCATTGCCAACAGGGGTTTTTACTACATTCCACATTGTGTGAAAGGGGTTGGCACCGAAAAAACGATAGATAAAAAGTTCACCGAAAAAAAATACGTGGCCGTGCAAAACCAGGAAGCTTACACCAACGTGATTGATGGCATGCAAATGTGTTTTGATGCCGGTACCGCCTATTATTCAAGAGTGCCGGGCGTTGTGGCCTGTGGTAAAACCGGTACGGCTGAAAATCCGCATGGAAAATCGCACGCTGTGTTTATGGCTTTCGCACCACGTGAAAATCCTAAAATTGTAATTGCCTGCCTGATTGAAAATGCCGGATTTGGAGGAGTGTGGTCGGCCCCCATTGTAAGTTTAATGATTGAAAAATACATTACCGGAAAAGTGACCCGGCCGGAATTGGAAAAACGAATGATGGAAGTGGACCTCATTCGGGGTAAAAATCTAATTACAACAGAATACCACTAATGGTACAAAGAAGAAATCAGAACAGTTTGTTTTACGGAGTTGATCGACTTCTGGTGCTGATTTATGTTTTATTGGTCATTATGGGATGGCTGAATATTTATGCGGCGGTTTACGATGAAGAGCATCAAAGTATCATTGACACCTCTCAAAAATATGGCAAACAGCTTCTATGGATTTTCAGCGCGGCCATTATCGCATTTTCTATACTATTAATTGATGCCAATTTTTACACAGCTTTCGCCTATGGCTTTTATGCTGTGTTTATCACCGCCAACGTTCTGGTCATCTTTTTGGGGAAAGAAATCAAGGGCAGTAAATCCTGGTTCAGGTTTGGTGATTTTGGTTTGCAGCCCGCTGAGTTTATGAAATTTGCCACCAACCTCGCCCTGGCTAAGTTTCTGAGCAATCAAAACATCAGCATCACTCATAGGATAGGATTTAAGCTGAAACAGATTATCAAATATTACCGGAATACGTTTTGGGCTTTGTGTATCATTGTTGCCCCTCTGGTAATCATTATTCTTCTTCAGAATGAGACGGGTCTGGCCATCGTTTTTCTCGCCTTCATTATTGTACTTTACCGCGAAGGACTGAATGTAGGTTTTATCATTTTTGGCATTATGGTCACTATCCTCTTTGTGCTGTCCCTTGCTTTCAGCCAGATTTATGGCTTGCTCATTGTTCTTGCAGCCATGGCAGCTTCGGTGCTTTTGTTTGTGAAACGAACCAGGGCCAATGTAATAGCGGTGGTGGCCGTTTACCTTTTAGCCGCTTCGGTCGTTTTAGGAACCAATTACGCGTATAACCATTTGGAAGCCCATCAAAAAGTGAGAATTGACGTGCTTTTGGGCAGAGGCGAGGTGAACATGAAAAAGGAAGGCTATAACGTGAATCAGGCCATGATTGCCATTGGCAGCGGCGGCTTTAGCGGTAAAGGGTATTTACAGGGCACACAAACCAAATACGATTTTGTGCCGGAGCAAGACACGGATTTTATTTTTTGTACTGTGGGAGAGGAATGGGGTTTTGTGGGAAGTACAGTTGTGATCTTCCTGGAACTGCTTTTGATTCTTCGTTTAATTACGCTTGCCGAGCGCCAGCGTTCCGATTTCAGCAGGATTTACGGGTATGGTGTTTCAGCCATTTTGTTTTTTCACGTGGCGGTGAACATCGGAATGACCATAGGACTAATGCCGGTGATTGGAATTCCTCTTCCTTTTTTCAGTTACGGAGGCTCTTCACTCTGGTCCTTTACCATCCTACTGTTTATTTTTATTAAACTCGATGCTAACCGTTTGCTGGTGCTTCGTTAGTGTTGTTTTTTCTCATAAAGTCAATGATTAACTCAGCCAAAGCTTTGTGGTTAATGCTTTCAAAACCATGCGAACTATCCGGCAACTCAAAATAATCAGCACCATCGATGTATTGCTGAGCCATTCTGCTTTCCTTTTCCGTTACCATTTTGTCCTTGTCGCCCCTGCCAATCGCAACGGGGATTTTGATGGCGCTCAATGCATGCATAAAAGGAATATGTGTTGTTTGCAAGTCCTTCATCATTTCAGCCGTTTGCGAAAGCAAAGATTCCCATGCCGGTCCATGTTTTTGTTTCAGCAAGGAAACAAAATCAGGGGCTTTTTGAAGCAGAACGTCAGGTTGAAGTTTAGCCGTTTCTTTAGAAGTGAAGTCTTCGCTCCATTTGAATTTTGTTCCTAAGGTGATGATGCCTGAAAAAGCGGCTTTTGCTTTGAGAGCTGCATCCAATGCCACATAGCCTCCCATGCTGTATCCGAACACAAAAGGCTGTTGAATGTTTTCTTTCGATATAAATGCAAGAAGCTCATCACTAAAGGCACCTATCCCAAAGCGGCCTTTCATGTCTTTTTTTCCATGTCCTTTGAACGTAAACGGGTACAGGCGGATAGCCGCGCCGAAGGGGTGTTTTGCAAGCAGGTTCAGATCTTCGGCCGAACCCAATGCCCCATGAAGCAAAACCAGAGAATTCACACACAAGAATACAAAATAGAGCCTGAATTTGTGCAGTAGTTTTTTTAAGTTTTGGCAGGCATTTCGGGGTTTTTACTATTTTTAAGGCTTCATCCTGTGAAAAATTCAAACACCAAATACCTCATCTGGCTCTGGGCAATTTTACTCGGTCCGGTGTTGTGCATCTTTCTTGTATTAACTCTGGTTGGATTGGAAGCCTTTGGCCCCTTGCCCGATGTGCACGAACTGGTGAATCCCAAAAATAACCTTGCCACCATCGTGTACAGTGGCGACATGAAAATCATAGGCAAGTATTACAGCGAAAACCGCGTGAACGTTGATTTTAAGGATCTGGACAAAGACATTGTGGAAGCCCTTATTGCAACTGAGGACGCCAGGTTTTATGAGCACAGCGGAGTGGACGTAAAAGCCCTCGGGCGTTCGGTATTTGGCGTATTCACCGGAGGTAAGGGTGGAGGAAGCACCATTACCCAGCAATTGGCAAAGATGATGTTTCCTCGCGAAAAGCTTAGCAAACCGGCGCTGATTGTAAGAAAGTTCAAAGAGTGGATCATTGCAACGCGATTGGAAAAGTATTATACCAAGGAAGAAATCCTGGCGCTTTACCTTAATAAATTTGATTTTCTCAACCTTGCCGTGGGGATCAAATCGGCTGCACAAATTTATTTTAACCGCAACCAGGACAGTCTGAAGATAGAACAAGCGGCTATGCTGGTGGGTATGGCTAAAAATCCCTCTTTTTTTAATCCCATCCGTTTCGAAGAACGCACCCAACTGCGACGCAATGTGGTGCTGAGTCAAATGGTGAAATATGGGTATCTTGAAAAAAGTAAATACGACAGTTTAAAAGTATTGCCCTTGGGTTTGAATTTTCACCCTGAGGACCACAACGAAGGCTTAGCCACCTATTTCAGAGAGTACTTAAGAGACAATTTTTTAAATAACTGGTGTAAAAATCACATCAATCCCAATACCGGAAAACCTTACAACATTTATAAAGACGGTCTGAAAATTTTTACCACCATCGATTCGCGCATGCAGTTGTATGCCGAAGAAGCGGTTAATGAACACATGGCCGATCTTCAAAAACTCTTCAGTAAAGAGTGCCTGAACAAACGCAACGCGCCTTTTGCCTGGAACGTGAGCAAACAGGAAATTGAAAACATGATGTACGCCTCCATGAAACGCAGTGACCGTTACCGTTTGCTGAAAGAGGCAGGGATGAATGAGTTTCAGATTTTGGGCACTTTCAAAAAGCCTGCAAAAATGAAGGTGTACAGTTTGAAAGGAGAGATTGATACGGTGTTAACACCATACGACAGCATTAAGTATTACAAAAGTTTTTTGCAAACCGGGTTTATGGCCATGGAACCGCAAACAGGTTACATTAAAGCCTGGGTGGGTGGCATCAACCACAAACATTTTAAATACGATCACGTGAAGGTGAGCAAACGTCAGGTGGGCTCTACCTTTAAACCTTTTGTTTATGCCCTGGCTATTCAGGAAGGCCTTTCGCCCTGCCATCAGGTACCCAATGTAAAAACCTGTATCACGGGCGAGGACGGGAAAGACTGGTGTCCTGAAAACTCCGATGGACCCAACGATAAAAACGTGGGTAAGATGATCACCTTAAAAAGAGCGCTTGCCCTTTCCATCAATTACATAACCGCGTGGGTGATAAAACAATACGGTCCACGGGCTGTGGTGGATTTGTGTCACCGCCTGGGAATCACTTCCGAAATTCCTGAAGTGCCATCTATTTGTTTGGGAACGCCTGACATCAGTGTGTTTGAAATGGTGGGCGCAACAGCCACATTTGTTAACAAAGGCACCTACATCCAACCAACTTTTATCACCCGTATTGAAGATCAGAACGGAAAAGTACTGGAGGAGTTTATTCCCAATACCGATGAGGTGTTCAGTGAAGAAAAAGCCTATGCTATGGTGCAATTGATGCGCGGTGTGGTTGACGGTGGAACCGGAACCCGCTTACGAACACGTTACAAACTGTACAACCCTATTGCCGGTAAAACAGGTACCACACAAAAAAATGCCGATGGCTGGTTTATGGGTCTCACACCCGAATTGGTAGCCGGTGTATGGGTGGGCGGTGAGGACCGCAGTATCCATTTTAATTCCATGGTCGAAGGACAGGGAGCGAGCATGGCTTTGCCAATTTGGGGAAAGTTTTTTAATAAGGTATATGCCGATAAAAGTCTTAAAGTGAGTCAGGGTGAATTTCCAAAACCGGCCGTTTATGATCCGAATCTGGACATGGATTGTTCCAAGCTGGATGACAACATTATGGAGGAACCTGTTGAGGAAAACGAATTTGATTAAGATTCGGAACATATTAAATCGTTTTTATCATTCGTTTATTCTTCCAAACTATCAAGTTTGGATTTTTATTCTTGTTTTTATTTCAGCCGAATGTATCGTCAATCCTTTAAGAGAATTTCCTCTGAACGACGATTGGTCTTATTCCAAGTCGGTTCGAATATTGCAATTCGAACACCGGTTCACCATTGGCGATTGGCCGGCAATGACCTTATTCACACATGTGATTTGGGGGTTTTTATTTACAAAGAGTTTTGGGTATTCATTGGTGGTATTGAGAATTTCAGGTATATGCGCATCTGTAATAGGCTCATTGATTTTGTATTCACTTGTAAAAAAGATTAGCGGCCATAAAACGTTTGCTTTATGCACGGCTTTGGCTGTGTTTCTAAATCCGATCTATTTCAATTTGTCAAATACCTTCATGACAGATGTGAGCTTTACAACTGTTTTTATTTGGTGCGCCCTTTTGATTTATAATTTTCATCAGGTTCAAAAGCCCCTTACCCTTTTATGGATTTTTATTGCTTCTTCTTTGTTAGTATTAATCAGACAGTTTGGAATAGTGGTACCGTTTGCGTTCCTCTTGAGTTGTTTGTTTATGAAACATAAGCGGTGGTTTTACAGCCTGCTGGCTTTGTTTTGTTTGGCCATGGTTTACGGGGTGTTTAAGTATTACGAAAATTATTTAGCCGGGATATTGCCCGAGCATGCCGCATATAAATTTTCAAATAGCATTGGACTCAAAAACGACGCCTTTATGCAGGTACTTTTCTATAACATTGAGCAACGAATCAAAATTCTGATTGTTTTGGTGTTGACTTTTGTTGCCCCGGTTTTGCTAATTTTTTTACCGGGTGCGTTTAAGGCATCCAACAAATTTGTTTTTTTTATTGTGCTCATTTTGAGTTTTATTTTTGTTAACTCGTTTTTCAGGGAAGTGCCTTTTCCGTTCCGTAATATTTTTATGAATATGACGGTGGGTTATGAAACATTTTTTCAAAACGCGCAATCCCCTGTTGCTCATAATCACTCGGATTCCTTCGAAAAAATCATGAGCATGGTTAAACTTATTTTATCTGCTATAAGTATTGCGGTGAGTGTGCTGTTTTTCATTAACAAACGTAGCACAGGTACTGAAACAGTGAACCGTTTACCGTTTGTTATTTTTATTCTGACTTTTTTTGTTTTATACCTTTTCGAACTGTTTATTTCTGAATCCTTTTTCGACCGTTACGCCCTTCCTCTGATTGTTTCACTGATATTAGCAGTTGTTTACTTTACAAGTATATACAAACCCGATTTTAAGTTCTATTTCCTGCTGATTCCTTTTTTCTTTTATGTTTCGGTATTCGGCACCAGGGATTATTTTGAGTGGAACACAAAAAAATGGGAAGCATATCGTTATTTAAGAGATGAAAACAATATTCCTTCAGATAAAATCAACGCAGGCTTTGAAGTGAGTTGCTGGAACGATGGCCGGGAAAGTTGGTGGGCAAATTATCTTGACTTGAATGGAATTAATTACCTGATACAGTTTAAGTCAGAAAATGGATTTTCACCCCTGAAGGCTTATGAATTTCAACGCTACTTCCCCTACAAAGAAGATAAAATCTATATATTTGTGAGGGACACTATTCAATAGAACAATGATTAAACGAGTGGTAAAAAATGCCGAAGAGGCCCTTAAGGATGTAAAGGATGGAATGACCCTGATGGTGGGTGGTTTTGGTTTGTGCGGAATTCCGGAGAACGCCATTGCTCAACTGGTAAAAATGGGGACCAAAAACCTTACCTGTATCAGTAACAATGCCGGGGTGGATGATTTTGGTCTGGGACTTTTGCTTCAAACCAAACAAATTCGTAAAATGATATCCAGTTACGTAGGGGAGAACGACGAGTTTGAAAGACAAATGCTCAGCGGAGAGTTGGAAGTGGAATTGGTGCCGCAAGGTACCCTGGCGACACGTTGTTTGGCGGCTGGTTATGGCATGCCCGTTATATACACGCCAGCGGGTGTTGGCACGGAAGTGGCTATCGGAAAAGAGGTTCGAAAGTTTACATTCAACGGAGAAGAAAAGGAATACCTGATGGAAAAAGCTTTTGAAGCCGATTTTGCTTTGGTTAAAGCCTGGAAAGGGGATGAGGCCGGCAATTTGATTTTTAGAAGCACTGCCAGAAACTTTAATCCTATGATGGCCATGGCCGGAAAAATAACGGTTGCGGAGGTGGAACATCTTGTTCCGGCAGGGGAGCTCGATCCCGATCATATTCATACGCCCGGAATTTATGTACACCGCATATTTCAGGGAAAAAATTATGAGAAACGCATAGAACAACGAACGGTAAGGAAAAAACTCTAATGTTTTAAGGAGATTGAAAAACAAACAGTATTATATTTCCTATTCCTTTTTATCGGCCTTTGTTGTGCTGCTTTTTTTTGTGTATGCCTACAACCTTACGGTTAATTACCGTCCGAGTTTCTTTCATCAATGGAGGCAAAGCGATTGTCTGTCTATTGCCACCAATTACCTCCATGAAGGCATGCACTTTTTGGAACCAAAAACACATTGGCAGGGAAACGGAGATGGAGGAGCTGTTAGTGAAATGCCCCTGATCAATTATTCCGTTGCGTACTTATGGAAACTTTTCGGTAAAAGTGAGGGCATTTACCGCATGTTTAATTACATCATCTTTATCACCGGAATTTTTATCCTGTTCAAAAGTTTGTTGAGGCGAACAAACGACACCTGGCTTTCTTTTTTTCTTGTGAGTTTGCTGCTTACCTCACCATTGCTGGTGTATTATTCTTTCAATTTTCTTTCGGATGTACCCGCCCTTATCATGGCGGTTATTTCATTTTGTTTTCTATTAAAAGCACACGATGATGACAAAAAGTGGCCCGCTTATGTGGCCGTTCTAACCGGCACCCTGGCGGCTTTGTTAAAAGCCAGCGATGGAATTCTGATTGTGCTGATGGTTTTGTTGTTTTTATTGGAAATAACCGGTCTCAATAAAAAAATGGGCATTCGGCCGATTTTTAAATCCCTGTGGTTGCCCTTACTTTTTCTCCTGATTTCGGTTTTTTGCATTTTGAGCTGGTATTCTTTTGCAAAAGACTACAACGCTATTCATAAGAGCGAATTGTTTCTTGTGGGCATACTTCCGATTTGGGAGATGGATAGTTCAGCCATTCTCGCAAATTTAACCTCGCTCTTATCTGATAAATTTTCAATTTTCCATAATCGTCCCATGCTTTTTTTATTTTTCATGGTGAATGTATACATCTGGTTTCATTTCCGAAGTCTGGATGGCATTTTGAAACTTTCTTATTGCCTTACGGGCGTTTTTTTTATTACGTATATCCTGCTTTTTTTTAAGGTATTCGACAATCATGATTATTATTTAATTAATCTGATGATTTTTCCCGTGATTAATTTTTATTGTGTAGGACAGATTCTTCAGAAAAAAAAGTACAAAATGGGATTAAACAAGTGGATGATTACTGCTGTTTTATTGGTTGTCCTATTCAATGGCCTTTATGCTTCGGCCATATATCGCTCGCGCACCATAAAAGGCGATCCGCTATGTTATTGGTATCCTTTTTTAACACACATTGAAAAAGACATAACAGAATACCAAATCTGGACATATGAACAAAGCATGAGTGCAATGGAACTGGTGGAACCAAAGTTCCGTGAGCTTGGAATTTCCCGCAATGATCTGGTGCTTAGTGTTCCTGATTTTAGTCCGAACAATAGTCTGTACTTATACGATCAAAAGGGGTACACGGTATCGTATGGCGACTTTTGCAAAGATACGGCCTGGAAAAAACCCGCCCGCTATAAATTATGCAAATACCTTATCATTAATGATACCACCGTTAAACAATCAAAAGGATTTAGCTTAATAAAGGATGATCTTAGTTTACTTTACACGCAACATCACCTGGAAATCTATAAATTAGCGAAGACGCCTTAATGCTATTTAATTCCTTACATTTTCTCTTTTTTCTTCCTGTAGTTGTTTTCCTATACTACGTTCTCGCCCATAAGTACCGTTGGATACTGATTTTTGTTGCCAGCTGTTATTTTTATATGGCTTTTGTGCCCCAGTACATTCTTATTCTGTTTCTGATTATCCTCATTGATTATGTTTCGGCCTTAACAATAGAACAAGTGAAAGGCCGATTGAAATTGTTTTATTTGGTGGCCAGTTTAACAGCCAATATCGCGCTTCTTGCCTTTTTTAAATATTTTGGTTTTTTGAATGATAATCTGGAGCTCGTTTTTCGACTATTTGGAGAGGAGTACCACCGTGTTAACCTCAACATCATTTTACCTATAGGGCTTTCGTTTCATACGTTCCAGTCCATGTCGTACACCATTGAGGTATATCGTGGCAATCAAAAGGCCGAAACACATCTCGGTTATTTTGCAAACTATGTTTTGTTTTTTCCACAGATGGTAGCCGGCCCTATTGAACGCTATGCAACCCTTGGAAAGGAGCTGAAGGAAACCCACCGGCCTTTGTATAAAAACTTTGCCGATGGATTTAAGCTTATTTTGTTCGGCTTGTTTGTTAAGATGACGGTTGCTGATAACCTGGCACCCGTGGTGAATGAAGTGTACAAAGATCCTTTGAGTCATAGTCCGCTTCAGGCACTAACAGCTATGTTTGCTTTCTCGTTTCAGATTTATGCCGACTTTTACGGCTATTCTACTATTGCGGTTGGTGCCGCACGGATGCTTGGAATCAGCATCATGGATAATTTTAAAACCCCTTACCTCGCTAAAAGTGTTACCGAATTCTGGAACCGCTGGCACATTTCCCTCAGTTCCTGGTTCAGGGAATACCTATACATCTCATTGGGGGGAAACCGGGTAAGTTTACCCCGCTGGTCAATCAACATTATGATTGTATTTATGGTCAGCGGACTTTGGCACGGGGCTAACTGGACATTCGTAGTGTGGGGTGCTTTGCATGGATTGATGTTATTATTGGAAAAGTACTTTTCGAAGATCTTTAATTTTAAAATCAGGGAAGGCTGGTCGATTTTCAATGCTCTGCTCTGTTTAAAAACGTTTTTGATCACCTCGTTTATCTGGATCTTTTTTCGGGCTGAGAATTTTGATAAAGCAGAACAAATGATTCGCGCTATTTTCGCTGTGCCGCTCAATTTTACTTTAACACACAACATGAAAGTCACAGGCCTGCTGATTGTGGTAATGGGTTTGCTCGACTTATTTTTATACAACAGCCGTTTCGACCTGAAGATCAATCGTTCACCGGTTTACCTGAGATGGGGACTTTATGCCGTTTTGATTTTCGGATTGATGGCTTTATCAGGCACTCAGAAATACGCGTTTATTTATTTTCAGTTTTAGATGATTAAATACATAAGCATAAGGGTTTTTGGTTTGGGGGTACTTCTGGTGCTTTTAAACTACCTCTATGTTCTGTTTTTTTATCAGCGCGATCTCAGGGAAAAAAGTGATAAGATTCTTGAGTTAAGAGAGAGTCAGAAAAAAGCCGATATTTTATATTTCGCCGAATCGTCGAACGTTAATTTTCGGGAGAACGATTCCATCAAATTAAGTATATCAGAACTGACCAATTTGTTTTTTCCAAAACTAAAGGTAATAGCTGTGAATAACGTTGCCTCGCATGCCGGAATTTTTAAGTACTGGTTAAACGAGATCGATCTTATTAAAAACAAACCAAAGGCCATTGTTGTCACTTTGAATTTACGTTCTTTCGACGCCGCATGGCGGCATTCCAAACTTGAAACCCCACTTCGCGAATCCCTTGTTTTGGTAGAGCCATACCCTCCGTTGTTCAATCGCTTTTTATTGGCACTTCAGGCCTTCGATAGCAAGGATGAAACAGAACGGGAAAAGGAAATGCTGAAGGAGTGGAAAGAAACCCAACTTCATTTTCCATTTGAATTTAAATACAAAACAGTAAGGGAATGGGATGGAGCCATGGCGAATGGCGGTCATTTGAACGCAGATGGCAGCTGGGACATAAAAAAATCAGAATTGGCCTGTCATTACATCAAAGCCTATGCCTTCAATCTGAATGAACATAATCCCAGAGTGAGGGATTTTGACGATATAGCGGCCTGGGCGAATGAGAACAAAGTGAACGTTTACTTTAACCTGCTTGCCGAAAACGTTGAATATGCTGATAGTTTGGTTGGAAAGGAATTGGTATTTTTAATGAAACAAAACCGCGACTTTCTGATGAAACGGTATAATCGGAACTATTGCAAGGTGGCAGACAATTTAGATGTTGTGCCTGGAAAAGAATTTACCGATCAGGACTGGACAACGGAACACTATGGATACAGGGGAAGAATGTACATTGCCAGAAATCTGGCCGCACAATTAAAAACTCAATTTGAAAACGAATACCAAAAGGCGTATTAAACTATGTTGGATAAAAATGGAATAGCAAAACGAATTGCTAAAGAAGTAAAAGACGGTATGTTTGTTAATTTAGGAATTGGCATTCCTACTTTGGTTGCCAATTACATTCCTGAAGGGTACAATGTGGTACTCCAGTCAGAGAATGGGATTTTAGGCATGGGCCCCTTTCCTTTCGAAGGAGAGGAAGATCCTGATCTGATAAATGCAGGCAAACAAACTATAACCTTATTAAAAGGCAGCAGTATTTTCGACAGCGCTATGAGTTTTGGTATGATACGTTCCCAAAAAGTGGATCTTACCATTTTAGGGGCAATGGAAGTGAGTGAAGAGGGAGATATAGCGAACTGGAAAATTCCCGGAAAGATGGTAAAAGGCATGGGTGGCGCTATGGATCTGGTGGCCAGTGCAAAAAACATCATTGTGGCCATGCAGCAAGTGAACAAAGCAGGCCAATCGAAACTTCTGTCAAAATGTGCACTTCCCTTAACCGGGGTCAAATGCGTTAAAAAGATTGTAACTGAATTAGGGGTTTATGAAATCCCTCCTCAGGGTGGTTTTAAATTGCTGGAAAGAGCGCCGGGTATTTCTGTAGATCATATCAGAAATTCTACGCAGGGCAAATTAATAATTGAAGGCGAGATTCCTGAAATGCAATTATAATGTCCACTTACAGTGTATAAATTTCTTATAATTTTAGTTTTAGGAAGCCTCTGTTCGTGTAAGCAGGATTCTGAACCTATTGACCGGCGACTGATTCTTCCCCGCGACAGTGGCGTTCACGAAACAGATTCTGTAATTATGGATTCCGTTACCGGCACCTGTTTTTCGAGAATTCAGGGACCAAATGGCGTGGGTATGACTTATACCTATACGATTCCCAAAACCTATATGGAAAAGGAACTCTATGTTATCTTCAAAGGTTTGGCCCGCTCAAATTATGCCATTTCAAAGGGAGTTTTGGTGTTTACAGCCTTTGATGAAGGCTGGCAACAATTGTGCTGGTGGGCTATACCCATCAGGTCGCACCTTAAGTACCAAAGCCAATGGAATCCATTCATCGATTCCATGCACATTCCTGCATTAATCGAAAAAAGAAAGTACACCTATATAAAGGCTTGTCCTTTTATTGGAGAATCTACAGGAGAAAAACTCGATATCGATTCCTTTGAGGTGAGCGTTAAAAAACGGGGGGAATATTAATGAAAGCAGTTATTCAATACCTCGATCAATTCAACACCTGGTCCACTGAAAAGATGGAGATGATTTTAAACAAACTTCATCCTGTAAAAAAGACTTTGTCCTTGCTTTTGTTTTTGCTCAGTTTAAATTGGCTTTATTATTACGTAGGAATTTACAATTATCTGGAGGTGCGTCCATCTTCCATTCATTCTTCTGCGCAGTGCCAAAGGGCCTCTATCGCATTGAATTACTACGAAGTGGACATGAATTTTTTTCAACCAAGGCTGCAAAAGTACACCGATGGAGGAGGCGTAACCGGGGTGGAATTTCCCATACTGTACTATTTAGACGCGCTGGCCTACAAGATTTTCGGATTTAATGAAGCCATTGCAAGGGCCATCAGCTTAAGCATTGTGTCGCTGGGGTTCTTTTTCTTTTTTCTTCTGGCCAGGAAACTCCTCAACAATTCACTCATGGCATTAGCAGTTGTTGGATCAGCTGCATTTTCACCCGTATTATTGTTTTACTCACCAAATTTTATGCCCGATGCGCCGAGCATGGCGCTTGTGCTGGTGGCCTGGTTTAATTTTTTTCGATATCGCGAAGGTCGCAAACAAAAGTACCTGAATTATTTTTTTATGTTCTCCGCGCTTGCCGCCTTAATTAAGGTGGTGGCGCTCATGTCTCCAATAGTGCTTTTGTGCCTAGCAGTGCTTGACAAAATGGGTTTTTTCAAAAAAACCGAGCCTCAGCCTTTGTTTCCCAAAGTATACCCCGTGATAATAGGTGTTGGCCTGGTTGTTTTGGTTGTTTTCGCCTGGTATTTTTACGCTGACCATTTAGCCTGGATACATCAGAATGAAACCTTTTCCATGCGTCCCATACCGGGTGAGCCTGGAACCTTCAAACAATTGTTAGAGTACCTGCAGGGTGTTTGGCTTTTTCAGTATTATTCATATGAATCTTATGTTTTAATGATCAGCTCACTTGTAGTGATGATTATTTTCCACAAATTCGTCAGCCGTTTATTGTTTTCCATTACACTGTTTTTATTTCTGGGCAACGTGTGTTTTGTGTATTTGTTTTTGAATCAGTTTATTCATCACGATTATTATATCATTTCCATACTTCCCCTGATCTTTTTCCTCTTTTTAACTTTAGCTGACACCATTAATACATTGGCAAATCGGTATTTTGTCGCTTTGCGATTTATATTTCTTGTCATAGTGTTTTTCAATATGAAAGAAGCGGTATTGAATTGCAGGTTGAATTATGAATACCGGTATAGCAACAAGATATATTACACCACGTATGACCACAGGCCTTACTTTGACCTTGAGAAACGCTTACGGGAAGCCGGAATTAAACGCGACGATATTACCATCAGCGGTTTTGATGACACCTTTTGCAGTACGCTTTACCTGATGAACCAGGTGGGTTGGCCAATTCATTCCTGGGAAAGTGTTTCAGAAATCAAAGACATGCTCGGGCACCCTAAAAGCAAGTATTTGATACTTAACGATACTGCCCGGTTTAATCAACTCCTTCCCAATGATCTGGACAAACACATTTTGTTTTCACACAGAGGTTTGATTGTATACAAACTAAAAGACAAGTAAACGTGAAAAAAGCCATCGATATCGTTTTACCTTGTTACAATCCACAACACAATTGGTATACCGAGCTTCTGGACTTTGATGTACAAGTCAAAAATCACTATACTCTGAATTATATTTTAGTCAGTGACGGTTCCGATAACGCTGAACTCGAAAAGGCACTGCCCTTCCTGAAAGCAGAGGGTATACAATACAAAGTCATCTCTTATCACCAAAATAGGGGTAAAGGTTACGCTTTGAGGCAAGGTGTTGCAACTACAGTGAGTGATTGCATTATATACACGGATGTGGATTTTCCTTTTACCAATGAAAGTGTGTTGAAGGTGGCAGAAGCCTTATTAAATAGGGAGGCTGATGTGGTGGCCGGCAGCCGCGATGCCATGTATTACCGCAACAAAATGAGTTTTTTCAGGAAACTGCTGTCCAAAGCTTTTCGATTTATTTTAAAACACCTGCTTCGGATGAAGGTAACGGACACGCAGTGCGGACTAAAAGCGTTTAATTCGAGGGGGAAAAGCGAATTTTTAAAAACTAAAATTAACCGATACCTTTTCGATTTTGAATTTATCTACATGTGCGGAAAAAATAGCTCCTTACGTATAGTTCCCTTACCGGTAGAACTCAAACCAAATGTCACTTTTCGTAAAATGAAGCCTAAGATTCTGATTCAGGAAACCTTTAATCTGTTTAAAGTAATTTTTTCAACCTGATTTATTTTCGGGGGAAATTATTGTAAAGGGTGTCGTTCTGGGCGGAAATAACTCTTACACTCAAGGTTTCGGGACGGAGCAAAAAATCTGAAACAGCATAACCAAGATCGTAGGTGCCGTGTGCAAAAAATTCGTAGCGACAGTCTTTTTCCAGTTCAATGCGGTATTCCACAATGCTGTTCCCGCTGCCGAATCCTGAAACAACTTTCAGTGGCAGGGTATATTTCCATACGTAGTCTTCTCCTTTTTTTTGGGCAACAATGAGGGAGTTGGCCATGCCTCGGAAGGTTTTGTCTTTTGTGTAATAGTGAAGGCTCAAAATGTATTGCCCTGGTGCTAAAAAATTGGTATCGGCCACATATATGCCGTCATAGTACTGTTGATTGGATTCCTGAAAGGGTTTTCGGGCTTCCTCTTTTATGTAAACTACCGAAGCCGAATCATTCACGTAAGTGGTTTGACCGTTGATTTCAAGCAATGTGGAATCAAGTATAGGCTGATGCATGTGTTTTAAGGATACAAAACCAAATTGGGTACTGTCATTCTCCTCAAACTTTCGCGTGACTTTCCAAAGTCGTTTTTCATCTTCCATCAGGGGTTCATTGGTTTTTATAACAAAAAAGTCTTTGTTGTTAAGTAATGAATCTATGCCCCGTTTTTGTTTGTAGGAATTCAAAATTTCTATACCCATTTCGGTTTCTGAAACCGATGTTCTCGACATGTACGCACTCTGAATAGGGAGCCCGCTGTGATAAGAGTAAATAGTTGAAAAATACATGGGCAAAGTGCAGGAGCTTCTGTCATATACCTCTGAGCCCAGGTAATACAGTGGCAATGGAAGTATGGCCTGCACATTATTTTCTTTGATGGCTTTGAGTACATTTTGTTCCTGATTGCTTAACATTTTGGGATTAAAAATGTTTCTTTCGTTCCACATTAATCCATCGTAAATTTTAAAATAAGCGTGACCTTCATAAAGATTAAAGACAAGGTAAAAGCCGGCGAATATCATCAGTAGCCTGTTGTTGATTTTTGGACTGAATTTAAGTTTAAAAAGTTCATACAGGGCATGGAAAAGCAATAGCGGTAAAACATAGTACATAAACCAACTGAAGCGTCCCATGGCTCTGAACTGATTGAGCGCTTGTATTTTTACCCCGAACAGTTCCTGAATTTTATATTGTGTGCCTAAGGAAAACAACAGAAAAAAGACAGAAGCAAAGAGTAAACTCAAGAGCCCTTTGTTTAAAGGTAACTTTCCGGCATAAAACACTATAAAGGGAAGACTGATGAGCAAAAGCAAAATCAGACCCAAACCCAGATAGGCACTACCTTCAAAATGCTGTGGAACTGAACCAACGAGTTGAGACATGAATTGTTTGAAGGGTCCAAAATCCGGAACCGTAAAGCTTGAAAGGTCACTGATAAAAGCGGCATTGCCATACGGTTCAGGGCTTCGGTTGGGATGCCGGTCGCTTAAGAACATAAACACTCTGAAGGCGGCTATGGGTAACACACCGGAGATAAGAGCTTGCGATAGATAAAAAAGTCGTTTGCCTTTTTGAAACAAGGCCAGAAAGAAAATACTGAAAAAACAAAACAGTGAAATGCCCAGTCCATAGTAAGGGTGAATCAGAAACAAAAGACAATTGCTGAGAAAAAATGTGAGTATTTTTTTTCCGGAAGGAGCTTCGTGGTAGCGAATCAGTAAAATAAAGGAAAAGGGAATTAAACACGCATAAGCAAGCGCATAGTGTCCGCAATAGATGCGGAAGTATTGAGGAGATAATATGGTGATGGCAAGGGCCACAGAAAAAGAAACAAGCGTTGGTAATCCTACTTTACGAAAAAGCCAGAGGTAAGTTAGCGGACATAACAATATGGAAAGGAACATGATAAAGTGAAGAATACCGATGGAATAATCGTGTGCAAAGGTGAAGGGCCTCAGCATAAAAGTCAGTAAAGGCTGGCAATCGGTATATACCACATGTTCTCCAAAAGGATAATTAAACCCGTCGAAATGCAAAAGCGAAGGGGAGTTTTTAATCTGATAAACAAAAGTGTAGTAGTTTTTTAAGGAATCGTCGATGGAACTGGAAAGCAGAGTATTGAGATTAAAAAAAACGGGATAAAAGTAAAGGCTGTAATACCCAAGGCTGATTAAAAACAGTAAGGTAAAGTGGTTGAAGAAAAATTGACGCAGAGGAAGTAGTTTCATGGTGCTTGCAAAAATTTCAATGGAGTGCAGTTATATGCTTTATTTTGAAGTTAATAGAGAATGAAGGTTATTTTACTTGTATCCATATAATGCCGTTGCATCCATTGATTAAGTTTTAGGTGCTTCGGATCATGAAAGGCATAACACAATTCATCATAACAGGTGCTTGAATAGCCGTTAAATGTATAAAGACCGAGTTGTTGTGTTGCCAGCATAACATCATTCTGAAAAAGTTCATCCTGATTTTTTGTGTTAATTACAGCAACAATTTTATTGTTGGCGGTATTGGATTGTTTTATGAGCTCTTTGAAGACTTCGGTGCGGTAAATTCGATTTTGAGCAGAGGTTAGCAATGTACCTTTACGAATTTCAAATGAATTATCGAGAATAACCAGAGGAACGAGAAAAGCAGCCAACCAGAAGTTGTTTTTCATGTGTATGGAATTTAAAAACCATAAACTGGCCCATATCATTACAAATACCAGAACGATCATAAAACGCCCAGGTAACCTCATGTGTGAAAAGCCCCATAAAGGTTGTAGATAAGAAAAGAGAGAGTGTTTATCTGAGGTTCTGGAAAATAGGAGTAAAAATACACTGCACACAAGAAACAGTATTAGGGGAGTGGGAATGCCTTTCCTTATTTTTATTAACCAATACAAAGTATAGAAAAAAGACAGGATGAGACCGGCATAAACAAAAAGCCCGGGAAAAAAATTGTGAATGTACCACAAAGAGCCAACTTTTATCGGACTCTCTGTCAAGAACCTCCAGGCGATAACATTGTCGTGCGGAAGCAAATAACTCCAAAACTCCGGCAAATTATATGAAATGTAGTCATAGTTAAGGGGTAAAGACTTGTTCATTTTATAGTAAGGGATGGCAAGCAATAAAACAGAGCCTAAGCTTACCAGAAGTGTAAGGGAAATATAAATGTACTTTTTTGGGGATAATCGGGAGGTGAATTGAACAAACCGGGAATTGACGGACAAATACAAGATGGCAAACAACAATGAAAAAAGCGCAAGAAAAATACCCATATAGGCATTACTATAAAATTGAAAAATAAAAGAAAGCATAAATAAAACAAAGTGTTTGACTTTACCCGAATTGAGGAAAAGAAACAGACAAGCAATGGCAAGTGGAATAAAAAATTTACAATTCATTTGTAAATGCATGAATTGATTGAGGTTGTTGATGCCAAAGGCAAAAACAAAAGCGCCCAGAGCCGACCAGTAGGGCGACAGGTTTAACTTTCGAAAGGCCCAATCGGCACAGATGTAGTTCAATGCTGAACAGCTGATCCACCACATCTGAAATGAGGTTTCTGTATCTAAATTTAAAAAACGAAAAAGTGCGTAAATAGGCAAAGTACCGGCCATACAATCTGACAAGGCAATGTTGTTTTCAAGCGGATACATAAAGTTGGCGCGCCAGAAATCCGGTTCTATTCCTTTCAGCCACTTAACGCCATGCTCAAGAACATAATTAATAAAACGTGAATCACCGTAGTCACCGGGGGTAAATTCCAGTGACCAACCGACAACACGCACACAATAATAATACATCCCAAAAAGAAACAGTGTGGAACTGAAGAAGAAGGGGAGTTTTTTAGGTGCCTGCATGAATTTAGGATTCAGTGCTGTGAATAGAATATTTGTTGGTTTTTATTCCTGTTAAAATGCGAATAGTGTAAATGTAATAAATCATCAATTGACAATTAGCAATGAATCCGTATCCATTTTCATCTGTTTACACCACATCTTTAAACTTATGGCATTGTGAGTTTCCCAAAAGGGACCATAGTACCTGTGACAGGAACTGGAGTAACCATTCACTGTTTTTTTGCCTGATTTCAGGGCGCAAAGCATTGCGTCTATATGTTTATGGTGTGGGTTTAAACTGTCGGTAAAAAGGTAGGCAAAAACCCTTTGTGTACCTGACAACTCAGCCTTGAGCAATTTCTTTTCGAGAGTATCAACCCTTGCCCGGCATTCCTGCAATCCAAACGTTTTATAACGGCCTGCAACACTGTAATTATCAAGAAAAAGCAAAAATGGAAACAAGATCATACCCAGCGTAACAAGTTTGGATTTATTTTTAGAAAACCGGTCAAGTTCCAAACACAAGAGCCATCCCGCAAACATAACCAACAATGCGACGATACGACTGACGACGCGCGCCGCTTTAATGCCCGGTATTTTCATCAAATAGCCGTACAGGGTATGACCTTCGTAATACGTGGTGAACGAAACAATTAAAGTGATGCAGAGCATAATGGTTAAAATGGATTTGTCCTTTTTAAAAGACAAAACGATACCTGCCGTTAAACCCAACAGTACCAGTATTCCCGGAAACAGCTGGTGCAACCAGGAATATTCTGAATACACTTCAGTTTTGTTTAAGGGTGCCCAAAGGAAGGCGCCTTCAAATGCTTTTAAATAGGAACCCAAACGAGGAATGGTTTGCATGTAATAGTTGTAATCGTTGTAATACCCTGCATGTAAACTTCGCTTGACATAATAATAAAAAAGGGGAATCAGAAATAGTAAAATAAACGGAAGGATTTTAAGGAAATCCAAAAGAATTATTTTCAACGGATTAAGGTTTTTGTAGTTGACAAGGGAGTAGGTAAACAGATAGAACCCTGCGCAAACCGCTAAAAATAAACCCAGGTAAACACCTAAGTAAAACTGAAGCAATA
This sequence comes from Bacteroidia bacterium, assembly GCA_016787895.1. GTDB lineage: Bacteria > Bacteroidota > Bacteroidia > B-17B0 > Aurantibacillaceae > Aurantibacillus. Next base: position 116,854 of record JAEUTN010000018.1, read on the forward strand.
AGGCCAATCCGGCCAATAGCAGGTGTTTGAATCGTCCTGAATGTAGGTAAGATTGTAAGGCAAGAAAAAACAAAGGTATGGCGAACCTGAAACTGAATTGAGGGTGGTTATACAAACTGGCCAAGCTTAAACTGAAAGCAAATACAAAGGCACCACAAGCCGAGGCTATGGAGTTAGAAGTAAATTTATAAAAGCAGAGGTAGGCAAATAGAAAATTTAATATGTGAGCAAACACAATCAACAATTGAAAAGAGTAGAGGTAATCCACTCCCAGCCATCTGAACAAAGCGTAAATGGGTAAACTGCCCAAAAGATTATCGGAATAGGAAATCACTTCCTGATCGGGATACATAAAAAAGCTATCCCAATAGGAAGAATAAGTGCCTATGAGCCATTGGTAATTGTATTCGACGATGGCCATGATAAACCGGGCATCACCAAGGTCGCCCGCAAAACGTTGAAACTGAAAACCTGTAATTTGAAATACACTGCTGTATAAACCCAGAAACAGCAGCATAAAAGCCGGCCAGTGTTTAACGAGGTATTTCTGAATGAGACCCACTACCGTGAAATTAAAACCAGGATTTTTTCCGTTTCGAACCAATGCCCAACACCCCAAGCAAACCACGTGTGACTTCCCTGGCCACTGTTCTGCCAATTTGTTTCACCAAAGGATTAGATCCGGCTTTGTCGAGTAATGATTTTTCCGATTTTGTTTTTTCCGCTGCTTTAGCTTTCGGTGGGGAAGTATCTGTCACATCCTGAATTTTTTCCCGCAACATTTCATAAGCACTTTCCCTGTCAATGTTATGATTATACTTGAGAAACAAGGGGCTTGATGTTGTTTTCGATTGCACCTCTTCCTGAGGGATCGTGCCGATTCTGCTGGCAGGAGCCTTCAAATGAACGGCCGCCAAGGGAGTAGGAATCCCTTTTTCATTTAATGCCGATACCAAGGCCTGGCCGATGCCTAAACTGGTCAGCAATTCATCCGTTTTATAGTATTCCGAAATAGGGTAGTTCTCTGCTGTTTTCCGAATGGCTTTACGGTCCTTTTCAGTAAAGGCTCTTAAGGCGTGCTGCACTTTTAATCCCAATTGTGATAAAACAGCTTCAGGAACATCGTAAGGGTTTTGAGTAATAAAAAACACACCCACCCCTTTGGAACGTATGAGTTTGATAATGCTTTCAATTTGGCTCAGCAAGGCCTTTGAAGCTTCTTTAAAAATCAGATGCGCCTCTTCAATAAAAATGCAAAGTTTGGGTTGTTCTAAATCACCTTCTTCCGGAAAGCTCGCGTATACTTCGGCCAATAAACACAACATAAAACTTGAGAAGAGTTTGGGTCGGTCCTGAATATCACTTAAGCGAAGAATAGATGCGATACCTTTGCCATTCTCATCCAAACGAAGCAGGTCTTTTACCTCAAAACTGGGTTCTCCAAAAAAGAGATCCGCGCCCTGTCCTTCCAATTCTATTACTTTTCTGAGAATTGTGGAAATGGAGGCCAGGCTTATGCCTCCATACTCTCTTTGTATTTCGGCTTTGCCTTCTCCGCTTGCAAATTGCAACAGTTGTTTGATGTCCTTTAAATCAAGCAGAGGCAACTCGTGTTCATCGGCGTATTTAAAAAGCATGGCCACAATGCCGGCCTGTGTGTCGTTCAATTCAAGAATTTTAGAGAACAGCACCGGACCGAATTCCGAAACCGTGGCTTTTAAGCGAACCCCCGGTTCTTGAGAGATGGAATAAAATTCAACGGGGCAGGCTTGGGCTTTATAAGTGATTCCTATAGCCGCATGACGTTCTTCTATTTTAGTATTTAAACTTCCTGCTGCGGCAAGCCCGCTTAAATCGCCTTTAAGATCCATTAGTAATACCGGAACACCCTCTGCGCATAAACTCTCAGCAATCACCTGCAGTGTGACGGTTTTGCCGGTTCCGGTGGCACCTGAAATTAAACCATGACGGTTTAGTGTTTTCAGTGGAATTTTCACCTGAGCCTCTTTGAGAACCTGTTCACCAAATATGGCAGCGCCCAGTGTGATGTTTTTACCCTTTGGGGAATACCCTGAAACAATAGAATTAATAAAAGAAGTGGTGTTTGACATAAAAAAAAGCCTTAACAAATTAAGGCTTTTCTAAAAGAGCATACAAAACTATTTCAGCAAACTCACATGGCCCATTTTGTTGTAGATGTTTCCGTCCAGATCTTTGTATTTGATTTTGTACACGTAAACATCTTCCTTGAGCTCTTCGCTGCCCTGGTTGCCCACCGTGCCGTTCCAGCCTGTGTTTACGTCTTTGGTG
>JAEUTN010000005.1 GCA_016787895.1 Bacteroidia bacterium
ACAAATAGCCCGCATCAAAACCGCCATGACCAAAGCCGCCAAGGAGTTAAACTTTGTGGAAGCCGCGCGTTTACGCGATGAAATGTATGGTTTGGAGAAGTTATTGAAGGAGAAGGATTCTTAGGTTTTAGTCAGCAGTAGCAGTTGGCAGTCTAAACCTAGTTTGTCATCCTGATCCCGATGAATATCGGGAGAAGGATCTTGGAAATGCCAATACTTTTTGAATCCACCAAGATGCTTCTTCCGAAACTTCGGAATCAGCATGACACAAACCTTTTTAATCCTCAACCCTTTTTTCAGTCGATATCTGGGAATTAACCACTGACCTGCCCCCGTCCGAACTGGCACGGGCGGACGCTGAAGCGCATCCTATCGCTTCGGCAGGCGGGCGTGCTTAACTCTGTGTTACTCTGTGGTTAAAAAAGTCAAAAGTAAAAAGAGGTATCCAGGAGCTTAGAACCTTCTGAATCTTCCAAACCATAAGCCATTCGTGAAATCTTGCCTCTCTTCGTGTAATTAGTGGAATTCGTGGCTATTTTAGGCGTACAGGACTTTCTAAACCTTAAAACCTTCTACACTTTTAACCACACCATCACAAAATCATTCATCACATACCCATCCCCAATGTCAAAGTCCGCGACTTTTTCAATTTTGAAGCCCAGCTTAAAATAAAAGTTGATGGCTTTAAAATTTTGGCGGTTCACGGTTAAACGAAAACAATTTGCCCGGGTGAGTTGAAGCAGTTCTTTGAAAACCATTGTGCCGTAGCCTTTCCCGGCTATAGTTTGGTCGATATAAAATTTGGGAATGAACCAGTTGTTTTTGTCTTCCTGATGAAGGGATACAAAGCCTATGGTTTTTTCACACGCCTCCACCAGGTAAAAGCGGTGGTGTTTTACCTGAATTTGTTCCAGCAAACTTTCCCGATTGTACATTTTGCCCAACATGTAATCAATCTGCTTCTGGCCTATGATGCTTGGGTAGTGCTGGTTCCAGATCAATCTCGCCAGTGCAGCGACGGTTTCCAGGTCCTCTGTTCCGGCTGCTTTGAGTTTTATGGGCTGCATATATTGTTGTAACTTCGCGTTGTGACGAAGATAAGTAAGATAAGCAATACCGTAAACATCGAAAACCGCAAGGCCAAATTTGATTTTCAGTTTTTGGATACGCTGGTAGCGGGCATTGTGTTGAAAGGAACAGAAATTAAAGCCATACGCGAAGGCAAGGCCGGTTTAACGGACACTTATTGTTTTTTCAGAGGGAATGAATTGTTCATTCGTAACCTTCACATTTCGGAATACGAAAACGCCTCCTTTTACAAACACGAGCCCACGCGGGAAAGAAAGCTGCTGTTGAACAAAAACGAGCTGGAAAAGTGGCAGAAAAAAATGAAAGAACAGGGGCTGACCATTGTACCCACAAAACTTTTTATTAATGATAAAGGATTTGCTAAATTGAACCTGGCTTTGGCCAAAGGAAAAAAAGCATTCGACAAACGAGAGGACATTAAAAAACGCGATGTGGAACGTGAAATGCAAAGAAAATTTTAAGCATGTGGGTTAAACCTTACATATCTTTTTTGTTTGTGCTCTTTCTCCTCTGCTCCTGCGACAAAGGCTACGACCTGCGTTTTACCAATTATTACCTCGAGCCCATGGACTCCGTTATTGTGGGCGCAAATGTGCTGGTGTTTACCAATGTGGAAACCCAAAGCAGTTCGGCTTTTATGAGCATTAAAAAAGGAACCTACGGGGTCACCTGCATCAGCAAAAGCAAAAAACATTTTACAACGGAAATCACCATCCCATCCAAAGGAAGCGGGCAGCGCAGTTTACAGATTGACGGCCTTGCGAGCTTTGTGCTGCTGGAAGAATAAACTTTAGTAAGCCCTTGCCGTAACCCCCTCCATGTAATTCACAAAGGATTGGTTGCTCACTTTATTTCCACCCGGAGTAGGGTAGTTGCCGCTGAAATACCAGTCCCCTGCATTTTCGGTGCAGGAAGCGTGAAGGTCCTCAATGCTCTGGTAAATAATTTGCAGCTCGGCTTTTAAATCTTTGGGACGAATCAGTTGAGCAATTCGGTCGGAAATTTCAACGGCTGTAAAAGGCGCGTAAATTTCTTTTACCAGATTCACCTGCTCTTCTTTGGGTTTTAATAATTCTTCTTTGGTGCGTTTATAAATGTCCTGAATGTAAGCCTCCTTGCCTTGTTCTTTCAATAAACTGATGGCGGCTTCAAAAGCTACAAATTTGTTCAACACGGCCATGTCTATGCCATAACAATCGGGGTAACGGATTTGAGGAGCGGAACTCACCACCACAATTTTTTTAGGCCCCAGGCGGTCAAGGATTCTCAAAATACTTTGTTTAAGCGTAGTGCCCCTCACTATGCTGTCGTCCAACACCACCAAATTATCCTGCCCCGGTTTAATGGTACCGTAAGTAATGTCGTACACCAAATTCACCAGCACATCCCGGCTTTCGTCGCTGGTGATAAAGGTGCGTTGTTTGGCATCCTTCAAAATCACCTTGTGTACCCTGGCTTTGCGTTCGAGTATCTTCAATATTTTATCTTCACCTGAACCCGCCGGCAATGCGGCAATGTTTTTTACTTTCCATTGGTTCAGTTGATCTCTTAAACCTTCCACCAAACCATTAAAAGCGGTTTCAGCGGTGTTGGGAATAAATCCGAACACCGTGTTTTCAAAATCGTGGTTCACGGCTTTGAGTACATTTTCGGTGAGGTGCCTTCCCAGGGCCAGTCTTTCCTGATAAATCACCGCGTCGTTCGCACGACTGAAATAAATGCGTTCAAAAGAGCAGGCCAGTTTTTTCTCGGGGGCAATAATTTCTTCTTCGCTGAAGCTGCCGTCTTTCTTAATGATCAGGGCATGGCCTGGCGTTACTTCTTTTACATCTTCAAAAGCCACGTTCATCACCGTTTGTATCACCGGGCGTTCGCTGGCCACCACAATAATTTCCTCGTCCTTGTAATAATAGGCCGGACGTATACCGTTAGGGTCGCGCAATACAAAGGCATCCCCGTGTCCGATCATGCCGCACATGGCATAACCCCCGTCCCATTTTTTACTGCTTTCGCGCAAAATGGAAGCCACGTCGAGGTGTTTTTGTATGAGTTTACTGATCTCGTAATTTTTATCGTTTTGCTCCTTGAATTTTTTAAACAGTTTGTCGTTTTCCTTGTCGAGAAAGTGTCCGATTTTTTCCATCACGGTGATGGTATCGGCTTTTACAATGGGGTGTTGCCCTAATTCCAGAAGATGGGTGAACAACTCGTCCACATTGGTGAGGTTAAAATTGCCGGCCACCACCAGGTTGCGGCTCATCCAGTTGTTTTTTCGGGTAAACGGGTGGCAGCTTTGTACCCCGTTTTTACCAAAGGTACCGTAGCGCAGGTGCCCTATCATCAATTCCCCCAAAAATGGAATATTTTTTTTCTGCCATTCCCCGCTTTTATAGGCTTCGGGGTGTTTTTTGGAGGCCGTGAGAAAATGGTTGTTGATTTTGTGAAAAATGTCCTGTGTGGCTTTGTTTTCGACGGAGCGCAGGCGGTCCAGGTAGGTCGTTCCGGGCTCTGCGTCGAATTTAATGGTGGCTACTCCGGCCCCATCCTGCCCCCGGTTGATCATTTTTTCCATGATCTGGTAGAGTTTGTGGAGGCCGTAACGGGCTGAGCCGTATTTGTTTTTGTAGTATTCTATGGGTTTGAGCAGCCTGATCAGGGTTACTCCGCATTCGTGGTGGATGATATCGCTCATAAGCCGGGCCCCAAAGTTAGGCTTTTGAATTGTGAATTAACACACCCCTTTTTAAGAATTCTGAATAAAGCTCCGGGCACAGGATTTTTTTACAATTTATTAGAGATTATGTATATTTGAAAGATACTTTTGAACTAATTTTTATTCGACTATGATGTTAAGAGGAAAAATCTTGCTGTTCTCGGTTTTTGCGTTTTTTGTAATTCATTCAGGTTCTGTTTTTTCCCAGTCACAGGTGGGCGTTATTTTGAACGAATATTGTGTGTCCAACGTGAACGGACAAACGGATGGTTTTGGCGCTGCCAGTGATTGGCTGGAGCTCTATAATCCCAACACCTTTTCGGTTAACCTGCAAAGCTATTACCTGAGCAACGACCGCAACAACCTGTTGAAATGGAAGTTTCCTCAAAACTATTCCTTACCGGCTCAGGGCCTGAAAACCATCTGGCTCACCGGAAAAAACACTTTGAAAAACGGAGATTACCACACCAATTTTACCATTGAACAATGCAAAAACCAATGGCTTATCCTTTCAACAGATGCAGGGGTTGTTCGTGATTCCATTTTTATACAGGCCACGAAAGAAGGGCATTCCAGAGGCCGTGTGGATGTGCAGAGCATAGGCGTTGCAGCCTGGAGGGTGTACACCACACCTACTTTTATGTTGCCAAACCCCAATCTGAACAATTATTTGGGCTATTGTCCGAAACCCAGAATTTGTGTTTCCGTTCCACCTACCGGAACCACCCAAACATCTGAAACAGGAGGCTTTTTCGCCGTTGGTTCAGCTCCGGTGGTTTACTTCAAACTGGAGAGCAATTTTGCCTTCGATAGTTTGTATTCCTGTTTTGACATCTACTACACCACGGATGGTACTTATCCTGTTCCCAATACACCGGGCACAACACTTTATGCGGATTCATTGGTTGCGGCAGGCGGTTTTCTGACCCTTCAGGGAACTACCATGATCAGGGCCATTGCGGTGCCCCAGCCGTCGGGTCAGTGCCCTCAAAACTACCTGCCTAGCTATTGTGAAACCAATACTTATTTTTTAGACGCGGCACACGTTGATTTTACGCCGGATTTTGGAGTAGTGTCTCTGGCCATGGAAAATAATGGCGCCTGGTTTCAATCCACGGGCGCTTTTAGTCCAACTGTTCACGCGGAGTATTTTGATAAAAAATTACAACTTTCAGAAGGTTATGCGCAGGTGACGCGTCCCCCACAGGAAGAGTGGAGAACCAAACAAAGGGGCATGTACATTCACCTCGATGACAGAAGGGGCTATGGATGCGCTTTTGAAGGCAAGGTGTTTAATGTGGATTTACTTGGCACATCTACCCGCACCAATTTCCCAACCCTTCACCTTAAGGCCGGAGACATTGAAAGTAATTCCCTGGCCAACAACTCCCTGTCCGGCACTGCCGACGGTTCAGGCATTCGCGACGTGCTGATTCAATCCATCGCGGCGAAATACAACATCAATGTCAATCCACTGCGTATTAAACCGGTTATCACTTTTGTGAACGGCAAGTATTTTGGGGTGTATGATTTGAGAGAGGTGTATGACAAACACTACGAAAACCATTATCACGGTCAATCCAAAGATTCGCTAACCCTTGCTTTTTACCACAATACCGACGGGGCCGTATCTTATCCCGATGGCACCAGCTCAAATTTCAACAACGATTTTGACGCGAAGATTTACAACGAATACGTTACTATGGGCAAACCCCTGAACAACGCGGCGAATTATGCCAACCTCATGAATGAACTCGATAAAACGAGTTTTATGGATTATTTTATCATGAACAGTTATGGCATGAACACCGACCTTTGGAATTACAATATAGCTTACGCCAGAGGAGGACAACCGGAACTTCCCGGTGGTAAATGGCATTATTACCTGTGGAACGCGCCTACCGTATTTAATTTTACGGCTGTTCAAACCAACACGGTAGCCAATGGCAATCCCAATCTTTCTCCATGCGCCATTTATGCGAATGCAACTACTGCTACTGTGAGTCCGCTCAGAGGCAATTCGCACTCGGTGATCATGAACAAACTCATGAACCCCATTAATGGTAACAAGGATTTTCAACTGGAATATAAAAACAGGTATCAGGATTTACTGAATGGCCCATTGAAATGTGAAAACATCCTGGCCCATTTTGATGCCTTACAAAAATTGTACTCCAAGGAGATGAATTACCACAGTGATCCGACTTCCGGATTACAATTCGGAACAGCCACTCCTCCAAGTCCGGCTTCCTGGGATTCGGTGATGTACAAAGTACGTCTGTCACTCGAAGCCAGGTGTTATGCCGTGGCCACAAGTTTTAACAAACCCGGCTGTTATGGTATGGTAGGCCCATTTGACATAACGGTAGATGTTCGCCCGGATACCGCTGCGGGAAAAGTGAAAATCAATACCGAAATATTGCCTTATTATGTTTGGAGCGGAAAGTTTTATTCAACTCAAATGAGTTTTAAAGCCATACCAAGCTCTGAAGATTATGTGTTTGATCACTGGGAATTTCTGGGCCCGCAAAACGCCAAGGACCCTTTGAGCCTGGATTCCATAGGCTTCACCTTTAATCAGCCGGAACAGGTGATTGCTGTGTTCACTAATAAAACCAAAGACCTTTCCATGGATGGAGATTACGCCAACGTACCAACCGGGTTTACCCCGAATGGAGACGGATTGAACGATGTGTTCCGTCCATTGGGCAGCGCTAATTTTGTAACCAATTACGAGATGACCGTTTGGAGCCGCTGGGGCGAAGAAGTGTTCCGAAGTACGAATGTTGAAATGGGCTGGGACGGAAACTACAAAGGCACGCAAGCCATCACCGGTGTGTACGCTTACATGGTGAAATACAAAAACACCTATGGCGAAGACAAAGTGTTAACCGGAAACGTCACCTTAACCCGTTGATTTCATCAGAACCATGATTTGCAAAGGAAACAATACCATTTATAACAGGCTTATGACCGTAAAATATACCCCTTATTATCTACTCCTTTTTATTCTTGCGTTTGGTCATTCAAAAGCGCAGGACATCCATTTTTCTCAACTAACTGAAACACCCATGTACCTTTCTCCGGCCAATACCGGATTTTTCAACGGGTATTTCCGTGCTACAGCCAATTACCGCAACCAATGGTCGGCCATGAACAATGCGTATCAAACGTATGGCGTATCGGTTGACGGGGGCTTGTTTCGCAGCAAAAAAAGCAATGCCTTTTTAGGATTGGGTTTAACCATTTTCAGGGATCAGGCCGGAGCCGGTAAGTTAACCACTACCTCCGCCTTACTGAACGCCAGTGGCATTATTAAAATAAGTCGTAAAAGTGTGTTGAGCATGGGCATGGCTTTTGGTTCAATTGGTACCAATGCCGACTACAGCAAAATCACTTACGAATCTCAGTTCAATGGAAATACCTTTGATCCTGCCACCGTGAGCGGAGAAATTCCTTACCGCCAGTTCACTACCCTTGATCTGGGTTTTGGAGCAGCATATGAAATCACCAATGCCAAGTACGATCAGGACCGGAATGATCAGCGTTCCATTAAATTCGGACTCGGTGCTTACCACATCAATCGACCGACTCAGGAGTTCGGAGCCGGATCCAAATACAAACTCCCTGTGAGGATGTGTTATTCCATTTTAACCAGCCTCGACATTGTGGATACACGCTTTACCTTAACGCCTATGTTTGTGTTTCAAACCCAGGGTGAAAACCAAAACATGGTAATTGGTTCAGATATTAAATACCGCATGGTGACCGGTACCAAAGTAACGGGTAAGAAAAAACAAAACTCCCTGGGCGTTGGATTTTTCTACCGTCGCAACGATGCTATTGTAGCACGCTTAATTGCCGACATTGGTGATTTTAGTGTGGGATTATCGAACGATTTTAATGTGTCGGGCTTCAGAACTTCCACCAATGTGAGCGGGGGTGGATTTGAAGTGTCTTTGCGTTACAACATGCTGGCCAGCTCACTGTTTGAAAGCAAACGCGAATTCCGTTAGCAGGCGGCATGAAACGCGGTACTCTGATTATTCTTGTAGTTCTTATTGCACTGGTCGCCGTGGCCGTGTATTTGTTGCGTTCAGGCGCAGGAGCCAGTAGTATTGAAAAAGCCGACCGTGATTTTCTGATTAAAGATACCGCTTCCATCACACGTATTTTTTTGGCGGATAAAGAAGGCAATTCGGCAGAGATCAGCCGTGAAAAATCGGGCTGGATGGTGAATAAGAAATTTCCCTGCCGTAGTGAGGCCATCCTCAATCTATTTGAAGCCATTCGTTTGATGGAAGTGAAAATGCCGGTTCCGCGTTCGGCAAAAGAAAATGTGATTCGCTTCATGTCATCGAACGCTGTAAAGGTTGAAATTTACAGCGGGGACGACAAACTAAAACAATATTACATCGGCCACGAGCCGGCGGATTCAGAGGGTTCTTACATGATACTCAGCAAGGATGATGATGAAAATTACCCCGATCCTTACGTGGTGTTTATTCCCGGTTTTAAGGGTTATTTGCAACCCCGCTTCATTACCAGAGAAAATGAGTGGCGCGACCGTTTGGTGCTAAATTTTACGCCACCTCAACTCAAAGAAATTCGCGTCAATTATTTTGATCAGGCAAAAGATTCTTCGTTCACCATAGAATTTCAGGACCAGAGCCATTTTACATTAAAAAATACCGCCGGCACTGAAATCCCTTACGATATGGGCAAAATGAGACAGTACCTCATTTATTTTCAGAACATTTCTTACGAATCCCTTATCACCGCGAAGAGCAGCCGATTGCTGGATTCCCTCAATCGAAGTACACCCTTTGCATGCATAAATGTTTTAACCAAAGATCAGAAAACCAGCACCTATCGTTTTTTCAGAAAAGCCTATACCGGGGAAGTGAATCCGGAACTTGGCGTGAAGTTTCCGTATGATCCCGACCGATTATTTTTGAATTACGACAACAATAAAGAGTGGGCCCTCATTCAGTATTTTGTGTTCGGCAAACTTCTCATCACCTCCGGCTATTTCCAGCCTCCGGCAAGTGTTAAAAAGTAGTGTAAAACTAGGGTTCTGTTTTCAGGCGATTTTTCAGGCTTAAGCTAATTTAGCTTTTTAAAATCAGAGCTATGAATTTTGTTGTTTCCGCATCCACCTTATTAAAGCACCTGAAGGCCATTGGCGGGGTACTCAATACAAACAATTCCATTCCTATTCTGGATTGTTTTTTATTGGAATTAAATAAAAACGAATTGATCCTGTCGGCCAGCGACATGGAGACCACTATTACCTCTTCCATCAAAATTGAATCTACTTCCACCGGCAGTATTGCCATCCCGGCGAAAACCCTGATGGACGCGCTGGCAAACCTTCCGGAGCAACCCATTTCTTTTATCATTGATAAAGCTAAACATAGCGTAAAACTTAAAACTGAAACCGGCGATTACAACATCTCAGGTTTGAACGGGGAAGAGTTTCCAAAAATGCCGGGGCTTGAATCTCAGGTATCTTTGGTGATAAAAAGCGATGTGTTGTTCAACGCCATCAACAAAACCATTTTTGCAACAGGTAATGATGACCTGCGCCCGGTAATGAGTGGAGTGTATTGCCAGTTCAGCGAAACCAATTCCATATTTGTGGCTACTGATGCACATAAGCTGGTGCGTTATACCCGCAATGATGCCAAAGCGGGCACCAGCGCCTCGTTTATCATGCCTAAAAAACCCTTGAATGTTTTAAAAACCTTACTCACCGGGGTCGACGATGCGGTGAAGGTAGAGTTTAATAAAATCAATGCTTTGTTCAGTTTCGGTAATGTAAATCTGGTGTGCCGTTTAATCGATGGCAAATACCCCAATTACGAAGCCGTTATTCCAAAACAAAATCCGAATAAGCTGACGGTTGACCGCAGTGCGTTTCTCGGCGCTTTAAAACGCGTGAGTGTGTTTTCCAACAAAGCCACACACCAGATTCGCCTGAAAGTTACCGGTAGTCAGTTGCGCATCAGTGCTGAGGATTTAGACTTTGCCAACGAAGGGCACGAATTACTCACCTGCACTTACATTGGTGAGGACATGGAAATTGGTTTTAACTCCCGTTTTTTGGTCGACATGGTGAGCAATCTGGATTGCGATGAGATTGTGATTGAGATGAGCGCACCCAACCGTGCAGGCATTATTTTACCGAGCAACAACGCTAACCCGGCTGAAGACATTCTGATGCTGGTAATGCCGGTGATGCTGAACAACTAATACCGGAAGTTACAAACTTGTAAAGTCGGGCAGATCTTGCAAAAGAGTCTGCCCTTTGTATACGCGGTCTTGCACCCCGTTGCTGATCATCAGGTACCCGGCTTTTAATACCAGATTGTACCTCAGAGCCTGTTCAACCACAGAGTGATCCAGTGCGACAAAGGGAGCCTTGCATTCCACGACCAGAAGTGGTTTAAGCTCCCTGTACACCACAATATCGTAACGTTTGGATTGTTGGTTGAGCAGCACTTGTTTTTCAACAGAGATCAGCGAGATTGGAAATTTTTTTACCGAAACCAAATAATGGATGAGGTGTTGGCGCACAAATTCTTCGGGGCTTAACACAAACCAGTTTTTACGAATGGAATCAAATACAAAAGTGGAAGCACCTCGTTTTTCGAGACGCATAGGGTAGCTCGGGTATTTGAGTTGTGGTTCCAAACAAATTGTGTGTGCTGCAATATTACAAATTCCCGGATATTTTGACGCGTTTTAGAGTTAAGCCTCGTTTTGATTTGTTTACATGCAAACACTATCTAAGGCTATAATTTTATATCTTTTAGAAGCTTAAATTTAAGGGTTGCGTGAGTGATGGAGCGGGTTTGTTTGAGCTCGGGCGAGAGAGGGTGGAGCACAGCGAAGCCCTTTCCTCGCCCAGCGAGCCGCGAGAGCACGACCCCATGAAGCGAAAAACTACGCGATGGTATTTTGGTTTTTCTGATTCATGGGGGCACGCCCTAAGAAAACTCCGGAGGATTCCCGCGGAACAAACAATTGTAATATCTTTACATAAAGGAAAGAACTCAGGAACTATGAAAACGAAAGAGGAGATAGTTGAGAACTGGTTGCCCCGCTACACCGGGGTAAGGATTGAGGAATTTGGTCAATATATTTTATTGGTGAATTTTTCGAATTACGTGCATTTGTTTGCCGAACAAAACAAGGTAGACGTCAGGGGAAAAGACAAACCCATGATGAGCGCCACCGCCAACAACATCACCATCATTAATTTTGGAATGGGCAGTGCAAGCGCGGCAACGGTGATGGATCTGCTCACCGCAATCAATCCCAAAGCGGTTTTGTTTTTGGGCAAATGCGGGGGATTAAAAAAGAAAAACCAGATCGGGGATTTGATTTTGCCCATTGCGGCTATCCGGGGCGAAGGCACCAGCAACGATTACCTTCCGGCTGAGGTGCCGGCCTTACCGGCATTTAATTTGCAGAAAGCCATTTCTTACACCATCCGTTTGCAGGACATGGATTACTGGACCGGAACCGTGTACACCACCAACCGAAGAGTTTGGGAGCACGATGATAAGTTTAAAGACTATCTGCGCTCCCTGCGCACCATGGCGATTGATATGGAAACGGCCACTATTTTTACGGTGGGATTTGCTAACGGCATTCCAACAGGAGCTTTGTTATTGGTTACCGACCAGCCCATGATTACCGAAGGCATAAAAACCGAGAACAGCGATCAGCAGGTGACGGTAAATTTTGTGGACCGGCATTTACACATAGGTATTGAATCCTTAAAAGAACTGCAGAACAAAGGTGTGTCAGTAAAACACCTTCGTTTCGAATAAAACGGTATGGCAGCAAAAGAGCTAAGCGCTGAAGATTACGTTCAAGGCATCCTGCAAGGCGATGTGGTGTTGCTGAGCAAGGCCATAACGCTGGTGGAATCGACCCGGGAAGAACACCGGGAACTTTCTGCTCAAATTTTAGAGGGGATTGAGTCACACAGCGGAAAATCCTTTCGGCTCGGAATTACAGGAGTACCGGGGGTTGGGAAAAGCAGTTTTATAGAGCGTTTTGGAAAACTGCTGGTGGAGCAGGGGCACAAGGTGGCAGTACTGGCCATTGATCCTTCCAGCAGCAAAAGCAAAGGGAGCATACTGGGCGATAAAACCCGTATGAACGAACTCTCTACCCATCCTTCGGTTTATATACGACCCTCGCCCAGTTCCGGCAGTCTGGGTGGTGTTACGCGCCACACTTATGAAAGCATGTTGTTGTGCGAAGCGGCAGGTTATGATTTTATTCTGATTGAAACAGTAGGTGTTGGACAAAGTGAAACCGCGGTAAGTGGCATCACCGATTTTTTTCTGCTCCTGATGCTGGCCGGTGCCGGCGATGAGTTGCAGGGCATCAAACGCGGCATCATGGAAATGGCCGACGCCCTGGTGATTACCAAAGCCGATGGAGACAATCTGATTAAAGCCAAAGCGGCACGCACAGAATACGCTCAGGCCATGCATTTGTTTCAGGCTGCGGAAAGCGGATGGATCCCTAAAAGTTTGATTTGCTCAAGTGTGAGCGGTGAGGGCATGCAGGACATTTTAAACATGCTGAACGAATACAAAAACAAAACCACCAGCTCCGGTTATTTTACTGAAAAACGAAAAACACAGCAGTTCCATTTGTTTCAACAGGCCCTTGAAGAAGAAGTGCTGAGGAATTTCCACGCGAACGCTGAGGTGAAAAAAGAAACAGAAGTGGTATTTACAAAATCCAAAACCGGCAGTATTCAGCCATTTGTGATGGCCCGTAAAATTGCAGCGCTTTTTTTCAAATCCGGGAAATAAGGGCTTTATCCATCAGAAAGGGGTTTTTTGTCCTTAAGCCTAGGATTACAGCCTGGATGGTATTTATAAAATCAGTTTAAGTGTCTGATAAACAGGTTAATAACATCGCTGTATAAGTCTTTTTATATTTTCAAATTAAACTTTTTAGTTATCGAAAATTTTTTTTCTTTTGCAGGACATTAAAAAACAGATCGGGTAAACATTTATGTACTGGACATTAGAATTGGCAAGTTGGTTAGAGGACGCTCCCTGGCCGGCATCGAAAGACGAATTGATTGATTATGCCATGCGCAGTGGCGCACCGATGGAAGTGATCGAAAACCTGCAGGAGATGGAGGACGAGGGTGAGGTGTACGAAAGCATTGAGGAGATCTGGCCCGATTATCCCACCAAAGATGATTTCTTTTTTAACGAAGACGAATTTTAAATTCTCTTCCTAAAACTTAAGAGCCGTCACCGATAGAGTGGCGGTTTTTTATTTAAGTCAAAAGATTTAAGTCAAAAGTTAAAAGGGCCTATAGGATCTTTAAACCTTCAACTTTCTAAACCTTCTAAACTTTCTGAACCTTCTAAACTATTAAAGAAATGTTTAGATTTAATCCATTAAACTTTACTATGGAACCAATTATTGAATGCGTGCCCAATTTCAGTGAGGGACGGGATATGGGGATTATCAAATACATCACCAACGAAATCGAAAGTGTGGAAGGCGTTAAATTGTTGAACGTGGATCCCGGCAAAGCCACCAACCGAACCGTGGTAACCTTTGTGGGTCATCCCGAAGCCGTTATCGAAGCCGCTTATTTGGCCATAAAAAAAGCCGGAGAGCTCATCGATATGAGTAAACACAAGGGCGAACATCCCCGTATGGGCGCCACCGATGTGTGTCCTTTGATTCCCATTGCCGGTATCAGTATGGCCGAAACGGCTAAATATGCTCAGCAACTTGCTCAACGTGTGGGTAAAGATTTAAACCTTCCGGTGTATTTGTATGAAGAAGCTCAGTCCAATAAAACCCGAAGCAATTTATCGGTGATACGCGCCGGGGAATACGAAGGCTTTTTTAAAAAAATAAAACTGCCCGAATGGAAACCGGATTTTGGTCCCGCCGAATTTGATGCCAAACGTGGCGCCACCGTTATTGGTGCCAGGGATTTTCTGGTAGCCTATAACATCAATTTAAATACCACCTCCACCCGCCGTGCCAACGCAATTGCTTTTGATGTGCGCGAAGCAGGACGTGTGGTTCGGGAAGGCCATCCCATCACAGGAAAAATAGTAATGGGTGCCGATGGCAAACCAAAATTTACACCGGGCACTTTAAAATGTGTGAAAGCCATCGGTTGGTTCATAGAGGAGTACGGCGTGGCACAGATTTCCATGAACCTCACCAATATCAATGTAACTCCTGTTCACATTGCTTTTGATGAGGTGTGTAAAAAAGCCACGGAGCGCGGACTGCGGGTCACCGGTTCGGAACTGGTGGGATTGATTCCCCTCAAAGCCATGCTGGATGCAGGAAAATACTTTTTGAAAAAACAACAACGTTCTGTTGGGGTCTCTGAATCTGAACTGATCAAGATTGCCATCAAATCTTTGGGTCTGGATGAGTTGGGTCCATTCAAGCCCGAGGAGCGCATCATCGAATACAAATTGCGGGATGCAAAAAATGCACGCCTGGTGAACATGAGTCTGACGGCTTTTGCCGATGAAACAGCCAGTGAAAGTCCGGCTCCTGGCGGAGGCTCAATCGCTGCTTATGTGGGCGCATTGGGCATCAGTTTAGGCACCATGGTGGCCAATTTGAGTTCCCACAAAAAAGGGTGGGACGAGCGCTGGAAGGAATTCAGCAATTGGGCGGAGAAAGGACAGAAGATAAAAGAAGAACTTATAAAACTGGTGGATGCGGATACAGCGGCGTTTAACCGTATTATGGCGGCTTTTGCCTTGCCTAAAGGAACAGAAGAAGAAAAAAAACTCAGAACACAAAGCATACAGGAAGCCACCAAATTTGCCATCGAGGTACCCTTTAAGGTGATGGAATTGTGCTATGAAAGTTTAGAGACCATCAAAGTCATGGCGGAGATCGGCAATCCCAATTCGGTGAGCGATGCCGGGGTAGGGGCCTTGTGTGCCCGCAGCGCGGTGATGGGGGCTTTTATGAACGTGCGGATTAACGCGGCGGGTTACGAGGATAAAAATTTTGTAGCCGAAATTGTAAAAAAAGGAAAAGCCATTGAGGACAAAACCATAACAAGTGAGGCGGAGATTTTGAAGATTGTGAATGGGAAGATTGGAATATAAAGAAACGGGTGAAGGCAGTTGCAAAGGTTGTGCGTGCTTGAGAATGGATTTATGTCGCTTAACGGAAACTTGGCGGTGATTTAACTAAACCTTGTAAATTTGATAACTATGGAAATCTTAGAAAACTTAGACACATTACTCAAAACTTTTTGGCTTGTAGCAATTCCGACAAGTATAATTTTTATCATTCAGACAATTATGACCTTTATCGGCGCAGACTCATCAGATGGAATTGAAGCTGACTTTGATGGAGATTTAAGCGGAGCGGATGCTCCATTTCAACTTTTTTCTCTAAGAAACTTAATTAATTTTTTATTGGGTTTCAGCTGGACAGGTATTTCGTTTTATACAACCATTTCAAATAAATCATTTCTTATTATTTTATCGTTAGTGGTAGGAATTTTATTCGTCTATTTGTTCTTTATTATAATCAGACAAGTGCAAAAATTAGCAGAGGATAATTCTTTTAAGATTGCCAGCACACTAAACAAAACAGCAGAAGTTTATTTGACGATTCCGGAAAATAAAAAAGGAAAAGGCAAAATAATGATTAGCATAAATGGTGCTTATCATGAATTGGAAGCAATGACCGAAAAGGACAAAATCCCATCAGGTTCAGTTGTTCGAGTGGTAAAAATAGAAAATAATAATATCCTAATAGTAGAAACAATATAATCAAATCAATATGACACCTATTACTATCATAGTAGTTACGGCAGTAGTTTTATTCGTAACAATTTCAGCTTTAATCTCAAGGTATAAACGCTGTCCGTCCGACAAAATTTTGGTCATTTATGGCCGAACAGGTGGCACATCAGCTAAATGTGTTCACGGTGGTGGTGCTTTTATTTGGCCGGTTATTCAAGACTTTGCTTTTTTAGATTTAAAGCCTCTATCAATTGAGGCTAACTTGACAAACGCACTAAGCCGGCAAAACATCAGAGTAGACGTTCCTTGCCGTTTTACAATTGCAATTTCCACTGAAACTGATAGTATGAACACGGCAGCCGAAAGATTATTAGGTTTATCTTCCGAGCAAATTCAAGAATTAGCAAAAGACATTTTATTCGGACAATTACGTTTAGTAATTGCAACAATGACCATTGAGGAAATTAATTCTGACCGTGATAAATTTCTTGACAATATCTCAAAGAATGTTGATAGCGAATTAAAAAAAATCGGTTTAAAATTAATCAATGTAAACGTAACAGACATTAAAGACGAATCGGGTTACATTGAAGCGTTAGGAAAAGAAGCAGCAGCAAAAGCAATAAATGAGGCGAAAATAAGCGTTGCAGAACAAGAAAAAATCGGAGAAACAGGAAAGGCATTAGCAGACAGGGAAAAGGACACCCAAATCGCAGAAACCCATAGAGACAGAGACGTAAAAATTGCGATTACCCAAAAAGACAAGGAAATAAGCATCGCGACAGCAGTTAAAGATGAAACGATAGGTAAAGCTGAAGCACAAAGAGATACAAGGGTTAAGACTTCAGAAGCAAATGCCATTGCGATAAAAGGAGAAAACGAAGCTAAAATTGCCATAGCTAATTCAGAAGCACTCCGAAGAGAGAAGGAAGCTGAATCGTTAAGAATTGCTATTACAGCAGAGAAGGTTCAACAAGCTAAAGCATTGGAAGAATCGTATGTTGCAGAACAAAAAGCCGAATTAGCACGTTCGGAAAGAGAACGTTCAACACAAATTGCAAACATTGTTGTTCCTGCTGAAATAGCTAAACAAAGAGCCATTATTGAAGCCCAAGCCGCAGCAGAAACAATAAGAGAAAATGCAAAAGGAGAAGCTGATGCAATTTTCGCCAAAATGGAGGCGGAAGCAAAAGGATTATTTGAAATACTAACAAAACAAGCAGAAGGTTACAAAGAAGTTGTAGCCGCTGCTGGTGGCGACCCAAATAAAGCATTCCAACTACTATTAATTGAAAAATTACCTGAGCTTGTTAGGACACAGGTCGAAGCTGTGAAGAACATTAAGATTGACAAGATTACTGTTTGGGATTCGGGTAACGGCCAAGGCGAAAACGGAAATTCTTCCACTGCAAACTTCGTTTCTGGAATGATGAAAACAGTTCCCCCTTTAAACGACTTATTTAATATGGCCGGACTAAATCTACCAACATACTTAAAAGGTTCAGACGACCAAACAATCAAAAAGGACGGGGACAAAAAAGAATAAACTACCAATAACAACACCTACAAATTATGCCACGCACTTCGTTAATTTGAATCCAGGCGAACTTCCAGACATAAATTCACTGACCGCAGCAAACGTGCAGCAGCAAATCCTAACTTAAAACATTTTTTGTCAAAATAATTGCAAGCCCTCGAATGTTACAACTCACAGGACTTATTTTAATTTCTTGGCTGATCATTTGGTGGTTTACAAAAGCTAAGGTATCTGTGTTAGGCCTGAGCCCCACATCAGAAAGACTTAAGTATTTTACCATCCTGTTCACGTCCTCCGTCCTTCTATCAGCAACGACTTTTATATTAAGAATCTATTTGCTAGAAGAAAGGTATACCATAACTCGTGGATTGACTTTAAATTCTGTTTTAGTGGAAACCTGGTATCAGTTCAGAACGGTTATGACAGAAGAGTTGATTTGCAGAGGTGCTTTTCTTTACGTCTTAATAAAAAAAATTGGGCAGACAAAGGCTATCCTCATTACTTCGGTACTTTTTGCTGTTTTGCATTGGTTAAACGCAGGGGTTTGGGGCAATGAGGTACAAATGGCTATAGTTTTCGCCTTCACCTTTGCTATGGGGCTTCTCTTAGCTTTTGCTTATGCTAAAACGTTTTCCCTACTTATCCCCTTTGCCATTCATTTTGGTTGGAACTTAACGCAAAACTATATTTTCCCTGACACTGCTACTGGCCATCATATTTTTATACTTGCCACACCCCCGCCTGAAGTCACTATTTCTTATTTGGCATTTTTTACACTGCTTTTATTCCCCAAAATAGCCGTATTAGTTGTAAACTATTTCATTCTAAAAAATCACAGGCAAGTTCAATTACCTTAAAAGTGATGCCTGCAAATAAATGTTGGAGGACAAACTCAGACATCGCTAACACGCACACACAAGAGCGCGGTCCCTTTGGTAGATTTTATTGCTCGCCCTTCTTTTAGAATTCAAAATTTTTCATATATTTGGTAAAGGACGGATTCTTATATCTACCTGCCCTTAAAAGCTACTGAAACCGAAATGATGAAAGCTAAACGGATACAAGTTTTAATGCATCCTGAAAAAGTTTCTGTTAACTTGATTCCTCATGTCTTGAGAAAACAGTTTTCTTTGTTTGTTCTTTTTGCACTGCCGCTTATTTCATGTGATAAGGAGGAAAAGACCCCCGTCAATGAAAATCCTCCGAAATCAGACCCTATTGTTTTTGTAAAGCTTCCTAAAGATACAGAATGCTATTCAGTAAGGTCATTCACCATGAGTATGAATCAATTCTGCGACAAATTACCTTTGCCAAATGACTCAATAGCTTTTATTGAACTGGACATTGATAAGGACACCAAAGTGGATTTTAGGATTTCAGTGAAACATTTTCAAATTTTTCCTACGGATTACTGTGGGCATTGTCATGTACACTATCATAGATCAGTAGCAATTCAGCCCTTAACACCAGATGGATTCATCAGTTCAGGTGGGTATAAAATCCGAATTTATGATTCAACTGAATTAATTAAAAAAGACCATATCTGGTCTAACGCTGTTGTTTATGCTTCGCTCAACGACTGTCCACACGATAATTTCTCTTTTAATAACAGCTTTTGGGGTCTGAAACTCAACAACAGGCTGGCCTGGCTACGCGTTAAACGTGTAAGCGATTATGGATTCAGCATCAGAGCGTTTGCCTATAACCTTTTAAATAACTCTCCTATTGCTGCGGGGCAAGAAAAATAGAAGTTTAAAACTTACACCTTGTACCTGACAAAGTATGGTTTCACGAAACGGGCATAACCGATGAAGAGTTTGGGTAATGAACCACCCCATACTTCCCGGCATAATAATCCCGGTAAGCCTCTGCAATTTCCAGTTCCGAGTTCATCACAAAAGGGCCTTTGGCTACAATAGGTTCCGTGAAGCGCTCACCCCCAAACAACATCACATCCACGGCGTCTGACCCCTGGTTTTGAATTTCTATCGTTCCGTTCTCCCGATCAAATTCAATGAACTCATTTTCATCAAAAGCAGTACCATTGATCATGGCCTTGTTAGAAGGAAGGAAAGCGGCGCATTCCAATCCCTTTTCGCACTCCATTGAAAAGATTTGGCCGGCTTTCAGATGCAGGTGGTATAAAAATTGTTTAGAATAAACGGGAACTATGGATTTCATTTCCTCATGCTCCCCAACAATGACTTTAATCCAGCCTCTTTCATCGCTGAGTTCTTTTGTGGGAATTTTATCAGCCGGCAAGGGAAGATACTCTGGCGCCTCAGCTTTAATTTTAGAAGGAAGATTGATCCAAAACTGAAAGCCGTGTATGAGACCATCGTTTGTTTTGGAATCCGGATGTACCGTTTCATCATGAACGATACCATTGCCCGCCTTCATCCACTGGGCCCCGCCCGAACTCACTTTAGCATGGTGCCCCCGACTATCAAAATGTTCGGCTTCCCCACTCAGCAAATAGGTCAAGGTTGCTATGCCCCGATGAGGGTGTGGCCCTGTTCCACTTTTCGAATCGGTATCGTTGATTACCTGTTTGGCAGGAGGAATATAATCCAGGAACACAAAGGGCCCAACAGCATCTGCATAGCGATTAGGCAGGATACGATAAATTTTGTGAGTACCGATGTCGGCCCTTTGTCCCTGACTTGAAAAACTTATTTTCTTTTGCATTTTTCAGGATTTAATGGTCTCTATGCCTTCTTTGGACTGCCCTAGAAACATCCATTTGTTTCTTAAGTAAACAGCTACCCAAAACAAGGAAAGGAATACAGCGGCCATGGGCGCTTGTCCGGAAGCCAGTTCAGTTGCAATAGCTCCGCCAAGATAGGAACACAGGAGCAGGAAACCAATTTTACTGGTTTTTGGATAAAGGAACAAAGCCACGGCAATCAGTTCAATACTGCCAATCAGCGTGAGATAATTGCCAAGCCCTGATTTGCTGAAGCCTTCAACGAAGGCCGGGGCGTGAGAAAGTTTCATGATGGCACTCATGATCAGCATGAGTGAAGGAATGACCATTAGTACAATGGACAGGATGCGGGTAGTTTTTGTCATGGTTTTTGGTTTAAGTGGTTGATTTAAAATTTCGGCAACAAAGTTAGGGTGACCTGGTATCACTTCGGTACTACTTTCCATTTGTATACCGGTATACTTAGGGAAAGCGATTTGAAAAGGATACCAAATAACTTTCTATCTTTGGGACATGGAAGAAACCGAGAACGACAAACGTAAATGTCCTGCTCATATGTCCGGGGAACAGTGCACAAAAGCTTTGTTGCCGGTTAAAGATGCATTGGACGTGTTGAGTGGCAAGTGGAAATTGCAGATCATCCTCTCCCTGACCTTTGGCAAAAAACGTTTCAAACAGATTCAGAGGGAAATAACCGGCTTGACCCCAAAAATGCTTTCGAAGGAATTAAAAGATTTGGAAATAAACGACCTCGCCATACGCAAGGTTTACGATACCACCCCGGTGATTGTGGAATATGAATTAAGTCCATACGGCAGAACTCTAAAACCCCTGATTGGAGAGTTGCACAAATGGGGAACAAAACACCGAAAACGCATAATTTCAAGGTAAATACCATGCTTTCAGAGCATTGCACTTTGAATAAGTAATGCACACGAAGAGTCGGGTAGTTTCAAAATTTATCCGCTCAGCTTCTAATGTGCCGAATCATGTAATCAACATTTTCCTTTTAAAAACCTTCATTTTAGGCTATTTAACGTTCGTTTTCCCATGTTTACCTTTGAAACTCAGTACATTTGCAGCGCAAAAAATGAAAGAGCTCAGCCCAGGCATCGATATCGGAAAAGCTACGGTGGAACTTCGTGAAGACGGACACCTGGTCATTCGTATCAAAGACGGACAGGAACTGGATGTGGAAGACATTAAAGCACTGATTGAAGCAAAACGTAAGTTTTTGGGCAACACACCCCACACAACTGTTTTTATAGCAGGCGCAAATTCAAGCATAAGCAATGAAGCCCGAACCTTTGCATCGAGTGTTGAGGCCTATGACGGAGCTATTGCCAAATCCATTGTTGCAAATGAGCTCTCTACCCGTTTGATGGGTAATTTTTTCATACGATTTAACAAACCTCCTGCTCCCACCAGACTTTTTGCTTCTGAAAAGGAAGCGACCCAATGGCTGGATCAAATGCGTGAAAGGCTCGAAAAGCTGAATTGATCTGAATTAACACCCCTTGGCTTTTGTTCTTCACAAGAACAAATTTACTTCTGCTTTGTTAATCTTTAAGTCACCTTAAGCTCAAAGACTTATTCGAAAGCATGAAAAAACTCGTTTCCAAACAATTTCTGCCCATTCAACTGGATGAAGCCTGGGATTTTTTTTCCTCGCCCAAAAACCTGAACGAAATAACACCTCCGGGTATGGTGTTCGAAATTGTTTCGGAATTGCCTGAAAAAATGTATGAGGGTATTTTTATCGTGTACCGTTTAAGCCCTTTTCTGAACATCCCTATGCAATGGGTGACCGAGATCACTCACATTCGTGAGAAGCAGTTTTTTGTGGATGAACAACGCAAGGGCCCCTATAATATCTGGCACCACGAGCACCATTTCGAAAAAGTAGAAGGCGGGGTAATGATGACCGATGTTTTACATTATGATATTGGTAAATCCATTTTCGGAAAACTGGCGGGATGGCTGTTTGTTCACCGCAAGGTTAAATCCATTTTTAAATACAGAACCAAAGTATTGGAGAAAAAATTCGGAAAATGAAACTTTCTCTCATCTCAAAAATTCTGCTTTCTTCTACAGCCTGCCTGCTTTTGGGTTCCCTGAGCGGCATTGCAACGGGAGAAGCCGTGAATGGCTGGTATTCACACATCATCAAACCTTACTGGAACCCACCGAACTGGCTCTTTGGTCCGGTTTGGACCCTTTTGTATCTGTTGATGGGCGCGGCTTTTGCCATGGTTTGGAACGGGCAGGGAAAAAACAAAAGAGTGGCCCTGGCTTTGTTTGGCGTTCAATTTGTGTTCAACCTGTTTTGGTCGTTTTTGTTTTTTGGATTGGCACGAATGGATTGGGCATTGATTGAAATTCTGCTTCTGCTTGTATTTATCTCACTTACCATTTCTGCATTTTCTAAAATCAACAGAACAGCCGCTATTTTAATGATTCCCTATCTCCTATGGGTGGGTTTTGCCACCTTATTGAATTCAAGTTTATACTTTCTCAACGCATGAAAACTATTTTGGTGATTGGTGCCGGAAAAGGCATTGGATTGGAAGTGGTGAAACGCCTGTCAGGAGAACATCAGCTGTATGCGGTTTCGCGAACACTTACGCCCGAGCTGCAGACCAGCGGAGCTGTTTGTTTTGAAGAAGATGTCAATGTTAGCTGCAATTTTGTTTCTCAACTGCCGGATGTGCTTCACGGATTCGTTTATTGTCCCGGCTCCATTACTCTTAAACCTTTTGCCCGCTTGAGTGAGAGTGATTTTTTAAAGGACCTGAATCAGAATGTTCTTTCAGCTATTAAGGTAACACAGGCGGTGCTGCCACAATTAAAAAAATCGGGATCGGCCTCTATCGTTTTTTACAGTACCGTGGCCGTTAAAATGGGCATGCCTTTTCATGCTTCAGTGGCTTTGAGTAAAGGAGCCTTGGAAGGTTTAACCAAAAGTTTGGCGGCTGAACTGGCGGCTAATTCCATACGGGTGAATGCCATTGCCCCTTCCTTAACGGATACTCCATTGGCCTACGGCTTGCTAAGCAGCGATGAAAAACGGGAAGCGGCCGCTAAACGCCATCCATTAAACAAAATTGGCAAACCCGAACATCTGGCTGCCCTCACTGCATTTTTACTCGATGAGCAATCGGAATTTATGACCGGACAAATTATCGGCGCAGATGGAGGTTTAGGAAGTGTGAGGGTGTAAAATTTTAAAGCACATTGTTCACCTGCTCCTTAATTTTTTCCAACTCATCTTTCATCAGCACCACTAATTTTTGTATAGGCGCATCGTTGGCCTTTGAACCGATGGTGTTGATCTCACGCCCGATTTCCTGAGCAATAAAGTTTAGTTTACGTCCCGGTGAATTTTCAGCACAGGTTTCTATAAAGTAGTCGAGGTGCGTTTTTAACCTGACCTTTTCTTCGTTGATATCCAGTTTTTCAATGTAATAAATCAACTCCTGCTCAAAACGGTTTTGGTCGATGTTGTTTTTGCCGATGGCTTCGGTGATGTTGATTTTAATTCTTTGTTTCAGGTTCTCCAATCGAATCACATCCAGTTTGGCAATTTCATTCAAACTGTTTTCTATGTTTTTTAAGCGTTGTTCCAGATCTGTTTTTAGGGAAAGCCCTTCTTTGTCTCTGAACGCGTTGAGTTCGTTCACCGCTTCCATCACCGCCGTTTTTATCACTTTCCATTCTTCCTCATCGCTTTCTTTGCGCTCCGTTTTCATCACATCCGGAAGCCTCAGAATCTGTGCAATAGGGTCGTGCAAAGGTTCGTTGAGTTCAATGGCGAGGTTGCGCAATTGGTCATGGTATGCCTTGGCAAGCGTAACATTGATCTCGGTTGGAGTGATGACTTTTTTGGATTCGAGATAAATGCTAAGATCAATTTTTCCTCTTTCCAAAAGTTTGCTGATTTCGTTTCGCAGTTCTGCTTCGTAATTGCGAAGGGCAGAGGAGAGGCGTAAACTCACATCGGCTCCTTTGCTGTTGAGGGAGCGGATTTCGATGGTGATGAGATTGTCTTTACTTTCTGCGCTGGCTTTTCCAAAGCCGGTCATGGATTTAATCATTTGCTGTGATTTTTTGTTTGGTATTGATAAGAAAGAGGCCCATGATGATCATGCCTCCTGAAAACAACTTGGTGAGTGTGAGTTGGTCCTTGCCCATAATAATAGCGAAGATGCTCGCCAGAAAGGGTTGCAGGTAAATGTAGGCACTGACCGTGTTGGGACTAAGGTGTTGCAAACCATAAATGTTTAAAAGATAAGCAAAGAAGGTGGTGGCTATTACCACAAAACATACCGCAAAAACAGCTTCACCGGTAAATGCCTGCCAATTGGTGTCAAGGGTGTCTTTTAAACCTATGGGCAAAATGTAAATGCTGCCGAACAAAAACATCCAGCGCATGGCTGTGGCGGTGTTGTATTTCATCATGATGGGTTTTACCATCACTACAAAAATGGCCCAGGAGGTAGAGTTGATGAGGGTCAGCAAATCCCCGGCCATGGTTTCACTTCCAAACTGTAAATTGCCTTTAAACAACAATAAGATGACGGCGCCTGTGAGCGCGAGTGTAAGGCCGGCGAATTTAAAAGCCGTGATGCGTTCTTTCAACACGATGAGCGTAAACACAAACACAATCACCGGATTGGAAATCATAATAATGGCTGAATTGATGGGATGGGTTAGGCTTAAGCCCCAGATAAAAAACACCTGGTTGATCACCACACCAAAACACGCCAGCCAGGCCATGGTGATGAGGTCTTTTTTTTCGACTTTTTGTGTGCGGTAAAAAATGGATAATATCCAGAACAATATGCAAGCCCCAACAATTCTCAGCAGCACCAGGGCGAGAGGGGAAATGTAAGTGGGCATAAGGTCTTTCGCGATGGAATAGTTCAGGGCATACACGATTTGAGCGATAAACAGGGCGATATGGCCTTTCAGTGCGTTGGTCAAAGCAGTGCAAAGATGGGTATTTTCGTTGAATTAAGTAGTTTTGTTCGTATGGAATACACCGATCAATTGGGAAATCAAATACAACTCAACACCATTCCCAAACGAATTGTGTCTCTGGTACCTTCCCAGTCGGAATTTCTATGGGACCTGGGTTTGCAGAAGGAGTTGATTGGCATTACCAAATTTTGTATCCACCCCGAAAAAATGTTTAAACAGGTGACCCGGGTAGGAGGAACAAAAAACCCGGATCCGGATAAAATCAGGGCACTGCAACCCGACCTGATAATCGGGAACAAAGAGGAGAATGAAAAATCAATCATTGAGCAACTCAGCAGGGAATTTCCGGTTTGGATGAGCGATGTAAACACACCCGGGCAAGCTTTGGACATGATGAGCAGCTTATCAAGCCTTACCGGCAGGGAAAGTCAGGGGAATAGCATCATTGAAGCTTCAGGACTTTCTTTGACAAAAAGTAAAGAAATGTTTCGCGGGCAATCTGTCGCCTATTTTATCTGGAATGCACCGTATCATTTTGCAGGTTCCGAAACTTTTATTCATTCCGTTCTAACGCATATCGGACTTAAAAACGTGTTTTCCAATCAAGCCCGGTATCCTGAATTAAGTTTGGAAAAATTGGCCGATTTACGACCTGACTATTGTTTTTTATCGAGTGAACCCTTTCCGTTTCGTGAAGAACATCTTCTCCAAATTCAAAAGGCCTTGCCGGATACCAGAGTAGTGTTGGTAGATGGTGAAGCCTTTAGCTGGTATGGCAGCAGATTGATATATTTACACGACTATTTAACACAATTAAAAACCGAACTGTATGCTTAGCACCTTTTTAGTGGTCCTTTTTATCCTGGCCTATATCCTGATTGCGGTTGAACACAACATAAACATCAATAAAGCAGCTATTGCTCTGGTGGCCGGAGTATTCAGCTGGATGCTGATTATGATGTATACTCCGGTTCATGAAAATGTGAACGAAAGTCTGAGCCATCACCTTTCCGAAATTTCCGGCATTTTGTTTTTTCTAATGGGCGCCATGACAATTGTTGAGCTCATCGATGCGCACGACGGGTTTTCCATCATCACTCAACGACTAACAGGTTTAAGGTCCACCCGTTTGATATGGATTTTGGGCGCCCTGACCTTTGTGCTTTCGGCTTTGCTCGACAATCTTACCACCACCATATTAATGGTGTCCTTACTTACCAAACTTCTGCCTGCGGGCCGGCTGCGTTTGTTGTACGCGGGTTTTGTTGTGATTGCAGCCAATGCAGGTGGAGCCTGGAGCCCCATTGGCGATGTAACCACCACCATGCTTTGGATTGGGGGCCAGGTAAGCACTACCCAACTTATACAAAGCTTATTGATACCAAGTTTAATAAATCTTTTGGTTCCATTGTTTATACTCCAATTCATCATCAAACGCGAAAAGCTGTATGCGAATCTGGATCTTAGCGAATTTAAAACACCAAAAAAACCAAGTGCCGATTCTCAGCTCATTCTTTTTATGGGATTGGCCATTTTAATTTCTGTTCCTCTTTTTAAGGTGTTTTTTCATTTGCCACCCTACATGGGTATGTTGTTTGGACTGGGCATCATGTGGTGTTTCACTGAAATTCTGAATGGCAGAAAAGAAGAGATGGATAAAAAAAATTATTCGGTTTCTTATGCCTTAAGAAACATCGACACCTCGAGCATTCTGTTTTTTCTGGGAATCCTGCTCTGCATTGCAGCACTCGACCTGAGCGGAGTACTGGAAGTCATGTCACAACACATTGACCAGGCCATTTCCAATAAAAATACGGTGCTGTTGCTTACCGGCTTTTTAAGCGCCATTATCGATAATGTACCACTGGTGGCCGCTTATCAGGGCATGTATTCTCTCAACGACTTTGCAAGCGACAGCAGCTTCTGGCAATTGCTGGCTTACAGCAGTGGAACGGGTGGCAGTATGCTCATCATTGGCTCAGCAGCCGGTGTGGTGGCCATGGGTATTGAAAAAATCACCTTCAGCTGGTATCTTAAAAATATGGGCTGGATGGCAGGCCTGGGTTATCTGGCGGGCTTTGTCTATTATGTGTTTACTCAGTAGCGCCAAAAACCTCCAGGGCATCGCCCACCACAAAGGTGCTGCCTCCTATAAAAATGAGGTCGGTTTTTGCAGCGGCTTTTTTTGCGGCTTTAATCCCTTTTTCCACAGTGGGAAACGACTGCCCTTTTAAACCAAAGGCTGAGGCCTGTTTTTTAAGTTCATCTTCGTGGAGCGCTCTTGGAATGGACGCTTTAACAAAGTAATACGCAGCGTTTTTGGGCAATTCCTTTAGAATGGATGCGATGTCCTTATCATTTACAGTGCCAAGCACCAGGTGCAGAGTTGAAGGCTTCAGTTCGTTTATATTTTCTACAACCTGTCGGATGCCGTCCTCATTGTGTCCTGTATCGGCAATAATCAGAGGTTTGTCGCCCAATTTTTGCCATCGCCCTTTTAAGCCGGTGAGCGACACCACCTTTTTGAGGGCATTTTTCACGTGTTCTTCTTCAATAATAAACCCTGCTTTTTTAAGATTTTCAACGGTGTTTAATACCCCCAACAAATTTTTTACCTGGTATTTGCCGGTAAGGTCGAGTTCGTAAATGCTTGTTTCTCCTGTCCCACGATTTAATACACTCACGTGAAAAGCCCCTTTGATGGTTTTTGATTCAATGACTTTGTAGTTTTTATCAGCGTATTCGATAGGCGCTTTATTTTCTTTGGCCACAGCATTAAACACCGGTGCCGATACACTTTGGTACTGGCTGATCACAACCGGTACCCGGGCTTTGATGATGCCTGCTTTTTCAAAACTGATTTTACGTATGCTGTCGCCCAGCAAGTTCATGTGATCCATGCTGATGTTAGTAATCAGGCAGGTTTTTGGCGTGATGATGTTGGTGGAATCGAGTCGTCCGCCCAATCCAACTTCAATTACAGCGACATCCACTTCTTCCTTGGCAAAATAATCCAGAGCAAGGCCAACGGTCCACTCAAAAAAACTGGGCGATATGGTCTCAAAAAATTCTTTGTTGTGTTCAACAAAATCCACCACGTTTTTTTTCGGAATCATTTTTCCGTTGATTTTGATTCTCTCCCTGAAATCGTTGAGGTGGGGCGAGGTATACAAACCGGTTTTGTATCCGGCTTCCTGAAGTACAGCAGCAATCATGTGACTGCTGGAGCCTTTGCCGTTGGTGCCGGCCACATGAACACACTTGAGTTTTAACTGGGGCCGGCCCAGGTGTTCTGCAATTTTAATGGTGTTATCGAGGTCGGCTTTGTAAGCGGCAGCGCCAACTCGCTGATACATGGGTAAACGCGCGAAAAGGTAGTCAAGCGTTTGTTGGTAGGTCATGTCAATTGAATGTGAAGATGATGGTGATGGTGCCTTTCTGTTCTTCGAATTTTCCGTCTACATTAAATTTGGTGGCCAGGGCCGCTTGTTTGGCTTTCGCTTTTAGCATGGCACTGCTGGTGGTGGTTCCTCTTCCGTTGGGATTGGCTTCAATCACAGTGCCTTCTGAATCCACGGTAATTTCAACCACTACTTTGCCTTCTTCCTGTAGGTCGGTGGGCAATTTCGGGGGTTTTACCAACGCCCGGCCTTTTAAGTTCACATTGTATTTTCCTCCGCCAAAACCTGGTCCCTTGCCCGGCCCTGAGCCGGTTCCATCCCCGTCACCATCTCCACCACCGTTGCCTGTGCCTGTTCCGCCGGTACCATTTTTAAAAGGATCTCCATCAGGAGAGCCGGATTGGCCTGCTTCTTCATTGTTGCCAATGCCACCTCCTGTTTTGCCGGTATTCTTTTTAAATTTTTCAGCCAGTTTTTCGGCAGCCGTTTTTTCTTTAATAATCTCCTTGGGTTTTACAACCACCTGAGTAGTAACTTTGGGTGTTTCTTTTTTTTCTTCGAGTACAACATCTTCTCCGTTCTCGACCGTTTGAATTTTTTCCTCTTCACTTTCTTCTGTCACCACATCTGTCGCTGCGCCCATAGAACTGTAATCCACCTCATCGTTTCCAAGATCTACCATGCCCAGGGCAAGCTCCTGTCCGCCACCTCCGCCGCTTTCAGGAAAGGGAGGGTTGGGCGTAATAAGTTGATACAATATCAAAAACAACAACAGCAAAGCCATAATCAGCAGGGTTGCGCCTCCGGAGATGACCCGGTTTCGGTTGAGTTCGTTTTGGGTGAGTATCATGTTATTTTTTAGTAGCGGCGGTAGCCAGCACGGTCTTACAATTCAGCTTGTAACAGATGGTCATGATGTCAATCTCATCCTGAATGGAAAGTTCCTTATCGAGGTGCATCAGCACTACCGGTTCGGTTTGGGTAGAAGCATAGGCGGAGATCTCTTTTTCAAGATCAGTCAACTGTACTTCTTTGCTGTTCACGTAATATTTTTTGTCCTTGGTAATAGCCAGATGAAGCGGTTTTTTGGTGTTGTCGATGGTTTCCCTGGATTGTGAACTGGGCAGGTTCACCTTAATGGCATTTGGGCTTACCATAGTGGACAGTATCAGGAAAAAAAGCAGAAGGAAAAACATGATGTCGTTCAGTGAGTCGGTACTCACTTCCGCTTCTCTGTGTTTTTTGCGTAATGCCATGCGTGTAGAGTTTGTAGTTTAAATTATTTGGCAGGTTCGTTGAGCATATCCAGAAATTTAATCTGGGTTTCTTCCATGTGTCTTGCCAAACGGTCGATTCTGGAGTTCAGCCAATGGTAACAAATGAAAGCCAATACACCCACCACTAAACCTCCGGCGGAAGTGATCATCTTTTGATAAAGTCCGGTGGATATCACTTCAATTTCCACAGTTTTGGCCAAAGAGATATCATAAAAAATGGTGATAACACCAAAAATGGTTCCGATAAAACCAAACATGGGAGCGATTCTTCCGATAATGTTAAGCACCGTAAGGTTTTTTTCAAGATTCCCTATTTCAACCGTTCCGCATTTGTCCATGGCAGCCCTTATCTCCTGAACCGGTTGGCCAATGCGTGAAACCCCTTGTTCTATCATACTGCCTTCGGGTGTGTTCATATTCCGGCACAAAGCAATGGCGTTGGAAATATTCCCCTGATGAATGATCTCTTTCAGAGAGGGGATGAATTGCGAGTTGACTTTAGACGCTTTGCCAATAACCAGCATGCGTTCAATCAACACGTAGATGGACACCATTAAAAGTATACCAAGCGGGATCATGATATAACCCCCGTTCATTACCATGGTAATGAGCGACATTTTTGTTTCAGTGACTTCCTGAATTCCGGTACTGACCGGTAAATTGGTGCTGTCGGGTGCGGCAGAGGTCAAACCCGCTGAAATTTGCAGAAGAATAGCTAACATAGATTGTACTTTAAGACGAAATTACTCTGTAAATGAAGCCATTAAGCCAGGGAGGAAAGGGATTTTAAACAACCTTGTGTTTATTATAAGCCGGTGTTTGGCGAAAGGTTACACCTGCAGGATTGGTGAAGGACCTATTTAAAGGAAGGTAGTGCGGAAAGCAAGGTGTTGATGTGTGCTTTGTGAATACCATACAATAGCACACGTTCTGTATCACCGTCGGTGTATTCAATGATAAGGGCTCCCGATTTATCGAGACCGGTTCGGGCAATGTCAATAAAATATCGTGTTTTCTGATGAAAGAGGGAAGGTTTGAATTCGATTTTGTTTTGATAGATGCCTGCAAAAGGGTGAAGAAAAAACCAAAGCGTGTGAAAGGCGATTAAGGCGCTTGGAATAAAAAAAAGAAAACCAAGGGGATTCATATCCCTTAACAGCGCATACGTTCCGTACAAAAATACTATGCTTAGCACTGTTGAAACCAGTAACCACAGAGGGTTTCGGGAGATATACACCAGGGGTGGTTCTTCAATTTTACCGTTATCCACGGTACGAAGTTAAGAATTCACGGCTTCAGGCACTTTTTCCCGGGCTTTTTTTCGATAAACTTGGTGTTTTATAGTACAAAAATGTTCATTATCTTGTAACGTTTAGGATAGCGATACGTTTAAAACCAATACAATAACACAGGAAAATGAAACTCAAACGCCTTTTATTACTTTTCATTTTAATGAGTTTTGCAGCTCAGAATTTCAGGGCTCAAATTGCTGCAGACGATCCTGTTGCTGCCATGTTGGACAGTTTGGCCACTCAAAAAATGTTCGAAAGGGCTTTTGCCAAACCCAGCTTTCATAAACATAACCGTTACAAATTTGCGGAAGACAGCATTCCGGTATACGACGACTACACGTATCAGGCCCGTCTGGCCAAATTGGATGCTGTTTCTCCTTTTGATCTGGTGTATAACGAACATGTAAAAGCCTTCATCAATATGTATACGGTTCGCAAGCGCGAAAGCGTAAGCCGGATGATGGGGGTATCCCAGTTGTACTACCCCATGTTTGAAGAAGTATTGGATAAATACAACATTCCGCTTGAATTAAAACACCTTGCCGTTATTGAAAGCGCGCTCATTCCTTATGCCCGTTCCAAAGCCGGAGCCACAGGCCTATGGCAATTTATGTACCCTACAGCAAGAATGTACGGACTTAACGTTACTTCATACATTGATCAGCGCTGCGACCCTTATAAAGCTACGGTAGCCGCAGCAGAATACCTGAAAGCACTTTACGACATGTTTGGCGACTGGCAAATGGTTTTGGCAGCTTACAACGCGGGTCCGGGCACCATCAGCAAAGCCATACGCCGTAGCGGAGGCAAAAAAACCTATTGGGAAATTCGTCCCTTTTTACCGTTTGAAACCCAGGGGTATGTGCCGGCCTTCATCGCCGCCAATTATGTGATGACCTATGGAGCTGAACACAACCTCTACCCCGCAGTGCCCCGCAAAACGTATTTTGAAGTAGATACCGTTGTGGTAAAAGAACAAATGAGCTTTGCACAATTATCCAAAGCACTTGAAATCAGCGAAGAGGATATCCTGTATTTTAATCCTCAATACCGTAAAAACCTGATTCCTTCAGGTGGGAATTTCATTTGTTTGCCCAAAGCCAAAATCGGGGTGTTTCTTACCAATGAACAAGCCATTTACGCCAGCGTTCAGGCTGAAAGAACCCAGGGCAAGGAGGATATTATTGCTGAAGTAAAACGCACCCACACGGTACGTTCAGGTGAAAAACTCAGCACCATTGCCAGAAAATACGGGGTGACGATTGCTGAACTCAAAAGCTGGAATTACATCGGCAAAAAAGGACTTCGTCCCGGAAAAAAACTGGTGGTGTACGTAAGAACCACCCAACCTAAACCTCAGGCCTCCGCATCCGATCAAAAAAATTTGGCGGCAGTGCCTACCGAAACTAAATCTACCATACTCGCAGAAAACACGAATGCGGTGAGCGCCTCAACGTATGTTTACCACAAGGTGAAAAGCGGAGAGAGTTTGTACAGTCTGTCAAAAAAATATGGAGTCAGTGCCAGCTCTATTAAAGAACTGAATTCACTGAAAAAAACAGAGCTTCGCATTGGTCAATCACTGAAAATAAAAGCACAATAATTTTTCCCGGTCTGTTCCGCTCCATTCTCTGTTCCGGTTTATTTCTTTTTTTTGTTTCCTTAAGTCCTGGGTAGTACTTTAGTGCGTGTTCTCCGGTTTCTGCTGTATTCACTTAACCTGAATTGTTGATGCTAAAACATTTACTCTTGTGTTGTTTTTTGATTGCGGGCCTAAGCGGGTTTTCCCAGTTGAATCAAACCGTGAAGGGAAGGGTGCTTGATAAAGTAACGGGCATTGGGCTTCCCGGAGTAATTGTTCAGTTAAAATCAAGCCCTGCTCCTCAGAATACAGTTACAAGCAACGATGGTTTTTTTAAATTCAGGGAGGTGGCAGTGGGTCGTCAAACTTTGGTATTTACCTATACCGGGTACAAAGCGGTGACGTTAAATAACGTGATTGTGGGTTCGGGTAAAGAAATGGTATTGGAAGTGGAGATGGAAGAGAGCAGCATTGAAATGGACGTGGTGGACGTAACCGCAGCCAAGGATACCGATGTGGTAAACACCATGCAGGCGGCGAACATGAAAACCTTCAGCATTGAGGAAACCGAGCGTTATGCGGGCTCAAGGCAGGATCCGGCCCGGATGGCACAAAATTTTGCAGGCATACAAGGCACCAACGATTCCCGGAACGACATTGTAGTGCGTGGAAACAGTCCGGCAGGTTTGCTCTGGAGGTTAGAAGATGTAGATATTCCCAATCCTAACCATTTTGCTGTGGCCGGCTCAGCAGGAGGACCGCAAAGCATCATTAACAACAAATACCTGGCCAATTCCGAATTTTTCACCGGGGCGTTTCCCGCCAGTTATGGCAACGCGCTGGGAGGAGTGTTTGATTTAAAAATGCGCAACGGCAACAATGAAAAACATGAGCGTACCTTTCAGTTGGGGGTGTTGGGCACTGAATTGGCACTGGAAGGTCCCATCAGCAAAAAAAGCGGTGCCACCTATCTTATGACCTACCGGTATTCTACACTCGATCTTTTTAATAAAGTGAATTTTAATCTGGGCACCGATGCTGTTCCTGCTTATCAGGACATCGGTTTCAGATTCAATCTTCCAACCAAAAAAGCAGGCGTTTTCAGTATCAGCGGTTTAGGCGGTATCAGCGACATTGCCATCATCAACAGCACCAAAAGTGAACGGCCAACTGACCTTTACGGGGACTTAAACAAGGATCAGTATTTTGGATCCAAAATGGGTGCGGCCATTCTGGGCCATGTGTACGCTTTAAATTCTAAAACGGTTTTTAAAACCAGTTTCGCTTACAGCCGTCAGGAGGTGAGTTCGCAACATTACCTGGTGTTAAGAGCGGATGATTTTTCGCCTAATGATACCCTGCCAAAAGTGCTTGACTACAAATTTGTGGAAGACAAATTCACGCTGGCCTGGTTTGTAAAAAGTAAATTAAATTCCCGCAACAGCATCAAGGCCGGATTTTTCGTGCAACAAAATCATGTGAGTTTTTTTGACAGCATTAAAATCAATTCCATTTACGATACCATAGCCATTAACATACAAAACAAACCATTTAAAATCCGCGAAAATTATAAGGGTGTTTATTACCTCATTCAACCGTATGTAACCTGGACCCACAAGTTCAATGAGCGTCTGAGCTCCAACCTGGGCCTGTTTTCCCAGTACCTCGATATCACAGGCGAAATGAGCATAGAACCAAGGGCTTCACTTCGTTACCAATTCAGAAACAATCAGGTGATAAGTATTTCTTACGGTTTGCATAGTCAGATGCAGGCGACTTACATGTATTTTGCGATTCCCGACAGTCAGGTGGTGAATGGCGTTCCGGTGTTTAATGCCGAACGAAAATTGAGCAATCAAACCCTGGCCTTCAGCAAATCACATCATGCTGTGCTGGGTTACGATTATTTTTTGGGACGATTTTTTAAGATCCGAACCGAAGCCTATTATCAGTATTTGTGGAACGTGCCGGTGTATAAAGTACCTTCCAGCGTTTCTGCTTTAAATCGAGGAGCCATATTCAACCGTTTTTACCCTTACTATGACATGCAGAATACCGGAAAGGGTTTTAATTATGGTTTGGAACTTACCCTGGAAAAATTATTTCACAGACATTATTTCTTTATGTTCAGTGGAAGTTTGTTTGAAAGCAAATACAAAAACGAAAGCAACGGACAATGGGCCAATACCGACTTTAACGGCAATTTTATGGCCAATTTGCTTGGTGGCATGGAATACCAGGTAGGCAAACAGAAAAAAAACAGCATCAACTTCGGAGGAAAAATCACATACGGAGGTGGTAAACGGTATTCGCCTATTGACATAGAAGCAAGCAATGCGGTGATGGATGTTGTGCCGGTGGATGAAGAGGTGAACACCCTGCAGTTTGCTGATTACAACCGGGTTGACCTTAGGGTTTCCTACAAAATCAATGGTAAACACATGGGCACAGAAATTGCCCTGGATTTGGTGAACATTTTTAATACCAAAAACGTACTCAATTACAGCTATTCTCCCGACCCGGCCAATTACAATGCCAGTCCTTTGGTGTTGAATTACCAGCTGGGTTTTTTGCCCCTGTTTTACGTGAAGATTGATTTTTAATAAGAGTATTGTCCTCTATTGTCCGAAAAGCTTGTTACATCTGGTAACAAGGTGTTGCGTTCAGTTATAAAATCTTGATTACGCCATGAAAATCTGTATTCCATTGCTTTTTTTCCTGCTAAGCGGCCAATTGCACCTGAACGCGCAACCATTTGTTGATTTGATTAATTATAACAACCAAAATTTTTTCTCACATTACAACGACAGCGCCAACAGTCCGGTGTACATACAGGATAACCTCCTGAATTTATTTGTGCCGGTAAAATTCAAAAACGACAATGTTCTGATCATTCGGGTGAACTCTGAAAAGGCCATTGTTACCCGTGATGGGCCTTCACCCTTGAAGGAAAACCTGTTCTCGGTTTCTCTTCCTCTGGGATTTATGTTTGTGAGCCCTGATAAAAGATGGAAGTACACGGGTATTTTTATTCCCAAGTTGAATTCTGACTTGCGCGATGATCTGGAAAATGATTTTCAGTTCGGTGGCATTGCATTGGTGACGCGGGTGTTCAGAACAAATCTGCAGTTAAAATTCGGCATGTATTACAACCGGGAGTTTTGGGGCAATTTTTTTCTTCCCCTGCTCGGGCTGGATTGGAAAATCAACGAGCGTTGGCAAATGTATGGTGTGATGCCCTCCAATTTCAGGATGGAATACAAACTCAGTAAAAACTGGAACACGGGTGTGGGTTGGCGGTCTTTTCAACGTTCTTTTCGTTTAAGTGAAACCTTTAATAATGATTTTATCTGGGTAAAGGAAAATCAGGTGAAAGCCTATATAGAAGGTTTTGTATACAAGAACCTGCTTTTGTCGTTCGATGTATACAGAAGCATAACCTATGAGCTCTCGCGAAACGATTACTCCGATGTGAACCTTAAAAAGTCGGGTTTAAGCACTTTTGAGCCTTTTCAGAACAACATGGGCTTTACCATTGGTGTGGTTTACCGGATTCTGAATACCCTGCCTGAGAAAGAAGAAGACCGGAACAAATGAAGCCTTGTAAAATGTGCTACCCCCGGATCCGGGAAATGGCATTAGGATGGAAATAATGGCAGAAACATGTACATTCGCTTAAGCATATATGACAAAGATTCTCATCATCGGCGCCGGTCGCTCCTCTACTTCACTCATTGAATATCTGCTGAATCAAACAGAGCTTCATCCATGGAAAATCACCATTGCCGATGTGGATGAAACCCTGGCGAGGGAAAAATGCGGAGGACATGCTAACGCAACACCCATTCGTTTCGACAGCAAGGACGAAACCAGCAGGAGAGAGTTAATTAAACAACACAACCTGGTGGTATCCATGCTGCCGGCTTTTATGCATGGTGATGTGGCCCGCGATTGTGTTGAGTTGGGTGTACACATGGCAACCGCCAGTTATGTATCGCGGGAGATGAGCGCCTTGAATGAAGAAGCAAAAGGCAAAAAAATCATTCTTCTGAACGAATGCGGACTGGACCCCGGAATTGATCATGCCAGTGCCATGAAAATCATTCATGAATTGCGGAACAAAGGAGCACGCATCACCTCGTTCAAATCGTATTGCGGAGGTTTGGTGGCTCCTGAAAGCAACGACAATCCCTGGGGATACAAATTCAGCTGGAATCCAAGAAATGTAATACTGGCAGGTCAAGGTACCGCGCAGTACCTCGAAAACGGGAGTTTAAAATGTTTGCCTTACAACCGTCTGTTTAAGGAGAGCGAAACGGTGAATATGGGCGAGTATGGCGACTTTGACGCTTACGCCAACCGCGACAGCATCAGTTATATTGATGTGTATGAATTAAAAAACATTCAAACCATGATACGGGGCACCCTGCGCCAGAAAGGATTCTGCAAAGCCTGGAACGTGTTTGTAAAATTAGGACTCACGGATGACAGTACTATTATTAAAGGAGCCAACCATTACACTTATACCCAATTGCTTGACTTTTTTCTGCCCTCCAGAAAAGGAAAGGTGAAACAAAAACTGGCGGATTTTATGGGAGCTGATTGGGACAATGAAATAGAAGGATTAATGGATTACCTGGACTTGTTCTCTGACAGAAACATCAAACTCAGTGAAGGCAGTCCGGCCCAACTGCTTCAGCATTTGCTGGAGGAAAAATGGAAACTCAAAGCCAATGACAAAGACATGATTCTTTTGCAACATCAATTTGAATACCAAATTCCCGGAACGAATGCACCGGAAAAATTGGTGTCCTCACTGGTGGTGAAAGGCAGGGATCAAAAACACACGGCCATGGCCTTAACCGTAGGTTTGCCTTTGGCCATTGCTGTAAAAAATATTTTAACGGGAAAAGTGAGATTAAGGGGGGTTCAAATACCAACACATCCTGAGCTTTACGAACCCATGCTTTCAGAACTAATGGAACTTGGTATCGTATTCAAAGAAGAACGAATCCGCTAAGCTTATTCTCCGCCCTTGCGCATTTTTTTCATGTTCTCCATCATTTGCTGGTAGCTCATCATGGTGTAGCCTTCGGTGTTGATGGTAAAAACAGCATCTTCCAGGGGGGCGGTGCTTACTTCAGTAGCGGTAATGATGATTTTCATGTCGTTTCCGTTCTGGTTTTGTGTGGCTTCTATCATCAAAGGATATCCTTTTAATTCACCAAAGTCCATTTGCATGCCCCTTCCTCCGGTTCTTCTGCCTTTGGCGGCGCTTGATTTAATTTTATCCGTCACCCAAACGATTACTTTGTTTTCTTTGCCATCGGCACTGATGCTGGTCATGATGGCTTTGGTGCAATCGTAACCGGCTATTTTTTTGCTTTCGCTAGTGTATTCGATCTTTGGTTTTTCCTGTCCGTCCTTAGGGTTAGCAGCATCTATTTCTTCCTTGGTAGCAGTGTAACCGGTTTTGTTACCCATCTGATCGGTGATGGAGGTAATGAGTTTGCCGTCGAAACAGGTGCTGGAACTTCCCATCATACTGCTGGTTTCATTTTTATAGAGATCGCCTTTCATGTAATTCACCATTTCCTGTTCGCCAAAACCGGCATACTCAGGTGGCAAACCCTCAATTTTTAAAGTCATTTTTATGGTGTAACTGTCCTGCGAGAAACCGCTGTATAGGTTCAACAAAAAGAGACCTAATACGTAAATGATGTGTTTCATGGTAGTTGGTTTTAAAGGTTTAAATCTTATTGCAGGTCCTGAAAAAACTTTTCCATTTCCTCTTTACTGACAATTTTCATAGAGGCAGGAATCTCGAAGGTGTTATCGGGTATTTTGGTTTTGTGATAGGACTTGCCTTCAAAGTGCATTTCCATTCCCATTTTTTTGATGCGATAATCGATTAAAACGCCTTTTACCTTTGCATAAGGGGTAAGGGCATTACAGTTTTCCATGCCAAGCTCTTTGGTATACCAGGCATCAAACACGACATTGGGTTCATTTACCTTGGTCACTTTCAGTTTATAACACTTTAAGCCTATGATCTCTTTGCTTTCTTTGGTTTCTTCAATCTTCAGCTCATAATCACGGTTTTCAAGCATCAGGTCATTTTCATTTTCAATGCAGGCCTGCCGGATGTTCATGAACTTAATGGTTTGAGCGATGGTTTTATTTGTGTTATCGCCTATAATGGAAGTGTTGAACATGCCCATGGTGCTCATTTCAATCACAAACTTCTCTTTTTTGAATTTTAAAGTAGCGGAGGCAGGTGCAAAACCATATAAGGGATGTTTTTCATCCAGCGCAAAGGTGTTAAACTCTATGATGCCTTCTTCATCACCCCCTTCGTCTTCCGACTTGCAGGATGAAAAACTCAGGAGCAAAAGCACAAATAGGCCCGAACCAAAAAGGAGTTTGCTTATGCTTTTTGTTTTCAATGGAATCGGCGCTGGGTAATTAAAGGTAAGAAATTATTCAAAATGGTAAAGTTGTGTTTAACAGCAGTGTGACGGAAAAACATACGGCGGAAGACACTCTAACGGAGAGTAACGGATTTTTCAACGCTGGTGCCCTCTTCCAGTTTAATAATGCCGATACCGGTAAGGGTTTTTGTGCCTACTGCCTTGGTGGCAAGGATATCGTAAATAGCCGGTAATTTAAAGGTGAAACTAACTTGTCCCGCATTGTCGCTGGGCGAGGTTGCGGTAATATCGGCCGTGTAGGTAACACCGGCAGAATTTTTCACCTTCGCATACAACACCACATCTGCGGCTGCTACCGCGTTACCAAGTGAATCCTGGCATTTTACCACTGCCACACAATCGGTTTCTTTCTGGCAGGATGGAGAAATAAGCAAAACAAGGATGAGGCAGAGAAGCAGAGCGGGTAATTTCAATTTCATATTCTCGTTGTTTTCAATTAATTTCGAAGGAACCCCGCCTGGAAAACAGATCCAAGCTTTTTGGTGTCCGGAATCGAATCAATTTAACAAATATATAAAAAAGATACATGAAGCGAAATTTTATTTCATTTGCCCTGCTTCTGCTGTGGCCACTGTTATACAGCGCTCAAACCCCTTCCAAAGAAACGATTGTGATTGAGACGGTTTATGGGAAAATGAAAATCAAACTGTTCGAGGAAACGCCCCAACACAAGGCCAATTTTTTAAAGTTGGTGAAGGAAGGGGTGTTTGACTCGCTTTTGTTCCACAGGGTCATTAACCAGTTTATGATTCAGGGGGGCGACCCCTTAAGTAAACGGGCCGGGCCGGGAGATTCGCTTGGGCATGGTGATTTGGGGTATACGATTCCTGCTGAATTCAATGAAAAGCTCATCCACAAAAAGGGGCGTTTATGCGCTGCCAGAGAAAATGATGACATTAATCCCCTCATGGCCTCCAGTGCCAGTCAGTTTTACCTGGTGATGGGCCGTAAACGCAGTCCGGAGGAGCTTAAAAAATACGAAGACCGCATCAACAAAGCGCGATACGTGCGCTGCGCCAGGGCTTTTCTGACAAGTGAAAAGGGCAGGGAACTCAAACAACAGTACAATCATTACAAAAGCAATGCTTTGGCCGATAGTGCCGCCCTGATCAACACCGAAATTGAAGCCAATGTGATGGCGGAATATGCCAAACAAGAAGAGTACAAATTTTCAGCCTACCAAACCGAAATCTACACCACAATAGGTGGAACCCCTCATCTGGATGGAACCTATACCGTTTTTGGAGAGGTAGTGGAAGGTATTGACATCATTGATAAAATTGCAGCCGTTAAAACCGATAAACGCGACCGACCTCTTGAAGACATACGCATGAAAATGTATTTGATTAACGAATAATAACATTACCATAAATAAGTTCTGATGTATAGAACCTATATTTAATTTAAAATTTAAAGCCATGAAAACACACCTTGTTTTGCCACTTCTCCTCGCTGCATTTATTTCAACAGCAGGATATTCACAATCGCCCAATGCCGCGCCGGCTGCTAAGGACAAAAGTCAAAAACCTCCGGTGAACCCTGAGGAAAAAGCCGCCAAAGAAGCCAACAAAGCCGAAAGAGAACTGGGCTTAAGCGCCGACCAAAAATCTAAATGGCAGTCCGCCGCCTTAACACGCATTAACGCGAATAAACCTTTGATTGAAAAGATGCAGGGTTCAACAACCCCTGAAGAAAGAAAACAACTCAAGTCGCAAATCAAAACCAATGGCCAAAGTTTCGACCAAACGGTGAATGCCATGCTTACACCCGAACAACAAGCCAAATGGACCACCTGGAAAGCCAATAAAAAGAAGGAAATGAACAAAAAAATGAAAGAGAAAAAGTGGAGTGAGGATGAATTTGAGGATTGATTCTTCTCCTTTTAATGTGAAGCCCGGAGATGCCGGGCTTTTTTGTTCCCTTTGTTTCATGAAATACGCGGGGAGATTATTCGAAGGGTGGTTTTGGGGTACAAGCGGTAATACTTTCATAAAGAGTTTCTCTAATTTTGACTGTGATCCAACTAAAACACATTCGAAAATCGTATCAATTGGCCGATTCCCGGTTTGAAGTGCTTAAAGGCATTGATCTGCACATTCGCGAAGGGGAGTTTGTTTCCATTATGGGCTCTTCGGGCTCAGGAAAATCAACCCTTTTAAATGTGCTGGGAATACTGGATAATTATGATTCGGGAGATTACCATTTGAACGGCACGCCCATCAAAGACCTGAGCCAGAAAAAGGCGGCTTTTTTTCGTAACCAACTGCTGGGTTTTGTGTTTCAGTCGTTTAACCTGCTTTCGTTTAAAAACGCTGTTGAAAATGTGGCCTTACCGTTGTATTATCAAAAGGTATCGCGAAAAGAAAGAAACAAAAGGGCCCTGGAATTGCTCGACCGTATGGGATTGAAAGAATGGGGCAACCATTTGCCTTCGGAACTGAGCGGAGGGCAAAAACAACGCGTAGCCATTGCCAGAGCCCTGATCACCAACCCAAAAGTGATTTTTGCTGATGAACCCACCGGGGCCCTCGACTCCCAAACCTCACTTGAAATGATGGATTTGTTCAGGGAAATTCACCAGCAAGGAAAAACCATCGTTTTAGTAACACATGAAAATGATATTGCGGCATTAACGGAAAGAACGATTCGATTAAAGGATGGGGTGATAGTTTAGATTAAAGATTCAAAATTCAAGATTTATAAGGAATACAGAATAAAGAACCCGGAATAAAACCATGTTCGACAGCGACAAGTGGCAGGAAATATTCGCAACCATTAAAAAGAACCGTCTCAGGACCTTTCTCACGGCCTTTAGTGTAGCCTGGGGAATTTTTATCCTGATCATTCTTCTTGCAGCCGGGCAGGGTTTAAAAAACGGAGCCAGCGCTGAATTCGGAAACGACGCGGTGAACAGCATCTGGATCGACGGAGGACAAACCAGCATGGCCTACGACGGTTATAAACCCGGCCGCACCATACAACTTACCAGCGAAGATTACTGGACTTTAAAAAACCGCACACCCGGCATCGACCGGGCAACCGCAGTGTACCGGGGATGGGAAACCAAAATGCTTTCCTACAAAAAAGAACACGCGGGCTTCACCGTTCGCTCCTGTGCGCCTGATCACAATTTACTTGAAAGGGCAAAGATTCGTTCGGGTCGTTTTATC
Source organism: Bacteroidia bacterium (assembly GCA_016787895.1). Taxonomy (GTDB): domain Bacteria; phylum Bacteroidota; class Bacteroidia; order B-17B0; family Aurantibacillaceae; genus Aurantibacillus. The sequence continues at coordinate 42,035 of JAEUTN010000005.1, forward strand.
AACGACAACGATTTTAAAGAATTCAGAAAAGTATGTGTGATTGGTGTTCCGGTTCAGGAGGCTTTGTTTAAGGACGAGGATCCAATTGGTAAACTCATCGATGTAGCCGGAACCACCTACAAGGTAATTGGCGTGTTTACCGATACCGGACGTGGTGACAACGAACGTATTTACATTCCCCTTTCTACTGCGCAGCGCGTGTATAACGGGCGCAATCACGTGAATGTATTATGGGTAAGTACAGGCACGCTGAACGTGGCACAAAGCGAGGTGCTCTCAAAAAAAATCAGGAACGATCTGGCACGGAAATACCATTTTAACCCGGATGATGAAAATGCTTTGGGTTTATACAATAACAATGTGGAGTACAAACGTGTGATGGGCATGCTCGATGGCATTAAATTGTTTGTGCTCATCATCGGCATTTTTACCCTCATCGCCGGCATTGTTGGGGTGAGCAACATCATGATGATAGTAGTAAAAGAACGCACCATGGAAATTGGTGTGAGGAAAGCCCTGGGTGCAACTCCGTTTTCTATCATCGCGTTGATCATTCAGGAATCGGTGTTTATCACTTCCCTGGCCGGATACATTGGTTTTATGGCCGGCTTTGGTTTGGTGGAAGCATTAAAAGCACTGGGGCTGGAAGGCGCTTTTTTTAAAAATCCGGAGATTGATCTTAGCATTGCCTTGGGGGCAGTAGCTTTGATTGTGCTGGCCGGGGCACTGGCCGGATTTTTTCCCGCATTGAAAGCGGCAAGAGTTCAACCCGTTGATGCTTTAAAAGAACAATAAGATGCTGTTTGAACGCGATAACTGGCAGGAAATTTTTGCAACCATGCGCAAAAACAAATTGCGCACTTTTCTCACCATGCTGGGTGTGTTCTGGGGAATTTTTATGCTGGTGATCATGATGGGCTCGGGCAATGGTTTGCGCAACGGCATTATGCAGGGCTTTGAGGGCACTGCCACCAATAGTTTTTTTGTGTGGACCCAACAAACCACCAAAGCTTACAAAGGCATGAAACCGGGTCGGGATTTTAATTTTAATCTCGCCGATGCCGAAGCCCTTAAACAAATTAAAGAACTGGATTACGTTTGCCCCATGAATCAATTAGGAGGTTATGAGGAAGCCAACAACGTGATGCGCGGGCTCAAAACGGCAGCCTGCGAAATCAACGCCAATTACCCGAACACCATCAAAATTGCTCAGGTGAAAATTGCCAAAGGCCGTTACATCAATGATCTCGACATCAAAGAAAAACGCAAAGTGTGTGTGATTGGAGAAAGGGTGGTGGACATGTTGTTCAAAAAAGACGAAGAGCCGCTTGGCGATTACATTCGTGTAAATGGGGTCTATTTTAAAGTCATTGGTATTGCAACGCCTTTAGATGGAGGAGAACGGGGCAGGGAAGAGTCGCAGAAAATCAACATTCCGTTTACCACTTTTGCCAACGCGTTCAACTACGGGGATGTGATCGGTTGGTTTGCCATAAAATCCCGGGACGATGTGCCTGCTGAACAAGCGGAAGAAAAGGTGCTGAGCATATTAAGGGAACGCCACAAAATTGCGCCGGATGATGTAAAAGCCATAGGTCACTGGAACATGGAAATTGAATACAACAAATTGCAGGGTTTATTTCTTGGCATCAATATACTCATATGGATAGTAGGCATCGGCACGCTTTTCGCAGGTGTAATTGGCATCAGCAACATCATGCTGATTGTGGTGAAAGAACGCACCAAAGAAATTGGCGTAAAACGGGCACTGGGAGCCATTCCTTCACAAATCATCGGTCAGGTGATGATGGAATCGGTTTTTCTCACAACGCTTGCAGGTTATTTTGGATTGCTCATCGGCATCGCCTTGCTTGAATTACTGAATTCTGCCATTGGCGATTCAGGTGAAATGTTCCTGAATCCAACGGTGGATTTAAATACAGCCTTAAAGGCACTGACCCTGCTGATTGTCAGCGGGGCTTTCGCAGGGTTTATGCCGGCCCGGAAAGCGGTTTTCATAAAACCCGTTGAAGCTTTAAGAAGTGAATAATTGCAAACTATACAAATAAAAAGCATATGCTCAAAAAGATCAGAAACTACACCATCATTCTATTATTACTGGGTGGATTGGTATGGACCTTTTATTTCCTGTATGAAAAATCCAACAAACCCCCGCAGGTGTTTGAAACCCTGATGCCTTTTGATACCAGCATCATTAAAAAAACGGTGGCCACCGGTTCGGTAACACCGCGCAAGGAAGTGAACATGAAATCAAGGGTAAGCGGAATTATTGATAAATTGTTTATTGTTGCCGGTCAGGAAATTAAGGAAGGGGATGTAATTGCCCGCATCAAGATTATTCCCGACATGTTAAACATGGCAAATGCGGAAAACCGCGTGAACACTGCCAGACTTAATTTCGACAATGCCAAAATCGATTACGACAGGAACAAAACCCTGATGGACCAAAACGTGATTTCCAAATCCGAAATGCAGGTAGTTGAACTTCGGTTAAAAACGGCACAGGAAGAACTCCAGGCGGCTGAAAATCAATTACAGATTGTTAAGGATGGGGTTTCAAAATCAGGACAAGCTGCTTCCAACACCTTAGTAAAATCAACCATCACGGGTATGGTGCTGGATGTTCCGGTGAAAGAAGGCGGACAGGTGATTGAAAGCAATACCTTTAACGAGGGCACTACCATTTGTTCTGTCGCCAATATGGGTGAAATGATTTTTGAAGGAAAACTCGATGAAAGTGAAGTGGGTAAAGTAAAAAGCGGAATGGACATAGTATTAACCATAGGCGCAATTGATAAGGAAAGTTTTAAGGCCAAGCTGGAATACATTGCTCCCAAAGGCACCAGTGAAAATGGAGCCATGCAGTTTTTAATCAGGGCTTCTATTGGAAAAGAAAACAGCTCTTTTCTGAGAGCCGGTTACAGCGCCAATGCCGACATTATTCTCGATCGCCGGGATAGTGTATTGGCCATACCCGAAAGTGTGCTGCAGTTCGAGAAAGAAAAAACCTTTGTAGAAGTAGAAACAAAACCCCAGGTATTCGAAAAACGTTTTGTTGAAACCGGGCTTTCCGACGGCATCAACATTGAGATTGTGAAAGGCTTGAAAATAGGAGACAAAATCAAACAAGCTCAATTGCTCGAAGAGAAAGAGTAACATCAAAACCGCTCAGGGTTTTATTTGACCTTTTCTTTTAACAAGGCGTATTCCAGCACTTCTTCCATTTGTTTCACATAATGAAAACTTAACCCTTTCAGGTATTCGGGTTTGATGTCGTCAACGTCTTTTTTGTTGTCCTCGCAAAGAATCACTTCTTTAATTCCCGCTCGTTTAGCGGCCAGCAGTTTTTCTTTAATTCCCCCAACCGGCAGTACACGACCTCTCAGGGTGATTTCCCCGGTCATGGCCAGGGCTTTTTTTACTTTTCGGCGGGTAAAGGCAGAAGCAATAGAGCTTAACATCGCGATGCCCGCACTCGGACCATCTTTTGGCGTTGCGCCTTCGGGCACATGAATGTGTATGTTATGAGTATCAAAGGTTTCCGCGTCGCCATCAATCAAATGCGGGTGGGCTTTTAAATACTCAAGGGCCAGGGTCGCGCTTTCTTTCATCACCTCACCTAAGTTTCCGGTTAAACTTAATTTACCGGCTTTGCTTTTGCTTAAACTGGTTTCAATAAATAAAATGTCTCCGCCAACCTGAGTCCAGGCCAAACCGGTTACCACACCGGCAATGTCGTTGCCCTGGTATTTGTCTTTGGTGTGTGATGGACCCAATATCTTCACCACGCTTTCTTCGGTGATTTTTGGAATGTTGCGGCCTTTGGCAATGTGCACAGCCACGTGGCGCGCGATTTTGGATATTTTTTTCTCCAGATTTCTTACTCCACTTTCAGAGGTGTAATTATCAATCACAAATTCCAATACCTTATCGCTGAGTTTTAATTGCGATTTTTTTAGTCCGCTGTCCTCAATTTGTTTCGGCAATAAATGACGTTTGGCGATTTCAATTTTTTCTTCCACGGTATACCCGTTCACTTCAATGATCTCCATACGGTCGCGAAGTGCCGGCTGTATGCTCGATAAATTGTTACAGGTAGCGATAAACATCACCTTGCTGAGGTCGTAATCCAACTCAAGGAAGTTATCGTAAAAGCTGGAGTTTTGTTCAGGATCCAGTACTTCCAGCAAAGCAGAGGAAGGATCGCCGTGATAATCATTACCTACCTTATCAATCTCATCCAGAATAAACACCGGATTGGAGGATTGTACCTTTTTTATGTTCTGTAAAATCCGTCCCGGCATAGCGCCAATATACGTTTTACGGTGTCCGCGAATTTCACTTTCATCCTTAAGCCCACCCAAACTCATGCGTACGTATTTTCTCGAAAGAGCTTTGGCTATGCTTTTGCCCAGGGAGGTTTTACCAACCCCCGGAGGTCCGTACAAACAAAGGATGGGCGATTTCATGTTGCCTTTCAATTTTAATACAGCCAGGTGTTCAATGATACGCTCTTTTACCTTTTCCAGACCAAAGTGATCCTGGTCCAAAACGGTTTGCGCGTGTTTTAAGTTGAAGTTATCCTTGGTCATCTCGTTCCAGGGAAGCTCAAGCAAAAGTTCCACGTAATTGGTTTGAATGCCATATTCCGCGGCATTGGGATTCATGCGCTGCAATTTGGCAATCTGTTTTTCGAAGACCTCTTTTACTTCCGCGCTCCATTTTTTGGTTTTGGCTTTCTCTACATACCCGTTTATTTCTTGCTCAAAATTGTTGCCTCCAAGTTCTTCCTGTATGGTTTTGATTTGTTGATTCAGAAAGTACTCCCTTTGTTGTTTGTCCAGATCCATTTTGGTTTTGCTCTGAATCTGGCTGCGTAACTCCAGCATCTGGAACTCGTTATTGAGGTGTTCCAACACCAGCAAACTACGCTCCTTTAAATTGTTTTTTTCCAGTATGGCCTGTTTGCTAACCGTGTTAGCATTCATGTTGGAAGAAATAAAATTGACCAGAAAAGCCGGACTATCGATGTTGTTGATGGCAAAACCGGCCTCACTCGGCATGTTGGGCGAAAGCTTTACAATTTGTGAAGCCGTTTCTTTCAGATTGGAAATGATGGCCTGAAATTCCTTGTCGTTTTTATCGGGAATAACATCATCAACCGGCACCACCCGGGCTTTGTGGTAGGGATTGGATTGCAGGGGTTTGTCGATATTGAAGCGTTTCTTACCCTGAATGATAATGGTGGTATTTCCATCGGGCATGCGGAGCGTTTTGATGATCTGCGCTACGGTTCCGGTGTAAAACAGGTCGTCCCATTTCGGATCTTCAATGCTGTCGCGGGTTTGAGCCACCACGCCGATGGTTTTGTCGCCCTTGTTGGCGTCTTTGATCAGTTGTATGGATTTGTCGCGGCCTACCGTGATTGGAATTACCACCCCGGGGAAAAGTACCGTGTTGCGCAGCGGCAATATTGGCAGGACATCAGGAATAACCTGATTTTTCATATTGTCTTCGTCCTCCTGAGAGAGCAGGGGAATAAAATCCGAATCGTCATCGATTACCCCACCAATCCTAAATTCTTTCAAATCTTTGAAATCCATACACTTAGTTCTAAACGTTGCCCTTAGGGTTCATATATTGTGCCAAGCCTGAAAAATGGACTATTTGGCAGGTGCTACAGGCATTCTTACATAAAAGGAATACCCGTTTTTGCTGTACAATTTAGCAAGATTTTTATTCTCTTCCACCACCGGGTCGTCAATTGTTTTGGCGACCACAAAAGCGGGACGGTCGATTTTACCGTTTTCGAGCCATATTAAATTGGCCAGGGCATGGCTGGTAAGCCTTTGGTAGCCCCGTTTTTCCATATCATCCAATTGTGCCTTCACAAATCGCACCTGATCGGCGTTCGCATAATCTTCCGGTTTGCGGTTGGAATAAAACAGGTAAGCGTAACTTTTAAATCCCCGGGTTTCAATGTAACTGGGCTGAAGGGAACAAGAGCGGTAAAAATCAATGGATGCTCTTTGGGTGTAGGCTTCAATTTTGGGCACCAAAATCAGAATGGCAAGATTGATAAACACCATGTTCAACAGGCTACCTGTTAGTATACGAAAGAAAGATTGGTTTTTTAAACCTGAGTAAATAAAAGCACAGCCCAGTAAAAACAATAAACCAAGTAAAAACTCAAACCCGCTCCAATGAACCTGCGCCGCCAAACATTGTTTCGCAAACGGATCCTTAATCCAGTCGCCGGAAATAAGCACTTGCTTAAATTTTTCTACAACACCCAATAAAACAAAAGCGACACCCATTAGCAGAGCAATCAGAGCAAAGGCAATTCTTAACACAGGCTTAAACGTCAATTCACTCAGGCTTTTGTTCAGACCCAAAGCGGCTATGTAACTCAAGGGGAAATAACACAGAGAAGAATAGTGGATGATTTTTGTTTTTACAAGACTAAAAAGAATCAGCACCACCCAGAAAAGTGCCAGCATCATTTTTCTGAATACCACATCCTTTTCTGAACCCTGCCCGGATTTGCGATAGGCCATTAAAAACAAAAAAGAAACGGGAAAACAGCCGATTAAAAGTACAATTACATGATACAGCAAGGGGCCGCTGTGTCCGCTGTCTTCGGTTTTAAAAAGACGGATCTGGTATTGAATAAATTCTTCTACCACCGCTTTGTGACCCGATAACCATTCTACCGCGAACCAGGAAGCCGACACCAAAAGGGTGCTCACGGCGAACAACAACATGGGCCACGACCAGAGTTGTTTTAGTTGTGAAGTCCAAAGTAAAAAAATCAAAATGCTGAGGCCGGTCACCAACAAAGCCACCGGTCCTTTGGTAAGCACCGCCAAACCAAGCGTCAAACCGGCCAAAAGTGCTATGCTGATTTTTTTGCCTTCCCGTTTTGAAATAAAAACAAAACTCAGGTAAAGCGAAACTAAAATGAACAAATTGAACCAGGGGTCGATAATACCCGACTTGAAATAAAAATGAGGCAGCAAAGTAGAGGCCATCATCAGGGCCCAGAGCCAACCCAGTTTTTTTGAGTGCAGGTGTTTGCCAATTAAAAAAACACTTAGCAAAGTAAGTACACCACATACAGCATTTGGAAAACGGGCGGAAAATTCAGATACCCCAAAAAGTTTCATACTGCCCGCTTGCATCCAGATAAAGAGAGGAGGTTTTTCCCAAAAGGGTTGGTAGGCAATTTGCACCTGAGAATAATTTCCGGTGACAAGCATTTCACGTGCACATTCCGCAAAGTTTACTTCGTCCCAATCAAATAAATTGCAATTCCCGATAAAGGGAATAAATACTACTGCGGCCCCAATCATCAGCCACAACCAGGCGTAGCGGGAATTAAGCAGCGCTTTCATTCTTTTGTTTTTTGGCAAACAAAGGACGGTTCAGGGATTTTAACGCGGGATGCTGGTAAAACCACAAGTAAAGCGCGGTGCTGAAAATCATACCAATTAAACTCCCGGCAACGATGTCGTTCAGCCAGTGCTGAGATATGTATACACGGCTAAAAGCTGTAAGGCTGGCTATAAAAAAGAAAAAAAGTTTAAGCAGTTTATTACGACTGGTGAAGGCCAGACAGATAAAAATAGCGAAGGCCTGAGTAGCATGTCCGCTTGGAAAACTGTTATGGATATGGTTGTCTACTCCTTCCACCAGGCGAAGACCCAGTTCTTGTTTGTTCTGAAAAATCATCCAGGGCCGGTCAATGTCTTCGAACACATACCGTTTAAGAAATTGAGAGAACAAGGATGCCAGCAAAAAACTCAGCGCTGTGTACAAACCTTTTCGAAGATTCATCACACTGATGATTAAAAGGATAAGAATAGCCATAAAACCATCACCCAGATAAGTGATGTAATAAAAAAATCCGTTCACATAAACAGAACCCACCAGCTGATTAAACACAAGGTGAAGCTGAAGTTTATCGTAAACATATATGAGGTAAAGGGAGGGCAGAAGCAAAGCCAGGTACAGCAAAAGCACCGCGGCATTGTTTATCAGAAAGTGTTTAATCCGTTCAGAGGTGTTTGGCTTCATTCCAGTAAATATCCAATTCTTCGAGTTTACAGTCGGAAATAGCTTTTCCGCTGGCTTTAACCTTTTCTTCCATGTACCCGAAACGTTTTATGAATTTTCGGTTGGTTTGTTCAAGCGCGTCCTCGGGATTAATGTTCAGAAAACGCGCGTAATTGATGAGTGAAAATAAAATGTCGCCGAATTCCTTTTCGGCAAGACTTTGGTTTTTGGCTTTCACTTCCTGTTCAAATTCCTGAAGTTCTTCTTTCACTTTTTCAAATACCTGAGCAGGTTCCTCCCAATCAAAACCAACAGCTCTTGCTTTTTCCTGAATACGGTAGGCTTTCAGTAAAGCGGGCATAGAGTTGGGTACACCCGAAAGCACGGAGGTGTTACCGCCTTTTTCTTTTTGTTTGAGTTGCTCCCAGTTCTGTTTTACATCTTCTTCGTTCTTCACTTTTACATCGCCGTAAATATGAGGATGACGGAAAATCAATTTTTCGCACAGACTGTCCATTACATCTTTAATATCAAAGGCATTGGTTTCGCTGGCAATTCTGGAGTAAAAAACAATGTGAAGCAAAATATCGCCCAGTTCCTTTTTTATGTTTTGCATATTCTGAGCCAGTATTGCATCGCTCAGTTCATAGGTCTCTTCCAAAGTAAGATGGCGAATACTGTCAATGGTTTGTTTTTTGTCCCAGGGGCATTGTTCCCTGAGTTCGTCCATAATGCGCAGCAATTTCAAAAAAGATTCGGCTCTGGGGTCCATAGGCGGCAAATATAAAGATTTAAAAACAGCAGAAATGTTGAGCCCAAAGAACGGACATTAATTTTGGTTAAATTAGTGCCCTGTTTTGAAAAAAGTTCTCGCATACCTTATCCTGGCCGTGTTTTCGCCTTGCCTGGCTCAGGCTCAGAACGCCATTACCGGTCATCCTGATTGGCTGATAAAACCCGGTTACGACCAGTGTTTTATTATGGTGCACAGGGCTAACGTGGCCCATCTGGTGAACGGTTATCCCTCCATTTTTGAATTGAATGTGGCCAAACCCACGCTGGGCAATAAACTTTGGCAGATTGAAAACAACCTGCCCAATCTGGGCCTTTCCTTTCAATACATTGCCTTTAAAAATCCCGATGAATTGGGATCCGCTTTTGCTCTGGCACCCTATGTTGAAATTCCGCTTAACAAAATAGAAAAACCTTCCCGTTTGTACATGCGCCTCTGCTGGGGAATATCGTATCTCTCCAAAGATTTCGACATGGCCACCAATCATAAAAACGTAGCCATAGGCAGCAAATGGAACGCCTATGTGCAGTTCAAGTGGTTCTGGCAAATCCCCATCAGCAAAACCATACAGTTTGAGCCGGGTTTCACCTTTAACCACGCGAGTAATGGAAAAATTCAAAATCCCAATCTGGGTTTAAACGTAATGGGGGTCAGCGCAGCGCTTAATTTCAGAATCCCGGGCAAAACACAGGTACAGGTGAACAGAATTGATTCTTCTACAAGAGTTCGATCCAGGTATGAGCTGCTGGTGTTTAGCGCGATTGGAATGAATGAAAGAAGCATTGACGGTAAACAGTTAGGCACCTTTGTTTTTTCAACGGCTTTGCAACGCAACATACGAAATACACACAAGTTTAGTGTAGGACTGGATGCTTACTATGATGAAAATTACCAGACGGATTATTACAACGCCTTTGGTGAAAGCGCGGAGGGAATTGAGCGTTGGAGGATAAGCGCAAGAGTAGGCTATTCCTATAATGTGGGACGTTTGAGTTTTCCCATTGAGGTGGGCTATTATATTTTTCAAAAAACCAATCCCGATGCCATGCTGGTAAGCAGGATAGGATTGCGCTATTATTTTGCGAATGGTTTGGTGGCTCACTGGGGTTTGCGTACCCATTACGCGGTAGCTTACAATTTTGAATTCGGAATCGGGTATAGATTTTGTTTGCATGCAAAATAGGCTGCTGTACATATCATTTGTTTTCCTTTTCTTGCTGAGTTCCTGCGACAAAGAAACAGCACCCGATTGTTTTAAACAGAACGGGGAGGAAACCACTATCACCCGCTATACCAATGAATTTAACTGCCTGATTCTGAATAGCGACATTGATGTAGAATTGGTGCAAAATCAGGAGATGCGAATTGAATTGAGCGGAGGAAAAAATCTGCTGCCTAAAATCAAAACCCAGGTCGACAATAAAACGTTGGAAATTGACAACACCAACAATTGCAATTTTGTGAGGGGATACAAACGAAAATTAAGACTCAGGGTGTATTGTCCCAACATCCGCCGCATTCGCAACAAAGGGGTAGGCAACATCAGCATGCCACAAGGATTTATTCAGGATAGTCTTGAAGCGAACACAGAAAGTGTAGGTGACATAGAAGTGAACGGAACTTTTGATGAGCTGGTGGTGAATTCAGGATCACACGGAGACATCTATGTCAAAGGGAAATCGAATCGTTTTTTTGCTTACATCGCGGGCACCAATTATTTAAAGGCCGAAGGTCTAAGGAGCAAATTTGTATACACCAACACCAATGGTTTAGGTGATTGTTTTGTTGATCTTTCTGAAACCGATTTGTTTCAATATTCCATAACCAACACGGGTAACATTTATTATTCGGGGATTCCTGTGCAGGCGGTGAATACAGGCACCGGCACCGCGAAGGGCCAATTGATAAAGGTCAATTAAGCCAAATTAAAACAACCTTTGCTCTTAGTGTAAGATTATTTCTGAGAATTCGTTGAAGGATGAACAAAAAAGGGCCTTAAAAAAACCGGGCAGGGGGATAAAACAGAAATTTTCATCTGATGTTTCAACCTAATCAGTGATGAGGTCTACACCATTTTACTTCGTTTTACAAGATAGGTGTGCAGCACCTGATCAAAACCTTCAGTAATATCGGCTTCTACAAAATCAATTTTAAATTGCGAGCATTTTAATTTTAGCTCCTCTTTAAAAGTCTGCAGACTTTGTGTGTATGCTTCCCTTACCTGAGAGGGATTTAATTTAACTTCCAAACCACTTTCGAGGTCGATGAAATGATGGGGTTTGTTTTCGAACTCAAAATGGAGCTCCTTGGCTTTATCCGTTACATGAAAAAGCACCACCTCGTGTTTTCGGTAACGCAAATGTTGCAGGGCGGAAAACAATTCTTCGGTGTTATCGGTGCTTTCAAACATGTCGCTGAAAATCACCAGCATGGATCGCTGGTGCAAAATCTCAGCCAGCTGGTTTAAAGCCGAAGCCGCGGAGGTTTGTTTCGCAGTACTTTTATAGTCCAGCAAAATTTCCAGTTCATTCATCAGGATTTTTTTCTGAACCGGACTGCCTTTTGCGGGAATGTGTTTTAAAAGGTCCTGGTCGAAAGTGCTTAAGCCCGGGGCATCCCTCTGGCCTTTTAGCAATTCAATTAAAGCGGCTGCTGCTTCTATGGAAAACCGGAGTTTGTTATATTCCTGATCTTTAGGGAATTGCATGCTTGCCGAACAATCAATCACCAATTGACAACGCAAATTGGTTTCCTCTTCATAGCGTTTTACAAAGAGTTTTTCTGAACGGGCAAAAAGTTTCCAATCGATGTGCCGGGTACTTTCACCGCTGTTGTAAAGGCGATGTTCGGCAAATTCAACCGAAAAACCATGCATGGGGCTTTTGTGAAGACCGGTAATAAAACCTTCAACTACTTGTTTTGCAAGGAGTTCTAATTTTGAAAGGGTTTTGTTGTGCTTTGGATTTATTAACATTCTCAGGGTGTAAATATGCCATAAAAGCCCGAAAACAGCCGAAAAACCTGAACTTTTTTTGACTAATTTCGTACAAACAAGCAATTATGTCGACGAAGGACTGTTTTTGAACGATGAAATACAAGTTGTGCTATCTATTTTTGATTTGTTTTTCATTTCGTTCGGGTGCTCAGGTGGATACGAGTTTTTGGTTTGTGGCTCCGGATGTTTCGGCAGTAATGGGTGATACAGCCATTAAACTGCATTTCCAATCCTATGATCAGCCAACGGTGATTTACATCCAACAACCTGCAAACCCGGCCGGCATTAGCATGTCATTGGCTTTAGGAGCCAACAGCATTTTTCATCTGAATTTGTCTGCCTCGCTAACGGCCGTTGAATCCAGTCCAAGCAATTCAGTGAGCAACAAAGGCATTTACATTAGTTCCAAAGAAAACATATCGGCTTATTATTCCCTGGGCGCGGCCAATAACCGGGAAATGATTTCCTTAAAAGGCAGTCGTGCTTTGGGGACGGATTTTTACACACCCATACCTACCTCAACTGCTGTGCTCACCCAAACCTTAACCGATGGGGGCATAGGATTTGACATTGTGGCCACACAAACGGGGGTAACCACTATTTTAATAACGCCCCGTGCGAATTGTATTGGCAGGCCAAAAAACACAACGTTTGTGAGAACATTGAATTACGGTCAAACTTTTTCTGTTCGTGATAACAATGCTGTAAATCCCAGCGAACTTTCGGGTTCCATTGTTTCTTCCGACAAACCCATTGCTGTAACGATTAATGGTCCGGTTAGAACCACCAGTGCCTGTGCCTCTTATTTTGCTGAGCAAATTACGTCCAGCAACAATATCGGAAAGGAATACATTGTGTTAAAGGGCAAAAGCGCGGTGGACATGGCCTATTTGCTTGCACCATACAATGCCAGTAGTTTTACGGTAACAAGCAGCAATACCAATTTGAACTGGCTGATTAATTCCGGTGAAACCTATTCCCTTTCTATTACGGATACCATTACCTATATCAAATCCGATAAACCCATTTATCTTGTGCATGCCTCGGGCTACGGTTGTAAACTCAGCGCCACACAACTTCCACCCGCCTTTTGTGCGGGGTCATATACCACGGCCTTCACCCGTTTGCGCAGCGATTCCCTGCATCTGAACCTGTTCACACGCAGTGGTTTTCAAAACACCTTCACCCTAACCAGCAATTCAAACACAGTGCCCCTTTCCGGCTCAAGCTTTACTACTGTGCCTGGGAGTGGTGGAGCACTGGTAGCGGCCCGTTTGTATTTTTCAACTCTCAGCATTCCAGTAGGGGCTAATGTGCAATTAAAAAACAGCATGGACCTTTTTGGTTTGTCAGTTCAAAATGGAAATTCGGTTTCAGGCAGCGATTATGTATCGGCTTCTGAGTTTGCTGTGAAACCGATTGTTAAGGCGAATGTTATTCCCACAGCCACGGTTTGCACCAACACACAATTCACTTTGAACGGCACCATTGGTGGAGGTCCACTCACAGGAAACTGGACCGTGCTCAATGGTTTTGGCACCTTGTCGGCTGCAGTTTCACAAATCACCAACAATATTTATACGCCGCATCCTTTAGACACCAACACCAGTCCCGTTAGAATTGTATTGAACTCAAGCGGCATTTGCCCCAATGGCACCGACACTTTGAAACTTACTGTTAAACAAGCGCCTTTAGTGGAAGCCGGTTCTGATTTTATCAGTTGTTCCAACAATCCTACTTTGCAATTGAATGGAAATGTGTATGGCATAAGCAATCAGGGGTTCTGGCAAGTGCTGGCACCCGCTAACGGAACCTTCTCGCCAAACACCAGCAGTTTTTCTCCGGTGTATTCGCTTTCCAACTCCGATAAATTGCTGAGCCAAGTTCAATTTGTGTTAAGCAGCACCAACAACGCCGGTTGCAATGTGGTAACCGATACCGTTAAAATTCTGTTGAACCACGCGCCCACGGTTACGGCCAATCCCAGCACGCCCATTCCCAAATGTGCGAACAATGCCTCTGTGTTTTTAAACGGGGCAGTCGGTGGTACCTTAACCTCCACAGGCTTATGGAGCAGCAGTGGAAGCGGGGTGTTTGTGCCAAACAATTTATCCCTCATCAACAATTATTTTCCAAGCGCGCAGGACATCAATGCCGGAAGTGTGTGGTTAAAATTAAGCAGCACCAACAACCAGCAATGTTATCCGGTATCAGATAGCGTGGAAGTCACCTTTGCGCAAGCCCCGCAAGTGAACGCAGGACTCGACCTGAACTCTTGCGTGAACAATCCGAGTGTGAGCCTGATCGCTTCCATTACCGGAAGTATTACGAATACCGGCATCTGGTACGGAGGTACCGGCACCTTTTCACCCAATAACACGGTGAGCAATCCGGTTTATCTGGCGAGTCCTGCTGAAGTAGGCGCGGGGACCGTTGCCCTTTCCTATAGTACCACCAATAATGGATTGTGTTCAGGTGTTTCCGATCAATTGCAGGTTACCTTCCAGGCCAAACCCACGGCCAGTTTCCAGGTGAGTTCAGTGTGCCTGAATGAGAACACTATTTTTAAAGATGCTTCTTACAATGCGTCTGCTCTGGGACTTGTGAATGGATGGTTCTGGAACTTCGGGGATGGCAGCGCGATAAGCACCAGCGTAAATCCGGTGTACACTTACGCGAACACAGGCGCTTACACAGTGCAACTGGTGGTCAGGAATTCGTTCAATTGTTACGATACCATTCAGAAACCGCTTCAAATCTATGCTTTGCCAAGTTCAAGCTTCAGTATTGATCGTGCCTGTTTCGGCTCCGCGCAACAAATCAGTTTTAAAGATCAATCCACCATACAGGCCCCTGATGTAATACCCGCCACTGGTTATTATTGGGACTTCGGGGGATTCGGGGTTTCAAAAGCGAAAGACACTACCATCATTTTCCCTTCAGAAGGAATTTACAACATTACACACATCGTGAGTTCAAACAACAACTGTAATTCCATTTCGGTAAAATCTCTCACCATCTCTCCTCGTCCGGAAGCCCGGTTCATCTATACCTACAACAATTCTGAAAGTTTGGGAGCCTTTGTGGAGTTTACCGATACCTCAAAATACGCGTTCAGCTGGCATTGGGATTTTGGAAACGGAGATACCAGCAATATCGAAAATCCGGAAGTGTATTACAACCAGAACGGAACCTACACAGTGAGTCTCACCGTAAAGGATGAATTCGGTTGCCCAAGCACCTATACAGCGCCAATTACCATTTTGAATATTGTATCAGATATTACAGAGTTAATTCCAAACATGATTACACCCAACTTCGATGGGAAGAACGACTTGTGGCGACTCGATTTTATTCAGGTGTTTTACCGCCAGGCCGAGATTGAAATATTTAATCGCTGGGGTGTTAAAATTTACCGCAGCGAAGGTTATGATAATGCCTGGGATGGCACATACAAAGGCGATCCTTTACCGGTTGGGGTGTATTTCTATACTATTAAATTAAATGATGTAAATGATACTCCGGTCATCAAAGGCACGGTTACCTTATTAAAATGAGAAAGTTAAGGTACATAGTTTTGATTCTTTTGTGCGGCACTCACTTGATGCGCTCGCAGCAACAAACTGTGTATACCAGTTATCTTTTAAATCCCTATCTCTATAATCCGGCTTATGCCGGTGTGGTGCAGGGTACTCAATTTACCTTAGGCCACCGCAACCAATGGGTGGGTTTTGATGGCGCGCCAAAAGTTTCCATGCTGAGTGGCTGGGGCAATTTCAAGAAAAAACCGCAAATGGCAGCCGGAGGTATGGTAATCAGCGACCGAAGTGGATTGATTCAAAGAACCGCTTTTCAGGGAAGTTATGCGTATCATTTAAAATTCAACAAAAAATACGCCATGAGTTTTGGTCTTGCTTTTGGTGGTGTGCAGTATAACGTAAAACTATACGATGCCAAACCCTATGACCAGGACGATAATTTTTTAAGCAGTGAGGTGCTGAGGGCTTTTGCCTTTGATGCCAATGCCGGTGTGCATTTTTACAGCAAGGAGTTTTTTCTGGGATTAAGCAATCAGCAAATGCTGAATTCAAAAATTCGCTGGTCGAACACCAATGGCCGGCTGAGTCCGCATTATTACGCCTACACAGGCTATAACTTCCGAATCAGTAAGGACAGTGATTGGGTGGTGCAACCATCTGTGCTGGTTCGCATGAGCGCTCCGGTGCCACATCAGTTCGAATACCATTTGCGGGTGATTTACAATGAAATGATTTGGATAGGCGGAAGTTTTCGCGAAAAATCGTCGGCCAGTGTGTTGTTTGGCTGCAATTTGTTTAAGGCTTTGAGTTTGTCTTACGCTTACGATTTTACAACCACCGATTTAAGCAATTATTCGAGCGGCAGCCAGGAAATTTGTGTGTCGTATTTGTTCCCTTTCAAACGCAAAAAATCAGCGGCGGAAATGGCGAAAGAAGCGGATGAAACAGAATTGAACACCATTGACAATTCCATTAAAACCAACCTGAAGAACAAAAAGAAAACCGAGAAAGAGGCTAAGAAAAAAGCGGAAGAAGAAGCAAAGAAAAAAGAAGAAGCGGAGAAGGAAAAAAAACCCGAAGAACCTAAAGTGGAAAATCCGGAAAGCAAGGATCAGGAAAATAAAGAAGGAGAGGAGAAACCCGAGCGTGAATAATAAAGTGAAACATATATTTTTTCTATTCAGCGTTTGTTTAAGTATGAGCTTATCCAAAGTATCGGCACAAATCGATACGGCCTTTTGGTTTGCGGCGCCCTGGGTAACGCCCGACCATTGGTGGAAAGACAACGTGGTGTTGCACATTTCTACATTTTCAGCGCCCACCACAACCGTAAGAATCCGCCAGCCCGGCGCCATAGCACCCAACAGGTACGACACAACGGTTGTAATTACCGCCAACAGTAATTTTAATTACACCTTCTGGAGAGACAAACTGGCTTCTCCGACCAACAGTGCTTATGATTCATTGGAAACCCGACCAGCCAATACGGTGTTGCCTTATGGTTTATACATTTCTGCTTCGTCTAATATCACGGTGGTATACGCTGTAATCACCCGTCCTTCCTTCTTTTTAAATCCGGAAACGTTTTCCCTGAAGGGGCAAAATGGCCTTGGTAAAGAATTTTTATGTCCTTTTCAAACCAGGTGGAACAACAGAACATTTACCGGCAATACCTGTGGCGCGAATGCACAGGATTTGAACTGTGATAACCAGGTCACACAACCCAAACAACAAATCAACATTGTAGCCACTAAACCGAATACAGTGGTTTGGATTACACCAAGGTGCAATGTTGTTGGACATTTGGCTGGTGTTACCTATAGTGTTTTGCTGCCGGCTCCCGGAAGCGCTTACACCATAGAAAATGCCACCCAACTGACTTCTGTAAGCGGTAACAATTTAAGTGGTACCGTAATTGTGGCGGATAAGGAAATTGCCGTGACCGTTGCCGATGATTCGGTAGCGGGGGTAACAGGTTGTTTTGATCTCATGGGGGATCAGATTGTACCTGTAGACATCATTGGTAAGGAATACATTGTTGTGAAAGGAGCCATGAACGCACCGGAACACGAAGGGGCCTATATTGTAGGCACCGAAAATTTTACACAAATTACAATTAACGATGGAGTTATAACCAACACCCTCATTAACAAGGGCGATACCTACCATTACAAAACCAGCAACAGTTTAACTTCTGTTATGGCCAATAAGGATGTATACGTGTTGCACGCAACAGGCTATGGGTGTGAACTGGGTGAAGCTTTGCTTCCTCCCTTAACCTGCGCAGGTTCAAGTTTGGTGGCGTTCTCAAGAAACAATAAACAATCGTTTCGCCTGAACATCTTGTGTAAAAACGGGGTTCAGAATAATTTTGTACTGAACGGTTCGCCTGTATTGGTTCCTGCCGGAGCATTCACCGTTGTTCCCGGAAATACCTTGTACGTTGGAGCTCAGGTTATTTTGGATACTATCAGTTTACCGGTAGGCTCATATACCATCTCCAATTCAGCCGATGTATTTGCTCTTGGCGTGTTTAATGGCGATGGTGGAACAGGAGGTCTTTACCACTATATGTCTTCCTTTCTCAGAAAAACAACGGTCACCACCGAAACCCTTGCCACCATTTGTGTGGGTCAGAACACCGTTGTGAGTTTAACCGGTACTGTTTCCGGAGGCGCCATCTCCGGCTTATGGACGAGCAACGGCACTGGCACTTTTGGTCCTTACACTTCAACCAACAACGTGGTCAGCACCACCTATTCCCTTTCGTCCAATGACACCAATTTTGTTGGGGCCAGTGCCACCCTGCAATTTTACCTCACCTCAACGGGAGAATGTGATCCGGTGACAGACACCACTTACCTCACCATCAACCAAAAACCAATTGTTACGGTAAGCAGTGGTACCATCATGTGCAAAAACAATGTGATGCCGGTGGTGCTTAGCGGCACCGTGATGAATGCCATCTCCGGTTCCTGGAGCGGAGGCAATGGGGGTGTTTTTGGCCCTCCCGGACCAATCACATCTTATACACCTTCGGTTGCCGATTTGGCCGCCAATACCATCACGTTAAGTTTAAGTTCCCAGGGTCCATTACCGGGCTGTGTGAATTCAGTGAAGAGCATTACTGTGGCCTTTGCTGATCCCCCATTGGTTTCAGCGGGAATCGACAGAACCGTTTGCACCAACGCATCTACTCTCGATTTGAACGGCACCGTAAGCGGGGGGTCTTCGCTTGGAAACTGGACGCACAATGGTACGGGGATATTTTTTCCTACTTCATCGGCACCTACAGCCACTTATGCCTTTAGCCAACTCGATCTTTTGCAAACGCAACTGAGTCTTACGCTCACATCGGTATACAATGCCACCAACAATCCTGCCAACTGCGCGTTGGTGAGTGATGTTATGAATATTTTTATACTGCCCAAACCGGTAGTTGTGGCACAACCCGACTTTACTGTTTGTGCAAGCGCGGGCGCCATTGCCTTAACCGGAACCGTTTCAGGCTCTGCGGTTACCGGTTCATGGACCACTTACAACGGTTCAGGTATTTTTCAGCAATTGCCTCCGGTTGGCGCTACTTACACCATGAGTCAAACGGATACGCTCAATGGTTCCATTGATTTTGTATTGAACAGTTATGGAGGGTTTTGCGCTGCCGAAACAGATACTATCAGGGTAACGGTTCTCAAATTGCCGCTGATTACCGTGAATCCCGATAATTCTCCAACTTGTGATAATGTGCCCATTGTGTTAACCGGAACGGTGAGCGGTTATACCAACCAGGGTTATTGGAGCTCGAGTGGCAGCGGGGTGTTTTCACCCACCAATTCGGTTTTAAACGGCACCTATTTTCCAAGTCCGGCCGATTACGTGAACGGAAGTGTGGTGCTCACCTTAACCTCCTTCACGATTCCCGGGTTTCAGAATTGCGGAAGCAGCAAGTCCTTTACCTCCTTGTTTGTGGATGCACCCGAAGCTGATTTTTCCATGTCCTCAGCGCGGTGTTTAAAGTCGCCTATTATTTTTACTGACATCACTTCACCCAATGGCACCTCCAATTTGCAGTACAACTGGAGTTTTGGAGATGGAGGCATTTCAACAGCCATTAACCCGGTGTACACGTTTACCGGCACCGGTCAGTATCTTGTTACGCTTACTGTAACGGGCACCAGCACCATTGGCATCAACACACCCGTTCAGTGTCCGGATGTGAAGGATACTTTGCTGACCATAAAAGCTTTACCAATTGCTGATTTTTCAGTGGCAAGTACCTGTGAAAATTCTTCTACTCAGTTTATTAATTTATCGTTTACACCTCCTCAAACCGAAGCCATACAATTCTGGAGTTGGTCCTTTGGTGACGGAAAAGACACGCTTACGACCATTCCAACAACCACAGTTCCTCACACATATACCAGTTCAGCTTCTTACAATGTTATTCTTACAGTTACCACCACGGCCGGTTGTGTGTCTGATCCCAGAATTATGCCCATTGTGGTTTCGCCTCAACCTGAAGCCGAGTTTGGTTTAACCAATAACCCTTCAGTGGTGCTTGAACCTGTTTATTTTTCCGATTTTTCAAGTCCAACCGGAGCTATCAGTTCCTGGTACTGGGAATTTGGTGATCAGGGAGCTTCCACTTCCAGCGCGCCTGTACACACTTATAATTATCCGGGCGTTTACAATGTAACGCTGACCATAACGGATGATAAGGGCTGCAGTGACGTGTTGAGTAAAGTACTTGATGTTACCATGCTGCCTCAGATTCCTACCGGCTTTACACCCAATAACGATGGCAACAACGATGTGCTTTATGTGAGGGGAGGACCTTTTGAACGCATTCTTTTCAGAGTGTATAACAACTGGGGTGAATTATTATTCGAAACCACCGATGCCAGCCAGGGGTGGGATGGGAAAAAGAATGGAATTGATCAACCGGTAGGTGTTTACCTGTGGACTTTTGTGGTGGATATGTACAACAACCGGCAGGTAAAAAAGAATGGTGATGTGACCTTATTGCGTTAATGAAACGATTAAGAACATATGTATTGCTTTTGTTCCTCAGCGCAGGACGCATGGTGTATGCCCAGGATTTTCATCTGAGCATGTACGAAACAGCGCCTTTGTTCCTGAATCCGGCCATGACGGGTTTGATAGAAACCAAGATGCGGGCTCACCTGCATTTCAGAAACCAATGGAACGCACTCGCTTATAAACCTTTTACCACCGCCCTTGCGAGCTTTGATGTGCCAAAAGGAAAATGGGGTTTTGGAGCACAAATCACCAACATGAGAGCCGGCCTGGCAAATTACAATGTACTTCAGCTTCTTGGTTCAGCTTCTTACTCTTCCTATATTGATAAGGATAAAAAACACAGTTTTTCTCTTGGCCTTCAGGCCGGCTTTACACAAAAAAGAGTGGAATATCAAATATTGACATTTGATTCTCAATACACCACTGCCAATGGGGGAGGGTTTGACAATTCCATCAACAGCCAGGAAAATTTTGAAGGACGCTCTCAGTTTCAGGAGGCCGTGAACTTTGGAGCTTTATATAACTATGGGCAACACCAAAACCGGTTCAACCCCTTCTTTGGATTCAGTGTGTTTAATCTCACCAAACCCAAGGAAAGTTTTTTTGGCAGCAACAACCAATTGCCCATGCGTTTTTATTTTCATCCCGGTGTGAGGGTAAACGTGAGTGAGCTCTTGTATTTTATTCCCAAAGTGCTCATTTATGCGCAGGCCAAAACCGTACAGGAAACCTATGCGATTGATGGGGGGTATTATTTTAAAGGAGAGAGGTTTTATGCCCTGGCCGGTTTTATGTACCGCAATGCCGACGCAAGTGTCATTCATGTGGGTATTAAAAAAGACAACGTGATGATCAAATTTGCTTATGACTTTAATGTGTCCACATTGAGAGGCATCAGCAAAACCCGGGGGGCCTATGAAATTTCACTGACCTGGTACGGCAAAAAAGACAAGACAAACGAAATTAAACACTGTCCGAGATTATAGAAAGGGGATGAAGGTTTGGAGCAGAATATTAATCGGATGTGTGTTTGCACTTTGCAATTACAGTTCCTTTTCTCAATCCAAAAAAGTTTGGATAGAAATGGCCGACGATGCATATGCTAAAAGAGATTACGCCGCCGCAGCGGTGTATTATTCCAAGGTGCTCGACGATACAACGGTGTTGCGTTCCTACGTAATTCCTTACGAACCTCAGCTGGTGAATTTAAAAATGAAGTCCCTTTTTGAGGTGCCTGAGTTACAGGTCACTAAAAGAAAAGACAGCACCAATCAGGTAAAGGAAAGTTTGGATAATTCCAGCAAATACGATTTTATCCTTTACCGTTTGGCACAAAGTTATCGTCTCAATTACGATTATCCTCACGCTGCCGAACAGTTTAAAATATGTGTGGAGCGTGGCGTGTATCCCGATGCAGGCTATTATTACGGTTTATCCTTAATGAACGTAAGAAAATACGATGAGGCCATGAAAGCCTTTGACGACTTTGTAACCGCTAAAAAAGGAAACGACTCTTTGGTAAGCCTGGCTGCGAAAAAAGAAGCCTGGTGTTATTTTGCTTTGGACTCTTTGGTGCCGAAAAAAACCGAAATACGGTTAATGGATACTTTGGTTTTCAACCGCGGTACCAGCAATTTCGGCGCCATGTTTTACCTCGATGACCAAAAGGTCATTTTCAGTTCGGCACGAAGGGGAGGAGTGGTTACAGATCCTGAAAAACAGGACTCCCGTTACTTTTGCGATTTGTATTTTTCTCAATTGGAAGACACCATCTGGCAACGGCCTGTGAATTTTGGTCGTCCCGTGAATACCTCTCTGCATGAAGGCTCCGCGGTGTTTACGCCTGAGGAAGTAATGCTCTTTACCCGTTGGAGCGATAACAACCGTAAGGAAGCGTTTATTTACATGGCAAGAACCAATGGAGGAAAATTTTACGAAGCCATGAAGCTGGGTACAAACATCAATTTGCCCGGTTACAAGTCCCATCAACCTTATGTTACCGCCGATGGGCGGCATTTGTTTTTTTCATCCAACCGTCCCGGAGGAAAAGGAGGTTTTGACATCTGGATGGCTTCCATTGATGAAGATGGATTCGTTGGAGAAGCTGTAAACCTTGGGGAGCCGGTGAATACCGAGTCGGATGAAATCACCCCTTTTTTTCACGACATCAGCAACACCCTGTATTTTAGTTCCAACGGCCATATAGGCATGGGAGGCTTTGATGTGTTTAAATCTTCACTCAATGTTGACGATTCACTCTACTCAGTGCCTTTTAATGTCAATCGTCCCATCAATTCCTCTAAGGACGATGCTTATTACGTGAGCGACCGTTTGGGAAACAAAGGCTTTTTTTCCAGCGACCGCCTGGATTGCCCTGATGGGCATTGTTATAATATTTACTCCTACGTAAACGAGGCACTTAAATTTGATCTCGAAGGCCATGTGTACGACAACGAAACCAATGCGCCCATACCTTCGGCTTTGGTAACCATTAAAGACGTGCACGATAACGACGAACCGTTTTTTATTGTAACGGATGAAGAAGGGTATTATAAAACGGATTTAAAAGCCAACTTCGAGTATTTTTTAAAAGCGCAAAAAACCAAATATTTTGGTAACGCTGCCAGCCTTGCTACCAAGGGCCTTACCGACAGCAAACATTTTGAACAGGATTTTTATCTGACCAAAATTCCGGAGGGCGATATTGAGATTGAAGGCATTGAATACGATTACGACAAGGCCACTCTGCGACCCAAATCCATGGAAATTCTGGATAAGATTGTGGACCTGCTGAAACTGAACGACAACCTGAGCATAGAACTGAGTTCACATACCGACTCCAGGGGCAGCGACGCGTATAATTTACGTTTGTCGCAGGCTAGGGCCCAAAGTTGTGTGACCTATCTTATTTCCAAAGGCATTGCAAAAAGCCGCATGATTGCCATTGGTTATGGGGAAACCAAACCCATTGTGCCTCAGGAGGTGATTGATGAAATGGTGGTGGATGGTCCGGAGTTTGAGGCGGCGCACCAAAAGAACAGAAGAACAGCTTTCAGGGTAATTGGAGAAACCAGTTTAAACCTCATTAACAACACCCGGTAATATGATCAGGCATTACAAAATAGTGGTAAAAGGACGAGTGCAGGGAGTGGGCTACCGCTATAACGCGCAGGCTGCGGCGCATAAACACAATTTAACCGGATATGTGCGCAACCAGCACGATGGTTCGGTATTGATACATGCGGAAGGTGTGGAAGACGGTCTTCAAAAGTTTATCGACTGGTGCAATACCGGTCCCCGTTTGGCAGAAGTGAGTGAACTCCATGCAGAAGAAATGAAACCTGAAGGGTTTAAAACCTTTGAAGTGAGGAAGTAAAACTTACGTAAAGTGTATTATCCCTAATCAATAATAAACTTGATGGGTAGATAATGGCGAAGCTCTTCACGGGATTGTATTCTTAGGTAATAGGAGCCTTTTTTTAATGTGCTTACGTTCAATCCGCTTAATCCATCTAATTGTTCCTCTCTGAGGCATAGTACCCCAAGCGAATTGTATATAAAAAACTCATTCGCTCCTTTTAAACCCTTTACTTGTAAAATAGCATTTTTAACGGGGTTTTCAGCTAATAAAATCGGCTCAAGGGGAGTGTTCTGAATCAGCCCCACATTTTCATCTTGTATACAAACACTAAACGGAATAGCAGCACTATACGACACTGATGATCCCCCGGCCTTCATTCTACGTAAATTGGCACGCACATTGCCTGTTGTAAAACAACCGACGGTATCATAGTATTTGGTTACTGTACTCATTCCTTCCCGTAAATAAAGAGGAGTGCGTAAATTAGGATAATTCAGGTCTTCATCACCAAAGTGCCAGGAAAGTGCACTGTCGTTTGTAAACCCTCCCGGAGGCTGATTAATAAAGGGCTGAAAGCGGTGATAAAACACATTTAAGTTAAAAAAGCGTGACGTTAACTCTGGGCTGGAGATGTTGGTAAAAGTTAGCGGTTGCATTAAGTAAGCCGTTTGGGTCGGAACACTGTTCACTTCAGGCGGGGCTATGTGTCCGGCCTGCAGGGTATATGTGACCATTGGGGCCAGGCAGAATTCGTAGTCGGTGCCGAAACCGAATTGAGGATGAGGGAAATTTGTGGTTTTTTGAAATAGGCCAGCCCAGCGAATGACCCCAAGTCCTTCTCCTCTTGGCATGTTAGTATTTCCGGCTGCGGCATTGGTTGGTGTAATGCCGGAGGTGCGAAACACATGAACCGTATCTCCTGTCAGGTTACCTTTGTTTCTAATCAACACGGCAAAATTACCGGGCACCACATGGGAAACCGGGTTGAGGCTTGTGCCGAATACACCACCGTATTTTATTCCTTGGGGATTTGGAGGGAGAGAACCAACAAAAATGTTAATGGAATCGATCGCAGTGCTTGGTAGAAGCATTGCATTCACGTTGTACAAATACAGGGTCATTGGTACAGTCAAAGCACCGTTTATCGAAGCGTTAAGCATACCTTCCAAACCATAGATGCTGAGATTGGGGTCAGAATTAAGAAATACAGAACCAAAATGGGTAATGTTAGTAAATGTGGTCGCCGCTGATTTGTAGTAGGGTAGTCCGGAAATAGGAGCATTAGGGTTTTTAAAATACTCTTTATTGTAGAAGTAGTGTAAGGTGTCGTTTACCACTGTTGGCGTGCTTACTGCAGAATTGCTGAGCACCGATGAGGCGGATGACCAAGCTTCTTTTTTTTGTTGGGCCGGCAGGATAGACACCAAAAATAGAACACTGAAAAGACAAGTACTTGCTTTCATGGGATGAGGCTTTGTAGAATAAAGATATTAAAAATCTCAAGTTCTGCAAGCAAAAACGCATCTTCTTTGAGGTGTTTGTTCTAATCCTATGAATGGGATACACAACTCAATTCGATTCGAGTCCGAATTTGCTGAGGAAATCTTTTTTTAAAAGTTTGGAAACCGGTATTTCTTTGCCGTCGCTCATGGTTACAAAACCCCCGTCTTCTTTGGTATAGCGCACCACTTCATTCAGGTTAATAATGAAGGAATTTTGTATTCTAAAAAACCTGGACTCGCCTTGACAAAGCAATTCCTCATATTCTTTGAGGGATTTAAGCGTAAGGTGCTGTTGTTTGTTTACCAGAGCCACCAAACTGTGATTGGATTGGGCTTCGATGTAAACAATTTCATTTGATAACACACTTTCAATGCTGGTTTTGGTGGGCAGCATCACTTTCAGGTGTTTCGATTCCATCGATTCGTTCATAATGCCCAACAGCTCTGCAATCTTGTGGTTGTTGCTCTTTTTTAATTTTACCTTTTCAACCGCTTTTTGCAGCTCTTCAAAATCAATGGGTTTTAAAAGGTAATCAAAGGCATTGGCTTTTAATGCCTTTAGGGCATACTCACGGTAGGCGGTGGTGAAAATGAGGTGAAAGTCCCTGAAGCTTAGCTGCTCTAATAAATCAAAACCATTCATTTCAGGCATGTAAATATCCAGAAAAACAATGTCGGGCTGATAGTCATTAATGAGTTGAATGCTTTGTCGGGGACTTGAGCTACTGGCAACCAGTTTAATTTCGGGACAGTATTTTGCCAATAAAAGTTCCAGGCTTTTGATGCCGTGTTCTTCATCGTCAATAATCAGCGCGCGTATCATAAGGGATTGTTTTTTGGTAGTGTTATAACAACAGTTGTGCCAAGGCTTTTTAAGTCCTGGTCTTTTTTGTCTATGATCTCAAAAGAGCAGGGGATGCCTCCTGATTTTTGAATGAGCTCAAGCCGCTGTTTAATAAATTCAGTGGCCAGGGATTTTTTCTTGAAGGGGTCCTTGTGTTTTAAACTTTCTTCTCTTCCAACCCCATTGTCATCTACTATGCATTGTATGCGTTGTGCGTCGAGTTCCTTAAAGGTGATGCTCAGTTTTCGGTTTTCTTTTTTAGCCATTATGCCGTGCCATATGGCATTTTCCACAAAGGGTTGAATCAGCATGATGGGGATAAAGGTGTTTTCGGCTCCGGGCACTGTATTGATGATCTTGTATTCAAAGGAATTATCCGAGCGCAGGTTTTCCAGTTCAATGTAATGGTCCAGTAAATTAATTTCCTCGCTGAGGGAAATCAGTTCGGCCGTGCTGCTTTCCAGCATTTTTCTGAGCAGCCTCGAAAATTTGGTGAGGTAAACGTGCGCATTGTCAAAATCCTTTTCCAAAATAAAACGTTGCAGGGTGTTCAGGGAGTTGAACATAAAATGCGGGTTCATTTGGGTGCGAATGGCTTTGGTTTCAAGCGCATTCAGGTGGGCATTCAATTGGTCTCTTTCCCGCTCTTTTTTTAACTGGGTTCTATAACGTTTGGTAATGAGCCAAACCAGAAAAGCGATGAACACCACTATTGCCAGGGCCCTTAAAGCCCAATCCAGATACAAACGAAAGCGGTTGGGGTTGGGAGCACGGTATAAGGCATCTACCTGTTTGTCGTTCAAGGCCACATCAAAAAACTGGATATCATCAACAGCTCCTTCCATATAACGTTTGTTTTTTTTGTTGGCGCTTACCCCAACCAAAACCGAATCTGTTTCCTGAAAATAGGTACTAAAAGGCTTTACTATTCTGCTTTGTAATTCACCATCAAAATAAAGCGTCATAAAATTGTTATTATAAACCAACACCAAGTGATGCCAATCTGAAAAACTCAAGGGACTTTTGCAAAACAAACGTACCTGCTCTAATGAATCTTTTGCGCTGCTTGCATTAATCATATTGTTTTTTAAATCCAGATATATGCCATAAGCTTCAAAAAAGTCGTTATTGTTCGAATTCTTGGTTAGTAAAATCGGATTAGCTTCAAATCCGTAGCCTGTAGCCACCGGAACTTGAATTTTTACCCAAAGAGATATACTTCCTTCTAAGGGTTTAAGTTCTTTGTAGTTACCCAGGTTTAGATAGCTGTATTCGTTGCCGAACAGGTAAATGGCATGCTTAGGATTACCAAAACGATCCTCGCAATAGCTGTACCCGTGCATTTTAACTTTTCGTTGGTTAACCAGGTCAATATCGCTGCTGGCATCAAAGGTAAATTTGGCGATGGGTTGTATCTGCTCCTGAGCCTGGTATCGAAATCCGGCAAAGAGCGCAAAAAAGTAGAAGGGGTGTAAGAACCATTTTCTGTTTATAAGCTTTGAACGCATAAAAAAGAAAAGATTTGAAGGTAGTGAACAGTCGAAGAAAGAGCGATGCTGTGAAAAGGTTGTATAAGTGAACGCATACCCACTAAAAATAGGGTATTTTGGGTAAATGAGCAAATTTTAGGTCTATGCCTTATGGGTAGGAATAGCCCTCAAAGTCTCTGGACAAAGACTTAAAGGGCCATAACCTTTTTTGTGGAATCTAAGGCAGGCTTTATCGGAGAAAAGCAGGGATTTATCGTCGGCAGTGTAGGGACAAATTCCAAGACCCTGAAAAAATAATTTACGCCGTAAATTTTTCCGGGCTTTACTTCATTAAAAATCTTATTTGCAGGAGCCGGAGGATTTGAAATCAATAGAATTAAAAACACTAAAAAACTTTCATATTAAAAAAGTGACCAGATAAAAATTGAGATGGGGTTTGTGGATGGGGGGAGAAAATAAAATAGAGTAGGTGGTTTAGTTTTGAAGAAACTTTTAATTAAAGATTTATGAAAGCAAAGTTAATTTTGGGAATTGTGTTATTTGCTTGCAATCAAGCATACTCGCAAAATCAATTATTATCAACTGGACCCGTATTTGCTGGTGGTCTAGGAATATTAAATACAGGTAATAATATTCACCAGTTGAATGTTTATTCGACCACTGGCGCAGGCCAGATTGGAATGGGCGGCACGGCTCCAGCCATTAGTTTTTATGGTGGAAATCTAGTGCCCTTGGGGGTTCCGGCGGCCTTCTCACAACCTTATACGAAAATTGGCTTGGCTACAGGAGTAAATCATTTTATAAATGGTGCAACATCAGGAGATTTTGTTATTCAGAATGTTACACAAAGTAAATCCATACTTTTTTCGAGTTATTTTTCTAATGGAAATGGAATAGAGCACATGAGATTAACATCAGCAGGACAATTGCTGCTAGGAGCCACGAGTTCATTAAGTAAGTTGCACGTTGAATCTTCTAATTTGTTACCTGGGGTGACAATAAGTAATCCAATCGGATATGCCTTATCTGTGTCAGATTTAAACGGAGGTAATTTTGCGATTTGGCCAAATGGTAATTTAATTATAGGAAATACTAATGTTATTCAAAATTCAAAAGTACATATTGAATCAACCGGCAGTGCAGGACTAAATATAAATGATGCTACCGGTTATGCTTTAGCTGTGCATGAAAGTGGAGGAGGTAAATTTGCGGTTTGGCCTAATGGTAAGGTTACAATCGGTAATACTTCAAATTCTAGTCTTGCGAATTTGAGGATTAATGCTTCTGGCGGAAATGCACTAGAAGTATTTGACGGTACCCTTAATTTTAAATTAATGTCGAATGGGTTTGTTTTCTGTAAAGAATTGCAAGTTGTAACTCAAATTTATCCGGATTATGTCTTTTCTAAGGATTATAAATTATTACCCTTAGAAGAAGTCGAAAAGTTTATTGTACAAAATAATAGGTTACCAGGTTTTGAGAATGCTGACTACTACATTGAAAACGGAATAAAAACCTCAGAGATGTTTGTAAAGCAGCAAGAAAAAATCGAAGAACTAACATTGTATATTATTGAATTGGAAAAGCGACTTCAAAAACTGGAAAATTTAAAATAGATATTGTAAAATATAAATTAATGTATTAGTTATAAATAGAAAAAGCCAAGACTATGATTTCAAAGAAAATCTCTTCTATTGGATTAACCTTTAAGTATTATTGTATGAAACGAATTGTACTAGCACTTTTTTGTGCACTATTTACAAAGACAGTTTTATTATTTGGTCAGAATCCTAATTTAATGAAGATTATAAATGGGAAATTTAATGAAAATGGAAATATTTTTTATCCAGTTTCAGTTAATTATATTGTAAAAATGGTGGAAGACGATGTAGGTAATATTTGTGTAAGTCCTTACCATGAATATGGACCAGATACAAGCGATTATGATTTTACCACTAAAGCACAATTATTTGCTCAGATGGTTTCACATTTCCAATATATTAGTAGTGTAGGATTTAATTCTATAAGAGTTGTTGGTCTTGTTTTCAACAAGTCTTCCCCTTACACTAATGCAGCAGAAATTAAAATAGATAGACCGAGTTGTTTACCTTCTTGTAGTTATATTCATACTATATCTGGTGCTAATATTCCTAGCCGGTTTAATATATTTTTTGATTGTATACAGCAAGTACTTGATGCTGCTTCAATAGCAGGAATAAAAGTTCAATTACTTGTTGGGGGTAAAGGAATCGAAGACGGTTCATTTTCGAATACCTTTTTCGTCCCTTATTTAGAGCAATTGTCATATCATTTTAGGAATAATTCGACATTGTATTCATATGATTTGGTAAATGAACCTTCATATCCCGATTTTAAGGATTCTGAGAACCATGTCATACCAAACATTACTCAGACCAAAGATGCGGCGTGCGGTCTTGTTAATTGGTGGTACAATGCAATAAGGAATAATTCTGGTCATCTTGTTACTATCGGTCTTACGGATGATTGGCAGGTTTGGGATCCAGCATTCATGCATGTTGATTTTCTTTCATACCATGTTTATCCTAATAACTCTAATCAAATTTTTCCATGGCAAAAGGCTATAGATAGAGTTAAGGTAGAGATTAAAAGATTTTCATTATCTCACATCCCAATTCCATGGATGATTGGCGAAACTGGTTTTGCATGGTCTAGTCTTCCACCGGGTGATCCTAATCAAGTTGATGATGGAAGTTTGGGCTCGGGAAATTTTGAGCAATCACAATACGCGAAGCAAACTTTAGAAATGGTAAGGGACTGTGGAGGAATAGGTTACAGTTGGTGGGTCTATCAAGATGCTTCGTGGGATTACAATTTCGGGCTTTTAGACCATGCAAATAATCCTAAACAATTACTTATAAATGAATTTATGCAATTTAATTCAAATGTTAATTTAGGATCTTGTGTGGCTTCACCTGGATTAACTAATCCAAACAATATACTCCAAACTTGTGCTATTACGGGTCAGTTATTTGATCAAAATAATAATCCAATTTCGGGCGGAAAAATTATTGCATATGATAGTAATGATCAAATAATTAATTATTCCTATAGTGAAAATAATGGTTTTTTTGTGATAGCTGTTAATCCAAATATTAGTAAAATGAAATTTTTTGCGCCCGGCTGTGATGTTACATCAAATCTCAATCCTTTATTTTTTTGCACTCCAAGTTCAATTATGACGGTAGTTCTTCAACGTCATTTTGGACCTGTTAGTACAATTAATATTAATAATACAAATTATTACTCAATTAATCATTTTTCTCAGGCGTATAATAGTATTAATATGTCAAATGTTAATGTTAGCGCAGGTGCGAATGTCATCATTAAAGCAGGAAATAGTATTACACTTCAATCACCAATGATAGTAGACCATACGAGTTCTTTTTTTAGAGCCTACATTGGCCCATATGCTGCGAGTTGCAGCGATGTCTCCCCTGAAAGTACAAATCAAGATCGTGTTCTAACAAATTATAGCAACGGTGGAGTAGATAGTATTCAAAAGGTAGAAAAAGACTTGTATGGCTCATTCGATTTTGAAAACAAGAGTCAAATTATTATTTATCCAAATCCAACGGAAGATATTATAAATATTAATTCGAATGTAAATGATAATTTAATAAGTCTAAAAGTAATTGATTTATTAGGTTCAGAATTAAAAGCGATAGAATTTAATGGCTCTACAACGCTTGATGTTTCTGAATTAAAACCTTCAGTCTATATTTTGGAAATAGAGAATAAGCACGGGCAAATGGTTCGAAAAAAATTGATCAAAGAATAATCTCGATTATATAAATAAACCTAATAATTTAATTATGAAAAAATACATTGTTTTTCTGCTTACAGCAACGGTTTCATTTTTTAAATCTCAACCTTGGGGCGAATGGACTTGGCATGACCATGACTGTTTTTAACATCCGCTTCATAAAATGTTAATATACCAGGACACTTGATGGCTGGGCATTATTTAAACGGTAGTGATTTTGGTAAATTTAAACTATATAAAGTTGACCCAAGCGCTTCTGTTATATTTGATAATAAATATAATGTTTTTGCTAGTGCTTCGTGCCAACCTAATCCTATTGGTGCAATAAGTGATGGACTATCTGCAATTGAAACCACTAATGGCAATGATCCATATGCTGTTTCAGGCAATGTTCTAGATGGATGTTTTTTTGCCACATTTGATGCAAGTGGGATACCTCAAATAAAAAAATATTTTCCATTTCCAAACTCGATTGGGGGAAGTAAGCCAAGTCAGACTACTCTTATTGAAGTTCCCTTTAATTTAGGAGGAGGGTATTTAATTACGGGTTCTTATATCAGCCAGATTAATTCTACACCTACAAGATTAATGTACATCTTACGACTTGATGCAATTGGAAATTTAGCGCAGTCTTCATCATATCACTCTGTGTACCTTGATCCATGCCATAATATTGGATATGAACTTAAACCAAGTTCAATAATAGTCTCGCCATATACTCCAAACTTAAACAACCAACCGGAAATTGTGGTTGTAGGAGAGGCAGATGCATTGGGTAGTGTTGAGTGTGGTGGATTTGTTGCACACTCAGAGGCTTTTTTTATGAGAATAGATTTTAACTCATTGAACTGGATATCTAACAAATTTTATCGTCATAGCACCACTAGTTTTATTCCAGAAAAAAATGACTTTAAATCTATAATTCCAACGAATTTTGGTTCTCAAAATAACTATTTAATAGGTGGATATAGTGAAACTTCTTCTAATTCAACAGATAGAGCATTGATGCTTATGATTGATGAGATCGGCTCAATTCAATGGAGCTATATTTATAATTCTTCGTTTTCTGATACAAGAGCTTGTACACAAGTTATTGAAAGAATTAGTCCCAACTATGACACAACATTTTATGGTTCAGTAATTTCAGACAACGGGGGTATGTTATGTTTTAAGGTGGATGGTAGTGGTATTCCTTTCGCAAGTTCTCTACCAGTTGATAATTTTAATGAATTTAGCTATCAATCTGGGGTTTCAGGAACACCTTT
Organism: Bacteroidia bacterium; assembly: GCA_016787895.1. Lineage (GTDB taxonomy): Bacteria > Bacteroidota > Bacteroidia > B-17B0 > Aurantibacillaceae > Aurantibacillus. The sequence continues at coordinate 74,745 of JAEUTN010000005.1, forward strand.
TAATTATTATTACACCAATAATATAAGCTTTGAACCGAATCCTGGTAGTTCTGAAGGTATCCATCTATATGGCACAGCTGAAATGATACAAGGTAATTCAGATAATTGGTACATGGTAAAAGCATCATTTAATGGAGTATCAAATGGGGGAAATGGTTTTTGTAATAATAGTTTTGTAAATAATCAGTTAACTACTATTAATGGTCCAAATTTTATTCTTGAGCACCATGTCAACCAAGTAGAAGGACCTTCTGAATGTGTGAATATTAATATAATTCCAATTTCCGATACTCCAGTTCCAAATTTACTCTGTACCAATAATGGTAATATAGGGGCGCCACATAGTAATAATAAAACCACTTCTATAACAGAGAATGTGTCTACAGGAATTACTTTGTTCCCAAATCCAACCAGTGGTGTTCTAATAATTAAAAATACATCAAATTCGGCATTTCAAAATATTCAAATTTTAGATATATCCGGTAAAATAGTCTTTTCAAAACAAGTGGATGCCATTTCTGAACATGAATTAGATATTTCTATTCTAAAACCAGGCTTATACCTCATCGAAATCCAAGGAAGTGATAATAAAATCATCCGCAAAAAACTAGTAAAAGAATAAATACTAATTTTTAATCCAAATGAAAGCGCAGATCCCCTCTGCGCTTTTTTTTATTGTATAGCTTATTAAAGATGCTAGTTATGGCATGCCATTTAACCGTAATTGTTAAAATTCTAATATCCGCTACTTAATGAAAAAAAAATTCTATATAAAAAAAGTGACCAGAAGTATATCCAAGTGATAAATGTAGATGGGTTGATAAAAAACTCTGAATCGGTAAGCTTAGTTTCATAAAACTATTCACTCTTAAACTAATTATTATGAAAAAGGTATTATTTTTAATTGCTTTTGGCTTTTTAGGGAGCTTGCACGCTCAAGGTTTATTAAATAATTTAAGAGGTTGCTACCCCTTGCATTGTGATGGAGCTGTAAATAGCGCAACAACAGGGACGTCTCTGGATGGACAATTATTTAGTGTGACTTGCGCTACTGGTCATTTAAATACAGCAAATACAGCTTATCAATTTGCAGGCAATCCAAACTCGTTTATTGACATTAATAATGGAGCTCCACTGCAAGCTAATGTGATGTCCATTTCTGGTTGGTTTTACATCAATTCAAATACCTCACAGTGTATGCTTATGACAGAAAGTGGTTGTGCGAATCATACTGAAGCTTATGCAATAAGAACTGAATGGAATGGGACGCAGTTGAAATTTCTGGGAAGAAAAGGAGGGAATTTGTGTCAGGTAAATAATGTTGTGAATGTTTATTCAGCACCTATTACAATTAATGCCTGGTACCATGTTGTGTTTTATTTTGATAATAACGTAGCAAAATTATGGGTAAATAATGTATCCACCACGGTTAATCATTCCATCCCAGCCTATTATATTACTACTGCACCAGTGCGTCTTGGTTACGAAACAACAGGAGTTGGTACTTTTTTCTCTGGAAAAATGGAAGATCTTCGTTTCTACGATCGTTTGCTTACAGCAGCAGAAATTACACAATTGAGTGATCCTTCCCAAGATGTTTCATGCAACGCTCCCGGCTCTGGAGGTTCTGGCGGTTCTGGAAACGGCGCTTGTTGTTTGGGTAATTTGTGCTCAGCAACACAAAATCCATTAACTGGTAACTATGAAGTGCCTCTGAATTCCTTCGATTTTAATTTTACAGATGCTCAAAATTCAACTGCAAAAATAAACATGGGAAATAGCACTTGTAATTTTCAAGGCACTGCACGCCTAAATGTATCGGATGATAATTTAGGATATGCCATAATTGGAAGCTCGAGAACCTTTGGCGCTAAAAATATTGGAGTTAATGGTTATGCTGTTGACATGAATTCAAACTCTGCAGCTACAACATTTGGGGTACTTGGAGAATCAATAGCTGCTGGTGGAAATGTTTTGGCAAGTACAGCGGGTGTAGCCGGATTTTGTGGGGGTAATAGTATCAATACCATGCCCCTTGGTGAACAAATTGGTGTATATGGCAATTCAGTCGCCAATGGAGGACAGTGGGCTGGTTATTTTGATGGTGATGTTAAAGTTGTAGGAAAAGTTTGGGGAAGTCAATACAATTGGGTGTCCGATAAACGTTTCAAAACAAATATTATTGAACTCACTGGTGTTACGGAAAAGTTGAATCAACTAAAGGGTTATACCTACGAATTTAAAACTGAAGAATTTAAAAGCAAAAATTTCCCTAAAGGTGAGCAGTTAGGTTTAATCGCTCAGGAATTGAAAGAAGTTTTTCCGCAATTGGTTTCAGAGGATAAACAAGGTTACTTGGCTGTTAATTATATGGGTTTAATACCTGTATTAATTGAAGCAAATAAAGAACAACAATCTCAGATGGAAGCACAAAAGGAATCCATTAAAATTCAGCAAGAACAAATTGACGAATTAAAAATTTTGGTGAATTCCTTAATAAACAATTCTAGTAACAAAACAACGAATCCAAATTCTGTATCGGTGAATTTAAATGATAAAAACACGATTGTGTTAAATCAAAATATTCCAAATCCTTTCGCTGAAACAACGCTTATTAATTACATTATACCAAATGATTTTGGTAAGGCACAAATTATATTCAGCACCAACGATGGTAAAATAATAAAAGTGGTGGAGATTGCTGAACATGGAGCTGGCAGTTTAAACGTATTCGCAAATGATTTAACTAATGGTATATATACATACGCATTAGTTATTGATGGTAAGACAATTGACACTAAAAAAATGATAAAGCAGTAATTTTAGAGGTATTATTGGAAAAGCGCAGAACCTCCTCTGCGCTTTTTTTATTTAAAACAGGCACTAATCCGCCCTATTTCCCGTTGGTAAATTCTATGGGCTAAACACCCCAATTTTCTGTATTTTTGCCCCGTGCTAAAAAAACTGCTTTTTTCCTTATTGTTTCTCTCATTCCTCAGCGGAATGGCCCAGCCCGAGGTCATCGACCGTGTGATTGCCGTGGTGGGCAAATATCCCATTTTGCTCAGCGACCTGCAAAGCAGCATGCTGCAACGCGAAAACCAGGGTATGGCCCCCGATAAATGCCGGGCTTTTGAAATGTTGTTGTACCAAAAACTGCTGGTGGCCCAGGCCGACCGCGATAGTATTACCGTAAGCGATGCAGAGGTAGATCAGGAACTCTCCCGGCGCATGGCCTTTTTTATACAACAGTTTGGCAGCGAAGAAAAACTGGAAGCTTTTTACGGCAAACGTACCAATGTGATTAAGGACGAACTGCGCTCCGATGTTCAGGAGCAAATGCTGGCCGAACGTATGGCCGGCAGAATCAGCGGGGATACCAAAGTGAGCCCGGCAGAGATCAGGGAATATTACAATAGCATGCCTGAGGACAGTTTGCCTCTGGTGGAATCGGAAGTGGAATTGCAACAATTGGTGAGAAAACCCATGTGGAGCAAAGAAGCCAAACAAGAAGCCAAAGAATTACTGGAATCCTATCGCCAAAGGGTACTAAAAGGGCAGACCTCCATGAGTACCTTAGCGCGTTTGTACAGTGAAGATCCCGGATCGGCACGGGAAGGGGGCATATACAGAAACGTATCGCGCGGCACTATGGAACCGGCCTTTGATGCCACCGCTTTTCGTTTAAAAAACGGGGAAATCTCCGAAGTGTTTGAAACCTCTTTCGGTTACCATTTTATTGAATTGGTGCAGCGCAAAGGCGAGGTGGTGGACCTGCGCCACATCCTCATCATCCCCAAAATGACCGCCTCCGACTTTTTTAATTGCAAACGGGAATTGGATTCCCTCTACACTGAAATTAACGATGGAAAACTCTCCTTTGAAGAAGCCGTAAAAAAATACAGCGACGATAAGGACACCAAACAAAACGCGGGCCTGATGATCAATCCCAAAACGGCCTCCACAAAATTTGACAACGAAATTCTGAGCCAGTTGGATCAAAACCTGATTGTAACCCTGGCCGGCATGGAGATTGGGCAAATCTCCAAACCCATGGAGTTTACCGATATGGACGGAAAAAGAGCCTACCGTATCATTAAACTAAAAAACCGCATCGACCCTCACCGCACCAATTTAAAGGACGATTACCAGAAACTGGCCGGCATGGCCACTGCCGAAAAAAACCGCAAACTCGTAAAAGACTGGATTAAAAAACGTTCAGCCGGCATGTACATCAAACTCGATACCGGTTTTGAATGCAATTTTGAGAACGAGTGGAGGATAGCGAATTGATTAAGGCATAAGTACTCCAAGAGATTTATTTTAGATCGAAGAGTAGAAATCCATGGAGAATTTTTGACTACTACACCTTCAAAAACTAAACTCAATTTTTTTTGCCACTTTTTCTTGACAAAAAGTGGCGCAAAAGTCAAGGCGTTTCGATCCTTCCACGCTCCCTTAATTTTTCCTGAAAATTCAAGCGACGTAAAATTTTGCGCCAGTGGAAATAAGAAAAAGCGCAAAATAAACGCATGCGCCCTCGCTGAATTTTCAAGGAAAAATTAATTCACTCCTCGCTTGCCCGGCGAAACGCCTTTGCCATCGCACTTCAAGTAAGCGGTTTTTTCACCGATGCCGTTTTAACAACCTTACTTTTCCCCGCTTTGGGTTTAGGCTTATACAAGGCTTCGTATTTGGCAATCCAATCTTTCGCGCTCATTTTTTTCATCAAGTCCCCAATGAGTCGAAAGGGAATATCTTCCGGTTTTTTAAAACGCACACAGCTTTTTCCCATGTCGAGTTTGCTTTTGCTGTGTTTGGGGTATTCGTTCACAAACCATTTGAGCAATTGTGGGTCGGCATACATACCCATGTGGTAAAAATTAATGGAATTTTTTTGGGAGGCAATGCCGGCAAAGGGCAGGGGCTCGCTGGGTTTGCAATGGTAACCATCAGGGTAGAGGGAATGCGGAATCACATACCCCAGTCCCCCGTAACTGATGCCTGCTTCAAAACCCCTGGGCAGGTTTTTGAGTATGACTTCGTGCAATTGATTAAAGGCCTCAAGCCTGTCCTTGGGCACATTCATCAAAATTTCGTTCACTGTTTTTCCTATGGCTTTCATGGGGTATTCAATGTAGGTTTTATAAAGGACAAATTAAATCCAAATTTCTATATGTTTGGTATCTCCTGTTTTAAGGTTTTCTTTTTTTCGTATCTCCGCCTTTAAGGGCAGCAGATAGGTTTTTTGTTTGCCGTCGAACCAAATGGCCGTGTCCCATTCGCTTTGGCCAATTTTTGCGGTGGCTTTTAAGCGTCCCCAACCTTCTTCCTGCCATTTAAGCTGCTCTCTGATTTCTTTTGAAAGCGCTTCGGGTAAGGACACAAAATGCCATCCGGCAGCACCGGAGTGCTTCCAAACTTTGGAGCTGAACGCATATTTAATGCCTTTGGTTTTCAAGATGCGAGGAGTTCGTATGTATCTAGTGCAAATAGGTTCAGATGATGGTATTTTAAATGTACAAATGTCCGTATGAAATTACAAGGCCCATCCCGAACATGGTAGGCGGTAAAAATTTGAGTTTACTAAAATGTTTCAAATACTTTCAATCTAAGGGTACTCAAAACCGAAACGGAAAAGGACAAGCCAATCCTTTTTAAAATTATAGATGGCGTAGTAGATAGGGCCAGCTTACGAAAAGCTGTATTTTGCCGGTGACGCCAGTTGGCTGTTAGTAGTAGTTGCCGACCCTAAGCAAATCCTCTTCGTTTTTGGTCGATGACTATATTTAAAAAGAAATTGTATGGCAATCGATCAATACTGCTGTACTGATATGCTACTTGGCCGGGTCCTTTGCGATAAATTTCACGGTTTATACCATCAAGGTTGTCTAAATACAATTTAATACCAGAGATTGTTGTTTTCAATGAGGCTTTTATGTACTTCTGGAAATCTGAAATGAAAGGATATATATTCGATTCAAAAGTCCTAGAATCGTGACTATAAACATATGCGGTGTCTGATTTGACGACTAACTCACCTTCATTTGCTGCACCCATTGTTTCCAGTTTGTTTTTTGAGTTTATCTCTAGAAAATAGATTGCCTCTTGTCCAAGTTGATACTTTTGGTAACGACTCGCACATGTCCAGTCGATATATTTCTGTATGATGATGGTGTCTGACTTTAAAAAGCATTTAATTTTCTTTAGAGCAAGAATCTTGAATGTCATTTCTCCAACTGAAATTATTCTCCCATGAACAATGATGTTTGATTTTTCTATTAATGTCGGCAAATGAGTCGGATAATATAATCCTTTTGATGTGAAGGAAAACAGAAGAATTAGACAAAATATGAGAAGTTTGATCATTTGTTATGTCGGTCTAGTTTCGGCAATTGCTACTCACGTTTGGCGGCCTTGCGACGGCCCGTTCCGGAAAGCAAAACTTGAAGCTAAAATAGTTAAATTGTCCGGATTTTAAAGAGTGGGAGCGCCGACGCCACTAGACTGTCACACTGAGCGGAGTCGAAGTGTGTCTGCCCGAAAAACAGGCGCCGCTTCAGAGATACCGTCCGGCTGGCGCAAATGTGCTGTTAGTTGCAGTTATATTTCTATAGTTAAACCCGCTGTCTTTAATTCTTTGATAAGCGAGAACCCTATTTCCTCAATACTCGAGTCTACCTTTTTGTATATAAAACCACTCAGATCTGTCGGAATACTAACAGCTCCCTTATGCAATGCGCACACTCTGTTGCGGCCAAGTTTGGCAACAAAATATCCAAATTCAAAGATCACGTTTGGTCGTGCTCGGAACTCTTTTTTCCTTTCCTCCTCTATTACGTTTTCTTGATCAATTGTATATGCGATTTCGTCTGGGGTTAATAAGATGAAGACAAATGCCACGTCACTATTAGACTCAAATTTTTCAATAATAGTTTGGCCACTATCAGCTTCACGGTGCAGAACTATTGGTTTTAGACCGATATGAGAAAGGAATACCTCTAATTCAATTTTTAAACTGTGATCATGTCCATGAACAATAAAGACCTTTTTATTACTTAACGTTGTAACAACGTCTTTGTCAGTAAGTGAGTTTTTATCGGAATTTTTTATTGTTTTCGAAGCTGAATCTAATAACTCATTAAAAGGATCCCCATCGGTAATTAAACTCTTTAACGAGGTGAGTGCACCAATGTATCCATCTTTTGCCAATTCAAAGTTGTCTTGGAGATTACCTTCTATTCTAATTTCTTTTGCGGTGTTAAAATACACGAACGGTTCTGAGTTTGGCTTAACAGTGTGTTTTAATAGCAGCTCAATACGTCCAACCCAAGTATTCCAGGCTGGTGAAGGTTCGTTCCCATAAATTCCATGTGATGTGGCATGACTATTTATAGTCCAAGTAAATGATTCTGCTGTTTTAATTAACAGGTCTATTTTGTCTATATGTTCCTTCATATAATTGCAACTAGCTTACCTATACCATTAACTTTCTCAATAATATTCTGCTCTTTTTGCAAGATATCATTAGTTTCTGTTGTTTTAGGGGTATTATAAATATATGGGTTTTTTCAATTCCATCAAGCTATACTTTGCTTTTGCTGGCATTTGGATTCCATCGCTGGCTCCGATGCTTCGGCCGATTTTGAGATACAGAAAATCTGGATTCCGTTTTGAACGGAAAAAATCCCTGACCAATGGAAATACGACCTGATGAAAAACAGGCTTAAAATGCTCAGGCAATGTGTATTTTTGAGAACAAAAGCACTTGAGCAGAAAAACCAAAATATACTGGTATTGCCAATTCACCGGCTGGTCCTTTTTTGTAGTGGTGAACTCCATCTTTTTTGGGTTGAGTTACAGCTCCACCTACAAAGAATACCTCATGTACTTTTTTACCCTGCCCGTGGGTATAGGCATCTCTCATCTTTACCGCAACCTTTTGGTGCGCACCAAACTCCTTGAACGCTCCCTGCCCACCCAAATTTCCGCCATCATTTTTTTCAGCCTCATCAAAGCCATCCTCTTTTTTATGATGTCATGGCTCCTCTGGCAAGCCTTTCGCCTCAACACCACCGAACTCAGCCTGGTGTTTATTCTTGAATCGGTGATCAATTTCACCGTCATTTTCTGCATCTGGAACATCATCTATTTTGGTTTCCATTATTTCCAAAACTACAAACGCAGTGAAATTGATTCCCTGCGTTACCTGGCCGCCAGCAAAGAAACCCAGTTGATGAGCCTGAAAGCCCAGCTCAATCCCCATTTTATTTTTAACTGCATGAACAGCATCAGGGCCCTTATCGACGAGGATCCGGTAAAAGCCAAGGATTCGGTGACCCGGCTTTCAAGCATACTGCGAAGCACCTTGCTGTTAAACAAACGCAAAGAAATCAGCGTAAAGGAAGAACTGGAACTGGTAAGTAATTTTTTGGACCTGGAACACATACGTTACGAGGACCGTTTAAATTACACCATTGAAGCCGAGCCTGAAATCAGTGATGCGCTTTTGCCGCCTTTTATTATTCAATCACAAGTAGAAAACGCCATCAAACATGGCATTTCCTCCATACCCGGCAAAGGGTACATTCGTGTGGAAGTGTTCAGGGAGAACGAGAGCCTGCGCATCGTAGTGTCCAACACCGGAAAACTCAGCAACAAAGAGCCTTTAACCGGTGTGGGTTTCCGGAATTCCATTCAACGCCTAGACCTGCTTTACGGCAACCAAAGCCAAATTCTCATTCGGGAAGAAGGCGATTTGGTGGTTGTGGATATTCATTTACCTTTGAAACGCAGTGCAGTATTTACATCCTAATTATGAAAGCAATTATAATCGACGATGAGCGTTTGGCTCGCCAGGAACTTAAAAATCTTCTCTCTGCCCATAAGGAAGTGGAGGTAATTGCCGAGTGCGCCGATGCCAATGAGGCCCTCGCCAAAATTAAAGAACTAAAACCCGATGTGATTTTTTGCGACATCAACATGCCGGGCAAATCGGGCCTTGAATTGGTGGAAGAAATTTCAGGAGTAGTAGATGTGGTGTTTGTTACCGCTTACGACGAACACGCCATAAAAGCCTTTGAAGTAAATGCCTTCGATTACCTTTTAAAACCGGTTCATCCTGAACGTTTGGGCGAGACCATCAAAAAATTGTCGGTGAAAGAAAGCGCCTCGCGACCGGATAACAACAGCCCCCTCAGCGAAAAGGACATGGTGTTTATTAAGGATGGGGAAAAATGCTGGTTTGTGCGTTTGTCCGACATTCGTTTGTTTGAATCGGAGGGCAATTATGTGCGGGTGTATTTTGAAACCTTTCGTCCCCTCATCCTTCGCAGTTTAAACAGCCTTGAATTGCGCCTCAACGAAAAACAGTTTTTCAGGGCCAGCCGAAAACACATTGTGAACATGAGTTACATTGCCGGGGTAGAAACCTGGTTCAACGGGGGCCTCAACGTAAAAATGAAGGACGGCAAGGAGATTGAAATCTCCAGAAGACAGGCTGTGCGGCTGAAGGACATGATGAGTTTATAAACCCTTTTTCAAAAGCAATAAATACTATCCGCCTTCGTTATATTCAGGTTGAAACGCATTGCCCTCATACTTTTTCTTGGAGTTCTTACTCAGTTCAAAGCCCAGGTGGGGGGAGACAAGGTGTACCGTTTTCTTGATATTCCCATGACCGCAAGGGCAGCGGCTTTGGGCGGCAGCAACATGAGCATTTGGGGCGATGACGTGCAATTGATTTACAGCAACCCGGCCTTGCTGAACCCTTCCATGTCGAAACAGGTGGCTTTGGATTTTTGCAATTTTGTGGGGGACCTTAAATACGGTTTTGCCGCTTATGCCCATACCCTTAAAAACAAAGGTACGGTGGCCGGCTCAGTGCAATTTTTTGATTACGGAAAATTTCAGGGTTACGACGAACTGGGACAAACTCAGAACACTTTCAGGGCTTCTGATTATTCCATCAACCTGCATTATGCCAAAGCCATGGCCGATTCCATGTTTAACATTGGGGTCAGTTTAAAAACCATTATTTCGCAGTACGACGTGTACCAGTCCATTGGCAATGCCATTGATTTTGGAATTACCTACCGCACCAAAAACCGGGTGGTGCTGAGTATTTTGGCCCGTAACATTGGTTTTGTTTGGAAAACCTATACCGAAACCCCCGATCAAAGCTACAAACTGCCTTTTTCCCTGCAGTTTGGCGCCAGTTACAAGGTGGCCAAGGCCCCGTTCAGGTTGTTTTTGGTGTACGATCAAATGCAGCGCTGGAGAATGGATTATGTTTCGCCAATCGACACGGCAGGGCAGTACAGTTCCTTAGACCAATCTACCCAGGACACCACGGCCTGGCAAAGTTTTACTTACAAAGCGGGGGATTTTCTGGACAATGCCATGCGCCACATCGTTATTGGAACGGAAATTATAGTGAGTAAAAACTTCCATTTAAGGATTGCCTACAATTACCGTCGCCAAAAGGAAATGACCCTGCCTGAGCGAAGGGGAGTAAACGGACTGAGCTTTGGTTTTGGCTTCAGAGTCAAGCGCCTGGGCTTTTCCTATGCCTTCACCAAAATGGCTTTTCCGGGCAATTCCAGTGTGTTTGGCCTGACCCTACAGTTGTAAATTTTATATTTACTTCATTCTTGTTTCCTTTTTTTAGCTTAATGGGGCTGAGATTTTATGCATCAAAAATGTTGAAAATATTCCTGCATTTAAAAGGTTTTGATTCTGCGCCAGGGTTGGCAGCGGTAGCCTTGCGAAGCTTGGGCATACATGCGCTTGACGGGCGGAGGCTGCGGGTTTTTATTCGCAGACCACGCAGCGTTTAGCGCATGTTGGCCAAAGCAAGCAAGCTATAAGCGAACAGCCCGGCTGGCGCCCCAATTAGGGTAAAGCAATTTTGAGGAATAACCAATTACACAGCACTATTTACCACTTGTTGTAAGCAAAGCTTAATTATCTTTGTATTCGGTAAATTAGCTTGTGCGTTCAGGGAAACACTTATTTGTTCTCAGTCTCTTTTTATTCCTTGGTTCAGGTTTTTTTCTGGATAGGCTGAACGCGCAATGCAACCTGAGTACCATACCAACGGTGACCCACAATTGTGTGCTCAACCTTTCTTACATCGAATTTTCCATTAACGGCACGGCTCCGGGGCCTTATCAGTTTACGGTGTCTTCGCCGGGAGGTGTAAACACAGGCACTACCGCTACCAACACAGGTACCGCACCTTATAACGGTTTGTTTAATTACAACGTGTTTGTTCTGGCTTCCAACGGATGTACCACCATGAACACCGCTTTGCTCACGCCTGCCTTCACCGTAGCCCTGGTAGCGGGAACCGTTTCGTCCACCAACGTCACCTGTTATGCGGCAAGCAATGGAAGCGCTTTTGTAACTCCCCCCTTATCCTTCAACAATGGTCCCTTTGGTTTTACCTGGACCCCGGGTGGGTATAACACGCAGGGCGTGAGCACCCTTTCGGCCGGCATTGTGTATACCGTGGTGACTTCAAGTTCGGTGGGCTGTCAGGTGACCAATACCGTGTTGCTAACTCAGCCTCCACAAATCAACACCAGTATTAATAACACCTTTGTGCCCTGTTTTGGAGGCACCGTTTTTACCGTACCAACAAGCACAGGGGGTGTGTCACCATACACGTATTCTGTGAACGGTACTTCGGCCGGCTCAAGTTTTTTTTTAAGTGCCGGGATACACACTATAGAAACCATTGATACAAAGGCTTGCATTAAATCCAATACCGTGTTGGTAACGCAGGCACCTCAGGTCAATATTACCTTCACGACCAATTCCCCCTCTTGTCCCGGCAAATCCGACGGGTATTTAAACGCCATTGTTGCTAACGGTCCCGCACCGTTTGTGTACAACTGGCAACCGGTTTCATCATCTTCTTCCAACCTGAACAACATCCCGGCCGGTACATACACGGTGTCGGTTACCGACGCCAGCGCCTGTGTGACCACTTCTGTCACAACGGTTATACCTCCAACCGCCATCACCTCATCTGCTAGCACCACGCCTGAAAATTGTTCAGCGGCAGATGGAGGTTTTACGCTTCAGGTGGTTGGTGGAACGGGCCCCTATACCTATACCACCTTGCCTTTGGGCAGCAACAGCTCAAGTTTTAACAACCTGAGCAGTGGTACCTACACCACTTATATCAGTGATTTTAAACTGTGTATTGACACCCTCATCACTGTGGTTGGCAATTTAAGTACCGTTAGTTTAAGCATTGTGAATACCACCACTGTGAATTGTCACAACGCTTGTACAGGAGCTGTGGTGTTGAACGCCAGCAACGGAACAGCCCCTTACACCTTCAGCGCAAGTGGAGTACCCTCCGGCACCAACAATGTGATTCAGGGTTTGTGTCCGGGTTTGTATTTTATCAAAGTGCTGGATGCCAATCTTTGCCCTGCTTCTACGACCTTGTTACTGAGTAATCCTGCCGCTCTAAATTATTCCCTAGCTCAACCTCCAAACACCTGTGTGGGCAAACCCAGCACCTTAACGGCCCAGGCCCAGGGTGGAACCGGTGCTTACACCTATGTGTGGAATCCCGGTAATTTAAGCGGACAGCAAATTGTGGTGACTCCAACCGGCAGCACGGTGTACAGTTTAAATGTATACGATGCCAATGCCTGCACTAATGCGCCCTTTCAGGTGACGCTGAATGTGAACGCGCCATTAACCATCTCCGTCAATCCCAATAATACCGGCATTTGTCCGGGTACCACTGCACAAATAAGTCCAACGGTGAGTGGGGGCGATGGGCTGTATTCTTACCTCTGGCTTCCCGGCAATACTACCGGTGCTACCTTGTTCATTGAGAACATTACGGTGTCTACCTATACTTTTATAGTGAACGATAATTGCGGTTCACCTCAAGCCTTGCAGGTCATCGATCTGGAATTGTTTGAGGTGCTGCCTCCTACCTACACGGTAAGTGAAGCCAAAGGTTGCGCGCCTTTCTGTCCGACCTTTATTAATACTTCAGCGAATACACTTAAGGCTTATTGGAATTATGGAGACGATGCCAATGAACAAATTGGGGACACTACGGTGAATTGTTACGCCAAGCCCGGATATTATAATGTGTTGCTCACGGTGCTCGATCAGCATTCCTGCACAGCGGCGGCCTGGTTCAGTAAGGCCATTGAAGTGTTTGTTCAGCCTAAAGTGGATTTTGTGACCGATCCTGAAAAAATTACCCGCTCCGAATCCCAGCAGGTATTGTTGAAAGACGCTTCCAATGACGCAGTGCTTTTTAACTGGTATGTGGATGGGGTGTCGATTGGAAAGTCCAAGGAGTTGTATTATAATTTTCCCGACACCTTGTGTTATGCGGTTAAGCTGGTGGCACAAAGCAGTAAAAATTGTATTGATTCTACTACCAAACAAATTTGTGTGTACGAGGATTTTAATTTTTACATGCCCAATGTGTTTACACCAAACAACGATGGTTTAAACGATGTGCTGAAACCCCAGGGCACGGGCTGGAGCACAAAGGATTATACCTTTAATGTTTACAATCAGTGGGGTGGGTTGGAGTTTTCTACCAACGATGTTCATTCGGGTTGGGATGCCGACTGGCGCATCAATCCATCCAACGCCAAATTGCCGAAAGCCGATAAGGAAGATGCGTATTTGTGGACAGTTGAAATTGTGGACCGCATTGGAGAAAAGCATAAACTCAACGGAAGCGTTCTTATTCTGCGCTAATTGTTTTTTTGCTCATAAACGGTTTCTCGTAATACCTGTAAACAATATAAGATAGGCCAATGGTGAGTACCCAATAAAAGCCGTACATGAACATAGATAGGACGGGGTTCGAAGTGTCGAAATGATTGAAGAGGATTTGATACAAAGGCAGGTGCAGTAAATACATAGAGTAAGAGATGCGGCTGATAAAAGCAAAGGGTTTAAAAGCAAATGGTTCGTGGTTGAGTTGGTCGAGTTGAGGAATCAACAACAACACCAAAAAGGCTGACAGACTAAAATAAAGGGTTCGCGAAAAGGCATAGTGTTCGTGTATGGCATCTGAAAAATAGGTAAGAAGAAAAAGTCCGCTAACACCTGTAAGAAAAAAAAGCCCTGATCTGTAATTCCATAAACGCGGGACATAGTATTTTAAATAAGCCGCCAGTAAACCAAAACCCATGGCGTCGAGGCGGGTCGACACCAATTTGCGGTAATACAAGTCCCAGTCCTGATGCGAGGGCAAAAAATACAGAGAATAAAATCGATAAAGCAGAGGCAGTAGTAAAAATAAAAGTATGCCCACTAACAGGTTTCTTTTTATGCTAACACGTGAGGACCTGAAGCGGAACACAAGGAAGAGCAAAAGGGGGAACAATACGTAAAACCATTCTTCCACCGCTAAACTCCAGGATTCCCAGAACAGAAAATCAACAGGTGTAAAAATGTTCTGTAGAAAACAAAAGTAAGTGAGCAGGTAAGTGTTGATCTCCCCTTTCACCAGGGCAAAATGAATAAGCACCAGGTTTATACCCAGAAACAGAAAATAATTGGGCAGGGTGCGTCGCCAACGCCTTTGCAGGAAGGTACTGAGCTGTTGAAAGCGAAAATGTTTTTTGTGTTCAATACCGGAGATGATTTGCCCTCCGATTAAAAAGCCGCTTAGTACAAAAAACAAATCCACCCCATCGGGCAGGGCCAGGTGTTTTAAAACCTTGAAGTGATCTGAAAGTACAGGCAGACTGTGTTCCAGCACAACAATGAGAATGGCAATCGTCCTTAAGAGGTCGAGACCAAAAATGCGCCGGGATGATTCACCTGTCATGACTTACAAGAGCAATTTAGACCAGGAAATCAGAATAACAAAGTGAAATGGATGAATTTATGTCATCAGGACTTGGTGTTGGTGAAAACACCAACACATACCTTGTACTAACTCATCTTCGCCACGGCCTCGATAATATCGTGTTTGGTAATGATGTGCTGATTGCCTCCCATATCACTCACAATAACGGCATTGTTGTCCTTGGTGATGAGTTTGCTCACTTCTTCAATGCTGGCCTTTTCCCCAACTACCGGAAAGGCCGGTTGCATAACCTGTTTTACTTTTTTGTGGCGGATGTCGTTGTTTTCCATTAAACGCGCAAAAAGGTGTGAATCGTTCAAGGAACCGATGATCTTTCCTTTTTCGCTTACCGGCAACTGAGAGATGTTGTATTTGTTCATCAAACTCAAAGCCTCACTTACTTCAGCTTCGGGTTCGATGGTGAGTAATTTTTGGTTTTTGTGATTGGCGATCAAATCAATGGCCCTTGGTTTGCTGGCCTGCAAAAAGTTGCGGTCGCGCATCCAATCGTCGTTAAACATTTTTCCCAGGTAGCGTGTACCGTGATCGTGAAAGATGACCACCACCACATCGCCTTTTTTGAACTGGTCTTTCATCTGCAGAAGTCCTGCCATGGCCGAGCCTGCGCTGTTACCTGCAAAAATGCCTTCTTCGCGCGGGATGCGGCGGGTCATTACAGCTGCATCTTTGTCCGTTACTTTTTCAAAATGATCAATGATACTGAAATCCACATTGGCCGGTAAAAAATCCTCGCCAATGCCCTCGGTGATATAAGGGTAAATTTCATTTTTGTCCATGATGCCGGTTTCTTTGTATTTTTTAAATACCGAACCATAGGTATCAATGCCCAGCACTTTGATGTTGGGATTTTTTTCTTTCAGAAATTTTCCGGTACCGCAAATGGTGCCTCCGGTACCAACGCCCACAACCAGGTGTGTAATTTTTCCATCGGTTTGTTCCCATATTTCAGGACCGGTTTGTTCGTAGTGCGCCAGGGAGTTGCTGAGGTTATCGTATTGATTGGGTTTCCAGGCATTGGGAATTTCGTCCACCAAACGTGAGGACACGGAATAATAAGAGCGGGGATCTTCGGGCTCAACATCGGTGGGGCACACAATTACTTCGGCTCCAAAGGCGCGCAGCGCATCCACTTTTTCCTTGCTTTGTTTGTCGGTAGTGGTAAAAATGCATTTGTAGCCTTTGATAACGGCGGCAATGGCCAGTCCCATGCCGGTGTTGCCGCTGGTTCCTTCAATAATGGTGCCGCCCGGTTTCAGGCGTCCGTCTTTTTCGGCATCTTCAATCATTTTAAGGGCCATGCGGTCCTTGATGGAATTGCCGGGATTAAAAGTTTCTACCTTGGCGTAAACCTCGCAAGGCAGGTCTTTGGTAATTTTATTAATGCGCACCAGAGGGGTATTGCCAATGGTTTCGAGGATGTTGTTGCAGGCTTTCATGCGTGTTATTGATGTAATTGAAGGGAAACTTCGGTGGTGAGTTCACCCCGTAAATTTTTAATTAATTGGTCTTGTACTTGTTTTGGTTTGAGTTTTTGTCCGAGTAAAAACATGAGTTTGGTCACCGCGCTTTCAAAGGTAAGGTCGGCCCCGCTCACTACACCCATTTTTTTGAGTTGAGAAGAGGTTTCGTACATGCCTTGAATCACTCGTCCCTCGCGACATTGGGTGATGTTTAAAATCACAATACCCTTTTGAATGGCCGCTTTTAGTTCATTGATAAACCAGGGCTCTGTACTGGCATTTCCGGCCCCGAAGGTTTCGATGACCAGGGCTTTGATGCCGGGACTGTGAATAATGGAGGACGTAATTTTTTTACTAATGCCGGGGAACAGTTTAAGTACAGCAATGTCATTGTTTAGTTCGTAATGCACCCTGAGTTTTTTACCATTGGGTTTGGTCAGGGCCGCGTAGTTATATTGTATGTTAACACCCGCTTCGGCAAGGGCCGGATAGTTCGGCGATTTAAACGCGTCGAAATGCGCGCTGTTGTATTTAAAGGTGCGGTTGCCCCGGTACAATTTATATTCAAAATAAATGCAGACTTCGCTGACTACAGGTTTGCCCTTTTCTTTAGCGGCGGCAATTTCGATTGCGGTAATCAGGTTTTCTTTTCCGTCGGTTCGTATAACACCTATGGGCAGTTGCGAGCCGGTGAGCACAACGGGCTTGGCTAAATTTTCAAGCATAAAACTCAGGGCCGAGGCGGTAAAACTCATGGTGTCGCTGCCGTGCAAAATCACAAAACCATCAAAGGTGCTGTAGTTTTTTTCGATGAGTTTGGCCAGTTCCTGCCACACACGGGGGTGCATGTTGGAAGAATCAATGGGTTCGTTGAAAGCAATAGCCGAAAGTTCGATATCGAATTTGCTCAGCTCGGGAATTTGCCGGCTGAGGGCTTTAAAATCGAAAGGCTTAAGTTCGCGGCTGCGCGCGTCCTGCATCATACCGATGGTACCTCCGGTGTAGATCAATAAAACCGATGCTGCTTTACCCATGTGTGCTACAAATGTACTTTAAAAAAAGATGCAAGGCCTTTTGGGGTCCTTGCATCCATAAGATACGTGTTGAATTTAGAACGGCAGATCGTCGTTGTCGTTGATGTCTGAATTAAACACCGGACTGGCCGAAGTGCTTTCTGTGTTCTGGCGTGGGGCCGCTTGTGCCTGTGAAGGGCTTGGGGCGCCGGATTGCACTTTTTCAATTCTCCAGGCTTCGAGGGTGTTAAAATACTTCACGCCCTGAGGACCATTCCATTCTCTGCCGCGCAAATTAAATTGTACACGCAGTTCATCTCCTTCACGGTAGCTGTCAAGCATGCTGCATTTGTCCTGCGTTACCTGAAAACTCACGTGCTGAGGGTAAGGGGTGTTGGTTTCTGTGGTGAGAATAAACTCACGTTTCTGAAATCGATCGCTCACGCGCTGCGTGTCGAACTTTACTTTAAGAAGGCCGATTACTTCCATGATATATTGATTTTATAATTTACGCTTTTATCCCACTAAATTAAGAACTAATTTTTGCCTGTACCATTTAGTTTTCAAATGAAAGTAACACTCAGGAAGGGGCTACTGAATTGGTTTTCAGTTCCTTTTGAAATGAAAAGCGGGGCCTGGCTTTCATTTAGTGAATCGGCTATTTAAAGAAGGCCGTTTTTTAATCAAAGTCTGAGCGCGAATAGGATAAAATAAAAAAAAGCCGCCCCTGAGGGAACGGCTTCCATTAAAGCGTTCAAATAAATTATTCTCCTGATACAATTGTTTTTTTCGACCAGAAGAAAGGATAAACTGCAAAGGTCTTTTCATCAATGGTTGCTATTTTTGTAATACCACCATTTTTAGCAGCGGTTAATACACTGTGATCAGCTCCAAAACACAAACCAAGCACCCATTTTGCTTTGGCTTCACCTACTTTTTTGCCTACTGTATTTGTGGTTGGCGCCATAAGTGGATGAGTAACACTGCATGAGCTTGCAATCAGAAGTGCCGAACAAACAACGGCAAGGGTTTTCATTTTTTTGATCATAATTCTATTTTGTTAGGTCTTACTCGTATGGCTTTTCAGTGACGCCCCGTTTTTCAGTGGTTTCTGGACTCCAGCATATAGCGTTTAATTTTGCTTTTTTACCTTTCGTTTGGTCACCTTCATTACGCCGTTCACGTAGGTGGTATCCATTACAAAATCGTACTTGCTGTTGGATTTCTCGGGCTTGGCAGCCTTTTCTTCTTTGGGTTTATTTTCTTTGGTCTCCGGAGCAGGGGTGTTCTCAGCTGTTGTGCTGGCAGTTGATTGAGCAGCCGGGGCCGGTTTTTCTTTGGTTTTTTTCTCCTTAGCCGGAACAGCTGTAGCTGCAGCTCCGGTGGCTGCCGCCGCAGGAATAACGGCAGGTACAGAAGGAGAAACAGCTGTTGCACTTGCTGCGTCTTTATAAGTATACACAATATCGGCCATGGAACGTTGAGACTTAGCGCCTTTTTTAGGACCAATAAAGGTGATGTTGATCAGCTCCCTGGCTTTTCGGTTCACGATAATAAACAACTCATCGCAACGCTCCTGGGAGTATTTTTTAAATTGAGCATCGTTGTAATAGGAAATCACCTCTATGTCCACTTTTTTACCGTTCAGGCTTTTGGCCCATTTGGCTATTTTGGCCTCCGTGGAGTCAAGAATTTTGGTTTCCAAACCTCTGTAATAAATATGCAGGGTGTCGGTTTGGCTAAAGCCTTTCATAGAAAAAAGGACAAGGCTGAAAATTAAAAAAGCAAATCGTTTGGTTATCATGGGTAGGAGTTTAATGGATGAAATTTAAATCGTGTGAAAATAAAAAACTATGTGGAAACCACCAAGATTTATAACAAAACCATCAAAGCCTCAATTACCCGATTGTTTTCGAGAAGTGTTTGGGCAAACCGGTGCTGTTCGTTGATGTCTTTAAATTCGGGCAGGTTTTTTTTGTGGGTTTTAACATCTTCAGGTCCGGGCAAGTGTTCAACACTGGCGAGTAAACCAAGGTTGTTGCCGCTTAATACGGTGCTGTTGCGAATGTGTTCGGGCAAAGCATCAATTCCAATTCCTATGGTGGTGATGGGTTTTTGCACTTCAAACAAAGCCTCTCCATGAGCACGGCAGTACCAGTTATCCCCCATGCGGGCCACCAGGTCCATTTTGCGCGTGTCGATTTGGTTTTCGGCATTTACTACCGCTTCGCTGATGTGTATGCGGATAATCTCGCAAATCACCAGATTGCCTGCACCCCCGGCCTTACCCAGTTCTTTCACTTCTATCACTTTGCACTCCATTTGCACCGGACTTTCCTTTACCCTGAAGGGTT
This sequence comes from Bacteroidia bacterium, assembly GCA_016787895.1. Lineage (GTDB taxonomy): Bacteria > Bacteroidota > Bacteroidia > B-17B0 > Aurantibacillaceae > Aurantibacillus. Next base: position 94,447 of record JAEUTN010000005.1, read on the forward strand.
TTACCAATTCAGATGCCAAAGGTGTAAAACCTGTTTTTATAAATTCGTTCACGCCTTTTGGAAAAGGAGAACTGGAAAGACTGGTTTGCTGCACCATGTCGTAAGTCACAACATTGATGACTACTTCAGGAACTTCTAATACATTCAGTAATGTGTCTTTGGGCGCACCGGTACGTCCGCTGTATGCCGGCGAAAACACAGCTATGGGAGGGTTGGAAGAAAATAAATTAAAAAAACTAAAGGGGGAGAGGTTGGGTTCTCCGCTTTTGCTGATGGTGCTGGCAAAACAAATGGGACGGGGCGCAATGGCGTTCTGCAGGTATTTTTGCAGAACCGGCACCGTAAGGTCTTTGGGATTGATGCTAAACATGGAGCGAAGGTACGATTCGGGAGGGAAGATTCAATATTCAATATTCAATATTCAATAATTGATATTCGAGATTGAGGGGGTTGGATGCTGCAATTTGATAAGGATGTTTTCTAAAGACATGAATTTCACGATTATTTGGTGCTGCGACACTATTTCGTTTTTTCTAAGTCCAATTATGCTCTTGAGCGCAAGGATACGATTAGTAGTTCAATTGCCTTCTTCGGTTCGGGTTTTTGGTACAGCGTTAATTTTTAGCGCGTTTATAATGAAGTTGAGTGAGTCCTTTTTCAAATGATTTTACAGAAATAAGTTCAAGTTTTTGTTCAGGTCTGTTGTCCTTAAACAGTTTTGTTCCGTTACCAACTAAAATTGGAATAATAGAAATAATAAACTCGTCAATAAGGTCGTGTTTAAGAAGTTCGTTTACTATTTCTGCTCCACCGTCGCAAAATATATTCTTTCCTTTTTCGGTTTTAAGTTTATCAACAAGTGCTTTAAGATCCTCAGTATAAAACTTCACCGATCCTATGTTCGGTCTTGGTGTTCGGGTTATGATATAAGCATTTTTGTCAGCGTGCGGAAAGTCAAAACCCATGGAAATTACCTTGTCGTAGGTTTTTCTTCCAACTACGACTGTGTCCACTGTTTTTATGAAGTCGGCATACCCATAGTCTTGTCCTTCTTGTTCTACAATTGAAAGAAAATCAAGATCATCATTCGGTTTTGCAATGTAACCATCCAAACTTGTTGCTATGTATACTATTACTTTTCTGTCTGTTGTCATGTATTAATTATTTTTTGGTCGTCGGTGATAGCCTGAGGGCTGATTCACCCCTAAATAGAACAAAACCTAAATCATTTCCCTGTCTTTATCAAAACATCACCTGCACCCTAAGGTTCAATTGCCGGTTGGTGAGGTAATTCGGCACTGCATAACGGTTGCCTGTAACGTCCTGCACCCACACGTAAGAAACCGTGTTTTGGATTTGAAGGAAATTGAAGATCTCCACGTAAAACCACAATTCCTTCAGGTGATTAAACATGTTTTTACTGCGGTACTCACGGTTGGATCTTAAGGCGTTGTAGGCAAATCCTACGTCAACCCTTCTGTAAGCAGGCATACGCAGTGTTTGTTGCCAGCGCTGGTGCGTGGGCGGACCAAACGGAAGTCCGGTGCCGAATATCATGTTCAGATTAAATTTAAAATTGGGGTAACGGGGTAAATAATCCTGAAAAAACATGCCGAAGGTAAAAAGCTGGTCAGTAGGGCGGGGGATGTAACCCGGGTCTACCAGCTGGCTGTCGGTTTTCACCTGGTCAAAGGTGTAGCCTTTGATGATTTCTTCTCCATCTTTGTTATAATACACATAATGAATGTTGTCTTTGGAATATTCGTAGGTGCGTAAAAATCCAACACTGGCCCAGCTTTCCACACCCGGCACAATGTCACCATTCAAACGCAAATCCAATCCGGTGGCGTAACCTCTTGTGTTGTTGTTGGCAAAATAACGGATGCGCACGTTATCAATTTCATAAGGATTCACGAATTTAAGATCCTTGTAATAGGCTGCGGCAATCAGCTTAAACGGTCGATTCCACATCCGGAATTGATAATCACCGGATAAAACAAAATGCAGGGATTGTTGCGCTTTTACATCTAAATTTAAAGTGCCGTCAATGCCTCTTAACTCACGGTAAAAGGGAGGTTGATAATACAAGCCAGTGCTGAATTTAAACAACCAATTGTGTTTCCAGTTGGGTTTGTAAGCAAAGGTTAATCTGGGAGAGAACACAATTTGCTGGTTCAGTGTCCAGTGGTTGGCTCTTAAACCGGCCGTAACTCTTAATGTAGAAGAGTCCTTCAGTAAGGTCCCATAATTGTATTGAACATAAGCCTGGGTGCGTAGAGAATTAAGATTCGCCGAACTTTTGTAAGGATCAATAAGGTCAATGCTATTGGGGTTATACGGCACCACAAAACCGGCCGAGTCCACCATCCTCCACTCACTGAGTTTATCGTGTATAATTTCGCCCTGCACTCTTGCACCCCATAAAAATTCATGGTCTTTGTTGATGGTGTGTACGCCTTTGTGTTCGATGTTGTATACGCCTGCGCTTAAATAATTGCGGCCATTGTTGATGAAGGTGCCAACACCACGGTTAAAGGCCACCTGTCCGAAATTTGGCTGACCCAAATCGGCCTCCAGCTGGTCAATCCAGTACTGCCCCTGTACCGTGTAAATTTCTTCTTCTTTGGTGGAATACGCCGAGGTGATAAATTTTAAACGGGTTTTGGAATTGGGTTTGTAAGTGAACGAAAGTCCGCCTGTTGCTGTAAAATACTGCATCACTTCCTGTCCGTCGAAATAAATGGTGAATCGCAAAGCGTTGTTTACAGTTCCAAAATCGGTTTCGCGATTGGTGGGCACTACCAGGTATTTGCTTTGAGAGAGGCTACCCAAAAATTCCATTCTGAATTTCGGGTTAAAGTCAAAGGTGATTAAGCTCTGAAGATCCATGGAGGTGGGCCGGTATTCGCCTTTGGTGTCGAGTGAATTCAATAAATAAATATTGGAACGGTAACGGGCTCCTACATTCCACGACACAAGGCGGTTGTTACTGATGCCTTCAAACTGCGCATTGCCACCCAAAAAACTGGCCGAAGCATTGCCGGCAAATTTGGTGGGTTTGCGATAGGTGATATCGAGCACCGAACTCATTTTGTCCCCATATTTGGCCTCAAATCCTCCGGCTGAAAAATTAATGTTTTGCACCATGTAAGGGTTGGCAAAACTCAGTCCTTCCTGTTGCCCGCTTCTTACCAAAAACGGGCGGTACACTTCAATGTCATTCACGTATACCAGGTTTTCATCAAAGTTGCCTCCTCTCACACTATACGCACTGCTTAATTCGTTGCGGCTGCTTACCCCAATCTGGGTTTTGATTAAATCTTCAATGTTTCCGGTTGGTGAAGGCAGTCTCGAAAAATTCTTGGGGTCTATTTTAATCGATTCAGAAGCACGGGTGCGGGTATCGGTCACATCCACTTCGGCCAATTCATTTTTAAACTTTAAAACAGGAGAATACACGATATTTTCTCCGGGTTTTCCGGTAAAGGTATATGTAAGGGTGTTGTAACTGATGTGATAAAACACCAGGGTGTAAGGTTTTCCGCTTTCCACTATCAGGCTGTATTGCCCGGATGCATTGGTATAACCGCCTTGTTTGGCATCTTCCTTCAAACCAAAGGTAACCCCTTCAATCGGCATATTTTCGTTGTCTTTTATAACACCGCTTACACTCAGGGTCTGGGTTTTCAGCTGCCCGAAGGCGACAAGGAACAAAAGGAAAAGATATGTGGAAAGGCGTTTCAGAACGGGTAAAAAGATAACGAAGATAATCAGATAATAGTATATCCTGTATGTGAGCAAAAATTGCAGTAATTTAGGTTAGTGAAACCGGGATCTGTGCCTGAAAATCATAAAAAAGACATACTCGCCATTCTTAAAAAACACTGGGGATTTGATGCCTTCCGCCCACTGCAGGAAGACATAATTCTTTCTGTTTTGGAAGGAAAAGATACCCTGGCCTTATTGCCCACCGGAGGCGGAAAATCCATTTGTTTTCAGGTAGCAGGTTTAAAATTGGGAGGTACCACCTTGGTGATTTCTCCTCTGGTTTCCCTCATGAACGACCAGGTGCAGAACCTGAAAAAACGCGGCCTTTCAGCGGTGGCAATTTCGGCGGCCATGACCTATAAAGAAATGGCCATCGCCATGAACAATGCCGCCCTGGGTCATGTACAGTTTTTGTATGTATCACCCGAACGCCTGGAAAGCGAAGATTTCAGAATTCAACTCTCCCACCTGCCCATTACCTTGCTGGCGGTTGACGAAGCACATTGCATTTCACAATGGGGCTACGATTTTCGTCCCAGTTTTTTGAAGATAGCCGGTTTACGCGCTTACCTCAACAACGTGCAGGTGTTGGCGCTCACGGCCAGTGCTACAGCTGAGGTAGTGGAAGACATACAGGAGAAACTGGAATTCAAAAAACCCCATCTTTTCCGCCAATCTTTCGAGCGCAAAAACCTGCGTTACGTAGTGCAGTTCGAAGAAAACAAAGCCCAGCGTTTACTGAAACTCATCCGCAGTTTAGGCGGCTCGGGACTTGTATATGTGCGCAACCGAAAACTCACAGAAAGTACAGCCGCTTTTTTAAATGCCAACAATATTTCAAGCCAGGCTTATCACGCCGGTTTAAAATATGAGCAACGCCAGGCGGTACAGGATGCCTGGACCAACAATAACACGCAGGTGATTTGCGCCACGAATGCCTTTGGTATGGGCATCGATAAACCCGATGTTCGTTTTGTGGTGCATCTGGATTTGCCCGACAGCCTCGAAGCCTATTTCCAGGAAGCGGGCAGGGCAGGGCGCGACGGAAAGATTGCCTATGCCGCGGTGTTTTATACCAAAGCGGACCAGCAAAAACTGCAGGAGCAATTTGAACAGGCTTTTCCTCCAGCCGATGTGATTAAACAAACTTATCAGGCCATCTGCAATTATTATCAGGTGGCGGTGAATTCAGGACAAGGATTAACGGTGGATTTTGAAATCGATAAAATTTGCAGATCCTATAATTTAACTGCGCTTCAGGTGTTCAACAGCGTGAAGTTTTTGGAACGCGAAGACTACCTGGGTCTTCTGGATCTGGGTTATGAACCTTCGCGCCTCATGTTTCTGGCCTCCAAAGAAACCGCTTACGATTTTCAGATCCGGAACCCAAAATTTGAACTTTTGATTAAAACCTTATTGCGAAGTTACGGTGGACTCTACGATAACTACGTTCATGTGGTGGAGAAAGATTTGGCCTACCGCTGCAAAATGAGTCAGGCAGCTGTGAAGGAACAGTTGGAGGTGCTTAACAAACACGAATTGATTTCGTATTTCCCCCAATCCTCTATCCCTAAATTGGTTTTTTTACAAAACCGGGTGCATACCAAATACCTTCAGTTGAGTCCTGATAATTATAAATTGTTGAAGGAAAAAGCACATGAAAAAATGCAGGCCGTTTTGGATTACACCGCGAACAATAAGGTCTGCCGGCAGGTGCAATTACTCATGTATTTTAATGAACTTCATTTCAGCGATTGCGGGCACTGCGATGTGTGTTTGCAAAAAAAGACACCCGACCTTAACAAATTAAAAAAGAAAATTACAGAACTGCTTTCCGCAGGTCCTTTGAGCATGGAGAGTTTACGTAAGCAATTCAAAACCAAAAAGGATGAAATTTGGGTGAATGCCTTAAATGAAATGATAGATGAAGGACAAGTACAGGAAAAGAAAAAGCTGCTGGAACTAAAACAGAACGTCTAATTTGGAAAAAAATCCAATTCCCTCCATTGTTTGCTGATGAGATTGTATTCAAAACTCCGGTATTGCCTGTACAACACCAAACTGTTTAAGGGTTTTAAAATCTTGCAGCAAAAGGTAAGCTCCTCTGAGTTTTCGGAAATACTGGGATTGAGGTAAGTAATGCTTTCGCAGTTTTTAAACAGAGTGTCAACCTGTTTACTCGCTATGTTGCAACGAAAGAGGCCCAGCGCGTTGCTCCAATAAAGGAAGTTTTCATTGTTGTCGATGGCAAGGTGAAAAAAATCATTTTGACTGCCGTTGAGTGGAATGCCTGAACTGGTGATGAGGGTTTCGGAATTGGTACTCAGCTGTTTTGAAATAACCGCCAGTTTGTTGTTTAAAACATTCAGAAGATAAACCTTATCCGGATCCTTTGAAATTACAGTGTTGGCATAAGGGGTTAAATAACTCGTTTGGTATTGACCCTGGGCATTCATTTTAAGTAAACAGGAAACCGTTAGACTGGTGGTTTGCTGAAAACAGTAGATGTATTGTCCGCTATTGTCCCATTGAGGATTAACGTAGTAACCGCCTCCGGTAAGTTGGGTTAAACTATCTCCGTTGAGTTTGATTTTATAAATGTTTTTATCGGGTTTGCTGAACACCATCCAGCCATTCGAATGCAGGTCGGGTAAATACTCGTCCCTTTCTCCCAAATAGCGTCTTTGTTGCGTGCTGTAGGTGTATAAATACATGCGGTTTTGAGGAAAGATTTTCCCATTTACACAATAGATAAAATCCCCGGGTTGATAGGCTTGAGCTTTGAAAAAATTCACGTTCTCATCTTCTGTTATTGAGGAATCTTTCCAGCCAAAGGGCTGCGGACCCGGTCCAATCGTTTGGCAGGACGGTAAAGGGTTTTGGCCCACAGGTGGCGGTGGTTCGGGATCGGGTGCGGGTTCCGGTTTTTCTTTTTTACAGGAAAACAAAAACACGAGCAAAATCAGAACGATATAACTTTTAGCCTTCACAAATGAAAGGTGTTGCCTTTACTTTTTTAATGCGCTGATGGTGGCACTGGGGTTTTGCGAAGAAAACACGGTGTTGCCTGCAACCAATACATCGGCCCCGCAATCCAGTAATTTTTTATAGTTGTTCAGGTCAACCCCACCATCAATTTCAATCAGGGTTTTTGAATTTTTACGCTGTATGAGTTGTTTTAACGCGCTTATTTTTGAGTAGGTGTTCTCTATAAACTTTTGTCCGCCGAAACCCGGGTTTACACTCATCATACACACCAGGTCAATGTCGTGAATAAGCTCCTCCAAAACACTCACCGAGGTGTGAGGATTAATGGCAACACCCGCTTTCATGCCCAGTGATTTAATGTTTTGAACGCTGCGGTGCAGGTGTGGACAAGCCTCGTAATGTACAGTGAGTATATCGGCTCCGGCCTCTTTAAAGGTTTGGGCGTAGCGGTCGGGATCAACAATCATCAAATGCACATCCAGGGGTTTTTTGGCCAGTTTTTTCAGGGCTTTGATTACCGGAAACCCAAAAGAAATATTTGGAACAAACACTCCATCCATCACATCCACATGAAACCAATCGGCTTCGCTGGTATTAATGAGTTCAATGTCTGACTGCAAATTGGCGAAGTTGGCAGAAAGTACGGAAGGGGCAACCAAATGTGGCATAGTTAAAACTTGAGAGTATAAAAATAGGGATAATCGCCGGATTTCAGAACAGGCGTGCTGCTTTGCTTAATGAAGATACCTGCGGGCAGTGATCATGATGTAGGCCATGCGGTTGTACTGCTGTTGTGTAAACCGACAGGAATTGCTGGAAAAGGACATGTAATTATCAACCGGTTTGAGGTAAAAATCCCCTTTCCCATCAGCGACTGCTCCACCGAGAGGATCCGCTTCTGTGTCGCAAAGCCCATCTCCATGAATCAAACAATTGCTCCCGTCAACGTATTCCTTGGAGGCCACACCGGGAGGGGGAGGTGGCGCCGCGGCCAGGCCCGGGTTGATTTCGTCGTGGGTATGCAGCAAACCAAAAAAATGCCCGATGTGATGCAGGGATATCACACAATTGTTAACAAGAAGTTGCCATTTTTCAAGAACTATGTTATCCTTTGGGGTTACTGTAGGACTGGAGGGTGGAAGATACGTGTAGCCCTGAACTTCATACGGAAAATTCTGATAAATGGAATCTACAAGGTAAATGTTGATGGTTTTATCAGTATGCCATTGGGAAGTAACGATGGTGTCGGTTGTAGGGCGATACCATTCGGCGTAACTGTGGTTAGAGATATAAACGGTGCTGCAACTCTCAAATTTAACGCAGATTCTTCTAAAACGGTTGTTGAGGGTGTCTACAAACTGGGCAATAGCCCCCGGATTTGCCTGCCCCGGAAGTCCGGCACTATCGAGAATCACATAAAACACTATCGAAAACTTGCGGTTCAGGCAGGTATCGTGTGTTAAGGTGGTGACGAGATTTTGGGTATGATTATTGCTAATCTGTTTAGATTGAGAAACGGATGGTGCCGTATTCGGTTTTTTTGGCCCGGGTTTTTTCTGAGTGTTTTGAGCCAGAGGAACAAGGAAAGAAAATAAAAGGGCTATGAGGACAAACTTTTTCAATCAGGGCTTTGTAAAATGATGTAATTCATTATATTTGGTAAACAAAAATAGAATTTTTTTCGGTTCATGCGCCATCTCTTTATTTATTCCTTGCTTCTATTTTTGATTGTTTCTCCATGCAAAGTCCGTGCCCAGATTGTTGTGACACCATCAGCAGGTTGTATGCCGGGTTTAACCAATGCCAGTTTTACGTATTTGGGCCCTCCTGCCACCAGCCTGACCTGGAATTTTGGGGATGGCAGCCCGACCAGTAATCTGGTATCTCCTCAGCACAGTTATTTAACAGTGGGGCCTAAAACGGTGGTGTGTACCGCTATCGTTGGTGGATCACCCCAAACCTTTACCTTTTTGGTACAAGTGTTTCCCTTGCCCTCCGGTGGCATCGCTCCGCCTGTGTTGCCGGCCAGTGGCTGCGCGCCAAGGGTAGCCACACTGAGTGCCATTGGATCGAACACCAATTACGCTTATTCCTGGGCCTTTGGTGATAATGCAGGAGGTTCCGGCACAGTGGTAGCGCACCCTTATGCAGTTCCAGGCTCCTATTATCCTACGCTTACCATCACCGACAATCAAACGGGCTGTTCCATTGCTTATACCTGGACCAACTCAGCCATTCATGTGTCCGCTCTTCCCAACCTGATCGTTACAGCCAATCCTGGAACTTTTTCATGCACGGCACCATTCACCACCGCCTTCAGCGCCAGCAACTCCACCAGTGGTTCGCCGATTACCGGTGGGGGCTTAACCTATAGCTGGAATTTTGGTAATGCACAAACGGCAACCGGTACTAATCCCTCGCCCGTGACCTATGCCACAGGTTATTTTACGGTTACCTTAACAGGTACAGACAATAATAATTGTACCCACTCAGTAATTCAACCTGTTTCAGCTGTTATGCCCAGCGTTCAGGTAACCGTCCCACCGGCGGTTTGCGTGGCCTCTCAAATGCCAACCGGACTTCCGCCCAACAACATGTTTGGTCCTTACACCCCTACATTTTTTGTTACGGCCGTCAGTTCTCAAACCACCACATATTGGGATATGGGAGACGGTACTCCGATCAAACAGTTCCCTGACCCGAATGACCCTCCACCAAATGCCCTGATACCCGGTGTTCCTCACTTCGGCACGCTTCATGCGTATTACACTCCGGGATTGAAAATCGGAACGGTGAGCGTAAATGCAGGAACCTGTGTGGCCACTACCACCTTCGCCATTTTTGTGGAGCAGATTACACCAAGTTTTGTTACAGCTCCTCACCAATATGTTTGCACGCCAACGATTGTGGCGAATTATACCAATTTAACGGTCACCAATTACACTACGCCATTGAGTTACACCTGGAGTGTACAGCAATGGAACCCCTTGTACACATACACAACAACAGCAGTCAATCCCACCTTCACCTTTACTCAGGGCAGCACGAATCCCCATCATATTTATGATACGTATGAACCTGATGTTTATTTATTTGTAAAATCTCAGGTGGGCTGCGAGGTGGTCTGGCATGAAAAATTCGATTCCATACGGCGACCGACGGCCTTTTTTAATAAAAACAAAAAGGAAGGATGTGCTCCACTAACGGTAGTGTATACCGACAGCAGCTTTACAGATTACAATGTCTTTCCCGTCACGAGTTACACCTGGAACAATGGGGCTACGCCTCCTGTTATAGTATCCGGAGTTGTTGCCCCGGCACCCAACGCCAATTCTGTTGTGCCAAATTTTACGTACACCTATGCCAATCCCGGAGTGTATTACCCTTTTCTGCAGATTCAAACACTTGGAGGGTGTTCAAGTACCTCTTTTGTAGATACGGTAACAGTTGTAAATCCGCCCAACATTGCCATGACTTTAACGCCAAACCTCACGGTTTGCGCCGGACAGAACCTGGGGGTGAACATGACCAGTACCAATGTGCCTCCTCCGCAACACTGGCATGTGGAAAGCGGACCCAATTATTTTTCGGGATGTGTTTCAAATCCAAATCCTGTTTGGGCTTATCACGCACCGGGTGTATATGGTTTTACCGTCAGTGCCTGGCTCAATTCCTGTTCGGTTACGGCGGTTCCCATGCAAACCATACAGGTCAGAGGACCCGCAGCGGCTTTACGTTATGTTACCAATTGCAACAATAAATTAAGTGTTGATTTTAATTATGCCTTAAGAGATGTGCAATCCGCTACCTTAAATTTTGGGGCGAGTCCCGCTTCTACCTTGTTTATCGCGGGGAGTCCGGGGAATACGGTTACCGGCATCACCAATTTTGTGTATCCAAGTGCCGGAAATTTTGTGGCGTCCATTACCGCCGATCATTCAAATGGTTGCGCCCCTTATACCCAAACCATTGGAGTAACAGTTCGACAACCCAGTGCGGTGATCAATTTTTCTCCAATTGTGTGTAAGGACAATTATGTGAATTTTATCGCCACAACCTTTACAGATAATGTGGTGGGTTGCGGCATGGGTTACGCCTGGTTTGTGGACACGCTTCCGCCTTATGTTTATTCCACAAACACCCTGAACACGTTTTTCAGCACGGTTGGCATACACACGGTGACTTTACGGGTAAAAGATATAAACGGCTGTGAAGAGAGAAGAACCGAAACTTTCAGGGTCACGAATCCGGTACCCACCTTCACGTTCAATCACAATCCCATATGTGTTTCGCAATATCCGGTGCAGTTGATCAACCTTACTCCTCAAACCCCGGATGTGGTAAATAATTTTACGTTCATGTACGGACCTCCTCTCAATTCCGCTCCATTTCCACAGTCCCAACAAACCGTTACCGGGGTAGGAACTCAAACCTATGCTTTTTCTATGGGCTCCAGTCCAACCCGCACCTTTGATATTAAGCTGATCGCTAAAGACGTGGTGGGATGTATAGATTCCATCAGGCATAAAATTCAGGTGTACAACCCTGAAGCATTTATCTATCAACCTCCCAACGCTTGTATTCCTTCGGGTTCTGCTAATTTTTATTTTGCTTCGCAACCCACCTATACCAATTACTTTTTGAATTTTGGCGCTGGTTCCTATTCCGCAAGTACCACTAGTCCTTCGGCAACCATTGTGTTTACGCAGCCCGGCAGTTTTACGCCAACCTTAACAATTGCCGACAATGCCGGCTGCACAGATTCGTATACCCTGCCTTTCCCTTTTGAAGTACAAACCTATCCGGTACCGGATTTTTCATTACAAACATCAACAGGTTTGTTGGGAACCGAATTTTGTATTCCCCGGGGCTCTGCTGTTACTCTAACCTTAACCAGCACTTCAGCCACGGCCTATCCAACCTATTACCAATGGAACATGGGTTTGCCGCCTTTGCAACCCGCCAGTACCAACAGCGGGGCCACGCGGTCCTATACGACTCCCGGAACCTATGTGTTGGTTTTAACGCTGGTTCCGGCTACAGCGCCCTGTGTGATATCAAAATCCATTACTGTGAATTTATACGATGAACCAAGGGCCGAGGCTGTTGCAGATAAAACGGTGTTTTGCAAAGGCGACCCCATACAATTCACCATGGCCAATGATACCGCTGTACATCACTGGCAGTGGGATTTTGGCGACAATCAACCAACACAGGTGTACACTCAGATAAGTCCCAAATCGATTAGTTACAATTACCAACCGTCTTTTTTCCCAAGTTCTACCAACGGAAACTTATTGGTCATCCTTAGCTTTGCCTCACCGAATGACGTTTGTAAAAACATCGACACCATCAGGGTTAGGATGATACGCATCCTTCCTGATTTCAAACGCAACAACGAACTCAGTTTATCCGATTATGCGCATTGTTTAGGAATTGCCGATACTTTCAGCAGTACCACCACTTCCAACGCCAGCATGCTCACCTATACCTGGAGCTTCGGTGATATGAACGCTTCAAACGCCATCACACCCAATCACACGTATTCCTCTCCGGGAAATTACGTGGTGAACATGCAGGTAAGTGATCCTAATGTGGGGTGTAAGGACAACATCAGCAAAACCATGACCATTTTCCCATTACCTAGCGCCAGTTTGGGTATTGATACGTTGGCTTGTCCCGATTCACTATTTACCATAACCGGAGCCGGAGTGCCGGGAATGAGTGGAATTTTAAGCGGAACGCTGAACGGACCCGGCTCAAGCAATAGTGTGACATTTACAGCCAATAATACCTTTACCTTTCAAACATCGGCTCTCGCGTCATCGGTTTATACCCTGGAGGTGAGCGACGACAATGGTTGTAAGAACATTGCAATATCCGACAGCATCCGGATTCAATTACCGCCTCCTTCAATAAATACCAGCACGACCATTGTTGTGGGTCAAACCGTTACGGTCAATGGCTATGTGGGCGGCTCATTCAGCTATGTTTGGGTGAACGATACCTCCTTCCTGAGTTGCAGCACCTGCACCAATCCGGTCTCTTCCACCACCACCAGTATCGTGTATACAGTAAGTGTTACCGACAACCCTTTGCAATGTTTCGAAGTACTTAATACCCATACTGTAATTGTGCGCTTGGTAGCAAGTATTGATGTACCAACGGCATTTACACCCAATAACGATGGCATCAACGATGTGATTAAACCGGACGGATGGGGCATACGCAAACTCAATTATTTTAAAGTGTTCAACCGCTGGGGCCAATTGATTTTCGAAAGCAACGACCTTGATATAGGGTGGGATGGCAGCTTCAATGGCGTTCCGCAAAACATGGAAACCTATATTTATCAGGCTTCTGTAGATACCTACACGGATGAAACCTTAACCAAATCCGGTTCCTTCAAATTAATCCGCTAGTACTTTGAAAACATACAGGCACTTGATAGGAATGGTTTTTGCGATTTGGTTTTTTTCATCAAAAGCCCAGGATGTGCATTTTTCACAGTATTATTTTTCGCCCTTAACCTTAAATCCGGCCAACACCGGTAATTACGATGGTAACTACCGTTTTTTTGCCAATTACCGCTCACAATGGAAAGAAATCGGAGAAGCCTACGACACATATTCGGCAGGGGGCGATTTTAATTTTTTCCCTTCAGGTATCAACTGCAGCGGGGGATTTTTAGTATTGAACGACCGTTCAGGTGGTAATCTGAACGTAACAAAAATCCTGCCTTCGTTCGCCATCCATCACAGTTTGGCAGGCTTTACTTTTCACGGTGGACTGCAACCCGGGTTTGTAATAAAAACGATTGATTTTTACAAAAACACCTACCCCAACCAATTGAACTGGAATACCGGGCAATTCGATAATACCCTGCCGAACATGGAAAACAATGTATCGCAGCGGTTTTCCTTCCTTGATGTAAATGCAGGTGTGGCGGTATCCAAACGCTTTGGGAAAATTGAACCTGAACTGGGTTATTCCTGGTTTCACCTGAACCAGCCGAAGGAAAGTTTTTTACAGAACAACACCAACCGTTTGCCCATTCGTCAGGCTGCGAACCTCATGCTGCGGCTTTACGCGGGAAAACACCTGATTTTTGAAGGGCACAGCATGTACGGGTTCACATCAGAAGTGACTGATTGGGTGAGCGGTTTGAATGTGGAAATTGTCATCCGTCAAAACCCTTTGTATAAAAACTCCATTTTTTTCGGAGCCATGTGGCGCAGCGGATTGGAACGTAATCCGGATGCGGGAATATTAACCGCGGGATTGCACTATGAAAAATACACCATAGGCTTCAGTTATGACGTGACTCTCTCGCAACTGAAAACATCGGTCGACATGAAAGGGGCTTTTGAAATTGCCATTATTTACAAAGCATTCAATAACCGCATGCAAAAAAGAGAAGTGAATTGTGAACGTTTTTAAAACCACACTCATACTGGCCTTTGGTCTCCCCCTTTTTTATTTTGCGCAGCAGGACAGCAGTTTTATGAACAGCGCCGGCACCAAAGCGCTCAAAAAACTGGGTCAAAACGCTTTGAAACAACACGACCCGGCCTCTGCCGCCTATTACCTTGAAGGTGCGGTGAAAAAAAACAAAAGAGATGCTGAAGCAAAGTTTTTACTGGCATACGCTTACATGGAGTTAAGGGATTATGAAAAATCCCAGCGTATGTATTTAAACGCGTATCAGCTCGACAGTAAAAAAGTACCTGAAGCCCTTTATTATCACGCGCAGATGCAAAAAAGCAATGGACTATACGACAGCGCGGGTTACAATTTCAAAACCTTTAAAAAAGTGTACAAGGGCAAAAACAAAGCGCTCAAAAAACAAGCCGGCAAAGAAATAGTGTATTGCGATTCCGTAAAAAAAATTGTTGCCATCAAAAACAAAATCATTGTTCAGCACCTCGACACCAGTATCAATAAAATCAATGTAGAAGCCTCCCCGCTTGCTCTGGATGAAAACACACTTTTGTACTCCTCTTTCAGAACGAACAAAAGAGAATATATAGAAGAGGGAAACGAAACGGAGGCCAAAGTGCGTAAACTGTATCAGGCCAAACGCAAAAGCAACCAATGGAAATTTGGCGGAGAATTTTCAGGTCCTTTCAATACAGATGAAATGCATACTGCAAACGTTTGCCTGAGTGTTGACAAAAAGCGCGTGTACTTTAGTCGATGCAAAGAGAATTTCAAGGGAGAAATGATTTGTGCGATTTATGTTTCTGAAAAAAACGGAGAGCTGTGGTCCGAGCCGGTGAAATTACCCAAAGAAATCAATAACCCGAAATTCACATCCACCATGCCCACCCTGGCAAGCGACCCGGCCAAGGGCAATGAAATTCTCTTTTTTGTAAGCAACCGAAAAGGAAAAGGAAAGCTGGACATTTGGTATACCGTTTACAACGTAAAAAAAGGAACGTACAAAACACCACGTAACGCCGGTGTGAAAATCAATACCACACAAAATGAAATAAGTCCATACTTTGACAACGACACCCGCACCTTGTATTTTAGTTCAGATGGTTTGGGAGGCCTCGGAGGGTATGATATTTTCAAAGCTAAGGGAAATGGTACAAAATGGGAATTGCCTGAAAACTTAGGAACACCATATAATTCAGGCGCCGACGATATCTATTTTACCATTTCGCCCAATCGTAAGGAAGGTTTTTTTGTGAGCAACCGGAAAGGAGGCTACGCCTTAAAAAACAGCACCTGTTGCGACGACATTTATACATACAAAAAAACAGACTATATTAAAATAAGCCTTGAAGGCCGCGTGCATGAAATGACCGACCCCTTTGAATTTATAAGCGGTGCCGTTATTGAGATTTACATAAAAGACAAGGTAAGCGGAGAAAAATACCTGGTAAAAACGATTGAATCGGGTAAGGACGGGAAATACAAAACGGATCTGGAAGCAGGAAACGATTATTACATTCTCGCCAAAAAGGAAAATTATTTAGGCAGCAGCTCGGATTTGAGTACAAAAAACATAGCTAATTCCAGGGTTTTACACGAGGACCTTAAACTGATTAAAAAACCAAAAGCAGCCGTTCGAATTCCCAACATTAACTACCAAACCGATAAGTGGGAATTGTTAGCTGAAAGTAAAGTAGTGCTGGACACAACCGTTTACAAACTAATGGCGGAAAATCCGGAGCTCATTGTTGAAATTCAATCCCACACCGACAGCAAGGGTTCGGAGAGTTATAACATGAAACTTTCTCAGAAACGTTCAGAGAGTGTGGTAAAATATTTGATCAGCAAAGGGATTGACCCTAAAAGATTAAAAGCGAAAGGCTACGGTGAAAGTCTCCCGGTGGCGCCCAATGACAATCCGGATGGAAGCGATAATCCTGCCGGAAGGGCCAAAAACCGGAGGACCGATTTTAAAATTATTGGTGTAATCGACGCTGAATTAATTGAGGAGTCGAAAATCGATTAGCTTAGTTTTCGGCAAAGCGCCCTTTTAATTGCTGCTCACAACGCAACACATGCAAGTGAAAGTTTAAAATGTTCAACAGGTATTGTTGCTGGCTGGCAGAAGTGATGAGTCTGAATTTTTCAGCCGCGCTCAATTGCAGGTTTGCAGCTACAGTATATAGGGTGAGTTTGGAAACAGTTTCATAATCCACCAGTTTTTCTTCCACGGTATTATAATAATTTACAACAGCATCCTGTAAATTGTTCATCATTACCCGTTGTTCCGATTCAATGGGGTCAATGGTTCCGGCGCCATACAGTTTTGGACTGAGTACTTCCTTGAAGGAACAGAGTTTAAACAAACGCACCCCCTCCACTAATACGTCCATGCTGCCATTGTCATACGTTTTCAGAATACGTTTGATTTTTAATTCACTTCCATGGTCTTTGAGTTCCCCCCTTTCTATATAGGGCACACCAAAGGAAGCGTCGTTTCTCAAACAATCTTCCACCATTTGACGGTAACGTTGTTCAAAGATGTAGAGTTTGGTGGTTTCTCCCGGTAACAACACAAGGTTGAGCGGAAACATGGGTAAGGTAATCTGATTCGTTTTCATACTATACTGTTTTACAAAAACCCTGCTGAATTGTTTGCTTTCACAAATTTTAAGCATTGCTTTACGAATTCAACAACAACACGTCCCCGAAGTCCATTTCGTTGGGTCAAGCCAGCCACAAAATGTGAACAATTAGCCAATGGTAGGGTTTAGCAAGTAAATGGCAGGTTTTGGGCAATAAAAGGCAAAAAGTTTTAAGCGAAACACAGGGGTTAAACTTAGCTTCACAGCTAATAACAAACTCTGAACAGGAGTTTAACCACTTATTAACCAATAATAAACAAGAAATAAAAACCTTAGAATTTACTTCTGAGGCGGGCCGACTTACGTTGTTTTTTGAAGATATAGCTGACTGATATTTCCAGACTCATGTAGGAATCTTTCCGGAGATCGCCACGTTGTGCCGGTGTGCCATCAGCAGCGGGACTGGAGGCTCCGGGAATTAAGCCCAAACTTGGGTCGGCCATGGTAGCTGAAAGAGGACCATAAGCGGCAGTGAGGGCTGCCGGGTCGTAGTAAACCGTGCTAACGTCATCGATGTAATCGCTGAAGGTGATGCGGTGGGAAAATTCGAGTCCCACCGACCATACCTTATTAATGGTAAGTTTGTAATAAAACCCAAGCGGAACAGAAACGTTAAAGTTGGAATATTGTTTTGGCCCGTTCGGCAGCCCTTGTCCTTCGGTATGCAGAGGTCGGAGTTTGTGAATTTTTCCGGAGGCATCTACCCCTTTGGGATTAAAATAAAATGCGCCAATGCCGGCAAAAGCAAACAAATTGTGTGTGAAATTTTTTCCCCTGCCATAATTTTTTCTGATTCCATACCGGTTGCCCCCTCTCCGGGTGCTCTGGTAGCCTATTTCCAGTCGCCCGCTTAGCTCAAAAATATTGGATCGAAAATTAAGATTCCGGTTTTTTCTGTAAATGTCTTCAGTAGCGGCATCGTCGCCCCGAATCGCCAAATAGCTGAATTTACCGGCAACATTAATAAATCGGCTTAGTTTATAACGGCCACCAAATCCAAGGGCTGACCGGGTTTGATTCCAGTCCAGATCACTTGGGCCAAAATTGCTTCCTTCTTTGTTTCCTCCGCCCAAATCCCCTAAAAAATTGGAAACCCCAACTGTAACAAAAACTTCCCGCTTGTATTTTTTCCATTCGTTTGGGCGCATAAACGTTTGAGCTACAGAGCTGTACGTTAAAATGGCACAAAAAAATGAAAGATGAAGACGCTTCATTCAGGGTTTAAATCCCATAAAAATACGATATAAATCAAAAACACTAAAGCGAATTCTACAAATAACCTAACAGGAAATGGTTAATTAGTGCCTTTCAGGAACGTTTTTTTGTAATAACAGAACAAAAAAGCCTCAAAATCGGTGCTCAAAAAAATCAAAACCTAAGGAATGGTCTCCCTGAATTTTTACTTTTTCGATTTGCTTTGCAGCGCTCCCTCGGCAAATTGGCCCCCAAAACGCAAGTTTTATTAGCTTTGCCGCAATGTTAACCGAATCCTATCACATCAGGCATTATACAGGACACCAATTTCAAGCGTCCGATAAAACCTGTCTGTCGCTTTTCCTTACGCCTTACAGTTTTATGTATGCTGTTTCGGTTTCAGGATTCAATGAGGTTTTTGAGCTCGGACACATGGATTTTAATCCTGCTTCGGCCATGCGCGAAGAAGAGAAGCTCGCCTTTTTTGTTCGGAATTTTCTCCTGCACAAACGCAGTTTTGAAAAGGTGTTGGTTTTGGTGTTAACGAATGAGTTCACATTGCTCCCATTGTCTTTTGGAAATGAACAAGAAGCCAAAGACTATCTCAGGTTTTCAAACGGAGAACTGCAGGGAAAACATGTGTTTTCTCATGTGATTAACGACTTCAGATTTTGTTATGCTCTGGATGCAGAAATACGGCAATTTCTGGAGAGAACCTTCAGTGCGGTTTTTATCCGTCATGCAGGGGCGGTGAACCTCAGTTTGTTTTTTAACCACCGCTCATTTGACGGCACTTCCGCTGCACTTTTTGTGGGCGAAAAAATCATGGAACTTGCTCTCAGGAAAAAAGATCAACTGGTTTATTACAATGTGCTCAACTGGTCGGTTGCCGAAGACGTTTTGTATTACCTGATGTTTGCTTTTGAACAATATGGTTTTGATCCCGCTACCATTCCTTTGGCCCTGGCGGGGGAGTTTCCGATGGACGGAGAAATTGCAAAATTGCTGAAAAAATACATCCAACGGATTCACCCGGTGGTTACCGGTCATCCGGTGAAACTGCACAAAGAACTGGCGCAATTGCCGGGGCACTTTTATTTTTCCTTGCTCAATCAACATACATGCGAATTATAGGCGGAACTCACAAAGGCCGGGTGATCAAAACCCCGCGCGACCTGCCGGTTCGACCCACAACCGATTTCGCGAAAGAGGCCCTGTTTAATATACTTCAAAACCGCTTCGACTTTACGAACTGTGCCGTGCTTGACTTGTTTTCAGGAACCGGCCACATTTCATTTGAATTTGCTTCGCGGGGTGTTGAACGGTTAGTATCTGTTGACAAAAGCAACAAATGCCTGGCTTTTATCAGAGCCACCTCAGAAACATTCGGTTTTCAATTGTCGGTAGTACGCAATGATGTATTTGATTTTTTAAAACAAAATACGGGTGCTTACGACATCATCTTTGCTGACCCGCCTTACGATCTGAAAAATATCGATGAGATTCACCACCTGGTGGAAGCCCAACACTTGCTCAAACCCGGAGGCTGGCTCATTATTGAACATGGGGAAAGAACCAGGTTAAAACATTTGACTCACTTTAAGGAACAACGCCGTTACGGGGGGGTGAACTTCAGCATCTTCACTACTTCGCCGGCTGAAGCCGGTTAAACTACTTTAATACCCCGGTTTCTTTACCCAGTTCTCTGAAAAACGATTTTACTTTGTTACTGGTCGCCTCATCTCCAGTGGCTCTCAAATAAGTTTCGGACAGGGTAATCACGTTCTGATGGAAAAACTTTTTCATCTCGTCGATGCTCATGGTTTTTGTCCATAAATCGATTCTCAGTGTGTTGTTTTCCTTCGCGTCCCAAAGCGCTACCATTAAACTGTTGCATTCACTTTTTTCCCCGCTTCCCGGAGCTTCCCATTCAATTTTCACAGGAAGATTGTTTTCATCCACACTCACCTTGAAGGTTATTTCACTGGTTTTCATTTTGCTTTTGTATTGTTTATGATTTTAAATTCTATTCTTCTGTTTTTAGCGTGATCACTCTCGCTGCAGGGCCTTTTTTCATTACACACGATCAGGGGTTTGCTTTCACCATACCCTTTCGACACCAAACGAGAGGCATCCACACCTGCTGAAATAATATAACTGTATACCGCTTTTGCCCTTTGCTGACTTAATTTCAGGTTCTCCTCTTCACTGCCTTTGCTGTCGGTATGCGCTCCAATCTCAATGCGAAGGTGCTTTTGTGCATTCAGTACAAGAATAATTTTATCCAGGGTTTCTTTGGCCTGCCGGTTCAGTTCGTATTTGTTATTCTCAAAATGTATGTTTTCCACAATCAGTTTGTTGTCTACCGAGTCGATGCCCACCAGCTGATTTTCCTTCTCATCCATCAGCTTTAACCAGGGGTCTTCTATTTCAACCTCCCGCATGAGCAGTATTTCTGTGCTCACCGGCCGATAAGTAAACTTTTTTCCCTTTTGATGGGTCATGATTTTGATGAGATTTTCGTCGTTGCTATAAATCAAAATGTTTCGGAAAACATCCAGCATGTTGTCCGAATTATCCGCGTCGAGGTAAAAGCGTTTTAAAAATGGCAGGTACTTAAATTTGAAACTTCCAAAATCATCTGTAATCACACTGTCAATGGGTTCGTAGGCGTCGTTCAGCAAAATAATTTTGAGGTGACCAATGGGGTTATTGATATTGTCGCCAAAAATCGTTGCCTTTACATCCATCTGCAATTCGTTTTCGGCCACCAGCAAACGGTTGTAACTTACCGGGTAGCGGGATGAAATTTTGTAAATCAATTTATCGCCCATCACCGTATCCAGGGTGCCGACAAATTTATCGTCCTTGTTCAAAATGTCCGCCTTCTCACCACGATTGACTTCTGTTCGGTCAATTGCGATGTAATAGGTATTGTCAGGTTGTATGTCGCTGAATACAAAAGCCCCCAGTAAATTGGTAGTAGTTTTGTCGAGCACCGTATAGCGTTTGTTCAGAAGGTAAACCGTTCGTTCTGTGAAGAAACGTTTTTCTTTTTGCGAGGACATCACAATTTTTGCCCCCACATGGGCTTCATAGCTATTATCTACCAAAGGTTCAATTCCCTTTGTGCCCAACTCCCAGATACAGGTGTTGCCTGTAACTTTACCTTCAAACAGTAGTTCCGTTTTGTTGTTGTAAATCCTGATGATTTTGCCCGAAAGGCTGCTGTCGCTCAGCATCAGGCGAAGGCTGAAGATGCCCGAATTTTTTTTACTGCAAAACGCAAAGGTTCCCAAACGGTCGCTGCTTAACGTTCTGATAATTTCCCGTTTGGATGATAAACATTCAATCTGAACCGGATACAGGCTGAGTTCAGGAAAATCAGGTGAGCTTATTTTTCCAACCAGGATGTTGTTGTCTCCGGTTTGACCTGCCGCAAATCCCGGCATGTTTTTTTTGAGTTTGTGTTTGTTGAATTCGACATTATAAGCTGTATCTGCCACCATTTGATTGATGCCATTGAATACCACACGGTGAAATGGATTTTTGTAAACCGTGGTGTCAAGGTCTTCATCCCACTTGTCGGCCAATTCTGCCTGAAACTCATAAGTCATGCGGTAAACGTATTTGTCAGCCGGAATGGTGGTGGCATTTACCTCAAAATGCATCAGCGGTGAACTGGGGTGCTGTATAAATACTTTGTATACCCTTCCAAAATCAAGTTGTATCATAAACTCCGATTGTTTGGATGTGTTTAAGGTATAGGTTAGTTTCCCGTCCCCGTAAACATAAAGCTTCCCGAAATTGACCGGATTACCGTTTAACACGTTTCTGCCGATGATGGTAATCTGCGCAAAACCAATCAGGCTTGAGAAAACGACCATTAAGAGTAAGACTGCTCTTCTCATGCGGGGCAAAGCTTAAATGTAGGGCTTTTAAGGGGTTTCTGCAAAATTTTCAAAAAGGAAACGATCAATGGCTTTTATGTGTTCGGTTTCGAGCTCTGCATGGTACTTATCAACGTACAGCGACAATTGAGGAATGTGCGATAAACTGCTAAAAAGCGCTGTGTACGCGCTGTTCACCCGTTCAAGGTACGCCTGGTTGATTCCTGCTTCAAATGTTCTTGAACGTTTAGCTATGTTTTGCAGAAGATGTTCGGGGCGGGTATTCAAATGGATGATACACCCCGGCTCCGGAAGTTTATGAAGTACATTTTCAAATTGAAGGTGAAACAGTTTAAACTCTTCTTCACTCAGATTCACCCTGGCAAATCCCAGACTTTTGTAAATGCTGTAGTCACTCACCACGCGCGGTGGATTGTTTTCAAAACAGGCACTGATGTGTTCAAAGCGATTGAGTAAAAAACTGAATTCCAGTGAAAAGGCATAACGCTTGGGATCCTTGTAAAATAAAGGCAGCAAACGAAATCCTTCAAATTGTTCGCTTAGGTATACTGCGCCCAAATGCGGAGCCAGCATCTCTGCAAGAGTTGTTTTGCCTGAACCGATATTGCCTTCAATACAAATGTACTTGGGAACCTGGATGGGTTTGAGCAATCTTACATTTAAGTCGTCGGTGCAGTCTTCCAGCAGTTGCTGCATGGTTTTTTTTAAAACGGGGTGCACCAGTTCCGGAGCAATTTCACAGAGCGGCACCAGCACAAATTTCCGTAAAGCCAGCCGGGGATGCGGAATCTTCATTTTTTCAGAATGAATGACCTTGTCGTCAAAAAACAAAACATCAATGTCTATCAGCCGGTCGGTATACTGTTCAGTGCTCCTAACCCGACCAAGTTCCGTTTCAACCGACAGCACGGTGTCCAGCAGCTCCTCAGCACCCAGTAAGGTATGAATCTCAATGACCTGATTCAGAAAACGATTTGCTGAAGACATGCCCCAGGCTTCGGTTTCATATATACCGGAGGCCCGGAAGATAGTTCCACACCTTTTTTGGAGGAGTTCTCTCGCTTTTTCGAGCTTCCCCAGTCGGTCGTTTAAATTACCACCCAAACCTAAAAACACCTTGTTCATACTTTCTTTCCAGCCCGGCGAGCGATTATTATTAATTTTGTCAAAATTACTCTTTTCTGCACAGCCTGTGGTTTCAGGAGCGGACAAAGTGTAAAAACAACAAATTGAGTTTAAGCGTATGAAGCAGTTTTTTGGAGCATTTTTTGGCTCAATCATTGGCATTGTTGTCGCAACTGTAGTGGCATTAATTATCGTTATAGCCGTTGTGAAGTCAAGTTTTAGCGATATCACCGGCGAAGAAAAGGACAAGGAGGTAAAAAAAGGTTCCGTTCTCCGAATCAGTATGGATGGACCCATTACCGACCGTCAGGCTTTGAATCCATTCGAAGAACTTGGGAGCTTAGCTTCCCTGGGTGAAGAAAGCGGCCTGGGTCTGAATGTGCTGATCAAAAAAATAAAAGAAGCCGCCACTGATGAAAATATATCGGGTATTTATCTTGAGTTCAAAGAACCGGAAGTGGGATTCGCGGCCCTGGAAGAACTCAGAAATGCGATGCTGGAGTTTAAAAAATCCGGAAAATTTATTTATACCTATGGGGAATATTATACTCAGAAACACTACTACCTGGCTTCGGTCAGCGATAAGGTTTTTTTGAACCCACAGGGCATGTTCGATTGGAAAGGTTTGCACATGAACCTGATGTTTTTTAAACAGAGTTTTCAAAAACTCGATCTGGATGTACAGGTGTTCCGCCATGGCAAATACAAAAGCGCCGTTGAGCCTTTTATGCTGGATAAAATGAGTGAGGCCAACCGCGCACAGTCCGAGAGTTTTTTGAACAGCATCTGGGGCAATATGCTTGTCAATATTGCCAAGGAAAGAAAACTCACTGTTGATGAACTGAACCGTATGGCCAACCAGCTCAGTGTGCTGCAACCTACTGATGCTCTGGGCAAATTTGTAGATGTATTGGCATATGAGGATGAAGTGATGGACGCACTAAAAACCAAAACGGGACTAAAGGTGAAAGACAAAGTGGCTTTTGTAAACTTAAGCGATTACAAGGGACCGAAGAAAAAACCAGGTAAAACCAGGTCACCGAAAATCGCTGTGGTTTACGCCATTGGTGGCATTGGCAGCGGAGAAGGAGATGACGAAGAAATTGGCAGCGATCGCCTGGCAAAGGCCATTCGCGAAGCCCGTCTCGACAGTACCATAAAGGCCGTGGTACTGCGGGTGAATTCTCCCGGCGGAAGCGCCCTGGCAAGTGAAATCATCTGGCGTGAAATGGACCTTTGTAAAAAGGTAAAACCTACAGTAGTCAGCATGGGCAATGTGGCAGCAAGCGGAGGCTACTACATCAGTTGTGCGGCCGACCGCATATTTGCACAGCCTAACACCATCACCGGCTCCATTGGTGTTTTTGGTTTACTCCCAAGCTTTAAACGTATGTTGGAAAACAAACTCGGTATTACACTGGATACCGTAAATACCAATGCATACAGCGATGTGGCCTCAGGCCTGCGTCCACTCACTGAAAAAGAAATCAATTACATTCAAACCGGAGTTGAAAAAGTGTACGATACATTTACGCTCAGGGTGGCCGAAGGACGCGGTATGAACCAGGCCGATGTGGACAGCATCGGGCAAGGTCGCGTTTGGAGTGGGGTAGAAGCCTTAAAAATAAAACTGGTGGATGAATTGGGTGGTTTGGAGGAAGCGATTGCTTATGCCGCTAAAAAAGCCAACACGAAAGAATATAAAATTCAGGAGTTACCCAAACAAACGAATCCCCTGGATGACTTGATGGGCAAAAAGGAAAAAGAAGCAGAGACCCGCCTGATGCAAAAAAATCTGGGGCCAACGTATATGTACCTGAAACAGTTGCAAAACCTGTTGAAGTTAAACGGTGTGCAAGCCCGTTTGCCTTTCGAAATGGACATTCAATAAGTTCACTTTTTTTCCTTGAGCAGTTGTTCGTATAACTGCTCTATGTCAGAACACAAGCGTGTATAGGAGAATTTTTCAAGCACCTCTTTCTGCGCTTTTCCCGCATTGGTTTGAAATTGTTCGAATTGCTGTATCGCCTTCAACACATTTTTTTGAAAGCCGATGTCGTCACCGGGTTCTGATAACAATCCACATTCAGGGTGCAGAATGTCTTTAATGCCTCCAACATTGGTACTCACAATATATCGTCCTGCCGCCTGTGCTTCAATCAAACTTACGGGTGTTCCTTCGTTTTTTGAGCTGAGGCACACCAGGTCCAGTCCTGCTAAAGCCACATCGGCTTCCTTGATCCAGCCGGTGAAAGTAAATAGTTGTGTGGTGTGATTCCCGGTCAAAGCGGTATGGTTTCTTTCAGCAATGTAAGTTTCGAGCGCTTCACGGGTTTTGCCGTCACCGATAATAAAAGCTTTGAATTTTACAGAACAGTGTTTGGAAGCATAAAGTACAGCATCGATAAACAAACGGTGATTTTTAATGGGAGCAAGGCGCCCGATAATTCCTAGGGCCAATTCATCATCCGATAAACCAAAACGCTCCCGGAAGTCCCTTCTTTTGCCGGCCTGATTTTCTGTGAACCGCCTGAGGTCAAAGCCCAGGGGAATGACTTGTATTTTTTGAGCTTCGCAAATCCTGTGTACTTCGCTAAGCTGACGTTTTTGTTCAGGACTAATTGCCACAATAGCCGCGCAAAAACGAGCCAGCCGGCGCTCAACACTTATAATCAACCGGGTAATGGGTTTTATAAAATAGCCTTCAAACACATGCCCGTGAAAAGTGTGAACAATCACAGGAACTCCACAGTGCTTCGCTGCAAAACGGCCTATAAACCCTGCTTTGCTGGCATGTGTGTGTACAATATCGGGTTTAAACTCACGAATAATTTTTTTGATCCTGCGGTAAGCAAGATAATCCTGAAGCGGATTAATGCTGCGTTTTAATTCAGGTAATACCGTAGGATGGAGGCCTAAGGAATGCGGGATGTAAAGCGAACTCTCTTCGTCTTTTTCTTGAGGGCCACCGATGAGCAAGGTGTGATAGTTTTCAGGCAGGTAGCGGCTGAGGTAAGATACGTTATACGTAATGCCTCCCAGATTGAAGCGATTGATGATGCGAAGTACTTTAGGCATTTGGTTTTATAAATGAACGGTAATTGTTTAACCAGTTTTCAAAAACTATCAGTGCCCATACTTTGGCTGCGCTGTCTCCAGGATGTGAAGAAAACAATCGGGATTTTAAGGAAGCCACCGCCCCGGCATTCAACAGCCCTTCGTGTTTTATTTTTTCTTCATTCAGCCAATCCTTTTCAAGAGTCCCTCTTAATTGTCCGCATAACCAGCTTTTCAGGGGGAGCTCAAACCCTTTTTTGGGGCGCCTGACAATTTCTTTGGGAATTAAGTGACCAAGTTCTTTTCTCAGTATTATTTTCTGTTGCCTGAAGTTAATTTTTTGACGGTGGTTAAGGTGTAAGGCAAAATCAACAACTCGGTAATCGAGAAAAGGATTGCGGATTTCAAGACCATGACGCATGCTGAAACGGTCGGTTTTTACCAGCATATCTTCTGCCAACACCACCTGTAAGTCAAACCAGTCTTCAAGCAGATAGGCGGCATAATTTCCTGAATTTTGAAAAAGTTGCCGGAACGCTTTGCCCGAACCCCCTGATGTTATCAAGCCTTCAGCCTCCCTGTGAGTGCTTATGCTGGCAAGAAATTCCTGTTTCTCAAGCGGATTCAGCGAACGTAACTGTTTAAGTTTATGGACTTGCCGGAGTTTGTTTTGTACTGCATTCTCCCTTGAACCGGCCAGGCGGGAGCCGATAAAATTTAAACTGCCTGAGATGGGTCGAAGCAATGGATGTGCGCTAAACAACAAAGCCTTGTGTTTGAGATAGCCTTTAAACAATTCATCAGCACCGTCTCCACTTAAGGCCACCTTCACTTCTTTTCGGCTGTGTTTGGAGAGCAGGTATAGATTAAACGCCGAAGAATCGGCAAAAGGCTCGTCGATTGATTTAAGAAAATCAGGCAGCTCTTGCAGAAAATCCTCTTCGCTTAATAAATACGCATGGTGTGTGGTTTTAAGGTGCTTGGAAACCAATTCCGCGTATCGGCTTTCGTCGAGGTAACTGTGTTCTTTAAAACCTATGCTAAAGGTTTTCAAGTCAGGTTTTTCTTGTTTAGCCAGAGCACTGATGAGGGATGAATCCAAACCTCCACTCAAAAAACAGCCTACCGGCACATCCGCCTGTAAACGAAGTTTTACCGCATCACTCAAAAGGCTTGAAAGATTGAAGGTTTTGGAAGGTTCACTCACCTGATACCAGGAGCCACTGCTGATACCGTCTTTTCCGGCCTTTAAAAAGGTACCGGGTGGAAGGGAGTATACCCCTTTGAAAATTCTTTCCTGCCCCGCGCAGTAATTTAACCTGAGATACGTATATACTTGTTCGCTGTTAAGTTCCAGTGGTCCGGTTAGGCAAAGCAGGGCTTTCAGTTCTGAAGCAAAAACAAGTTTGTTTTCATCCTTATAATAATAAAGCGGTTTTATTCCATAACGATCACGAGCCAGTAACAGTTCGTGCTCGGCTGTATTTAAAAACCCGATGGAAAAAAAGCCATTCAATCGGCTCAGGGCTTTTTCTTTTTCTTTTTTCAGGCATTCAAACAGCACTGCAACATCTCCGCTGCTGTTTAACTTAAGGTGGGAATCACTGAGCGATTTGTAATTAAAAATCTCTCCGTTGAATACGAGGGCATGTTGTTTTTCGCTGTCTTCAAAGGGCTGATGGCTGGCTGCGCTGAGATCAAGAATACTCAAACGGCTGTGGTAGAGGTCTGCCGAAGGGTACGACACATGCCGTTGAAAGTCCGGTCCCCGGTGTTTAATCGCCTCAAGTACGGTATGATGCTGTGGTAGCGCTTCCCTGTGTTTTGAATTGAAATAAAATATACCCGCAATGCCACACATTGACCCGTAAATATACCTGTTTATGTTGTGGAAAAATTAATTATCTTAGGTGATTCATTATGAAACTAAAAAGACCTATTGGTGTTTTCCTCTTCTGGCTTTTTTTTCACTCACTGTATTCTCAGCAACTAAGGTTCAAACAAATAACCAGTGAAGAAGGCCTGAGCACAAATTTTGTGAAGTGCATCATGCAGGATGACCGCGGATTTATGTGGTTTGGTACTCAGGATGGCCTTAATAAATACGATGGATATCAGGTAAAAGTATTTAAAAACAATCCAACCGACAGTAGTTCTATTTTTTGCTCCGACATTACCACCCTGCGCCAGTTAAGAGAAGATATCATCCTGATTGGGACACTCGAAGGGCTCACTTTTTTCAACCCGGTGACCGAAAAATTCAGGCACCTGAACTCAACCGACGCCAAAATAAACTGCAGAATAAATGCAGTGATTAAACAAGACGAACAACATGCCCTCATTGGTACCGAAAAAGGATTGTTTCAGTTGGATATCAGCAGTGGAAAAATCACAAAAACTTATTTCCCCGCCCGTGAAGTCAATGTAAAATGCCTGGCCCTTGTCAATAAGCAGGTATTGCTGGGAACCTATACCGAAGGCCTATACAGGTTAAAAGGACAAAATGCTGAGAAAGTAGAATTGCTCATTCCCGACTACTCTGAATTTAAGTCAGAAGACATCATTTCCATAACCAGCATTGATCAGTACGGCGAAAAAATATATCTCTCCACCTATGGAAACGGCATGTTTAAGGTCGATAAATATTTTGAGGTGGAGCAAAACATCCGTTTCGGTGAAAAAGTGAACAATGCCAATTACGTTAAGGACTTTAAAATCAGGAACAACAAGATTTATGCTGCAACAGTTTATGGACTGGTAGTATATAATCTGTTCACTGAAGAGCTCGATTTATATCAAAAACAGGATAATCCCCTTTCTCTGAACTCCAATAACTGCAACGTCATTTTTCTCGATAACCAAAATAATTTCTGGATAGGAACCGAAGCCGGTGGCATCAACATTTCTTTTTTTCGCTCTTTAAAATTTCCTACTTCTACACATAATTACGAATCCAAATTCGAAAACATTCATTGTTTTTATGAGGACAGGAATGGGGTGGTGATGGTTGGCGGTGTAAATGTGCTCGATGAAATTAATCTGAAAACCGGCGCTGCCGAATCGCATCGGCAACTGCTTCAATCGGGTTCGGCCATTTCTATTGAGCGCGAGAGCGAATCTATTTATTGGGTGGGAACATATGGCAATGGTTTATATCGTTACGATAAAACCACCAAAAAAGGAAAAAGGATATTGGACAGTGATAAGGGGGGCACCATCGTGTGCTTAAAATTGGATGGCAATTATTTATACGCCGGAAGTATAGGTGATGGTTTATTCAGAATCGACCTCCGGACGTATGAAATAAGCAATTATACCAGAAGCGAGGGACTGCCCAGCAATAACATTAATACCATTTTTAAAGATTCAAAAGGAAAAGTGTGGATTGGAACCAACGATGGTGGTTTGGTGAAAATGAGTTCGTTTGTGCAAAACGGGAAATTGCCGGTAGAAAAAGTATTCGATAACAAAGGTAAACTCGGGCAAATTGCTTCCAACATGGTGCTGGGGGTGAATGAAGACAAACGGGGCAACATTTGGGTGGCTACGTCTACCGGGCTAAGCAAACTTCTATCCAACAATACGTTTTATAACTTTTATGAAAAAGATGGTCTTGCAAACACGTATCTGTATTCCATCCTCAAGGACAGTGCCGATTGTTTCTGGATGAGTTCCAATTCCGGCATCATTAAATTTGATCCTAAGTACTCGGAAAAGGAAATCACCTTTAAAAATTACAACATTAAGGATGGACTCATTAACACCGAATACAGCAACGGTGCGGCTTTTGCGTCCAAAACCGGCATGATGTATTTTGGCGGGGCCAAAGGGTTTAACGCGTTCAGGCCGAGTGCCATCAAAGATAATTTACACGTGCCGGAATCCTACGTTATCGGCTACCAAAGAGGGGGCAATGATGTGGAAATGGACTCGCTCATCACCTATAAAAAACAACTGGTTTTAAGCTGGAGTGAAAACTATTTTCAGTTTGAGCTGGCTGCTCTGGACTTTACGGATCCTGAAAAAAACAAATTCAGGTACAAACTGGAGGGTTATGATAAGGACTGGTCGGCGCCAACCAGCGTGCGCTACGTTTCCTATACCTCCTTACCCGGCGGTGATTATGTGTTTAAAGTAAAATCAAGCAACAACGATGGCATCTGGAACGAAAAACCATTTGAAATCCGCATCACGGTGGTGCCTCCGTTCTGGAGAACCAAAACCTTTTACGTGATTGTGTTTCTGGCCGGACTGGCGCTGGTTTACGGTTACACCCAGTACCGCACCCGTGCCATGAAAAAGGAAAATAAAATACTGGAAAGTAAGGTGGCTCTCAGAACCAAACAGCTCGAAGAAAAAAACAAGGACATCACCAGCAGTATTGAATATGCCAGACGTATACAGGAGGCTATTCTCCCTTCCAAAGAACACATTTATAACAAACTCAAAAAAGTATTCATTCTTTACCAGCCCAAGGACATTGTTAGTGGTGATTTTTATTGGTTCGCGGAGGAAAATGGGTACAAAATTTTTGCTGTGGTGGATTGCACAGGGCATGGTGTACCCGGTGCTTTCATGAGTATGATCGGACATAACCTTCTGCACCAGATTGTACTGGAAAAAGGCATTACCGACCCGGGGGAGATCCTGAATAACCTGCACAAAGGGGTACAGGAAGCCCTGAGGCAGGGTACCAATGAAATAAACACCAACGATGGTATGGATGTTTCGATTATTTCCATTAAAAACGACAATTCAGACATTCGTTGGGCCGGCGCTAACCGTCCTTTAGTAGTAGTCACCAAATCCAACGAGCTTGAAAAATACGATGGCAATAAATTTCCGGTGGGGGGCGCGCAACTCGATAACAACAGGGTATTTGTTACCCAGCGCATCAAAACACCCGGTTCTTCCATGGCGTATATGTTTTCCGACGGGTATGCCGACCAGTTCGGGGGGGAGAGGGGCAAAAAGTTTATGGTTAAACGTTTTCACGATTTGTTAATGACCATACACCATTTACCGGCGGAGGAACAAAGAGCCGCCCTGAAACGCAGTTTTGACGAGTGGAAAGCTAATCACGAGCAGGTGGATGATGTGTTGATTGTTGGAATAGAAGTATAGGTGTATACGGAAAAGGCCCGGAACAAGTTAGACGGTTAAAAAGAAAAGACCCGGGATTGCAACTCAATTAAAATACTATATATTTACCTCAAAATTTCAGGCTCATAAAACTGTTGGACATATACGATATATACGATAAAATGGAGCGGAATAATATTCTGCTGTCATTTAAAGGAGAGATCACTTCTGAACTTCTGACTTCCATTTTGCAGATCATGGAAAACAAAATGGACAACCTCCAGGAAGAGCCTAAAATGAAAAAAAAGGTGTACAATGTGCTGGTGGAATGTTTGCAAAACCTCTACCATCATATGGACGAAGTGGCTGAAAAAGAAGAGAACGAAAAAGCGCGTTCCGCCATCTTTACCATTGGAAAAACCGGTGAAAAGTACAACATCATTACAGGCAATTATATACTGAATGAAAACATCAGCGGTTTGAAGCGGAGGCTGGACGAAGTCAATTCCCTGGATAAGGAACAGTTAAAGGAATATTATAAAAAAGTTCTCAATAACGGTGAAATGTCGTTGAAGGGTGGAGGAGGACTTGGAATGATTGACATTGCCCGAAAAACTGGTGAAAAATTAGAGTATAATTTTTTGGAAATTGATAATAAAGTTTCTTTCTTTACGCTTAATATTAAAGTCAGCAATCAACAAAACTAAAACACATCACTATGGAAAAATATTCTATTGAAGGCACACCCAAAACTCCAAGCATTAGTTTTGATCTTGAGAGTGGAGTATTGGAAGTAAAAGGTCGTTCAATTCCCGAAAATTCCATTGAATTTTACAAACCACTGGTAGATGCTCTTGACAAATACGCCAGCAGTGCAAAACCAGTTACAACCGTTAATGTTCAACTTGAGTATTTCAATACCTCCTCCTCAAAATGTATTCTCGACGTTTTCAAAAAACTGGAAGGCATCAATAAAGGCGGTTCGGCAGTAACCATCAACTGGCATTACGAAGAGGACGATGAGGATATGCTTGAAGCCGGTGAAGATTACCAGGCCATTATCAATGTGCCGTTTAAAATGATTATGATTAACGAATAAACTTCTTTATTCAACATAAACCCCGCTTCAGGCGGGGTTTTTTAGTTATATTTGTCTCCCTTTTTAAACACAGCAACATGTCCGTGAAGATCAAAGACCTCCTAGGAAAACAATCCGAATACCTACTGAATCACACCTGTAAAACCATCTCAAAAGAAAACCTGCACCTGCCGGGTGGCGATTTTGTGGACCGAATTTTTCTTCAAACCAACCGTAACCCGCAGGTTTTAAGAAGTTTAGGGCAATTATACAACTCCGGCCGATTATCCGGCACCGGATACATGAGCATTTTGCCGGTCGATCAGGGCATTGAACACAGTGCCGGAGCCAGTTTTGCGCCAAATCCCGTGTATTTCGACAGCGAGAACATTGTAAAACTTGCCATCGAAGGCGGCTGCAACGCGGTAGCCTCTACCTATGGGGTACTTGCTTCCGTTTCCCGCAAATATGCACATAAAATACCTTTCATTGTTAAGATCAACCACAACGAATTTCTGACTTACCCGAATAAATTCGATCAAATTATGTTCGGAACTGTGGAGGAAGCCTGGAACATGGGCGCTGTAGCTGTTGGAGCCACCATTTACTTTGGTTCACCCGAATCTTCACGCCAGATTGTGGAAGTGGCTCAGGCTTTTGAAAGAGCCCATGAATTGGGAATGGCAACCGTACTTTGGTGTTATACCCGCAATTCGGGTTTCAAAAAAGACGGGGTAGATTACCACACCGCCGCCGACCTTTCTTCTCAGGCCAATCACCTTGGTGTTACCATACAGGCCGATATCATCAAACAAAAATTATCCGATAAAAACGGTGGATATACCGCCATTAATTTCGGAAAAACGCATCCAAAGGTTTACTCCGAGCTCAGCAGCGATCATCCCATCGACCTTTGCCGCTATCAGGTGGCCAATTGTTACATGGGCCGCATGGGTTTAATTAACAGCGGCGGAGAAAGCAAAGGTGAGAGCGATCTTGCCGAAGCCATCACTACAGCCGTAATCAATAAACGCGCCGGCGGACAAGGCCTCATTAGCGGACGCAAAGCCTTTCAAAAACCTATGAAGGACGGCATTGCGCTGCTGAACGCGATTCAGGACGTGTATCTTGATTCATCCATCACTTTAGCCTGAGCCGGCATTTTCTGATTCAATAATCTGTAAAACAAACAACATGGGTTGGTTTAAACGATTAAAAGAAGGCATTACCACTTCCACGAGTGAAAAAAAGGAAACCCCTGAAGGTCTCTGGTATAAGTGCCCGAGCTGTAAAAAAATTCACACCGTTCAGGATCACTCCAACAACAAATACGTGTGTTCAGATTGCGGTTACCACGAGCGCATCGGCAGTAAGGAGTACTTTGAAATTTTGTTTGACAATGGCACGTTTACCGAACTCCACGAAAATTTGGTAAGCGGCGATCCACTCGATTTCAGTGATACCAAAAAATACACCGACCGTTTGAAAGAAACCATTCGTAAAACCGGTATGAAAGATGCTTTAAGAAGCGCTTACGGCAAGGTAAACGACAACGAACTGGTGGTGTGTTGCATGGATTTTACCTTTATCGGAGGCAGCATGGGCTCGGTAGTAGGTGAAAAAATCGCAAGATCCATCGACTTCTGTATAAAAACCAAAAGCCCTTTGCTCATCATCTCAAAAAGCGGAGGCGCCCGCATGATGGAAGCCGCGTTTTCATTGATGCAAATGGCCAAAACCTCTGCGAAACTGAGTCAGCTGGCACAGCACCGCTTGCCATATATTTCTTTATTAACCGACCCAACAACAGGTGGAGTTACCGCCAGTTACGCCATGCTGGGCGATTTAAACATAGCCGAACCCGGTTCTTTAATAGGATTCGCCGGACCCCGGGTAGTTAAAGAAACCATTGGAAAGGACCTCCCCAAGGGATTTCAAACCGCTGAATTTGTGCTGGAACATGGGTTTTTAGATAAAATTATCCCCCGCACAGAGCTAAAGGACAGGCTCGCACAGCTGCTTCAATTCTATAAAAATTGAGGTTTTTGTTCAATTCTCTGTAAATCAAAAGAATAGTACTTTTAATTTACCCAACTTTTCATTACCTTTAATCGTAGAAGTCAATAAGACTTTACGCTTATTATGGAGGTTCACCCCAAACTTATTGCATTGTGCATAAGGCAGGACCGAAAGGCTGAATATGAATTGTACCGCATTTCATATAGCTACCTGATGAGCATTTGTATGCGATATTCGAGAGACCGCGATAGCGCCAGTGAATCCCTGAACATGGGTTACATGAAAATTCTTTCCAACTTAAAGTCCTACAAACCCGAAATCCCATTTAAAGCCTGGATCCGTCGTATTATGATTAATACCTTAATCGACGAGTACAGGAAAAACAGGCGGGAAAGTGAAAGGGTAAAATACGTTGATCAGTATTTTGACACAAGTACCTATTCTGATGTGAATGAAGCACTGGGAAGAATAGATGTTCAGCAGATTTATGAACAGATCAACAAATTGCCGGAAGCCACAAAAAACGTGTTTAATTTATTTGTGATTGATGGGTTTTCACATAAAGAAATTGCTGAAATGCTCGACATCAGCGAGGGCACATCCAAATGGCACCTGAATGCGGCCCGTCAGAAATTAAAAGAAGAAATTGAGAATACAGTATTTAGTCGTGTGCAAAGATGAGTTTCGAAGAAGAATTTGACGACATAGTTAAACGCAAAGCCGAAGAAGCTAAATTCAGTTTCCGTGAATCGGATTGGGAGAAGGCCAGGAAAATGATCGATCAGGAAAGAATGGCCGCCTTTAATTCCGCTTCAAGGGTCAACTACTGGTATGTTTCTGCCTTTGTTCTGCTGAGTTCCATGGCGGTATTGTATTTTGCCCTGCCCGAAACCGTTCAACTTGCACAGGCTGACGAGGTGGTGTACACTTCCGATGCTGCCACAAAAGGTTCCAATGCAGGTGTGGCGCATACAAGGAGCACCTTACCGAATGGAGTTTTAAACCCAGTTGTAAGTAAAGAAGTAATTGCAGCCAAAGTGGAAGTAGCCAAAACGGAATTTGCTAAAAACTCAGGCCTGAAATCAGCACCTCCCTCTTCACACAACTCTCAATCGTTTGGCACGGGCACCGTTCTTGAAATGGAAGTGAACCTTGTTCCGGCAACTGAAGAACACGTCAGCGATCCGGAATCCTTTATCAACGAAGGCAAGCAAGAGGAGACTTTTGTGTCATCAAACGATCTTCAAAAATTCAGCCTGAACAAAAGGGAAATCCGGCTGAATCAAATCGCTTTCGATGAGGATTTACAAGTGCGTACCGTGTTTCTGAAACGGTATGAAGAAGAGGATTATGTGCCAAAATCAAAATCTACCTGCCATGCCCTGGATGTGGTATTAGGACTGAATTATTTTGGAGGCTGGGATAACAAGGGCAGTGTAACCGCAAAAGGATTAAATGGGTATGCCGGTGTCAGCTACATGTATTTCCTGAACAAAAAATTGAACTTAAATCTTGGTGCCGAATTGTATAACATTTCGAACATGAATCAGGAGTTTTACTCTGCCACATCAAAAAATTATGGATTCGGTTCTTCACAAACACAAACTGTTTTAACCTGCCAGTCCATGTTGTTTTTGTCTTTCCCGCTGCGTGTGTATTACGCAGCTGACGACAGGCATTTGATTGGTGTGGGTGTGCACGCGGGTACACTGCTCATGGCCTCTAATGCCATCGAAACAAGTGATTTATCCGACGGTGTAAAACAAAATGTGAATACCGTTTCAAGCAAAGGTGTTTATCAGGGAATGAACACCACGAACATCCTGTTAAGTGCTTCCATACACAAAACCATAGGCGATCGGATTGCCCTGCAACTGGAATTGTATTATGGATTGAGCGATTTATTCACTGACACACCTTCAAACGGATACCAACAAAACTCTAACGGCATACGTGTAGGGATGAATTACAGAATATTTAGGAACTGATGAGTATGAGAAAGCTGAGAATTGGAGTTTTAATGACACTACTTGGGCTGGTTTACGCTTGCGAAAAAAAGCCATTGCCGGAAGCAGAGAACACTGCTCCCGATTTTTACCTCGATGCAACGGTGAATGGAGAGCACCTTTATTTCGGTGCAGGTGAAAACGACTATTATATGAACTCCTCCCACTTTCTGGATACCAATCATGTGTTTGTATTAAAGGCGGATCTCAGCCAAACCACTTGCACGGCCAGTTGTGGTTACGCGCTTAGCATACTAATCAACGATAAAAAAACGAGCTTAGCTTCTGAGCCCTTCGACATTGATAGGGCCTTACATACCGGCAATTACATTTACAACGATCAATCACTTCCTCCCTTGTATTATCAGGCTTTTCTTAAGCCACTGCACAGCCAATCCACTTCCGAAATCTATCGCTGGCAACTGAATGGAGTGGAAATTCAATCCTATACCGCATCTGCTATTGTGGAAAGTGGAAGCAAATTTTCTCCTGCCTTATACTTTGAGGACGCTGAGGGACTTTGCAGCGCGAACCTGATCAAACAATACAGAATAGGCAATGTTTTGCAGAGCGAAATAGAAGTACAGAAAGAAGGCCCGACGGATGTGCTGATGTATTCTTTTTCAGCAAATCCTAGTGGCAAGGCACCATTTAGATACACCTGGGATTTCGGGGATGGAACAACGGAGAGCAGTTCTACGCAGCCATTTCATACGTACACTTCTCAGGGATTTTATAATGTTAAACTCACACTCACAGATGCTTTACAAGATACCTGTATCAATTTTTATCAGATCCCTGCGTTCATTGACCCCAGATGTGAGGCTAATTTTACAAGTGTGTTTACACCTATACCCAATACCAAAGGGTATTCTGCTATAACCGTACTTTTAAAACACCCCGATGGGCGTGTGTTTAGCTCCAAACCACTTTCACAATCCGGATTAAGCGCATTTGAAATATTGGAAGTGTCTGATTATAAGCTAAATAACAACAACGAACCCACGAAAAAAATTAAAATTCGTTTCAATTGTTCGGTTCAGAACGGAATGGATCAAATCAAAATCGAAAACGCTGAGGCTGTTTTAGCAGTTTCATATGAGTAATTTTGCAACCTGGGACCATTTTTAGCGTAAAACAATTCAGTTAGTTGGCTTTTGAACTTCGTGTGTCTTTAGTCATAGTGTTTGGCAAAAACCCTCTGGATTCGTTTGGAGGGTTCTTTGTTTAGTCCCGCTTCAGGTCGTTCAGCTGCTTTTCCATTTCTTTCAGCTGTAGTTTTTTCTCTATCAGCATGTTTTTGGAACCATACTTAAAATAAGTGACCGGAATGGCGCCTGACCAGTCCGTTGAAATTTTATTGATGTAATCGTTGCCGTTCACTTCATCGAGCAGCACACATTCGCTTTGTATGTTTTTTTTCTTCAGAAAAGGAATCACCTTGGTGTTGAGCTCTTCACTAAAATCAAGACAAACCAAAAGTACCTTGATAGCGGTGTTTTGAGTCTGTGTGTTTAAACTATCCAGTGCAGGTAATTCCTGAACACAGGGCTTGCACCAACTCGCCCAGAAATTCACCACGTATAATGTGTCTTCAGGACTTATGCGTTTGAGCAAATCCTGAATTTTGTAGGTAGCGCTCACAGTTTGTGAAAAGGTAAAGCCGCTCCAAAAAAGCAAACTAATGCTTAGAAATTTCGTTAAACTCATCTTCTTGAATCAATAAGCGCAGGTCAGTGATCAGTCGGTTTATTTCTACACTGTCAGTCCCGTCGTAATATCCCCTGATGTGTTTGTTTTTATCAATCAGGGCAAAGTTTTGTGTGTGAATAAAATCCTCGTCCCCCCCATCACCTTCTTCAGCGTTTAACAAATACGATTTCCGGGCTGCTTCGTAAAGTTCTTTTTTCGGACCGGTAACAAATTGCCATCGCCTGTCGCGAACACCCTGCAAACCCGCGTAAACTTTCAGCACTGGAACAGAGTCCTGTTCAGGATCAACCGTATGTGAAAGAATCAGCACATCCTTTCGATCAGCGAATGTTTTGTATACTTTTTGTAAATTGGAATTCATTATCGGACAAATGCTTTGGCAGGTAGTAAAAAAAAACTCCGTAACAACAATTTTGTGGTTTAAACTGTCGAGGGTAATGATTTCATTGTATTGATTGACAAAGCGGAAGGATTTAATCTCATGGTAAGTGCTGTCGTTTTTCGCATCCACAAACTTAGGTCCATAATAGGGTAGGTGACGAAGAGGAACATCTTGATTCGCTGTGTAAAAATACCAGATCAAAAAAATAAGGGGAATTGGCACTAAGAACCAATATACTTGTACTTTAGATTTCATAATTGCAAAATTACATACAATTTTATTCTCATGGCCTTTTTTAAAAACAAGGAAATTCTTCAGGAACTTGGATTTGGTACAAAAAACTATTCAACTAAAGTTCGTTTTCTGAACACCGATGGTTCCGTTAATGTGAAACGCAGGGGGCTGGGGCTACTCAGAAATCTGGACATATTTCACTGGTTGATTTCCACCAGTGCACTTACATTAAACTTCGTCATACTGATTTGGTATGTGTTGATTAATTCAGTTTTTGCGGGAATTTACTATTGGATCGGACCGGAACACTTTGGTGGTCTTGATGTTCCGGCGGGCGACACCATCAAAGAGTTCAGCGCCTTATTTTTTTTCAGCGCGCAAACCATTACCACCTTGGGCTATGGCCATGTGTACCCTATTGGTGAGTTGGCGAGTACAGCGGCTTCAGTTGAATCCCTTCTGGGGCTTTTGAGTTTTGCCGTGGCCACCGGTATATTGTACGGTCGGTTTTCACGTCCTAAGGCACACATTCTTTACAGCAACAACCTCCTGATTTCCCCTTACCGCGAGGGCAAAGCCATCATGTTCAGGCTGGTGAATAAAAAGCAAAGCGAATTGATTGAAACGGAAGTGAAGGTGAGTGTTACATTTATTAACGCAACAAGCAACAAGCGTGAATTTTACAATCTGAAACTCGAAATCGAAAAAATAAATTTTCTGCCTTTCAGCTGGACCGTGGTTCATCCCTTAAATGAAGAAAGCCCGATTGCGATGTACAATTTAAGCGACTACGAAAGCATGGATTTTGAGTTTCTGGTGCTGTTTAAAGCCATCAACGATACGGTGTCGCAAAACGTTTATTCACGCTATTCATACAAACACGAACGAATACTTGAGAATGCGAGGTTTTTGCCCCTGGAACAAAGTGTTGACAAAAAAGGGCGTGTAATGATTGCAGTAAATGAAGTGAGCCGCTTTGAAACTTTAAATTGAATAAACCGCTTTAGCGGATTCTCTGAGGTTGTAATGGTTGCTCATAACCTCCCCGTAAGCTCCTGCACTGCGGATGGCAAACAGGTCGCCACGCCTGGTTTCGGGCAGTTCTACCGATTTACCAAAACAATCGCTGCTTTCGCAAATAGGACCAACCACATCGTATTTAAAGGTGTTAGCCTGACCTGAACGGCTGATGTTTTCAATTTTATGGTAGGCCTGGTACAAAGCGGGTCGTATCAATTCCGTCATGCCGGCATCCAAAATAACAAAATGGGTGTTAATGCCTTTTTTAATGTACAAGGCCCTGCTGATTAAACTGCCGCATTGCGCTACAATGCACCTTCCCAGTTCAAAATGCACTTTTTGTTGCGGGTGCAATTCCAACAGATCCTTGAAAACCTTAAAATACTGCGCAAAATCCACGATGTTGTTTTTATCCGGTTCACGGTAATCGATTCCCAGTCCCCCACCCAAATTGATGTGTTCAGGGAACAATCCTCTTTTTATAAACCACTGATTGATTTCGTTCACCTTTAAACACAGATTTTTAAAAGCGCTGAGGTCCTGAATTTGAGAGCCGATATGAAAATGAAGCCCGCTGAACTTTAAATTAGCCGAACCTTGCAGCAGCTGTGCAACATGTTCAAATTCGTGCTGGTTAATGCCAAACTTGTTTTCCTCTAAACCTGTGGTGATGTACTTGTGCGTATAAGCGTCAACGTTAGGGTTGATACGAAGTGCCACGGGGGCTATTTTGTTTTTTTTCTTTGCCAGATCATTCAGAATTTCAAGTTCATGAGTGCTTTCTGAATTAAAACTGAATATACCAATGTCCAATGCTTCGTTAATTTCTTTGTCGCTTTTACCCACACCGGCAAACACAATGTCTCCGGCTTTAAAACCCGTTTCGTAAGCACGTTTGACTTCATTGCCGCTGACGCAATCTGCACCCAATCCGGCTTCACGAATGATGCGAAGAATTTCAGGGTTTGCGTTGGCTTTAAGGGCATAGTGCACATGGTACTCCGGTGGAGCAGCCTGTTTCAGTGCAACAAGTGTTTTTTTCAAGAGATCAAGATTGTAGTAGTAGAACGGTGTTTCTAGTGTCTCGAATTTTTTTATGGTATCGGTTCCAAACATCATGCTCAGTTGTAGTTAAATAATCCCTTGTTGAGGGCCTTCAGGGCTGCGGTTTTAAACTCACTGCTCACCAGCACGGAAATGTTATTCGCACTGCCTCCATACGAAACCATTCGAACGGGAATGTCCTTCATGGACTCAAGCACTTTAAAGCCAATACCGGATTTGTTCTTGGGCAATTGACCCACCACACAAATGATGGTTTGATTTTCATCTACTTCCACGTGCGCAATTTCTTTTATTTCATCGAGTATACCTTTCAACTGGCTGGCATTGTCAATGGTTAACGATACCGCTACTTCACTGGTGGTAATCATATCAATGGAGGTTTTGTGGCGCTCAAAAATCTCAAAAATGGCTCTCAAAAAACCGTGCGCCAAAAGCATACGGTCGCTTCGTATGGTAATGGCGGTAATCCCGTCCTTGGCAGCCACCGCTTTCACGCCTTCAGACGTTTGGATGTTGGCAATAAGCGTGCCTGCAGCCTTTGGATCCATGGTGTTTTTTAAACGAACCGGTATGTTGGCCTTTTGTGCTGGCAGAATACAGGTAGGGTGCAGAATTTTGGCGCCAAAATAGGCCAGCTCCGCGGCTTCATCAAAACTCAATTCCTGTATCGGATGGGTTTGTGATACAACTCTGGGATCGTTGTTGTGCATACCATCAATATCCGTCCAGATTTGTATTTCTTTACTCTGAATCGCCGCTCCGATAATGGAAGCCGTATAATCGCTGCCCCCGCGTTTTAAATTGTCAATTTCACCATAGGCATTGCGGCAAATGTATCCCTGCGTAATAAAGAGGATGTTGTTTTTATGCGGTTCAAGTTCCTGCCTCAGGTGTTTGCTGATGTATTCCATATCAGGCTCTTCTCTCGCATCGAGGCGCATGAAGTTGAGTGCCGGTAAAAGAACAGAAGGGATTCCGCATTCCTCAAGGTAATAATGAAACAAAGCGGTGCTTAACAATTCGCCTTGCGCCAGTATGGCTTTCTCTTCATTCACTGTAAACATATCCAGCGTGAAGGATTGAAGGTGATTGAAGTGATTGGAAATGAGCTGTTCGCCTTTGGTTAAAAATTCAGGTTTGGAAAACAATTCGGCAATGACGTTTGAGTAGGTGGCATGCAAAGCATCAATCAGATGTTTGGCGGCATCCATGTTGCGCTTGTACAATTGCTCGCATATGCCCACCAGGGCGTTTGTTGTTCCACTCATGGCGCTAAGCACCACAATTTTAGCTTCAGGATTTACAGTTAATTGAACCAGATCTTTTATCCTTTGCGCGCTGCCCACGCTAGTGCCCCCAAACTTTTGTACCAGGTAATTCATGAAAACGGTTGATTTAAAAAAATGAAATGAAATGAATTGAAACTTTTTGGTGCAACCGATTAAAGCCGTTTACACTTATGTTTTATGATCTTACAACGTTTCATTCCGGTGCACAAAGAAATAAAAAATATCCTGCTTCAGAAAATCGTTTCTGCAGGCTCCTGAAGGTGGGTTTGAAATGGTTGAAACACATCAGTATCCGGTTTCGATGAAAACAAACCATATACCGTACTCCCGCTGCCGCTCATCGAGGCGTATAAGGCGCCCATCTCATACAATTGTTGTTTAAGGTTTCCAATTACCGGAAATTTTTCAAACACACTTTTTTCAAAATCATTCACCAACTCCTTTTTCCAAATGGAAAGGTCATTTTGCTCAACAATGCTTTGAATCGACTTTCGCCCCGCCTGAGGTTGAACGGTTTTATAAGCCAGGGCGGTATCACAATGGATGTTCGGATAAACCAGCAATACATAATACGCACTGAGATTCACTTTGCAGGGAGATAAAAGTTCACCCCGGCCTTTGGCCACCTGAGCTGTGTTTTCAATAAAAAAGGCGCAATCGCTTCCCAAATTGGAAGCCATCGACCGTTTCTCGTTCACCGTGAGGCCCAGGTTAAACTTGCGGTCAAGCAGTTGAATCATATTGGCGGCGTCGGAACTGCCTCCGCCTAGCCCTGCGCCCAATGGAATGGCTTTCAGAAAATGAACC
Source organism: Bacteroidia bacterium (assembly GCA_016787895.1). Classification (GTDB taxonomy): domain Bacteria; phylum Bacteroidota; class Bacteroidia; order B-17B0; family Aurantibacillaceae; genus Aurantibacillus. Next base: position 137,270 of record JAEUTN010000005.1, read on the forward strand.
GAAACAGGGGGTATTTTTCGAATAACACTCAGCTGTTTCCAGGCTTTGTAAAGCAATTGGTTCTCCAGCGGAATTTCCACATTTTGGTTGGGCCAGCTCAATTCAAAGGCAGGAGCTCCGGGACTTTTATTTTCGAGTACTTCAAGGGCGTCCGTCCAGTTTACAGGATAAAACACGGTTTCGATGTTGTGAAAGCCATCCAGCCGCTTTTCGGTAACATAAAGTCCCAGATTTATTTTACAATTCGGAAAAAAAAGCATTTAAATATCTCAAATCGGTTGCACATGAACGAAATTTCACTAACTTGAACAAATAAACGTAAAACCAAACACATGAAAAAACATTCTTCACTTATTTGCACCCTGCTTGCAGCAGGCTGGGTGCTTTTTTCCTGTACCAAAAAGCCCAATGTGCCACCTGTATCGGATACAGAGGTGAAAACAAGCATTGATGCAGCGTTTGCAACGCAGCTGGTATCAGACGTTGAAATGATTTGCAGTTTTATGGGTGAAGACCATTCCCCGGGATACCAAAAGTTTTATGGTCCGGTGCCGGCTTCTTTATCAAGTTTTTCAATCATCAGGTCCGGGAATCGCATTAGTATCAATTACAATAACACCCTGTGCCACGACGGCAAAGTTCGCGACGGATCCATCTGGCTTTATTTTAAAGAAGCCGAGTACGCTACGCATCCTATCACAGGAAACGAAAACTACATTCGCGATTACAATTTTACCGGACGCATTACCCTTGAAGAATACAAGGTGGATGGTTGGCTGATTGATAACAAGGATTACGAAAATCCCAATTCAGGCACAAACAACACAACCGTATTGCTAACCAATTTACGACCCGACGGGAAAACGCCGGTTTCCGGAAATCTGCAATGGACCCTGAGCGGAGGATTTACCATGAGAAAAGATCTGGATTCTATGGCCTGGAAAGGAACCATTACCAAAACACTGGATAATACCAAGGATACGAAGGTGTTTGCGGCCAATGCCCAGAATCCTATCGACTGGAGTTTGGCAAAAATTTCTTACCAGGGTGAAGCCAAAGGATATACACCTGGCAATGTTCCGTATACGATCCGTTACAGTGATAAAGCCCCGCTGAGGCGCGATTTCACCTGTTTTCCCGACAAGGTAAAAGACGTGAGCAACGGCACTACACTTAGCCCAAATTTTCGTGAATTCCACCCCATTACTTCCGGAATTGCCTATTTTACCACTGGCAATGCTTACCCGCGGGAAATATATTTTGACAATACCCAGATCTCTTATGGAAGTGACCTGAGTCCTGTTGATTTGCCCGCTCAGTGCGATAACAAAGCAGCTGTGCAGATAAAGGGTATTTTTTATCCGATCGACCTGAAATATTGAGAATGGAGTAGAGAAGGCCTGTAAGCCTGAACAATTGGTTTTTTTTCTCTGACCTTTGGCCGGAGGGGGCGGATATTTTCAAAAAACCCGCATTTTTTTGCCGAATTATTAATTTTTGCTAAATTGCAACACGATAAAACAAAACCTGATCAAAAATGAAAAAACTGAACATCGGTATTTTTGCCGCTCTTGTTAGCTCAATGGTGTTTTTTGCTTGTAAAAAGGAAGCGAATGTACCCCCAACAGAAGATAAGGAAGTTCAAACTTCCATAGATGCCTCTTACGCCACGTTTTTGGTTTCTGACATTGAAATGATAGCCAGTTGGATGGGTGAGGATGCCTCTTTCGGAGCGCAAAAGTTCTATGCTCCTTCTCCTGTTTCTCAGGGAACGGTAACTGTGGTGAGAAATACCCAAACCAACCGTTTAAGTTTTAACTTTAACAATACTACCTGTATGGATGGAAGGCATCGCGATGGCTCCATCTTTATGTTTTTTAAGGAACAAGCTTATTCCACTTATAGCCTCACCGGAAATGAGAACTATATCCGCGATTTTAATTTCACCGGTCGCATTACCTGCGAAGAGTACAAGGTGGATGGCTGGTTAGTGGACAATAAAGACATCGATAGTGTTGACCCCAACGCAACCAATTATCCTATTTTAATCAAAAACCTGAGGCCGAATAACAATACGCCAATCCCGGGTGGTTTGCTGAAATGGTCATTCCAGGGTTCCTTCACCATGAAAAAGAATCAGGATTCCATGGCCTGGAAAGGTACCTGGACCAAAACACTGGATAACACCAGCAACACAAAAGTATTTGCAGCCAATGCCCAGTCTGCCATTAATTGGAGCTTAGCCGTTATCTCTTATGTTGGTGAGGCCAAAGGTTACACTCCGGGAAATGTACCTTTCTCTATGAAATATTATGAGAAATACCCTCTGCGTCGTGATTTTACTTGTTTCCCTGATAAGGTAGCCGGCGTTGGTCTTTCTCCAACCTCCACCTTAACTCCAGTGATTTCCGAATCACATCCTTTCACCTCGGGTGTGGCTTCTTTTACAACAGGTACGGCCTATCCAAGAGAGATTTATTACGATAACACCCAGATTACTTTTGGAAGCGAAGAAAGTCCTGTACCATTGCCATCGCAATGCGATAACAAGGCATCCGTTCAAATCAAAGGCATATTTTATCCGATTGATCTGAAGAAATAAACCGGGTATTTAGCACTAAAAGCCGTTTCTGAATGGGAACGGCTTTTTTTATGATAGGCTTCAAATGATTTCAACACTGCTCTATTCGAAATTAAATAGCGGATTGTGCTGAGAATTGGGGACTTTGGTATAATATTGTTATGCAAATCAAGTGCCTTCACGTTTTGAAAACACCCTATACCCTACCCGAAATCAAGAAAATCTACCCTCCGTTTTTTCTTATTTTATTGTCCATTCTTTCTTTTCGTCTGAGTGCTCAGATTACGATGGAGTGCAACCTTCCGGATTCTTTGCCCACCAATACCGAAAAGGTATTTGAGGTGAAAATAACGAAAGGAGAACTGAACAATTTTGCCAAGTACCAGATTGAGCTTCCCGAAGGCGCTGTGGCAGAGGAAGGCGAGAGCAGGGGAGGAACCTTTTCGTATGAGAACAAAAGGGCAAAAATTGTTTGGGTTATCGCCCCGCCTGATTCGGTATTTACCATCAGCATGAAACTTATCACCGGCCCGCTTACGGGTCCCGCCAACATTGAACAAAAGTTCAGTTATATAGTGGATGGCAATCGCAAAGAGGTCGATGCAGCATCCAGAAAGATTTACATTGTAAAGGTACTGAAGCCCGAACGCAAAATGATCTCCGGCCCAAAAACCACCGACCTTCCGGTTTTACCAAACTCTGGCAATCAGGCCCCTCCTTCTGAACAAGCGATTGCTTCTAATCAGAATCTCGCTAACCAGGGCAGTTATGCACAGCAACTCATTGCTATGAGACAGCAAGCGAATCAGTTTCGCCTCGACTCCAAAAAGGCGTATGAGCTTGGCAGCAAAGAAAAAACAGAAGCTGAAAAAAATGCGGCCGATGCTGAGGGTGCCTTGACCAAAGCCCAAAGTATACAAAATGAAACAGAACGAAATGCGGCAATTGAAAATGCAAAAAAACTGAAGGAAAGGGCAGCCTCCAACAATTCTGCAGCTGACAAGATTCTCGCCCTGTCGCGCACCCTCGAAAACGAGGCCATTGACCTGGAAACGGCTATTGAAGAACGCACAACACAATTAAGTTCCGCCGATTCTATCACTTATTTTTCGTCACCCGAAGCCAGAGGGGAGATCAGTGTAAATTCTCAGGCACAAAGCGCCCTTTTGCCCGGGTATGAAAACAAAAAAATCGATCGTCTTTCGGATCAGGAGATTGCAGAGCTGAAACAACAAGCCGCCCAGTTCAGAAAAGACGCGGCAGAAGCTATGGAAGTGGGATTAAAAGAGAAGGAAATGGCCGGAAAAAAATTGCAGGAAGCCGAGGAAACCATCAGAAACGCGGAAGACATTAAAAACAAAAATGAACGGAAAAAGGTGCTTACAAAAGCCGAGGCAGCCAGACAAAAAGCCGAGACGGACCTTCAAACCTCTGAGAAGATCATTATTTTATCGCGAACCCTGAATGAAAATGCCGATGAAATTGAACGACTCATTGAATACATTCAGCCGAGTCAGCTAACTTCCACCCTCCCGGCAGTGCCTGAAAACACAATTTCTCCTGAGACTGCAAAAACCAAGGAAGAGCCTTTGGAGCCTGAGAACCTGAAACCTGTTGATGCCCAAAACACGGTTTACATGCTGCAGGTGGGAGCTTTTATAAACAAACCGGACAAAACCATCTTAAAGAAGCTTGGAAAATACAAAGTGGTGAATGAGGACAACAAATACAAGGTGCTCGTTGGCCCGTTTTCAAGCCGTGAAGACGCCTTAAAAAAGCGGGAAGAGCTCATCACAAAAGGTTTCGACGGATTTGTGGTTATCTACGAAAAGGGCAAGCGCAAATAGACCCTCAAAAATTCCGTGTCAGCCTGTCACTTAAGTCTGCCAAATTCTTCAGAAAGCAGGGTTTGAATGTGAAAATTTGACCACAGCGCCGGCTAATCCTTACATGGCACAATTTGTGAGGATGAGGGTCAAACTAAAACACCAAACCGATATGGCAAAAATAAAAGTGAAGCCCCTGGCTGACAGGGTATTAGTAGAACCGGCACCAGCCGAAACCAAAACTTCAGGTGGAATAATCATTCCAGATACCGCGAAAGAAAAACCCATGCGTGGAAAAATTATTGCAGTTGGTAACGGAAAACCGGATGAGCCTATGACCGTAAAGGCAGGCGATATGGTTTTATATGGTAAGTACGCCGGAACCGAAATCAATATTGACGGTGAGGAGTACCTCATTATGCGTGAAAGCGATATTTACGCAATTATTTAATTAAACATTCATTCATTTTTCAAAATACAATTATGGCAAAAGAAATCACCTTTAATATTGAAGCACGCGACGCTTTAAAACGCGGCGTTGATGCTTTGGCAAATGCGGTAAAAGTTACCTTGGGTCCTAAAGGGCGTAATGTGATTATTGATAAAAAATTTGGTTCTCCGGCTATCACAAAAGACGGGGTAACCGTAGCGAAAGAAATAGAACTCAGCCATCCCGTTGAAAACATGGGTGCGCAGTTGTTGAAGGAAGTAGCCAGCAAAACAGCCGATGTGGCCGGGGACGGAACAACCACAGCCACCGTATTAGGTCAGGCCATTGTTACAGCAGGTTTAAAAAACGTGGCTGCAGGCGCTAATCCTATGGATTTGAAACGCGGTATCGACAAGGCGGTTTTAGCCGTAGTTGAGCACCTGAAAAAACAATCGCACACCATTGGCAACGACAATAAAAAAATTGAACAAGTGGCTACCATTTCAGCGAACAACGATTCTACCATCGGAAAGCTGATTGCCGAAGCCATGGGCAAAGTAAAAAAGGAGGGAGTTATTACCGTTGAAGAAGCCAAAGGAACTGAAACCACTGTGGAAGTGGTGGAAGGTATGCAATTCGACCGTGGTTACATTTCACCTTACTTTGTTACCAATGTTGACAAAATGGAAACCGTATTGGAGAGCCCTTATGTTCTGATTTATGAGAAAAAGATCTCTGCCATGAAAGAGTTGTTGCCTGTGCTTGAAAAAGCCGTGCAAACCGGAAAACCGTTGTTGATTATTGCAGAAGATCTGGACGGGGAAGCTTTGCAAACCTTGGTGGTAAACCGTTTGCGTGCCAACCTTAAAATTTGTGCCGTAAAAGCTCCCGGATTTGGCGATCGCAGAAAAGCCATGCTGGAAGACATCGCCATCCTTACCGGTGGTACTTTCATCAGCGAAGAACAAGGCCGTAAACTGGAAGATGCGCAATTAACCGATTTGGGCAGGGCTGAGAAAATCACCATTGATAAGGACAATACCACCATCGTAAACGGATCGGGCAAAAAAGCGGAGATTGCATCACGTGTGAATCAAATCAAAGCTCAGATCGAATCTACCACATCAGATTACGATAAGGAAAAACTACAGGAACGTTTGGCAAAATTAGCCGGTGGTGTAGCTGTATTGTACGTTGGCGCTGCCAGTGAAGTGGAAATGAAGGAGAAAAAAGACCGTGTGGATGATGCCTTGGCTGCAACCCGCGCTGCTGTAGAAGAGGGGATAGTACCCGGCGGAGGAACCGCATACATCCGTGCTATTTCAGCATTGGATAAATTGAAAGGAAGCAACGACGATGAAACAACCGGAATGGCGATTGTAAAACGCGCTCTGGAAGAACCACTTCGTCAGATTTGTACCAATTGCGGCATCGAAGGCTCAATTGTTGTGCAAAGGGTGAAGGAGGGGAAAGATGATTTTGGTTTCAACGCCAGAACCGAGAATTACGAGAACCTATACAAAGCCGGCGTTATTGATCCAACCAAAGTGAGTCGTGTTGCGCTTGAGAATGCGGCTTCTGTGGCAGCCATGCTCCTTACAACAGATTGTGTGTTGGCAGAGAAGAAAGAAGAAAAACCGGCCATGGGCGGCGCCCCGGATATGGGCGGCATGGGCGGAATGATGTAATCTCACAGATAAATTGCTTAAAACAAAAAGCCCGGATGTGTCCGGGCTTTTTTATTGGCATTGCTTCACGGGGTGGAAAATAACTGAGTGGGTTTACACTCTTACACCAATCACCAGCACGTCGTCAATTTGTTCGATGTTGCCCTTCCAGCTTTCAAATTTTTCATTGAGTATGGTTCTTTGTTCGGGCATTGGCTTTTCAGAAATATGGAGGAGGAGCTCTTTTAATTGCACCGACTTAAACCGTTTGCGGTTTGGGCCTCCGAACTGATCGGAATACCCATCGGAGAAGGTGTAAATGCAATCGCCTTTTTGAAGATCCATCTCATAATAGGTAAACAATCCGGTGGCATTAAAAGCCTTGCCCACGTGCATTTTATCCGCTTTACACACAATTACTTCTTTGTTGCGTATCACGTAAAAAGAATTGTTTGCGGCAGCGTATTGCAACTTCATGCCTCTGAGATCGAGCTTACACAATACAGCATCCATTCCATCTTTACTGTCTTCGGTGCTGTCTTCAGGATTTAAGGCGCGGGTAATCTCATTACGAATATCGTTAAACACCAGGTCAGGACGCGTAATATTTTTCTGATTAATGGTTTCGTTCAGTTTACTGATGTTCAGCAGGCTCATGAAAGCGCCCGGCACACCATGGCCCGTGCAGTCACCGGTAACATACATAAACCCGCCGGGTGTTGAAGTGGCCCAGTAAAAGTCTCCTGCAACAATGTCTTTTGGCCTGAACAACACAAAGTGCTCGGGCAAGTGTTTGCTGAGCAATTTATCGTGAGCCATTAAAGCCGTTTGTATACGGCGCGCATAATTGATACTGTCAACAATTTCTTTTTGTTTTTCATCCACCAGTTGTTTCTGGTTTTCCACCTCTTTTTTCTGTTCAAAAAGCAATTGATTGGCTTTTTTACGCTGAATGTTACTTCGAATGGCAAAAAGCAGGAAAACCAGTGAGATAAATCCGAGCGAGAAGATGATGATGATAACCTGGGTTTGTTGTCCAATCTTGATGGTTTGTCTTGAAATTTCGCTCTTTTGGTTTTCCATCAACCTTTCCTGCTCCTTAATTCTCTTTTTGTTCTCCTCAATTTTGTCTTCAATCTTACGGTACTCCACCATTTTGGCGTTGAACATCTGAATTCTTCGTTGCAGGCTGTCTTCAATCTGTTTGATGGTGGAATCCTTCCTGCGTTTCTCAAGTTCCAGATCACTGTAAGCCCCTAACATTTTCTGAAGGTCGGCTTTACTCACTTTCACTTCCTTGGTGTTGGAGTTTTTGGTAAGGTAAGCCACCTTATCGATAATGTTGTTCCAGTCGGCTTCTTTTGTAATGGAAAGATCGTAAAGTACGCTACTGGCGATGAGGCCGGCCTCGCTCATTTTTTGTTTGTTCACAATAAATTTCATGTGACCATCCACTTCCACAAACGACACAATGGACTGTCTGTAATCCAGCAAATTTTCAGTAACCATTAAAGTGGGTTTGCCTTTGATTTTATTGTAAATGGATTTTAAATCGCTTTCGCTGTTTGAATTAACCAGGAGAATCTGGCAGGATACAATTTCGGACTTGCTGCGGGCGTGTATCACCTGAAAAGGGGCTCCGTTCCGGAATTTATTATTGGCAACAATGGCCTTAAGCCGTGATACCAAATCCTCGTTATTGAGCACACAAATTTTAAAGTTGCTGATGTTTGCCTCGTTGGGCCATTTTATGGATTTGGTGAAACTGTAGATAAAGGAGGCCTTTATTTTGGAAGCACTTTGTGTTTCTTTGATTTTAGGGGTTTGTGAAAACCCGCAAATGCAAATCAGGGAAAGAAAAAAACCAATAAATAGTGCGCCTAACTTCATCAGAGAAAACGAGTGTCAATTAGCGGTAAATATACATTAATACCCGGTTAATTAGGTGTTGTGAGTATGAATTTCTCGACAATTTAGATGTTACAAACAAGGCGGGAGGCCTTTGTTAACAGGCCTTCTGAAAAATTGTTTCGACAAAAGGGCGTTTTTGTTCGACGAAAACAGGAGCTTGTGAATCTTTTTTGATTTCCAGTCCGCTTTACAGTTTAAAACCAATCACCAGGATATCGTCTACCTGCTCATGACGGCCTTTCCATTCGAGGTGTTCGTTTCGGATTTGCTCTTGCTGCTGTTTCATTGGAAGAGCATGGTGTTTCAATAAGAGTTCCTTGAACTTTCCGGTGCTGTATTTTTTTTCTTTAGGGCCACCAAATTGATCGGCGTACCCATCGGTAAAAATATAAAAACAGCTTTGTCCATTCAGTTGAATGGTATGTGTGGTGTACACAATGGTTTCAATACGGTCTTTTTGTTTGGTGCCAATGGGAATTTTATCGGCTTTTATTTCTCTGAGCTCATTGTTTTCCACCAGCCATAAAGGACGCATAGCCCCTGCGTATTCCAAAGTATTAAAACGGTGATTGATTTTACATATGGCAATGTCCATACCGTCTTTCGATTCGGATTCGTTTTTATACAGGGCGTCCAGCACCCCCTGATTGAGGGCCAGTAATATTTCTCCGGGGTTCGTGATTTTTTCTTCGTTCACAATTTTGTTCAACAGGTTATACCCGATTAAACTCATAAAGGCACCTGGAACCCCATGCCCGGTACAATCCACAGCAGCAATGATGCTTGTGTTATCAAAATGCGTGAACCAGTAAAAATCGCCACTCACAATGTCTTTGGTGAGGTAGATTAGAAAAAAATCGGACAGATGTTGTTCTATCAATGCATTGGGAGGCAGAATGGAGTATTGGATTTTTCTCGCATAGGAAATGCTGTCGGTGATGTCTTTGTTTTTTTGAATGATGACCTGTTCCTGTATTTTTCGTTCTGTTACATCGGTATCGATAATGATGATTTTTTTGAGTGCACCCTGATTGTCGAAAATAGGTGTTAGCGTGGAGGACTGCCAAACCGCTGAATCCTGATTGGTTTTGGTGTTCAGGGTTTCATAATTCACCGATTTTTTATGTTGAACCGCATCGTTTATAATTTCTTTAATACCGGGGTGGTTGCTGAGTTGGTAAATGGTAGCCCCGTATTTTAAAACCAGTTCTTCCTTATTCAGCCCATGTAGTTTGATAAAACTCTCGTTGATGTATTCAAGTTGCCCCGAAGCGTCAAGAATTAGAACCACATTGTCTGTTTTACTTGCAACCAACGACAACTGTTCGAGTTCAATGTTTTTGTGTTCAATAATTCGCGATTGTTTTTCAATCTCAGCCGTTCGCTCTTTTACTTTGCTTTCAAGAATCAGGTTTTCTTTTTGAAGCGCCCGCAAACGGTACCTTACAAAGGTATAGATGGCGGCAGAAACAGTGCCTAAACTCAATACCCAGAACCACCAGCGTTTCCAGAAAGGCGTTTCTATCATGAAAGAATAGGTCACCGGCTCGCTCCAGATTTCTTCCTCGTTTTGGGCCTGAGCAATAAACGTATAATAACCCGGATCCAGTTTGTTGTACATCACCCGTTTCCCTTCATCACTCAACACCCAGTCCTGGTCAAAACCGTGTAACTTATGTCTATACTTCAGCTTACCCGGATTTTTCATCCAAATACCATCATAGGTGAAACCAAAGGTGTTTTGATTATGCCCGAAGGTATTCACCGAATCGTAATTCAGCGGCTTATAATTGAGCTCAACTGACTTTAAATTAATTTTAGGGGCAATGGAATCCGATCTTTCCATGCCGGTTCTCAGCAAAAGAATTCCGCTCCCGGTGCCTGAGAAAAGGGTGTTTTTATGCAATACAATGGCATTGAGATTCGGATCGAGGTCCTCGGTGTTGATATCGAAATAACTTATTCCGCTACCCTTTATGGATAAACGATCGATGCCTTTGCTGTGAACGCAATAAATAAAAGCATCGGCACAAATGATTTGCTGAGGCTGATCGTCTCTTAAACCTTCTTTCCGTCCGAATTTCTGTATGTTTTTTCCATCGTACCGAAGCAATCCATCCGCATTGGAAATGGCCCAAATGGAATTATTCGAATCACGGCATAACGAAAAAACGGTATTTGAATTCAGATTAAATTTTTTTGTCAGGCTGACGAATTTTCCGTTTTCAAATTTCTCCAAACCTCCTCCATCCGTTGCCGCATACAAAACGCCATTTTTATCAGTTATGGCAGAATACACATAATTGCTACCGAAGCCGTTCTCTTCGGTATACACCGCTTCTATGTTAAATAGTTTGTATTCGCCTTCGAGGTCCACCTGCGCTTTTATTAAACCCCCGCCAAGAGTTGAAATGTAAAGGGTGTTGTTATCTTCAAAATACAAATGAGAAATGTTGTTATCCGAAATTTTGTCTTCGGCCGTGTTTAAAATAACACTGTTGTCGGTTTTGGTGTTCAGCACGATAATCCCCTGTCCGTAGGTTCCGAACCAGATGTCTCCATCCGGTGCTTTCACTGCACATGAAATACTGTATTTATCCAGCGATTTTTGGCTCAGGATATTGAGTTCGCCCTTTTCGTTTTTCAGGATTTTTGTTATACCTGAGGTGCCCCCAACCCAAATGGATTGATCATTATCAATGGCCAGGGCCAGCACCTTATCATTCTTCAGGCCTGTGTTCTGATTAATCAGTTGATGCCGCTTTTCCGTAAACTGGCTGATGCCTTTTTTACTTGCAATCCAAATCTGTTGCTCCCGATCGAGAAAGGCTTGATTAATTTCCTTGCATTGCAATTGCGTTTCGTAATCGAATACATTTAAATTGGAATTCCTGAAGATTAACAAACCCTGTTTTTCAGTAGCGAGCAGGGTTTTTCCTGAGGCATCCATAAAAGCATTCACTACCGGACCTAAACTCCACTCGCTAAAGAATGTTTTGCGCTCTATTTTTTTTGATCTCAGGTTGTAATAACACACACCAGAATCCTGCATGGCGATACACAAACGATTTTCACGCAAAGAGAGATCTCTGACGATATTATCAGGCAGACCATTTTTATTGGAGAGGATGCTGATGGTTGGTTTGGTGGAAGCAAACTCAAATTCACTGATGCCCGCATCTGTGGCGCACCAGAGTTTACTGGTTTTGTCGCTGATGATACGGTAAATCACATCGTCGCTCAAACCATTGCCGCTGGTGTAGTGTGTGAGGACGTTGTTTTCAAAACAAAAAAGCCCGTTTCCGTAAGTACCAATAAACAAACGATTGCCCAGTTCAGAGAAGGAAGTGATTCTTGAGCTGTTGCCTTCTTTTCCGAAATTAAGCGAATCGAGACGATTCTTGTGAAAAAAATACACCTTGCCTGATTTCATGCCCAGCCAAAGCCGGTCCTTGTTGTCGATTAACAAAGCATTAATTTCTGCTTGTAAGGGTTTGTATTCCTTGAGAAGATTTTCAGCTGTTTTCCCGTCGAAACGAAATACGCCTTCTTTGGTGCCCAACCATAGATAGCCATTGTAATCCTGAGCGATTACATTTACCGGCACATCTTTTTTACCGGTTAGTGAATAAAAATTACGGATTTGGTATTGTGAAAAAAGGGAAAGGCAAAAAACGGTAAGAATGAATGATATGTAGTGTTTTTGCTTCACACCCCGCCTAGGATTTTGGTTTCAGGGCTGCTTTCAACTCCACCATAATCATGGAGGCGATTTTTTGGTTCACCACTTTTGGAATGTTGATGTTGTGGTCCTCTAAAGCCACTTCAAAGGAGGTTTCAACCTCAATGGTTTTTTCTTTAACTACTACTTTCACCTTTACAATCTTTTCTTTTTCTACACCGTGTATGGTAAAGATGCCTTTTGCCCTGACGTTATAGGTGCCGCTTTTGCTAAAATCAACATCCTCTATAATTTTTCCTTTGAAGGTAGCGGTGGGGAATTTGGTAGTTTCCATGTAATTTTCCCTGAAGTGTTCTTTTTGCAAACTGCTGTTGAAACCGTCGAATGACTCAATGCTAATCATAAACAGCACGTTTTTGTTGGAACAGTCCAGAGCGCCGGATGCTTTCGACGATTGGGCTTTAATTAGTTCAAGCGGAGCTTCGGACGTGAATTTGATGAGCCCGTCCTTACACACAAATACCTGAGCATGGCAGGTAACTGCAATTAAAAAAAGGGACAATACAAGTTTAAATTTCATAATCCGGAAGGTGGCTAAAGGTAAATATAAGAAATTACTTTAGTTTCTTTAAAAAAGCAGGGTTCTATAACCGGGGGTTTTACCCCAAGGCTTGTTTCAAATCACTCAGCAGGTCTTCAATGTCTTCAACCCCCACACTCAATCTCAAAAGATTATCCACCACACCTGCTTTTTCTCTTTCCGCTTTTGGAATGGATGCGTGGGTCATGGTAGCGGGGTGATTCACCAGCGACTCAACACCGCCGAGACTTTCGGCAAGAGAAAAGACCTTGAATGAAGATGCCAGTTTAAAGGTGTTCTCAACACTTTTGTCCTTGAGAACAATGGAAATCATACCGCCAAAATCGCGCATTTGTTTTTTTGCAATGGCATGATTGGGATGAGAAGGGAACCCAGGCCAATACACTTTTTCAATTTTAGGATGAGAGACCAGGTATTCGGCTACTTTCCTTCCATTAAAACAATGTCTTTCCATTCTCAAATGCAGGGTTTTTATTCCCCGCATCACCAGAAAACTATCCATTGGCCCTGGTGTTGCTCCACAACTGTTGTGTATAAAAGCCAGTTGTTCGTACAAATTGTCGGAGTTGGTCACCAAAGCGCCCATGACCACATCGCTGTGGCCTCCCAAATACTTGGTTACGCTATGCATCACAATGTCTGCCCCTAGGTCCAGAGGATTTTGGAGGTAGGGGGAAGCAAAGGTGTTGTCAACCGCGGAAATCACCTTGTGTTCACGCGCAATTTTTACCACCGCTTCAATGTCGATGATCTGCATGGTAGGGTTGGTAGGTGTTTCTATCCAAATCAGTTTGGTTTTTGAATTGATGAAGTTGCGAATGTTCTCAGCATTGCTCATGTCAACAAAGTGAAACGTAATGCCGTAATTGGCGAACACTTTGGTGAACATGCGATAGCTTCCTCCATACAGGTCGTCTCCGGTAACCACTTCATCTCCCGGCCGCAGCAGTTTAATAACCGCGTCAATAGCTCCCATGCCACTACTGAAACACAAGGCGAATTTGCCATTTTCGAGTGCTGCTATGTTTTTTTGAAGGGCTTCACGGGTTGGGTTTTTACCCCTGGCGTACGCGTAGCCTTTGTGTTTACCAGGATACTCCTGAACAAAAGTGCTGGTTTGGAAGATAGGGGTCATGATGGCGCCAGTGGTTGGATCGGGTTCGGCGCCCGCGTGTATGGCTTTGGTTCCGAATTTGTATGATGTGTTATCCATGTGTGCTCGCTTTTAATTGTTTTTTTCTGTTGAAGAAATACAGTCCACCACCAAGCGCAAGGCCCAGTGCAAAAAGGATCCAGCCTTTGCCATAAAAACGCAGGTGATAAACCAATTCGATGCTGTGTTCACCTGCCGGTATAACAAGTCCGGTCATACCACAACTCACCAATAGTTTTTCCGTTTCTTTTCCGTCGATATACGCTTTCCACCCTTTATCATAAGGGAAACTGAAATAGGCAAGTTTTTCTTTGCTGAGTTTTATTTTTCCTTCAATGCGGTCCTGTTCAAACACCGACAATTGCAGGGATTCCTGTTTTAAGTCCTGAATTTTATTGGGAAGGTAATCCCAGGTAAAGGTTCTGAAATCAATACTATCATTCAGTCCTATTCTTTTTAAAGTGCCGGTTTTCTGTAAATCCTCATCTTCAATTATCACGGCTTTGTAACTCATCAGGTCTTTTTGTGTTGGAGAAAGCCGGTCGAACTCACTACGGGGCATAAAGGCCTCATAGGTATAACCGATGGGCAGTTCAAACTTGTGTTTTAACACTACTACGTCACCAAATTTTGCAACCGAATCGTGAGTGTTTTTCCAAAGGGGATTGATGGATGCGTTTTTTGTCAAAACATATTTCACATGATTGAGAGGTTCCAGGAAGGGGCGGTTTCTGAGTCCGTCGACCCAACGGCTGGCATACTCGCTGTATTTATCAATTACATCATACCCCCTCATGTATTTCACAAAATTGATCTGAGCAAAGGAGTTGTAACTGCTGGTGCCATAATAGTCCTGCACTTTGTGGTCGTTTAAACTGCCATGCATGGCTCCACCTGAAAAGTACATTTTGTCCACTCTGAAGAATCCTTTTTCCCGCGATTTCATGTATTTCACGGCCTCCATGGAATAATCGTTGTAACCTGTTTTTTCTTTGAGTTCGCGACCGCTAACAATGTCCCTTTTGCTTACAGAAATAGACGAGAGGTAAATTAATTCAATGCCCACCAGTACCAATAAGAGCGTTTTTACCAGCACCTGATTTTTGGATTTAACCAGAAAATAAATAACAAGTGCATAAAACAGTAAAAAGCTGCGTACAAAAAAGGTGATGGTTTCATCCCTTATCAGTTCTTTAACCATCGCCTGTGAGCCGGGGTAGGTGATTGGCGATTTGTAATGGATAGAAGTCAGCAATAACCAAAACCCGAGTGTACCAATCAAGGCAATCAGGTTGACCTTTTTAGATTTTAAAATGAGGTCGAGGGCCTGAACCGAGAAGAGAATGAGCACCAGGGCCAGGAAAAAGGAATAGATCCTGTAATAATCTCCTGAAAATAACCAGAAAGCGTACCTGAAATAAGGGAAAAGAGTAGGGATGAGCCACAGCACAAAAAGCCCTATGTAAACGCGTCTTTTGCTTTTTTCCAGTTGCGTAAACACCTGGGTGAACAACATCAAACTAATGAGCCCGCAATAACCGAGTGGCGACTCCAGGTAATTTTGGAATCCGCTAAAGCTGTTGCCACTGCCAAGAATGTCGCTGCTGAACATACGCATAACAGAGGAGCCAAATTCATATTTGCTCACCAAAGCAAATTTGGGTGAGGAAGAAAGCAGGGCAAAATAGGAATCGGTACCGCTTCCGCGGGGCGACTCCAGAACCTGGAAAATATTTTCGAGTAAGAAGGGTCCGGATAACAAAACGCCGATAATGCCTGCCAGTACCAATTGAGTCAGCAGGTTGAGAAACCGGCCGCCATTGAATTTCTGATCCTGAAGAAAGCGGAAGAGAGAATAAAATAGGATAAATAAACCAAAAGGGAAAAGGTTCACGGGAAAAGAAATTCCCGTGATAAATACAGCCAGTATAAAAATACCCCATTGTTTTTTCTGGTAAATTTTCTCAAAACCCAGTAACAATAAAGCCAGGTTGAAAGCTTCAAAGGTGAACAGGTACCAGCAGGCTCCAATAATCATAAAACCCGAGAAGGAAAACAACAGCGCCCCCAAAGTGGCAGAATAGTTGGATACCTTAAGCGATTTTAGAAAGAAATAAAACACCGAACCGCCCAGTATGATTTTAAAAACCTCAACGTAGATAAAGATTTTAGGCATACTTTCAGGGCCTGCAAGTATGGCGGGCAATTGAAAGGGGTCTCTTAAAAAACCGGCCATGATGGATTGTCCCATGCCTTCGGCGAATGACCAGGTGGGCATGCCGTGTTCTTTGAAATAGCTGGCCAGATGCCTGAAATAAGGATAAACACCATTCAGGGTATCACTGCCAATATCTTTGTAAAGGAATACGTTTTTGAAGAGAAGAAAATCCTGAAACACAAAAAAGGCAACGGCCATTAAAAGTGTAAGAGTAAACAGGTAAGCTCTGTTGCCAAGATTCTCAAAGAAATCGGGTCCTGAATTCGCCGGCAGAGGAGCGGGCTTTTGTTTTGTTTGATTCATAAAAATTTCTCCGGTAAAAATGGGAATTTTTTGTGGGCTTTGCTTATGGTCCTGAGGAAATGCGCCAGATTCTTTTAGATCAGGCCGGTTTCTTGTGTTTCCAGCGCCTGTGGCTCCAAAGCCAGTTAAAAGGTTGTTCCCGAAGGTCTTTTTCCAGCTCGTTCACGTACAATTGGGTAATTTCTCCCGCTTGCGTGGTGTTGGGGTGTTCAGTCAGCACCTTTACCCTCATTTCATAATAACCCCGTTTGATTTTTTTCACTCCAAGATACAGCACCGGAAAGTCAAATTTTTTGGCAATTTTTTCAGGACCACAAAAAAATCCGGAATCCTGGTTCATAAATCGGGTCCAGTAAGCACTTTCCGGTGGAGGCGCCTGGTCAGCAATTAATCCAAGCGTAGTGTCGAGCTGTTGTTCCCTGAGAGTAAGCAATTCTTTGTACACCAAACTCATCGGAATGATGTGCCCGCCTTTGCGACCGCGAAGCTGAAGCATGAACTCATCGAAACTTTTGTTGCTGAGCGGATGATATACGCCGGTAATTAAGCGTTTGAAATAGAATTGGTGCGCAATGGCAGCCCATTCCCAGTTACCGCAATGCCCCATAATGCCAACCAGACTTTGATTTTTTTTGAAAAAAGATTCAAAAGTGTGCAAAGCTTCCTCATTAAAATGGCAACGATTTTTGAAACTCTTGTCAGAGATGGTCATTAATTTAATGGTTTCAAAAATTACATCCACAAAATGAATGTAAAATTGCCGGCTGATCTTACGAATTTCGGAATCAGAACGATCGGGAAAAGATTTTCTCAGGTTGTCAAATACCACCTGTTTTCTGTAACCAATTAAGTAATAAAGTATAAAAGAAAATACATTACTGATGGGGTACAAAATAAAAAAAGGAACAAGTGATACCAGGTAAAAGAAGGGAACAACAAATATTTTAAACATCCAGTAGACCAATCAGAAATTTGGTTTTAGCAGGTATTTGCTGTAAAAATCAACAATGTATTTTACTGCTTCATCGGCTGTGTCAACCAGTTTGAAAAGTTCGAGGTCAGGCGCGTTGATGTTTTTTTCCTTTTGAAGCATGGTGCCGGTCAACCAATCAATAAGGCCTGTCCAGTATTCTTTACCCACCAGCACAACCGGGAATTGCGCGATTTTATTGGTTTGCACAAGTGTGAGGGATTCAAACAATTCATCCATGGTGCCAAATCCACCCGGCATACCAATAAAACCCTGAGAATATCTCAAAAAAATGGTTTTACGCACAAAAAAGTAATCAAATTGTATGTTTTTGTCCTTATCGATATAGTCATTATGAGTTTGTTCGAAAGGCAAGGCGATGTTTAAACCTACCGATTTGCCTCCGCCCCTCTGAGCTCCTTTGTTGGCAGCTTCCATAATTCCGGGTCCTCCGCCGGTAATGATGCCATAACCTTCTTTCACCAGTTTAAAGGCAATTTCCTCCGCTATTTTATAGTAGGTGTTGTCAGGTTTGGTTCTGGCACTGCCGAAAATTGAAACGCAGGGCCCGATTTTGGACATTTTTTCAAACCCTTCTACAAACTCGCTCATGATCTTAAAGATCTGCCAGCTGTTTTGCGCTTTGATGTCGCTCCAGTCCTTCGCGGCAAAAGCGTCCCGTATTTTATCTTCTTCTTTGGAAGTCATGTGTTGTGTATTAAATTCCGCCTTCTTTCAAACGCTCTGCGTTCTCGGCGAATTGCAATTTGTCAATCATTTCCTGTATGTCTCCGTTCACAAAATTGTCGAGGTCGTATAAGGTCAGGTTGATGCGGTGATCAGTTATCCGGTTTTGCGGGTAATTATAGGTTCTGATTTTTGCGCTTCGGTCTCCGGTACTTACCATGGTTTTACGGCGTTTACTCACCGCTTCCAGTCGTTTTTGGTATTCGATATCGTATAATTTGGAGCGGAGCATGTGCATGGCTTTTTCGCGGTTACCCAATTGGTTCCTTTCGGTTTGACAAGTTACCACAATTCCGCTGGGTTTGTGAGTCAGTATCACCTTTGACTCCACTTTGTTTACATTTTGTCCTCCCGCGCCTCCGCTTCGGGCGGTGGCCAATTCAATATCCGAATCTTTTACCTCAACATCCAGGTCCTCGGCTTCAGGAAGTACCACTACCGATGCGGCTGAAGTATGCACCCTACCCTGGGTTTCGGTGGCCGGTACACGCTGCACGCGATGCACACCGCTCTCAAATTTCAGAATGCCATAAGCTCCTGGGCCAGTTACATTAAACACAATCTCTTTGTAACCGCCCATGGTGCCGGGATTAGAATCCACCACTTCAATTTTAAAGTTCTTTTTTTCGCAGTAGCGGGAATACATCTCAAAAAGGTTGCCGGCAAAAATCGAAGCCTCATCACCACCCGTACCTGCACGCAACTCCATCACACAGTTTTTTTCATCTTCAGGATCCTTGGGCACCAGCATCATCCTGATTTCTTCTTCCAGCTGCAGTTCCCTGGCCCTGTTTTCTTCCAGCTCGGCCTTGGCCATGTCCAGAAAATCCTTGTCTTTTTCATGGGCCAGCACTTCTTTGGCACTCTCAATATTAGCCAATACTTTTTTATAAGTATTCAGGTGTTCAACCACATAGCTCAATTCTTTGTATTCAATGTTCAGTTTTTTGAACAGTTTCATATCCGCTATTACTTTAGGATCTGAAAGTTTTGCTTCCACATCTTCGTAACGGCGTTTTATCTCTTCCAGTTTCTCGAGCATCATTTTTTTTAAAGACCGGTAAAGGTAAGAAATTAGCGCCAACCCATTACCTCAATTAGGGAATTAGCCTCTCATACTTATAAAAAACTTGTTAAAGGAACAGCAAAACATTTATCGGGGGATTTAAAATTCTGATGAATTATTCGGGTTCCTGAATACATTTGCAGAGAGTAAAGAAAATAAGGGTGTATGTTTTATCCATTCTATCGTAAATTCATTGGTTTGTTACTGATGCTGGTTTTTACCGGGGGTTTGTATTCTCAAAAACTCCGCTATACACATGCCGATTCGTTAAGGGGTGGCATCGGGAAATCAAGAATCTGGTGGGACCTTAAACACTACGATCTTCATGTGGCCTTTAATTATGCCGACAGCAGTATTTCCGGTAAAAATTCCATCCGATACAAAGTGCTTGAGGCGGACCAGATTATGCAAATCGATTTGATGGAACCCATGCGGCTCGATTCGGTTGTTCAGGATGGAAAAACCTGCACCTTCAGCAAAGATGGCAATGCCTACTTTGTTCAATTGTCCAACGCACAACATAAGGAGGCCATCAAAACCCTGATTACTTATTTTCACGGTAAACCGCACGTGGCTAAACAGCCGCCCTGGGATGGAGGTTTGATCTGGACCAAAGACGCGAGGCAACGTCCCTGGATTTCCATTGCTTGTCAGGGTATGGCTTCCAGTGTTTGGTTTCCGAGCAAGGACCACCAATACGATGAAGTAGACAGCTGCAGTTTGCATTTTACAGTGCCTTCCGATTTGGTAGCGGTTTCTAACGGGCGAATGCGTGGAATCGACCAGATTTCAAATGGCAAAGCGGTTTACCATTGGGAAGTAAAAAACCCCATCAACAATTACAACATCATTCCATACATAGGGTACTATGCTAATTTTAAGGATACCGTTCAGGGTGAAGGCGGCGTTCTTCAACTCGATTATTGGGTGCTTCAGGAAAATGTAGAGCTTGCCAAAAAACAATTTGCGCAGGTAAAACCCATGCTCCGCTGTTTTGAATATTGGTTTGGTAAATATCCTTTTTACGAAGACGGATATAAACTCGTGGAAGCCCCGTATTTAGGCATGGAACACCAAAGCGCAATTGCTTATGGCAATAAATTTAAAAATGGGTATCTGGGAACTGACCTTTCCTTAACAGGTTGGGGCTTAAAGTGGGATTTTATTATTGTACACGAATCAGGCCACGAATGGTTCGGGAACAACATCACCGTAAAAGATGTGGCGGATAACTGGGTGCACGAAGGTTTTACCGCTTACTCCGAATGTTTATTCACGCAGTATTTGTTTGGCAAAAAAGCGGCGTCTGATTACGTGATCGGCACCCGAATAGGTGTACAGAATGATGAGCCCATTATTGCCGATTACAATGTGAACCGCGATGGTTCAAGCGACATGTATTATAAAGCGGCTAACATGTTGCATGGCATCCGGCAGATTGTTAACAACGATAGTTTATGGAGGGTCATGCTTAGGGGACTGAACTCCGATTTTTGGCATCAAACGGTAAGTTCAAGGCAGGTGGAAGACTACATGATGAAATTTCTTAAACTCGATCTACAAAAGGTGTTCGATCAATACCTGCGCACCAAACAAATTCCCGTTCTTGAATATAAACTCAAGGAAAACACCTTTAGTTTTAGATGGACCAATTGTGTAAAACACTTCGACATGCCTTTGAAGCTGGAGTTTGCTGATAGAGATTACTGGATCAATCCTACTGAAAAATGGCAGAAAGTGGAATTAACAAGTGCCGATTTTAAAATTGATCCCGATTTTTTTGTTAGAACAAAAAAGGTGAACTAAAATTTGCCGTAATTGTTTGATTGAGGCTGTAAAGCGGATGGGCAGGCAGTTTTCACCTTGCCCTAACAAATCCCCAACACAAAGTTGACACAGAATACCCCTTTCAGGGTATTGTTTGTAATGATTCTAAATAAGAGTTTTGCTGGCATAAAAATCAAACGTATGACCCTAGCATTCAAAACTCTCAGTTTAGCTTCAATAGCCTTATTGTTCAGCCTTAGTTCCTGTAAAAAAGACACCAAAGAACCGGAGCCAAGTCCTGCTCCCAACCCTACACCATCTTATACGGTTCCAACTACCTATACTTTCAGCAATGCCGATTTTTCGAGTTCCAGCCAGCGCATAGCCATGTTAGGTGAGATAACAACATACCTCAGAAGTACACACACCACCACAGCTGCAACTCAGCCCACCCTTAGCGCTCAAAAACTAAAAAACATGTATGCCAATGCTGCCTCCGCATTTAACGATGCAGCGCTTAATGCAAGCGGTTTGCAGTTAAAAGACAAAACCGGCAATGCCTTTTCTTTTATAACAGAACTGGAAGCCGCTTTTGATGAGGCTGAACCGGCTAGTTTATTTTCAGCTGCCAACCCTACAACAACCACAGCTTCAAACGGGGTGAAGGGCAAACTGGTGTCGCCTTCGAGGGCCATACTGGTGAATGCCCAGGGCTTTGAGTACAAGGAACTGGCTGAAAAAGGAATAATGGGTGCGGTGTTTTATTTTCAGGCTATGAGTTTGCTGAACAATATTTCGGGATTTGATAATTCAACAGCGGTGAATAACATTACCGCTCAGGAGAAAGCATGGGACGAGGCCTTTGGGTATTTCGGTGTACCTGTAAGTTTCCCGACTTCAACTGTAGGGCTAAAAAATTGGGGCAGTTATTGCAATTCTGTGAATTCTGCCATTGGCTCGAACACCTTAATCATGAATGCCTTTCTGAAAGGCCGTGCGGCCATCAGCAATAAGGACAATACGGCGAGAGACGAAGCCAAAGCTGTTGTAGTGGCTACCTGGGAAAAAGTAGCCGCCGCCAAATGTATTTCTTACCTGAAGGGCGCAAAAAATAATTTAAGCGACGCAGCTACCTTACACCACAACCTTTCTGAAGCCTACGGATTTGTGACCGGATTCAGGTACAACGCGCAAAAAACCATTTCGGATGCTGATATCATGACTTTGCTGAATTATTTAGGAACTAACCTGTACCAGTTAAATTCTGCGAATCTCGATTTGGCGATTTCCAAACTGGAAACTGTATTTGCATTGAACGCGGCGCTTATTCCTTAGTGAAAAGCGCTGCAACCTAGAAATACAGGAGGTATTCCGGTTTTGGCATACCTCATTTAGGGTATTTAAAGTTGGGTCTGTATTTAGGATATTCGCGAACGGATTCAGATGAAGTTTAAACTGAGCATAAGCCTTATTGCACTTGCATTTCTGCTGATTTTTGCCTGCAAAAAAAAGGAAAATCCAGGCCCCGAAGAGCCAATGGGCAGTTTCGATAAACAGGCCATGTTGGTTCAAATGGCGGATGCCCTGATTATTCCGGCCTATGAATCCTTTAAAGTGGCACTGGATAGTTTGATTAGTATTTACGACACGTTCAAACTTAATCCGGATCAGAATGGACTTCAGCTTGTAAAAGCCCGATACCAGAAGGCGTATTCCACTTACCAGCGCTGTGGTTTATTTGAATTAGGTCCTGCTGAGTCGGCCCTTGTGCGTTCCAGCTTCAACGTATTTCCAACAGATACATTACAAATCAGGAACAATATCAGTACAGGGGTATACGACCTGAACCTGATTGCGAATCTGGATGCCAAAGGATTACCGGCTCTGGATTATTTATTCTACGGCCTTTCATCCAACGAACAGACGATCGTAAATGCGTTCAGCACTTCTGCAGAGCGCCGCAATTATGTGAGTCAACTTTTGAACGACATGTCTTCACGGATCAATTCTGTACTCACTGCCTGGAAAGGATCTTACCGAAACACGTTTATCAATTCCCTGGGTACAGATATCGGCAGCTCCATTGGTTTGCTGATCAACCAGCTCAACTTTGAACTCGATTACCTTAAAAACGCCAAAATTGGAATTCCCTTAGGAAAAAAAACACTGGGTATTGTTCAGCCCGCTCAGGCGGAGGCGTTTTATTCCGGCAAATCAAAAGAGTATGCCATTGAAACCTTAACAGCCATTGAAAGCCTGTATCTCGGTCGGGGGCTTACAGGGAGCAATGGCAAAGGATTTGACGATTACCTCGATCATCTGAAAGTAATTTACGGTAATGTGACCTTAAACGCGGCCATCAACCAACAGTTTGCCCTGGCCTTTTCTAAATTGAACAGTATTCCGGGAACTATTTCTCAGCAAGTGTCAACAAATCCGGCTACAGTTGACGCGGCTTATGTTGAACTGGTAAAACTTCTGGTGCTTTTAAAAACCGACTTGCCTTCAAGTTTAGGAGTGGTCATCACGTATCAGGATGGCGATGGGGATTGATCGGTTTCAGCGCTTTTTAAACAAAGAGGTCAGTATTGCGCCTTTGGTGATATTCAGGATCGCCTTCGGTCTCCTCATGTTTGTTTCTGTTTCCAGGTTCATTCTTAAGGGCTGGGTGCAAACCATGTATGTGATGCCCAAACTATTTTTTCCGTATTACGGTTTCGAATGGGTGAAAGCCTTGCCTGAAACAGGCATGTATCTGGTGTTCGCCTTGCTTCTTTTGTCCAGCCTGGGAATTCTGCTGGGTGCGTTTTACCGCTTGAGTGCCATTTTGTTTTTTGTGTTGTTTACTTATGTAGAACTGATTGATAAAACCAATTACCTCAACCATTATTATTTTATCAGCCTTATTTCTTTCTTACTCATCTTTCTTCCTGCCGACCAAAATTTTTCCCTTCACAACAAATGGTTTAATCGTCGTGAACTGCAAATGGTGCCCCGTATGTACTTATGGATGCCTCAATTGCAAATGTTTGTGGTGTATTTTTTTGCCGGAGTGGCCAAAATCAATACCGATTGGTTGTTCGAGGCCCAACCTTTAAAAATCTGGCTGCCCGCTTTTTCGCACTTTCCACTTATTGGTGAATGGATGGAAAAAGAATCATTGGCCTTTGTGTTCTGCTGGTTTGCCTGTATTTACGATTTGTTGATTGGTTTTTTCCTGTTTAGCCGGCGCTGGGTGTATGTGGCTTACGTGTTTGTGATTGTTTTTCATCTGGCCACTTCAATGTTTTTCAACATCGGTATGTTTCCCTACATCATGATAACCATAACTATCATTTTTTTTAGGGAAGACCTTCATCGTTCGGTTTTAAATCGATTAAAAAGGATGGTGAACTATAAAGGTGCCGCGAATCACAAAGCCACTTATCTCCATAAAATTACATCCATAGGGGCTGCGGCCTTTGTGATTTATTTTACCATTCAGTTTTTGCTGCCCTTCAGGTATTTGCTGTATAAGGGCAACCTGTTCTGGACCGAACAGGGGTACCGGTTTTCATGGCGGGTGATGCTGATGGAAAAGGCAGGAACCGCTTTTTTTTATGTGAAGGACAGGAAGAGTGGTCGGGAAGTGGAAGTGGACAACAAAGAGCACCTTAGTTATATGCAGGAAAAAATGATGGCCACACAACCTGATATGATGGTGGATTATGCCCGTTATCTGAAGCTGCACTATCTTAATGAAGGTTTCAGCGATCCTGAGGTCAGGGTAAAAAGTTATGTCACCCTGAATGGCAGCGGCACAAAACCATTCATTGATGCTGATATTGACTTAAGTAAGGAGTCGAATTCATTTTTGAAAAATAAAACCTGGGTGCGATCGTATTAAATGAGAAATCTGTTGTGCTTAATATTAGTTGTTTCAATTGGTTTCGTCAGGGCCCAGGAAGTGCATCTCGAAATACAGGTGATTTCAGCACTCACTTCTTTTCCGATTAAAGAAGCGCAGGTAAAACTGGATGCGCTGAATCGGATGACCGACACCCTGGGAAAAGTGCAATTTGTAGTTAAAGCCAATCGGGTAGTTCAGATACGAATAAAACACATGGCGTTCAAACCATATGTTTCTCAAATCAGTGGTTTGAAGGATACCAGCCTTTTGGTGTTGCTCGAGCCTGAAATTGTGGTGCTGAATGAAGTGGAGGTACTGGTGGAAAAGGACAATTCCTTTGGTATTTCGCGTATGAACAATGTAGAAGGAACAGCGATTTACGCCGGCAAAAAATCGGAATCCATATTCATCAAAGACCTCAATGCTAACCTCGCGGCTAACAACAGCCGGCAGATTTTTTCAAAGGTGCCCGGTATAAACGTATTTGAGAACGAAGGATCGGGTTCAAGCATTGGGGTAGGCGGAAGAGGCTTAAACCCCAACCGCATTTCTAATTTTAACACACGCCAGAATGGCTACGATATATCAGCCGATGCCTTGGGTTATCCCGAAAGTTATTATACACCGCCAGCCGAGGCGATAGAACGCATTGATATACTCCGTGGCGCTTCAGGACTGCAATATGGTACACAGTTCGGAGGGCTTATTAACTACAAACTAAGGGAAGCTGAGAAAAAGAAAGTAGCGGGTAATTTTCGTCAAACCATTGGGTCCTTCGGCTTTTTTAATTCCTTCAATCAAGTTTCAGGCACAGTAAAAAAAATATCCTATAATACGTTTTATCAATACAAACAGTATACGGGATGGCGGGCCCGTTCAGAATCAGACAATCATACGGCCTTTTTAGCCTTGGGCTATCAGGTGAATGAAAAATTAAAAGTATGCGGAGAATACACCTTCATGAATTACCTGGCACAACAACCGGGAGGTATGACCGATCAGCAATTTAAGAAGGATGTAACGAACGTGAATCGTTTCAGAAATTGGTTCAAGGTCAACTGGAATTTATTTTCCTTGAAGGCGGATTTCAAACTTACTGACCAAACTCAAATTAACCTGACCACATTTGGATTAATTGCGGGCAGAGATGCTTTAGGTTATTTGGGCCGACCCGACAGAATGGACGATACCAGCGCCAACCGGAATTTAATGCGCGACCGTTACCGGAATTTTGGCGCTGAGGCCCGTTTGCTTCACCGTTATGTGATAAAAGAGCGCAACCATCATTTTTTAATTGGCGCCAGATATTACAATGGTCAAACCAATCGCGAACAGGGTGATGCTGATAAGACTGCGGAGCCTAATTTTAGTTTTTTGCACCCTGATAATCTTGAAAATTCCTCTTATACCTTTCCATCCTTGAACTATGCGGTGTTTGCAGAGAATATTTTTCAGGTGACTTCAAAATGGAGTGTGGTTCCCGGAGTTCGTTTTGAATACATCAGCACCGCATCCGAGGGATACTACCGACTTATCAATAAAAACCTCGCGGGCAATGTGCTTCTCGATATGAAAATAGAAGATCAGCGCTCCAACAGCAGAAGTTTTGTATTGCTTGGTTTGGGAAATCAGTATAAACTCAATCAAACCCTTGAATTGTACGCCAATATCAGCCAAAATTACCGGTCTATTAATTTTAACGACATGCGTGTGGCCAATCCTAATTTTGAAGTGGACCCCAACCTGATGGATGAAAGCGGGTTTACCGCGGATGGGGGTATACGCGGCGTGATAAAAAACCTCTTGTATTTTGATGTGAGTTTGTTTTACCTTCAGTACAACAACCGAATCGGAACCACATTAAAAGTAGATTCTTTCACGTATCAGATAATCAGGTACCGCACCAACATCGGCAACAGCAGCAATCAGGGGATTGAGGCTTTCGCGGAATTGGATTGGATTCGGTTGGTTAATAAAACATCACCTCATAAGCTTTCCACCTTTCTTAATTTTTCCCTTATCAATGCCTATTACAAAAGCGCGCAATCGGCCTACAACGGGAAACGCGTGGAATACGTGCCGAAAACTATACTTCGCTGCGGCTTAACCTATGCTTATAAAAACATTGGATTTACGTTGCAGTATTCACAAACCTCCGAACAGTATTCTGAAGCCACCAATGCTGAAAGTTCCTCTTCGGGACTTTATGGTATCATTCCCGCATATTCCATTCTTGATTTTTCAATGCACTGGAATTGGAAAAAGTGGAGTGTTAATACGGGTCTTAACAACGCGCTAAACGCCACCTATTTCACCCGCAGAACCGAGGGATATCCAGGTCCGGGCATTATTCCGGCCGACCCAATCAATGCCTATGTAACACTGGGCTTTAAATTTTAGAGTGTCGCCTATTTACCACACAAACACCCGGGCTTGGTGCAGCTTACCATTATTTTTTCGGCTACTTTTGACGACAATAGAGCGGTTTCGGCATTTTTGAATCGCACCTTTAAGGTGCCGTCAAAAGCAAATATTTTTTCTACCACGAGTTTTTCGTTCAAGCCAATTTTTAATTCGCTGAGGTAATTCAAAAATTCGGCACTGTCTTCGTTTACGCCTAATACGGTGCATCGGCATCCTTCAATACTGTTGAGAAGCGGTCTTCGTTCACTCGCCGGCAACGTTCCGCTTTTGTCAGGAATGGGATCCCCATGAGGATCAAATTTTGGTTCCCCGCTTAACATAAAGATCCGGTCAATCAATTTTTCGGAGTTTACAGTTTGTAATTGTTCAGCCAGTTCGTGCACTTCACTCCAACTGAATTTACATACTTTGTGTAAGAACGTTTCCCAAATGCGGTGTTTCCTTACCACATTCAGGGCCTGCTTTTGGCCGGAACGGGTGAGGTGGATACCGTCGGTTTTAGTATAGGTGATGTATTTTTCCTGTTCAAGAATCTTTAAGCGCTCCAAAACGGTAGGAGGCTTTAATTCCAGGTAATAGGCCAATTCACTGATGGTGGATTTGCCTGTATTTTCGGACTGACTAATTTGATAAATCGCCCTCAGGTACTTCTCGTCAGATGGTTTAAGCATACAACAAAAATACAAAAAGTTAGGTATACCTAATATATTTATTTAGGGTGTTGTAATTTTATGGGGCCATGAGGCGATTTTATTTATTCTTTATACTATCGGTTAGTTTACTTAAAGCCCAGCAAACATCCTTTGATGTTAAGGGCAAAGTTGTTTCAGGCTCAAATCAAAGCCTTGAGATGACAGTTCTGGTATTAAAAAACACGGCATTTCAAACCCACAGCGATGCCAATGGCAACTTTGTATTTCAGCAGGTTCCAAAAGGCACATACACTTTGGTGGCTCTTATGCTGGGTTTTAAAACTCAGGAACTGGTGTTAAGTGTGCCGCTTAAACGTCCGATTAACATCATCCTTTCATCGCAAAATCTTGAACTCGATGAAGTAGTTGTTACCGGAACGATGAAAGAAATCAGCAAATCCGAAAGTCCGGTGAACATCGATATCATTACTCCCAAACTCATGCAAAAAACGGCAGTTCCCAATTTGTTTGAGGCCACTTCACTGGTTAACGGGGTGAAACCTCAAATCAATTGCAATGTGTGTAACACCGGCGACATTCACATCAATGGCATGGAAGGGCCTTACACGCTTATTTTAATTGATGGAATGCCCATAGTGAGCGGTTTGTCTTCTGTTTATGGATTAATGGGAATTCCAACCGGCATGATGGAGCGCCTGGAGATTGCAAAAGGTCCGGCTGCCGCTCTTTATGGCTCTGAGGCCATGGGAGGCACCATTAACCTGATTACAAAATACCCGGGTAACGCTCCCCGTTTATTCGCCGATTATTATGCAACGAGCTACGGTGAAAATAATCTGGACCTGAGCGCGAGGATCAGACTCTCAAAAAAAACAAATTGGTTGATGGGAGCCAATGGTTTTTATTACAACCGTATTGTTGATCACAACAAGGATGGATTTACCGATGTGACCCTGCAAAAGCGTGTTTCATTGTTCAATAAATTTAATTTTGAACGCAAAGAACAAAGGGAATTCAGCATCGCAGCCCGTTATGTATACGAGGACCGCTGGGGGGGAGAAACCAATTGGAGCAAATCGTTCAGGGGAGGAGACAGCATTTATGGAGAAAGTGTTTACGTTCGCCGTACCGAACTGATTTCAAAATACCAGTGGCCAACGCGGGAAAAAATTTATACGCAGCTGTCCTACAACTTCCACGATCAAAATTCAGTGTATGGTGTTCATCCTTTCCTGGCCAAACAATCTACGGCATTTGCGCAAACCTATTGGACCAAAACCTTCAATTCCGGAAACGACTTTCTGCTCGGCATGAGTTATAAAAATCTGTGGTTCGATGACAACACTGTCGTCACCTCTGATAAAACCGGGTTAATCAATCAACCTGACTTAAGCAACACCTTTGGTTTGTTTGTTCAGAACGAAAGTACGCTGGACAGCTTATCCAAACACAAGGTATTGCTGGGTTTACGACTGGATTATCAGAAATTGTATCAACTCATAACTTCTCCCCGAATAGCCTATAAATGGACGCCGCATTACCGCTTCATTTTCAGAGCCAATTTTGGCACCGGATTCCGGGTGGTGAATGTTTTCACCGAAGACCATGCCGCGCTCACCGGGGCCAGGGAAGTGGTGTTTGTGAATGATATCAATCCTGAGCAATCCTATAACGGCAACCTAAATGTTGTTTATAAAATGAAACTCAATCCGGCTTCCCTGATCATATGGGATGCAAGTTTGTTTTATTATCACTTCACCAATAAAATTATTGCGAACTACGATGCCGACCCTAATAAAGTGATTTACGATAATTTGAATGGTTATGCTTATTCCAGGGGAATGGCTCTGAATGCAAATTTGGCCGGAACCGGAAATGTGAAATTTAACCTTGGTATTAC
The DNA here is from genome assembly GCA_016787895.1 of Bacteroidia bacterium. Taxonomy (GTDB): domain Bacteria; phylum Bacteroidota; class Bacteroidia; order B-17B0; family Aurantibacillaceae; genus Aurantibacillus. Next base: position 167,058 of record JAEUTN010000005.1, read on the forward strand.
CTACGCCGATGTTCAGAATGTAAACAAGGACAGTGCCGGTCATACACATCGCTCCTGGCAGCTGCAATCACCAAAATGGTCGGGCAATTTTATGGTTTCGTATTCCATTCCGCGTTACCATTTTACCATCGACCTTAGCGGCAACTGGTATGGTACACAACGTTTACCGGTGCTTCCAAAGGATTACAGGCCGGAGTACTCTCCTGCTTACAGCCTGATCAATCTTCAATTCTCAAAATTTTTTCAAAGAGGAATAGAAACCTATGCAGGGGTAAAAAACCTTTTGAATTTTATGCCTGAACATCCCCTGATGCGCCCTCAGGACCCCTTTGACAAAAATGTCAATGATCCCGTAAATAATCCGAATGGTTATACTTTCGATACCGCCTACAATTACGCTCCTTTACAAGGCATACGGTTTTACATGGGCTTTCGATTAAACATACCTTAGATTCCTCATCAAAAACCATGAGGCTTCAAATAGATTGGTTTCCTTTTGAAGAAATAAAAAAAAAGGTCTGATAATTTCAGACCTTTTTTCTTTTTACGAATCGAATTAGTGCAGTTCTCTTAAGGTGTTTGTGATTAAAGTGCTGAGGTAGTCCTTATGGGCCTGTGTGGAAAGGTCTCCACCGGGCGCAGCACACATTTTTTTGATCTCTTTTAACTGATAAACCGCATTGGCCTTTACTGTATGCATGTATTGTGCACTTTGTGGTCCGTTGATCATGTTGATGAGCGAACGGGTGTATTCAGTTTGAAGGTTCTGGCGGAAACTGTTCACAGTGCCCGCAATATCGGCTTTAAAAATGGCGCCGGTGAGGTCACTCATCATCTGTTCTATCCCGTATCCATTGCCGTAAAGTTTACTATCCACCAGACGTTGAGTGGTTGTTGGATGCAGGAGATGCTCTAATACGTCACGTTGGTAAAACAACACCCGGCGGTGCAGTTTAGGGTCTTCTGTTAGTCCGAAGAAATTGAATCCCCTGCGTTGTATTTGAAGGTAATTCAGCGTTTTTTGATCCAATTGAAAGGCATCGGGTGCGAAAATGTATTTTGCAAGCGCATCCATGGCTTGTTTTTGTTTTTCGGCTTCAACAGGTTGCAAAGGTTTGGTGGCTCCGGCCTGGCCCACCATGGCCCTGTCTACGTACACTCCGCCCACATAACGCGAAATCGTGGCTCCACAACCTCCCTGAGCATTGGTGAGTATGGCGTAGGCGATGGCATGCTCCTGATAGGATTTCCCTTCGTCGCCAAATTTTTTCATTACCTCTCCTGATACCTTTTTACACAACTCAATTCGGCCAACAGAATACGCGATGGCTTCGCTGCTCAGGTCGTTTACATTTACTCTTGGGTCAATCGCCTTACCCGGCCAGCGCATGTCGTCGGCATCATTACCAAACATCAATTGTGGTTCTGTGGAACGGTCCAATAGTTTTTTCCTTTCGGCATCTCCCATTCCGGGGGTATAGGCCCACTGTATGGCCCACATATCATAGGTGCCCGGAACCTTGGTAAAATAATGGCCCTGTTTGCTGCGATCGTTGGAGAAATTCACCATGGGATAATCCATAACCGATCCTGTAAGTCCCATTTTTCCTGTAATATCCATGTTCTGAATGTCTTTAATCGGATGCAATTGACTCGACTTCATATTGTGGTTCAATCCAAGCGTGTGACCCATTTCATGCAGGATGAGGAAATGCAAAAACTCTTCTACCATTTTGCTTTCATCGAGTTTATTTCCTCCCATGGCTTTTAAAGCCAGGTTGGCAAACAACTGGTTTTCGTGGGCGTATTCGGCGGCCTCGCAATAGGTAAACGATTTATGACGCTGCGGAAGCTCAGCAAAACGGGGATAAACAGAGGATTCTGTACCCATTAATTTTTCGGAACGCAGGCTGTTGGAAAGGGTAAAATACTCCAGCATAATATCGGCTCCAAGAATCTGACCGGTTCTGGGATTAACAAAGCTTGGGCCATAACCTCCGAAGGGAAGGAAAGGAGAAGAGGTCCAGCGCAAAACGTTATACCGGATATCACCGGCATCCCAATCGGCATCATCCGGTTGTTCCTTGATGACCACAGCGTTTTTGAAACCTGCTTTTTCAAAAGCCAGGTTCCATTGTTCGCCTGCTCTTTTAATAATCGGACGAATCTCAGGTGGCGTGGTGTTCTCCATCCACCAGGTGATGGGCTCAACCGGCTCTGAAAGGGCGGCATTGGGATCTTTCTTTTTCAGGTGCCAGCGATGAACAAGGTCACGGTAATTAATGGTATTTAAAGTGGTCATGTCCGAAACCTCTTCGGTAAAATATCCGATTCTGGGATCATCGTAAAGTGGTTGGTAATCGTTTTGTGGCATTTCAATCAGGCTGTGGTATACCTTTACGCTAACATAACGACCGTCGGCAATGGCACGTGAACCCCAAACCAATGTGTTGTTTTTGGAATAGGAATACTCTACTTCCAAATCGCTGTTGGCGGGATAAGAACGGATGTTCAGAATTTTGGTTTTGTCCTTATCCAATTCACCCAGTGTAAAATCCTCAGGACTTTGACCCGGAAACATAGGGGGTTTTACTTGCAGGAACAATTCTCTCAGAAATAGTTGATCGGCATCCACCAGAAATTCGGTTTTACCATCGTTTTGCGCGGTAATTTTAAGGCTGGCAAGAGTGCTGTTGCACATGTTGGCATCGGCTGCGCGTGATAAAGGATTTTTTGGATCGAAATAAGACGTGGTGTTTTGAAACACAAACTCTATTTTATTGTAATGTTTTTGAATCTTAAAAACCATGGTGCTGGCATAGGCGCCGCGAAACGACCAGGCTTCGAGCACACCATTGGAGAATTGACTGAAATAGATGTACTCCTTATTGAGTTGAGCCTCTTTTATCAGCAAGTGGGTTACTCCGCTTGTTGAATCACGGTAAAACGTAAACAAACCTTCCGTTTTAGAGCAGGTTTTAACCAGGTCGCTGATTTTTTTAGGGGCATCTTTTGCCGCCCCGTTCTCTTTGGGTTTTTCAGCTTCTTTTTTATCCTTGTCTTTGTCTTTCTTTTTCTGGGCTTGCAGGTTCTGAACCGAGAGCAGACCAAAGGAAAGACAGCAAATCAGGGCCACTTTGCCGAAGGTAAAACGTTTTGTTTTCATGGTTTGGGGATTAAAATTCAGATTAAATGTAATGAAATTATCAGGCTGAATTTTCCTTTTATACAAGTGGTCGTGTAGGCTGATTTTCGGTAAATCCCCGTTCAGGATTTAAATGCCTAAGAAGAGTACACAGTCGGAAAGCAAACACCTGCACAAGCTCACATTCAAAAATAGGCGCCAAATGTTTACCTTTATCCTTGCCTCATGTTTAAACGAATCGCTTTACTCCTTATTAAGTTTTATCAATACAGCATCCGGCCATTGTTGCCAAATGCCTGCCGGTACACGCCTTCCTGCAGCCAGTATGCAACAGAAGCAGTAAGTAAATACGGGGCTTTCAAAGGCGGATGGCTCGCCATTAAACGTTTGTCGCGTTGTCACCCCTGGGGTGGGCATGGGTATGACCCGGTGCCTTAAGGGCATAATTTTCGTATCTTTGAGCCATGTTTCGATGGAGGTTTATTTCTTTTGTCTTTTTAAGTGTCGGGATATTGGTTTCCTGTAAAAAGGATGAGCCGGTAGAGACACAAAGCGATCCCGCACTCACTATTGTATTTGAACCAAGTGTTAATTCAGAACCTTTTGTTGCCGATACCAAATGGTACACGAATTTCAGTAACGATAGTTTTACGGTGACAAAATTCAATTATTACATTTCTAACATCAAACTTAAAAAATCAGACGGAAGCACCTATTCTGTACCAGAAAGCTACCACCTCCTCCAACACGTGGAAGGCATCAATAAAATTTCATTGACTAAGTTACCGGAAGGGGATTATACAGGTATTCAGTTTTTAATTGGTGTGGATAGTTTAAGAAATGTGAGTGGCAGCCAAAGCGGCGATTTAGATCCCTCTAAGAACATGTTCTGGGATTGGAATACCGGGTATATTTTTTATAAACTGGAAGGTCGCTTCAACACACTCACCAAGCCTGTTAAAGGTGATTACGCCATACACATCGGAGGATATAAAGGAAAAGACAATTGTATACAATCCTGTTCCTTTTCTTTGAGTAACGCATTACAATTAAGAAAAAACAAACAGTCCAAAGTGTATTTTAAAGTAAAACTGGAAGAGGTTTTCCAAAATCCGCTCTTCATTGATTTTGATTATTACTATGCTACACTGCCCAATAATAATTCGAAAGAAATCTCTGAAAATTACCGCGACATGTTTCTTCCATACAAAGTAGAGAATTGATGGATTCTCAAAACACGTACCGTATATAAAACCTCTTTTTACATACCTCTTTATTAGTCTGCTTCAGTGTGGGTTGGCACAAACCGTAACCATTCAGGGTTTGGCGCATCAATCGTATGCCGGAAAAATCATTCAGGTTTTTTCTGAACGGGATCAGATCACCCACCTGGAGCAAAAGGAAGCCATTGACACCATTGCCCCTGATGGTTATTTCGAAGTACATTTGATTAGCAACCACATACAACGTCTGAAATTGAAAATTGAACAGGCTACCTTTTATCTTTATACCCAGCCTGATTTTGTATATGGCATTACAGTTCCGGAACTGGACCCAGCGCTGAAATACGACAATGATGCCGAACTGCTTTTGGATATCGGAATTTTAGGACACGACACCACGGAGTTAAACGTTCTGGTTATGGATTTTGAACAACTCTACAATGGGTTTTTTGCAGGAGAGGAGGAACGGTTTTTATCGCGGCAAAGGATGTTCAAACGAGCCGACTCCCTGCAAAAAGTGTGCGACCTCCGTTACCGGGCAATTCAAAGCAGTTATTTCAGAAACCATGTGAATTATAGCATCGCCTCTATTAACGCCAGTGTTTCCCGTGGTGAAAATTACCTGATCAATGGATATATCCTGAACAAACCGATTTTGTATACCAACAAAGCCTACATGGATTTTTTCTCCTCCTGTTTCACCGGCTATCTCAAAGCGGCTTCCACAGGAAAATCAGCTCAGTCGCTTCAAAACCTGATTAATTCAGAAGCAAACTACCAGCGGCTTTCTGTTTATTTTAAAGACGATAAGTTTTTAAAGAACGATACCTTGAGGGAATTGGTTATACTTCACAACTTGTGGCATTTTTCCTTTGAGGAGGAATACGATCAAAACGCTGTAAAAAAACTTATTTCACAAATCGCTTCCGAAACCAGGGTAGAGGAACACCGCCGCATGGCCAACAACATGCTCAGCTTTATGAATAAATTGCTGGTGGGATCCGATGCTCCGCTTTTCTCAGCCAGGGCAGCTAATGGAAAGATGGGCAGTTTGCAGCAATTTAAAGGCAAATGGGTGTACCTGAATTTTTTCTCCACCGGTAATGCACAAAGCTTGAGAGAAATGCCGAAAATCGCTTCACTTAAAAAGAAGTTTGGCGATAAGGTGGTGTTTTTAAGTGTTTGTCTCGACGATAGTGTAAAATCTTACCTGAATTATTTACGCTCCAATCCACGATATGATTGGCCCATCTGGTTCAGCAACGAAAAAGGCCTCAGCAAAACAGCCAAGGAGGCTTATTTTGTGAGCGGTACCGAAGCCTATTTTTTAATCAGTAATTTCGGAGCTCTGGCCTTAGCTCCGGCGCCATCTCCTTCCGAAGGAATTGAGTACAGGTTCAACCTCATGTTTAAACCCAAACGTAAAAACACCAAAACCGGAATTCGCTGAATATGGCATTAAGCATCAACAAAGATTCCATTTGGGAAGAACAGATCGTTTACGAGGACAATCACATCCTCATCATCAATAAAATGCCTTCTGAATTGGTGCAGGGTGATAAAACCGGGGACATGCCCCTAAGCGAAAAGATCAAAAATTACCTCAAAATTAGAGAGAACAAACCCGGCAATGTGTTTTGCGGGGTCATTCACCGACTTGATCGGCCGGTGAGTGGTTTGGTTATTTTTGCAAAAACCAGCAAGGCCCTTTCCCGCTTTAATGAGTTGTTTCGTGAAAAAGACATTCAGAAATCCTATCTCGCCGTAGTGAAAAACAGGCCACCAAAAGAGAAGGATACCCTTGTACATTATTTGCTGAAGAATGAAAAAACCAACACCTCCAAAGCTTTTGTGAAACCGGTGACGCATGCTTTGAAAGCCAGTTTAGATTACGAACTCATGGCCTCTTCAGATAATTACCATTTATTGAAAATCAATTTGCATACCGGTCGCCACCACCAAATCAGGGCGCAACTTTCAGCCATTGCATGTCCCATCAAAGGGGATTTGAAATACGGGTTTCCCCGAACCAATGAGGGTGGTTTTATTCATTTGCACAGTTTTGGTATTGCCTTTGTACATCCCATAAAAAAAGAAGCATTATACATTACGGCCTGGCCACTAAGCGCTGATCCGGTGTGGAATTATTTTAAGAATCAGCTTTCAGAATAAGCACAACATTCATGGATCAAGTTTTAAAAGTATACAGCGAGTCAGACCTTCAACTCTTCACCCGAAAACGGGAAGGGGAGCTGAAGTTGGGCGAGAAAGTAGAAAGCTGCGGTACTGACTGGAAACAAAGTTTGAAAAAAAGCAAAGCTCAATTCGTTTTGCTCGGTATACCGGAAGATATTGGCGTAAGGGCCAATCAGGGCAGAGGTGGCGCACACACCGCCTGGAAACCGGCACTGGAGAGTTTTTTAAATCAGCAAAACAATGTGTATTTATCCGGAGAGGACTTTTTAATACTGGGCGAAATTCAGGTGGAGGATTTGATGTTGGCTGCGGAAGGTAAAACCGGAAAAGAAAAGAACGATCTCAAAAATCTCAGGGAACTGGTTAAGGAACTCGACTCAAGGGTGAGTGAAGTGATAAAGTCCATCATACTTCAGGGCAAAGTTCCTATCGTTATTGGAGGAGGACACAACAATGCCTACGGAAACCTGAAGGGTGCTTCTCTGGCCTTAAAACAAAAAGTGAATTGTGTGAACTGCGATCCACACCTTGATTTCAGGGCTTTGGAAGGTCGTCACAGTGGCAATGGCTTCTCGTATGCATTTGAAGAAGGCATATTGAATAAATACGCGGTGTTGTGCATGCACGAACAATATAACAACAAGGCCGGTATTGAAAAATTTCGCACCGAAGCTCAGCGTTTGTACTACACCACTTACGAAGAGGTGTTTGTGCAGGAGACCATCACTTATAAACAGGCCATGGATCAGTGCTTGGCTTTTCTGGGCGAAGGCCCCTGTGGTTTGGAAATCGACCTTGACTCTATTATCAATGTGCCAAGTTCAGCGAAAACCAGCAGTGGTTTAAGTCCTCTTGAAGCCCGACAGTATATTCACCGTGCCGCCCAACACAACAAAGTGCTGTATCTGCATCTGGCTGAAGCCGCTCCGGTTTTGTCTCACATCAAAGCCGACAATAAAACGGGAAAATTGATCGCCTATCTGATCAGTGATTTTGTAAAAGGTTATCAAAAGAGTAAAGAACAATAAAAAGAGAGACTGTTTTAAATAATCAATTCAATCAACACTCAGCGCATGGAAAACAGCTTTCAACACATGAACCTCAGTAAACCGCTTTTAAGGGCTCTGGAGGATCTTCAGCTTTCGGCACCCACACCCATTCAGGAGAAAGCGTTTCCGGTTATCATGTCCGGCAGAGATGCGGTGGGAATTTCCCAAACCGGCACAGGTAAAACCCTGGCCTATTTGTTACCAATTCTCAGGCAACTCGAGTATTCCGAACAAAGGCACCCACGCGTGTTAATTCTGGCTCCAACACGGGAGTTAGTGGCGCAAATTCTGGATAATCTTCAAAAACTTTCCAAGTATATGTCCATTCGTTCGTTTGGTGTATACGGTGAATCCAACATCAATACGCAGAAACAACACATACACGCGGGCCTTGATATTCTGATTGCCACGCCGGGTCGTTTGATTGATTTAATCATTAGCCGTTCTGTTCTGCTTACTTCCATCAAAAAACTGGTGGTGGACGAAGTGGACGAAATGTTTGCTTTGGGCTTCCGAACACAAATCACTCAAATTTTAGATGCACTTCCCCTTAAGCGCCAGAACATTTCATTTTCTGCTACTCTGAGTGAAGAAACGGAAAGTTTGATACAATTGTATTTTAAAGATCCTGTGTTTGTGGAGTTGGTATCGCGGGGAAGTCCTATTGAAAAAATTAAACAGGCTTATTACCTGGCTCCGAACATGAACACGCGTTTGAATTTGTTGAAGTACCTGATACAACACCAAAAAGATTTTTCGAAAGTATTGGTGTTCGTAAAAAACAAAGATCTGGCCAATGAGCTGGAAGAAGCACTCAGCGAATTTGGTGAACAGGTGGGGATTATTCATTCGAACAAAAGCCAGGCCAACCGCTTTAAAAGCATAGAATTGTTTGAAAACGGCACCCACCGTATTTTGATTGCAACGGATGTAGTAGCCCGGGGATTGGACTTTAAAAACCTGAGCCATGTGGTGAATTTCGATTTTCCAAAACAAGCGGCCACCTACATACACCGTATTGGCAGAACGGGGAGGGCCGATAAAAGCGGAAATGCACTGAGTTTACTTACCGAACCGGAACTGCCCCAACTCAAGGCTGTTGAAAAATACATGGGAGTGAAGATCAAAAAAGAAATGCTACCCAAAACCCTGGAAATTTCGGATGAATTACGTACGGAAGAAATGCCCAAAACCCGGATAAAAAAAATAAAAGTATCCAAGTTTGATGTTCCTACAGGTGCTTTTCATGAAAAGAAGGGAAAAAACAAAAAGATTCAATTAGGTGGCAAGCGACGTCAGGAAAAACAACGAAGGGCTTTAGAAAAAAGCAGAAGCAAACGAAAGCGATAGGAATTGTTATCAGTTGTTCGGACAACCGGCATCCACCCAGGATTTTATTTTCGAGATGTCGCAGCTTGGCAGCTTGGTGGAAGGAGCCGGCGGCATGGCTTGTGCCTGACCATTTTGAGCAACTGCATTGTATAGTTTTCCGTTATCACCAACCGTTTTAACACCTGCGTGATTGGAAAGGTTGATGCCTCCGCTTGGTGAAGTTCCGCTGTGGCAGGACTGGCAATTGCTCAGTATATCAGTAATGTCTTTTGAATAAGAAACTGTTCCGGTAGTGCAGGCCCCCGTGTCGGCAAGGCAATAGTTGTTGAGCGCCCCCTGTGATATCCATTTACTGATTTTATCTATTTGTTCCTGACTTAAAGCGGGTGCTGGTGCAGGAGGCATCCTTTTGTTAGGATCAGAATCAGTTATTACCTCCATAATTTCGCTGTCACCGGGATTACCGGGTTTTACTATTTCCATAATTCCCTCGTAATTACTCAGGTTTAATCCTTCCACTTTCGAAGTGGCATCGTGACAACCGCTTTTCGCGCAGCCAGAGCTGACAATTGGAAGTACATCGTTTTGGAAGTACACTTTGTTAGGATCACAGGGTTCAGGGGGAACCGGTGTTTTGTCCTTAGTACATTGGGTCAGGCCCAGTAGTCCGAAACAGCTGATCACTGTCAAAAAAATAATAGACGCCTTTTTCATACAATCAATTCACAATATTAAAAATCCTCGAAATATTAAATCCAAAACGGAACTGTCCCACCAGCCAGTTTTCCTGGCATTCGGTCAGGTACTGGCTTTCCAGCAAACCTTTGTTGTTGCTGAACAAAAGGTGAAACACGTGTCCCCCGGTTTCAATTTCAATGCCTACACCCAGGGGAGCGTAATACCCTAAATCGCTTGTTTTGGTTTTATCAAAGTTGTAATAATAATCAAATATCACTCCAATGCGTTTGGTGAATTTGTAGCGCAAACCCAGACCTAGAGAAAAGCTGGTGTTGTTTTCATTGTAGTTCACCAGATTTCGATGAACCAAAGTAGGGGCAAGTTGAATGGAAAGATTATTGCCAAACTTGCGCGCCAGCAAAACCTGCGAAACATAATTCAAACGGTGCGCACCATTATCGCTGAAATAGATAGTGGATGTGCTATCACTGGAGGAGGCCATGGTGCAAAGTTCAGCAGAGAGAAAGAGGGAGGCGCTAAAGGGCATGGAATTATCGTCCTTTTGTTTAAGCAATTTAATTTTGGTATTAAAATCCAGAATTTGCCGGCGCAAATAAGCGCCCTTGCTTCTTCCAAAACCTACGGCCCAGTTGTCGTTGATGCCATAATCGAAAGCAATGCGGATGTCGGTAACATTGTCAAAGCCATACAAGGTGCTGATGCCTCCTGCATCTCCGGCAATATCGTCGAAGCGGTGAGAGATTCTGAAATCCAATTCCCCGCGTTTAACTTGTTCGATGGTGACCATGTTTACCAAACGTGTGGTTTTAAAGGTGGCCGTTACCGGTTTGGCTTTGGCCGGACCCTCCATGGCCATCATCAGGCTGTCGAGATTTTGGGAATAAATGGCTTCAATGCCGAGAAACAGGCCGGAAAATAAAATGGTTTTGAGTGTCATTTTTTGCTGAAACATCCTCTGAAAATTTATTCAAGATAAGAAAAATGTTACAACATCTATCTGATTTTTATCAGAAAATTGAAACTAGTTTGAATTCGCAGGATTTTTGGGGTTTTGTGTGGTATTGAATTTGATTGACACAAATAATTCTAATATAATTACACTTACCAATGGCCAGAATAACCTCACCGCGTTAACTCTGCTCCGAATTGCTGAAGCTTTGGAGGTGGAACCAAAAGGGCTTTTGAGGTGAATTGCAACAGGCCAAATTAATTGAAAGTAAACAGATACCATCTACATGACATTAATAAAGCTAGGATTTCTTGTGATATTGTTTGCGATGTTTGGATGTGGGGATCCAACATCAGACAAAGAACTTAATGAAAGACCAAGCGTTATTTCATTTGATGTTTTTGAAGATGACTCAACGATTGCAGTCCTTACCTGTAAGCGGGGAACTTACACTGTTGCTGTTCATCATATAAATAGCAGGAGTAAAAGAGTAGTTTACGAGTCCGCGGAGGATGAAATGATTCTTAATATCGATATTTCACCTGATGAAGAGCGTATTCTGCTTACAACCACCAAAGAAAGTAACTATACCAGCTCCACTTTAAAAGTAATCAACCTTAAAAAACCATCAGTCATCTCCTTACCAATCAAAGACTATATATTAATCAAAGCTGAATTTGTCGCATTTCAGAATCAAATTGTTATGTTAATGGCTAAGGAAATTAATCACTACTCTCCCATTGCCTCTGATTTACCGCATAATTATGATTTTTATCTTATTAACTTATCAGATTCATCCATAAATAGAATATCAAATTTAAAAGCATATAATATTACGGATATATGTTTCTATAGTGGGGCACTTTACTTTAACCGGGACTTTGAAGGGCCTTATAAGATAAATTATGACGGTACTACTTCAAGTTTTACGAATAATGGAAGGTGTTCAGTTTTAAAATCAACAATGGATTGCGGGAGTTTTTATATAAGACACAACGAGTTATATTATACCAATAGTGGTGGGTATACAATCTTCAGATATGACATGAAAACACGTACTAACGAGAAAGTCCTACAAGTCAATTTTCAGATCAGTAATTTGAGACCCGCGCTGAATCCAAATGAGATTTTATTTCTTAAATACGATAAGAGAGCTATACACAAACTCTATATAAATGAAGGGAAGATAAAGAGGCTTGATCTTGATTATTTTTGACAGCTGTATGCTACCTTCTCCTCTTACTTAAACTTAGTTAAACACCTACGCCGATAATCAAAGTTTTGAACAGTTTTCGGAAAGGTAAACAAAGATAAAGTGCCGGTACCCCCAGCGGTACCCCCAGCGGTACCCCCAGCGGTACCCCAAAAATCAAAAAAACCTGATTTTACAAGAGTTTTAAGGGGGTTTTTGCGGACTGGACGGGATTGCTGCCCTTGGCAGCTGGTCCTTCAGGCCCAGAGTCACAATGCAAAAAGCAGCCTGCTTCGCAGTTCGCTTTTATTTTTCCTTCATGCCTGTAAAAGCAAGCTTTTACCGCATTCCGGAAAAATAAAAGAGCCACGCATTGCGTGGCTCTTTTTGTATTTATCTGCGGACTGGACGGGACTCGAACCCGCGACCTCCGCCGTGACAGGGCGGCATTCTAACCAGCTGAACTACCAATCCGTGTTTTAAGAACCTTTCGATTCTGTCAAACGAGGTGCAAAAATACAAAAAGGGCAGCTCTTTGCAAGAACTTTTTTAAAAAGTTGATTCCACCCTGTCTGAACCTGAATTCCGCCATTCTGCGGTTTTGCCTATTTTCGCAATTCCATTCATGAAAAAATACCTGATTCTGCTTGCCATTTGTGCCTCCCCTTCCCTGCGGGCCCAAAACCAGGACATCGTATCCTACTTCAAAGACCCTGGCGCCCATGAAAGGGACCGTAACATTGATGTAACCCATATGAAGCTGGAAGTGAGTTTTGTACCAGTAGAAGGCCTTGTGAATGGTACAGTCACCCATACCTTCCGCTGCCTTCAGGACAATGTGGATACAGTTTATCTCGACGGCCCCGGCATCCAGGTGTTAAGCGCCACCCTCGATGGCAAAGGAATTCAAACCCGCAAGACTGAAACCGGCATTGTATGCCTCACAGGACTGAAAAACAGCTACAACAGCACCCACAACCTGCAATTGGTCTACAATGCCCATCCCAAAAAAGGCCTCTACTTCATCGGATGGAAACTGCCCGCCATTTCAGACCCTGCCACCATGAGCCGCAGACAAATTTGGACCCAGGGTCAGGGTACCGACAACCGCTATTGGATTCCCATGGTGGATGACCGCAGTGACAAGTACATCACAGAGACAATCATTACTTTTGATAAAGACTACAATGTGCTGAGCAACGGCAAACTCATCGCCAACAAAGAACAGCCCTACAATACCCGCACCTGGCATTACCGCATGCTGAACCAGCACAGTGGTTACCTCCTGATGCTGGCCATTGACAAATATGCGGTAAAGAAATCAACCACCAAAAGAGGTACACCCATTCAGTTCTGGTACTACCCGGAACAACCACAGAATGTGGAGCCTACCAGCAGGTATACTGAGAGAATCATTGAATTTCTGGAGGATGAAATCGGAGTAAACTACCAGTGGGGCAGCTATAGCAATGTAATGGTGCAGGACTTTATGTATGGCGCAATGGAAAACACCAGCGCCACCGTGTTCGGAGATTTCTTCTGGGTGGATGCCCGCGGTTATCTTGAACGCAATTATATAGGCGTAAACGCCCATGAAGCCACCCACCAGTGGTTTGGCGATCTGGTTACGGCAAGAGATGACGGCAACCATTGGCTGCAGGAAAGCTTTGCCACGTTTTATCCGGGTTTGTTTAACGGTTCGTTGTATGGCCCGGATGAAACCGCCTGGTATTTCCGCGGGAGCATGAACGGGGCCCTCGCTGCAGGCGAGAAAAACAGCCTGCCGGTGCGCAATTCCGAGGCAGGGAGTGGAAGACATTACCCTAAAGGCGCATCGGTACTATATATGCTCTACAATACCATGGGGCGCGAGAACTTCCGCAGGGGCATCAAGCTGTACCTCGAAAGACATGCCTTCCAGAATGTAGAAACCTGGGACCTGCAAAAAGCCATGATGGATGCCACGGGCATGAATATGGACTGGTTCTTTGACCAATGGATACACCGCGGTGGCGAACCCCATTACAAAGTGCAATGGCAATCAGTGTCTGCCGGCACTGAATTTACGGTAGAGCAAATCCACAGAATGGAACCTACCGTGAGCCATTTTCGCATGCCGGTAAACTTCGGCGTTTACTATGAAGATGGCACTGAAGATCACAAAACCATTTGGGTTGACAAAGCTTTTCAAAAAGTATTGATTCCTGCGCAGGGGAAGAAAGTAGCCTTTGCGCTGTTCGATGAAGGCAGCTTTATTCTGAAAAAGATAACCTTTGAAAAATCACAACAGGAATGGAAAGCCCAGTTGGAACGCGCAAAATACCCGCTTGATCGGTACGATGCACTGCTGGCTATGGCAAAATGGCCTGCTGAGGATAAAAAAGAGGCTCTTATGGCCGCATGGAAGCGGGAATCCCTGAAATGGATGAAAGCTGAAATCGCCAGACAATTGGTTCAAAATCCCGCTGTAGAGGCGAATGTTGCCGCCGAAATTGCAGGCAGCCCGATGACCGAAGTACGTCGTGCATTTGTTGATCACGCTTCTGTAAACGAAACAACGGCTCCGCTTTTTGAAAAAGCTTTGTCTGACAGCAGTTACCTCATCATCGAAACTGCCCTGCTGAAACTGTGGGACTACTATCCCTTCAACAATAAGCGTGCAGCCATGCTGGAAAAAATCAAAGATCTGGATGGGTACATCATGAATTTGAAAATCCGGTATCTGGAATTGGGCACAGAAGTTTTCCCGGATATGAAAGGGGCCTTCATCAGCAATCTGGGCGACTATACCTCGGATTTTTACGGGTTCAGGGTGCGCAACAACGCAATGGCCGCGCTGCAAAGATTAAATGCCTGCAATGAAAAAGTGGTGATGAACCTTTTCAGTTGTCTGCTCAGTTTCAATGGCCGTCTGAGCAATACCGCCAAAGATGTTCTGAACTATTTCAAACAACAATCCCAATACCTGCAAATGATGCGCACCCAACTGGAAAAGGGCAACTATCAGCCCGAGCAAAAACAGGTCATAAAATCTGCGTTGGGCATTTAAAAAGTACTCTCATTTTCTGGTACCAGCCTGCGATACGGGCATGTCCGTTCCGGCCATCACGAAGGGCATCGCCTTGCCCAGGATGTTTGAAATGGACTGGTAAATCGCTTTTACGACATGTTTGGGCAGGTTATGGCATACCCTTTGATAGATTCTTGGTATGAAACGAGTGATAACCCTGCTTTTTGCGATACTGCTGACAGTTCAGGCTGTCCGCGCGGGGGAAATCCGGTTTGAAATTGTTCCAAACCCTGCTTCCTCTTCCGTACGCATACACCTGAACCAAAACTCTGCTGAAAATACCCGGGTGGAAGTGTTTACCATGCTGGGAACCAGAGTTTCTACAGCCACACCACAGATACTGGGAAACGGAGATCTACTGCTGAATGTCTCCGCCCTGCCGGAAGGCGTTTATCTGATTCGGGTAACCGAAAGTGGCAACAGCGCTGTAAAAAGATTACGGGTTCAGCACACCTGATTCCCGTGACAGGGATGCGCCTTTTTCGCAGGCTTTTTTGCCAATTCTTTTTTTGTTTGAAACAGAAAGGCTTATTTAGCGTTTTATTTCGGAAAACACAGCAAAAATGACGTCTAACCCTACTCTGTTGAGAAAAGCCAGTTCTGAACGCACACTGATTTTCACTCTGCTATCTGCCATCGCTGTCGTTATCAGCTCCTGTGGCGGCCCTAAAATGGATGAAGCCCTGAAGTTGTATCGTCAGGGGTATTACGGGCAGGCAGCCTATGTGTTTGAAGCCGTTTCAAAAAAGGCCAAAAACAAGGAGGACAAGCAGAAAGCCATTTTCTATGCCGCGGAATCCTACCGTCTGAACAACGATTACGAAAAAGCCAAACGCCTTTACGAAAAGACGCTGCGCACGGATCCCAAAAATACACGCGCCCTGCTTATGCATGCCAACATGCTGAAAAAGCAGGAAAAATACCGTGAAGCCATGGATGCCTATGACAAGTACCTGCAGGAGGTACCAGGTGATACTTTGGCCATGAACAAAAAGAAAGGCTGTGAATATGCCCTTCGCTGGACTCCGGACAGTTCCCGCTACGTGGTGGAAAATTTCAAACCCGCCAATACAAAGAGCAACGACTGGGCTCCCATGATTGCTTCCAAAAAAGACAATTTGCTGTTCTTTGCCTCAGACCGCGAAGGGGGTAAGGGCAAAAAAGTGTACGCAGGTACCATGGAAATGTGGAGTGATATCTGGTACATAGAAAAAACAGGAAAAAAGAACAAGGAGAAATGGGGCAAACCTGTTTTTCTGGAAAAAGGAAGTACCAAATTCAACGAAGGTGGTCAGACATTCGATTCCCGTTTCTCTACCATGTACCTTACCCAGTGCGGTGGTACCGATGGCAAAGCCGAAAAATGCGCCATCTACGAATACAAAAAGATGGGTCCCGACTGGGTGATGGGTGACCCTCTGGAGTTTTGCAAAACCGATACAGGTCACAGCTACGGACACCCGGCACTCAGCCAGGATGGCACCAAACTGTACTTCGCCAGCGACCGTCCCGGCGGATATGGCGGTTACGATATCTATGTTGTCAACTACTCCAAACGCAGCAAAAGCTGGGGCGATCCGGTCAATCTGGGTCCGAATATCAATACCGGAGGAAATGAATATTTCCCCTATCTGAACCAACATGATGGCAAATTGTACTTCAGCTCAGACGGGTTGCCTGGTATCGGCGGTCTTGATATTTTCATGGCCAAACCCACAGCTGACGTGGCTGTATGGTCTGAAGTAGAAAACCTGAAAGAACCCCTCAACTCCGGTGGTGATGACTTTGGGATCACCTTTCTCGAAAACAAGGATTATGAAGGTTTTTTCACCAGCAACCGCGGCGACCGCAAAAACAACGACGACATTTACAGCTTCACCATTAAGCCGCTGGTGATTACAATTACCGGTATTGTTACCGATTGCAATACAAAGAAACCTCTGGTAGGCGCAACTGTAATCATGACCAATGACCAGGATACCGTGAAACAAATTGCCAAAACGGATGCCCTGGGCAGCTACCGCTTCACTCTGAAGCCCGAAACAAGGTACGAACTGCAGGCTAAATTCCCCGAAGAGTACTACTTTGAATCTGACCCGGTAAGCCGCAATACACTGGGCATTAAATTCAGCACTGAACTGGTGCAGGATTTCTGTCTGGAAAATCCGCTGGACAAAATCATCGTCCTGCCTATATTCTACGATTTAGACAAAGCCTATATCCGTCCGGACGCGGCCAAGGTGTTGGACACTTTTGCCAGAAACGTTTTGTTGCGCTATCCGAAACTCGTTGCAGAACTGGGTTCACATACCGATTGCCGTGCAACAAAAGAATACAACGAAGATCTTGCCCGTCGCCGTGCAGACAGTGCCGTAAATTACCTTGTGAAGGTGCATAAAATCGACCCCAAACGCATTGAAGCCAAAGGATATGGTGAAACCCAGCTGATCAATGATTGTAAGTGCGAAGGCTCTGAAATTGAAGGTTTCACAGAATATATTGAAGGAGTAACCCGCAAAGCCGTAGTGCTCAAAGACGAAGCAGGAAATGTAATTCGTAGCTATTATGAGAATTACAAACCGGGTGAAATTCAAACTGTAAAGGGCAAAAAAGTGGTACCCTGCGACGAATACCAGCACCAGCAAAACCGCCGCACCACCGTACGATTCTCCCGCGATGGTCTGAGCAGCCGCGTGAAAGTGGATGAGAAACAAGACCCCAACAACACCAACAATGGTAAAACAGGAACTACTCCCACACCCACTCCGGGTGCACCCGGCACCCCGGCTCCAGGTGAAACCAAACCCCGTGTTGATGACCCCAATGCTATCAAAGTAAGGATTTTCAAAAACGGAACGACCGATATGGTTGCCGCCATGGTGGGTGAATCTGAGAGTACTCAGTTTGCCTTTGATTTACTCGGCAAATACACTGCGGTTACTCCCGAAGTAGCCGCTGAATGGTACAAAAATAAACTGATCAACAAAGGCTCATTCCTGGAAGGAGAAAAAGTTAAAGTAGGCGATGTAAAACTGCCCAGCAACAAATTCATCATTGACAAAATGAGCATTGGCGGAGCCAGTGTTGAGAACATCACCTTTACAGTTACAGACAAAGTAGAAAAACCCACACTGGGTAAAACATTCTTCAAATCCTTTAAACCGGAATCATACAAAACAGACACAGAACTGGTGCTGATTCCGAAAAAAGCTCCCAAAAAGGAAAAAGAAGAAAAACCCAAAGAATAATTGTATTCCTGAGTGATTGACAAAAAAGGACGGCCATGCGCTGTCCTTTTTTCGTTGCAATAGATGGGGCTACCGCCGGCAGGTTATTCTCCGCAAGTTCAAACCATCATTGAGGGTTTAACGGTTAAAAATCAGGATGAATTTGGCTTCAGACATATTAAATCACCGCAAAGGGACAACATGGAAGCAGCAATCCGCCGGAAATGCTGAAACTTACATATAGTGAGGCTGATTTAATGGCCGGGATTCTGTTCTTCCGGTTTGAGCCAGATTTCCACCCTTGCCTCATGCTGCCATTCGGAAATACCCGGCCACCCGCCCTGAGAGCAAGCACCGGCGCCTATGGTTTCTGCATGAATCCCGAATTCAGCCAGATACTTTGCTACTTCTTTGGCCCGCGCCAGCGAAGCTTCCTGTGATTGTTTTCCGTAACCGGCTTCAGTGGGTGAGTAACCCAGCAAAAAGACCGTTTTGCCCACACAAGGCTCAGTGCCGAGAAAACGTGCGATGCGCCGGATTTTTGCAATTTGTGCCGGCTCCAGTACAATCCCGGTTGCATCAAAATAAACAGGCAGATTTACTTTTTCACCCCGGTTTACAACCTTCATTACCCTTTCCATGGTCTTCCTGGGCAAACTGTCCACGCCTCCGGGTTTCATCCCTTTTGAAACTGCAAACGGCAACTCGGGTACGAAACCTGCAGCAATTGCGCTGTCTCCTGCATTTGTCTGGCAATATTCCAAGAACTGACGGGCAGCAAGCGTTAAGCTATCTGCCCCTGAATATAAATTTACCTCGTATGAAAGAGGATAATCTCCCGATGAAACGGTAAAAACAGAAGGCTGAACAGAGCCGTTCTGGCCCTGCAATGCCAGAGGTACCGTTTTGCCAGACGCAGAATGGGATATCAGAGCTATGGCATCCTTGTCGGCCAATACTGCTGAGACCAGACTGTCGTGATTGACATTTCTTTCAGCAATTGCAGAGATTCTCCTGCCGGTAGATGGCAATAGTTCATTCCCGATGATATACCAGGCAGACGAAGCGGTATCTGGCAAGATCAACCGCACTTTCCCGCCGTCCTTTACCCCCAGCATTTCCCATTGGGTTATTTCTCCACCCAGCAACTGCATTGCCTGCTCACGGCTCAGTTCCCGCAAGGGGTTGGACTCATTTACCACAAAGACCCAGGCATCTCTTCCCAGCACCATGCGATTCGAAGGCTGCTGCAATGCTTGAAAAAATGACTTGTTCCGGCAATATTCCGGCCGCACCCGGCCAGCTGAAACCACCAGATCTGTCTTGTGAACTTCCAACGCCCGAAAACCAGCCACAGTGCCGGCAGCCTGCAAGAGCACATGCACTTCTTTTTTTGTACCACTCGCACTATCCGTTTTCCAGCCGGTGATGATTTGGTTCCCCTGCGCTGCATTTCGGATCTGAACTTCCTCACACTTCAGTTGCCTTCTCAGATAACCGTCTACCAGCAAGGGCATCCATTTTGAAACCGCCGGTTGCGATCCGGAAATCCTGAATAAAAACTCTTTGGGAACCTCTGAAGCAGATGTGATCCAGGGCTTTTTCCATAGCAACAGCCCAGCAGTCAAAATTGCTGTTAAAACCGCGGCCGAAATCCAAATCCATTTCATTCTGAATCCGGATTTAGGGATTTGCAACGGTGCAATTTCCTTGGCAGGTTCTACCGTCTCAGCGAATTGATTTTCGATAGATACAGAAGAAGCTTCAGGAGCAGTAACTGGCACCGAAACCACAGTCGGTTCTATCCGGATTTCCTCTTTGGGTGGTTCTTCCCGTTTCGGTTCTGTTTCTGCCGTGTTTTCGGGAAGTGCCTTGCCGCAATAGGTGCAAAACCCAAAGTCAGCCGGATTGATTGTGCCACAATGTTCGCAGGTTCTCCAGTTCATACCTTAGGGGTTTTACAATACGGACAAGCCTGCAGACTTTGAGGATACCTGTGCCTGCAATGTCTGCACACATAACCGGGGCTTTCAACAATAGGCTGACCACATTTTCCGCAAAACTGCGCACTGTATGGCATGATGGCCCCGCATCCGGGATTGGCACAAATTTTATCTTCTGATTCTATCGCTTCCGGTTCAATTGCATTTGGCTCAATCTCATTCATTTCAGGCTCCCTCAATGATTCAATGGCTGAAGAATCTTCTGCTTCCACTGTGTCGTTTTCCACCTCTTCCGCCATAGACATGATTAAAGGATTTTCCGTCCTGTTTTCAAACGGAGAATTGTATTCCGGACCAAGAAATCCTTTCAAAGCCTCGGTGGTATTTGAATAACGTATTTCCTCCTTTTGTGAAAGGAGTTTCTGCAATCTCGGGGCTAAATAACTGCTGATTTTTATCGTCGGTAATTTCATGGCCATCATCTGACTGAAAATCTCAGACAAGGGCTGCTCAGCAGGATTAAAAGGCGCTTTTCCCGATATCATGGTGAAAAGGAGCATTCCAGCAGCATACAAATCGGAATGTATATCCGGTGCAGAATCATCAGAGAGCAACTGCGGACTGCGAAATGATATGTTTTCGACCCCATAGGAACTCAGACTCGTGGCAAAGCCCAACACTTCTGCCGCATCCCTTGCATAGTCCTGTATGAGCAGCGATCCATCGGGTTGTAACCATGTGTTTTCATAATTGATGTTGCCAGCCACTTTTTCCCGGCTGTGCAAATACTCCAGCGTGTGAAGCAAGGTTACAACCGCCGAAATGGCTGTACTTTCATCCATTCCGCCTTTTTGCCGCAGCTCATCTT
Organism: Bacteroidia bacterium; assembly: GCA_016787895.1. Classification (GTDB taxonomy): domain Bacteria; phylum Bacteroidota; class Bacteroidia; order B-17B0; family Aurantibacillaceae; genus Aurantibacillus. Next base: position 187,951 of record JAEUTN010000005.1, read on the forward strand.
TTACACTGCGTCCGCCTGGCATTTCATATACAATTCCCATTAACTCCGGGCTTTGGATGTGCCCAAGATACCTTGACAAGCCCTTCTGTGGCCCCAATAAAGCCAGATCCAGTTCCCGCTGATATTCCTTTTGTACCCTTGAACTGCCAACAAACTCGGGTCGTATCCATTTGATTGCGGCTTTTTCACCTGTTTCTGAAAGGGCTTCCCACCATTCATAAAAGCCCTTTCTCGCCAGCAGTCGGGTGGTTCTGTATCCTGATATAGAAATTTCTGCTGCCATGCTGTATTACAGGGGCAGAATGGCTTTACGGATTCGAAGCAATTGCTGCAACAAGGGCTCCAGTTTATCCAGTTGCAGCATATTTGCCCCATCGCTTTTTGCCTCGGCCGGACGGGGATGGGTTTCAATAAAAAGTCCGTCTGCTCCAACCGCAATCGCAGCTCTGGCAATGGTTCCAATCAATTCTGGCTTACCACCTGTAACTCCGCTTTCCTGATTGGGTTGCTGCAGACTGTGCGTCACATCCATCACCACAGGAACACCAAAACTTTGCATTTCCGGAATGTTCCTGAAATCAACCACCAAATCGGTATAACCAAAACTATTGCCCCGGTCTGTGAGTATCACACGGTCGTTTCCACTGTCTATGCATTTCTGCATGGCATGTTTCATGGCTCCGGCAGCAGCAAACTGGCCTTTTTTAATATTGATCCACTTGCCGGTTCTGGCTGCAGCAACCAGTAACTCGGTCTGACGAAATAAAAATGCAGGGATCTGAAGTACATCCACATAACGCGCGGCAAGCTCCGCTTCGTGTGACTCGTGAATGTCCGTTACCACCGGAACCTGATATCTGTCCCTTACTTCTGCCAGAATTTCCAGTGCCGCAACATCGCCTATTCCTGTAAATGAATCTATACGGCTGCGGTTGGCTTTGCGAAATGAACCCTTAAAAATAAGTGGGATTTCAAGTCTCTCGCAAAGATTGTACAGTTTTTCAGCAATTTCCATAGCCATCTCACGGCTTTCAATTGCGCACGGGCCTGCCATTAAAAAGAAATTTCCAGCTGTGGTATGTTTAATACCCGGTATTTCAGAAACCGACTTCATTGCTGCGAAGTTAGTCCGGTCTGCCTCAATAACTGAAAAAACTAAAACTGCTGCGCGTTCCTTCGCGGGTAAGCCCCTCAATGGTAATGCGTCCGCTGGCCGACTCCATCGCCGAAATCAGGTCTTCTGCGTCGTTGTATTTTTTTCCGTTAAATGCGGTGATTACAAATCCCTCTGACAATCCCAGACGTGAAATATACCCGCCCCGCTGTATATTGATGAGCCTGATTCCGCTGGGGATGTTGTACTTCTGCAAATCCGCAGCACCCAGTGGTTGAAAATCAGCACCCAGCATTTTGCTGTTTACCGCGCCTTTCATCATCAGTGCTGTATTGTCGCTGCCAGAAATCAATTTAAGGGCAATTGATTTTTCAACCCCGTCCCTCCATATTTTCAATTGAATCGTTTCGTCAGGTCTGCGATACGCCAGATATTCATCATAGAATGCCCTGCTGTTCACTTTTTTGTCGTTCACGGAAATAATAATATCTCCTACCTTCAGTCCCGAAGATTCAGCAGGTCCTTCAGCAATTATTTCTTTCACCTGCACTCCCTCCCCGTCATACTTCAGCGCTGCTGCTTTATCAGCACTCAAATCCTCTACTACCATTCCCGGAAACGCGCGTTTTACCTGGCCAAATTCAATAAAATCCTTTACAATTTTCTGAACAATATTGCTGGGAATTGCAAATCCATATCCAGAGTAACTTCCAGTATTGCTCTGTATGGCTGTATTTATTCCAACCAGCTCCCCGGCAGTATTTACCAGAGCCCCACCACTGTTGCCAGGGTTGATTGCGGCGTCAGTTTGTATAAAACTTTCAATCGGAAATTCTTTGTGCCCGATATTGATATTTCTTCCTTTGGCACTCACGATTCCTGCAGTCACAGTGGATGTCAAATTAAACGGATTCCCCACCGCCAGTACCCAATTGCCCACCTGCACACCATCAGAATTGGCAAATGCAATGGCCGGTAAACCTTTCTCTTCAATCTTCAATAAAGCCAGATCAGAATTTGGATCAGCGCCGATAACTCTGGCCACATATTCTTTTTTCTTCTGATTCAAAACCACCGTGATTTTATCTGCTCCTTCAATCACATGGTTATTGGTAACAATATACCCATCCTTGCTTACAATTACGCCACTGCCCGTGCTGGTGGCCTTGCCCCTGCTGCCAAACGGGTCGAAATCCCAAAACCAGCCAAAGCCACTTCTGTACTCCACCGTACTTTCGTTTTTAATAAAAACCACCGTCTGTGTTGAAATCTCAGATGCCTTTTCGAATCCATCCGGCAAAGCTGCCAGATTGGCATTTCGATACACACCGGATGAAGGAAAGTATCCATTTCCGGAAACAGAGGCATTCTGGCTCCGCACGAATATCCAGGCCCCCAAAATTCCTGAACCCAGAGGAAGGACAAAGTAAATGAATGATTTCTGCAACCAAGGATTGATTTTCATATCAAAGTTAGCCCTGCAAAAATCGGGCAAAACTCATCCTGCCGAGGTTTTGTGACGCCCTATTGCAACCAGATTTCAGCCCGCCGGTTTCTTGCCACGAACTGCTTATCTCCTGCCCACCCGATAGGAAATGACCCGGCCAGTCCCAGCGTGCGTACCTTTAATCCATTCGCTGTGAGCAATTGCTCTACCTCTTTTGCGCGATTCTCTGAGGCTTGGAGACTCAGTTTATCCATCCCGTCAGTTGGTGCCGAAAATCCCACCACCAGGATTTCTTTCGTGCCAAACTCCGGCCTGCTTAAAAAATCAGAAACCCGCCTCAGCAGAATATCCATGCCCGGTGCCAGGGCAGTACCGTCCGCATCAAATTCAATCTTTACATTCATTACCTTGCCCATCAAAGCCAGTTCTTTCCAATAATCCCGGACTGCTTCCGGCAATGAATCGTTCAGGTTTCTGGACCGGCTGCTGGTAGTGACCATGAAATCCGGACCGGCAAAACCATATACGACAGACTTCTGCCGAATCCGGTTCTGACAAAAATCCATGAATGATTTCATGGGTTCAGAACTTTTTTTGCCTGCTTTTAAATACATGGGCTGTGAAAATGGGTACTCTCCCATGGAAATCGTCAATTGTCCCGGTCTTACTGCTTGTCCGTTCAGATCAAGGGCCAGAGTTGTTACATGGGTGGCGGAAGGAATATAGCCTCCAATGGCTATGCCGCCCGGATTGGATTCCAGCCATTGAATCATACTGTCATAGGATGGTGAACGCAGCACACGGTTCGCAACGGATTTACCCGCTTTCTCCATAAACTCCGCAATCCAGGTTTTGCCCAGCCAGGTATTGCTGTCCGGCACCATACACCGTGTGCTTGAATCCAACGATTCCCCGGACAACATCGCAGCCAGTTCTTCAGGGGTTATGGTACGCCTGTTGTTCTGTGTATTTACCCAACACACCACCGGACTGAGACCCAGAAAAATACGGTTATCAGAAACAGAATCAGTTGATTCATCATCAGCGAGTGTAGCCCACATTTCGGCAGAATCCATCTCCATGTGCTTTTTACCACCCCAAGTGCCTGAATTGCGGATGAGGACTTTCTGTTCGGTCTCTACCCCTTCGGTATCTGTCACCTTGGCCTGAATGACCAAATCACCTGCCCTTGCACCCTTATATCTCGTTACTTCACTTGCATGCTTTACTTCTTTAAACCAGGTTTCAACCATATCGGGTAGCATATGTTCCCCTGCGAGTGCTGTGCCGGATATGCGAAACAGATACATTTCCCTTTCGGGTTTGGGACCACTGATTCCCGGAAGCTTCTTATTTCTGAATACAAAAACCACGGCCAATCCGGCAAGCAGCAATGCCATACCGGCAGCAAGCAATTGTACCGGTTTGCCCTGCATATTCCCCGGAGATTTTACCGGCTTATTTGCAGGTGTCTCCGCAATTTTTCCGCTGATTTCTGTGGAAATAAATACTTCTGCAGTTTCCACCTCCTCTGCAGGTAATTCTATTGAAACCAGTTTGTGTCCGCAATTTTCGCAGAACTGAACACCCTCCTGATTTTCAGTACCACATTCTGTACAAAAAAGAGTTGCCATGGCTTAGAATCAGGAAATGGAATTTTCGCAATACGGACAATAGTCGGAATCCGACGGGATCTCTGTGCGACAATGCGGACAGGGAATCAGGTTCAATTCCTTCCATTTGGTTCCGCAACTACCACAGAATTTGGCATTCACCGGCATAGGTTTGCCACACCTGGGATTTACACAACTCTTCTGAGCACCCGCTGGCACAGTTACCTGGGGCATGACTGGTGCAAATGCCGGCACTGCGGAACCGGAAACACCCTGCAATTCATTCCACGCTGCCAGCGCTTCACGGGTGCTTTGAAAACGCATGTCAGCGTTGGCATGCAGCATCCTTGACAAAAAGGTACGGACCGGTGCCGATACCTGAATCTCCGGCAGATTTCCGGATGTAATGTCTCTGTAAATGTTCGACAGTGGCTGCTCCAGTGGATTGAAGGGTGCTTTCCCACGCATCATTACATACAATACCATTCCCAGACTGTACAGGTCGCTGCGGATACTGTTCAATTCCAGACTCTGCAGTTGTTCCGGACTTTTAAAGGAAATAGCCTCAGGTCCGTAACTACTGATATTGGTTGCAAAACCCAGTACTTCAGAAGTGTCCCTGGCAAATTCATACATCCGCAACATATTTCCAGGAGTGTACAGAATATTCTCATAGTTCAGATTCCCTACCACATATCCACTTGAATGTATGTAATCCAGAGCCTGAATCATCAGCCCTATAAGGCCGATGGCTTCCTTTTCGGAAAACGCACCAGCCTGTTTCAATTGTGTCTTTAAAGAAACTCCGTCCGAGTTTTCACGTATGATGGCCAGCGTATCAATTGTCTCTTCCAAACCAAGTATGCGTGCTATTCCCGGATGTGAAAAGGCGGCCGCCTGTTTCGCTTCCCGTTTGAATTCCTCACGCACCCGGGGATTGGACATGAATTCCGTTTTCAGCAATTTCACATTCGCACGCTGACCCAGATTGTTCATTCCGGTCCAGATTTCGTAAAACCCATTTTGTGCAGCCAGCTCCGTAAGCCTGTACTGCTGTATAATCTGATCTTTCATTTTTCCCTCCGTTGATTTGACTCAACACCCTGATTTGGGGTTGCAATTATACCCATTTTGACACATATCCACAGTTTATCCCCATTTTAATTTTTTATTTCTCTGTCACTTCCTATATTGCACGCCTTAAAAGAATTAAAATGGAGGCAATGGTTGAATTCATCAAATCCCCCTGGCCATGGTATGTGGTCGGGCCAATTATGGGACTCACTGTCCCGCTGCTGCTGCTCATCGGCAACAAACACTTCGGTATTTCAAGTTCACTCAGACATGTATGCGCAATTGTACTGCCTGCCAATCTGAAATTCTTCAATTATAACTGGCGAAGGGAGGTATGGAATTTAATCTTCGTACTGGGTGTGATTCTGGGTGCAGTTATCGCAACCCAATTCATGAACAACGGACAACCCGTGGCTGTGGGCGCCACCACTCATGCTCAACTTGCCGGATATGGAATTACGGACAATGAATATGCGCAATTGTTGCCAGCAAGCATCTTTGGAATTTCACAGATATTTACCTGGAAAGGTGTATTTTTTCTGATGATTGGCGGATTTATGGTCGGTTTCGGAACCCGCTATGCCGGTGGTTGTACCACTGGCCACAGTATTACAGGAATGGCCAATTTGCAACTGCCATCTTTTATCGCCACTCTTTGCTTTATGGCTGGTGGATTTATCACCACTGTAGTTGTTATTCCTTATTTGTTCGAATGGTTTGGTAAGTAAAAAAAGGAGGAAATCATCATGGAAAATTTACAAAATAAATATAGCGTAGACGAGAATGTTGTTACCTGGGATCATGCTGCAGTTGCAGAAAAAACCCTTAAACCTACCAACGGAGAATCTACCGGCAAAGTGGCAGGATATCTTCTTGCAGGCATCCTGTTTGGTATCATTCTGGTAAAAGGGGAAATTATCTCGTGGTACCGCATACAGGAAATGTTTCTGCTGGACTCATTTCACATGTACGGCATCATTGGCTCTGCCGTATTTGTGGCAGCTATAGGCATTCAAATCATTAAATCAACCAAGACAAAAACCTTTGACGGACAACCCATCATTTTTTACAAAAAAATATTCAGCTGGGGACAAATTATCGGCGGCACCATGTTTGGCCTCGGATGGGCACTTACCGGCGCATGCCCCGGCCCGTTGTATGCCCAATTCGGATCAGGATTTATGGCGGCAGGTGTTTCCCTGTTTTTTGCCATTGCCGGCACCTGGTTCTATGGTTTGCTGCGTGATAAACTGCCGCATTGATTGCTCTTTGCATGCCCTTAAGCAATTGTAATATTCAACGTTTTTATTCACCAATTCATGATTAGAACCATTCTGAGTGTGATTGTCTTTTCCGCATTATTGTATGCATGCAACAACAAATGCCGCAGCCTGCAAAGTGATGCCGGAGGGGCTATAGTTGAAATGTACAATATGGGGGAATGTCAGATTTATAGCCGCATCGACAGTAATATCCGGATTTCGCATGATACTCAGTGGAGCAATTTTCAGGCTAAACATTTTCAGTTTTGCAATAAAGCCGCACTCAAAGGCATTGACTTCAACAAGCATGATTTACTAGGATTAAAAGTAAATGTCTCAGCCTGCAATGTAGCCATGCATCGCCGACTCGATATTGACACTGCTGCGAAAACATACACTTACTCGGTAAGGGCAGAACTTTGCCAGGGCTGTGGGACCCAGCTTGAAAGCATGAATTTTGCCCTGGTTCCCAAATTGCCCGCGGGTTATACTTTACTCTTCAAAAAACTATAGCATCATGCGCCGGCTACTCAGGCTGACATTGATTGCAATCGGGTTGATTTTTTGCACCACTCTTTTTATTGCCCTTTCACGCAAATCATCGCAGAAACCGGTGCAATGGCTGGGAACAGCAGTTGCAGATACCGCTGCTTTCCTTCGTTTAGCCGAATCCCTGCAATTCCGCACGGAAAGTCAGGATGGCACCGGATCCAATTATAAGAGAGACTCGGCAATGCAGCTTTTGCACGAATGGCTCAGGGACAAATACCCCTTAATCCATTCCCGTGCGATGGTTCATTATTTCGGAAAGGGGTCTGTACTTTTTACCCTTCATGGGAAGAACCCAAAACTGCAGCCCTGTATGTTTTCCGCCCATCTGGATGTTGTGCCGGTACTGCCCAAAGAAGCACTGATGTGGCGTTTCCGTCCATACGACGGTATTATTCACAAAGATACCCTCTGGGGCCGGGGAAGTCAGGATGATAAATTTTCTGTATTGGCTATCCTGGAAGCTGTAGAATCCATGCTGAAATCAGACCGGCTGCCACAACATACAATTCTGCTCGCCTTCGGTCATGATGAAGAAACCGGAGGCCATGAAGGGGCGGCTGAAATCGCAAAATGGCTTGAAAAACAGAACATACAACCGGCATTTATCTCCGATGAAGGATTGGGGCTTACCCAGGGTATCGTTCCCGGAATACAAAAGCCGGTAGCCCTCATTGGCATTTCTGAGAAGGGCTTTTTGAGCCTCCGCCTTGAGATTCGCACCGGAGGCGGACATAGCAGTATGCCCAAAGCCAACAATGCCTGCAAACGACTCACTCAGGCTCTGAACCGGATAGAAAATTACAGGTTCCCTGCAAGACTGGACGGACCCATGCACGGTTTTTTTCAAAATGCAGCCCCGGAGATGTCTGGACTCTACCGATATATCTTTTCCAATCTCTGGCTCACTTCTCCCCTGGTCAAATGGCAATTGTCACAAAACGAAAAAACCGATGCCAGCATTCGCACAAGTCATGTCACAACCATGTTGTTTGCCGGAGACAAGGAAAATGTGGTCCCTGCAATGGCCTGGGCCGTAGTCAACTTCCGCATTCTGCCCGGAGATTCCATTCATGGTATCATGCACAAAATAAACACGCTGATCAACGATACGGCCATCCATATCTCCATTTACAATGACCACAATGAGGCTGCCCCTGTTTCACCACACGATGGTTGGGCCTGGGACTGCATGGAAACAGCGATTAAACAAACCTATCAGGACGCAGTGGTGCTTCCCGGACTCATGATTGGTGGAACTGATTCAAAAAATTATACCAGAATCTGTAAGAACATTTACCGGTTTGCTCCACTCCGTATTCAGGGCAACAGTACAGACGGAATCCATGGCATCAACGAACGGCTGCCGATGACGGAATATGCAGAAGCCATTGCTTTTTACCGCAACTTCATCTCGCAGTTGTAAGCGCCTGTCTTACTTTCTCAGCGTTTTCACATATTCGGCAAGGGCAGCAATCTGTGACTCTGCCAATTGTTTGCCGTATCCGGGCATGCCTTTGGCATTGCCTTTAGAAATCACCTTTCGTATATCTTCATCGGCAAGCTGGCTGGTGCTCAGGTCTTTGGCTCCTGCAATGCCTGCCTTTCCATCTGCACCATGGCAGGCGCCACAATTGGCAGACTGGTATATGGCTGGTCCGGCAACAGCATCCCTGGCAGTATCAGCCACCACAGGCCGGCGTTTATTGGCTTCGGCAAGTCCGTAAGTGCCCAGCAAAAGAATCATACTTACAGCGGCCAGTAACTTATTGCGCCGTTTGTAAGCAACTACCGCCAGCGGAATATTCATAAAGACCATGGCAATTTTGATATAAAGGAGTGTCGTGTGACTGGATTCTGGTATGCTTGTAAAACGCCAGATGCCGGTAATCAAAAAAGATGCACTGATCACCATCTCGAGAATACGCATCGGCTTCTTTTGAAAGAAAGAATCGAGATAGGCCACACCAAACAGGCCGGCCAGTTTAAACAGATAAATGGTTACAAACAGAATAGCTGACCATTTGTGCAGGGTAAGTACCAAAACAGGATCCATAGCCTGCAAATTACGGCATTCCGGAGCATTGCTGCTAATGAGAATAGCAAGGGTTCAAAATTCAACCGCACCTTTTTTCGGTCATTCGCACTATGTGTCCACCTTTTCATTACCTTTGCACCCGCGTTTAGGTCGACCCGAGCCCATGCCGGCGGCAGAAAGTGCCGCGAGCTACCGGAAATCACAAATCAATCGGGATGTAGCGCAGCCCGGTAGCGCACTTGCATGGGGTGCAAGGGGTCGTGAGTTCGAATCTCGCCATCCCGACTCAATCAGGACAAGGCTTTCAGACATCTGGAAGCCTTGTTTATTTAAAGCCAGTTCAAACATGGTTCAAACAATGTTGAGTCTTAGCAGAAACTATTGAAGTCCCATATTTTTCGCTATATTTGCCACGATGAAATTCTTCGCTGTCCTGTTCAGTCTGTACTTCATGGCGCTTGTTTTTGCGCCCTGTGCGGATCATGCAGGTTGTGACAATACCCAAAAGGTAGAAAGCACAGCAGGGAACCAACAGGATGCGGACAGCCATGCAAGTGATAATTGTTCCCCATTCTGTATCTGTTCATGCTGCGGCAGCATTTGCGCGTTGTATCACCATCGCATTGTTTTGTCCGCCTATCTCGCGCCATCCGGTTTTGAATGTACCATTCAGAAACCTCTCTACATTCAAGATGCCTGCATTTCAATCTGGCATCCACCTAAAATAGGTTAATACTTTCTATCCTGATTTTTCACGCATAGCCCCATGCCGCTATGTGTGATTTTGCGTTATGTATCTCCAAGTGCATGGGAAACAAACCATACAAAGAAAACATGTTAGACAAGATCATTGCTTTTAGCATTAAAAATAAATTCATCGTCCTATTGATGACGATTGCACTGATAATTTGGGGAGTATGGAGTGCCTCCAAACTTCCCATTGATGCAGTTCCAGATATAACAAATAATCAAGTTCAAATAATAACTGTATGTCCAACTCTTGCAGGACAAGAGGTGGAACAGTTGGTAACTTACCCAATAGAACAAAGCATTGCCAACCTTCCCGACTTAGAAGAGTTGCGGAGTATTTCCCGTTTCGGGCTTTCTGTAATTACCGTTGTGTTTGACGACAAAGTGGACATCTACTTTGCCAGACAGCTAATTAATGAACGGTTAAAAGAAGCTGAAAGTAAAATCCCAAAAGGCGCTGGCACACCCGAATTAGCACCTGTTAGCACAGGTTTGGGCGAAGTGTATCAATACATTATTCACCCAAAAAAGGGCAGCGAAAGCAAATACACAGCTATGGATTTGCGGACTATGCAAGACTGGATTGTAGCTCGACAACTGTATGGCACAGGAGGAATTGCGGAAATAAACAGCTTTGGCGGACAACTCAAACAATATGAAGTTGCCGTAAATCCCGATCGCTTAATTGCAATGGGAATAACCATTCCCGAAATTTTTACCGCATTAGAAAAGAACAACGAAAACACAGGTGGCGCATACATTGACAAAAAGCCAAACGCCTATTTCATTCGTGGTGTGGGTTTGATAGGTTCGTTTGACGACATCAAAAACATTGTTGTGAAAACAAATCCAAACGGCATTCCCTTACTAATTAAGGATGTTGCCGAAGTTTATTTAGGTAGTGCTGTCCGCTACGGTGCTATGACTTACAATGGTGAAGTAGATGCAGTTGGTGGAGTAGTAATGATGTTGAAAGGTGCAAATAGTGCCGATGTAGTTAGCCGAATAAAAGATAAAATGGCAAACATTCAAAAGTCATTACCAAAAGATGTAGTTATAGAACCATATCTTGACAGAACCGATTTAGTAAACCGAGCCATCAGTACAGTAGAAAAAAACTTAATTGAAGGTGCTTTAATTGTAATCTTCGTTTTAGTGCTTTTTCTCGGAAACCTTCGTGCAGGGTTGATTGTAGCTTCTGCTATCCCTTTATCCATGCTGTTTGCATTGGGCCTGATGAATGTGTTTGGTGTAAGTGCAAACCTTATGAGTTTGGGAGCAATTGACTTTGGTTTGATTGTGGATGGTGCTGTAATTATTGTAGAAGCCACCTTGCATCATTTAGGTATGCGAAAAGCAATCGGCAAACTTACACAACAGGAAATGGATGATGAGGTTTTTCATTCCGCTTCTAAAATCCGGAGCAGTGCGGCATTTGGGGAAATCATTATCCTGATAGTTTATATTCCTATTCTCACTCTTATTGGTATTGAAGGCAAAATGTTCCGCCCAATGGCTCAAACCGTTGGTTTCGCCATTTTTGGAGCATTGATTTTATCACTTACCTATATTCCAATGATGTGTGCAGCGTTTTTACCCAAAACCATTTCACACAAACAAACTTTTAGCGATAGAATGATGAATTTCCTTCAACGGGTCTATTCTCCACTTTTAGAAAAAGCAATTCGTTTCAATAAGGTAATTGTAGGTATAACCGTTGCCGTTTTTGTGATTTCTGTTTTTCTGTTTTCAAAAATGGGCGGAGAATTTATTCCAACATTAGCAGAAGGCGATTTTGCTTTTCATTGCATCCTTCCGCAAGGCACATCACTTTCGCAAAGTTTGGAAACTTCTATGCAAGCATCAAGGCTAATCAAAGAATTTGATGAAGTAAAAATGGTTGTAGGCAAAACAGGAGCAGCCGAAGTGCCAACCGACCCCATGCCACCAGAAGCAACAGATATGATGATTATATTAAAATCACCTGATGTATGGAAACGTGACATTTCCTACGATGAACTAGCAGAGGAAATGGAAGAAAAATTAAATACAATTCCTGGGGTTTTCTTTGAGAAAAACCAACCCATACAAATGCGGTTTAATGAACTAATGACAGGCATTCGCCAAGATGTTGCCGTTAAAGTTTTCGGTGAAAACATGGACACACTATTAAGTTATGCCAATAAAGTGAATTCAGTTGTGCAAAGTGTGAACGGTGCAACCGAACCAAGTGTTGAAAGAGTAGCGGGACTTCCACAAATAGTAATCAAATACAACCGTTCGCAAATTGCCAATTATGGTTTGAACATCGAGGATATTAACCACATTGTAAGCACAGCCTTTGCGGGTGGAGGTGCAGGTGTTGTATATGAAAACGAACGCAAATTTGAATTGGTGGTTAGGCTTGACAGCACCCACCGAAACAACATTGAAGATGTGAGCCATTTGTATATCCCAACTGCCAATGGAACACAAATTCCATTATCGCAAGTAGCAGAAATAAAAATGGAATTGGGTCCTGCACAAATCAGCCGAGAAGATGGTAAACGAAGAATTGTAATCGGCTTCAATATAAAGGGTAGAGATGTAGAAAGTGTTGTAAAAGATATCCAAAAACAACTCAATGAAAAAGTAAAACTCCCCGAAGGATATTATTACACTTATGGAGGTACATTTGAAAATTTGCAAGCAGCAAGTAAACGCCTAATGATTGCTTTGCCTGTGGCTTTAGCTCTCATTTTTATGCTACTCTATTTTACATTCAATTCTGTAAAACAAGCAACCCTAATTTATACAGCAATTCCAATGAGTGCAATAGGTGGCGTATTTGCTTTACTCATTCGTGATATGCCTTTCAGCATTTCGGCAGGTATTGGTTTTATAGCATTGTTTGGTGTAGCAGTATTAAATGGAATTGTGCTGATTGGAACTTTCAACCAATTGGAAAAAGATGGAATAACCGACATCATCCAACGAATAAAAGAAGGAACTAAAATCCGTTTGCGACCCGTGTTAATGACAGCCACCGTAGCTTCTTTGGGTTTTTTGCCAATGGCACTTTCTCACAGTGCAGGGGCAGAAGTTCAAAAACCTTTGGCAACCGTTGTAATTGGTGGATTGATTACTGCAACATTCTTAACGCTGTTTGTTTTGCCATTACTGTATGTTTTGTTTTCTAAAATCGAAAAAGCAAAAAAGAGTATTTCTACAACAGCTATTTTAGTTTTTGCCCTGCTTTCAATCAATACTATCAATGCCCAAACGCCAACAACAAAAACAATCTCTGTTGAAGATGCAATCAGCACCGCATTGAAAAACAATTTAGAAATCCAATCACAACAACTCAATGTGCAATCTTCCACCACATTGAAAAAATCGGTGTTTGAATTGCCTAAAACAAATGTCAACTTCCAATTCGGGCAATACAACAGCATCAATCAGGACAAGGCGTTTCAGGTTACACAAAGTATTCCCTTCCCTACTTATTACACCGCAAAATCAGGTTTGTATAAAGCTGAATTGCAAAGTAGTGAGTTGCAGCAGCAAGCCACCGCCAACGAAATAAAAGCACAGGTGCAATACTGGTTTTATCAGTTGTGGTATTTACAAACATCAAAAAAGCAACTGCAATCTTTAGACAGTTTGTATAACGATTTTGTGAGTGCAGCAGCGTTGCGATACAAAACAGGCGAAACCAATTTGTTAGAGAAAACCACAGCCGAAACCAAGCGGGGACAGCTTTCTCTTTTGCTTAAACAAAACGAAACAGATTCTGCAACGGCTTATAATTCGCTGAAAACGTTGATGAATACAAGCGAAGATTTTACAATAACCGTAAATGTAAATTGGAAACCGCTTATTTTAAGCAGTTCGTTTGACACAACACTCATTGCAAATAATCCATCGCTTAAAGTGTTGTATCAGCAAGCAATTATTGCAGAGAAAAACAAAAAATTAGAAACTGCATCTGCCTTGCCTGATTTTAATTTGGGTTATTTCAACCAGTCTTTAATCGGAACTCAAACTATCAACGGAGCAGATGTAAATTTTGACGGTAGCAAACGATTTCAAGGTTTTAATGTTGGCATCACTATTCCCCTCACGTTTTTCAGCAATGCTTCAAAAGTAAAATCACTTGACCACAAACAACAGGCATTACAAAAAGAAGCCGATAACGGAAAACTGATTTTACAAAACCAACTGCAAAATGCTTTTCAGCAATACAACCAAAATTTGTTGCAATACAATTACTACAAATTAACCGCCTTGCCCAATGCGGAAATAATTATCAGCACCGCAAAAGTGGGCTTCAAAAGTGGCAACATTGGTTACATTGAATACTTACAAGCCCTGCAAACCGCTACCGATGTGCAGTTAAGTTATCTGCAATCGGTTAATCAAATCAACCAATCCATTATCAACATCAATTTCTTAATCAACAAATAAAATTTCAAAAGATGAAAAATATAATCTTCATAGCAGCCATAGCAACATCAATTGTATTTGCATCCTGCAACAGCAATAAAACTGAAACGCACGGAGAAGAAACCGAGCATCACGATGAACACGAAAACACCAATACCGCAATGCTTACAGCCGAGCAAATGAAATCTATAAAGATTGAATTGGGCAGCATAGAGAAAAAGCAACTCACCGCTTCTCTCAAAGCCAATGGGATTTTGAAAGTGCCCAATCAAAACAAGGCAAATGCAACAGCATCATTAGGTGGAGTAATCAAAACTATTTTGGTGCAAACAGGTAACGCAGTTCAAAAAGGACAAATCATTGCCACCATTTCAAACAATTCTTTCATAACAATGCAGGAAGAGTTTTTAAGCGTTTCTTCAAAAGCAGAGTTAGCACAATTAGAATTTGCCCGACAAAAAGAATTGCAACAAGGCAATGCAGGAGCATTGAAAAACTTGCAATCAGCCGATGCGGAGCTGAAAACCCTGAAGGCACGAAAAGCAAGTTTGCAAAAACAGTTAGAATTGATTGGTATAAATACAACTTCACTCACCAGTGAGAATATCCATTCCGTTGTAAATATTACAAGCCCCATAAACGGAACTATCAGCAATGTAATGGTAAACATTGGTACCTATGTAGATGCAAACAACCCCATTGCCGAAATAGTGGACAACAGCCAACTGCATCTTGATTTATATGTTTATGAAAAAGATTTGCAGAAACTTAAAGTAGGGCAAACAATACATTTTACACTAACCAACAATCCAGGCAAAGAATACGATGCAGATGTTTACGCCATTAGCAACACCTTTGAGCAAAACACAAAAGCAGTTTCAGTTCACGCGATGGTAAAAGGAAACAAACAAGGATTGATTGACGGAATGAGCATAACGGCATTGGTAAGTTTGGAAAATGCTACCGTTGATGCAGTGCCTACCAACGCCATTGTAAACCACGAGGGGCAAGACTATATTTTTATTGTTACCGATGCTCACAAGGAAGAAGAACATCACAGCGAAACCGAAACTGCCGAACACAAACACGATGAAAGCGGACATCAGCATAGCGAAAAAGAAGAACCCGAGCACAAGGAAGAAGGAACAACTTTTGAAAAAATTCCCGTTCGCAAAGGCACAACAGATGTAGGTTACAGCGAAATTACCTTGCTAAAAGAAATTCCTGCAAATAGTAAGGTAGTAGTGAACGGTGCGTTTTTCATTCTGGCAAAAATGACCAATCAGGGTGAAGCGCATGAACATTAATGTTAGACTAGTCTAATTTTATTTTTTTGTTTGTCTAATAATTTTATTTTTGCTAAATGATTAAGAAAATTATTGTCTTCGAAACTATAGTTGCTTTAATGGCTATAATTCAAGCCTGCACTAAACTAGAACCAGCACCCCCTAACAATGAAGATGTTTTAGATGGTCCAGTTGAAGGTTTAACTTATGACCAAAGTAGGCGGTTTTTAGCAGGAGATGTGGCTTTTAATAATGAAGTATTTAATAGTAGAACAGGTTTGGGTTCTATTTTTGTTGCTACTAGTTGTGGTAGTTGTCATGCAGGTGATGGCAAAGGAACGCCATTTACAACTCTTACAAGATTTGGCCAAATAGATAGTACAGAGAATCAATTTTTGCATTTAGGCGGACCACAACTTCAAAATCGGGCATTACCTGGATATTCACCTGAACAAATTCCTAAAGGAGCTACGTTTTCAAAATTTACACCACCTGCTAATACGGGTTTAGGTTTTATAGAATTAGTAAGCGATGCAGATATTTTGGCAATGGCAGACCCTGCTGATGCAAACAATGATGGCATTTCAGGAGTACCCAATTATGAATATTTGCCGGCTTTTGTTCAGCCGTTCATTAATGCTATTCCACTAAATGGCAAATACATTCATCGCTTTGGCAAAAAAGCAGCAGCCTACAATTTATTGCACCAAACGGTAAATGCCTACAATCAGGATATTGGTATCACATCCACCTTCAACCCCAAAGATGTATATAGCGGCATTAATATTGACCCCGAAGTAAGCGACCTCACTATACAAAATGTAGTGTTCTATTTACAAACATTAAAAGCACCCATACAGCGAAATATAAATGATGTAGAAATCGTGCAAGGCAAAAATTTATTTTCACAAATAAAATGTGCAAGCTGTCATACGCCACAATTAACCACAGGTACTTCACCAGTTGCAGCATTAAGCAATAAAACTTTTTTCCCTTATACCGATTTGCTGTTGCATGATATGGGCAGCAATTTAGATGATGGCTACACCGAAGGCAGTGCCAAAACATTTGAGTGGCGTACACCACCACTTTGGGGATTGGGGCTTTCGCCAAACTCACAGGGAGGGCAGTATTTTTTAATGCACGATGGCAGGGCAAAATCTATTGAAGAAGCCATACAAATGCACGGCGGAGAAGCTTTGCAAAGCAAAAATAATTTTACCAGCTTATCGCAATCAGAAAAAAATGCGTTGTTGAAATTTTTAAAAGCATTATAAAAAATGGATAGAAAAGCATTTATAAAAAACTGCGGAATGGCTTGTATAGGCGGTGCTGCAATGGCTACGCTTTTACAAAACTGCGGTATATCCAAAACATTAACAGGTATAATAAGCGATAGTGATTTATTAGTTTCCCTATCCGATTTTGAAACCAAAGCAGGTACTGAAACACACTATAAAAAATATGTGATTATAAATAATGATACACTTAAGTTTCCAATTTGCGTATATAGGCAAGATGCTCAAAACTATACAGCCTTATGGATGCAATGCACACATCAGGGTGCAGAGTTGCAAGTATTTGGCGACAAATTGCAATCAATGAAAAAATTGTACAAATAAAAACAGCTGAAATAAGCGGGGTACGCAACCGAAATAAGCCTGTAAATGAATATACCGGCAGCAGCGTGCGCACTTTTACGGTGGAGGAAACACAACGCTATGCAGCCGCCATCAACGACCCCGGCAGAATGGTAACCTCTTTCGCTGGTGTCGCCGGATCAGACGATGGGAACAACAAAATATCCATCAGAGGCAATGCACCAAACGGATTGCTCTGGCGCATGGAAGGGGTAGATGTACCTAACCCGAATCATTTTTCCAATGTGGGTACATCGGGTGGTGGAATCTGCATACTCAGCGCACAACTGATGAGTCAAAGCGATTTCTTAACGGGTGCATTTACACCAGAATACGGCAATGCACTGGGAGGTGTATTTGATATTCACCTGCGCAAAGGGAACAATGAAAAACGCGAATACACCATGCAGGCCGGATTGTTGGGTTTGGATATAGCCGCTGAGGGTCCGTTTTCCAAAAAATACAAGGGCAGTTTTCTGGTGAATTACCGATACAGCACACTGGGATTATTGGATAAAATCGGGTTAGATGTGGGCGACGGTTTGACCACTTTTCAGGATTTAAGCCTGAACCTGAATCTGCCTGCAGGCAAACTCGGAACATTCACAGTATTTGGATTTGGAGGCTTGAGCAGTCAATATTTTGCAGCCATTACCGATTCGGCATTATGGACCAGCCGTTGGCAAAAATTTGCCAACCGTTTTGGAAGCAACACGGGAGCACTTGGGGTAACCCATACCCTTCAGATGGGCAAACACACAAAAATGCGGAATGTGATATCCGTTTCCAATGCATTGAATTTTGATAAAACAACAGAGTTGGATGAGCAACTCATTGCTCAGCCCCTGATGAATGGAAAATCTTGCAAATCCGGCATTTCTCTCAACAGTGTTTTTACCACAAAAATCTCTGCAAACCAGGTACTCAGGTATGGCATCATTTCTACGGTGCATCATTTCAATATGACGTATGATGCCCGGAATGTGCAACAGAAAATGGAATCGGTGCTGAATGAAAAAGGCCGCACATTCTCAGGGCAGGCATGGATGCAATATCGCAGAAAGTGGAATTCCCGGTTCAGCACCGATCTGGGTTTTCACAGTCTGTGGCTGGCTTTGAACAATACGCATTCTTTGGAACCCAGAATAGGCATAACATGGGCACGCACATCCGGAGAAACCCTTCGCTTTCAGGTTGGCAGACACAGTCAGATGCAACCCCTGCAACTCTATTTTGTTAAAAATGCACAGGGCAACCGGTTTAACCGCCACCTGGGATTTGGCAAGGCGTGGCATACCGTTTTGGGGTATGAGAAAATTCTGAGCAGGAATTTACGGTTGAAAACAGAACTGTATGCCCAGTATTTATATCAGATTCCAATATCGGCCCATTTATCAAATGCATTCAGCATCATCAATGTAGCCGAAGGCTATATCACCGATAGCCTTGCGAATCGTGGACTGGGGCTGAACCGGGGGATTGAATGTACTCTGGACAAAGCATTCACTCACGGATGGTATGCACTTTTGACGGGTTCAGTTTATAAAAGCAGTTATACCGGCAGCGATAATATCTGGCGAAGCAGCAGATGGAATGCAGGCCATACACTGGTCCTGACTGCTGGAAAAGAATGGCAAAAGAAAAGGGAGAAAAAACAGGTGATCTGGGGAATCAATCTCAAGACCAGTTGGGTGGGAGGATTCAGAGAAACCCCAATTGATCTGACAGAAAGCCGTAAAAAAGGCGAAACAGTTTACGTAGATTCCAAGAGCTGGAGTTTGCATTTACCGGATTATTTCCGCACCGATATCAAAATTTCAAAGAAAACAAATCACAACAAACACACCGGTACCTGGAGTCTGGATATTCAAAATGTAAGCAACCGCAAGAATCTGGGAGGCCGTTACTATGAACCCATCAGCGACAGTATTAAAGAATGGTATGGACTAAGTATCATTCCCGTACTGGCCTGGAAAATTGAATTTTAAAACCATAAATAATCAACATAAAACAATGAAAATCACAATCATTTCAATGGCGGTATCCGCACTTCTTTTCACCTCCTGCCGGTTTGATACACGCTGGATTACCGGCAACGGGGATGTAATTACAGAAAGCAGACAGGTACAGGGTTTCTCCGGCATTGCCCTTAATCTGAATGCCGACGTTTATTTCGTGCAGGACAGTGTCTATCGTATCGAAATATCTGCACAAAAAAACGTACTGGATGCGATTGAAACCAGTACAAACGGAAACACTCTGAAGATTGCTTATACCCCATTTACCATTGTGCGCAGACACAAACAAATAACAGTGCGCATTCATGCCCCGCACGTAAATGAATTCAATGTAAATGGCAGTGGAAATATTTATACAGATAAAATAAATGAGTCGGACAAAATGCAATTTGTGGTGAATGGATCAGGCAGCATTGAAGTGCAAAACGTGACAGCACCTGAGATGCAGGCAACCATAAGCGGAAGCGGCAACTGTACTGTTAAAGGTGGCACTGTTGAAACTGCAGGATTGCGCATCAGTGGAAGTGGTGACCTGCACTGTGCTGATTTGATGTGCAAGTATGGAAATATTGATATTTCAGGCAGCGGAAATGCAGATATTTATGCAACGGAAACACTGGAAGTCAATATCAGTGGCAGCGGGGATGTAAGATATAAAGGGAAACCGAGAATGACGCAAAGAATCAGTGGCAGCGGGTCTGTGAGAAGTTGGTGAAAAACATCATAAAAAAAGGCCGGCGAATTGACGGCCTTTTTTTTTATGATTATGGTTTCCGGCTGTCGCAATCAAACCCATCTGAGAAAATGGTGCCCGAAGGACCTGTGACGGTTATATCCTTTATGCGGATTTGCAGAGGGCCAAAAGTAGTGCCCAGGTTGCTTCCAATCTGAAAGCCAATATTCAGCGCAGTATTCAAAAAATTCGCAGTGCAGGTGGCAGTTTTAATGCCTGCCTGATGTGTAACGGTAATTTTCTTACCCACACGGGCAATGGTCACTGTACCCGAGGACGCCACCACAGACTGAATGTCATCGGCCTTATCAGCAACCATGGCAGAAATGGATGAACTATTGATTCCGCAAACCAGGATGCCGGAATCTTTCAGCAAAGGATCTGAAGCCACCAATTGGGCCCAGCCATTGCCCGAAGTGCCGCCCTGGAAACCTTCATAGTGTACTGTAGCCGTGAAATCACCTGTAAGGTTGGTACGGTAAACGGACACTGCAGCTCCAATGATGGTGGAATCACAGCGGAGATGCAGATAACTGCCTGTAATGTTCGTAGTGGCTGCATCCTGGCTTTTGGACACGGTCCAGGTTTGCGCGCAGGGTGTGGTGGTGGTGGTTTTTTTCTTTTTACAGGCTACAGCCAGGGTGAGACCCAAAGAAAACAGGAAAAGGGTGAGTGTTTTGGTCATTGCGGTTTTTGCTTAGGACAATATGAAGTTATATTCGAAGAATTTGCGTTGTTTGTTGGTTATACCAAATCGGTAAGACTCAATTCCAGTCCTTTGGCACTGAGTCCGGTGGTTTTGGGATTAAACTGATGTAAGCGCATAATGCTCTGGCGAATGATATTGCTCACATCCTTAAAAATTTCCACATCGGACACCACGGCTTCTTTTTTCATGAGATAGGCAAAAACCCTGGCCATACCGCAATTGGCAATAAAATCAGGAATAACCGCAAAGCTGTTATCGGCCATGGTAGAAATGGGACCCATAAAAATTTCTTTATCGGCAAAAGGCACATTTGCACCACAACTTACCACTTCAATACCTGATTTTACCATGCTTCTAACCTGATCTTCAGTGATCAAACGGCTGGCAGCTCCCGGGATAAAGATTTCTGCGGGGATATCCCATATTCTTTCATGCACCTCCTCGAAACTGAGCAAATTCGGGGCAGACAGTTTATTGCCCACACGGTTCACAAACAGTTCCCGAATTTCTTCTTCACCATAGCCTGCGGGGTGAATGAGTCCGCCATCGCGGTCTATAATTCCGGCAATGCGCACTCCATACTTTGTAAGATAAAAAGCGGCGGCAGCGGCCACATTGCCCCAGCCCTGAATGATGGCCAGTTTGTTATTGAGAAACCCGCCATAAATTTCATAATAATGCCGCACAGCTTCGGCCACTCCCCATCCCGTGATCATATCGGCAATGGTATATCCGCGGCTCACGTCCGGACTCAGTCTTTCATCGGTGATGGGCAGAACCACACCCTGTTGCAACCGGCTTACAGCCTTGAGTCGTTCTTCAGGGGTGTAGCCCTTCAAATGCCCGTTTACCGTTCCTTCCTGCGGGTGCAACAGTCCTATTTCACCTGTGATGGGAATCACCTCATGAATCTCGTCCACATTGAGGTCGCCACCGGTACCGTAATAATTCTTGAGTAATGGATACACAGCTTTGTACCATCTTTCCAGAACACCCTTTTTTCTGGGGTCATTCGGGTCGAAATTGATCCCGGATTTGGCACCGCCTATGGGAGGACCGGCTACGGTAAACTTTATTTCCATTGTTTTGGCCAGACTCTCAACCTCGCGTTTGTCAAGTCCCTTGCGCATGCGGGTACCGCCGCCAGCACTGCCACCTCTGAGGCTGTTAATGACCACCCATCCTTCAGCTTCCGTTTCGCTGTCTTTCCACTCAAAAACGATCTCTGGTCGTTTATCTTCAAATTTTTGAATCAGTTCGTATACTTTCACAGTGTAAATATCAAATCAGTTTAGAAAAATCGCCATCCAACGAACCGCTGACCCAGGCCTGCGATGCCCCGGTGGCCGAGTTAAGGGTATTTGTCATATTCCCGACCCGGAGAGCTCCCAACAGGGCAAAAATCATGGCTTCCTTAAAATCCACGAGTCCGGAATCGGGGATATCTGTTACTGCTTCCGTTTCAGACCGGAGATGGTCTATGAGCACCGGATTGTGCGCCCCACCTCCTGTTATCAGCATTCTGGTTCCCTGCCCGTGGTTTTCATTCAGGGTATGTATGGCATTGGCAATCTGCCGGGCAATATGCACGACCAGGGTTTTCATCCGGTCTGCCACCGGTTCAGTGTCAAAATCCCTAACGATATGCCAGAACTCACGATTTATCCACTCTCTTCCAAGACTTTTGGGATATCCCTGCTGATAAAAAGGTATTTCGTCCAACCTTTTCAGCAATGGATAGATTACCTCACCCTGTGCAGCGACTTCCCCGTCCTTGTCATACGATTGACCCGATTCTCTGGCCAATCGGTTCAAAACAATATTGCAGGGTGAAATATCAAAAGCGATTCTGCGACCCTTGTGGATGGCACTGATGTTGCAGAAGCCCCCCAAATTGAGGCAAAAATCGTATTCGGGATAAAGCAGGTCGTCACCCAGGCCAACAAGCGGAGCACCTTGCCCACCCAAAGCAACATCTGCACGCCTGAAACCCGAAACAACCGGAATGCGTGTAACCGCATTCATGGTCGCCCCGTCTCCAATCTGGCAGGTAAGCCAGCGTGTGGGATCGTGAAAAATAGTATGGCCATGAGATGCAATCAAATCTGCTGATTCGCGGTGAGAAGACAAAAAGTTCCGTACAGTTTCTCCCAGGTAGCGACCATAGAATACGTCTGTTTTGGCAAAGACCTCAGCGTTCTGGTACCGCAGCTGAGAAAGCCTGATCCGCCACTTTTCATCGTAGGGAAAGGTTTGGGCTGCAACGAGATTTACAGACCACCTGCCGTCCTTGTGGTCCACGTCACACAGCGCCAGATCGGTGCCATCCATGCTGGTACCACTCATAATTCCCACTACTTTCATAACCGGTTACGGGGGATAAATTGAGGTGCAAAAATAGACAAGAGTGGGGTTCCCCACCTATCTATGTGGGAATGTTTCAATTCTGCGAGAATCCATAGCCGTTTTTATCGGGTAAAAGCCGAAAATGTGTAGGTTTGTAATACCAATCCTCCAAATCCATTGAAACGCAAACATTTTTTATCCGCTGCGGCGTTGCTGGCCTTTAAACCCACAAGGTCGCAGGCAAACCTATGGCTACCGGAAAAACCGGCAGATAACCCAGACGAAAGTTATTGGCAAAGCCTGAGAAACCTGTTCCCGCTGGATGCCGAAAGGGTATTCCTGAACAATGGTACCATGGGTATAACCCCTTACCCCGTTTTGCAAGCAGTTCAGGATGGATTTCTGAACGCTGCCCGCAACGGACATTATCCGGGGCACAATGACAATCTCCAAAAAGAACTTGCATCGGTGATTGGGGCAGATGTTAAAGAGGTGACCATCACCAAAAATGTTAGTGAAGGGGTGAACCTTGCCTGTTGGGGAATCCCACTAAAATCGGGTGATGAAGTGATAATGACTACGCATGAACACGTGGGTGGTTGTTTCGCATGGCTGAACAGGGCCCGTATGGATGGAATCTGCATTAAAACTTTTCAACTGGGTAAAACTGCGGCTGAAACACTGGAGAATCTGGAAAAGACCATAACCAGGAAAACCAAGGTTATAGCGGTGCCTCATATTCCGTGTACCATAGGTCAGATATTGCCTGTAAAGGAGATATGCCAGCTGGCAAGAAGTAAAAATATTATCAGCGCAATAGATGGGGCACATCCGTTGGGCATGATTCAGTTCAATGTGCATGAAATGGGTTGCGATTATTACAGTGGTTGCTTGCACAAATGGATGCTGGGGCCATTGGGCATGGGTTATTTTTATGTAAGACAGGAAATGCTGGAAAAAACCAGATGTACGCATGTGGCGGCATACAGTGGTTCAGATTTCAATATGGCGGCTACCCCTCCGGTTTTTGGGCCACTTACAGACAGCGCCCAGAGGTTTACCTATGGCACCTTTTGCGGACCGGCATATGCAGGAGGATTGGCAGCTATTCAACTCTACAAACAGATAGGTGCTGGAAATATTGAGAGAAGAGGACGGGAACTGGCCGGCAAACTTCAGGAATCACTCCTTGAATTCGGCAATAAAATTGAAATGCTCACACCGGTGGAAGCCATTTCCCGCGGTTGTCAAATCGGTTTCAGGATAAAGAATGGTAAAGAAAAAGCAAATTCTGAATTTGTAAATGCCATGGCACTGAAAAAAATCGTATTGAGATATGTGGGAGAGAACGGCATTGACTGTGTTCGTGTATCAACGCACTACTACAACTCACCTGCAGAAACTGCCATGTTGGTGGATGAACTGAAGAAATATCTGGCTTGAGTCTGTCTGCAAGTACTTTTTTTACTGCCTGGGATTCAGGCGAACAAACATTCCGGGTTGAAAGTTCCGGGACTACCGGGTTGCCGAAAACCCTTGCACTGCATCGAAAGAAAATGGAATGGAGTTGCAGGCAAACCGGGACCTTTCTGCACATTAAGCCCGGAGATGAAATTTTCTGCTGTTTACCTCTCAACAAAATTTCGGGTATCATGCAATTGGCACGATCGCGTGTGTGGTGTGTTCCGATCACTGTCTCAGAACCCGCCGCAGACCCCATGAATGTTTGCCCGGAGACGGCAACCATAACCTCTCTTACTCCTTTTCAACTCACCAGGATTCTGGCTTCAACCGATTCAACAGCAAAACTGAATGCATTACGGATTGTGCTCATTGGTGGAGGCAGTATTGATGCCCAGACTGAAACCAAACTAAAAGGGATGTCTCCTGAATTTTACCACACCTATGGGATGACTGAAACATACAGCCACATTGCTCTCAGAAGAATAGGATATGAAACGGGTTATCGCCTGTTTCCGGGAATTGAGGTGAAAAACAATGCATCGGGTGAACTCCTGATCCGCTGTGAAATCACCAGTGGCAAATGGTTGGAAACCCATGATATCGTGCGAATAGAAGGTGAATTTCTCTATCCGGTCGGGCGGACAGATGACATTATCAATTCCGGTGGATTAAAATTGAATCCGTTGGAATTGGAACATGAAATTTCACAACACACAGGCTGGCCGCTGCACCTCTTTTTTATTGCAGGAATACCAGACCCGGTATTGGGTCAGAAAGCGGTATTGTTCCTTGCCAATGAATTCGGTGAACCGGATCAAATGTCAGATTTGTCGTTTTTACAAGGTGCACGCAAGCCCAAAGAAATACGATTTCTGCCGAAATTTGCATATACAGATACCGGAAAGATACACAGAAATAAAACGTTGGTGATTAACGGTATTTTACCGGCCGAACCTGAAAGCCGGCAGTTCTGAGCAGTTCAATCAAACCGGATTTTCCCGGCAGATGCATTGCACCTACAGCAATGAAACAGGTTCCTTTTGTAAGCCAATCTGTAAGTATTTTCGTCCATTTGATATTTCTCTGAATCACCAGATAGTCTTCCATTTCCCTGAAGTAAATATCATCACGAAATAGCGCATACATCGCATCCAGATTTTGTTCTTCCCACAATTCCGGAAGTTGGAGTTGTGCTCTATATTTCGCGCTTATCAGGCTATCTTCTGGCATCCGGATCAAACCTCTGAGCATCTCAAATTGTTCATGCAGTGTTAAGGAATCCAATAACAATCCGATCTGAAATTCTGCGGATTCAAGAAAAAGCGATTCCTTTCCATCGTTGACCGACTGCCGCATAAGGGCCATTTCAAGCTTCTCTGAATCACCCGAATCCGCATCACTGCTTTGCTTCTGCAACATTTTCGTGGTTACAATATTTGCAATATATGCAGGTTTTTTATCGTCGATAAACAAAGGAGGGTTTTCTGATATCAGAGAATCCAGAATTTTCAATTCATGAGCAGACAAGCTATCAGAAATTCTGATTGAATCGGGCAACAAACAATGCTGCATAAATACATTCATCAGATTTTGCTCAAATAAATTGGCCTCTGTAATGAGTATGCCGGATTTTTTAAACCGGTTAAATACCCCGGGGTGTTCCTTTAGATATTGATTGGTGGCAAGATGATATGTTCCAAAAATCCAGGAAGACTTTTGCAATCCATTGCCCGAAATTTCCCAAAGTAACTGCGCTTTTAATTGAAAACCATGCAATAAAAAAAGAACAGACATCAAAACATATCTGCCATTCATCTGGTAAATCCTGAATGATATCTCCAAACCATATTAAAAAGGGAATCCGCCATCAGCGAACGTTCATTGCGCTGATACCACAGGAACCAGACGGTTTTATCGTTGCGGGTGTAAAAAACTGAACGGTAAAAATTATCGGGTTCAGCCGGAATTTCTTTGGCAGAAGCAAAAATATCATCGGCTTTTTTAAACCATTTTTTTACCAGTTTTTTGGGCAAATGTTTTTTACCGTTCGGTGATAGAGGATAAAATTGCGTGTCGGGAAATATTTGATACCACATTTGCCCGTTGCCTGCCAAAAAGACCGATTCTGAACCACCCGCAAACCCGCCGCCCTTTTCAAATTGCAAACGCAATGGCGACTGTTCCGGTGTCAGGTAGTATTTTGGTTTGCAGGAAAACAAATAAAAACAAACCACTGCTGTGAAACTACCTGATAAAATACGCAAACCTGCAGTCGTCATTGCACACAAAGTTTAAATAGATTTATCCGCATTCTGGAAATAAAGCATCATTCCCAAAATCAGGATTATCATGGCAATGGTCCTTGCAATTACTGAATACAAATACCATTTCAGATAGGTAGCCGGTAATTGCAGCTGTCTTTGTTTGAAATATCCGAATACACTTATGCCCACTATGTATAGTAAGACTCCCCCAAAATAGAGATACATCAACATCCAGCTATTGATCGCACTGGTTTGAGAAAGCAATAAAAAAGCCAGAATCATAACGGAAAGCGCAACCACGGTAATTATCCGTGTTTTGGAAAATGCCTGGATGAGGAGGCCCTTTTGTTCGGCCGATAACTGTTTCAGGGCTTTTTCATTGAGCACCCTGGCTAGTATGGTTAACCCCAGAAAAAAGATTACCGGAAGTAAAAGAAACGTCATACTTACAAAGGTGGGGGAAAAAAAGGAATCCGCGATAAACCGGTTAAAATCAGAGAACAGAAAATTATTTCATGCCAGACTCAACCAGCTTCATAAATTGGTCGAGTTTGGGAAGAATAACAATACGGGTTCGGCGGTTTTTTGCGCGTCCTTCCTCAGATTCATTGGTGGCAACCGGGATATTTTCACCCCTGCCCGCAGCAATAATCTGGCTGGCGTCTATGCCATACTTGCTTTGCAATAAACGAACCACCGACGTTGCACGCAACACACTTAAATCCCAGTTGTCTGCAATGCCTTTGCGTGAAATGGGTTTGTTATCGGTATGACCTTCTACCATGAATTGCAAATCTTTGTGACTGTTCAGAACCTGAGCCACCTTTTCAAGAACTGATCCTGCTGCCTTAGAGACTGTAAAACTTCCGGTTTCAAACAACAGTTTATCACTGATGTCTACAAATACAGCAGAGCCGTCTACCTTTACCTGAATATCCTGATCGTTGATATCGCGGAGTGCACCTTTCAAACTTAAAACCAGCGCCATATTCAGTGAATCTTTTGTGGCTATGGCCGAGGTGAGACTCCTGATGTATGATTCTTTTGAATTGATGTTATCCAAGGACTTTTTAATACTTTCGGCCTGTGTGGAATTGATCACAGAAAGTTCCTGCATCTGATTGAGAAGTGCATTGGTTTGTTTTTTCAAACTGGTGATTTCCGCTTCCAGTTTTTTAATTTCTCCGGACTGGATGGACTTCTGATCCAGGCACTCATCCAGGTGGCGACTAACCAGGTTGAGAGAATCCTTCAGGCGGTCGTAACGCGAAAGCTGGGCATTGAATTTTTTCTTAGAAACACAACCTGCAGCTAAAACAGTGGCAAGCAGTATCAAAAGGGCTTGAAAAACTCGTTTTACTAACATAAATCTTAAATTTCCGCAAAAATACAAAATACACGCCTTTTTAAGGGGGATTCTTTGACTATTAACAAAGGCTGAAGCAGAGGACATCTCAAAAAGGTGAGATTTGGCATGACGGATAACGGAGTCGAATCCCGAAACTGCTCCGAATAGGTTGCAGTTTCGTGGACCCTCGAAAAACTACGATTCAGCTTCTGAATCTGGTTTTTCGGGGCCGATGACCTCTTGCATGACAAATCCGTTCCTTATGACAAATTCATCCTGCTTTTGCCGTGAACGCAAATTCTTCAATTTGCGTTCCAGCACCATGGCTTATTTACGCGAAGCAACTTCCCCAGACCACAGCAATGTCCAGGGTATCCCCTTTTGTGTATAGGTGCTTTCCCCGGAATTGTGGGCTTTTATTCTAGATGCCAAATCAGATGTTTGACCTATATATCGTCTGTCCAATCTCGCAGAATATAACAGATATACCCAGTGTGACCCCATAAAAAAACCCCACTTAGTGAGGTTTATGTGGAGGATAACGGAGTCGAACCGATGACCTCTTGCATGCCATGCAAGCGCTCTAGCCAGCTGAGCTAATCCCCCATAAAACGGTCGGGTGGTCCCTTAAAATGTTCTCTTTAGAAAACCTGGGTTGACCAGACAAACGGAGTGCAAAAATGGGACTTTTTCAGTTCAGATGCAAATTTTTTATCCGGCTTACCATGAGTTCGGCTGCGTTTTCTGATGCACCGGGTTTGCCAAGAAGTCCGTTCAATTCGCGATACCCGTTGAGGACTTCGTTGCGACGGGGACCTGCGAGCAGACTGCGCAATTCTGACTCACAATTGGCCTGATTGAAGTTATGTTGTAAAAGTTCCCTTACCAATTCTCGGCCCAGGATAAGATTAACAAGAGATACCCACTTCACTTTTATCACTTTTTTTCCTATCCACCAGGTGATAGGAGAAACTCTGTAACAAACCAGTTGGGGCACGTTGAATATGGCGGTCTCCAGAGTAGCTGTGCCACTTGCAACCATGGCTGCCGATGCATGCGCCAATACATTGTAAGTATCGTTTTCTACAACCATTACCGGAGTTCCTGCCATTTGGTTTATCCGGTCTCTGTTGTATCCCGGCGCTGCAGCGACCACAAACTGATATTCCTTAAATCTGGTTTGCAAAGACGCCATTAACGGCAGCGTTCCTGCAATTTCATGGCGGCGACTGCCTGGCAGCAGGGCAATGATGGGTTTTTCGATTCCCATTTGCTCTTTCCACCGGGGAGTGGCTGAATAGGCAGAGATTGCATCTAAAACAGGATTACCCACATAATCGACAGGTACCTGAAATTTGCTGAAAAAAGCCGGTTCGAAGGGGAGTATAGAATATAAATGACTTACATATTTTTTTATTCCTTTTACCCTGCCCGTGTTCCAGGCCCATACTTTTGGAGCAATATAATAATGCACAGGGATTGACAATTCACTTGCAAACCTGGCCAGTCTCATATTAAACCCCGGATTATCTATAAGGATCAATGCATCGGGATTCCATTGCCTGATATCTTTCTTTGCCTGCTCCAGAAACCGGGCAATTGTTCGCAGATTGCTGATCACCTCCCACAATCCCATGAACGCCCGGTTTTTATAGTGGGAAACCAATGTACCCCCTGCGGCTTGCATCAGGTCTCCCCCCCAGAATCTGAACTGTGCGTCAGGGTCTTTTGCCAAAATAGCGCGCATGAGGTTGCTGCCGTGTAAATCGCCACTGGCCTCACCAGCCACCAGATAATACCTCATTTCATGTATATAAATATGATATAAATCCCCCACAAAATGGTGGCAATCAGCACTCCGCGGGCTGCCAACTCTTTGTTCAAGCGCAGCATGAGAAAAAACAAGCCCAGATTGATGAGTGTAGCCAGGCGGATAAACGGGCTGAACAGATAAATTCCGTGGGTAATCCCAAACCACCAGGCTTGCAACCCCCCACCCTGTCCGTTCAGCGCAAACTTTTCATTCAGAATATACAACAAAGCTCCCAAAACAAATGGAAGAAGCAACCCGGGTATGAACCCAAACAAGATTTGCTTAATGGTATTATTCATCCAGCCCCCATTGATTCACGGTGCCCATCCGTTGGTGATCTGTAAGATCAAACATGGTGGGTACCACAGAAACATATCCATTAGACAGTGCCCATTCGTCTGTATCCTGCCCATGATCCATATTTACAAATTTGCCGGTCATCCAGTAATAGGTGCGGCCAAAAGGGTCAGTGCGCTGGTCAAAGTCCTCTTTCCACTTTGCAACGGCCTGCCTGCAAACCCTGATACCTTTTATGTTTCCATCGTCAGGCTTGGGGATGTTTACATTGAGCAACGTGCCATATGGCAGGTCATTCTCCAGTGTCGCCTTTGCTATCTTTCTCACTATGGGCCTTACGGGAGAAAAATCTGCATCCCAACTATAATCAGACAATGAGAACCCGATGGATTTCATACCATCAATGGCGGCTTCTACTGCTGCACTCATGGTACCCGAATAGATTACATTGATGCTGGAATTGCTGCCATGATTGATGCCAGAGACCATCAGATCCGGTTTGCGGGTAAGTAGTTTGTCAATCGCGATTTTTACACAATCTACCGGTGTTCCTGTACATTGCCATGCCTCTACCCCTTCATGCAAATCCACCTTCATGAGACGAATGGGCTCATTGATTGTGATTGCATGTCCCATTGCACTTTGAGGCTTATCTGGGGCAACCACGATTACTTCACCCAGGGTCTTCATTTCTTCAATCAGGGCAGTGATGCCCGGAGAGGTGATGCCATCGTCGTTACTGACCAGGATGAGGGGCCGGTTTGTCATTCCGGCAAAATTCGTGTATTTCACCTGAACCGATTGCCCGAAATCAGAAAAATTCTAAAAAGTCTCCCTGCGCTGCCTATAACAGAAACTGAAAAAAAAACAGAACCAATGACCTTCTGGTTCCATCAGAAAGAACTGTTTCTTCCTGAATAAGTCAATTTTGGAATTACTACATTTAATACAGCAGTTCTGTAATGCTCTTTACAGGAATAGCCGTGCCGCCTTTGAGCATAACATGTTCTTCGTCTGCATGCCAGATGGTGGTATATACCTCATGCAAGCCCTGAGTGGTTAAGAACCGGATAATCACTTTTCCATGTTCCAGGTTTCCCAGGCTGGTTGCCGATTTTAAGCGGGTCAACAAATCTTTAGCTTTGTCTGCCGAACTTAACAATGTTCTGGCAGAGAATGAAACCCTACCGAGGTCTTCTTTTCTGATTTTTGTTATTGTAGTCATAAGCACAGGATAATACATGTTCTTCTTACAGTTGTAACGCACAATTGATAATTTCATTTTCTACAAAAGACAAAATTCTCAATTGCACCGGCAACATGCATTGCAATGCATTGCAAGGAGGTCAAATGACCACGCAGGACTAACTCTTTTTCTTTTTGCGCTTCCCGTCTGCCTCATCTACCTTGAGCATGGTGACTTTTCTAAATCCCTTGCGGGCCACACACATCAGTGAGCCTTCTTCTGTGATGAATGCAGACCCGGGATCGCAGCGCCATCCTTTATTGGGCGAAGCAGAGGTAAACAATGTGCGGGTTTTGAGTTTGCCATTTTCAAATGCTGTGATATCCAGCCGGTTGCTTCGCCGGTTGCCATAATAAACAGAAACTACATGTACATCGCCATTGGGCATTTTTACGGGTTTGAATCTTGGGGGAGATGACTCATAAACCCTGATCAACCG
Source organism: Bacteroidia bacterium (assembly GCA_016787895.1). Taxonomy (GTDB): domain Bacteria; phylum Bacteroidota; class Bacteroidia; order B-17B0; family Aurantibacillaceae; genus Aurantibacillus. Next base: position 219,826 of record JAEUTN010000005.1, read on the forward strand.
TTCAAAACTACCGGAATTGATATTCAATGCCGGCATTTTGGCGAATACCTGTGCGCTGGCTGGTACAGTAAATACACTTACTATATCTGTATCATGCTTTACCTCTGCAATCAACCCATCACCCCATACGAAACTGAAATTCTTGGTAGGAATAATGTTGGTGGCAGAACTTCCTCCGCTGTTTATCTGAGTATTGATATCCAATCCAATAGCGCTGCTGAATGCATGGGGCTGGTAACAAATGATTTTCGTGCTGTCATTTTTCGCAACCACATTGGTTGTCACCAATCCTTTATTGTAAGCTTTGGTCTGCAGGATGGACAGATTTTCCATCAGCTGGGTCTGAAACTTTTTATTAATGGGATTAATGACCCATTGTCCCGGCAGCAGGGAATCTGTCCGCACAGGTACAGAATACCAGGCAACGGTATTGTTTGATTTCAGTTTACAAAATCCACTTAAGACCAAATGGGATTCATCGGCACCTGAAATATCCAGGGTGAGGAGATTCAGAGACTCATTTGAAATTTCAACCGGAATAAATTCCTTGCTTCCTTTTGCACTATAATATAATTTAACTGCTGGTGGTGCCTTTACATTTGTTTCAACTGACTTGTTTTTGGAGGTTTTCTTTGCTTTGCTGCTGTTCTCCGCATTGTTTCTGAGAAGCACTGCTGCCATATTCCCGGCTTTGTCGCTGTATACATGGGTAAGCGCATACTCCTTGTCACTGTCTTTGGTTTTGAATGCCCCGGATTTCAACTTGTTGAATTCACGGTCAAGCGCAACATAATTGAATGCAACAAACTGGGTCGCTTTGCTGGCCCGACCGGTTGTTTTGGGTGGTGCCATGCTATAGATGACAATAGCAGAGGTATCTGCATTGAAACTGAATTTCCCATTCTGCTTGGCCGGTATACTAAAGTATTCTTTGGGCCTGGAGAGAACTTCATACACATGATTGAATTTTGCCAGACTAATTCTGGTGCTACCCTTTTTTCTGGCAGATGACACCTGTATCCCTTCGCCATTGCCAATAGGAATGAACTTCAGATAAGGATCTTTCCCGTATTTGGGCGCAGCAAGGCCCGTGAGTTTTTTCTTTTCCCAGTCTTCACCGTTTACATCCACGGAAAACACATAACTCTCCAGGCGGGGCATTACCGGAACAAACATGATGTACCAGATAATGTGTTTCATTCTGGATGCCGCATAATAACTTCGCCCATCTACAATTCCCAGAGGAACAGCATCCACGGTTCGCGGATAAAGGTACTTTTTACTATATGGAAACAGCGTGGTTTTTGATGTTTGTGCCTGCAATGCATTTACAGATAAGAGCAAGGCAAGCACGAGAAGGGAATGTCCAATTCTTTTCATCGTTTGGGCAGATATCGAATGCAAGGTTAGAAAAAAAACGGAGAAAACAAACCCGGTGAGAAAATTCTGAGTCATGGAACTCTGCAAAACATAAAACGGATGGCTACATTATCTTTGCCGCAATGGTAGACAAATATGCGAAACGCGGGGTTTCGTCGCAAAAGGAAGACGTACACAATGCCATTCGCAATGTAGACAAGGGCCTGTTTCCCAAAGCTTTTTGCAAGGTCATTCCGGATTGGATGGGCAATGACCCTGAATGGTGCAATATTGTACATGCCGATGGTGCAGGGACCAAGAGCAGTTTGGCCTACATTTACTGGAGAGAAACCGGTGATATCAGCGTATGGCAGGGAATTGCCCAGGACGCCATTGTGATGAATACAGATGATTTGTTGTGTGCTGGCTCAACCGGGCCGTATTTACTGAGCAGCACAATTGGAAGAAATAAAAATCTGGTTCCGGGAGAAATCATCACCGCAATCATACAGGGTACAGAAGCATTTTGTGATAATATGCGTTCCCATGGCATAAATATCATTACAACCGGTGGAGAAACGGCAGATGTGGGTGACCTTGTCCGCACCATTATCGTTGACAGCACACTCGCTGCAAGGGTGCGCCGTGATGAAATCATAAGCAATCATACTATAGCTGCCGGACAGGTCATCGTAGGTTTCAGCAGTTACGGACAAGCAAAATGGGAAACAGAGTATAACGGTGGTATGGGAAGCAATGGCCTTACAAGCGCCAGGCACGATGTTTTTTCGTCTTTGTACAGGCAGAAATACCCTGAGAGTTTCGATCCGGCGCTGGATGAGGATGTTGTATATACCGGCAGCCTGAAACTCACCGATACCGTTGAAGGAAGTCCGCTGAATGCAGGAAAACTGGTTCTGTCACCCACACGCACTTATGCACCGCTGATAAAGAACATTCTGGGTGAATACCGCAAAAACATAAACGGAATGGTGCATTGCAGCGGGGGCGGACAAACAAAGGTCCTGCACTTTACAGAAAATGTGCATGTGGTTAAAAACAATCTGTTTCCTGTACCTCCCCTGTTTTCGCTTATTCAGCGCGAAAGCGGTACATCATGGGAAGAGATGTACAGAGTGTTCAATATGGGACACCGCATGGAAATTTATACCGATGAATCCAGTGCTGCAGGAATGATTCAAATGGCGGCTGCCTGCGGGATTGATGCACAGATTGTAGGTTATGTGGAAGCCGGCCCTAAAAAACTCACCCTGAAAGGCCCATCCGGTGAAATGATTTACGGGTAAATCTCATTTCCAACTCACCCAAACAAACTGATTCTGCATTCCTTTCAGGGAGTATTCAGAACTGGTGTACGCATTATTTTTCATTCAGCACCAAATCCTGACGAATATTGTTGACTGGTTTTCGTTTTATACATGAAATCCGTCTTCACTAAATCCGATATGAAGATTCTGCCGTTATGGATACTTTTTGCTATTGCAGGCGCAGCCTGTCTCCATGGTTCAGGTTCGGGAAAAAGCAAAATCAACAGCGTTTCTGTTTCAGATACTACCCTGGCAAAACTATTGGAGGCAGCATACAATCAAACCCAAAAGCGGGTGACTTACGATGGGCGGTATTTTCAAATCCCCTACCCTATGGGCGACATTCCCGATAGCCTTGGTGTATGCACAGATGTGCTTATCAGGGCATACCGCAAGGTGGGCTATGATCTGCAGAAACTGGTACATGAAGATATCACAAGATCATTTGCGGTTTATCAGCAAAGAAGATTTTCAGCCAAACCCGATGCGAATATTGATCACCGCCGATGTCCGAATCTTGAGACCTTTTTCAGCCGGTATGGACGCAGACTGCCTGTAACCGACAGTGCAATACATTATCAACCAGGGGATATTGTATTCTGGAAAGTGAGTGCCGGACATGTAGGTATCGTTTCTGCCTGTAAATCTCCCAAAGACAGCACACGGTTTATGGTGGTGCACAATATTGGTGCAGGCCCACAACTGGAAGACTTTCTGTTCAGAGCAGAAATAACCGGGCACTATCGCTATACCCCCTGGAAAAAGCGTTGAAACAATAGCAAGGTCGCTTCATACACCTGTATTGTCGTTTCACACAAACATTAAATTTCAGTTCAATGAGATGCTCAAATTTGATGCATGAAAAACACTTTATTACTCATTGCATGCACACTGTTGTTTTCTGTTTTCAACAACATTTATTCTCAGGCAACCGGAAACGACATTTACAACTCAAACAACCGGTTTCTACAAAACAGTGTATACCGGGGCAGCGCAGATAAACGATATAAAAGTGCGCAACCACAAGTAAGCACTGAAAATAACATTCACTTTCAAAGCACCGCTTTGTCTGGCAATTCACTCACGGCCTGGAACACGAACAACAATGAAATGGTGGTAAATGTAAATATTCTGTACAACGCCAAACCGTCCGCCTTTATGGCAATATTTCATGTCAATCAGGCGGCAGAAAAAATCAGTGAGCTGGATACATTGATGAACAGAAGGGTAGAAAAATTCATCGCACTGGCTAAAAATATCGGGCTAAAACGCGACAATTTCTATCTGGACATGATTGCTCTTGTACCCATTTATTCCAAAGAAAAACGTGTTTTTTCCAAAACATACACTCAGGTTCCAAAAGGATTTGAAATGCAGAAAAACATTCATGTCAAATATCAGGATCCGAACCAACTGGACCGATTATTTGCGATGGCCGCGCAGTGTGAAATATATGATCTGATCAAAGTAGAATACCTTTTTGATTCTGCCGAACTCGCAGGCCAGACCATGCGCAACAAAGCCCTTCAGTGCCTGAACGCAAAACTGGCTGGTTATAAAAAAATAGGCATTTCTCTGGATACCAGTTTCAAACAACTCACAGAATCAGGCAATATTTATTTCCCTATTGACCGGTATCAAGCCTATAAACCACTGGCTATAAGCAGTGTGGAAGAAATGGACAAACCCGATGACGCTGGTACATTAATGAAAACCGGTGCAGGAATGGTTACCCGAACCACCGTATTTTATAATCAGGCAAACATCGAAGGATTTGATGCGGTATTCAACCCATCGCCACTCCAACCACCCATACAGTTTGTATACAACCTTACGGTTCGGTACAGGTACAATCAGGCAAAAGAGGTCATTACCGTTACAAAAACGGAGAAAACAACAGAATTGCTGATTGTAACACCGCAGGGAGAAATCAAAGAAATCAAGAAATAAAGCCTTTTGCGACTGGTTTATCCCACCCCGGTGAAAGCCGGGGTGAGATGCCAGAATACATTATACATCGAGGGTTACCCACATAGGGCAATGATCTGAATGGCGTGCATCCGGCACAATTCGTGCATCAAGAACAGCGGATTCCAGATTGTCTGTAACACTGATATAATCTATTCTCCAGCCCTTGTTGTTTGCCCGGGCATTGGCCCTGAAACTCCACCAGGTATATTGATGTGGTTCCTGATTGATTTTACGGAAAGTATCTGTAAAACCATGGGTAAACCATTTTTCCATCCACTCCCTTTCTTCCGGCAAAAATCCTGTATTGTTTTTATTTCCAACCGGGTCATGAATATCTATGGGTTTGTGACAAATATTGTAGTCTCCGCAAATCACCAGTTTGTTCAATTCTTTTTGCAATTTTTTGCTGTATTCATAGAAATAATCCAGAAATCTGTATTTCACTTCCTGCCGGTGATCACCGCTGGTACCGCTGGGAAAATAGACTGAAATCACACTGAATTTTTCAAAATCAACACGTATCACGCGACCTTCATGGTCATATTCCTCGTGATCGCAACCATAATGTACGTGAACAGGCTTTTGTTTACAAAAAACAGCTACTCCACTATACCCTTTTTTTATGGCAGAAAACCAGAAATGATGATACCCCAGTTTTTCGATGGATTCAATATCGGCTTGTTCCTGTGTGGCTTTGATTTCCTGAAGGCATACAATGTCTGGATTTTCCTTTTTCAGATAATCGAACAGGCCTTTGCTGGCTGCGCTGCGGATGCCATTGACGTTGTAGGTGAGAATTTTTATCATTTCAATACTACAATAATGTATAGAATTATTTATATTATAAAGTGATTAACAGAATTAAATTACTTGGTTGTTGTAAAAGTAAACATAATCCGGATTCCAGCCTGATGACCAATCCAACCCAGATCATCCGTGTCTGTATGCCAGGATTGCGGATTCATTGATACATTCAGATTTAACAGCCCCCGCCGACCCGCCTGGGGCGCTACATCGCGGCGAAAATAGAATTCAGCTGACAACCCTTTCTTGCCGGGTGATGTGAGGCGAATAAAAGGGCCCAAACCCAGCGATGCCGGATTTCCTGGCTTTGCCCATTGAACTTTATTGATATTGTCCGGTGCTCCAGACCGGGTATACACATTCAGTGATATCATATCACAACTTAATCCAACTACTACAGGACTATTTATTCCTTGAGGGGCATAGCCAAATGCCGCTTCCAAGTTGGTATAGCGAGTTTTCACCTGTTTTCTCTGAATGTCTCCGTTACTGTTTGGCCCTTCCGCATACTGTTTTTGTCCACCGCGGGCATAGGTTAAATCAGCGATAAACCCTCTGGTACCCAAACTCATTTTAAATGCGGCACCAGACAGGTTTCCCACAGATTCCAGTTTTTTCGTAAGGCTCGGTCGGTTTTCATTGTAACGTTTGAAAATATAGTTAAGGTCTTCGAGGCCTTTCTTAGACGTAAAAAATGCGTTATAACCCAAATAAAACCTGAAACCAGATTGTGCATACAAGTCTGATTTATTAAAACTCAGGAACAAAACCAACAGAGTGATTAAAATTTTCTTCATGGTTAAGAAATATTTTACAACAAATATAAGAACCTATTCCAGATTCACTCAATCCCAGCACTCCATCAAAAGAAGGTGCCCGGACTGGTAGGACATTTCCACAAAACCATCCAGAAGAGACTGGTTGCTGCTTCCACTGCGGTAGGGTAATTGCAGGGTTTCATTGCTCAGATTGTACCTCAGGTTTTGTGTCACTATCCCACCGGCTTCCATCACCGGAATGAGGGAAAGACGGGTGCCGGCCGGGTACCATTTGCGAAACTCACGGGGTAAATTATAGACCCTGGAATGGTCGTCTACCACACTCACATGCATTTTATCGGCAAAAAGGGGTAACGTGGTCAGATTGTTGAAGGTATGATCGGCACGCCGGCCCGTAGCCCAGGCGATGTTCACCGCCTTCTCACCGCGTGCCGCGAGGTATTCGAGGCCTTTGTGCAAATCTGTAAATTCCTGGTCCGGGGTATGAATTATTTCTACATCAGGCATATTATGCAACAAGGCCTTGGGGTGGGGCATGCTGTCGAAATCACCCAATACTGCATCTATGCGGATTTGAAGGTCCAGCACTCTGGAAAGTGCACCGTCAAGCACCAGTACATATGGATTCCACTCCAGGAGCTGGCCCAACAAGTCCATGCTGCATGCCTCGCCATTTGCGATTATGAGAGCAGGCTCCTGCCCATCGCGTACAAAATGGTGACTTGACACGGCACAAAGTTCGCGGTTTTCACGTTGAAGGCAAATGATTGTATTTCCATACCCTGTAAGTATTTTTGACCTTTCATGGTTGGCAACCTTTACAGAAACCGTCTGGTGAACCTGGGCTTATTGATGTTTGCCACCTTGCTGGGCGGCGGCACCTGGCTGCATTTTTCCGAAACCAGCCTTTACGGAGATTCCGGTGCATTTGTTGCAGTGGCAAAACATCTGCTTCTTGGAAAAGTACTTTACCGGGATGTATGGGACATGAAACCCCCTGGCATTTTTCTGATACTCGCTATGTTGATGAAGGGAAGTGCCGGATCCCTGAAAGTGTTCCATTTTGTTCAGGCCCTGATGGTGGGATTCTGCAGTCTGTTGCTGTTATCCCATGGTTACAAACGTAATGGGCGGATTGTTTGGTTCATTCTACCATTGGTGCCGGTATGGCTGTATAGCTGGATGAACTGGACTTACTATCAAAATGGTTTTTTCACTGAAGAATACGGGAGTTATTTCCTGTTCTTTTCTGCACTGTTGCTGCTGAAAGGAGGCGCCACACGTTATTATTTTCTGGCCGGTATACTGGCAGCACTTGCCTTTCTCTGCAAGGAGTTGTTTGCATTTCCCTGTTTGGGCCTGATCGCGTTTCTCATTGCCGAAGAAAGACCATGGAAAATGCCCCTGATTTGGTTTGTTGCAGGTGCGTGTGCCATGCTGGCAATCATTGTTGTCTGGCTGGTTTACTCAGGCGCCTGGTCGCATTACCTGGACTATCTGCAATTCGCTTTTGGTTATAGTGGTGTTGGGGGTACAAGCCGACCCGGTTGGTGGATAGGGATAAAACAGTTCTTTGCAGACTGGGATACCAACACACCCCTGCTGAGGTATTTGTTTTGGGCAGGTGTGGCGGGTTGGGCAGACAGGACCTGGGACAACCAAAAGCGGCGAATCAGTCTGATGTGGTCGTTATTGTTCCTGCTTTGCTCTGTATTTCCGGCATTGGGAAAAGTGCAGTACGGACATTATTTCCTTCCGATGGCATTCTTTGGTGGTCTTATTTCGCTGACCGGTGTTTTTTGGTTACAGCACAAATATAAAACACTGATATCACCGCAATGGCGCGGCCGGCGAATTTGTTATATAGGTATTCCCGCGTTGATTGTTCTGTTGTTTACCTGGCAGGGATGGAACAATTACCGGTACTTCTACCGCGAGAAATACCCGCAGGTAACAACTGAGCAAAGTGAGAAAAAGCAGATTCAAAGCATTTGTACAGGATGTACTGAACTTTATGTGGATATGGAATACCATGGCTACCTCTATTTCCTCAGTGGTCTTGGATGCAATCTCCCTTTTCTGAGTCCATATGGCGGATATTTTGATGAAAACGGACATCCGGAAGGAGCAGCCCGGAACCGAAATCTGCTGCATTCCAGATTTACAGAAAATCCACCAAAAGCCATGCTTAGCGGACAGTCGTTCAGTGCCGGTATCGCATACAGCGGACTTACAGAGTTTGTACGCGGCAGGTATAAGATAAGAGACTCTATGGTTACCAGCACCGGAGAAAAGGCGTATCTTTGGGTACTGGAGGGCAACCAATCGGTGAATCCATGAAATCCATCTGAAAATGAAGGATTTTGCTGAGAAAAGCCAATAATTTTGCCAGTACCCCGTTTGAATTGTCACACATGTCAGTAAAACCACGCATACTTTGGGCCGATGATGAAATAGATCTGCTGAAACCTCACATATTGTTCCTTGAATCCAAGGGATATGAACTATCAACAGTAACCAGCGGAAGGGATGCTATAGATCAGGTAAAGGCCGGTGATTTTGACCTTGTTTTTCTTGATGAAAATATGCCGGGCATCAGCGGATTGGATGCACTGGCGAGCATAAAGCAGGAAAAACCTTCCCTGCCAGTCATCATGATTACGAAAAACGAAGAAGAGCACATCATGGAAGAGGCAATAGGGAGTAAGATTGCCGACTATCTGATTAAACCTGTAAATCCGAATCAGATTCTGCTGGCTGTAAAAAAGAATCTGGATGACAGAAGACTGATCAGCCAGCGGGCAACGCAGGGGTACCAGCGTGAGTTTATGCAGATAGGGATGGCGGTGAGTGACAAGCTCAATTTTGCTGAATGGAAAGAAGTATACAAGAAAGTGGTGTACTGGGAAATGGAACTGGCCAGCACCGGTGAAGATGGGATGAAAGAAGTTCTTGAAACCCAAAAAGCGGATGCGAACAGGAATTTCTGCCGATACATTACAGACAATTACCAGAGCATGCTGAAAGTAACCGGCGATGAAGGTCCCATAATGAGCCACAATCTGATTCGCCGGGCAGTGAATCCCATTCTGGATGAGCCGGTTCCCACGTATCTGATATTGCTGGATAACCTCCGGTTTGACCAATGGAGGGCCATAAGCGGCACTCTGCAGGAAAGATATCGGGTGGACAACGAGGACATTTACCTGAGCATATTACCCACAACCACTCAATACTGCCGCAATTCAATTTTCAGTGGGCTGTTGCCTCTGGATATAGAAAAAAGATTTCCAGACAAGTGGAGCAACGATGAAGACGAAGGCGGTAAAAATCTGCATGAGAAATTTTTTCTGGAAGACTTACTCAAACGACTGCGCAGAGATATAAAAACAAGTTACACAAAAATCACCAACCTGGATTCTGCCAAAAATCTGGTGGATCAGGTGCCAAACATGCAGCACAACAAACTGAACGTGGTGGTTTACAATTTTGTAGATAATTTTTCTCATGCCAGAACAGACCTGCATATTGTGCGAGAACTGGCCGAAGATGAAGCGGCATACCGAAATGTGATGGCAACCTGGTTCAGACACAGTCCGCTATGGGAAGCATTGCAGCGAATCAGCGAAAAACCATGCAGGGTAATTATTACCACTGACCATGGAAGCATTCGCGTAAAAGATGCAGTAAAAGTTGTGGGAGATAAAAATGTGAACAGCAACCTGAGGTACAAACAGGGAAAAAGTCTGAGTTACAATGCAAAAGAGGTGTACGAAGTGCGCAAACCACATGACATATTTTTGCCGTTGTTACATGTAAGTTCAGCTTTCATTTTTGCAAAAGAAAATGACTTTTTTGCGTATCCGAACAATTACAATTATTACGTAAACTATTATAAAAACACATTTCAGCACGGGGGCATCAGCCTGGAAGAAATGTGCTGCCCATTGGTGATGCTCAGCCCTAAGACATGATCAAACGATTTGATTTTACAGGAGAGGGAGAATTGGATACAATTTGCGATGCAATTTTACAATGGAAACCCTTTCCGCATATTATCACATTCACGGGTGATCTTGGAGCAGGAAAAACCACACTTATACGCCATCTGGTGCAAAAGATGGGAAGCGAAGAAGCGGCGGTGAGCCCTACTTTCGGTTTGATTAATGAATATCATTGTGAAAACGGCAGAATGATTTGTCATACCGATTGGTACCGTGTAAAAAGCATGGAAGAATTGCTGGATGCGGGGATGACGGAATACACGGACAATCCCCAATGGCTGGTATTGGTGGAATGGCCTGAGGTAGGTGCAGATTTAATGGCAGGTGAACAGGTGTTGTCTGTTCGCATTTTTCACGGAGATAAAAACCGCAACTATGTGATTTCAGACGAAGCCAATTAATGCTGAAGTTTGATCACGCGAATGATGGTATCCTTCATGGGGCAAATGCTGAATATTTCTTTGCCTTTTGTTGGCCAGAAAAATTGTTGCCTGCGCAATTCAATTTCATAATCTGCCGAATCCCGGCTTTGGACAAAATGAAATCCGGCGCGCGCAGATTCTTTCAGGTATTGGGATTGCAACAGGGGTGATTCTGTGAAAGAATATATTTTTTTTTCGGGTTTTGGGTCCTGTTTAGCCAGCCACTTCAGCGTTTGCAGGGAAGAAAGTCCCCAGTAATCCTGTGTGAATGAATTGGGGCGTATTGCGGCGGCATAAGCCTCATTGAAATACACATAACCATAGGGATGCCAGAAGAATGATACAAGTGCTGTGTACCCTGCAATTGAATAAGGCAGCCAAATCGCATTGTATCTGGCAAAAATCCAATCCAACCCGAATCCCGAAATAAAAAATATGGGAACCAACAGAAATTGCATATGCCTCCAGCCGTCGTACAATGTGGGTTTGAGAATGGCAATACACAATACAGGGAACCAAAACGCGGTGAGAATGATCCAAACAATGGCCGAAGATCTGAGTGAGGAACTCATGCATATCCTGATTGTACCTGCAAAAAACAAAGCAATTGTAAGCAGAGGGACAGATACTCCCAGCCATACCGGCAGGTACATTGAAGGAGAAGCACCGGGAGATATCCATTCACTGTTCCACAACGTTGCAGAAGGCCAGGGATTCTGAGATGAATATTCAAATATTCTGACCAGTGCCCCGATGGGATTTGACCAAACCCATGGGAAAAAGATATAGAATGAGACAGCGCAGACAGAAATGGAAATGAGTGTAAAATGAAGGGCTTTTACAGGACGAATTTCTCTGCGCAACCAAAGCCCTGAAAAACAGACCAGGAACCACAATGCACCACTCAATCTCAGCGTAACAGATATTCCTGCAAGAATGGAAAATGCAATCAATGCCTTCCATTTTTTGGTTTCGAAAAATTCAATAAGAAAATACAGGGAAAATATACAAAAAGATAAGAATAAGGTGTCTTTACTGTTGTAATGTGCGTGCGCAAACAGCGGAGGATAAGCGGCAAACATAACGGTTATGAGACCTGATGTATAGTTGTTTTTAAACAGTTTTTTAGCAATGGAATAAAAACCAACCACCGCAATAACGAAAATACCGAAAAGCAAACCATGTCTCAGATACAATTTCACCCACATTGGCTGAGAATAAACCAATTGTTCCAGCACATAAGCAGTTGATTCGAAAATGGGTCCGAATGGCCCGTGTTTCTGAACATTCTCCAATGTACCGGAAGTAAAAATGCGGTTGTTTTCAATTCCTATAGCACGCTGTGTTAATTCATCCAGCGGTACACCATAGTCGGGCATGGTTGCAACGCCGGCTACACAATACAAAGCGATAAAAAGTTTAAAAAGTACCCCGGGTTTCATGCCTGCACGAAAATATGGATAACAACGGTCGTAAAAAAAGCCGGATGGTTCCGGCTTTTTTTACGATTACTTCAGAATCAAAAACGGATTCAGGCATTGGCTGGCTGGCCTGCTTCTTCCATGTACGCATCGATGGGAAGACAAGCGCATACCAGATTCCGGTCACCATAGGTGTTGTTCACCCGGTTTACTGTTGGCCAGAATTTACGGGCTACCACATAAGGGGCAGGAAATGCGGCTTTTTCCCTTGGATAGGTGTGATTCCAGGTATTGTTTGCTATTTCAATAGCGGTATGTGGCGCATTTTTAAGTACGTTGTCTTCTTTGTCTGCCTTTCCGGATTCCACTTCTGCGATTTCGGCATAAATCCCATGCATAGCTTCTATAAAACGATCCAGTTCCTCTTTACTTTCACTTTCGGTAGGCTCTACCATGAGTGTTCCGGCAACGGGGAAGCTAAGGGTTGGAGCATGGAAACCATAGTCCATAAGGCGCTTGGCAATATCTTCGGCTTCAATGCCTGCGGAGGTTTTGAATTTGCGGGTATCCAGAATCATTTCATGAGCTGCGTGTCCGTTTTCACCTTCAAACAGAATGGGATACACATCTTCCAGTTTGGCTTTCAGGTAATTTGCATTGAGAATTGCGTACTTGGTTGCATTGGTCAATCCGCGGCCACCCATCATTTTGATATAGGCATAGCTGATGAGCAAAATGCTTGCACTTCCAAATGGGGCTGCACTCACGGCATGCATGGCTTTTTCACCACCGGTTTTCACAATTGCGTGCCCGGGCAGGTAAGGCGCCAGATGTTTGGCAACTCCGATTGGACCCATACCTGGACCACCCCCACCATGCGGGATACAGAAAGTTTTGTGCAGATTCAGGTGGCATACGTCTGCACCTATCATGCCAGGGCTGGTAAGTCCTACCTGAGCATTCATGTTTGCTCCGTCCATATAGACCTGCCCTCCAAATTCATGAATCAGGGCAGTGATTTCCTTTATATGGCCTTCGAAAACACCATGAGTACTTGGATAAGTTACCATCAGGCAGGCCAGATTGTCCCTGTGTTCTTCTGCTTTGGCACGGAGGTCGGCCAGGTCAATGTTCCCTCCTTCGTCGCAAGCAGTAACCACCACTTTCATACCCGCCATCACAGCACTTGCAGGATTGGTGCCATGGGCACTGCTTGGAATGAGGGCCACATTTCTGTGTCCTTCTCCCCTTGCTTTGAAATACTCACGGATGACCATGAGGCCTGCATATTCACCTTGTGAGCCCGCATTGGGTTGAAGGCTCATTTTATAGAAACCGGTTATTTCTGAAAGGTCTTTGTCCAGCTCGTCTATAATCTCCATATATCCCTGCACCTGATCTGCCGGCACAAAAGGATGAATGTTGTTAAACTCAGGCCAGGTTACCGGTATCATTTCTGTGGTGGCGTTCAGTTTCATGGTGCAACTGCCCAGTGAAATCATACTCTGGCAAAGGCTCAGATCTTTTGCTTCCAGTGATTTGATATAACGAAGCATCTCATGTTCACTCTGGTACGTATTGAATACCGGATGCAGCATGAAGTTGCTTTTGCGCTGCAGGGGCTCCGGCCACTGCAATTCCATGGTTCCTGCGTGCGAATCCAGATTGATGGGATGAGAGTGATTGGCAGCTGTAAATATGTTCAGCAGTTGCTGCACATCTGCCATGGTTGTGGTTTCATCAAAAGAAACCCCTACGAATTCGTCTTCGAAATATCGCAGATTGATACCTGCTTTGAGGCATTCCTGCTGCAGGGTATCTTTTGTATAACGGGCACGTATTTTCAGGGTATCGAAATACTGATTATGCACGATTTGATAACCAACGCTGGTAATTGATTCGGCAAAGAGACGGGTAAGTGCATGCACACGGCCTGCAATATTCTTTAATCCCTCAGGCCCATGGTAAACGCCATACATACCGGCCATAATACTTAGGAGTACCTGGGCTGTGCAAATATTGGATGTGGCATTTTGCCGTTTGATGTGCTGCTCACGGGTTTGCAGTGCCATGCGCAGGGCGCGGTTACCGGCACGATCTACAGAAACCCCTATGATGCGGCCCGGGATAAGACGCTTAAACTCGTCTTTTGTTGCAAAATAGGCCGCGTGTGGGCCACCGAAACCCATGGGTACACCAAAGCGCTGGGTATTGCCCAAAACACAATCTGCACCAAAATCACCAGGAGGTGTAAGTAAGGTAAGTGCCAATAAATCTGCAGCAAAGCAGGTTTTCACGTCAGCTGCTTTGCAGCGGGCCACAAAATCGCGGTAATCTTCTATACTTCCTTCATTATTGGGGTATTGCACCAAAGCACCGAAGAAAGTATTGTCCGGAGTAAAAGTAGCATAGTCGCCGAAAACAAGCTCTATTCCCACAGGTTCTGCCCGGGTAATAAGTACATCGATGGTTTGGGGGAATGTATTGTTGTCTACAAAAAAGCGGTTTGCCTCGGTCTTGCGGTGCACCCCATGAAACATGTGCATGGCTTCGGCAGCGGCGGTACCCTCATCCAGCAGAGAGGCGTTGGCCAGTTCCATGCCTGTGAGATCGATGATCATGGTCTGATAGTTGAGCAGCGCTTCAAGACGGCCCTGGCTGATTTCTGCCTGATAGGGTGTGTACTGGGTATACCAACCCGGATTTTCCATGATATTTCTGAGGATTACCCCGGGCACAAAGGTTCCGTAATAACCCATACCTATATAATTCCTGAACACTTTGTTTCTGGATGCCTTGTTTTTCAGCATAGCCAGGAATTCCTGTTCACTAAGTCCTTCCCCGATGTTCAGGGATTGCGGCAGACGGATAGACGCAGGGATTGTGCGGTCTATCAGATCGTCCAGTGAGTTTACACCTATGGCCGATAACATGGCCGGAAGGTCGTGGTTGCGGGGGCCGTTATGCCGGTCCTCGAATTTCTCGGTGTAGCGGGCATTCAAATTCATAAGGGAATGCAAAGTTAGTTATTCCCACACAGAATTTGAAGGCAGAAAGCGACAATACTAACAAGTGTTAGCAAGATTACATCAATCCTTCTTCGCTAAAGCTGAAGTAGCCCTGTGATGCGATAATGAGATGATCGTGAACGGTAATGTCGAGCACATTGCCGGCCTGCACCAGTTTGCGCGTAAGTCCTTTGTCCAGTTCCGAGGGTTTGGGCACACCGGAGGGGTGGTTGTGTCCCAGGATGATTCCTCTTGCATTGAGCAGCACTGCCATTTTAAATATGGGCCCGGGATCTACGACTGTAGATGAAATTCCGCCTTCACTCAACTTAGAGACCTGAAGTATCTGGTTTGTTGTATTCAGGAAAATCACCCAAAATTGTTCCACAGTGAGATCCTCCATCTTGCTCCGGAAAATGGCTTGCGCCTCGCGGTAGCTGGTGATTTTTTCACGGACCTCAGAGGCCAGTTTCCGGCGGGCGCCCAATTCTATTGCAGCGAGAATAGTGATGGCCTTTGCCATGCCCACACCCTGAACCTCCTGAAGTTCCAGTGGGGTCATCCGCGCCAGACTGACAAGATTGTTGCCGGTTTTATGCAAAATATCTCTGGCAAGGTCTACGGCAGATCTGGTTACCCAGTTACCAAGTTTGTCCATATATCTGGAACCGGTCCCGAGTAAAATGGCAAGCAATTCAGCATCACTGAGTGCATTTCTCCCTTTGAGCAGCAGCTTTTCGCGGGGCCTGTCGTCTTCATTCCATTGCGTAATAGGCAGATATCCTTCCATAATTTTGATAAATAATTTGTCAACACGTTGCAAATATATTGGACATTTGGTTTTTATTTGCAAGTACAAAATCAAAAACAACCATCAAACACATTGTAAGAAAGGAACCTGTTATGAGTGAGCAAAACGAAAAACTGAAAGCCCTGAAACAAACCATCGAAAGACTGGAAAAGAGCTATGGCAAAGGCGTGGTGATGAAAATGGACGACACCCGCGCGGTGAATGTGGATGTGATTTCCACCGGTTCATTCGGGTTAGACCTGGCTCTGGGCGTAGGAGGATTTCCCAAAGGCCGCATTATAGAAATATACGGACCGGAGAGCAGCGGTAAAACCACAATTGCCCTGCACACCATTGCTCAGGCACAGAAAAAAGGAGGCATATGCGCATTTATCGATGCGGAGCATGCATTTGATAAGTTTTATGCCGAAAAACTGGGTATTGATACCAGTAACCTCCTTATATCCCAACCCGACGACGGAGAGCAAGCCCTGGAAATTACGGACAATCTGATTCGATCCGGTGCCATTGATGTGATTGTGATAGACTCAGTAGCAGCCCTGGTGCCCAGAGCAGAAATTGAAGGTGATATGGGTGAGAGCAAAGTGGGATTGCACGCAAGATTGATGAGTCAGGCTTTGCGAAAGCTTACCGGAACAATCAGCAAAACGGGTTGTATTGCCATCTTCATCAACCAGCTGCGCGAAAAAATCGGTGTCATGTTTGGCAATCCGGAAACAACCACCGGTGGTAATGCTTTAAAATTCTATGCTTCTATACGTTTGGACATTCGCCGGATAGGGCAGATAAAAGACGGAGAGGATATTATCGGCAACCGTACCAAGGTGAAAATTGCCAAGAACAAGGTAGCGCCGCCATTCCGGGTTGTGGAATTTGACATCATGTACGGCCGTGGTATCAGTCGTGTGGGTGAGGTTCTGGACCTGGGTGTGGATGCCGGAATTGTGCAGAAAAGTGGCAGCTGGTTTAGCTATGAAGGCACTAAACTGGGACAGGGCCGCGATTCGGTAAAGGAACTACTGGAAGACAATCCGGAACTCCTTGCTGAAATTGAAAAGAAAATCAAGGCCAAAAGTGCAGCAGGCGAAGAGATTCTCGCAGTGCAGCCTGGTGAAGCTTCTGAATAATTCTCAGTCAATCACATTCAGTGCATGGATTTAAGATAAACAGGTATTCTTAAGAATATCCTGCCAAAGAAACAGTGGCATGTTTCTGAAGTGAAAGACCCGGAAAACCTCCGGGTCTTTTTATTTTTGCGCCATACAATGCGTTTCATTTTACTATCCCTTGCCTTTCTGACATTCTCCATTTTGCCTGCACAGGTTGGTTACCCTATGCCCAGAAAAGGCTGGGACAATTTCAAATTATCCATCCTCACGGCAAATCCGGTTCTGGATTCTTTGCTGAATAAAACCGGAATTTTCATTTGCAGTTACCGCATGCAAACCGACAAAAGGGGCAATGTAACAGGTTTGAAACTGACAGACAGAACACCCATCGGAGGATCACTCAGCAGAATCATCAGCGACAGCATTCGCAGGAAACAATGGATAATAGCTGCTGGTAAGAAAAAACAGGAAGGGGTTTCGGATATCACAGTGGTTTACACCAGAGAACATCAACCATTGGGCCCGAACAATAAAGACAGCATGTATCAGACCAACCCCGGCCGGGTTTCTGTCATTCCGGTGGATGAAGACAATGCGGATACAGAGATTCCCGATTCAGAAGCCCATTTCCCGGGTGGTGAGCAGAAATTCATAGACTTCATCTTAAGCGAATTTGAGTATCCGAAGCGATGCATGCAGAAAAAAATCAGTGGCTATGTGATGGTGAAATTCGTAATCAATCGGGATGGAAAGGTTAAAGTGATGGACATTAAGAACGAATCAGAAAACTGTCCTGAATTTGGAACTGAGGCAAAGCGGGCCGTTGAATCGTCACCCAGATGGATACCGGGAGTAAGAGACGGCAAATATATCAGGGCCTGGCGTCAGGTGCCTATCAAAGTGGACATCAATTAGATGGCTTTCGAAACCGGTCGCGGTACATCACCGGATATACCACATACAACATCAGCATGCGGCTGTATCTGAAAATAAGTGGCAGGCCGAGAATAAGAACCACAGGAATCGCCCATATGGCATGTTCGAAAATGCCAAATACTGAAAAAGCGATGGACATACTCACAATGGTTGCTACGATAATCGCGTAGCTCCAATACATAGCCCCGAAGAAGAAACCCGGCTCTGGTTGATAAGTCAGGCCGCAATGGGTGCAGGCTTCACGGGTTTTAGCAAATTTTGTCGGGCTGAAAATTGAGTTGCTGAAGACTTTGTCTCTCCCACAGCGTGGACATTTGCAGGCCCAAAAACTAAAAAGACGGGGACGAGGATGCCTGTAATCAGGCATTTTTACGCTTTTTCTGATACCTGTACCAAACCAAACCAGCGGTACCTGCCAGCAGGTAAGGGGCGGAAAGCAGAAACAAAATTCCTTTGTTGATGCCATTGCCTACCATGCGCTTTTTCGACTTATTGGCGTTACTGGTCAGTGCGGTTTTACACATTGGGCATTGCGCCGAAACAGCAGGAATGACCATAATGGAGGTCATTGCCAAAAGTGCAAGAATTGCAGCCTTCTTCATTTCAGAATGAATAATAGGGCGAAATTAATACATAAACCAGAACTCCGGTGACAGAGACATATAACCAGACAGGAAATGTCCATCGGGCAAGCTTCTTGTGCTTATCCAGCCTGCCGGTGGTACTGAAATAAATGGTATACAGCACAAGTGGAAGAATGCAGGCGGCCAGGACGATATGTGTAAGCAACACGGCAAAATAAAAATACCGGATTACCCCTTGTCCACCAAAAGGCGTATGTGGCATAATCATGTGATATACCACATAGCTGATTAAAAATACGGCGGAAAGTGCAAAGGCCGTGAGCATGAATGCCTGGTGAATCTGTTTTTGCTTTTTTACACGGATGAAATAGTACCCGGCAACGAGGGCAACCGAAACCAAAGAATTCAGTACCGCATTTGCAAATGGCAACAGTGATGCAAAGTGGGCATTGGGCCGCATTTCTGCCGGTAAAAACCTGAGTGTGATTACCACTGCTGGAACTGCAAGAGAAATTCCCACAACCAGGCTAAAGAAATTGCGGTCGCTAATCCAGCTTTTCTTTTCGGTACTCATAAAGAAGGTTGTTTAAATCATCATCGATGCGTTTGTAAGCCTTGTATTTTTCGGTCATGCTGTTACCCCTTGTAGGCAATATTGCCCGAATGTGCCGGTTTCTGTCAATCAATACAATTTTGTCATCGTGAATAAAATCGGCGTTCTTCTGTTCATTGGCCAGCAGTAAATCATGATGCACCCAGTCGTAAATTTCAGATTTGCTTCCGGTACACATCTGCCATTTCAGGCTATCGGCATTAAAACGTTGTGCGTACTTTTTCAGCACAGGTACAGAATCGGTAATCGGATCAATCGATATACTCACAAAGCGCACTTTGGGAAACTTACGAAATTGCCCGGCTACGGTTTGCACCTGATTGTTCATTTCGGGGCAAACATTTTCGCAGGTGGCAAAAAAGATGTTCGCTACAATGATATCGGCATCCAGATCTTTGAGATGAAATGTTTTGCCGTTTTGGTCGGTGAGAACAATATCACCTACAGTATGGTGAATGGTTTTGCCATTGGATCCCGGACTATCTTCGCCTATGTACGGCAATTCTTTATGTACCCATTGTGCACGGCCAAAAATAAAAATCCCGGCAATGGGTAAAATAACAAGGGCCGCTATTGCGGCCACTTTTACTATCCTGTTTGCAGGCATGGTTTTATTTCACATAGGTGAGGGCATGGCCTTCATACAGCAAGCCCATTATCAAGCCTATGATAAATACGGTTGGTACAAGAATAACCAGAGCCAGATTTATCTTTTCACTCTTCATGTGCATAAAGGCTCCCACTATGTAGTATGCCTTTACAAGACCAAAGAATATGAAAATGATGTTCTTAAACATGCTCGGACTCATGGCAAAGTAGATACCGAAATCGAGAACGGTAATGCCCAGCAAAATCCAGAAGGTTCTCCAGAGTTCCTTAGTACCGTGACTTTCGGTATGAGGAATGTAGTTGATTGCGTCGTAATCTCCGGGTTTGGTATAGAATTCCATAGGATGTTGTACTAAATCAGATGAGGTAAAAGAATGTAAACACAAATACCCATACAAGGTCTACAAAGTGCCAGTAGAGTCCTGCTTTTTCAATCATTTCATAGTGGCCACGGCGTTCGAAAACACCACGACGGGTCATGATGTAAACAATCACATTGATAACCACTCCACTGAAAACGTGAAAACCATGGAAACCGGTTACAATAAAGAACAATGCAGCAAAAGGCACCGGGCCAAAGGTGCGGTCACCCGCAGCCCATTCAAAATGCTGACCAAATTTTACACTGTGCAGGTGCTTATATCCTTGTTCTGTAATTCCAAAGAAATTGTGATTCAATCTGGCACCCTCGTGAATAAAGGTAGCCCATTCCCAGGCCTGACAGCTGAGGAAAGCGATACCACCCAGAATGGTGTATATCATGTACCGGGCCACTTCCTTTTTCGCCTTGCGGTGTCCTGCTTCAACGGCCAGTACCATGGTCACAGAACTAAGGATAAGGATAAAAGTCATTACTGACACGAAGAGCAATGGAAGGTGAATGCCGTGAAGACCGGGAAAGTGGTTGAAGATGGAGGCTGGATCGGGCCATTTGGTGGTTACCGGGGTTACAACGTTACTGAAACGCTGTGCGCCATACTGAACCAGCAGGCTGCTAAACGTGAATGCATCCGATAAGAGGAAAATCCACATCATCAGTTTGCCATAACTCACATTGAACGGGGATCTTCCACCCGCCCACATGGGTTGCTGTTCGAAAGCTGCTTCGGAATGATTAGCCATGGATAAAAATTACCCTGCGAAATAAAGGAATAAATACAAATAAATCCAGAGTAGGCCTACAAAATGCCAATAAGTATGTGAGATACTCATCAATGTCATATCCTTTTTATGTACCCTGAACTGAAAAGCCCGCACCAGGGTAACAGTAAGAAGAATCAGGCCCCCCAACACATGCAGCACGTGCACGGCTGTAATAACCCATACATATGAAGCTGAAATATCCTCTGATTTTGCATTGACAAATGCCAGCCCCATAGCCAAAAGTTGTTTCCAACCAAGGTACTGAAACACACAAAAAACGAGTCCAAGGGCAAGAGTGATGGCCAGAAAAAGTCTGTTTTGAGCCAGTTCATCCTGTTTGGCTGCCCTGAATGCGAGAAAAATGGTACCACTGCTAACGATGGCTGTTAAGACCGAAAACAGAAAATAAACAGGAAGATCAAAGGCTGTCCATAGCTGCTTTGCCTCGGCATCAGGCTTGTGTACGACATATGCACTTACAATGGCTGCAAACAGCATACAACTGGCTATCATCATAAGCCATAAATTGAACCTGGCAGGGGCTATTCTGTAATTTTCCCTGTTGGTCTTCATAGGAATTTTAGTGACTTGTTTCATCTTCTTTTAAAACAGGATATAGGTGAGAAATACCAGCGGTGTATACGCCAGTGATGTATATAACAATTTTTTTGCCTCGCGGATTTCAAGAGTTTTAAATAAACGGAATGCACGCCAGATGATAAACAAACCCAATGGCAGCAGCAATGCCAGACCCAGGGTGGATACATGGTGATAATAAACCGGCATCAGACTGATAAGAACCAACAATACGGTATAAATCAAAATCTGATAGGCGCTTTTCTTGTCGCGTCCGCCACCTGAAGGCAGCAGCCAGTAGCCGGCTTTCTGATAATCGTCGTGCAGTAGCCATGCTATGGCCCAAAAGTGGGGAAACTGCCAGAAAAACTGAACCAGAAAAAGAATCATACCGGGTTCATTGATTCTGCCGGTAAGTGCCGTGTAGCCAATGAGTGGTGGCAATGCTCCGGGAACTGCACCCACCATCACGGCCAGTGGACTCATCCCCTTCATGGGTGTATAAACAAATACATAAAGGCCGAATGATACGATACCCAGCAGTGTACTGGTAAAATTGGTGGTAAATGCCAGAAGCATAACCCCAAGGGCAAAGCAGGCCCAACTGAAAATACGAGCATGGGCAGCAGGAATATCTCCTGCCACAACCGGACGCTGATTGGTCCGCTGCATCTTCCCGTCATTGTCTCTTTCAATGAGTTGATTCAGTCCGTTACTGGCAAAAACAATGAACAGACCACCCAGTAAAACACCTGCAAATTGCTTCCACTGGAAAGCCATGGTCCAGATTTCCGGTTCATTGATTTTACAGGCCAGTATATATCCAAAGGCAGAAGTAGCCACAACACTCACTGTGAGCCGCAGTTTTACCAGTTGAATATATGATTTTACAGTACTGTTCATCAGACCTGTGAGGTGTTTATGGAAGATGGTTTCGAAATGTGAATATAAAAGAGGTAAAGGGGCAAAAAACTACCCAGAACAATATGAATGACCTGCGACCATGCCGGCAAAACATACACTATGTTCACTGCACCCAATGCAATCTGAAACAAACACAGCAAAGACAGTATGGCAAATGCTTTTGAGGCCATCCTGTCAGCAGCGCGCCGTGAAAGGTAAATTCCCAACAATGACAGTATCCATACCAGGCCCGGAAGCAGTCTGTGCAGAGTAAACTTCAGGCCCATACTTTGGTAGGGCAACATGCCGTTCTGCACATTAGAATCCAGATTACCCAGTCCTTCCACGGTTTCACGTGCAAAGGTACCCAGTATAACCTCCACCAGAACGAGAATAAACAACAAGACCCACAATGGCTTCAGAGTAGTGGACTGAAAACGGAAGGGTTTGTGGGAGCCCAGCGCAAGCATGCCGAAGAACAGGCATAAAAATGAAAACAAAAAATGCACCGTAACAAGACCCGGAAGTAAATTGGTTGCGACCACGATGCTCCCCAACCATGCGTTGAAAAGAAGCATCACAAAGGATAACAAGACATATAAGAGGATTCTGCTCCGCCCGAACTGTAATGAAGAAATCAGAAACAGCAAAGAGAATAATCCTGCAAGGACTCCAAACAACCGGTTGATGTACTCGGTCCAGGCTTTGTATATGTTAAATTCTTCAGGAACCAGAATAGCCTGATTGTTTCGGATTTCAGATGCCTTTTTGTGCATACCGATTTTATCCAGAGTACTGGCAAACCGCTGCACTTTAGCCACTCTTTTCTTAAGAAACATCTCCTGGTAATTATCAGGCAATTGGCATGGGCAGGTTGGCGGAGCCCAAAGTCCAAAACACTTTGGCCAATCGGGGCAACCCATACCACTGCCGGTAACCCTAACAAGACCACCCAGCAGAAACAGTAAAAAAACAGACGAACAGGCAAGGATGCCTGTTCGTCTGAAGAATGTTGTATTAAAAATGAGTGTGGTCGTAGCTCGAAAACAATTATCAGCTCAAACCAAACACACGACGAATGGCCGCAAAGAAAACGCTATGGCCTGCATTCTCCTCGGCTACCTCTTTGTGCTCGGGAGCCGGAGTTTTTGAAGGGGCACCTGTGCCGGTTTCCTGTCCTTCGTCGGGGATGTATTGCGGGAAGAAATCTTCTTCGCGGTCGGGACGGCTGTATTCATAAGGTCCACGATATACAGTAGGTATCTCGCCGGGCCAGTTGCCGTGAATATGCTTAACCGGTGCACTCCATTCCAGAGAATTACTTTGCCATGGATTTTGCTCAGATTTTTTGCCACGGAATATGCTGTAGAAGAAGTTATAAAGGAACAGGAGTTGGGCTGCGCCACCAATAATGGCTGCAATGGTAATGAGTTTATTCACGTCCATCCACACGTCGAAGTCTTTCACCAGGGTAAACATATAATACCGACGGGGCACACCAGCCAATCCCATAAAGTGCATGGGGAAGAACACCAGATATGCGCAAATGAAGGTAATCCAGAAGTGGAAATAACCCAGTACATTATTTAGCATGCGGCCATACATACGGGGGAACCAGTGATAAATACCGGCGAACATCCCGAAGATAGCTGAGCTACCCATTACAAGGTGGAAGTGAGCCACCACAAAATAACTGTCATGCAGTTGAATATCTATCGCAGCATTTCCCAACCAGATACCAGTAACACCACCCGAGATAAAGAATGAAACGAGGCCTATGGAAAAGAGCATAGCAGGGGTAAACCGCAAATTGCCTTTCCAGAGTGTGGTAAGATAGTTGAACACCTTTACTGCGGAGGGTACAGCAATAATGAGTGTGAGAATCATAAACACACTGCCCAGGAAGGGGTTCATACCTGTAATAAACATATGGTGACCCCATACAATGAATGAAAGGAATGAAATACCCATGAGTGAAATCACCATGGCAGTGTATCCGAAGATAGGTTTACGTGCATTGGTTGAAATTACTTCAGAAGTAATACCCAGTGCAGGCATCAGGATAATGTAAACTTCGGGGTGACCCAGGAACCAGAACAAGTGCTGGTACAGTACCGGACTTCCACCAATGTTTTCGAGTGCACCCACTCCCTCAAGATAAATGTCTGACAGGTAGAAACTGGTGCCAAAACTGCGGTCGAAAATGAGGAACAGACCCGCACCGAGGAGCACCGGGAATGACAGCAAACCCAATACTGCGGTAAAGAAGAAGGCCCAAATGGTGAGTGGCATGCGGTTCATGCTCATCCCTTTGGTGCGCATATTGAGCACAGTACTGATATAGTTGATACCACCCAAGAGGGCAGAAACGATAAAGAGGACAATGGCCACAAGCCAGAGGGTCATACCCAGGCCGGATCCGGGCATGGCTTTCTCAAGGGCACTCAATGGTGGATAAACTGTCCAGCCGGCAGATGCAGGACCGGTTTCAACCCCTACTGATACGAGCAACACCACAGAAGAAAGGAAGAAGAACCAGTAACTGAGCATATTGAGGAAAGGAGAAGCCATATCCCTGGCTCCTACCTGCAATGGAATAAGAAGATTACTAAATGTACCGCTGAGACCTGCGGTAAGGACATAAAATACCATAATGGTACCGTGGATGGTTACCAAACCCATGTAGAAGTTGGGGTCCAGTTTGCCATCAACTGCCCATTTACCCAGAAGCATTTCCAGGATGCCAAACTGCTCGTCGGGCCAGGCCAGTTGAAGTCGGAAAAGCAGGGACATTCCCATGCCGATGATACCCATAATAATTCCTGTAATCAGGAATTGCTTGGAGATCATCTTATGGTCCATAGAGAACACATACTTGCTGATGAAGCTCTCTTTATGGTGATGATGACCCTCGTGCTCTGCGTGTAATGCTGCGGTGCTCATATATTACTCGGGGTGTTTTTCTTTGAATTAATTTAAGGCTACGGTGGGGGATTTAGCGGCACTGTCTTTGGTGTTCTTTTCCCCTTTATCGTCGGTTGCAGGCGCAGCGGTTTTGGCCGGAACAACTTTGGCCTGCGATTCCAGCCACACCTTTTTGCGTGCTTCTGAGTCCACCACAGTGATTTTGATTTTCATGTTGTAGTGGGCTGCTCCGCAGATTTTGTTACAATAGAGGTAGTATTCAAATTCCTTGTTGCCTTTAATCTGCCTTGCTTCTTCGGTGGTGTGGGTAGGCGTGAAAGCAAACTGAGTAGCCATGCCGGGAACACAGTTCATTTGTGCACGGAATTCTGGCATATAGGCAGAGTGAATTACATCACGGGCCCTGAATTTAAATACATATGGTTTGTTTTTCACCAAAACGATTTCGGTAGTAATGCGGTCATCGTTGGCAGAATTGTTGAAAACATCCTTGTTGCTTCGGTATTCTGCAATACGCTGCAAGGTGGTCTTTTTGCGGTCGCGTTCTTTTTCGAGTTTGCGAACATAAGCCCCGGAGGCGGCGTCGCAGGCTTTCTCTTTCAATTCTTTATACACCACCGGATATGCGGTGATATTTTGCTTTCCTTCCAGATCGGCCAATGCTGCTTTCCATACTTTGGCACTGTCCGGCGCATATTTAATCAGGGTATCGAATTGAGAAATCTCATTCTTCAGTTCTGCTGAGAGTGAATCCACATACTCGTCTACAGCCAGCCCCAAAGGATTTTTACCAGAGGTAAATGTGAAACTGTGTTGTCCGAATTTTTTGTCTTCGCCGGCATAGCGGGCTTTCCAGCCAAACTGGTAAGCATACACTTCTATTTCTTCGCTGTCTGCGGGAATATCGTTTGTGATTTTTGACCAGGTATTGAATCCCCGCAATACGAGAAAGGTAAGAACAACTGCAGGTACAATGGTCCAGATCATTTCAAGTGTGTTGTTATGGTAGTAGTAGTGCGCTTTTTTACCTTCACGGTAACGGTAGCGGAACATAAACCAGAACAACAGACATTCTGTGATTACAAATACAACAAAGGTGAATCCAAGGGTCCA
The DNA here is from genome assembly GCA_016787895.1 of Bacteroidia bacterium. Lineage (GTDB taxonomy): Bacteria > Bacteroidota > Bacteroidia > B-17B0 > Aurantibacillaceae > Aurantibacillus. The sequence continues at coordinate 246,244 of JAEUTN010000005.1, forward strand.
CCAGATCATAGAATCGAGGGTAGCGCCATGAAGTGAAAACGCGTTGCCCAGCAGCACGTATTTGCCATGGTAAACCATTTCATACCATACACCGATACCACCGGCAACCATTGCAATGAGTGCAACCCAGGCATTGGTGAGGTTCCATTTGATTACCTTTTTACCTGTGAGTTTTTCGGTAAGAGATCCGATATCAAAAGCTCTGGCAATAACCAGAATAACCAGCACTGACAGCACCAGATAGCAGATAAAAACCCAGTCCCAGGAGGAAGGGTCGAAACCGGCAGGTGGTTTCACTACATCGGGTGCGGCCTGGGCCTGAGCCAGTATGGGCATTGCAAGCATCGCCAGTGCCATAAGGGTTTTACCCCAGGCGGATTTAGCTTTAACTGCGAAGTGTAGGAGCATTTTCATCTAAGCCTATTATGGATTCAGGCCGCAAATTTAGTCATCTGAGATAGGATTCAAACAAAAACTCTACAATTTTTTAAAGGCTGTTCCAGTATGCCTTTACAGGCTGCATCACGGCCTTTTACTCTGGGTTTTAATCATGTTCAAAAGACCAGAATTAGCGGTATCGGGGTCCAGAATCTGCAGGAAATCCCCACCACCCAAAGCAGAGAGTTTACTGAGGAACTCCATGGCTCTGGGATCTGCACCTAAACCTATGGTGCTCAAATGAATTCCTGCTTTGTTGGCCTCGGCTATCATTTTCTCCATGTCGCGCCGGCTCAGATTTCCACCACTGAAAAGCCCGTCTGTAGCGATAATAATCTGATTGTTCCCTCCCTCCATGAAGTGCGTGCGGGCCAGACTGTATGCCATTTGTAAAGCAGCACCCCCATTGGTTGCACCAGAGGCTGTCATGTGATTCACCCTATACTTCAGGCTGTCTTTCTTCGTCACAAAGACCGGACTCTGGATCAATTCAGCATTGCTACTGAGGCTTACAAGTCCCACTTTGTCACCTTCCCTCAGGGCATCGATAAGGGTAGAAATGCCCGATTTCAGGTTGGTAAGCTTATTCTCCCGTTTCATAGATGCTGAAATATCTACAACCAGGATTACATTGTTCCAGGCATATACCCTGCTGTCCAGAAGCGTACTGTCCCTGGCGGGTTGTTCGGGTTTTGCCGGTTTCACGGGCATGGTGTCGTGATGTGTATGCGCGGCACTGTCTTCTTCCAGCCAGAATTCTCCGGGATCATCTGTTTTGGGTTCATCCCGGTTTCGGGATGGCTTTGGATCCGGACGGTCCGGAAAAGTATCGGTTTTCCGGGTATCTGCTGCCACCACCTCAGGTTCGGTGGATTTGTCGAGATACACAACAAAATGATTCTGGTAGGGCTCCAGTGTTATGAGTGCAAGGTATTCGTCGTAACCGGCCTTTGTGACATTCACTTTGTATGCACCAGGAAACACTTTCATCCTGAAACCCTGTTCGTAATGTTCCAGTGGTACTTTGTGGTTGTCTCTGGTTTTTACCCATATGGTATTGGGTTCCAGCACTGCATCGGTTTCTCTGTCCCGCACTTCCATTGTTACCAGTTTTTCAATCCGGTTCTCTTCTCTGCCGGCATTCACTATAGGGCAGCGCAATTGTGCGGAAGGATCAAAGCCTTTGATGTTTCCTTTTAGTGTAAAAACAATGGGATCCGGTCTTAAATTGAAATACAATGGAATTTGCACATCGAACCGGCCTCTTTCAGTGGTATAGTATACAATACCCACATCAAGGGTTTGGCCCGGTTCCACTGCGCGGTTGCTGTACAAAACCTGATACTCTTCTTTATAAAAGGTAGGAAGAAATATCAGTGTTCGGGAAGCGCCATTCCTTAGTTTAAACCACGCTGTATCATTATTCCAGTAGGTGACTTCGCCAAAATCCCATGACTGCCTGTCCGCAGCAACCTCCTGACCGCTTGCCTGTCCGAAAATCAGGGCGCAGAACGCTATGAATATTCCTCTTATGAACACTGTATATATCCTCTAACGGCAAAATCCGGACCGATATTGAATTATCATTATACCTTCTCCCACAAAACGGCCAATTCCTCGAACTGTGCAACAGACAATTGCTCGGCGCGCAAACCCACCCACTCCGTGGGAATCTGAAAACCGGGTTTACTGCTGGTGAGGGATTTCAGGGCATTTGACAATGTTTTTCTGCGTTGATTGAAAGCGGTTTTAACAACCAGTGACAATGATTTGTAAGTGCATGCAGGGCCTTGCGCTTTTCGCCGGCAGGCGATAACTCCACTTCTCACCTTGGGCGGAGGGAAAAAGCAATCGGGTTCTACGGTAAAGATGTATTCGCACTGATACCAGGATTGCAACAGTACACTTGTTACACCATACTCTTTATTGCCATGTGGTGCACAAAATCGCCGTGCAACTTCCATTTGAAACATACCTCCAAAAAACGACACCGGAATGGGAGATTCCAGAACCTGAAATGCAATCTGAGTGCTGATGTTATAGGGGTAATTGCCTATCACAGCGGGATTCTGTGCCGTAAAAATCTCTGAGGGCCGGAGTTTTAAAAAATCTGCATTCAACAATTTCAAACCCACCGCCCAATCTGCCTTCTCCAGATAGTTTACTGATTCCCTGTCAATTTCAACACAGATGAGCTTATCGCCCCAGACCGGATAGAGCAACTTTGTAAGCACACCTGTACCTGGTCCTATTTCTATCAATTGACCGGCTTCGGAAGGTGAAACAATGGCAGCTATGCGTTCTGCCGCGTTTTGATCTACCAGAAAATGCTGTCCCAGGTGTTTTTTGGGCCGCACTGAATGGTTTCCTGGTCTTTCCCTCATTGTGTTTCTGCCCAATAAGTGACAAAATAGCGGGTTACTGTCTTTTTAAGGGCAGACAGATTGTAGTTGTCCGAAGCTTCTGCTACATCCACAAGGGTGCCATCTTTGCGGCAAATCCAGATGCCGCCTCCTTCGCTTATATAGGCATGGTTCATCAGCACGCCGGCGCGTACAAAATATTCAGCATCGCCGGTCGTTTCCAGGCCAAAAAGTTGTTTGGCTCTGCTACGCAGACTTTCCACAACTGTGTGAGGAACAGGCTCATTTTGTACCTGTATTTTGGGAAGTTGCCGGTATAGCATGGCCGAAGCCAGCCTGGCCAGAACCGGGTCTTCATGAAACTGCCAGCTTTTTACTGCGGTCATGATATCGTAATCATCAAGCAGGACAAATAAATTCAGGGATTCTTCATCAAATTTGTCACGGTCTATTTCCCGGCCCAGGAAATGTACCAGTGGATGGTAACTGCCAAGATAATGTCCTTGCGAAGCGAGAAAACGGGCTCGCTGCAGAATGGAAATAAGCAATTCATCTGCTGCTATCACCGTTTTGTGTAGATAAACCTGCCAGTACATAAGTCTGCGAGCCACCAGAAATTTCTCCACACTGTAAATCCCTTTCTCTTCTACCACCAGTTGTCCTTTGCTTACGTTCAGCATGTGAATGATGCGGTCTGCACCCACTATACCTTCACTCACTCCGGTATAAAAACTGTCCCTGCTCAGGTAATCCAGCCTGTCCATATCCAGTTGCCCGGATATCAACTGGCCCAGAAAAGGCTTTTCGGGATATTGACCGTTGAAAATACGAATGGCCAAATCCAGTTTCCCTTCCATTTCATGGTTGAGTCTGGCCATGAGCAGGGTTGAAATGGTTTCATGGCTCACCCCTTTGATCAATGAGTGTTCCAACGTATGGCTGTACGGTCCGTGCCCGATATCATGAAGCAGAATGCCCAGACAGGCAGCTTCGGTTTCTTGCTCCGTAATTTCAACTCCCTTCTGCTTGAGCACATCAAGGGCTTTTACCATCAGATTCAGAGCACCCAGGGCATGATGAAACCGTGTGTGGGTGGCGCCGGGGTATACCAGTTCTGTAAGTCCCAACTGACGTATACGACGCAAACGCTGAAAATAGGGGTGCTGAATGACGTCATAAATTAACGGAGAGGGTACGGCAAGGAAGCCATACACCGGGTCATTGATAATTTTATTCTTATTGCCGCCAGCCATAGGCGGTGCAAAGGTAGCCTGACAAAGGTCAGTTTGTTTCATCCCACACCAGCCTGCCGGAAGAAGGCTTGCGGGATTTAACTTCGGTAATAAAGTATTCCAGCTCGGTGTTGTAAGGATCTGTGGGATTCAATCCTATGTATTGCTCAAAGAGATATACCATTTCTTCAACCTGCCTGTTGCTTATGCCATCTTTATGCATCATGCGGCGGAATCCGGAGCCTGCATGTAACCATGCACTTATATTAAAACCATTCTTATGGCCGGCTTTGGCAATATACAGTTTGAAAAAACCAATGGCCAGGCTATCCTTTTGCTGTCTTTCAAAGTTCAGGCCCCGGTACCAGTAATTGCCGCCTTCATTGGTATCCCGATCTGTCATTCGCCTCAGCATACTGTCTGCTTCATCATGCCTTTTCAGATTAATGAGTGCATGCACCCACAATTGTTGCAAAGCCACATCCTGTGGTGTTTTTAGCAGCAGGGAAGCATATATCTTTTCGGCTTCGGTAAACCGGCGCTGATTCATGGCCCGGGCAGCTTGAGTAAGGGGGTCGGTGGTTTCGTCATCCTCTTGTGCCTGTACCGGAATCCAGAGAAAAATGACAAAAAACAGGGGCAGGATTTTCTTCATGGTGCAAAAAACAGGCGATTATAACCCAAATTTGTGCCATCATACAACGTCAAAAACCGGGCCGGATTGTATATGCCCTGCAAATTGCAGGCATATTTTTCGTTTTATCCTGCCAGCAAAAGCCCGACTTAATAAAAAGCTTTGGCACTGAAAATACAGAATCCCGGGTACTGCCTTCCTTTCATTCCATATTGGTCGGTAAGAAATTTCGTCTGGTGTTAAAACAGGATACCTCTAAACCGGAGAATGCTGAAATCCGGTATGGAAGTAACCTGATGGACGGCATTACCACCCGGGTAGAAAACGGGGTATTGCATATTCTGGATGACAACAAATACAACTGGGTTCGGAGTTTAAAGGTATTCCCCACTGTTACCCTCAACATAAAAACCTTGCGAAAACTGACCATAAACGGATCGGCAAGCGTAGTGTGTGAAGATACCCTTTCAGGAAATTCACTGGAAATAGAAATGAGCAGTGTAGCCGGGCAAACGCTTTTATTGAATTACGGACAGGTATATGGAACAGGAAGCAATACCGGACATGTGTTTTTCCGCGGCAAGGGCACCATTTTCAGCTGGGGTTGCGAAACCGGAAGCTGGTTTGACGCCCGCGACCTGGAATGTGATGACGCCTATGTAAGGCATTACACACACCATGACGTGAATATAAACCCGGCAAAACAAATGGAAGTATATATATACGGAGATGGGAACATCCGGTACTTCCGTGACCCGACCATCAGGCTCAGCAAGTGGGAGAATGGCAGGGGCCGCTTAATCAGAGAATAATATGCAGCCAGGAATCTCACTTATTCTTATAGGCATCAATGTTTTGCTTTTTCTGGCGGCCCGGCAGCAGCCCGAAATGGTGAGCCGGATGTTGTTCGTTACCGGCCGTATCCGGCATAACAGGGAATATGACCGGCTGATGCTTTCAGGGTTTCTGCATATCAGTCCCATGCACCTGCTGTTCAACATGCTCACCTTATACTACTTTGGTCCTTATGCAGAGCAGTTGTATGGCCTCTGGCGCTTTTGTGCCATTTATCTGGTATCCATACTCGGGGGTAATTTGTTTTGCCTGCTGATGCGAAGGGAAGACGATGACTACGCTGCATTGGGTGCATCCGGCGGACTTCTGGGGCTGATTTACGCAATGATTCTGGCAGTGCCGGACAGTAAGATTTATATGTTTTTTATCCCTGTGGGCATACCCGGCTGGTTATTCGGGATTTTGTTCACCGTCATTTCCATTGCCTTGTCCCAATCCCGCCGGGGCGCTGAGGCAGGCATATCCCATGAAGGACATCTGGGAGGCGCAGCGGCAGGGGCTTTGCTGGCGTTGTGGTTTTTGCGCCACCACCCTCTGGGTGATGAATCCATTTGGTTTTTGGCTGGTGGACTGGCTCCGGTTATCCTGTTTGCAATGGTAAAATGGTTGGCTCCCGGATCCCTTTATCGCTATAAAAAATAGCATTGTTTGAAGGTGGAAATATTGCTATATTTGCACCCCGTTCTAAGGAAAGAAATATTCCGGTTATTCAACCCTCTGTGTTTGAATAAAATACTGCCCAGATGGCGAAATTGGTAGACGCACCGTCTTCAGGTGGCGGCGCCGCAAGGTGTGCAGGTTCGAGTCCTGTTCTGGGCACCACGGAATAATTTTCAGGGTTAATATTCCGAAAGGTTTTATAACCCTGCCCAGTTGGTGAAATTGGTAGACACGCCATCTTGAGGGGGTGGTGTCGCAAGACGTGCTGGTTCGAGTCCAGTACTGGGCACAAACTCCAGCAATGGGGTTTATTAGTTGTTTTCATGGCAAAGGTAAAGCGGCCCTAACAGGTCGCTTTACTGATTTTATATGCCTATGGATCCATATTCCTTTATGCCACTTACCGCGATATCGGGCATCCGACGGGATTAAAGTTCCGGCACGGGCAATGTGGTTGCTAACAGAAATTCAGCGCTGTACCTGAAACTTCAACGCTTCAGTATGCAATCCCACACCCGAATAGGAGAGATAGTAAGTTCCCGGAGCCAGTTTGTGCACTTTTAGTTTGAAAAACTCAGTTCCTGGCAAAACGGTTTCACTCAGCACAACTTTGCCGGCAATATCCGTTACTTTTAAAGTGGCTTCTTTATTGTATTTGCCGGTTTCTGATACCAATTTCAGTGTTAGCTCTTCACTCACCGGATTTGGGTACATTTCAATGATGCCAATCTGCGCTTCCAGAACACCCTGCGAAGAACGGGTTTCTGCCTTAACCGGGGTAATGGTTTCGGGCATCACATCCATAGCCTCCGGATTTTGAACAATTTCTGAAGGAACTTCTGCAGCAACCGGGGTTATGCCTGTGAGATCAGGCTCTTTGATATTATTCTGCCGCGGTATGGCCACCGAATACAAGTTATTCTCTCCCCAACTGTTGGTGATTGAATGTACAAAAAACAACATGGAAGCATTCTCGGCAAAGCAAGGCTGATGCAAGTCGAGTTTCGCGTTCATATCAAATAGTTTTTCAACCAATGAACCGCTGAATGACTCTGTAAGGGTTTTGCGGCGTACAATGCGTATGCTACCATCTTCGTTATCATTGTCATAAATAAAGGACAGGCCATCGCTGCTTACCCTGCCCAGAGCATTGTCTTCCACAATATTGCGTTCCACACGCTGGTATTCAATATCTGAAGCTTTGCGGAACCAACTCGTTTTATCTTCATGGCAAAGAAAAAACTGGCTCATGTTGTCACAAAAGCTCGGGCAGTTTTTAAAACCGTCCTCAATCGGTTTACCAGATTCTGTAAGTAAGATAATCTGGTTGTCGAATTCGAATTGAGTGCTGCTGTTTTCCATGGCCTTAGCCCGGTATATTTTACCGCCGGAAATAAATATCAGGATTTTTCTATCATCGCTAAGCCAGCAGGAATTGATAGCAGACATAACACCCGATGGGGTATTGGCTATTTTTACTTCGCGGGGTATAGACCATGCGGTTTGTAAATTGGGTCGGGTGCAGTAGAAAAAAGCATCTGCACTTGCGTTGTGTGTATAATACAAATGCAAACCATCAGCACTTACCCAGGGGTAAGCTTCCGATTTATCGGATTTATTGTACATAAAAGCTGCCGGGCGACTTTCGCGGGGCATCTTTTCAATTACACTGCGTATATCATCAGGGGTATGTATATCGTCTTTGACAACTGCATCAGTTGGTTCCGCATCATGAAAAACATCGATTTCCTCAACATGAGGCAAAACGGTTTCACGTTCACGGTCTGTTCCCTGCGTGAAAGCCAGGTGGGCAGAAATAAAAAGCGGCAGAATGGCAAATAGGCGGCGTTGCATATAACAAATATACAACCACACACAAAAAAGAAAACGGAAACTGAAAAATTTTACATAATCAGCATGGCATCGCCATAGCAGAGGAAGCGGTATTTTTCTTTGATAGCCTCCTGATAGACGTGGTGCATAAATTCCAGGTCTGTATATGCGCATGCCATCATAAATAACGGACTTTCCGGCTGATGAAAGTTGGTGATGAAAGCATTAGCAATGCTGAAGTGATAGGGAGGAAAAAGGAATTTATCAGTCCATCCTTCGCTGGGGTTCAGCGTTTTGGTGCTGCTCACGCTGGTTTCCATGGCGCGCATGACACTGCCACCAACAGATACCACCCGTTTTTTTGCATGGATCGCGTTATTTACAATATCACAGGCAGATTGCTCGATGCGATAGTATTCGCTGTCCATTTTGTGCTTGGTGAGGTCTTCTACTTCCACCTCCCGGAATGCACCCAATCCAAGATGCAGGGTTATTTCTGCGAACTTGATTCCCTTGATATCCAGGCGCATCAGCAATTCGCGGGTCAGATGCAGTTGTGCTGCAGGTGCAGCCACTGCTCCAATGTGCTTGGCAAAGAGGGACTGATACCAGGCTTCGTCTTCTTTTTTTACACCACGGGTTATGTATTTGGGAATGGGGGTTTCACCCAGTTTTTTCACAACCCTCGCAAAATCCTCATCTGAACCATCGAACAGGAAACGGATCGTGCGGCCACGGCTGGTGGTGTTGTCCACCACTTCTGCCACCAGGTCGTCGTTGCCAAAGTACAGCTTGTTACCAACCCGGATTTTACGGGCCGGATCCACGAGAACATCCCAGAGGCGCAAATCGTGATTCAACTCACGGAGCAAAAACACTTCAATCTGGGCTCCGGTCTTTTCTTTCTGACCATACATGCGGGCGGTAAACACCTTGGTGTTGTTCACAACCATCACATCATCCTCGTCCAGTATATCCAGCACATCGTGGAATGTGCGGTGTTCTATGGTTTTGGCCTGTTTGTCTATCACCATAAGACGACTCTCGTGGCGGGTTTTCAGTGGTTCCTGTGCCACCAGTTCTTCAGGAAGTTCAAACTTGAATTGTGATAATTTCATGGGGATGTAGTACGCCCTAAATTGGGGCGCGAAATTAATATAATTCAGGGCGGAAACCAAGCAATAAAAAATCCGCCCTGTTTCCGGGGCGGATTGTGTGAAAGGAAAGTCTCTTATTAGTTTGTATGCAGTGCGTGCACATCCGGCCCGGTGCGGCGGAAGTTATGCGCTACCACCAGATCTTTGGTTCCATGCGAATAGTCGTAGAACCCGCGGCCTGACTTTACACCCAGGTCGCCGGCAGTAACCATGTTCACCAGCAACGTACAGGGTGCGTATTTCTGGTCGTTGAATCCCTGGTGCAAAACATTCAAAATGGCCAGACAAACGTCCAGGCCAATAAAATCGGCCAGTTGCAACGGACCCATGGGATGGGCCATACCGAGTTTCATGATGGTGTCAATCTCCTCAACACCAGCCACTCCCTGATCCAGCGCATAAATGGCTTCATTGATCATCGGCAACAAAATGCGGTTACTGATGAAACCAGGATAGTCGCGGGTAACTGCAGGTACCTTGCCCAGTTTGCGTGTAAGTTCTACAATGATATTAGCCGTTTCCTCAGTGGTTTTGTAGCCACCTATGATTTCTACCAGTTTCATCACCGGTACAGGATTCATAAAATGCATGCCTATCACCTTGTCCGGGCGGTTGGTAACTGAGCCTATTCTGGTGATGCTGATCGAAGAGGTATTGCTTGCCAGAATGCAATCCGGGCGGGTCAGCGTATCCAGTTGACGGAAAATGTTCAGTTTTACATCCACATTTTCAGTGGCTGCTTCTATCACCAGATCAGCCTGTTCCACACCATCGCTGATGTTGGTAAATGTGTTAATGCGACCCAGGGCATCTGCTTTGTCCGCTTCGGTAAGACTTCCTTTGGAAATCTGCCGGTCCATATTTTTTGTGATGGTGGCAATTGCCTTATCCAGGACTTCCTGTTTTACATCAATCAGGTTTACATGGTAACCATTCTGGGCAAAAACGTGCACAATTCCATTGCCCATTGTGCCTCCTCCGATAACTGCTATATTCTTCATTCTATGGTAAAGGGTTTCTCCGTCAGGGCTTTTCAGCCATTGCCTTAAAGGCGGCGCAAAGTACGTTCATTTGGGGTGCAACAACAACAGTCTTTCAGACTTTTGGCCTGCCAAAGAGCAGATAATTGTACCGCACCCGCTGCAATATGTCAATTTCCCGCCAATTGCTTTCAAATACAGCTTTGTACCGCAGGAATTCCTGCTCTCTGCTCATTATGTTCTGAATAAACAGTCCACCCACTGACAGCCGGGATTTAAGGTTCTGATAAAAAACTGCGCTGGTGCAAAAGGCCGGCATTTCTGTATCCCTGAACAGGTCACAAAGAATAAGGTCGTAGGTTTGCGTGTCTTCGCCAATGGCCTGGGCTGCATTGGCACATACGAAATGCACTCTTTCGGAGTAAAAGTACTTTTGGGCAAGGGCTATCACCACCGGATCTATCTCTACAGCAGTGATTTCCGCCTGTGGATTCCAACGGGTATGGATGATTTGTGCAGCACTTCCCCCTCCATAACCCAACAACAGCACTTTCTCAAACCTGCACTGGTACTTTACTGAAGCATGCAGCAATGCGTCCTGCATTACTTTATGCAGCAATCCAAATGAGTAATTGGCATTCTCACTGTCCAGCACGTAGTGGCCCCGGTATAGGGTAACTTCCAGCGCAGGATTCCACTCAGAGCTTTTTTTTTCAATGGCAATCGGCCACAGGTAACTCAACCAGCGCTGAAATAATGGGGGGTTCACAGATGGCAAAGTAAAACCATTTGCGGGTTCTACATTTGCGGTGTGATAGAATTTCCGGAAATCCTGCTGGCCAGTAAATCTCCGCGCCGCCACCAGTTGCTCGCCGATGCTGGTTTCAGGTTTACCTATGCAGATATTGCTGCAGAGGAAGATTACCCGCTTCACCTGAAAAAGGCAGAGGTATGCGAATACCTTGCCCGGCATAAGGCTGAACATTACACCCAACCTATCGGAGATAAAGTGCTGGTAACGGCAGACACCATTGTATGCGTGGAAGACAGTGTCATCAATAAACCGGCAGATGCGGAAGAAGCTTTTGAAATGCTGCGCACCCTGAGTGGACGCATGCATGAGGTTTTTACCGGTGTTTGCCTGAAAAATGATGCCCGTACCTATGTTTTTTCCCAGCGCACGGAAGTGTGGTTCTATCCTTTAACAGATGAAGAAATTCTGCATTACATCGCCATGCACAAACCATTCGACAAAGCCGGCGCTTATGGCGTGCAGGACTGGATGGGCTATGTGGGGGTGGAAAAAATCAACGGTTGCTTTTACAATGTGATGGGTTTCCCCGTCGCAAAATTTTATAGGGAACTACAGGGATTTTTAGCGGCAAAATCAATGAACCTTTTCAGCGAAACGGGAATCAAATCTAAAAGCAGTCTGCTTTAAAGAACAAACTTTACACCGCAATTGACAAAACTCAGAATCCGAAAAAGATCTGCTGGTTGTTTGTAGGGTAATGCCCCTTTCAAGGGGACGTCACTCAAATCTCTTTTAATGGCAAATTGTCCTCCTGCAGCTATAACCAGTTCCATTCTTTCGTTGCGGCCAAGAGCTTTTGACCATTCAAATCCGAGAATTGCCCATTGTCCTGGACTCCAAGATAATTCGTGGCCATCATAAACCTTTTCTACCTGATTTCTTGCTATAACTATCTGCGATTTAATTTTTTTACTGAAACCAAATCCTACATTGCAATAGATTTCATAATTTTTTTGAACAAGAGGAAAACCGAACGTCAACGGATAAAGTAATGTAGCGAAATTATTCTTTTGTTGCACAGAATAAACACCTGAATCTGTCTGTAAATTATATTCTTCAGTATACTTCCTGGGCTGATATATTATGTGTAATGACAATTTCATTCTCTCTATCGGACAATAGAACCCAGCGCCAAAACCGAAATTAAACCTGTTATTTACAGTTGAAAACCCGTTCATAACCGAGAAATAATGTGGTTGTGTGAAAAATACATCTATTCCAATTGTATTCCTGGCTTGAGAATATGCTCGGTTAAGACATAATAAAAGACTAATTAATATATATTTTTGCATATTTAAATTTCAGAATTCATAACCCATACCAACGTTCAAACGCCACCACATTTTTCCTTGGTTATATTCGAAGGGTAAATATAAACCTTTTCTTTCGGATATTATTGTTCGGTTAATAACAGATAATAATGAAATGTACGGCCTCTTTTCATGAGGCTTGTACTTAAAAGAAAATCCCCCATATACTCCAAATCCTGACTTGAATTCGTCATTTCGATAATTATTCTTAATTGTGCTATCTATAAAATAGGTTATTGTATTTGTATTTCCCAAATTCGTAAATTGCAAACCTAATTGAGTCATAATTGCGCATTGGTTTCTATCGAATATAACAAAACTATGAGTAAATCCAATATCATTCATCACAACATGAACATTCCTGCGCAATATCACATCAACGTATGGATCATTGAAAGCAGACCGTTTTTGATCAATATACTTGAATGTTCTCTGATTAACTATAACACTTATACCCGTTCTTTTATTGAAATAACCCCCTACAAAAGAAATACCATAATTGTTTAAATTACGGTTAGGACGAAAATACAAATTCTTCTTATTTAAATGATAAATGGGATACAAACCCATTACTTCTAAACTTATAACCTTTTGGGGTAATTGACCAAATAGGCAACAATGAATATAAAATATAGCTAATATTAATTTTTTCTTGTACATCTATAAACTATAATTTAACTATTTTTTCACATATTATTTTTCTATTTATCCCTATTCCATATGGATACCTTACATAGTATACTCCGGGAGTAAAATGACTAATATCAATAAAAACACCATTCTTATAAATACCTTCTGACAAGAACTTACCATTACTTGTGAATATTTCATAAGTAAAGCTATCTAAATTTACAGAATCAGACCTAAGTAGAAATTTTTCTTTAACAGGATTTGGAAATAAATATTCACCAACTAATTCTTCCTTTTCAACCTCATTTGGCAAAGATGCCAACATTGGCTCTGATCCACAATTTACCAATTTAGGTTCTAATTCGCAAATTGCATCAATAGGATTAAACATATTATTTGTTTTGCTAATGTCAATATTTTGACCAATTAGTTTAATAAAATATCCTTTTGGAAGTGTATAATTACAATTAAATACAATATTCTTACCATAAACCACATTGAATATATTCTGTTTAAAATTTAAATTGTCACAATCATCAATTAACACATCCTCACAAGGATACTTATAGTAAACCTTTACCCAATCTATCAACATTTCACAAGGCAAGTCTGTTGGATATGTGGTTGGCTCATATGGGCCTTTATGTACATTAACTGTAAAAACAATATCTAATGGCTTATCTACAAATACTTTAGACCTAAGTGACCATCCATTTGCAGTATTCCAATCTCTTACATTGCCTGCTAAATCAAAAAATTGCCATAAAGTTCTAATATGAATGCCATCCAGATACCATTTTATATAAAAGGGGTTCCATTCAACACCATAAGTGTGGAATTTTGAATAAAATTCGTCATCTTGATGAAAGGCATCAGTGCAAAAATATTTTCCATGATTATCATCCGGTATTTCATGATGAGTGCTCATTTGCATGCAATTAAACTTGTTCTTCCAAAATTCAAAAATATCAATTTCATTCCACAAGTCAGGACTTCTGCTCATTAACCAAAAACCAGGCCAAGTTCCTCCAGCCTTTGGAATCTTTATTCTCGCTTCGAATTTACCATAATCATATTTAAATTGATACCTCGAATCTACTCTACCAGACGTAAACCTAAAATCTGATTCACCTGCCCACCAAACTACATTTTTTAAATTTTCTTCTTTGGTAATGATTTTCATCATGCCATTCTCTACAGCAACATTATTCTTTGTATACCACTGTTTTGTAGCGTCTTGATCACTTATTCCCCCATTGAGTGTAGTAGATACATTCCAGTAATTTTCATCTAATTTGTTACCATTAAAATCATCCTCAAAAATTAATATGTATTCTTGAGGCATTCGAATTTTGCCCTGTACATTATATAAATAAAATGTTCCACTCTCATTACAATCACCAGTACTTCCACCACATGTACCTTGGGAATAAAGGTATGATTGAATCAAAATCAATAGAATATATGTTAAATATTTCATAATATTAAAAATTATGGATGTGATCTATTTTCCAATTTATTATATTCTTCCCTTAATGTTTGAATGTCTTGACTTAATTGCAATATATATAATGTCAACTCTTCTATTTTTAATTGTTGTAATCTCTGAATTTCTGGAATGTTCTGCCCATTTGTCAGCATTTCTCCTTCACTGGGGAATCCCGGCAAGTGCTTATTTGTTTTAATAAACAATTCCAAGCTATCGAGTGTCATGGGTTTATACTTTTTTGTAAACACAAAATCTGGCCACCATTTAGTTTTACTCTTAAGTCCATTGCAAATTAACTCCCCTTGCAATTCCAGTTGGCCTTTTATAAGCATATTGCCCGTAGCATCCATGCGCATACCACCTCCACTCCCGTTCATGGGAACGATAGCTAACCCAGCATTGAGATTGGTACCATTGTATGCCGGTCCAGTTCCAGGGCCAGAACTTGAATTGGACTGCCCTTGTCCATCTGAGTAGCTTATTACCAAATCCCCCTGCTGGGTGAGACTGTTTACTGTACCCGCTGTAACTCCGCTATATAAGGCAATATGGCGACTGTAAAAAGCATCGAACGGTACTGTGTTGGGTGCTGTGCCTTTCACCACACTCATATACCGGGCTTTTTGCCCAAAAATAGCCGTAGGTTTGTTCGTGCTTCCGCCCATTACATCGAGCATAGCACGCGGGTTTGCATTGTTCACACCGGTGCTGCCATCTGGCAATACAATAAACCGGGAATTGTCCATGGCCGGTGTGGGATTGGGCATAATGTTGCCAGGTGAAGTCAAATCCCTCACTAAAAAAAGTGGTTCCCCTTTATTTAAAGTACTATAGCCCAGTCCGCCAGGCAATATGGCAGGCATAGCAGGTATTGAGGCAGATATAGGTATATATGGTGCATCCACACCAGAATTCGGGTCTCCGAAATCACCGCCACCTATGCCTCCGGTGGGTCCGCCTGACCCTGTATTGCAATAATCCGAAGCCGTAACCACCAGACCTTTTACAGGCACCATGGCATTGCAAAACCGGATTTCCTGCCATCCGGCGGGGATGCCTATCCCAATTCCCACAGCACTGTTGGTAACTGTTGTGGTACCAGTGCCGCCAGGGTCAGGTGTCCAGTTTCCGGGAGATTGAGCCTTCAAAGTACTCAAACTGCCAGCCAGGAGGCTTGCGCAGATCATGAATTTTAAAAACCCCTTATGGTTGTAGGGGGGGGGGGGATTTTTTGCAATGAGTTATTTGAAAGAATCATTTTACAAAGGATACAAATAAAAGTGAGAAAAAAATGAGTATAAAGTACTAAGGTTTAAAAAATGTTCATTTACATTTTTCATTTCACTCTGTTCACCATGAAATAGATTGACACTGTCTTTGTAAAAACAAAGCGTTATCCCATTATATTGCATTCATATCAAAGGAACATCAAAAGAACATATAGTGTACGGGGAATAGCCGTGAACATTATGTAACGTAAATCAGGTTATAAAAGAATAAATCGATGAAACGGAAAGTGCAAAGTGCCGGGGTGAGATAAATATGCTGCTGTTCCGTTCCTTACTTTTGAATTAAGATTAGTGCATTTGGTCAGATGTTGATGATTGAATATTGAGTACAAATTGATTTCCAACCCATGCAGACCCATTTTACTTCTTTTCTGTGATGAAAACTATCCGAACGAATCCAGCTAATATAACGATTCTCTTTAGTGTTTAAGACACTTACAAAGATTTTTAACAACCCCTTTTTGTTGTGCCGTTTGATACAATAGATAAAATACACTGTAAAAAGCACAAATAAAAGTGAGAAAAACAAGTGTATACAGGGCTGTGCCTTTATTTTCATCTTATTCTAATTAGAAAACATTTAGATCAATGCATTACCGTCAATGAACCTCTGTAATAGTGCCGCTTGCCCTTGTAGTCCCTCATTTCTATGAGCACGGCATAGGCTCCGTCAGGCACAGGCTTGCCTTTGTATGTTCCGTCCCAGGGTTGATTGGTGGTGGTTTCAAACATCAATTCTCCCCAGCGGTTCCATATTTTCATGCCGTACCATTTAATACCCATGCCCACCGGGCCAAACATCTCGTTGCGGCCATCCACGTTCGGGGTAAATGCAGTAGGCACATACACGGTAAACATAAAATTCACCACAATCTGTTTTTCAAAACTGTCTTTACAGCCAAAGCGGGTAATCGCATACTGTTTGATACCAAATGAGCCACTGTCCGGGAATCCGTAGGTGAAGTTCCGCTGAAACTGATTTGAGCCTGTGCTAAGCCTGTACCAGATGGTATCGGCACCGGTGCTGCTATCTAGGAAAGCGATGTTCGGATTCAATATGGTGGCGGTAGAAGGATTGGTGGTGAAAAAGGCCACCGGTTTGGGGTTTACTATGGCAGGAGCCCTGTAGCTGTAAGTGCAGCCGGGCAGCGTGGTAATGGTGAGTAATACAGACCAGGTATTGTCCCGTTTGTAGGTATGCACCGGGTTTTCTGCAGATTTTTTGGTTCCATCTCCCATATCCCAGCTCCAGGCTGTTATGGCTGCGGTACTTGTGCTGTTGTGGGTAAAAACAGAGGATTCTTCTTCACATACAGGCGAAACGGCAAACGAAGGACTGACTGCCGGATACACCGAATAGGAGCCGGAGGAAGAATCCATGCACCCTTTGTCTGTAGTTACGATCAGTTTTGCAGAATATGTGCCCGAAGTGCCGAAATTGCGTTGAAGATTCCGCTGCGCAGAGGTGCTTCCATCTCCGAAAGTCCAGTTGTATGCTGCAATGGAACCCGGCGACACTGCTGACTGATTTGTGAACAGCAGACTATCATCCATACAAGGGTTTGTGGCAGTAAATGCAACCGCCGGCAAAGGATATACCACAATATTGGCCTGGGTATCCCGCACGCAGCCAGAGTCGGTTTGCACCTGTAGCTTTACCAGATAGGTGCCTGGCATGGTCCATTTGTAATTCAGGGTAGCTTGTGTGCTGCTGTCTCCGTTTCCTGTATGCCATTTCCAACTTTTCACCACACCACCGCCGCGTACTGAGGGGGTTCCGGTAAAATTCTGTCTGAAGCAATGCGGGTTGCCCGGGAAGGAAGGGATTGCAAGAGGATGCACAATCAGGCCTGAAGAAATGCTGTCGGTGCAACCGGCAGAAGTGGTCACCTTCAGTTTTACCGTATAGGAGCCGGGCGCAGTATAGGTGTATACAGGGTCTTTCATGCCACTGTTTCCACCATCGCCAAAACTCCATGCCCGGATCATGGGAGTGGTTCCGTTCCAGCGTGTGGAATCTGCGAAAACGGACAGGGATTGCAAACAGTGATTCCTGCTTGTAAATCCTGCAGTGGGCAAAGCATTTACCACAGCACCAGCAACAAAGGTATCGCGGCAGCCATGCAGTGTTTGTGCAACCAGCCTGACTGAATGTGTGCCTGCAGTAACAGGCAACCATACAGGGTCTGCGGCAACCGATGCGCCCAAACCGGCAAAATCCCATTTCCAACTCAGGAGTGTGTCACCAAATAAATTTGTTGTATTCGCAAACCGCAGGGAATCTCCTTTGCAAACCGGATTGACCGCAAACGAAGCTGCCGGTACCGGGAAAACCCTTGCTGTATGGGTTACGGTATCTGTACAACCATCTGCCGATTTCACAGCCAGCCTTACCGTGTAATCGCCAAATGAGGAATATCTGTACACCGGGGCAGAGGCAGAGGATGTATTTCCATCACCCAGGGTCCAATTGTATTGCTGGATTGAACCACTGTCAATGATGCTGTTCTGCACAAAACGTGTACTGTCGCCAAAACACCGGTAAGATGCAGAAAACGATGCCCTTGGATTGGCACGAACATCTACCATCCGGATCACGGTGTCAATGCAGCCCTTGTCAGATTCTGCAATCAACCGCACCGGCAAACGACTGTTTGCGCCCATGGGAACAGGATAAACTGATACATTAAAAGAATCTGAACTACCCGCTTTCCATGCCAATGATTGAATTCTGCCCCGGGAGATGGCAGACTTGTCCGTTGCGACCAGGGTCTGTCCCTGACAAGTAACGGGCCAGGTAAACCAGGCAGAAGGGTAAGGAAACACCTTCACTGTGACTGAATCCTGCGAGCTACAGCCCATGGAATCGGTAACAAGGAGTCTGTATTTTGTATCAGCCAAGGGTTTAGCTACGGTTGTAGCTTTGGTGGAATCGGAGAGTCCGCTTCCAGGTATCCATCTGGATTTCCATTTTCCATTGGCGCCGGTAACCACTGCAGAAAGGTTCAATTTGGCGCCGCTGCACAATTCAGCAGAATCAGGGATGACATTCAACCCTGGTTTGGCTAAAACCGAAATCCACACTGAGTCTTTGGATGTGCACAATCCACGGTTTACTGTTTGCACCATCAAATGGTCTTCCCTTGTTCCGGAAGAATTGGGTGCTTTTAACGGGCTTTGTGCCGTGTACGGACTGCTTACCAGCCAATCAGGATCCCAGCGGTAATTGAATCCGGTTGCGGCAGGGAGTCCAATGGTGAGAGGTTTGCCATCACAAATGGCTGTATCCCTGCCAGCCAGCGCCAACCGGGGTGCTGCAAATGCTGCCTGCCCGAATTTGCAACTGCAGGCTGCAGAATCAATCACCACAAGCATGGCACAACTCTGCCCGGCTTTCACCCGGATTTTTCGCTGCATGTTCAGCACAGAGTCTTTTAACAGCATTTTATACGCTGTATCAGTGCCCAGCAGTGCCTCTCCGGCATCCCATTTCCCATTTGTATTTGCATCATAATGATACCGGAAAACCAGCGGTGATGAAGCATTCATGTATTTCCCGGTATTTTTTACCAGATATTTCAGCACCACTTCCTCTGTATCTTTATTCAGGAGGCGGGCCGTTATTCCCGGATTCAACACGGAAAGAAGGCCCTTATCCACTATGGGATTGTTCAGGGTGCTTCCTGTTATTACTTTAATGTCGCAGGGAATACCCGTGGAAATACAAACTACCGGCTGAACAACCACTGCGCGGGTAAGCACATCAGCCGGTCCACAGGTGAGCTTGCTGCCAGTGGACTGAACCCTGATTTCAAATTCCAGAGAATCTCCGGGTATGATACCTGCAGGTATTTTCCAACTCAAAAGGGTTGCACCATTGATGTTCTTTTTTTCAATGCTGTCTTTGGAAGGTGCATTCCGAATGGGGTTCCAGTAAGAGGTGTCGTAGGTTACACCGGCCGGGACCAATATTTCTACCCTGTCTTTTATACCGGTTTTTGCAGGACCTAGTATAACTACCCTCGCCCTGAAATAAGACGGTTTCTGGCAGGGAAGCAACGAATCTGTCCAGGCTTTTACCAATGTATAATACGGCCGCGTAACTCCTTTGATGTCGAGAGGATTGCTGAATGCAGGAATCGCAGGCACGGCATCCCCGCAGCGGATATTGGCCACGGCTCTGGCAGAAATAAAACTGCCACTGGCATAATCACAGTTGGTCTTTACCCGGAAAACCAGAAACAATTTGTTCTTCGAGGTATCTATGGTGCCTATGAATCCTTTGGCAATGGCAGCATTGTATTTCCCCAGGTCCCATTCCCAGGTTGTGCCACTTATAAGCACCGGGTTGGGCAATGCTGTTTGGGATGCACTCACCGGATATTTAAATCCTGCCGAGCCGGACACAATGTCCATACCTATGGGTAACGTAATCTGAATCCGGTTGTTGAATGTGGCTACCGATTGGATATTCTCCACAAGCAGGCTCATTTTATTTCCAGCACACAGATCGAGCACTGCGGCACTGTCCTTCAGGGTTAATTGTAAACGGGTGTTCTGCGGTTCCAGGAAGAGTGTGGTGCGTTGGGGCGTGCAACTGTATGAAGCAAAATCGGCAGGATATTGCTGACAATTCCATCCCGCATACATTACAAGACTGTCTGGCGTGCAATTGCTGAATACAGCCCGCACTTTGAATCTCCGCATTTGCCCGGCACCCACGGTTCCTGCCCTGTAAATATCCACCATTTTTTTAATCACGGTGTCTTTCACAGCATCACGTACTTCCACCACACGGATATTGCTGTTTTTACCTGGTGAAAGCCAGATATTGTATGCATTGAATGTGGTGCTCGGATTCGAGTATCTCACCTCCCACTCTACCGTGTCTTTGGTTGCATAAACCGTGGAAATGGCTGGCTGAACGACAAAATTGGGTGGCTGAAAAGTAAATCTGTCTGATGTTCCAATCACGGAAGATCGAACAGTATCATAGCCGACACCCAATGCATTTTTACGTTCAAAAATATAATCGTAGTCTATGGTCAGAGGCTTATTCGCAGGCAAATTGCAACCGGGGATTACAGAGTAGTAAAAATAACCGTGAAAGCCGTCATCACTGGGGTTGAATTTTCCGCCACTGTCTTTGTAATATTTACTCAGGTCGAATACATAGGGATTGCCTGAACCGGATTTGGCCGGAATGGTATCTTTCACTTCGGCAACTGTTGTATTGCTGCCGGCGGTGCGGTATTGAGCAAATTGCGATCTGTTTATTTTTAAACCTGCCGGCAAATACAATCTCAATGCCTTGATTTTTGCCCAATTCCTGTATTCATAAGGGAACACATTGGCACCACCGTAATTGCTGCAACAGGTGCCAATTCCCAAATAAAAATATTGATGGATCCAGGTTTCTGCGCAATTCGCATAGGTAATATTGTCCGGTCCATAATTTGTGAAATAATAGCCATACAGCACCATGTTGCCGCTGAAGCTGTCACACTGGTAAGACTGGCTGGCGGTGGGATTGGCAACAGTGCTCAGATAGTATCTGTTTGCAAAACTGAGTTGCGCGGTGGTTTGAATGTTACCGGTAACCTTATACCTCACGATCAAACGCATGCTGTCATTTGCACCATACCTGTACGAGGATGACAAACACCCACCCGGCCAAATGCTGTCTACTGTGTAGTCGTAGGTAAAGGTGGCATTGGCTCCTGAGGTCACCTTTTTCCATTTTACCCGGGTGCAATTGCCGGTCACTACTTTGCCTCCCTTTACTATTTCCAGTCGGGCATCCACCACCGTTAAATTGTTTCCATATATGATGTTGGATTCAGCATACCCATATCTCCAGTTGTTTATTCCTGTGGCATTCCTTGGCCGGCCGATAAAAATGGTTGTGATGGTGTCTCCCACCATGGCCCGTTCCACACGTATTTTTGATTTATCAATGGTACCGCTGCCATCGGCAAGTCCGTCATTGTTGTTGTCTGGCAGTCCGAAATTGCTGCGGTACAATTCGAAATTGAGAAATTTCATGCCGCCATTGCAGGAGCTGCTGCAATGCACTTTGGTGTTCACTGTATTGCAAACCGGAGTAATCCATAAATCCGGAGTGCACTGTATGCTTGGGTTGTACTTCAGGAATACTGAGACCGGAAGTATCAGATTTTTATTGGTCTTGGCACAGGTACCGGTTAGCCGGATAAGCAATTCACCCTGTGAAATATTGAATTTAAAGGCTCTCCCAAAATGGGCTGTTACCGTATCATTTCGCTGACTCACACTGTCCGGATACCAGGTGGAAGTGAGGTTTGCATGATTGATAAAAATGTCTGAAGTACTCAGGGAGTGTGTAAGTGTTTGGGGCAGTTTTATCTGAATTTTTACCCTTCCATAAACCGGATCCATGGGAACATTGCCCACCCCACCAAACGTGTAACTGAATGTTTTGGTTTCTCCTGCCACCAGGTCCGTTGGGGTCCATGCACTTACCGAACCACCGCTGTAACTGTAGGCACCACCCCATTGTTCTCCGGTGCCCACAAGATTTTTACATTGGTTCAGGTACCTCACATTGTATGCCCATCCCCCTTCATAAAAGGAACTGTTGCAGGTTTGCGGCGCATACCGGTATACATTCCAGGTTACATACCAGGTATCTTTTGGTGACATATCTGCCATACGCAGGCGAAATACTCCCATTGGGGCAGTCCCCATCCCGATTCCGGCATATGCATTGGTAAGCACTCCTGAATCAGGATAGCCGCGGGATTTTGTGCCTTTCCATCCCTTTTGTATTTGTAAACTTCCTGTATCTATGCGCGAATACTCCCAGGGCCAGTAAGTATAACCGGAATACGGAGCCTGATATACCACAGCAAATACTCCTTTGGCCTGCAAATTGCCAATATTGGTAATCATCAGGGTCATTTTGTGCGCTGTAGTGCCATCCAGGCATGGTGTAAGACTCACAGTGGGAACGACTTTCAGATTCGGATTGCTGCTTCCTATGGTTACCAGCGCGTTGTTCTTGGTTATCTGGCAGAGTTTACCTCCACAACCCCATTGCAATTCATAATACGTGCTCAGATAGGTGCAACCCGTAATGGTGATGGTATCTGTTATCACCACAGATTCATTTTGCTGCAGCAGAGTGTCTTTATTACCCACTTTGCCAATTTCTGCCTGACTAAACGTTGTCCATGCAGTATCTTTGTTTGTGGTGGTGTTAAATCCCTTTTCCGATTTCAGCACCAGATCCTTTCCGGTAATGCGCATGAACCGCAGACTGCTCAGCGGACCCTTGCCGTAATTGGTAAGTGTTATTTTCCGCACAAACTTGTCTCCCACATTGCCGATAAAACTCTGATTGGTGATGCTGGCAAAACCCGGTGACGGAACGGAGGGCACAAAGGGCTGCGACATGCCTGCATCATAATTGCCGGAATAATCCACCCGGACATTGATCAGCGGGGTATACGATCCGCTTAGCAGCGGCACGATGTCGCAATTGGCCCCCATTTTTATCCTGAAACTGAAATACTGGGCAATAAAAAGATTGGGTGCCTTGAAGACAGGCTTGTTCAGGTTCGAGATATTGCTTTCCGAAACACCTGTGCCCTGCACAGAACCGGCCCTGTACATAATCCCCACGGGCAATTGCACGGTTACCGTTACCCCGGTGATGTTGCTGGCGCTGATATTGTACACCGTGATACGGGCTGTATCATCAAACCCGCAAACGGACATGTTTTTCGGAGAAGTGCTTTGGATGTTCAGCTTGTTGCCCTGGGCATACGCTGTCCCGGCAAGCCCCAAAAGGGACCGCAGGAACAGGAAGGCTAATAAATGCCTGCGGCTGAACATAACTTACAAATATAAGACTCCCATTTGATATAAGAGTATGGAAAATCACCCTGAAACAGGTAGGAAAAGGGTTTACAGCTCCCGATAAACTACCTGTATTCAAACAGCAATTACTTTGCCTCTAAAGAAGTGAACCATAGAAAATCTTCACTTCTTTTTCCTGGCGAGAATGACATTCAAAAGAAACACACTTCCTGCAAAAAGAAGAAAACCAATCTTGTACCACTCAAAGCCGTCCTCTCCCATCAGACTCAGAACTGCAGCAAAAACGCCCATACCCAACACAGATATGGCCAAAATCATTGCCCAGGTGCCCACATAGAAGCCTTTTTGCTGAATTTTTTGCCGGGTCTCTGTCTGATTTACCTCATCAATCTTTTGCTGTATTGCAACCCACAGAGGCCAACTCTCTTCACTAACCACTTCATCCAACTCAGGTGAAAGGATACAGTTTCGGGGGTATGAACTGCATTTCAGTTGAATAAAAATCTTATTCCCGTTTGAATCTAAATTGCAGGATGCATTTCTGAGTTCTACCCATGGAATATTCATTTTTACCGGGTACAAATAAACATTCTGGGTGGTTTCAATGCTCAATCCCGAAGATTGAACATATACATGACAGGCCGCATTTACGTTTCTCCCGACAACCCTCAGCATGGTAAAAATACCCAAAACAACCCCGGCGAACGAACACATCATGATGAGCCAATCCGGCATGGGGATGAAGATACCGGCCAACACAAATGGGATAATACACAGGATGGGCACAATTATCAGCGCCAAAACCATGGTGCCTGTGCGATAAAACCTTGCCTGATAAGCGGTGGATGGCATGTTTGTACAAAGTTCGCAAATTGCGAGGTGTAAACAAATTATCGCGAAATAAATATAAGCTTAATCAAATCCAAATAAAATATATTAATCCGCTTTTCAAATGTGTTTTTCAAATTTTTTGTTTGCCAGAATATCACAGAATGATTCGTTCATTTTCTCACGGAAAACCGTGATTTATACAAACCTGTGCGTATTCACTTCATACAATTGCAGTTTCTCGGTTGCACTAAAATCCGGTGCGTTCAGAAAATTACGCAGCACGGTACTTTCATCTTTATCCTGCAATTCCATGAAAAAATCTGTACCAAAAAGCACCCGGTCTGCTATGGGTGATTTCATTACTGCAGACAGCCGGGGAAAGGTTTTCGTATTCTCCAGTGTGTAGCTGATATCCGTCCAGCAATTGGGGTATTTGGCCATCATGATTTTGATCAGCTCAAACCAGGATATATAAGCCGCTGCATTGCCCACCCCATTGTCCAGCATTTTTACCTCGTCCTCTGTCTTGCCTTTAAACAAAGTTTCGGCCAGCACTTCTTCTGCCCCTCCGAAATGGGCCAAACACAATTTGATATCCGGATATTTCACCAGAATGGGTTCATAATTGGATGGATGCGAAAACAAATTGCAGGCCCAGGCATTGCCCTGTATGTCTTTTCTGGCTGGCCCCTGATAATTTCTGTACCGCTGTATGCGTTCGTAAATGGGTTGCATATAAACAGGGTCAGGATTTACGGACAGGGGCCGGGTGCCAATTAAATTCCAGACCCCGCTGCCTATATAATTTACTCCAAACCGCGTGCAGTGAGTGGTTACAGGCAATTTGTTTGCGTTTGCAAATTCCCACATCGGTTTCAGGCGTTCATCAAAAGGATAAAATCCCAGGGCCGGATAAATCTTGAAACCACTGAAATATCCTGTGGCCCATTTTTGTTTTATCCATGCATCGAGTTCAGCGCCGCCCAAATGCCGGGGATCTATACTCAAAAAGGGATACACCTTGTTCCCCAGCCTGCGTTTGATGTCCATAATCTCCGCAAGCTGTGTCTCTATTTTCGGTCCGCCTTTCAGTCCCTGATCACTCATGTAATCCATGTTCAGGGTGAGCAATACGTAGGAAGTATTTAATCCCTGATAGGATTTGTCTATATGCTGCAACAACTGGTCCTGGGTTTCAAATAAGCCTACATTCAGAAACTCTGCATAGCGGGTCACCTTTGGAAACAGTCGCTGTGCCCCCAGAATTTTCAACAGTTTTCTGCCCGCTTTGCTGCTGAGCAGACGGAGAAAAAAATCTGCCTTGCTACCCAATATTCCATCCAACCGCACTTTCAGGAAATCTTCCGGAATAAAATGGTAATTGAAAATATGAATATGGGCATTGATCATGATTTTCCACCTCCACTTTTTATCCGCACAAATTTGCTCAGTAACTCAAACCAGAAAGGTGCACCACGACTCAGGCTGAACATGGAAATTGCCAATCCCGCCAGATACAGAAATACATTCATGAAGGATAATTCCTTCCGGAAATCTGAAGATATTTTTTGCTTGTCTTTGCTAAACCAAACGTATGGAACAGATGTTTTACTGTAACCCAAAGGCACATTTGCACTATCCAGTTGTTTCATAATCAGGTTGTAATCCTGATTGAATTTTGCAGCATTCTGTTGTATGGTTTTGTCCTTTGGATACTGTGCCTGCAGACTGTCTACCATTGGCTTGAAATGCTCCAACACGGCTGTGGACTTGCTGCTCACACCAGTGCGCATGATCGGGTCTTTGGCCAGCCGTTGTGCGAGATAAATACTGTCTACATTGAGAAAAAGTGTGATGACGAATCCAAAAAACAACAATTTATTTCGTTGCTTCCTTTTGTACTCAAAGGTGAGTGAGGCCATCTGATTGTTGAACCAATCCTTCAATTGGGCCTCCAGTTTTGCGTAATCCCCGTTTGCCACAGAATGAAAATTAAGCAGCATATCTTTCAGTCTGCTGCCCTGCATTTGTTCTGCATACAGCCTGAAACGGGTCATCAATTCCGCGGTTCCGTTTTTCTCATCTGTTGCCATTGGCAGTTGGTAGGTTACCGCCAGATTCCCTATGGTTTGTATAAACGCCGGCGCAAAGGTGCTGGCCTCAATCCATACAGGGTGATGGCTTTTGTTCTTCCTGGGCAATTCACTTACCAGCGGATGAGAGTAAAGCAAATACGCATAATCCAGATTGTAATGGTCCTTCAGCATCGTTTGCAATTCGGCAAACAACACTTTGCCTCTGGTGTTGGTGATGGATATCAGAAACTCATTGAGCAATGAAACAAGTATGCTCAGCAAAGCATAAATAACGACCAGACTCAGAATGACTTCGAAAAAAATGGTTAACGACATTGGGTGGTAGATTACAAATAGTACTGTTGAAGGAATCGAAGGGCATTTGAATAAAAAATCTTATCCAGCACCCCATCTGTATCCTGGGGAGTAACCGTGCGGTTGCGGCCGTTAAAGTAATCATGAAGAAGGGTGCGCAATGCCTCGCGCATCGAAGGCAACCTGCTGGCTTCCCAGTATTGGTTCAGGGGATTGATGATGCCATCAAAATCGGTGCCCAGTGATATATGCTCCCAGGCATTGAGGTTGCTGCCCTTGCTGCGGTTGTATCTTTCAATGACCTCTACAATCCAGAGTATGTTGTGCATCACAGGCTCTGCCCAAAACATTTCCTTTTTGCGTTTGCTCATCAATGCCAGTTTTGCTGCGCGCCATTTTCTCTGCAATCCGGTCAGTTCATTCATACCCATTATCCGCTGATCCATTTCCAGACCGATGATGCCATTGCTGCTTACAATTTCTATCACATCGGTTTCATCCAGATTGATGTCCCTGTCATAAAATTTTACACTCTTGTCACTGTATCCGGTTCCACGTCCGGCACCGTGGCTGTAGATAATGGGAGCATCACCGTAATGCTGTTTGCGCCAGTTGTAAAACTCCAGCCGGGCTTCGCGTGCCATATGTTTCACATCCACGTGTATACGTCGTCCGTTTTTTGTGTCAAGCATGGCGTTCAGCACTTTGTAGCCCCGTTTTGAAATCCACACCGGGCCGGCACCTTCCCCAAAGTCATCTTTTTTATCCATGCCCCGCACCTGGTCAAACAACGTCTGGGGCAAACTCTCACAATGGGTGGTAATGCCATTGAGAAAATGGTGTGCCATGGTGATAAAAAACGGCGGTATGGGTTGTTGTTTCAGGTGCTGAACCCTCACTTCCACATTGGCCCATTCCTGCTCACCCAGTGTATTGCAACCGTCGCACAGGGTATGTCCGCCTTCAATGGTGCTCACCAGCCACACCGTGTCGTCCACAAAGAAATCCGGCATTGGGTCACCGGGTTTCAGAAATCTCACTTTCGTCGGCGCATTTTTGTTACCGTCCAGTTGTGAGAAATACTCGTATTCCCACAAGTAATGGTACCAATAATTGTAGTTGCTCGCCATCACCTGCCTGGCTCTTTCCGGTCCCAAACCAATTATTTTCCCCACCAGTTCCGGGGTGAGTTGCTGGTTTACATTCTTCGGTCGGGTAAAACCCTGTTCCAGGGGATAGAAACTCAGGAAGGAAATCTTCACCATGCCCTGCGCCAGGTTCTTAAAATCACACTGACGGTAAGGGGCAAAGGTGGTGAGCCCCTCCATCACCCGCCCCAGGTCTTCTTCGGTTGCAGTGCTGCTAAACCATGGACTGGATTTGTCTGACGGATTGAAAAAATCTTTGTTTTTCAGTGACCAGCCATAGGGCCGGATGTTGGGATGACAATGGATGTCTATAATGGGGTAAGCCATATGAAAGGTTTTTCAAGTAAATGCCGGATGGCAGACTCCCCACTCCCATCAGCACGCCTGCTTCCAGATGTTCAAAGGCAGCGAAAAATTTTGAAATAAAAAAGAGTATTTAATACTAAATAAGGTAGGTATAAAATACCAGAAAAGTTCGCCAGCGGGGAAATCAGGCTGTTGTGAGCCGCCCAGGATTTATTTGCCCGATGTGGCTGCTGCCAGCTTCAATGCCCTGTCGGCGTTAATCAGTCCACCACTTACAGAAAGACGGGTGAAACGGATTTTGGTGGATTTGGTGCCCGGCAATACCACCTTCTTCTTATTCACCACAGAACTCTTCATCAGAATTTCTTTCAACTGTTCTGCTGTCAGATTCGGATACCTGCTCCAAACCAGCGCGGCAACACCGCTTGCTACCGGAGCAGCCATGCTCGTTCCGTCGGAAAATTTATAGATGGTGCCAGGCGCGGTACTGTAAATTTTATACCCGGGTGAGAACAGGTCCACATTGTGCTGTCCGTAATTGCTGAAATCGGTGGCCAGTTTCTTCTTTTCCGGTGCAGATGCGCCTATCTCCAGCCAGGTGCTGGCAAATTGACCGTTGCCAAGGCTGTCATTGGGGTAATTGGCATCCAAATCATTGTTTTGGTTGTCATTACCAGCTGCATGCACAAGCAACACCCCTTTTGATACCGCATAAGCCACAGCGCTGTCTACCACAGCCTTGTTCCATTTGTAGCTTTTGCCAAAACTCATGTTCAATATTCTGGCACCATTGTCAACCGCGTAGCGGATTCCGTTGGCTACATCCTTGTCTCTTTCATCCCCGTTGGGTACCACCCGCACCACCATGATTTTCACATGGTCTGCCACGCCGTTTACACCCAGTCCGTTGTTGCGCACTGCGCCGATGATTCCGGCCACATGCGTGCCATGAAAGGGGTCTCCGCCTGCTACATTGTTGTTGCCGTAATACCTTTCACTGGCATTTTCGTAATTGTCGCCAACAATACTGCGCGGGTCGTAATCGGTATTGTAATGATAGTGTGCCATCGCATAGACCTGGTCGTAAGGCTCGCGAATCTGCTCATAAATGGCTTCAAAGGTTATGCCGTCTTTTTCCAGCGCTTTCAGCAGTATGGATTTTAAGGCGATGTTTTGCGGATCGGTGGGATTGTACTTTTCCAGATCTTCGCGGCTGGGATTGGTTTTGCCCATGCTTTCGCGCATGTCGTCCAGCGCTTTGATGGCAGGCTCCAATTGGGCTGTGAGCAGCCCCAGATAGGTGAGCCGGTTTTGTTCCACATCTGTTTTCAGTTTCTGGTAATGCTCATATTCTGCACGCTTCACAGGGTCGTTGATGTCAGAGGCATCCATTTCGCTGTACTTTTTCATGAGGGTGCGCAGAATCCGGGTTTTTTCCAGATTGTCGAATTCCACCATTTTGCCGTCGGCACCACCTATAAAATTCCAGCCCACTGTATCATCTGTATATCCATTGTGGTCATCGTCAATTCCATTGAAAGGGATTTCCCCGGGATTGTGCCACAAATTGGCCTTCAGATCGGGATGATTGATATCCGTTCCCCCGTCAATCACAGCTACAATGATATCCTTAGCCGGCGCATTTGCAGGCAGTGACTCATAGGCCTTATACAAATCGATGCCCATGTTTGATTTTTGCATTCCCTGCTGGTACCAATCCTGTGCAGGGCTTTTTGTTTTTTTGTTCTTCTGTGCAAACAGAGTTGTTGAGGCAAATACCATTGCACTCAAAATCAGATATTTCATTTGAATTTTAATTGTTTTAATTTTTTATAATTTTCGCACCAAAACGAAAATACTTACGGCTTTGAATGGATTTCGGGTGGTGTCTTTTCCGAAGAAATAACGGCGCAAAAAGTTTTTTAATGGTGGCCATTTCACCACATCCATCGGCGCAGTCACATAAGAGGTATTCAATACTTCAAAACCGTGTTTCTCCAGTAAACGACAAATCCTCTTTCTGGTATAAATACGGGCAAGTGCGTACTTTTCATGGATGGGTTTTGGCAGCCAGGAAAAGAAGGGTACCCTGTTCCAGGGCAGCAACGGCAATCTCGCCCCATGGGTCTCGAAAATCCACCATTTGTTTGGAACAGTAAATGCACACAACGCACCTTTTTTTACACTTCCCGCATAATTTGCCACTCCATCTTCTGATGGTAAATGCTCGATGACTTCAAAACTAATCAACCTGTCGGCCTGCGGTACATAAGGTGAGGCCATGATATCCCACTGCAAAAAGACGGCATTGCTCACCTTTAATTCATCTTTCAGCATGTTAAATGTTTGCCGGTGCGAATCCACATATTCAAGCCCGGTTGCCGAAGCAAAATCCGGGGCGAGTTGCAACATGGTTATTCCATTCCCACAACCAATCTCAAGCAATGATGCCTTATTGTCCATGAACTCTGCATGGCTTTTCAGTATGCGTATGCGACGTTGTATAATGAGATCATCAGCATCTGCCGGGCGACCCAGATAATGCGATTCTTCAAAAAGGTTTTTGTCTACACGGGCTGTATTGCTCATGCCGGTTTCCACAATTTCAGGTTGAACAAAATACGGCGTGTGATAATCCACATATGCGCAACGATATTGGAAATCCAGCCGTAATGATGACTGAGCACAGCAAACCGTTCTTTCCATGCTTTTTTCTCATGCTGATAGCTGCTGCCTCCGGTTTCGAAATCGGCCAGTACAAAAGCCGAACGCATACTTCTGGGCTTCAACCGGAGGATTTGTAAAATCCAGTCTATGTCCGCCGCCTGCTCATATTTCAGGTTGTACAACGGTGCCAATTCCCTGCGCACGAGAAAACTCTGGTGACAAACGCACATGCCATAACGGAATGAACCGGGGCCGAGTTTTTCAGGAAGGGGCTGCGGTTTCAGGCGACTGATCAGTCCCAATTCATTCCCATCCTGATCTATGAACATGGTGTCTCCAAAAATAACATCAGGAGATTTTACTGCCATTGGCAACAGTTGCTCTGCCACCTGTATATCGTGAATGGCATCGCCGCTGTTTACAAACCATACATACCGGCCCGTGGCTGCCTTCAATCCCTTGTTCATGGCGTCGTAGATTCCCCTGTCCTTTTCTATCAGCAGCGTATCTATATGGCTTTCACGGCTACGGAGAAATTCAGCACTCCCATCTGTACTTCCACCATCCACCACGATAAACTCTACATGCTCCCTGCCAGTCTGACCCGCCACACTGTTAAAAGTGCGCTGCAGTCCTTTCAGGTTATTGTAGTTGATGGTTATAACCGAGAACTGCTTAT
Source organism: Bacteroidia bacterium (assembly GCA_016787895.1). Lineage (GTDB taxonomy): Bacteria > Bacteroidota > Bacteroidia > B-17B0 > Aurantibacillaceae > Aurantibacillus. Next base: position 277,809 of record JAEUTN010000005.1, read on the forward strand.
GCATTCTCTTCTTTCTGTCCGGATTTGTTAAAAATACTCATGCCCAATACCCCAAAAAACAGAAGCAGAATAGTGCCTGATGCTGCCCTTTCCATATTGATATAATTGCCTCTGGGACCCGGAGTGTAAATAAATGAGATTTCATTTTTGCCATTGGCTGCGGCCGGCAGTTCCAGCCCCCTGAGTATATAATTCACCCGCAATACCGGTAATTCTTTGCCATTCAGAAATGCTTTCCAGCTTCCGTTTTTCTCATTATAATACACTTCGCTGAATACGGCCAGTGCAGCTGCTTTATTCGTGGCTTCGTATTTCAACGTATCAAAACTGTAATAGGTTTGCCTGATGCTGCTGCCGGAATCTTTCGTCCAGGAGGTGGCTGCGGGTTTGGGTGCTTTGTCCGTGGCTTCAATCACAACTTCCTCGCGGATGTTTATTTTATTCAACTTCTGAATGGCTGCTTTTGCGGTAGGTTCCACCACAGCTTTTTGAACAAACCAGGCATGGCCCAGAGCTGTAGGCCTTTCGTATACTTCTTCTTTCTTGCCTTCCTGACTTGTACTGAGAATAAACCTGCAGTTCAGCATATCCAGGGCATTGTTGTTCATGATCCAATTGCCGGAAATCTGCTCCCCGCTAGGTGTAATGCAATAACTGATAATGTCCTGGTACCTGCTCAGTTTTGCAGGATGGTACCCTCCGATATTCCGGTGAAACGGTGCCGCATGGTTGTCGTTAAACGGATCTATACGCATATCGATTACCCTGCTGCGGTCTTTATTGTATTTCATCACTTCAGCATCTTTGGGTGTTGGTGCCACAGCTTCTTCTTCCACTTTGTCCTGCCAGTTATCTTCTGTAAGGTATCTTTTGGAGACCCCGATCAGGTCTATGCCTATCAATAAAATCAAACCCACCCAAAGCAGCACCTGACTGCCATTTTTACGCACGGTATACCAGACCAGGCCAAATGCAAGCCCTGTAAAAGCAAGGCTACGGAACCAGTCGGCCCATACTGCTTTGCTTCGCAATTCTTTGATGATTCCCAGTACCTGGGGCCCCTGACTGCCCTTGCGGATTTCAGCATCAGCTGCACCTGCAAAGTCAGAGAAAACCGTCATCAATGCGGCCAGACCAAGGATTCCACCTATGGCAAGCAACGAATATTTCAGGGTTTTTGCCTTCCCCCCTTCACTGAATCCACCACCCAAAAGCAGTTGCAACCCATACAGCCCTAAAAATGGTACGATAACCTGTGCAATAGCCAGTGCCATCATGGGTGTGCGGAATTTATTGTAGAATGGAAGATAATTAAAGAAAAAAGAATTCAGCCCGAAATGACGTCCCCAACTTAAAATCAGGGAAATCAAAACTGTAAGGATACTGAACCAAAGGAACATGCTGGCGCGCTTTTTTTCTGCATCGTCTATACCCTGTTCTCCCTGTGCCATAAAAACCACAACCATTCCCAGCAAAAACAGAAAAATCAATATAGCCCCCATATAAATGGGACCACTTGTGGATGGCATATCACCGAAATACAGTGGCAGACGGTCTTGCCCCAATTCATTTTCCCCTACCGGTTCGCCAGTACTGCCGCCTTTAAAAGAAGGAATCAGAAGGGTCATGCTCTCCCCAATGCCATAGCTCCATCTGAAAGCATAATCCATGTCCAGACCTTTTGCATTTACAGTTTGTTTGGGTCCGCCTTTGGGCACTTCACTTGCCACGGCAGAACCGCCCCGCATGGTGGCTTTGCTGTATTCCAGGGTATCCACTGCCTTGCCTATGCTCGCCAATGCACTGAGTCCGGACATGACCAACACAATTGCTGTGGCAACAAACGCATGTTTCATGTTTTTACTTCTGATTGCCTGTATGAGCTCAAACAGCATATATACACCCAGAATAATTCCCATATAGTAGGCTACCTGATAGTGGAAATAGCTGATGAGCATGCCAAAAAACAATCCCAGGCAGGCGGCACCCCACAGATATTGCCTGCGGCTGATGAGCACAAGGCCGGCCAGTACCCCGGGCATTACGCCCATGGCCAGCACCTTGGTGATATGCCCTGCCTCATAGGAGCTGATGCTAAAGGTCATAAAAGCATACCCAATGGCTCCGGCTGCAGAAAGCCAACGGTTCACCCGTGCGGAAACGAGCAGGGTAAACATGCTGAGCATGGCTACAAACAGAAAGTTAAAAGGGCTTTTAACCGCGCCAAAGATTTCAACTATGCGGGTAAGCAGCAGAAAATTGCCGGTAGGCAAACCGGTGATCAGGTTGCCCGGCATACCGCTGAAAACGCGGTCGTTCCAGTCCGGATAGGACCCATTGACTTTTTTATATTCTTCCGCGGCATGACGCATCAGGCCTACCTGCTGCATATCTCCCTGGGCCAGGGTTTTATCGCCCAGAGCCGGCGCCAGATACAGCGCGGAAATGATCCAGAAACCGATGACAAACAGGGCGAAAATGCCTGCCTGCTTCAATAAGGCTTTGTTTAAATTCATACAGAGTAAGGGGCGAATTTCGGGGTTTTCAGGGAAAAACAGCATGTGTGTCATATTGTTATACCGGATTTCCGATAAAATCACACTCTATGGGTACAAAACCGGATGATGAGCTAAAACCTGTAATTAATGAACCCAAATATCCCGTAAACTTGCAGTTTTATGAACAGAGATACACAGGTTTTTTCCCTCATACAGGACGAACTGCTGCGTCAGCAGGAAGGCATAGAACTTATCGCCAGCGAAAATTTCGTGAGCCCGCAGGTGATGGAAGCCCAGGGCAGCATTCTCACCAACAAATACGCCGAAGGCTTGCCCAACAAACGCTACTATGGCGGTTGCCAGGTGGTGGACAAAATAGAACAACTGGCCATAGACCGGCTGAAAGAATTGTTTGGGGTGGCCTGGGCCAATGTACAACCCCACAGCGGCGCCCAGGCAAATGCAGCTGCCATGCTGGGCATTCTGAAACCAGGTGACCAGATTCTGGGATTCGACCTGAGCCATGGCGGTCACCTTACCCATGGCAGCCCGGTCAATTTCAGCGGCAAATTGTATAAACCCGCATTTTACGGGGTGGACAAAGAAACCGGCCGCATTGATTACGATGCATTAGAAGCCAAAGCCCGGGAGGTAAACCCGAAGTTGATTATCTGCGGAGCCAGCGCTTACAGCCGTGACTGGGATTATGCCCGTCTGCGCCAGGTGGCTGACAGTGTGGGGGCATTACTCATGGCCGATATTGCCCACCCGGCAGGTATGATTGCCGCCGGATTGCTGAACAATCCGGTACCCCACTGCCATGTGATAACCAGCACAACGCACAAAACGCTGCGCGGCCCAAGGGGAGGCATCATTATGATGGGAAAAGACTTTGAAAACCCCATGGGTGAAAAAACGCTGAAGGGTGAAACCAAAATGATGAGTGCTGTGCTGGATGGTGCTGTTTTCCCGGGTACACAAGGCGGGCCGCTGGAACATGTGATTGCCGCTAAAGCAGTCGCCTTTGGCGAAGCACTCACGCCGGAATTCAAAGCCTACCAGCAGCAGGTAAAATCCAACGCAGCCGCGCTGGCACAAGCGATGGTCGGCCTGGGTTACTCAATTATCTCCGGTGGAACAGACAACCACCTGATGCTGATTGACCTGCGCAGCAAATCGGCAGAACTCACCGGCAAACTGGCCGAGGATACGCTGGTAAAATGTGACATCACCATCAATAAAAATACGGTGCCGTTTGAAACCCGCAGCCCGTTTGTTACCAGCGGTATGCGCCTGGGTGTGGCTGCCATGACCACGCGCGGTATGAAAACCGGAGACATGGAAACCATAGCCACACTGATTGACAAAGCACTGAGCAACACCGGCAATGATTCTGTGCTGGGTGAAGTGCGCAAGTCTGTGCATGGCATGATGCAGCATTTCCCGCTTTACGCGTAAACCCATGCGCTGGCAATCCCTGGGCAGATTTTTGCAACCTGCTGGATTTGCAGGTTTTCTGGCATATTTTTTAATTCCGGAAACGCAAATTGCCACCCCTCTTGTGGTTGTATCCGCCGCTTGTATCGCCCTGGGAATAGCCTGGGAAATATGGAATGCCGAAAAAGTGCTGCGACCAAAAGGTGATTTAAATTCCAGGCTTTTTTATGGCAACGCGGTCATTAAATTTCTGCTGTTGCTGTCCATTCTGTATCGCATGGCAGAAAGACCATACTCTCTGTGGGTATTGCTTATTGTATTGTTGATTGCGTTGATATGGAATGCCATTTTGTACGCAACAAAACCCGATCAGTCTTCTGCAAAAAATTCAGATTTGCTGGATCATTAACAATAGGATTTATCCCCGTAAGAATTACATCCCCGGAACACCGCGGCGCATCATCTTTCGTATTTCAGGCCAGAAAATACCGCAAACCAGACTGAAACACAAATAAGTGGCACCTGCAGCCAGCAGAAATGTGAATGATTCTCCTGCCCGGTACCACAATCCAAAACAACATTCAGCGCCCAGCACCCAAACGGACAATAACAATGCACGCTGCCACGAAATCTGCATGGCCCCCAGCCTGAAGCACTGAACAATACAGGCCACTGCAAAAAAACATTGCGTGATAAGGCAACTGATAGCTGCGCCGCCTGCACCCCAGCGGGGTATGAACATGAAGTTGCATGCCACATTCAATGCCATCGCTGCTATTGCCACTATCGCCAGAAAACGCAAGCGTCCTGCGGCGGTAAGCCAGGTGCCAAAAATGTGAACCAGTGCCATGGGTACAAAACAGGTAAGCAGAAAACGGAACAGACTGCCCATGCCGGTCAGCCCGCAACCCATAGAAACTTTTCCATACATCAGACTCCAAACCGCAGCTCCGAAATAGGTGGCGGCAAGGGCCGCAGGCAGGGCCACAAACAACACAATACGTGTATTGAGCCACAACAGCCCATCCGTATTCTCCTTTTTTGCAAGCATGCGGCTGAAAATTGGCAACAATTGGGTGGCAATGAGACTGCTGAAAATAAGAGCCGCATCCAGCAGGCGAAAAGCCCGGGCATACCTTCCCGCTTCAGCATAACCCACAGCTCCGGTTGCATCACTCCCCTGCGTCAGATTCCGGATCATCAATGCATCTATGCGGGTGAACACAGACATGGCGAAGGCCAGCAAGGCAAACCAGGCGGTTTGCTGCATAAGTTCCCTCCAGTTGAATCCCGATACAGCCCCAACGGGTTCAACCCCTTTGCGGCTATAATATACAGATACCAGCAACGCAACAGCATATCCTGCTGTCTGTGCGCCCAAAAACCACAATAGTCCCTGCCTGCCGGCAAACGCATGACTGCAGAGAAAAACTGCCATAAGTGAGATGGCTATCAGGCGGTCTGTCACACTCACTATACTGTCGGTACGGAAAAGATGACGACCCTGTAATACAGCTCTGAAATAAAGGATAAACCCTGCAAGAATCTGGTTGAGCAAAACCAGCATCAACAGCGCGGGATCAAATGCCTGAAAGAGTCCCATACCAGCCACAAGCAATACGTAGATGCCTGCCAGCCACATGCGCAATCTCAACACCGGTTTTACCGATTCAAGGCTGCCTGATTCACCCACACGGGACGCCACAAAATTGTTCAATCCGAAATCGAGCAGAATATTGAACAAAAGGCCGAAGTTGAAAATCACAAAATACCGGCCGTACCAATCGTCGCCCAGATGAACCTGCGCAGTGCGTTCAATCCAGAAAATCCATAGCGGTTTAATGGCCCAATTCAGGGCCTGCAGCAGGATAAGATTGCCCAGAAATTTGCGCTGCATGCGGACAAAAGTAAGCCTAATCCAGCGAAAGTGCCGGCATCTTGTTTTCCTGTCAACATGCTTTGAAGCGTCATCACCGGGTTCCATAGCGGGTCAGGCGGAAATCGCGGAATGCAGCTTGGCCATGCACCGTCATTTTGCCGGGATGGCTGCACGATTTCTTCCCCCAAAACACAAAACAGGGCCTTTTTCACGTTTTTGTGTTGCTAAATTTGCAGCGTTTTGCACGACATCGAGCCCTTTTTCAACTGGCGGCACCTCTATACAGCGTCCGAAGACCCACAGTCCCCATTCTGGCAAAGGGAATACAGTGAGTTTACCTTTACCCATGCTGTATACAATTATCTCATTCACCCGCAATGGGACCATTTTGGCAGCAATACCCTGTATATGAAAATTTTATATGCAGATTATATTGAAGGCTATTGCATCATTGAATTGATAGGCGAATGGAACGATGCCCTTTACAATGATATCATGATTCTGAAGCGCGAGGTGATAGAACTGCTGGAAGAAGAAGGCATTCAGAAATTTATACTTATCGGTGAGAATGTTCTGAATTACCACAGCAGTGACGACAGTTATTATGAAGAATGGTATCAGGAAGTGGAAGACGGATGGATAGCCTTTGTCAATTTCAGAGACCATGTGCTTCAGGAATTTCACCGTATGCACATCGATTTTTACGTGAATTTCGGTGGCAAACTGGATGAAATGGAATGGCGCAAACTCGCACCCATACAGGTGTACGGCATTGTCCAGGATTTAATGCAGCGCCGGCTGGGATAATATCCGGTTATGACTCATGGAAAGATTACATAAACTATATTTCTGATATCGGTTTTCCACTTTTGGCTTGAACCAAAAGTGGAGCAAAAGTTCAAGGCTGCAGGGCCTGAAGTCTGAACATTTGCAACCCGTCGAATGCCGTCGGCGATCTCCTCGCACACTCAGAGCTTCCTCGGCATTTCGCGCCGGTTTGCAGCATTTTTCAGCCTTCATTCCCTGTGGCCAGGCCAACATTATAGCCATAGTGGCGGCTTTTATACCGTTAAAACCTGTTAATCCGAATTGCGTTCCTCACAGACGTCTCCGCAGCGCGAGGAGGACAGTGCTGCCCGGGGTAAAACGGAGGGCGTCAGGCATACTGGTAAGCCTGCGCATTGATCATCTGCATAATAATATATTTCTTTAGATATAATGGCATTGTGTAAGCTTCACAATACCCATATCCCTGTTTACTACCGGGCCAGTTGTTTGATTTGCCGTCTTACAGTGGCAAGGGTAATGGTTGCCATGGCAGTTGCCACAAAAATTCCCAGCAATAAGGCAGGCCATATGCCCGGCATGTCTGCTTCAAGTCCCTTTTCTGCCAGACTGTTTGAAATATACCAGCGCAAAACCACTGCCAGTGCAGTTGCAACCGCCCAGGCCATGAGCAAATTTCTGAGAATGAAAATCAAATACGGCCTTGCAATTGCAGACAGACTGAATCCGGTCCAGTGAAGGGTTTGAATTTCCCATGCCGAACGGTAGGCGAGCAACTGGTTGTATTGCAAAAATCCCAGCAAAGCCAAACCCACAATGAACACGCCCAGCAAAGCCACCATTGCCATGACCAGTTGCAACAATGTATTGATGCGGCTTGCCTTTAATTTTTCCTGATTCAATTCATAGCCACGGTCCCGGAAAAAAGCTGACAGTGCTGGTGATGAAGGCTCTCCCGCATGCAAAATCAAACGGCTGGGTTCCTCATTGTCGCCCGGCCCGTAGCGCTGATTGGCATAATCCAGAAACTTTTCGGGCACCAGAATGCTGTTGATTCTCTGACTAAATCCTGCAATGCGGCCCTGTAACTCTTCGGTTTTCCCATTGCCCTCTATGGTGAGTTTAAAGGTGACTGATTTGAGCAAATTTTCGGGGATTACCGGCAGCTGCTGGCTTTCTGCCATGCTTTGATTGTACAGATTGAAATAATCTGTTGGGATAATAATCGGGACTGACCGATCTCCGGATTTCCAATGCCAATCGCCCTGTTCCACATCGATAAACCGATCGGGCAGGGCTTCGAAAAACAACAGGGTTTTCAATCCGGGTCCCGCTATTTGCCCCATGCTGCCGCTGAGTTCCATCGATGCTTTGAAGCGCCCTTTGCGGAAAGCAGCCAAATCAGAAATTCCTTTTACACTGCGTATTTCCTGCTGCTCCTCCTGGGAAAAGCTGCCGGGTTTTCCACCCAAGGTATTCAATAAACTCACCTTTTTATTGATCACCACATAGTCTCCTCCCAACATGTCTTTCTGCTTCAATACCTGGCTTACATCCACCCACATTTGTACACCCGCCATCAGAATGGCCAGACCCAGCGCCGAACCCAACAGTGCCAGCACCAGTTGTACAGGTCTTGCGTGGCTGAGGAGCAATTTTTTCAATACCTGCATCTCATACCTCCCGGGTTTCGAAATTGACAAAACGATGGTTAGTTCCCAAACTTGTAGCCAGTATGCCAGCACCTTCCTCACGGCATCGTTCCTGAATCAATTCCATCATCAATCCGGCGTTGCGGTCGTCCAGATGACTGAAGGGCTCATCGAGCAACAGCCATGAAAAAGGCTGCACCAGGGCGCGTATGGCCGCTATCCGCTGCTGCTGTCCCAGACTTAATTTGCCGCAGGGCTTGTGCAGTTGTGCTGCCACACCCAGTTTTTCAGCCCAGCTTTCCACATGGGCCCGGGTAAACTTGTTGCCCGGTTTCATTTCTATATTTTCCCAGGCAGTAAGGGCAGGAAACAACCTCAGATCCTGAAACAAATAACTGAGGGTATGACTTCGCAGTCCGGCAAATGCATTCATATCCAGGCCCGTAACATTGGTTTCGTCAAAGAAAACTTCGCCCCGGAAATCCTTTCGTGTGCCATAAATAATGTTGAGCAATGTGGTTTTTCCACGGCCACTTTCCGCCTGAATGACATAATGCTTGTCGCGGAAAAATACCAGATTCCTGTTCCATACATTTCCCTTCACCGGACTATCGGCAAGGGGCACAGGCAATACATTGTAAAAGTGGATGAGATTCACAATTCTTCGTTGTTTGGTTGTGTAAATACCGGAAATGAAAATAACGGATACCCTTTCAGTAATTCTGCCGATTTTGCCATTTTAAACAAAGTGATAAGCCCATGCTCTCCGGCACCGGCCGATTGCAAATGCAACTTCCAGGAAGCACCATTTCCAGCCAGATGCATTGTTGCATTTTTCGTTTCTTCATTCAATTTAACAGAAATCCGATGTTCCGGATCCACCGCTTTCAAAAGTTCTGAAATACGCGCATACAGATATACCGGAGATTCTGCATACTCTCTGAATCCCGATTGAATCAAAGGCAGAGATTGATCGGTTTCCCGGGAATTTTTAAGGCTGCCGATAAACGGTCTCCACCACAATCCTTCTTTGCGCAGTTCTGCATTGCGGACGGCCAGAGCCATTCCAAAGCCCTGCTCAGACAACTCTTTTTTTGCCAGGTTCAGCAATTCCTGCAACGCGGCAGGATTGTCTCCTGCACCGATCAGACATTTTACATCCGGATATGTGAACAGATTGTTGTCTTCAGGAGCCTGAGAAACCGCCAGTATCAAATCCCCATTCCAGCCCTTTTGTAAAAGTTGATAATATTTGTTCTTCTTCAATACATCCGCATCCGGCTTCCCGAATATTTGTTCTATAAACAGTTCCAGATTTGCCTGCTCCGAAGAAATATTCAGCAAAACGGCCGGAGCATGGTCGGCAATCAACAGCGTTTTATATTTTTGAATATCCTGTTTTGTACGCAATGGATTCTGAATCGTTTTGCCATTTGGTGACAGGGGAAAATACTCAGCAGTCATCTTTACTGTGCCCGGTTCAAATACCATCTCACCTGCATAGGCGGTATTCTTGATTACCGCGCTGATTTCGGGCTGAGACAGCACTGCTTCTGCAACCGGATTTTCTATGTCTCTCATCCAGGCCTCCGGACGAACAACGAAGCGATTGCCGCTTTTACCGAGTTGATTTTTCGCAAAATCATTCAATCCGCCGGCCAGATCCAACTTCATCTCCAGCAGGTTGGCAGCCGCTGCCGGACTTCCGTCAAACACGAAAACCGCTACATGATTATCCCATGAAATTCCGGTGCCGGTTTGGCTGATATACGATTGCACACCCCTGCTTTCCTTTCGGGCGTATCCCTCCGTTTTCTTCTTTGCCAGCCAATCACTCCAAAGGTCTGCATCCCTCAGCGCAAACATCAAAACCACGGGTTTGCGCTTTTCATCTGCATATTGAAAAGCCCACAATCCCTGTGACCCGTCTATCCCAGTGATTGCATCCGGTTGTGCCATACCCTCCAGTGCTTCGCCAGGCAGGCCTTCCAGCCATACAGAATTCTTCATCGGAGAAATGTACTTATCGGGTTGCAATGACTTCAATTCAGCAGCGCTGATATGGGCACACCAGCTATAGCTGTCTGGTATATAGCGGAGCACCTCAACCGCAGTTTTACGGGTGAACCACCAAATACCCACAGTGATGGCTATCAGTACAAAGATTAGAATAATTATTCTGTTTTTCTTCATGCCTGTACAGTCGTTAACCGCGTATCAAGGGCATCGCGCATACCCATACTGAGCAAATTGAAACCCATCACCAGCAACATAATCGCAAATCCGGGAATGAGTGCAAGCCATGCAGAATCGAGCACCAGATTGCCAAGATGCTCCTTAACCATTATTCCCCAGCTGGGCACAGGTGGTGCCACCCCCAGTCCAAGAAAACTCAGTCCTGCTTCCAGCAGTATGGCACTGGCAAAATTGGTGGTGGCCAGCACTGTCAGAGACCCCTTCAGATTGGGCAGAATATGCCTGAACATGATACGGAACGATGAAAAACCGCTGATGCGGGCAGCCAAAACAAATTCCTTGTTCCGGAGCTGCATGGTTTGCCCGCGGACCACCCGGGCTACTTCCACCCAGGTACTGAGTCCGGTTGCAAGCAATACCTGCCACAACCCTTTTCCAAGAACAAAACTCAACCCAAGCGCTATCAGCATGGTAGGAATGCTCCAGAATACAGCAATAAGCCAACTCATGATTGCATCGGTTTTTCCACCGGAATAGCCTGCCAGCAAACCTACCAGTGTACCAATGAGTAAAGACAACAGAACGGATACGAGTCCAACCAATAAAGAAACCCTGGCGCCAAGCACCAGACGGCTGAAAACATCGCGACCAAAACGGTCGCTGCCCAACAGAAATGTTCTATGGAATAAATATTCGGTTTTGCCGGATTTCACCAGATCTGTTTTGGCATAACACTGTTGTCCGAATCCGTTCACCGGATGAACACAGATGCTGTCCTGTCCGGTTTTCTCTATCAATGTATCTGTAAAAACCACCGGCGTTCCCGGATTCTCCACACCCACAAAAAAGGTATAGAATGTTTGTTCGGGATTGCGGACAGGTTTGATTCTCAGAAAGCGGATTTTGGTACCCGGTGGCAAATTGGCTGCCTGGGGCATCATATCATTGCAATCCCGGGTGCTGTCTGGTGTAATCAGATACCCGGCCAATGCGGCAACGAGGGTAAGACCGATGATGGCCATACCCAGTTGTGCGGACCGGATATGCAACAATTTTCTGATCATTCCGGTGCTGTCCGTTTGCGTTTTTCTGCCATATCCAGTGCAGTGATGATGGCCATAAAAGCCCAGAGGGGAACCGCCACTTTGTCGTACTGACTATAATTGTTCAGCAAGGCATGGGCATAATAGGTGATCAATCCCAGCAGGGCTATCATTGCAGTGATCCGCACTTTCCGGTCGGGGGTTGTGTAGATGAGCCGAAAAGACACGGCAACGGAGATGAGTACCACAGCAAACCACGCCATTAAACCCGGGAAACCTGCTTCTGCCATGGCCGAAAAGAATTCGCTGTGCGCATCGCCCAGATCACCGGCATTGGTAGAAATGATGGTTTTCTCACTGCTTTTCTGAAACACGCCGTATTGAAATACAAATGTTCCGGGCCCAAAACCAAAAAATGGATGCATGGCTGCCATGCGGCTTGCACATTTCCAGCGGTTGATTCTTTCCATGTTGCTGGGGTCTGTGGTGATGTTGCTTACAGATTTTACATGGCCTTCCAGCTCATCACTGCTTCCCTGTTTGTTGGCTTCCAGACTGTACAGAATCTGATCCTGTTTCACGATTCCATAGGTGGAAACAGAGACCAGTGCCAGTAGAATCCAAATGAATTTCACCCTGAAACGCAACAGCACGTATACACCCAGGGCTACAACCAGACTGAGCCACGTAGCACGGGTGTAACTCACCACCACACCAAAAAGAAGCACGACCAGAAAAAAAGCCACAACCGGCGCCCAAACCAGCGGGATGCGGAATACCTGACCGTGAAACGTGTAAAAAGCCAGTATAGGCACTGCGAAAGCAATGGCTGCAGCATACATGCCATGGTCGGGGAAAAAGGGCCAGGAAATGCTGTAACTGCTGCTGCGGACGAAACCATCTGCGGCGTGTTTGGTCAGCGTAAAAATGACCAGGGCCAGTGTAAAAATGGCAAAAGCCCGCAGAAAAAAATGAATGCGGTCATACCTGGAAAAAATGACGGTAGCCGCGAAATAAAAAAGCGCAATATACCAGGTGCGGGCAAGCACAAATTTGATGCTGACCAGTGGCATGGAACTAAAAAAGCTGCTGAGCCAGAGCCAAGCCAGATAAAGAAGAATGGCAACTGAAAGCGGATGCCTGAAAATGGCAGTATCCCGCGTTCCCTTTTGCAAAAATGAGAACCCTATCAGACCAAACAATACATTAATCAGTGGTTCGGTAGGCAAGGCCAGGCCCAGTCCACCGCCAATGTCATTGATATTCACCGACAGCGGAGCTATCGCCCCGGTGAGCAACAACAATTTCTCTGTACGCAGCAAGGCCATGAGAAAAATGGCAATGGCCACAGGAATGAGAAAAACAAAATAGAAATCGTGAAGGCTGGCCCAAAAAGCAACGGCTCCTGTCAGCAATGCCAGCAGGACAACAAGATAAACGGGTCGCTGTATGGTAGCCGTGTCAGGCAATTTTCTTTCTGCGCAGGAAAAACAGTTCGTAGATGAGCAAAAGCAGACTGCCTGCAGCAAATGAGGCGAACAGCGTTACCAGCAATACCAGACTCCTTTTGGGCCAGGCTTTGATTTCGGGCTTTGCCGCAGCACTTACTGTGAATTTATGCGACAGGGCTTCCTTCACATCCACCTGCCTTTTTTCGAACTGGGCTATCAGGTCACTTTCTTTTTCCTCTTCCAGTTTAATCAACTCATTGAGTGCAATAAAATCGCCGCCGCTGGCAACGAGGGTTTTTTGCTGCTCAAGCAATTCCTTCATACGGCCCATGTTGCCGCTTCCCTGCGCTTTGTAAATCTCTTCGGCAAGGGCACGGCTCTGTTCTTCGTAGTTGGTGACTCCCTTTTCGCCCAGGCTGCGCAACTGGTCTTTCAGGCTTTGTATTTTCTGCTGCTTTTCTTTCAGTGCGCGTTCCACAATTTGCAGAGCCGGTACTGCAATTTGTTTCTGAATTTCGGTTTTAACCGTGTCGTACAACGCTGCTATGCCGTTGGCAATGTTTGCAGCCATGGCAGGATCTTCATCCAGCACATTGATGTTGATGGACAGGTATCGGGTTCTTTCGAAAGCAATATTCTCTTTGATTTTGTATTCCAATGCAGTTTGTGGGTGCGATTCTTTGGCAGGGTCAATGCCGTAATGTTTCATCAGGTTAAAATTCCGCACCAGGCGACCCATCAGATCGCTTGACTGCAGAATCTGAAGGGCTTTTTCGGCTTCTTCGTCTTCACCAAATTCCAGCGGATCCTTCTGCCGCTGGTTCAGTTCGGTCAACAAGGCATTGGAAATGGAGTTGTTTGTGGTGGGATAGAACACATGCACTGCCTTGTATTTGGGTTTGGTAATCATGGGACTGCTGATGAGCACAGCGCCCAGAGCAGACACAAGGGTGATGATGAGCAAGGGTTTTCTCCAGCGCCAGAAGAAGTTGATTACATCAACCATATGAATCGGCTTGGAGGTCAGTTCCTCGTCCAGCAAGGTGTCTTTTGTTCCTGAAGTAGGCATGATATGAATGGGCAAAGGTAGTAAACGCCCTTGTGAATCGGATATTCTCCCCGGACCTGAACGCAAAGTAAAATTTTTGTCAGGAATTGAAAGAGAAATCGATGACTCTTCAGACTCACAAATCAAAGAAGCGCAGAACCGTGTCGAACTCCCGGTTGTCCTCTTTGTTGTAATCTTCGGCCAGGTAACAATCTGTAACCCTGAAGCCAAAACGGTTCAGGCTGGCGACAATACCGCTGACCACAGTGGTGTTCAGTTTCAGATTCACCTGCAGATTGCCGGCCTCGGTGGTGTTCAGCATCATCCCGAGTACTTTGGCCCCGTTCTCTTCCACCAGACGGTGAATATGGGATGGTGCAAAGTCTTTGGGCTCGACCATCAATACCAATATGGCGCCAATGCCTTTGTAAGTGAGACTTTGTGCCAATTGCCTGTGAATCTCTTTCTGATCCACAATGCCGATAAACTCTTCATTCCTGTTGAAGACAGCAAGTACCTGCAAATCACCGGCTGCAAAAACAGGCACCATTTCATACAAATGCTGATGCTCATAAATACGGGGAGCATGCGTATTGAAGGGAATGACCTCTTCCAGTTTTTTATCACCCTGCACATGCAACAGGTTCACAGCCCTTGCATAGTTGTGCAGGCTGTGCTTGTCTACTACCGGCAATACAGTTACCTCCTGCTCCGCCATAAAGTCAAGCGCTGCCGCCACTGTGTCCGTGAGGCGCAACGCTGTAAGCGATTCATTCAAAAGATATGCGGCATTCATGCGCTAATGCAAAAGTAACGTATGAAACAGTGGAATTGTTGCTTTGAACGGATTATTCGAAAAACTTACTTTATTCAAACCCTGTGCTGCTGAATGATTCGCGGCACAGGGCAGGTTTTCTGCAACGAACCAAATCACCTTACCAGTTATGCGTGTCCGCATTCCACCACGTGCCCTGCAGTTTCATCGCCTGTTCAAGCAAAGCCCTTGCGCAGCCCAGTCCGCCTGCAACAGGTGCAATCCACGTACAAATTTCGCGGATATCATCCGGAGCATCAGCAGGGCAACAGGGCAAACCAGCCCTGCGCAGTATGGGGTAATCCGGCATATCATCTCCCATATAGGCCACCTCAGATTCCGACACCCTGAAATCCGAAAGCACTTTTTCGAAAGCATGTACTTTGTTTTTCTGCCCCAGATAAATTTCTGTGATACCCAGACCCCGGAAACGATGCAGCATACCTTCACTGTTTCCACCGCTGATGATGGCGATTTTATACCCTTGTTTTACTGCATGTTGCAGCGCATACCCATCTTTGATGTTTACGGTGCGCAGCATGTGTCCTTCCTCGGTTACCAGTACATTCCCGCTGGTAAGCACTCCGTCTATGTCGAAAATAAACGTGCGGATATTTTTTAATTTCTCAAGCAATTCACTCATGGTTTAACAGTCCCAGTTTGTGTTGAAACATGATGTCGAACTGGCGCACTTTTTCACGGGCTTTATCGGCTACGGCACCTTCAAAACAGAGGTCCATCGCCTGATTGAAATACTTTACCCACTGCACAAAATGGGCATGCGTGAGTCCAAGCTTTACATGGGGTTCAAAAGCACTTCCGATATATATATTTTTAGCCGCTTCCACATCCAGTACAAAACACCAGAATTTATAAATTTTCGGCAAATGATGCTCCAGATTCAAATGCGCAAATACAGGTGCAGTGGTTTCATCCTCAAGCAATAACCTGTACTGCTCATTCACCAGTTTCTCTACATCGGCGCGGGTTTTTATATCTGGTTTCACTGCTCGTACGTCTTGGTCATCGACTCAGGTGTACACAGGATAAAATCTGCCAGTCCAAGCGATTCTTTATCCAGTTTCTGAATATGGGCCTGCTCTGTGCTGCCGATGGTCATAATTTTCAAAGAGGGATCCGCTTTTTTCAGATACCAGTAAATGCTCTCGAAATTGTTGCTGTGATAACTGCCGTTATAATGAATAAATATTTTCCCTTTCTGGTGATTTTTTAAAATAAAATGCGCCATTGTGGCATCTTTCAATGCCTGCGACATGGGCAATCTTTGTCCACCATGGCCGCCTGTGGCTTTATAAATATCGCGGTAGCAGGGCAAAGTGCTGTCGTAAGGAAATGGAAGAGGTGCCATCCAGGATTTCTGTTCCGTGGTTAATGTGTCGAGTGCTTCAAGGCCTCCCTTGTACAACATGCTGGCGAATTTTCTGGGCACGTTGCAGGCCACAAACCGAATGCCCTTATCCTTGGCGAATTCCACCAGGGGTTTGTAATCAGTGCGGTAATTGGGCCATGCCCGGCACACTTTCATCATGTCTTTTTCCGTGAAGGCAGTATCCTGCATATACCTGTCCAGTTCAGACTGTACATCAGCCTCGAACATTTCTGCACCCATTTCAATCTGCCGTTTGCCGGCATGCAAATCCCTGGTGAGTTCCAGTTCCAGCCAATGACTCATGGGATTGTTGTGAAATTCACCGAATAACACAATATCGGCATCTGCTGCCTTTTTCAGCATTGCGCTGTAACTGCTTCGCTTGCCTTTTGCGGTGAACAGCTGATAAGCGGGCTTATCGGGGGTAAAGGCACTGAGTATGAAAATCAGTGCGACACCGGGTACCAGAAATGTGCGGAATTTGCGGTTCATAGTCATATGCATTACCAGCCCAGGATCCAGGCAAACATGAGGGGAGCAACGATTGTGGCGTCACTCTCTACAATAAACTTGGGTGTGTGGATGTCCAGTTTGCCCCAGGTGATTTTTTCATTGGGCACAGCGCCGCTGTAGCTTCCATAACTGGTGGTACTGTCGCTGATCTGGCAGAAATAGCTCCAGAAAGGCACATCATGCCACTCCAGGTCCTGATACATCATGGGAACCACACAAATGGGGAAGTCGCCGGCTATGCCGCCCCCGATCTGGAAAAAGCCTACGCCTTTGCCGCTGCTGTTGTTGCGGTACCAGTCGGCCAGCCACACCATATACTCGATACCACTTTTCATGGTGCTTGCTTTGAATTCGTTTTTGATAATATAACTGGCAAAAATGTTGCCCATGGTGCTGTCTTCCCAACCCGGCACCACAATGGGCAGATTGCGTTGCGCAGCAGCAAGCATCCAGCTGTCTTTGGGGTCTATTTCGTAGTACTGCTCCAGTTCGCCACTCAGCAGCATCTGGTACATATACTCATGGGGGAAATAGCGTTCGCCTTTGTCATCTGCGGCTTTCCATACTTTGTGGATATGCTTTTGCAGACGGCGGAAGGCTTCTTCTTCCGGAATGCAGGTATCCGTAACCCGGTTGTAGTGGTTTTCCAGCAAGTCCCACTCTTCCTGCGGACTCAGATCCCGGTAATTCGGCACGCGCTTGTAATGGCTGTGCGCCACCAGATTCATGATATCCTCTTCCAGGTTTGCTCCGGTGCAGGAGATAATGTCCACTTTGCCCTGACGGATCATTTCAGCCAGGCTCTTGCCCAATTCCGCGGTACTCATGGCACCTGCCAGAGTCACCATCATTTTGCCCCCTTCAGTAAGGTGGGTTTCATAGCCTTTTGCTGCGTCCATCAGCGCGGCCGCGTTGAAATGCAGGTAATGCTTTTCTATAAACTGAGAAACAGGTCCTTTGCTCATTGCGCTGCAAAGTTAACGGGTGCAGTTGATGTATGCCTTACCCGGGATGAATCCGACCCATTTACTTTTCACCCAGCCACCACAGAGGGGTATATTTCCTGCGCCGGGTGGCAAAATGCCCAATTTTTTCTTCCAGAAATGCAATGGCCTCTTCCGGGTCATCGGTGATGCAAAGCATGTCATCATCTTCCGGAGAGATAGTACTGTGCCGGTCCATATGCTTTATCTGATTGATTACATCTGCCCAATAGGCTTTGCCCATCAACACCACAGGGAACCAGGGCATTTTCTTGGTTTGTATCAGGGTGAGGGCTTCGAACATTTCATCAATGGTGCCGAATCCGCCGGGCATGATGACAAAGCCGAAGGAGTACTTGAACAACATCACCTTGCGCACAAAGAAGTACCTGATTTCCACCCAACGGTCCAGATAGGGATTGGGTTTCTGCTCGAAGGGCAGCATGATATTTACGCCAATGCTTTTGGCATTCACATCCCTTGCCCCGCGGTTTGCCGCTTCCATTATCCCGGGTCCGCCACCGGTGAGGATACCAAAACCCAGGCTTCCGATTCGCCGACCCATTTGCCTGGCCAACTGATAATATTCGTGGTCTTCTTTAAACCGTGCTGAACCGAAAATGGTGATGCAGGGGCCCAAAAAGTGCAGCTTTCTGAAACCGCGTACAAAATCAAAAAAGACCTTGAAAATGAAGCCGAGTTCATAGATACGGCTATGCGGACCTTCTAAAAAGCCAACATCGAGATTGGTGCGGCGGTTGTTCGGGGTGGTGTGTTCAGAACCGGTTGTATTCATCATAAAAAATGCCCGCCAAAAATAGCGGGCATTTTGTGTTACTTGATTATTGGGAATCAGAATCTCTCAAACTGAGAGAAAAAGAAACTGCCTTCAATCTCTGCATTTGCATCGCTGTCGCTGCCGTGAATGGCATTGGCATCTATGCTTTTCGCATACAGATTGCGAATGGTACCGGTCTCTGCTTTTTGTGGATCAGTTGCACCAATCAGTTTGCGGAAGTCTTCCACTGCGTTGTCTTTCTCCAGAATGGCGGCATAAATGGGACCGCTGGTCATAAAACTTACCAGTTCGCCAAAGAAAGGACGTTCGCGGTGTATGCCGTAAAATTCACCAGCCAGCTCATTGCTGAGGCGGGTGTATTTCAGCGCTACCACTTTGAATCCGGCCTGGATAATGTGATCCAGAATTTTGCCTGCATGCCCGTTGGCTACTGCATCGGGCTTAATCATTGTAAAAGTGCGGTTGGTTGCCATATTGTCACCGCGCTATGAACAAAAACCGTGCCTTGTTTTCCTGCGCCTTTTTGTCAGAGTGGGGTCATACGCATGTAACTGTTTGATTCTGTCACAACCAGAACCATGGCAATTGCCTAATTTCGTATACCCGAATTGTAAAATCCTATGAAAAATGTCCTTTTCCTGATGCTTTGTTCATTTGGAATTTCATCTCTTTTCGCAGCTACCCCGGTGCCGGCTTCTGTAACTGCCAGCCAATCCTGGACTTTGTCTGGATCACCCTACGAAGTGGGTTCAGATGTGGTTATTCAAAATGGTGTCACCATAACCGTAGAGCCCGGTGTGGTCATCCAGGGCTCGGGCAATTACAAAATCACCATCAATGGCACCATGGAATTGCTGGGTAGCAGCGCCCAACCTGTGCATATCAATTCCGTCACACTGTATTTCGACAAAAAGGCCACCGACTATCATCCCGGAACACAAACGGGTTGCAGGATTCTTTACAGTCAGTTTGTGCCTTACAACAATTCCGGTGGTTATTGCATACAGACAGCCAAAACCGACCTTCTCATTTCCCACTGCAGGTTTGAAAAAAGCAATTATCCCATCTATGCCATGGGGAACGATACGGTAAAACTATGGGTAAGAAACTGCCGCATTCTGGGTGGCAACAGCTGCTACGCTGTGTATGGCACCTACAGAGGCTCCTACCTGGAATTAACAGATGATACCATCACCAATCTGGGATATTTCTATTTGGGTGAAACCACAGTAATGAGACGCAATTATCTGGAAGGAAATACATCTTCCTATGGCTTGTATTCCCAAAGCATCACCAAAAAACTGGTGGCAGAATGCAATTTGTTCCGCAAATGCAACTACGGAATTTATATCTATTCACTGGATCCGGGGTTTCAAAGCATCAGAGTAAATAACAATTATTTCGATTCCGGCAATTACTGTATATATCTGCAGTGCAAGGGCCTGAATCCGGACAGTGTGGTTGTGCACGAAAATCATTTTTCTGCGAAATACAAAGCCATTTATCTGATGAGTCCCACCGCCTCCACTGCAGTGCGCTGGGATATTGGCAACAATTACTGGGGGACTACAGATACCAATTTGGTAAAATCCAGTATTTACGACAACCGCAATTCTGCCAATATTCCTTTCCGCAGCGACTTTAACACTGTACTGAGCAGCCCCCCTGCTGCCTGCTGGCCTGTAAGTGCCATGGCCGGCCTAAACCCGGACCCTCAGAGAGTTGTTATGCAGATTTATCCGAATCCTGTGAAAGGAATTGCAACGCTTGAAACAGACCGGCAGATTTTCGGCACTGTGTTCATTGCAGATATTCAGGGAAGAATGATCAAAAAGGTTCCGGTAACACAGGGAAAAATTCAGTTCAGCACATTGGATTTGCCGGCCGGCACTTACCTGGTTACACTGGCATCCGCACAAGGTTCGTCGGCTGCCAAACTGCTTGTACCTTAAACATTTACATAATCCTGCAAATAACTGTAGCGGTCTGTGAGTTTGCCTGTATCCGCTATGGTTGCATCCTGAATCATGCGGCTTTTTTCATGCAGCAATTCCGGTATCACATAATGCAGCAGGTTTTCGCCAAATTCTTCACTCGCA
>JAEUTN010000024.1 GCA_016787895.1 Bacteroidia bacterium
CCCAAGGACAGTTTGCCATTCCAAATGTATTTACGCCTAATGGAGATGGGGTAAACGAACAATGGAAATTTGAATTGCCTTATGGGGTTACTTTGATATCCCTTGAAATATACGACCGTTGGGGCAGAATGGTTTTTGAAAGGAAGGGAGAGGTTTTTCCTGATACCCGTTTTTTGATATGGGATGGCTACAGCACAAGTGCCTTGCCTTGCGATGAAGGCACTTACCTATACATATTACAGACCAATAATGAAAACCAGGGCCCTAAGGAAAACCGGGGGATGATTACTTTGAGCAGGTAAAGGGTTTGGTGTCATCCTGACCGAAGGGAAGGATCTTGGTGCAGCTAAATCTTTCGAATCCGAATAGATGCTTCGCTTCACTCAGCATGCCAAAAGGATTTTTTCATCCTTAACGCTAGTGAAGGATCTTGCAGAAGCTAAATCTTTCGAATCTGAAAAGATGCTTCGCTTCACTCTTTTAAAGGCAGGCAAATTGATTTTAAACCGTTAAATTGTAACTTTACCATACTTTGCTAATTGAGCAAGGTATGGTAATTTCTATTTTACATTTGAAAAGATTAATTATAGTTGCCTTTTATTTTGTTCAATTCTATGGATTTGCTCAAACAAACTTAATTTTTAAACCAAGTTTTGAAGAACCCTGGCCTGACCTTAATTCTAACATCAATTGGGCAGGAATTCTACCAGGGACTCCTGATCATTTTTCCCCAATATGGGCACCCCCACCTTCTGCTAACTGGGGTAGTCCACTTAACTGGATGGGATATCAACAAGCAAGAACAGGAAATGCTTATATGGGAATTATTACACAAAATGTAAGTGTTATTAAAGATTCGGGTGGAGATACAAATAAACTATATGTAGAGCATTTCAGAATAAGTCTTGCAAACAAACTTGAAGCAAACACATGTTATTTTAGCGGATTGTATTTTGTAAATGGGAACTACAGCAAAAGAGTATCTAACAGATTGGGAATCTATTTTTCTGGTGTTTTACCAGTTAAATCCTCTACCTTATACCCAGAGTTCGATGAATTTCACCAACCCCAAATTGAGCTGGACAGCAATCAGTTTTTTTCTGACACATTAAATTGGACACTTCTTAGCGGGGTATTTAAGGCAAATGGTGGTGAAAAATATGTTGTTTATGGGAATTTCTATAATAAGAAGCGAACGAAGTGGATTTCTAAAAATCCATCAAGCATTCAATTATTTCCAACTCTTGGCATAATTCATGATTCCGCCATGGCATACGTTTACATCGACGACGTTTTCCTTTACGAAATTCCTTCCGCGGCCGCTTTAAGCGATACAAGCCTGTGCCTGGGGCAAAGCGTGGGTATAGGTTTAAACAACGATACCACGACAGCTGTTTACAACTGGTTGCCTTCCACAGGGCTAAGCTGTACCAATTGCCCCAACCCCATTGCTGCCCCTAACAGCAACATAACTTATACTTTAACCAAAACGGTAAGGGGCTGTAGTACACAGGCCAAAGTACGCTTAACAGTTCATCCAAAACCAACGCTGAGTTTTAATCTTAGCCAAAATAAATTTTGTGTGAATAATGCCACGGTGCAATTGCAAGGTTCCCCACCGGGGGGAAGCTTTTCGGTAATTGGTCCTGCTCACACATTGGTGGATGATTTGTTTAGAGCTACTCAGTCGGGGCTTTTTCAGTTTCAATACCATTATGCGGATGATAAATCTTGCAGTAACAGCAGTGCATTTCAAAACTTGTGGGTGTATCCCCTGCCGGCAAAACCTGAGATCAATGAAAAAGATTCCTTGCTTTGTGTGAGCCGGGGTACAATCACTTTAAGCGCCTCGCCCACAAATGGCTTATATAGCGGAGAAGGCATCAGTGGACCGTTATTTAAACCTAACAAACCCGGCAGCACAAGTGTTTACTATACGGTCAGCGATAACAACAACTGCAGCAACAGCGATACACTTATTATAAAAGTATTGGATTGCGCCCAAGGACAGTTT
>JAEUTN010000011.1 GCA_016787895.1 Bacteroidia bacterium
CTGGTAAATAATTTCCGATAAACTTCCTTTGTAAGGTACACGACCACTGATGCCTTCCGGTACCAGTTTTTTAATGTCGTCCTCGGCATCCTGAAAATAGCGGTCCTTGCTGCCCTTTTGCATGGCATCCAAAGAGCCCATACCCCTGTAGGATTTAAATTTACGGCCTTCGAATATGATGGTTTCACCCGGACTTTCTTCAGTACCTGCAAACATGCCTCCCATCATCACCGTTCCTGCGCCGGCAGCCAGGGCTTTCACCACATCACCTGTGAAACGTATGCCTCCGTCGGCAATTAATGGAACCCCAGTGCCTTTTAGAGCCTCGGCCACATCCAAAATGGCTGAAAGTTGAGGAACGCCCACACCCGCAATAACACGCGTGGTGCAAATGGAGCCGGGACCAATGCCCACTTTCACCGCGTCAGCTCCTGCTTTTACTAGGGCCAGGGCTGCTTCCCCTGTGGCGATGTTTCCAACTACCACCTGAAGGTCCTTGTATTTCTTTTTAACTTCTTTTAATTTTTCTATCACCCCTTTGCTATGGCCATGCGCGGTGTCAATAATAATGGCATCAACACCGGCTTTTACCAAAGCGTCCACACGCAAAATCGTATCTGCGGTAACTCCTACAGCGGCTGCTACACGCAAACGTCCGCGCTCATCCTTGCTGGCATTGGGGTTCACCTTAATCTTGATCATGTCCTTATAGGTGATCAAACCAATAAGGTTGTTCTTTTTATCAACGATGGGTAGTTTTTCAATTTTGTGTTCTTTCAGAATTTCCTCCGCTTTTTGAAGACTGATGCCTTGTTGCGCGGTAATCAATTCCCTGGAGGCGGTCATCACTTCAGAAATCGGGCGTTTGAAGTTCTTTTCAAAACGAAGGTCACGGCTGGTGACAATACCCATCAAACGGTTGGAGGCATCGATCACGGGAATTCCGCCAATCTTGTTCTCTTCCATCAGCTTTTTGGCTTCGCCCACGTTGGCTTTATAATTAATAACAACCGGATCCAGAATCATGCCGCTCTCGCTGCGTTTCACCATGCGTACCTGCTCCGCCTGTTCTTCTATTGTCATGTTTTTATGCAAAACACCTATGCCCCCTTCCTGGGCAATGGCAATGGCCAGAACATGTTCAGTCACCGTATCCATGGCAGCTGACACGATAGGGGTGTTCAGTCGGATTTTTTTTGTGAAAAAGGAGGAAATGTTCACTTCCCTTGGTAAAACTTCAGAGTAACCGGGTACGAGCAATACGTCGTCGTAGGTTAATCCCTCAGGGACAAACTTGGCACTTAAAGATTTAGAAGTCATTGAAGGCGAATTTTAGGTGTTAAAATTCGGGCAAAGATACGATTTTATTTTTTGGTTGGAAGCAGCCTGAGGTTTTTAAGGATTCTTAAGGGTTCATATCCGGTTCAGGCGTTCCATGAAGGCTTCTTTTTTCCGCCGGGAAATTTCAATTTTCGACCCGTCGCTCATGATGGCATAGCCCCCGTCTTCCTTCAGAAACCGTAAAACATGGTTCATGTTGATGAGGTGGTGATGGTGAACCCTTATAAAATCGATCTCGGGCAAAAGCTCCTCGTAATGTTTTAAGCCTGCGCTGATCACCAGCTTTCGTTTATCGCTGAGATAAAACGTCGTGTAGCTCCCATCGGCTTCACAGCGGATAATGTCTTTGATGTTTACAATCTCATAGGCATTTCCGGTAGGCAGGGTGATTTTCTGGTAATTTTCATCCGCCTTTTTCAGGTGTTCGATTAAAAACTGCAGATTGTCCATGCCAGAATTCGATTTTTTCTTTTTAATCACCTTATCCACCGCGGCTTTTAACTCCTCGGCATCAATGGGCTTTAATAAATAATCGCAGGCACTGTATTTAATGGCTTTTAAGGCGTGCTGGTCGCTGGCGGTAGCAAAAATCAATTCAAAATGCAGGTCCGAAACCTGTTCCAACACCTCAAAGCCTGTGCCGTTAGGCATGCTGATGTCGAGAAATACCAATTCAGGTTTTAAACTTCGGATGAGTTCTACCCCCTGGGGCACATCCGAAGCATGTCCGATAATTTCGAGTTCAGGACAATTTTTTTGGATCATGGCGTCCAGCAATTCCCTGCTTTTTTGCTCGTCTTCAATAATGATGGTGCGTATCATAAACTGTTATTTAGCTGTTCAATGGTATAAAAAGTTCAACCTTGGTACCCGCCGGATTACCTTCAGGGGTTTTGAGGTCAGTAATCACCACACTCAAATGGGAGGCGTTGATTTCGTTTAATATTTTAAGCCGTTCCTCGGTAATCTTCATGCCTAATGAGCGATGGTTTTTGGCACCCGCGTGTTTGATTTCCGATGATCGTTCGCGGCCGATGCCATTGTCGCTGATAGTACAAATTAAAAAATTATTTTCAGAACGCAAGTGGATGTTCAAGCGGCCTTTTTCGGGTTTAGGATTTAAACCGTGCAAAATGGCATTTTCAACATAAGGCTGCATGAGCATGGGGGGCATGATGTCGTAATCCTGCTCCACAGAATCGTCCACCTGTATTGTGTATTCAAACTTGTCCTCAAAACGCATTTTCTCCAATTCAATGTACAATCTAAGGGTTTCAAGATCCTCCCCTACCGTCACTGTTGGTTTATCGGAATAATTCAGGATCATACGAATCAGACGGGCAAATTTGCTGAGGTATTTAAAGGCCTCATCGCTTTTGTTATTAATGATGTAATGCTGAATGGAATTCAGGGAATTAAACACAAAATGCGGATTCATTTGTGAACGCAGGGCCTTGAGTTCTATCTTGCTCATTTCCACCTTGCGTTCAAATTCCTTTTTTTGCTCGCGTTTAACGGTATAGATTCTGAACAAAACCAAAAAATAAGTAAGGGAAATCACCAGTAAACTAACAAGTGCCAAAAACCACCAGGTGCGGTAAAAAGGACGACTTATTTTGAATTCAAAATTCGTGGCTTGCTCGTTCCATATGCCTTCGTTATTGCAAGCCTTCACGCTAAAAGTATAATTGCCCGGAGGCAGGTTAAGGTATTTGCTGTAGTCTTCGGTTCCGGCTTCGCTCCAGTCTTTTTCAAGCCCCAGCAACCTTTTTTTGTAAAGTACTTTATCCGGGTTGGTCAAACAAATGGCCCTGTAATGAAAGGTAAGTGTGTTATAACCCGATGGCAGGGTGCTGTTTAGCCCCAGATTGGTGTCGGTGTTCAGGACCTGGATTTTTTGAATAAGCACCGGACTTTGCAGCAGGTTTTTTTTGAATTGAAAGGGCTCATGCCTTACCAATCCACTCACGGTACCAAACCATAAAGTACCATCCTTATCTTCCCAAATGCCGGATGTGTTGCATTCAACACCCGCAAAACCTTCTTCTTTTCCGAATTTTTGAATTTCAATTTCTCCATCATTCAGGTACTTTTTAATGTTCATTTTATTCACCCCCTGATTGGTTCCAATCCACAAACTTTGCTGGTTTTCGGCGAATTCAATGGAATAAATTAAATCGGAGTTCAGACCTTCATCTGAGGTAATTCTCTCAACGCTGTGTGTTTGGGTATCGTAAATGGCAATGCCGTTCAATGTTGCGGCAAATACCTTGTCTCTGATACAACGCAGTGTAAAAAAATTGTCTTCTTCCAATTGATACCGTGTGTTCACATGAATGAGAGAATCACCCTTGAGCATGTATAAACCCGCGTGGTAGGTGCCGATGTAAAGGTTTTGCCGGCTGTCCTCACAAAACCCATACACTACAAATTCCTTTTTAGCCGGTATGCGGTAAAAACTGCTTTTAGCTGCGCCATGCTTCCATTCCAGCTTCACAAATCCATTTGAGCCACCCAGGTAATACACATCCCCTTCGCTGTGATAAATAACGTCAACCGGACCTTTGAACTTTTCAGGGAGCTTAACCGGCACAAACTTATCACCGGTAAAATGAAGGAGTCCTTCGTCGTTGCCAAATAACAAATCCCCATCCCGGGTTTCAATCAGGGAGCGGCTGGTGTTGGAGCTGAGCCCATGGCGTTCCGTATAATTTTTGAAATACCCGGCATCGTAACGGAAAACACCATTGTTTTGGGTCCCAATCCACAAACTGCCTCTGCGGTCTCTTAAGATTTGAAACACAAATGAATTGCCAGGACCATTCACTTTATCAAAGGTACTGAAGCTGTTATCGCGGTAACGGTACAAACCACTGTATGTTCCCAACCAGATATTATCTTCCCGGTCGGGCAGCAGAGAAATGATGTTATTGGAATTGTTACTGATCTCCACATTGTAATACGAAAACTGTTGATTATCGTAACGCAGTAATCCCGATTGCGAGCCTACCCAGAGGTATTGGTCCTTTTGATTCACCAGGGCCACAATGTTTTCGTCAATCAAACCCTGTTCTATAAAATAATTCGTAAATTTTTTATTTGCCGGATTATAAAACGACAATCCCTTGTTGGTGCCTAAAACAATGTACTGCTTAAATTGGGTGATACACCTGATTTTATTGGAAGCTAAACCATTTGCTTCATTGAGCACTTCAAATGTTTCGTGACCATAAATAACCAGCCCCTGGTCGGTACCTATATACAAAGCCGAGGTATCAGATTTATAAATGGCGTTGATGCTGTAATTGGCCAGCTTACGCACCGGTTTAATTTTACCGCTGCTGAACATGTATAGGCCCAGATCCGTGCCGATGTAAATGGAGTGGTGATACCCTTTTCCAAAGGAAAGCACAGAACGTGCCTGAAGGGTTTTGTCGCCGGGATAAATAAACTTATCGCCCTCAAGAATACAAACTCCCTTATTGGTTCCCACAAATATCCGGCCTTCTTCATCACCTGAAATGGTATTGACATTCACATCGGGCAGCCCGTTCTTCCTGCCATAGTTTACAAAATGTTTGCCATCAAAACGGCTTAGGCCTCCGTAACCTCCGCTCCAAAGGTATCCATGCTGGTCCTGATACATGCAGGCCACTTGTATGAAAGGCAAACCACTTTCCACACTGTAATTCTTAAAAAAATATTGCTGAGCCTTCAGGAACTGCAGGCACAAGAAAAGGGTGAGTAGATTTAAAATACGGTTCCGGTACAGCATCAGTTCGAATATAATCACTTCCCGCCAAAAGCCGGCATTTTTTTCACATCCGGTAGAAAAAGAGAAACAAGAAGAGAGATTTTATTTACTTTGAGTGCAAATGCCCCGGTTCTAAACTTTTTGCCCGGGCCGGTGTTTAGATACAAACAAAAAATGGCGATGGAAGAGGTTATCCTTGTGAATGAAAAAGACGAAGTACTGGGCAGTATGGAAAAAATGCAGGCCCATGAAAAGGGAATCTTGCATCGCGCGATTTCGGTATTTATTTTTAACTCCAGAAAACAGGTTCTGCTGCAAAGAAGAGCCTTACACAAGTACCACAGTGCCGGTTTATGGAGCAATACCTGTTGTTCACACCCCCGACCCGGTGAATCTGCAGCATCTGCTGCTAAAAGACGTTTAATGGAAGAGATGGGAATGGTTCTTGAACTGGAACACAAGGATGAATTTATTTACAAGGTGGCGCTCGAAAAAGGACTAAGCGAGCACGAATACGATCATGTGTTTGTTGGTTACAGCGAGGAAGTTCCGAATCCCAATCCCGAAGAAGTGATGGATTACCGATGGGTAAGTATTGATGAACTGAACAAGGAGTTACACGTTCATCCTGAACGCTACACGTATTGGTTCAAATTGCTCAGCGACAGGATGGCCAAATGGCTTTGAGTTTATTTTTTTACAATCTTAAATTCAGTTCTGCGGTTCAGGGCTCTGCCCTCTTCAGTGGTATTATCAGCAACCGGAACCGTAGGGCCATAACCTTTGGCCGAAATGCGTTTGGATTCCACTCCAAATTCCTCCAAAAGGCTTTTTACAGAGTATGCACGGTTGCTGCTCAGGGCCATGTTATCATTCAGGTTCCCCACATTATCGGTATGGCCTTGAATTTCAATCACCATGTTTTTGTGTAGTTTCAGGTATTCGGCAAAATTTTCAAGCACTACCTTGCTTTCCGCTTTAATTTCGGCACTGTTGGTAGCATAATACAAATTGTTCAGTACAAAACTCTCGCCTTCGCTCGCCGATTCCAATTTCACCTCCATGGAAACCGCTTCCTGTCCGGCTTCAGGCAGTTTGGAGGCCTCAACCATGGTGGAGTTAAAAGCCACGCCATCCTTTTTTACCGTTATCAACACATTGTTCTCTTTTTTTACCGCTGCCATAAACTCACCTGAGCTGCTGTCAACCAAAGCGTAATTGACCTTTTTGGTGAGCACATCCTTAATTTCCACCACAGCTCCTTGCACAAGGCTGTCGTTATTTTTGATGGTTCCTTTTAAAAACCCTACAGCGTTCGGACGGGCTTCCTTGTATAGTTCAAATGAAAACAAATCCCAGCGCCCAATGCCTTTGCCATTCACCTTGCCTTCATTGTAGGAGAAAAAGTAGCCCGTTTTAGCATCGCTGCTTACAAAAAACCCTGTGTCGTCAGTGAGTCCGTTAATGGGTGAACCAATGTTCTCGGGTTCCATCCACTCCCCTTTTTCATTTTGCCTCACATAGAAAATATCATATTCCCCGAATCCAAAATGCCCATTGCTGCTGAAATAAAGCGTTTCACTGTCGCTGTGTATAAAGGGTGTTTTTTCATCTCCAGCCGTGTTCACCATGGAACCAAGATTTTGTGGCGCCGACCACTGCCCGGTGGTTCTGTCTTTCTTACTGACATAGATATCAATCCCTCCAAACCCGCCCGGACGATCGCTGGCGAAATACAAACTGTTTCCGTCGGCTGAAATGGAAGGTTGACTGTCCCAGTATTTTGGGTCGTTGATCAAAGGACTAACTTTTCGGATATCGCTCCAGTATTCCCCGTTAAAATCACTTACGTATATGTCGCAATTCGGTTGCAAGCCGCCTTCCATGCGCATCATCGCAAAGTACAAATGTTTGTTGTCGATGGAAATGGTGCAACCTCCCTGGTTGTCGTCGCTCACATTAAATGGGGCTTCTAAGGGTTCTCCAACTGTAAACTCTCCATTTTGCGTGCGCACAGCCTGCATAAACACTTCTTTTTCCCGGTCGCTGGCATACACCTGGTTCATGTTTTTTACAGGCAATCGTCTCACAAAAAAGCACTTTTTATCATCAGGAGAAATATAGGCCAGGTATTCATCGCGCTCGGTAGAAACCCCTTTAACCACTTTGGGATCGAACTGCACATTTTTTTTGAGACCCATTTCTTTTTTGGCAGACCGTATCATCATTTTAGCCTGGTATTGCTCTTCGGCAAAATCATTGGCGTATTTTTTTTCGTCCTCATCCTTAAAATCCAGAAACTTTTGAAGGTATTTGATGGCCGAATCGTTTTGGGTTTTTTCGTAAAAATCAAATCCAATGTAATAGTACGGTTCGCTGTGAATTTGAGGACAAACCGCAATGGCTTTCATAAAAAAAGGCACAGTTGGGGCAAAGGGTTTGTTTTCAAGTTTGCAGCGGGCAGCCAGTTCAAAACCCATGGCCAGGTTGGCCTCTGCAAAATCAGGTTCCAGTTCAAGGGCTTTCATGAGGAACTGTAATCGCTCGGGTTTTTTGTATTTTTTTCTGTCCTTGCCTTTCTCGTAAAAAGAAATGGCTTTTTTATCAGTAATGTCCTGACAGTAGGGGGATGAGCGTTCTTGCTTTTCTTCCTGAGCTCCAAGCCGCGCCGGGACCAATAAACACAAAAGAAGGAAATAAGGTAAGGCTTGGGTAAAATTCATACACGAAATTAATAAGTTTGGCTTAAGCAATTTCAATTTAATGCTTTCTTCTTCAATACCCCCTGTTAAAAACTGTTTATCTGTGGCAACACCTTTTAGCACATCCATAAAATTTTAAAATTGTTCGTTTTGCATGAGGACTTTATTACATTGCGGTGGTTTTTTTAAGCAGTATGAATGGTGCAGTATGAATAAAGTTACACCATTGCCATAAAAGTAGTATGTCAGAACAAATCGCCAGGGCCAGGATAATCGATCAAGCTTACATTGAACTTGAATTCCTTATTGAAGATGTAGCTCTGAGCAAGGAAGATGTTGCAAAAGGCTGGCTTGAGGCCAATACCCTTGACCCGCAAAAAAAATTCCCCGTGCTATTGTTGACCGCTAAATGGAGCTTGCCCGAAAACGAAGCGTTTAAACAAATTCTTGCTGAAATAAACAGCCGGCCCATAGTGGCGGTTGTGGTGCACGATTTGAGTCAGCGTTTAGTTGGTAATTTCACACTCAACTTAACCGGAAAATCAAAAAACATTAAACTTTTTGACGAGGTGGAAGCAGCCAGAACCTGGCTGATAAAAAAAATTGCTTCCCGTGACTGAATCAAATTGACGCTGCATTTTGTTTATTTTAGCTTTTCGAGTCAAACCCCTTTAAGATGAAAAAATTGCTTTATGTTTTTATCGCGCTTGGAGCCCTGTATTTTATACTGGCTTTTTTTGGTCCATCCGAAATTAAAGTAGAACGCCGTGTCTATCTGCCGCAAAGCAAATCAGCCCTCAAATCAAAACTTTTGGATTTCACGTATTTTCACCACAACTGGAGTCCCTGGACCGAAAAAGACACGAGCATGAGTATTGAATACCAGGGCAATCAGGGGCAAATTGGGCACGCGTACAATTGGTCGGGGAACAAGGAGGTTGGCATGGGACGGCTTGAAATAACCGGGATTTCGGAAGACACGATTTATCAGAAACTGAGTTATGACAACAAGGGCGATGTAAAATCCTACTTTATTCTTCGCGATTCGGCACAAGGTTGTGTAGTCAGCTGGGGGATGATATTTCCCATTCCTTTTCTTGGAAGAACACCTATGTTGTTTGTTAACATGGATAAAAGAATTGGTAAAGATTATGAAAGAGGTCTTGAAAAACTCAAGGCCACTTTACTGAAAGAACAGGAAGCTCCTGTATTTGACATCAAGGAAATTGAATGGGAAGCCAGAACCTACGCGGGAAGAAAGGAAAATATTGGTTTGGAGGAGATGAACGGGTATTTTGAAAACAATTTTGGTTTGCTTGAACTGGTTTTAGAAAAAGAGAAGGTAAAACCTCTGTCTTCTCCATCCGGTTTAGTGTTTACCTACGATGAAGTGAATCAGCGTGCGGATGTCAGTTGCGCTTTCAGGGTACCGGAGGGGACAAAAATAAAGGATTGGGAGATGTTTATCTTTCCTGCCTGCAAAGTGCTGAGTGTTGAATACAAGGGGTTTCCTTCGGGCAGTGGCGATGCGCATAAAGCTATTGATCAATACATGCGTTCAAAAGGATATCAGTTTCAAATGGTAATCGAAGAGTACCTAAAAGGACCTGATGAGAATCAGGAGTGTTACGACTGTGTAACGATGGTGTATTATTTGTTGAAGTGATACTAAAGCACTTAGGTTTGGCAAATTGTTTTGATGGCAACTGAATGCTGCTTTAATAGTAGAGTAAATTAAAACAAGATTAGTTTAAAATAATGAAATTCATTGTCCTTTCTGCTTGCTTTTATCTGTTATTAATCATTATTGAACTTTCATTCAAGTTGCCAAGTCATCTTTACCTTATTCCAACAATTTTTATTGGTCAGTTTGTTTTAAATTTATTCCTATTGACTGAAAATTATCTACGATTCAAAATCCTAATAATATTGCTTATAACTGTACTTTCAGTTATAGTTGCAGTGATTGTTTCCAACTTTGTTTTTCAATCAAACTCATTAGACTACTACATATTTGATCACCGTAAGTACCTTGCACCCTTGGTTCCTGCTAACGAAAATGGAGAGCCTGACTTTCTTTATGCTGGTGTAATCGTCATTGGGTTTGTAAATGTTTTTGTTAGCCTGTTACTTAATAACTTATTCCAACGGTTTTCAAGGTTAAATCATCGATAAAGTCCTAAGAATTAGTATGATCTCCATACTATGGAATTGGGAAGTAACGGAACTATAAGAATAGATTCCTAAAAAAACCAATTGGACTTATGAGACTAAAGCATAGGATTTATGATTAAACAAAGAGATTAACTCCGTTGATCTCTAGTGCCTCCCATAGTCACAATACAAAAGCCACTGCTTTCAGCAGTGGCTTTTTGTTTTGCGCTTTCGCTTAGGAAAGCAAGCTTTCCACGCTTCAGCGCAAAACAAAAAGGCCAACCCTGCGGGTTGGCCTTTTGCATTTATTTGCGGAGACTGAGAGATTCGAACTCTCGATACAGTTTCCCGTATACAAACTTTCCAGGCTTGCTCCTTAAACCACTCGGACAAGTCTCCGTTTAAAAAAGGAAGGCAAATTTACTAAAATTCCTTACTCTTTCATCACTTTTAAACTGGTCCTCCTGTTTTTTGCCTTGCCTGCATCTGTACCATTATCTGCAATCGGCTGACTTGAGCCATATCCCTTTGCGCTAATTCGGTTTGCAGCAATGCCTTTTGAGATAAGATAGTTTTTTACAGCTTCCGCCCTGCCCTGAGATAATATCTGATTGTCCTCTTCCTTGCCAACATTGTCGGTATGACCCTGAATTTCAACAACCATAGTGCTTTTGGCTTTTAGCACTTCCACCAAATTATTCAAGGCGGACGTTGAGTTTGGTTTTAAAGTCGTTTTTCCGGAATCAAAGTACACATTTTCCAAAACGAACTCTTTCGGCGGTTCGAGTTTGATCCTCACCTCATACTCCGCCTCCTTGTCAGGGGGAATGATCATTTTTGTATAATCCACATCACTTGTAAAATTTTTGTACTTGAGCACATAAGTGGCATCTACCGGTATCAACAACTCAAATTTTCCGTTTGCATTCGTAAGAATCGAAAAGGTTGCTCTCGTTTTTTCATTCACTAACAAAATCACTTCATTGTTCAGGGGTTTTCCTTTAAAATTGGTGACCGTGCCCTTCAGCAAGGCCAATTTATCCGTAGGCGTGAGCGTTTGGGCTCTGAAAGAACCAAGGAAAGTGAGGAGACTAAAAATAATGAGTAGTTTTTTCATTGGTGATAAAATAACTCTTAAAATCACAAAGCGTTACACACTTATTAATCAGGTAAAGAAGATTTAGAACGGTGGTTCGTTTAAATCTTCGATATCGTTGCGTTTGATGACCTCACTACTCACATCATCCTCACGGTCCCAGTTTTTTGAAACAACGGTTTTAGTGCCGGCCGATAAAAAGTCTTCGTTCTGCTGCAAGCCTCCCCCTGTGTTTTGGCTGTAAATCAAATCCTGACCCTCGCTGTAATCCAAATCGGCAAACTTGGCGTACTGACCAATAAAACGAAGTTTCACTGTATCCAATGCCCCGTGACGGTTTTTGGCAATGATGAGCTCCGCTTTTCCACGGGTGGGTTCGTTGTTCTCATCTACTTCCAAGCCATAGTATTCAGGCCGGTAAATAAACATTACCATATCCGCATCCTGTTCAATGGCTCCCGATTCCCTTAAATCGCTCAACTGCGGTCGTTTGCTGCCTCCCGGGCGGTTCTCCACCTGGCGACTTAATTGAGACAAAGCTATGATGGGGATTTCAAGTTCTTTTGAAAGACTTTTGAGGTTACGGGAAATGTGAGAAATTTCCTGCTCACGGTTGCCCTTGGCATCAGCGCCTCCACTCATCAACTGAAGGTAGTCGATGATGATCAGTTCCACTTTTTGGTTTTCTTTCAAACGCCTGGCCTTGGCCCTGAGCTCAAATACAGAAAGGGCCGGGGTGTCATCAATGTACAAAGGGGCTACCGAAAGTTTTTTAATCCTCTCGTTAAGTTGAACAAACTCGTGGTTGTCCAGATTACCTTTTAAAATTTTATCCTGGGCTATTTCCGTCTCACTTGAAATTAAACGTTTTACCAACTGAAGACTGCTCATCTCGAGACTAAAAATGGCCACCGGTTTATTGAATTCAACTGCCGCGTTTTTGGCCATGGACACTACAAAGGCTGTTTTTCCCATACCGGGACGTGCCGCCAGAATCAAAAGATCGGATTTTTGCCAACCTCCGGTAATACGGTCAAGAGAGGTAAATCCACTGGGCACACCCAACAAACCTTCCTTTTGGTTGGAGGCCACCTCAATTTCAACAAGGGCCTTGGCAATCAGGGTACTCATTTTATCGTGCTGTTTACGCACATTGGAATCCAGGATCTCAAAAATATTTTTGGTGGTTTCGTCAAGCAATTCAAACACATCGGTGCTGTCTTCGTACGCTACTTTAATGGTTTCGGTACTCAAACGAATCAATTCGCGTTGCAGGTATTTTTGGGCTACAATGCGGGCATGAAATTCAATGTTTGCGGCTGAGGCAATGCGGTTGGTGAGTGCACTCACATAGTACGCTCCGCCCACCAGTTCAAGTTCACCCGTGCGTTTTAATTCCTGTGTCACGGTAAGGATATCCACCGGTTCGGAACGGTTAAACAAAGCTACCATGGCGGCAAACACACGCCCGTTCTGTTCTTTGTAAAAGGCTTCTTTGCTGAGGATATCGATCACTGTGCTCAGGGCCTCACGCTCCAGAAGCATGGCGCCTAACACCGCTTCCTCGAGTTCAACAGCCTGTGGTGGTAATTTTCCAATATCCCCGGAAACAGCGGGTGTTGGGTTAAGTAAACGTTTTCTGGTTTTATTTTGATTATCTTGATTCATAGAGGGGGGAGCAAAAATGCAAAAAAAAGCCTCCCTTTAAATTTACCGAACATGGCGTTCTTTTTATAAAATGTGCATAACTAATCTTCACATGTCCAAGCTCTTTAAATCAGGCAGGTTCAGGGCTGCCTCCTTGTTCATAAGATGGAAAAGCAATTTTAAACACCAGATGTGTTAGGGAATTGTTAATTGTTTATCCTGTTTCATTTTCAAAGAATTAAACTTTAAATGCTTATCTATCCTTTTATTTGTACTTAATTTTTTTATTTCCATGCGGGTACTTTTAGCCGATTCCAACCATGCGGTTTTACATGAAACGCTCATAAAAGCAGGTTTTGATTGCGATTTATTTTGGGACAAACCCGCGAATGAACTTGTGGAGCTCTTACCCGCTTATGAGGCACTTGTGATTCGAAGCAAATTTAAACTCGATGCCCCACTGCTTGAAAAATGCACGCGTTTAAAATGCATAGGTCGCGTAGGGGCCGGAATGGAAAACATTGATCAGGCCTTTGCAAAAAGCAAAGGCATTGTGTGTTTGAGTGTTCCCGAGGGAAACCGCGACGCTGTTGGGGAACACGCCATAGGCATGCTGCTGATGCTGCTCAACAATTTGAAAAAAGCAGATGAAGAAGTAAGAAACGGTAAATGGATCAGGTCCGAAAACAGGGGCACCGAAATCATGGGAAAAACCGTGGGCATTATTGGCTACGGCAACACCGGAAAGGCCCTGGCTTCAAAACTCTCGGGCTTTGGATGTAAGATCCTCGCCTATGATAAATATCTGAAAGGGTATAGCGACCAGTTTGCACAGGAAAGCAGCCTGGAAAGGCTATATGAAGAATGTGATATCGTAAGTTTGCATTTGCCGCTAACAGCCGAAACCAAGTACTTTGCAAACCAAGAGTTTTTTAGAGCCTTCAAAAAAAACATCTACTTTATCAATACAGCCCGCGGATCTTGTTTAAATACGGCAGAACTTATTCCTTTTCTGGATTCCGGAAAAGTAAAGGGCGCCTGCCTCGACGTTTTGGAATTTGAATCCCTTTCTTTTGAAAACAACACTGCCATGGAATCAGAAGTTTTCCGCTATCTGATTCAATCCACAAAAGTGGTTCTAAGTCCCCATATTGCCGGCTGGACCCACGAAAGCAATTATAAAATGAGCCGGTTTTTGGCTGAAAAAATGATTGCAGAACTTAAGCGCTAAGCTACTCGGTAAGGGTGTAGGTTAAAGTGGCTGTGTTGGTACGGTTGTTCTGCATATCAATCATGTACACCTCAAATTTGAGATTTTTTGGTTTAGACGGATCCCTGAATTCCGCTTCGTTCAGGTAAATGTATCCTTGTATGGATTTGTTTTTGTAGTACCCGTCGGCCGGTTGAAGCACCACCCTTGAAAAGATAAGGTTAGTAAGGTATTTCCCTGAATCCGCGTTCCAAGCCAGAGTTTTGAAAATAAGATTAGGACCTTCATCGTTACGATCACGGAACAAATCCCCGTCAGAATCTTCGTAACTCAATTTAAACATGGCTGAATCATAACCAGCCGGACCCACCTTTTTAAAATCAATGAATTCAATTTGTGGAATGGGGCCAATGGACTTTTTTTTGATGCAGGAAAATGCAAACACAAAAACAAGCAGAAAAGCAAGATACCTCAGCATGGCATGAAATCAATACATAAATTTACAAATTAATAAAGCAGACTTCAAGAAATTTGTGTTAAACCCCGAAAAAATAATCTCCGGCACCCTGAGCGAGGTAGATTTTACAAGGTATTGCCTGGAAATTTTCCAGTATCAGGTGAAGGAAAACGCGGTTTACCAAAAGTGGGTCAAGCTGCTTAAACGCGACGTTTCAGCTGTCCGGCAGATTCATCAGATCCCTTTTTTGCCTGTTGAACTCTTTAAAACCCATAAAGTGGTTTGCGGAAAAGAATCAGAACAGGGTTTGAGCTTCAGCAGCAGTTCAACCACCTCACAAACACCTTCCAAACATTACGTAAGTGAGCCCGGAGTGTACCAATTGAGTTTTACACGGGGTTTTGAGTTGTTTTACGGCCAACCGCAGGACTTTTGTATCCTCGCTCTCCTTCCCAATTACCTGAGTCGCCAGGGGTCTTCACTCGTGTACATGTTCCGTCACCTTATTGAACAATCAGGTCATGCGCTTTCCGGTTTTTTTCTCGACGATACCAAAGAACTGCTCAGGAGAATCCAGCTCCTCAACAACACATCTCAAAAAGTATTGCTTTTGGGCGTTTCTTATGCCTTGCTTGATCTCTGCGAAATGGGACTGGAACTGGGGGAGAATGTGATAGTAATGGAAACCGGCGGTATGAAAGGCACACGCCGGGAATTGATGAAAGAAGAATTGCATGAAACGCTGCGACTGGGATTAAAAGCCAAACACATTCACAGCGAATACGGAATGACGGAATTGTTAAGTCAGGCCTATAGTCAAAATGGCAACGCCTTTAAGGCTCCTCCCTGGATGCGTTTCCTGATTCGTGAAATTGAAGATCCCTTTCAATTGCAAACCCAACACCGAAGCGGAGGCATCAACGTCATAGATCTGGCTAACCTGCACTCTTGCAGTTTTATTGCTACTCAGGACATAGGGCGGATAGACGAAAACGGTCAGCTGCAGTTGCTGGGGCGTTATGATAACAGCGATGTAAGGGGTTGTAACCTGATGTACGGAAGCGAAATTTAGTTCTGACGGCCTGCGAGTAAAAACATCACCGCCATTCTTACCGCCACTCCATTTTCTACCTGTTCAAGAATGATGGATTGTTTGCTGTCAGCCACATCGCTTGTGATTTCCACCCCTCTGTTAATCGGACCCGGGTGCATCACAATGATTTTTTTAGACAAACTGTCGAGTAAGTCTTTGTTTAAGCCATACATCATGGTGTATTCTCTCAGAGATGGGAAGTATTTGATGTCCTGACGTTCCAGCTGTATGCGCAGCATGTTGGCCACATCGCACCATTCCAAAGCTTTTCGCAAATCAGGCTCTACCTCCACTCCCAGGGAAGTAATGTATTTAGGAATCAGGGTTTGAGGTCCGCAGACCTTTACCTCGGCACCCAATTTCTGAAGACAGAAAATATTGGAAAGAGCTACTCTTGAGTGAAGGATGTCTCCCACGATCACCACTTTTTTTCCTTTTAAATTGCCCAGTTTCTCCTGCATGGAGAAAGCGTCTAGCAAAGCCTGGGTTGGGTGTTCGTGTGCGCCATCACCGGCATTGATGATTTTTGCGTTTACCCGCTTGGAAAGAAAGATGGCGGCTCCGGGGCTGGCATGGCGCATGACAATGATGTCCACTTTCATGGCCAGAATGTTGTTTACCGTATCCACCAGGGTTTCCCCTTTTTTTACGGAAGAATTGGAGGCTGAAAAATTAACCACATCGGCGCTCAGGCGTTTTTGTGCCAATTCAAAAGAGAGGCGTGTGCGGGTGGAGTTTTCAAAAAAGAGGTTAGCTACTGTAATGTCCCTTAGTGAGGGCACTTTTTTAATGGGGCGATTGAGAACTTCCTTGAAATTTTTTGCGGTGCTGAGAATGAGTTCGATGTCGGGTTTGCTGAGTTGTTTTATTCCTAAAAGGTGGTTGACACTTAAGCTGCTCATTCTTTCTGAAACTTTGGTTTCAAAAGCTAAAAGTAACGATAAAATTCAGATTACGGAATTTATTTTAGATATCGTTCTTTCAATACCTCCAGATGATGCGCCAAATGCCCGCAGATGGCGAAACCCAGAGCGTTTACCGAAATGGAGCCTGCAGGAACCTCACCCCGCTTCTGCAGCGCGCGTTCAGAAAAACCCCTGTACAAAGAAATGCTGGCCAACCTCACACTTTTTAATTCCTCCAAAATGGCTTCAGGTGTTCTGGCATTGGCTTCAGAATTTTCAGCATAGGTGTTTTCATCAAAAGAGGGCAACACCTGCGATTCTCCTCTGGCAAAGGCCATTGCTCTGTATGCAAACACACGTTCGGTATCAATGGTATGAACCAACAGTTCTTTCACTGTCCATTTTCCGGGCGCATAAGCGAAATTCCATTTATCTGAAGGAATGGCCTGTAAAACCTTCATACTTCCGGCCAAACTTGAGTCAAGCGCCGCCAGTACTGTATCTTCCTTCACTTTTGAAATGTAGGTTTCGAGGTAAGGATAGTAGTCGTTTTTACCTGGACGCATTATTTGTCAACTAAGGTTACCCGGTCTTTTCCTTCGGTTTCTTTCCATTCCACTTTTACGTTTTGGGAGGAAATCGAATCCACTTTGATGCCCGTGTATTTGGCTTGAATGGGCACATGGCGTGAAAACCGGCGATCCACCAACACCATCAGTTCAATGTCTTTTGGGCGCCCGAAATCAATCAAAGCATCCAATCCGGCACGAATAGTGCGTCCGGTAAACAACACATCGTCTACCAGCACCACGTTTTTATCTTCAATTAAAAAATCAATATTGGTTTTGCTGGGGATGAGTTCTTTTTTTCTGAAATCGTCCCTGTGAAAAGTAATGTCGAGATCCCCGCACAAAATGCTATTGGTTTTTAATATGCTTTTCAACTCTTTTTGTATGCGCCGGGCAAGGTAAATTCCCCTGGGCTGCAAACCAATAATTACAGATTCACTGAAATCGTTGTGCACCTCAATCAATTGATGACACAATCGTTTTAAGGTGATATCAAAAAGCGTTTTTTCGAGGAGAATTTTTGTTTTCACAGCCGGTATTGAAACTTTAAAGGTATTAATTATTCCTTGGTTTTACTATCGATAAGTAGGGTGACCGGCCCTGAATTCAGCAATTCAATTTGCATGTTTGCACCAAATACCCCGGTTTGAATTTTTGTGTCCATCAGGTTTTGTGTCGCCAATACAAATGAATTGTACAAGGATTCGGCCTGCTCAGGTTTTGCAGCGGTAATGAAGGATGGGCGATTGCCTTTACGGGTAGAGGCATGCAGGGTAAACTGACTTACAATCAGGAGTTCGCCTTGTATGTCTTTTACACTCCGGTTCATTTTCCCTTCCTCGTCCTCAAAAATTCTCAAATTCACCAATTTGCCTGACAAATAAACAATATCGTCCGGGGTATCGGCCGATTCAATGCCCACAAACACCAGCAAACCCTTTTGTATGGAAGCATGTAATTTTTCGGCTATCCTCACGTTCGCGTAGTTAACCCTTTGAATTAAAAGTCTCATTTATGCTTACCTTTGTTGCAGTGAAAATACACATTCGTTTTTTAAATTGTTTTGCAGCTCTGGTTCTGGTATTCTCTCTTTTCTCCTGCCAGAAAAAAGAAACATTGCAGGCCGAAGAACCCGACCCTGTGGATACAACAAAACCGGTACTTTGTCCGGATTGTGAATTTCCGGATACAGTGTGGAAGACCAGTTCAGGCGCTAAACAATTTAGTGTGCGTTTAAAGTTTGACAGCACTCAACTTCGCCTAAACGACCTTGGGCAGCCCAGTTCTCCGGGTGCAGGAGCACAATCCCCTGTAGTGAAACGCATGAGCATTGATTACATTGAGTTAATGCCCAATGCCAACACTGGTCCCGGAGGCGGCATAGTAATTTACAAAGCCAACGAAACCAGCTGCGGAGGGGCGAAAGCCATCAATTTTTGTAAAGGGTATGTGCTTGAAGAAAATGAAGTGCTGGTTTCCGTTGACCTTAATACCATTCCTGCAGGTTCTTACCCCTGGATCAGAATTTCCATTGCTTATCAGGAACTTGTTGTTCAGGCCCAATCCCTTTCAGCGGGTAAAACAGGAGCTACACTGGCGGGTTTTTCAGGAGGACTCACTTATTTATCAAAAACCAAAATTCAAAACACGGTATTAACACCTACCCTGGGCGGTACCGGAAATAAAAACAGGGGGTACTGGATGTTTTATCAGGAAGTGTTCAACACCGCTTACCGCCTCGAAGGTCAGGCACCACACACTACAGTAGTGAACAGCAACCCTCAGGTGGTAAATACAAACACTTTAAGTTTTGTTTACGGACAGTTTGTGAATTCAAACACCATGAACACCGAAGCGCTTGTAATTGGAAGCAATGAAACCAACAACCGGGAAATCATTCTTTCCCTTTCGACGAATAAGTCATTTGAATGGACGGAAATCACGAACGATGGTTTATTCCAGCCTGAAATCGGGGAAAATATTCTGGATTTCGGCTGTAGGGGATTATTGCCCCTGTTTTAACATGAGTGATTATCCCAAATACTTTATACATTTGATTACTGTTGCTTGAGTCATGCACTAAAAACTAAAAGGAACTACCTGATATATGCAATTGAATCTGAAAATTGATCGCATTAACGCTTCTGAAAAAGATCTTTTTTTTAAGGAGTACTTCAATAAACAAAAGCCGGTTATCATACAAGGATTGGTAAACACAACACCGGCAGCAAACAAATGGAATCTTGACTATCTGAAATCCAGAATCGGAGAAATTGAAGTGGATGTATTTGATAACACCATCAAAAAAACCACTGCGTATACCGGCGGCGACTACAAAATGAAATTTTCTGAATTTGTTGACCATATCCGCAGGGATGAGGAATGCAACATTCGTTTGTTTCTGTTTAATGCCTTCAAATACTGCAGCGATTTCAAAAAAGAATTCCCCTGCCCTGCTATTTTCAAAGGCGTGCTGGATAAAGTTGGATTTATGTTTTTTGGAGGTAAAAACACGCATGTGCGTATGCATTTTGACATTGACATGAGCAATGTGCTGCACACGCAGTTCGAAGGCAAAAAAAGGGTTCTGCTGATCTCACAGGAATACAATGACCTTTTGTACAAAACCCCTTTCAACACCTACAGTATTGCTGATTTTCAAAACATCGACGAATCAAAATTTCCGGGTTTAAAATACGTCAAGGGTTACGATATTATCTTAAACCCTGGGGAGTCCTTGTTCATGCCCGGGGGTTATTGGCACTACATGATATATCTGGAAGGCAGTTTTGCTGTGGCTTACAGAAAAATAGCCTATGGTGTAAAAAACACACTAACCGGAATTAATTACCTTACCCTCAAACTCTGGACCGACAAACTCCTGACCTTTGTTTTAGGAAAAAAATGGACGGTTTATAAGTCTCAAATAGCTTACCAAAGGGCTGAGGCGGCCATTAAAAAAATTGAAAACGAAGGTGAGGGTATAGTAATTTCTTAAAACGTAGTACTAAGTCGTGTACTCAGGATTTTTGTTTAAAGGCCTGAATGGCATTCACTGTAAAATCGGAAAGCACCAGTTTGCCGCTCATGCCGGCCCGCTCGATTAAAAGCGCATCCCAGTGTTCTGTGCCTTCCCACATGACTTTCTTAAGCATTTGCATGGCTTCGGGATTACTTGCCGCGAGTTTATCAGCAAGGGCTTTTACTTTTGTGTCCAACTCCTGAGCGTTGGTGCAGAGCTCTGTATACAGACCTTTTTCTCTTGCCCATTGGGCACCTTGCCATTCACTCGCGTTGATGGTTAGTTGACAAAAAGCCGAGGTGCCTACCTTACGTTCAACTGCAGGGCCAACCACAAAGGGGCCAATGCCCACCGCCAGTTCGCTTAATTTTATGGCCGCCGATTCATGCGCTATGGTATAATCAGCACTTGCGGCAATACCCACTCCACCTCCAACGGCTTTGCCCTGCACACGGGCGATGATAAATTTCGGAGCCTTACGCATAGCATTAATCACCATGGCAAATCCCGAGAAAAAATGCAAACCGGTATCGATGTCTTTAATGGCGATGAGTTCATCAAAACTCGCTCCTGCACAAAAGGCTTTGTCGCCTTCGCTTTTCAGCACAATCACTTTTACGGCATTGTTTTTTCCCAAACTTTCAATTTCAGCGGCCAGGTTGCGCAGTTGTGTTCCCGGCATGGAATTGCTTTGAGGGTGGAAAAAGGTAATGGTACCTATGCCATTGTGTATGTCAGATTTTACAAATGCGTCCATAATAAGAAGTTTTTAGTCTTCAAACCTAAGGCAAGAAGAGTATTAAGCCAAAATGGTTACCGGATTTTCTATAAACAGTTTCAGGGTTTGCAAAAATGCGGCGCCTGTTGCTCCATCCACCGTGCGGTGATCGCAGGCCAGGGTAAGTTTCATCACATTGCCCGGAACCACAGCTCCGTTTTTTACCACAGGAACCTGACGAATGGCGCCAACAGATAAAATGCAGGACTCGGGAGAATTAATGATGGAAGTAAATGATTCGATGCCGAACATTCCGAGGTTGGAAACTGTGAAGGTATTACCTTCCCAATC
Source organism: Bacteroidia bacterium (assembly GCA_016787895.1). GTDB lineage: Bacteria > Bacteroidota > Bacteroidia > B-17B0 > Aurantibacillaceae > Aurantibacillus. The sequence continues at coordinate 21,020 of JAEUTN010000011.1, forward strand.
GGCAGGCTGCAGTTTTTTATCTTTGGCACGCTTGCTAAGTTCTTTCACCTCACCGGATATTTGGGTGAGGGATTTTTGATCGGCAAAACGAATGACCGGAACCAACAAACCATCTTCCACCGCTACAGCCACACCAATGTGTATGTGTGAGAACTGCCGGATTTTATCACCCAGCCAGCTGACGTTTACTTTAGGGTGTTTACGTAAGGCTGCTGCACAGGCCTTAATCACCAAATCGTTGAAGGAAACTTTTGTATCAGGCAAAGCATTGATAGCGTTTCGGGATGCCATGGCATTGTCCATGTCCACTTCAATGTTCAGGTAAAAATGAGGTGCTCCGTTTTTGCTTTCCAGCAAACGACGGGCAATGGTTTTGCGCATTTGCGACACCGGTTCGTCGGTGTAACTTTCTGTTCCGGGCACAAAGCCTGAAGATGTTGAAGCGGATTTTCCTTTTGCAGAAGGGGTGTAATTTTCTACATCGGATTTTACAATTCTTCCCTGTTCTCCGCTGCCGTGAACTCCGCTCAAATCAATGCCTTTCTCGCGGGCAATGGCTTTGGCCAAGGGGGAAGCTTTTATTCTGCCGTTTGAATTTGTAATGGCAGCAGGGGCTGAAGTTTTGGTTTGAGCCTGAGTCCCGATAGTATTCGGGAGAGGTTGAGTCCCGATAGCATTCGGGAGAGACTGAGACAAAGAAGATGTGTTCAGGGATTTTAAAATCTCTTCTACATTCTCTCCGCCTTTGCCCAATATGGCCAATACACTGTCTACCGCCGCACCCTGTCCTTCTTTTACACCCTGATGCAACAACACACCATCCTGAAAGGATTCGAATTCCATGGTGGCTTTATCGGTTTCTATGTCGGCTAACAGTTCTCCGCTTTTTACTTTGTCACCCGGCTTTTTATGCCACTTGGCTACCACACCTTCTGTCATGGTATCGCTCAGCTTCGGCATTCTAACAATTTCAACGCCCGCCGGAATGCTCATGGTTTGGGCAGGCGCGGCAACTGCCGATGCTGCACTGGCTGATGCCGGCGAGGAATGTGTTTCAGCTTTTTGAACCGGAGAAGAACCTCCATTTAAAAGGGATGAAATATCTTCTCCCTCTTTACCTAAAATAGCAATCAATCCATCTACGGGTACTGTACCTTTTTCCTGAACTCCAATATGAAGCAAAACCCCATCCTGAAACGATTCAAATTCCATGGTGGCTTTGTCGGTTTCAATATCCGCCAGCAAATCGCCACTTTTCACCTTATCTCCAACCTTTTTGTGCCATTTCGCAAGCACCCCTTCACTCATGGTATCGCTTAGCTTGGGCATTTTTACAATTTCCGCCATAATTTTTTCTTGTTTTTCCGGAACCTTATTTTCACTTCCGGCGATACGTGTTTATGTTATGCCTGATCTTTTCTGTTATTCAATAATAAAAGGGTAACCCGGTTCTGAATACACGTCCTGGTACAATTCAGATGGATCGGGGAAAGGACTTTCTTCAGCAAATTTTACCGACTCCTCTACCAAAGCCTTTACTTTTTCGTCGATAGCCTCAATTTCCTTATCGCTTATCCAATTATTTTCCTGCAGCGTTTTGAGAACTTTTTGAATAGGATCCTGTTCCTGATATTCTTTTACTTCATCCTTGGTACGATAGGTTTGAGCGTCGCTCATGCTGTGCCCTTTGTAACGATAAGTTTTCATTTCAAGCAGGGTTGGCCCTTCACCTTTTCTGGCGCGGGCTGCAGCCTCTTCAATGGCTTCGTGTACAGCTTCCACGCTTAAACCATCGACCGGTTTGCTTGGCATATCGTACGCCAATCCCAGTTTCCAGAGATCGTGTACATTGCTGGTGCGCACCACCGACGTACCCATGGCGTATAAATTGTTCTCAATAATAAAAATCACCGGCAATTTCCAGTTCATGGCCATGTTGAAAGCCTCGTGCAAGGCACCTTGTCTTACCGCACCATCACCCATGGAACATACGCAAATGTTATCGGTGCCTTTGTATTTTTCCGCGAAAGCGATACCGGCGCCCAGGGGAATTTGTCCTCCCACAATGCCGTGTCCGCCCACAAAATTGTGTTCTTTACTGAAAATGTGCATGCTTCCTCCCTTTCCTTTACTACAGCCGGTTATCTTGGCATACATTTCAGCCATCACGTATTTGGGGTGTAATCCCAATCCGATAGGGTGCGCGTGATCGCGGTAAGCGGTAATGTGTTTGTCTTCCTTTTTTGTGGCACTCACCGTGCCGGCTACAATGGCTTCCTGCCCGATGTAGAGATGACAAAACCCCTTGATTTTTTGTTGAACATAAACCTGACCGGTTTTTTCTTCAAACTTCCTCATCAGCAACATGGATTCATACCACTTCAAATAGTCTTGCTGGGTAAATTTGGTTTTCTTAAGTGTAGCTGTCTTAGCCATAGCGGAGTTTTGGTGTCACAAAAATAAAGAAATATACGAATTTAGCGTGTTCTGATGCTCTGAGGAAATCTTGCGCATGCTTTAAAAATGAATCAAGAATAAACTATTCCGGAATTGAATCTCTTTTCAGGCAAGTTATTCATCAATCTCCTCAAAACGAAAGGGAATTTTGGTGGTTCTTTGTAATACTTCTCCCTGGTCCAGCATATCCATATCACCATGTTCGTATTTCCATACAATCTCCAGGTCGTCCTCGCCCGGCACCATTTTTTTAAGAACTTTAAGCATAGAAAGAATGGCTTTGGTGCTTGATGTATCCAGGTAAACCAGGTCGATCACAAATCGTATGCGTTGGGGTGAATGGGCTTTTAATTCTTCCAACCATGAAAACACCGGCATAAAAAAATCAATCACGTTTTGAGGCAGGGAGATTCCGTTCAAATACAATTCACCATTGCACTTAAATACGATTTCCGGGGTTTTCCGGGTGGGCTCTATAATGAGATCTCGCATGCGTTATTAGGTTTCTGAATCAAATCCTTTTTAAAAATTGGCAGTGAAATGCCTGCCTGCCTTTTGCCTTCCTGTCCTTCTTATAATCTGTTGTATATTACTCTGAGACTCATTCCCGGGCATTGCCTTTGAACCACCCGGGCCGCCTTTAGCAGTCCGAAGATACAAATATTTGAGTTTTAAAACAGATGAATCAAAAATAATTCTCTGCTTTAAAATATGGGTAACTTTGTCATTACCTATGCTGTTAAGTTACATCCCTTATGCGCTGGAATTTATTCATCCTTTCGCCGTGTTTGGCAATACACGCCTGAGGACCCCCAGTATAATGGTAAAAATTGAAAGTGAGGGTTATACGGGCTATGGCGAGGCTTGTTTACCGCCATATCTTGGTGAAACTGTAGGCGATACCATTGCGTTTTTAAAACGTGCCACTAAGGTGTTAAACACAGCAACACCCGAAATGGGTCTTGAACTTCTTCTTTTGATGTTAAAACCTTACATGAGTGCCGATTATGCAGGGATGGCTGCTGTTGAAATGGCGCTGAATGACCTTTTCGCCCGATTTGAAGGCAAAAGCTTCAGAGCCTGGAAAGGATTTAACACCGGAATTTCGCGCGACACGGCCCACACGATAGGAATTGGCGACCTTGAACAATTGCCCGGAAAAATCAAAGAAGCAGAGGAATTCAGTACCCTGAAAATTAAACTTGGCACCAAACGTGACCGTGAAATTATAGAATTTATTCGCCAACACACCCAAAAACCGCTATATGTGGATGTTAACCAGGGCTGGAAAAACAAGGAGGAAGCACTTGAATTAATGATTTGGCTGCACAGTCAGAATGTAGTGCTGGTAGAACAACCTATGCCCATTGGCATGAAAGACGAGATGATATGGCTAACGGAAAGAAGTCCCATTCCTACCATCGCCGATGAAAGCGTGAGAAGGATGCACGAGCTAAGGGCGCTGAATGGAAGTTATGCCGGCATCAACATCAAATTGATGAAATCAACCGGCCTGGGAGAGGCTCTGCGCATGATTGAATATGCCAAAAACAAAGGTTTGAAAGTGATGCTGGGTTGCATGGCCGAAAGTTCATGTGCCACCACTGCCATGGCTCAGCTTATGGAATTCGCCGATTTTATAGACCTGGATGCCCCATTGCTCTATAAAAACGATCCTTTCACAGGACTGACCTATAAGCATGGTAAGATTGTATTGAACGATTTACCCGGACTAGGGGTAGCTCCAAAACCCGGACTTTTTGAAAACAGTCTGATCTGATTTTGTTCCGGACCCTCTTCCGGATTCTCCTTGCTCCTTGCTCAGGAATGGTTTAAAAATGGCAAATAATTTTACTTTTGTGTGCTATTTCATTCATGGTTTTCAGCAGCATCACTTTTCTGATCTATTTCCTTCCGCTTTTTCTGCTGGCCTACCATCTGGTTCCGCATAAAAATAAAAATGCCATCATTCTTATTGCCAGTGTTCTTTTTTACAGCTGGGGCGGTCCGAAATTTATTTTTGTTATCCTTGGGACCACCTTGCTGGATTTTTACCTGGTGAACGCCATGCACAAACAGAACAGCAAAAAAGGCAAACTTCGTTTTCTGATTGTGTCCCTCAGCCTGAACCTCGGTTTGTTGTTTTATTTTAAGTACTGCAACTTTTTTATCGAAAACATCAACGCCTTGCTGGGTACCGAAATCAAATGGCTTAATGTGGTATTGCCCATAGGAATTTCCTTTTATACGTTTGAAAGTTTAACCTATGTGGTGGATGTGTACCGGGGCATTCATAAACCTCTGAAAAACGTATGGCATTACCAAACCTATATTTTGCTTTTTCCAAAACTCATCGCCGGCCCGATTGTGCGTTACCACGACATTGCTGACCAAATCAGCAACCGCGAAAAAAATTATACCGCCGATGTTAAACTCAGTGGATTTCTTATCTTTTGTATAGGTCTTGCTAAAAAGGCCATTCTTGCCAATACCCTTGGCATGCAGGCCGATGCTGTTTTTAATTTAAAGGCTTCGGAAATAGATACCGTGGCAGCCTGGACCGGAGCCTTGGCTTATACGTTTCAAATTTATTTTGACTTCAGCGGATACAGCGATATGGCCATTGGTTTGTGTAAAATCATGGGTTTCAGAATTCCCGACAATTTCAACAACCCTTACACTGCCTCCAGCATTACCGATTTTTGGAGGCGATGGCACATCAGTTTAGGCAGTTGGATGAAAAACTACCTTTATATTCCATTGGGGGGAAACCAGGGAAGCGCCGCAAAACTTTACCGTAATCTCATCATCGTGTTTTTACTTTCCGGATTGTGGCATGGCGCAAGCTGGAACTTTGTGGTCTGGGGAGCTTTTCATGGGACTTTCCTCGTGCTTGAACGGTTGTTTTTGGGTGTGTTGTATGCGCGTTTGGGTAAACTGGTTTCAATTCCTGTCACCTTTTTGATTGTTGTGACCGCCTGGGTGTTTTTCAGAATAGAAGACCTGGGCTTCGCCAAGCATGTGATTCAAAAAATGTACAGCTTCGACTTTTTCGATGGAAAATTTGCCATGAACAATGATTTTCTCGCCATGCTGACATTGGCCTTGTTTTTTTCCTTTTTTACTTTGCACCGCTTTACCGTTTCACTTCAATACAAGGTGTATGGAGAATCCTTTTCAGGAAACGGGCGCCGCCTGGCGTTAATTTCCGGTTTAGTGCTGTATTATGTTTCCCTCAGTTTTATTTCAGCCCTTGACTTTAATCCATTTATTTATTTCAGATTCTGATGGCCGGTAAAGCAAAAACATATTCTCCGCTCCTGCTACTGGCACTTCTTGGCTTAATGCTGCCCCTGTTGCTGACCTATCTGAATTATACCAAACGCAGTTCAAAAGATGATTTGGATTACAATAAACCCAACTTAACCGGTTTGTTGATCAATGACGCGAAACCTGAATTCAACAAAACCAATTGGTTCAGTGGCAGCTATCAAAAAGAAAGTGATGACTACAACAACGACCACTGGGCTCTGAAAGAAAAGATGGTGAGATGGAACAATCAATTGTATTACACTCTTTTTCGCCAGATCAGGGTGAATGGTTTTGTGAGCGGTAAAGAGGATTACATTTTCAGTGAGGGTTATATATTTTCAGCTTTTGGCGACGACCTTATGCCTGAGGAGCAAATCCTAACTCTGCTACAAAAAGCTAAAGTGGTACAGGATACGTTAAAAGCTAAAGGCATTGACCTGCTTTTGGTTTACGCTCCGGGCAAAGGCCGGTATTGCAAAGAGTACATACAGGACAAATATGTGCATCCGGTGAAAACCACCAACCACGAACGTTTTGTGAACTACAGCCTGAAGTTTGGGCTTCAGCACCTTGACCTGCTCAGTTATTTTGAAAACCTGAAAAGCAGTACACCATATCCTTTGTTCCCAAAATTTGGTCACCACTGGAGCTATTTTGGCGCCTGTATTGCCAGCGATACCATTTTAGGAACCATTGAACATCTGCAAAAAAAGGACTTGCCTGATTTGAGCTGGAAAGAAATTGAAGTTTCAGATACAGCGAGGAGCCGCGATGCCGATGTGCTCAAAAGTATGAACCTGCTTTCAGCACCCTCTCAGAACCAAAAACTCGCTTACCCTAAATTGTTATTCGAACAAGACAGTATAAAAAACACCACCCGTGTACTTACCATCAGCGATAGTTATTGGTACGATCAGGTATACATGGGCATCCCGCAAAATTGTTTTGCAGGAGGGCAGTTCTGGTATTATAACAACAAGGTCATTCCTTCGCCTAAACCCGGAGAAAAAGTGGAAGTGTGGCAACTTGATTTGAAACGGGAAATTGAAAGCAACAAAGTCATCATGTTGCTTTACAGCGATGGTAATCTTCCCAAATTCGGCAATCATTTCATTGAGGATGCGTATGAACTTTACACCTCACCGGCTACCTACTATGCCAGAACTGAATACAATAAACAAATTCAACAGTTTGCAAAAGAAATCCGGGAAAGTCCCGTGTTACTGAAAAAGGCCACTGCCGGCAGTGAAACCCTTCAAATTCCATTGGACAGCGCCATACGGCTCGACGCGATGAAGATGGCCGGATTCATAAAATGACAAAAGGCGGTATACCCATTTTAAATTCGGTGAAACACAGTTCAAATTGTGCACCTTTAATCTCTTAAACCATTTCTTTCAATACAACGACAAATGAAAAAATTACTGTTTTGTTTTTTACTGGTAAGCGCGGTTGCCAAATCCGACGAAGGCATGTGGATGCCACAACTGGTGGACGCTCTTAATTTTAAAGACATGAAGAAGAATGGCTTTAAACTGAGCGCTGAACAAATTTACAGCATTAACAAAGCCAGCATGAAAGACGCCGTGGCCATCTTCGGCGGAGGCTGTACCTCGGAGGTGATATCAAACAAAGGCCTCATTCTAACCAACCACCACTGTGGCTTTTCTTCCATTGCCGGATTGAGCACGGTACAGAAAGATTATTTAAAGAATGGCTACTTTGCCATGTCGGCCGCAGAAGAATTGCCCTGCAAGGGACTAACCGTTACCTTCATTAAACGTATTGAGGACGTGAGCGCCAAGGTCATGGCCAATGTACGCCAAACCTTTTCAGAACAGCAAAAGGACTCCACTATCAAAGCCAACATTAAAAACATTGAAACCAATGCCAAATCCAACAACCATTACGAGGCCTTTGTGCGTCCGTTTTATTATGGCAACGAATATTATCTATTTGTAACAGAAGTGTTCAAAGACATTCGTTTGGTTGGCACACCCCCTGAAAGTTTAGGCAAGTTTGGTGGTGAAACCGACAATTGGGTGTGGCCGCGACACAATGCCGATTTTAGTTTGTTCAGAATTTATGCCGGCAAGGACAATAAACCCGCGGACTATTCAAATGAAAATGTTCCATATACGCCGCTCTATTCTTTTCCCATATCCATTAAAGGAAACAAAGAAGGAGATTTTACCATGGTATATGGCTTTCCGGGTCGTACCCAGGAATACCTGAGCTCATATGCCGTTGAACTTTTAACCAAACAGCAGGACCCATTGCGTGTGGGTTTGCGCGAAATACGCCTGAACATTCTTGAAGAAGACATGAAAACAAGTGATTCCCTGCGTTTGATGTACACCGGGAAATACGCCAACATTGCCAACGCTTACAAAAAATGGAAAGGCGAAATGCAGGGCCTTGAAAAATCAGATGCCATTAACAAAAAACGTCAGTTTGAAAAAGATTTTCTGAACTCCCTTGCTTCAGAACCCGAAAAACAAAAAAAGTACAGCGAACTCATGTCGCAATTTGAAAAAACCTATACGGAATACGCTTACCTCAGCAAACAATTCGACTATTATTCCGAGTGTCTTCTGGCAGTTGATGGAATACGCCTGACCGGCAATTTTGTGACGGTGTTCAGCGAATTAAAAAAGAAACAAGCCGGACTGGATAACCGTTTTGAAAAAGTATTTAAGGAAAGTAAACCCCAACTGCCGTTTAAAAACCTTAACAAAGAAACCGACCGCAAACTTTGCAAAGCCATGCTCGAAACCTACTTCATGAATGTACCCGCGGTTGCCCGCCCTCCTTATCTGGATTCTTTATTCAGCGCGTATAGTGGGAATGTGGATGCGCTGAGTAATTATCTTTACGACTCCTCTTCTTTCATTGACAATAACAAAGCTAAAATCATGTTTGAGGATTTTGAAAAAACAGCCTCCCAATACGAGAAGGATCCTTTATACCTGGTGGGTGCCGCTGTGTTTAACCATTATCAAAAAAACATTATTCCACAAACCACTTATCTTGAAAAACAAATCACAGAATTGCAAAAGGAATACATGAAAGGTTTGAAAGACCATGTAAAAAACAAAACCTTTTATCCCGACGCCAACGGAACCCTGCGGGTTGCGTATGGAAAAGTGGAAGGTTATAATGCCCGCGATGCCGTGAATTACAAGTATTATACCACCCTGGATGGATTGGTAGAAAAAAATTCAACAGGTGCCGAAGATTTTTATGTGAAAGAACGGGTGTTGGAATTGTACAAGAAAAAAGATTTTGGTCCTTACGCCGATAAAAACGGACAACTCCGTACGGCTTTCATAGCGAGCAATCATACCACCGGGGGCAATAGCGGAAGTCCTGTACTAAACGCAAAAGGAGAATTGATTGGCACCAATTTCGACCGCAACTGGGAAGGCACCATGAGTGATGTGATGTACAATGTGAATTTTTGCCGCAACATCACGCTCGATGTGCGTTTTACCTTATGGGTGATTGACCGCTACGCCGGTGCAGGTTATTTGTTGAAAGAAATGAAGATTGTAAAGTAAAGCTCAAGCCCTTGTAATCGAACAAAAAATCTGTTTGTCTTCTTTTATGGCTTTGTGGTGGTATACCATTACCGTTCTACCATGAACTGTTTCGCAGAGAAGCTCAAAACATTTTCCGTTAAACACGCAGGATTGAACCTTCAATTGAATCTGTGCCTGTTCATGGGAGTTTAATAAAACGAAAGTGTCAGGCCGCACAAAAGTTTTTTTACTGAAGTGTTTTTTTGCCTTTTTTTCTAAGTCTTCCTGATGTAGCACATTGAAATCCCCCAGCAATCCTGCCAGCCGGCTGCTCAAGGGACGGTAATACATTTCCCATTTCTCACCTGTCTTTTGAATTTTGCCCTTGTCCATTATTGCAATCCGGTCGCTGTATTTTAATGCTTCTTCAGCCAAATGTGTAATCAGGAGCACTGCGGTTTTGTGTTTTCTGACTTCTTTCACAATAAAGGCAAACAATTTATCGCTCAGTAATTTATCCAGATTACTGAATGGTTCGTCGAGCAACAATACTTTGGGCATTTCGGCAATGGCACGGGCAATCGCCAGGCGTTGTTTTTGACCACTCGAAAGGAAACGCGCTTTGGTTTGGCGCAAGGGTTTTAATTCCAGTAACGTGAGTACCTGATCGCAGCGTTTTTGTTTCCAAACATCAGAGTAGGCAATCAGTTTATCGTACACATTTTCTTCCACGCTGTGGTTATCGAGCACGTAATAATCCTGGCTTACCAAACGCATGTCCTCATCACCTGGCATTAATTTATAGGACGGTCCAAGTACCTTCCTGTCGCCCATCCAAACTTCACCTTTGTCAAGATCTTCAAGTCCGTAAATGCATTTTAACAAAGTGGTTTTTCCGCTCCCGCTTTTGCCAACGAGCGCAAGAATTTCACCCTCCTTCAGTTGGAGGGACACCTTGTTTAATCCGGTAAAATAGGTTTGGTTGGGGTAATTAAAGGATATGTTGTCAAGCCGGAGAATAGCTATCGAAAAAGATTGAGTGTTGTTTTTAGCTTATACTCCTTGCCGTCGGCTCCTTTTCCTTCGGCTATTACAAAATAAGTTCCTTCATCACAGGCCAAACCACTGGTTGTTCTGCCGTCCCAAAAACCATTCACGGTTTCCCAGGAGGCCACTTGAATGCCAAAGCGGTTGTAAATTTCAACCTTCAGGCTGGTCACGGCATCCAGTTTGCTGGGTCTGAAAACATCATTAATGCCATCTCCATTGGGTGAGAAGGCAGTAGGTAACTCAAGTTTGGATTCATCCACGAGAGTGAATTTGTATGCGGAAGTATCGTTACAACCCTGAGGACCTAAGGCAATGTGCGAAACCGTAAAGGTTCCGGTGGAGGAATACACACGGCTGGTTTGGGAAGAGGAATCTTTATTGGCAAAGTCGTTATCGAACACCCAATAAATTTTAGTTGAGTTGACAGAAAAATCGGTGAGTTTAATTTCATTCGGTAAACCGTAGGTAGTAAGGCTGGCATTAAAGGCCGACTCTGCGGACCGGATAATGTTTACGGCAATTGTTTTTGTAGCGGCTCCAAGTCCATCAAATTCCCAGCGCAATGTAATCACGTAACGTCCCGCATTCGAAAAGTTGACAATAAACAAAGAACTGCTTGGAGAGGTTTGAACCGCGGCGCCTGTTGTTGGCGAAACAGTCCAGGCTATGGAACTGGGTGTTGCGGTGGTGGATTGAGCGGTAAATGTAGCGGTACGGCCTGAACACAGCGGAGAAGGCGCAACCAGAATGGTAGGTGTTGGGGCCTGCCCAAGGCCGATGAGGCTGAGCAAAAACAAAAAGGAAAAAACAAAAACGTTTTTCTTCATACTGACCGTGATAAATGTACTAAAAAATCCAAAGTATTTACACCGTCGGCAAATTCACTAATAACAGGCTTCTGTGAACAACCAAAAGGGATATGGCCTTTACCTACCACACATTGCAATGAATCGCGGTTGGTTTCAAGATAGGCTTCAAGCTCCTGCTGATTCTCATATTCCTGATAAAAAAGCACTGAAATGGGGGAATGGAGGTCCCGGCTCTCCTTCAGGATGAGAAAATTATTGTCTAAAAAAGGGAGGGATTCCAAAAGATAAAGCGAACGGTGGTAATCGTAATTGTTGCCGTACTTGTTGTTGTTTGCCACCTCTCCGAAACCATAAATGCCTTCAAAAAAGGCATCAAACTGGTACCCTTTTGGCACTAAAAGTTTGCCTACGTTGCGGCAACCCAAACCGTAATACGTAAAAATATCCTTACCCAGTTCCTGAAAATCCGCAGTGGTCTCATCTCCGTTAATTACGGCAACAGAACTGCGGTTTTTGCGAATGATGTTCGGATACTTCGAAAAATAAAACTCAAAATGTTTGGCGGTATTATTGCTCCCTGTAGCTATTACCGCGTCAAATTCACTCAAGCGGCCATGGGCAAACCTTATTTTTTCATCAAAACCGGGTTCATAATGCACCAGGAGTTTGAGAAAAAAGGGCAAAAGCACCTTATCGTCTTCCGACATTTTTACGATTAATTGATGACCGCTAAGCAAAACACACATCACATCATGAAAACAAACCAAAGGAATGTTTCCCGCGCAAATCACCGCCACCCGTTTGGCTTCCACATTTTCAGGAATGGGTTTGCAAAAAACGTCAAGCTCCTTTTCATCCAACATTAGGGCGATGTTTTTGAGTGCCTCCTCGGTAAAATTTCTGCTAAACCAACCATTATAGGTGAAGGCAGTATCCAGGAGGGCATTTAAGCCTTCGTGCAGCTGAGTCTCTTCGTTTAAGAAAGTTTTAGAAAAATGACGGTCAAGAAAGGCTTTTAGTCGAACAAATGCCCCTATTCTTTGTTGTTTTGTCATGGAATTAGGTCGTATATTTGCAGACTGTTTTAAAAACGCAAAACTAAGCAGAAAATGGCAATTAAAATAACTGACGAGTGCATCAATTGCGGGGCCTGTGAGCCGGAGTGTCCAAACAACGCCATCTATGAGGGAGGCGCTGAATGGCGCTTTTCAGATGGCACAGGTGTAAAAGGTCACTTCAAAGGTCATAACACAGGCATTGAAGTTGATGCTGATGCTCCACAGACGCCAAAAAGCATGGATGTGTATTACATTGCCAGCGATAAGTGCACCGAATGTGTTGGCTTTCACGATGAACCTCAGTGCGCCGCCGTGTGTCCGGTTGACTGCTGTATTAAAGATGAAGACAACGTGGAAACGGAAGAACATCTTTTGGCCAAAAAAGCAGCCTTGCACCTCTGAACAGTGTCCTTTCCAATTTCAAACTAAAAAGTCACAATCATAGGCCAAATTACCGGCCTGAATTTGCTGTTTTCGGAAACCCAATCCGTTTTACTTCGTATACCTCGTTTTAACATTTCAGATCACGATGAACAAGGAATATTTCTATCTTTGCTTTAGCCCGATTTTGCTCAGTTTCAGCAAAATCCATGCCTCGTACTGAACCCAAAAAGCTCCCTGATGAACCCTCTGAAAAGAAGTCTGTTTTTAAGTATACTGAGTGTATTAATTTCCTCCTTTTCGGTATCCAACAACCCAAGGCCCCAGGTTAAAACTCTGGCTTTTATTGAAAATAAGGGGCAGGTACACAACGAAAACAATGAGCCTCGTCCGGATGTGTTTTACAGTGGTTTCGATGGGCAAATGACCTATCACTTCGGCAAAAACGGTTTCAGTTACCAATTGTACAAAGTGGAGAGCTGGAAAAAAATTCAGGATCCGCGATCAAAAACGGAAGAAAAATGCCCTGAAAAAACCAGTATTTTCAGAACGGATCTGATTTGGTTAGGGGCCAACCCAAATACGCAACCTAAAGGAGCTGATGCACTGATGGAGACCATTAATTTTTTTGGCAACTCCGGCGAGAAGGGGATAACGGGAGTAAAAAGTTATGAAGCCATAAGGTATAACGATTTGTACAACGGCATTGATGTGAAATGGTACCACAGCAAGGGTCGATTAAAATACGATTACGAAATAAAAGCCGGTGTGGACTATCACCAAATTCGTTTACAGATTAAAGGTTTGAAAAAAATTCACCTCAATAAAAAAGGGGAATTGGTGATGCAAACACCTTATGGGGACATTATTGAACAGGCCCCTTTGGTGCTGCAAAACGGAAAAGCGCTTAAAGCAAAATGGACCATCAAACAAGATGTCATCGGTTTTGAAATTGAAGACCTCGATCCTGCTTTCCCTTATATCATTGATCCGGCAGTAAGGCAATGGGGAACATACTATGGCGGGAACAATATTGACAATGTAAAATCCATTTCTGTCGACGGTTCAAGCAATGTTTACATGACCGGTTGGACAGTTTCAGGCAATGGTACCTCAATAGCTACAGCCGGTGCACATCAAAGTACATTAATAAGCGCAAGCTATCAGGCCTTTCTCGTAAAATTCAACAGCAGTGGCATACGTCAATGGGGAACGTATTTTGGAGGTACCTGGGACGAAATTGCCTATGGTTGTAAGGTGGATAATTCGGGAGATGTTTACATTACAGGATACTCTTCAAGTCCAACAACTACTGATGTAGCCACACCGGGAGCCCATCAAACGACACTTGGCGGTAATTCAGATGCTTTTCTTGCAAAATTCAATACCAGTGGGGTGTTGCAATGGAGCACGTATTATGGTGGAGCCGAAAACGATTTGAGCTTTGTATGTACAACGGATGGTTCGGGCAATGTGTATATTGCGGGAGCGTCTGCTTCAACTCTAAATATTGCTACAGGCGGAGCTCATCAAAATGCTTTTGGAGGAGGTACCTCCGATGCCTTTTTAGTTAAATTCAATACTGCAGGCGTTCGGCAATGGGCCACTTATTATGGAGGTGCGGGAAATGAATCCGGATATGGCTGTTCAGTTGATGGTTCGGGCAATGTGTATTTGACCGGGCTTTCTACCGTTGATGTGGGAACTGTAATCGCTACTGCAGGCTGTCATCAATCCAGTTCCGGTGGCAACTATGATGGCTTTCTTGTAAAATTTGACGCTTCTGGCGTTCGGCAATGGGGAACCTACTATGGAGGCAGCGGAGACGAATACGCCTATGGTTGTGCGGTAGACGGTTCAGGTAACATTTATTTTACAGGCTTCACCAACTCCAACAATGGCACCAGCATTGCAACTGCCGGTTCACACCAAAGTTCACTTTCCCCGGCCAGTTATGATGCCTATCTTGTTAAATTCAATGGAAGTGGTGTACGACAATGGGCCACTTATTATGGTGGAAGCGGTTATGAAATCGCTTATACGTGTATAACCGATCCTGCTACTGATGTTTACCTAACCGGTTATACCAGCACTAACACAGGCACGACAATTGCTTCGAGTCCGGCTTACCAATTTTCTTATGGTGGCGGCAGTTACGACGCTTTTCTCGCAAAATTCAGCAGTACCGGAGTTCGGCAATGGGGAACGTATTACGGTGGAAGCGATATTGACGAAGGATGGTCAATAGCGCAAGATGCATCAGGAGCCCTGTTGCTTGGTGGCACCACGCGCTCCACCTTAGGATTGGCAAGCCCAACCGCTCATCAAACCACTTTTGGTGGTGGTGCTGAAGATGGGTTTTTAGCCAAATTTAAAGATTGCGACATTACCAGTTTGAGTGCCAGTTCGAACTCACTGGCCGTATGTGAAGGCAGCAACCTGAACCTGAGCGGTAATGTCAGTTCCGGACTAACTCTTACATATAGCTGGACAGGACCCAACTCCTTCACCTCTTCCGTTCAAAACCCTGTAATCAGCAATGTTACACCTTCAAGTAACGGAAATTATTATTTCACTGTTAGTGATGGTGCCGGCTGCCAGTTAACAGCAACACTTGTTGTCACAAACATCCAACCCAACACAACAGTTTCAGTCAATTCAGGTACAGTGTGCAGTGGCGGTCCATTCACCATAACACCTTCGGGTGCTTCCACCTATACCATCAGCGGGGGTTCATTTGTTGTTTCTCCTGTGGTAACCACTACGTATGCCATCACGGGTTCAGGTGGTGGTGGATGTCCCTCCACCAACACGGCAATAGCTACTGTGAGTGTGAATACCCCTGCTTCGCTTAGTATTTCTGCAACCAGCACCCTATTGTGCTTAGGCAGCACAGGCACCTTAACCGGAAGTGGCGCCGTCAGCTACACCTGGAATGGAGGTCCAACTACTTCTACTTATGCTGTTAGCCCTGTTTCAACCAGTAATTACACTCTTAATGGTACAGCAGCTAGCGGTTGCACTACCTCGGCAGTTCAATCGGTTTCGGTGATTACAGCCCCTGCTCTTACCATTAGTCCAAGCAGTACGGTCATTTGTTCCGGCAAGTCAGCTACCTTAACCGGAAGCGGTGCCAGCTCCTATACCTGGAGTGCAGGACCAACCAACGCTGTTTATGTGGTGAGTCCATTGTCGAACTCTACTTATACTCTTTTGGGTACTGCCGCCAATGGGTGTACAACCAGTGCCCTGCAAAGTGTTTCTGTAAACGCCCTTCCTGTTTTAACGATTACTCCAAGCAGCACTGTTATCTGTAGTGGTTTAAGCGCCACCTTAACCGGGAGTGGTGCCAGCACCTATACCTGGAATGGCGGTCCAAGCACCGCAGCCTATGTGGTGAGTCCACTTTCTGATACAAATTATACCCTTGTTGCTACGGCAGCCAATACCTGTACAAACAGTGCGGTGCAATCTATATCGGTTATAGCCAGTCCTGTACTCACCATCACCCCCAGCAGCACGGTAATTTGCACAGGAAAAACAGCCACCCTTACCGGCAGTGGTGCTTCCACCTACACCTGGATATCAGGTCCTGCCAACGCTGTTTACACGGTGAACCCACTCAGTTCAAGCAATTACACACTCACCGGAACAGCAGGAAACGGATGCACAACTTCTGCAGTTCAATCCATTTCAGTCAATACCACACCTGTAATTAACATTACGCCCAGCAGCACACTGCTCTGCTCAGGCCAATCAGCAACACTCACCGGAAGTGGGGCTTCCACTTACACCTGGACGGGTGGACCAAACACAGCAGCCTATGTTGTAAGTCCTACTCTAACCATCACCTATACACTCACTGCCAGTGCTGCGAATTCATGCACCAACGTGGCCATACAATCCATTTCCGTTAACGCAAGTCCGGCTCTGATTATAAGTCCGAGCAGCACCGTCATTTGTACCGGCAATACAGCCACCTTAACCGGTAGCGGAGCCAACAGTTATACCTGGACCAGCGGGCCGTCCACAGCGATATATACAGTAAATCCACTCATAACAACAAGTTATACACTCAGTGGTACCGCATTAAATTCCTGTACCAATTCAGTCGTTCAAAGTATTTCGGTGAACGTTACACCAGTGCTTACCATAACACCCAGCACAACACTTATATGCTCAGGCCAAACGGCCACCTTCACAGGAAGCGGGGCCAGCACCTACAGCTGGATTTCAGGACCTTCAACAGCCGCCAATGCGGTGAGTCCAACCGTTAATACAACTTATACCGTAATTGGTACTGCCGCCAACACCTGCACCAATACAGCAACCCAGGCCCTTTCTGTGAATGCTACTCCTGTGCTCAGTATCAGTCCAAGCACTTCAGTCATCTGTTCAGGTAACTCTTCCACGCTTACCGGCAGTGGTGCCAACACCTATACCTGGAGCGGAGGACCTAATACCACCACCTACCAGGTGAGTCCCATCACCACAACCAATTACACCCTAAGCGCAACAGCATTAAACGGCTGTACCAATTCAGCGGTTCAGGTGCTTTCTGTGAATGCAACACCAACTCTGGTGATTACACCAAGCAACACCCTTTTTTGTTTGGGTAACCTACTTACTCTTACCGGCAGCGGGGCAAATACCTACACCTGGAGTGGGGGTCCGATAAATCCCCTCTACCTGGTTAGTCCTCTTACCAACACCAATTATACACTCACCGGAACCGGAGCCGGCAATTGCACAAATACAACAACCTATTCGGTCGATGTAAACACACCACCTACTTTGAGTATTGCGCCTAGCAGCACCGTCATCTGTTCAGGAAAAACCAGCACCTTAACGGCGAGCGGCGCCAACACCTATATCTGGGCGGCAGGACCGGCCACCACTGTTTACGTGGTAAGCCCCATGAGTAACACCACATTTACAGTAGTGGGCACGGCAGTAAACGGTTGTACCAATTCAGCGGCGCAAAGCATCTCCGTTAATGCATCACCTAATTTAACCATTACACCAAGCAATTCATTGGTGTGCTCATGGACCACCGCTACCCTCACCGGAAGTGGTGCAAATACTTACACCTGGACCGGAGGGCCAACGACTCCGGTGTTTACAATAAGCCCATTCAGTTCGGTAAATTACACCTTAACGGGAACTGCAGTGAACGGTTGTACAAACGAAGTCGTTCAAAGCATTTCCGTAATTCCTTCACCCACCTTGAGTATCACGCCGAGCAGTTCCATCATTTGTTCCGGAAACTCCGCCACCTTAACTGCTGGAGGAGCTTTAAGTTACAGCTGGACCGGAGGACCTAATACTTCCGTTTATGTGGTGAGTCCTGCCACCACCACCAATTACATTTTATACGGCACTGCGGCCAACACCTGCACCGGTTCAGTGGTAAAAACCATTTCAGTGAATGCTACACCGGGCTTAACCATATTACCCAGCAGCACGGTGATTTGCCAGGGCAGTGTGGCCAGTTTAACAGCTCAGGGCGCAGCCACCTTTACCTGGTCAGGAGGACCTGCCACTTCCGTTTATACGGTAAATCCGGTTTCCAACACCAGTTACACGGTCATAGGAGAAACCAACAGTTGTACCAATTCCGCCGTGCAGAGCATCTCCGTGAATGTTTCACCCACTTTAGTTATAGTGCCAAACAACACGGTCATCTGTTCCGGCAACACCGTAACCTTTTCTGCAAGTGGCGCGGTATCCTATACCTGGGAAGGAGGACCAACCACAACCACTTACGCGGTTAGTCCGCTCATCACAACAAGCTATACCTTAAATGGTACCACGGCTGCCGGAGGTAATTGCAGCACCAGCGCGGTGGCAACCATTTCAGTGAATACAACACCTACCCTATCCGTAAACAGTGGCTCCATTTGTTCGGGCAATAGTTTTGTCATCGTTCCTAACGGCGCTTCGACTTATACGTATAGTGGCGGAAGCGCTACGGTAAGTCCGATGAGCAATACCAACTATACCGTGAGTGGTAGCAGCGCTGCAGGCTGTCCTGCTCTCAACAATGTTGTTAGCCATGTAACCGTTTTCACAACACCAACAGTTACCATTAACAGTGGTAGTTTGTGTACCGGACAATCTTTCACGCTCGTTCCGGGTGGGGCTAACACCTATACTATTTCAGGTGGCTTAACGGTTGTTTCTCCTTCTGTGAACAGCACGTATTCGGTTACCGGCACCAGTTCACTGGGATGTGTTTCAGCGAATACCGCAGTAAGTCAACTTACTGTTAACCTTACACCAACGGTATCCGCTTTGGGCGGCACCATTTGTTCAGGTGATGTTTTTACCATTACAGCTTCAGGAGCTAACACCTATACATATAGCAGTGGGTCGAACACCGTGAATCCCCTCGTTAACAGCAATTACTCCATATCAGGTACAAGCAGTTTAGGATGTGTTTCTGCAAACACGGCGGTAATCACAGTGAGTGTGAACGCATCACCCAGCATTACCGTGAACAGCGGCAACCTGTGTTTAGGACAAAGTTTTACCATCAGCCCTTCCGGCGCTCAAACCTATGCCATCTCAGGAGGAACTGCTGTTGTGAGTCCATCTGTTAATACGAGCTATTCTGTTACCGGCACCAATTCCCTTGGTTGTGTGTCCCACACCCCGGCCATAGCTTCGGTCAGTGTGATTCCTAATCCAACGGTGAGTGTAAATAGCTCTTCCCTTTGTTCGGGTGTTTCTCTTACCTTACAGGCTTCGGGCGCTAGCACTTACTCCTGGAGCACCGGCGCCAACAGTTCCAGCATTGTGGTATCGCCATCCATCACTAGCACTTACACGGTTACAGGCACCTCGGGCAATTCCTGTTCTGCCATTGCTATCAGTACCGTGTCTATACCAACGCCAGTAAACCCAAGCATCACACCCAGCAGTATTTTCTTTTGCATGGGCAACTCACTCACATTAACAGCCAGCGGTGCACCCAGCTACAGCTGGAACAATGGTTCTCAGAACAGCAGCATTATCGTAAGTCCGGTGAACACCAGCACCTATAGCGTTATCGGGACATCTGGTCCCGGAGGCTGCAGTAATACAGCCGTGTATGTGGTAACCGTAAATCCAAGCCCTACGGTTTCCATATCAGGCCCCGGTTTGGTGTGTGCCGGATTTGCAAGCACCCTCTCCGCTTTGGGCGCTCTCAGTTTTACCTGGAACACTGGTGCCATGAGTCAGTTTATTGTGGTGAACCCAACCGTAACCAGTAATTACACGGTGGTTGGTATGAACTTTGAAGGATGTACCGACACGGCTTTTTATCAATTAAACACCACCTCACTGGCCACACCTTCTCTCTGTTTGGTTACCGTTGATAGTTTGAGCAATTATAATGAAGTGTATTGGGACAAAACCTTGTTCCCTCAGGCCGACACCTTTATTGTTTACAGAGAAACCAGCGCTTCGATATATACGCCCATCGCCCACATTCCAAAAAATGCCTTTAGTTCATACGTGGATACAAATAGGAGTATAGGACCGATTACCGGAAACCCTAATTTTTCACTGCACCGATACAAATTACAGTACATTGACAGCTGTGGAAATTTGAGCGCCATGAGTCCCTTCCACGAAAGTGTAAAGATTACGGATAACCTCACCGGCAACTTCAGCTGGAACTATTATGCCATTGAAGGTGTTGGTCCGCTTCAAACCTTAAATTATGTACTTACCCGAAGAAATGTTGTTTCGGGCATCACTGTTACCGTGGCTGTGGCGGCCGGCAATCAATTGAGCGACCCCCAGTACGCCGCTCTTTCCGCCACAGGAAATATGAAATGGTTTGTTTATGCGGATGGTTTTAGTTGTAACCCGAGTTTGAAGACAAGTGAAACGGCAGCTGTGAAGAGTCGAACCAAAAGTAACAATACCAATGAAAGACAGTTTCCTACAGGTATTGAACAGCAAATAGAGTTAATCAAACACCTCATCATCTACCCTAACCCAGCCAACGATTTAGTGAACATCAAAGCCCCGGGAGAACTAGAACAAATAAAACTGCAAATCATGGATCTAGCAGGAAGGCAAGTGTTTGAAGATAATTTTAGTGGTTCAAACTATAGTCTTGACACAAGAGAAATGAACAACGGCATCTATCTGTTGACATTAAGTGTTAATGGTAAAACAGCTGTTCATGAAAAAATAATTATTCAACATTAAAACTATTGTTATTCTTTCGCCAATTTCTGTTTCTCTACTGCCTTCTCTCTTTTTTAGCAGAAGAAGTAAAGGGTCAAACCGGTAATTACTTTGTTAGAAATTACCTGCCTAAGGAGTATCAGGAATCCGGCAACAATTCAGGCATCACCCAAAACAATGAAGGGCTGATTTTTATTGCAAACAACAACGGGGTATTGGTTTTCGACGGTATCAACTGGGACCAGTGCAAGCGGGAAGATGAAGTTTCCATCTTTTGTATAGCCAAAACTTCCGAGGGGGAAATTGTTGTTGGAACCGCGGATGGAGACATTGCCAAAATCGTAAAAAATCACAAAGGAAAGTACACGTATGTTTCCTTATTGGATAATATTCCTGAAGATGAACGCCCGAAAGAAATCATTCGTCAGATCATCACCATTGGCTCAAACACCTATTTTTTAGCTGCGGATAAACTGGTGGAATACGCTAAGGCAAAGGTCATGGTTTTTGAACCAAAAAATGTGTTACACAACCGGGCCTTTAGTTTGGGTAAACATCTCTACGTTCTCGATGTGGGTTCCTCTATCTCACTATTTGATAAGGGAAAATTTATTCCTGTTCCGGGAACTGAAAGCCTTTCAGAAGAAAAACTGTTTTATGCCTACTCTTTAAGCCCGACACAAACCGCATTGGGATTCAGAAACATTGGTACCGTGCTGGTGCAGTACGACTCTTTGAACCCCTTGAACTTAAAATTTGAATCCAAAAGTGTAGAAAGTGACCAGGAGATTATTGCTGCCGAAGCCAACAATGGTCAACTTTTGAAAAACGGTAATTTTATTGTGACCACTAATAAAAAAGGAGCCTTTGAACTCGACACCAACCTGAACATTGTTGGAAGGTTCAATTCAAAAAAAGGGATTTTTGACGATAACATCAAATCTGCCTTTCAGGATTTGAACGGAAACCTTTGGCTGGCCTTATATTATGGTATAGGTTTTGTTGAAATCAATTCCCGACTCTTCCATTACACAAGAGATAATGGTATTGCCGGACCCGTGCAAAGCGCCTGTTATTTCAACAATCGATTGTATATTGCTACTGATAAAGGAGTTCAATACTATGATAGTTTATTGGACAAATTTCAATTCCTGGAAACCCTCGACAAACAAGCCTGGTTCCTGCTCCCCTTAAATGGTCAACTTTTAATTGGTACGGCCAAGGGATTATTGGTTTACAGCAATGGCGGAATTAAATCATTGAATGAAAGCAACACCTTTTGTTTGTATCAGTCTCAGGACACAAAAAAGACACTTTATACAGGCACCGATTACGGTGTGGAGATTTATAAACAAGGTCCCTCAGGCTTTCAAAATTACCAAACTCTTGAATTGGGAAGCGGTGTTAAAACCATTGCCGAGGACCAGGAAGGCAATGTGTTTTTTGCCACAGAAGACAGAGGTATCTTTTATCTTAATTCCGGAACACCTGAGCGTCTTGATTCCATTCAGGGAAAAGAAGGCCCTACTCCTGAATGGGAACAGCAGTGGGATCTTGAAAACAGCGTCTTCTCATACAAAGGGCTTGTGTATGTTGGCAGTGAACTGGGCATTTTTCTTCTATCGAAAGATTCTAAAAACCGGTTTCGTTGCAGCATCAACACCAAATTGTGGCTAAAAACCAAAGGTGGGCAGGTGTTCAGAGCCGCACAAGCGGGTAACGATCTTGTCTATTCCTACAAAGAATTTCTTTCCAAAAAAAACAAAAACCGGGAGAAGATTATTTTATTGGAAAGGAATGCTGACCGGTTTCAGGTGAACAATGCAGCCATGAACCGTTTATTGGACCTGAACGCGAATTTTATTTCCTACGACAGTATAAAAAAAGACGTGTTTATATGCGGTGAAGGTTTATTTATACTTCGCAATGTTAAAATCAATCAAAACAAACATTACAATCTTATTCTAAAAAAGTTTGTCTCGAACAAAGACACCCTTTTAATGAACGTTTCAGCAATTGATTCCTTAGCGACTGAAAAACTAAAGATACCCTACGAAAACCATGACGTTTCAGTGGTGTTGGGCTTCACCAGTTTTGAAAGCGGAAGTTACGAGTTCAGTTACAAACTGGAAGGATTCAACTCAGAATTCAGTGAATGGAACAAGGATCCCTTATTGAGTTTCGGAAATTTACTGGAAGGAAATTATGTGCTGATAGTAAGGGCACGTACCGATCTGGAAAATAAAATTCATGAAATTAAAATCCCCTTCAGAATTTTGCCCCCCTGGTACCGTTCCAAACTCGCTTATGCCTTATACCTGCTTTTGCTTGTTTTTTTGGTTGTACTTATTGTGAAGTTAAACAGCCGCCGTTTAACGGCCGCCAATAAAAAACTGGAAGAAACCATAGCCGAAAGAACCAAAACCATTTCCCACCAAAAAGAAGAGATAGAAGACAAACAAAAAGAAATTCTCGACAGCATCATTTATGCTAGACGAATACAGAGGGCTTTGCTGGCCAGCGACCAGCTTTTAAAAGAGAACCTCAAAGATTATTTTGTGTTTTTCCAGCCAAAGGATGTGGTAAGCGGAGATTTTTACTGGGCTTCTCTCCTGCCGAACAAACAATTTGCTCTCATCACCGCCGATAGCACCGGTCACGGCGTTCCGGGTGCCATCATGAGCATGCTCAACATCTCGTGTTTAAAGGAGGCCGTTGAATCTGAAAAACTGATCACACCCAAAGACATCCTTAACCACGCCCGCAAAAAAGTGATCGATACCCTGGCCAACGACGGGAGCCAGGAAGGAGGAAAAGACGGTATGGATTGCAGCCTGGCGTGTTTTGACTTTAAGGCGCCTGCCCTGCATTACGCTGCAGCCAATAACCCGATTTGGATTGCACGAAAAAATGAAACGCAAGATCAAGACCCGGTTGAATTGATAGAACTCCCTTGCGATAAAATGCCGGTGGGCAAACACGACAGGGATACGGTTTCCTTTCAGCAAAACACCTTCGAGCTAAAAAGCGGGGACATGGTGTACACCCTTACCGATGGTTTTGCCGATCAATTTGGCGGGCCCAAGGGGAAAAAATTCATGTATAAAAAACTGAAAGATCTGCTGATTGCCATTTCTCAATTGAGTTCTGAAGAACAATTCAATAAAGTGAAACAAGCCTTTGAAGAATGGAAAGGAGAACTTGAACAGGTGGATGATGTCAGTTTAATCGGCATCCGAATTCACTGAACAAATCCTAATCTCTTTCGTCGCTGATCTGGTCGGGCTTCAAACCCTTGGTATCGAATACAAAAACAGTATCAGCAATTTCAAGATTGGGTTTCATGGATTTTACCGTATACTCCTGAGTGGTGCCGTCTTTCATGATCATTTTTAATTTCACCACCTGCTTTTTTGTTTTATCAACGTACAATTTAATGGTATGAAATTTTTTCTTCTCCGGTTTAATGGCCGGGAAAAGATCAATCACATGGCATTGGGCCACTCCCACTTTTTCTTCCTTGTCGTATTTGAACTTGTACCCGTTCTCGTACATGGTGAATAATTTCGCGGGGTTTTGTTCATCACTGTCAGGATCAAAGTTTTTAATGGTCACTTCTCTGGCATCCTTGTTGTAATTCCAAACTGTTTTTCCATCACAAAGGATAGATGAGCCCGGAATCTCTAAACGGAATTTTTGTCCTTTCACCTGAACCTTCCAGAGTTGCGGTTTTTCAGCCGGCTTCTTTTCCTTGTTCAGAATGGTGAAGATAATTTCAGTGGTAATGGTTTTATACGCCTTGGTCACTTTGCTCAACTCATCCAGAATGGCTTTGGCTTTTGGATCCTGGTCCTGAGCAGATGCAAACAAAGTAAAAAAAGAGAGGAGGGTTATGGCGACGAACTTACTCATATGCTTTGAGGGGGTTAAATGGGGTGAGCAAAGATAGAAATTGAATAGCAGGCACCGTGCCAGACTGCTTTATTGATTTCTTAATTTTTGTAAAATATCATCGAGATGTGCCATGTCCTTTATCAGTACTTCCCTGGCTTTGCTGCCTTCAAATGGTCCTATAACGCCCGCGGCCTCAAGCTGGTCCACGATTCTTCCTGCGCGGTTGTAGCCTAATTTTAATTTTCGTTGAAGAAAGGAGGCACTGCCCTGCTGAAACTGCACTACCAAACGTGCCGCATCATCAAACATCTTATCCCGGTCGCTCAAATCCACGTCTTCTTTGCCATCCCCTTCTTCTCCAACATATTCCGGTAACAGAAAAGCGCTAGGGTAAGCCCTTTGGTTTCCGATGAACTCGGTGATTTTCTCTACTTCAGGGGTATCCACAAAAGCGCACTGAATGCGGATTAAATCGTTACCTGTACTCAACAACATGTCTCCCCGGCCTATCAGCTGCTCTGCTCCACCGGTGTCCAAAATGGTGCGGCTGTCGATTTTACTGGTGACTCTGAATGCAATTCGCGCCGGGAAATTTGCTTTGATGGTACCCGTGATGATATTCACTGAAGGGCGCTGTGTGGCAATAATCAAATGTATCCCAACAGCCCTAGCCAACTGAGCCAAACGGGCAATTGGAGTTTCCACCTCTTTACCCGCCGTCATAATCAAATCGGCAAACTCATCCACTACAAGTACGATATAAGGCAAAAACTTGTGCCCGTCGTTGGGATTTAATTTGCGCTGCACAAACTTGGCATTGTATTCCTTAATGTTTCTAACCTGTGCATCCTGAAGAAGGGCATAGCGGTTGTCCATCTCAATACACAGGGAATTTAAAGTATGTATAACCTTGGTGTTGTCGGTAATAATGGCATCTTCTGAATTCGGTAATTTGGCGAGGAAGTGGCGTTCAATTTTATTGAAGAGCGTCAACTCCACCTTTTTGGGATCCACCAGAACAAATTTTACCTGCGAAGGGTGTTTTTTGTAGAGCAGAGAAACCAACACCGCGTTTAACCCAACCGATTTACCCTGACCCGTAGCGCCAGCCATTAAGAGATGAGGCATTTTGGTTAGGTCGGCCACAAATATTTCGTTGCTGATGGTTTTACCAAGCGCGATGGGCAATTCAAATTGAGAGTGATTGAATTTCTCTGAAGCCATGATGTTCTTCATGGGAACCATTTCCGGATTCTGGTTAGGCACTTCAATACCAATGGTGCCACGTCCGGGAATCGGTGCAATAATGCGAATTCCAAGAGCAGAAAGGCTTAAGGCAATATCATCTTCCAGATTTTTAATTTTGCTGATACGCACCCCGGCAGCCGGAACAATTTCGTAAAGAGTAACTGTTGGGCCCACCGTAGCGGTGATTTTATCGATTTCAATACCGTAATTTTTCAGTGTGCTTAAAATGCGGTTTTTGTTGGCGATGAGTTCTTCCTGATTTACCTTGCTGTGAATGTTACCATAATCGTTCAGCAACTCAAAACCCGGAAAACGATAGGTACCTAAATCCAGGGTAGGATCGTATTCTCCAAACTGTTCTACCAACTCAGCGGCTTTATTGCCTTCTTCGAGATTGCTTGGCTCCTGCACCGTTCCGCCAATTTCAAACTCGGGCTCATTCTTGTCTCCGGATGTTTTAGGCTCAGGCGCTTTTGGCGTTTCGGCAGGCATTTCCAACGATTCAGTGCTTAAGTCAACAACTTGCGGTGTCACTACTTTTTCCTGTGGTTTTTGTAGAACTTCAAAGTTCAGCAACTCGGCTTCTTCCTCGGCGCTCAGCACCGGCTCTGAACTATCCTGTTTCATGCGGTTTACAAACACAGGTTCTGTTTCAGTGGTGGCAGGAGTTTCATGAGCACTGGCATCTGACTCTTGATGATTTTCCCGTTGCGGCAAAGAAAAATTCATGTTTATGGTAATCACCAGATAGGTGAGTAAACTAAACGCAAGCAGAGCAATCAATCCGGAGTTGCCAATGAGATTGGAAATCTGGGCATTGATAAAATAACCAAACCCTCCGCCCATGTAAAAAAGACGTTCTGCAAAAAAGAAGGATAAAACCAATGAAGACCAGGTGACAACAAACAAACACTTGGCGTAAAAATTAGCGATGGTGTGCACCTGGCGCTGAACAAGTTTTTCAATCCCTCTTAACACCAGAACCGGAACCAGAACAAAGGACGACACGCCGAACCATTTGTATAAAAACAAATGCGACACCAGCGCGCCGAATTTACCTAACCAGTTGTTTACTTTGGTGTCAGGCAAAAAAAGTTCGGAAGTGGGGCCCAGCACTTTATCCTGATCGACACTCCAACTAAAAAAATACGATATGAAGGCGATACTGAGGTAACTTGCGGTAAGCAAAAGCACAAGTCCTCTGATTTTTTGGGCTCGTTCAGAACTATAGATGGACCGGGCGTGTTTAATGTTCTCAAGCAAGCGGCCCTTTTTAACGGGAAGCGGCTCCTGCTTTTTTTTTGTTGCAGCTGGCTCAGAGGTGTTTTTTGGCTTGCGTTTTTTGTTCACGCCAGGGGATTCCTCTTCCGGAATGTACTCTTCAATTGCCAGATCGGATTCAACAAGTTCCGGTTCTCTGAATTTATTTTTTTTCCCACTGCTCATTAACCTTTAAATGTAGTGCTTAAGGCCAAAAGATGGGTTTTCAGAAAAGCAATGTTTTTCACCATTCATTGTTAATCAAAAAACAGGTATTTTTACCACTCACAGCCGTATTTATGCTTAAAAATCTATGTTTCTCTCTGTTTTTCTTCTTCGTTTGGAGCACTTCACTCTATTCTCAAAAAATTGACAGTACCTGGGCCTACGCCAATTACAGCAAGGATGAAATTTACATTCCCATGCGCGATGGGGTAAAACTGTTCACCACTGTTTATAGTCCGGTTGACCGCAGTGAATTCCATCCTATATTAATGATGCGCACCCCATATTCTGTTGCGCCTTATGGTAAGGGCATCATTTCACCACGCCTTTACACCACCTACTGGAAACGTTACCTTGAGGAAGGTTATATCATTGTAATGCAGGACGTGCGTGGGCGATACATGAGTGAAGGGGAGTTTGAAGATGTAAAACCTTTTAACGCCGACAAAAGCAGCAGAGACGAGTCGGATGAGGCCAGTGATGCTTATGACACCATCGACTGGTTATTGAAACATGTCGGAGGAAACAATGGAAATGTTGGAGTACTGGGCGTTTCCTATCCCGGCTTTTATGCCACCATGGCCGCCGCCAGCCGTCACCCCAACTTAAAAGCTGTAAGCCCTCAGGCACCGGTTACCGATTGGTTTATGGGAGATGATTTTCACCACAACGGCGCTTTTGCATTGATGGATGGATTCAGCTTTTATTATTCATTCGGGAAAACACGGGTTAAACCCGGCACCACTAGCCCAAAAGGTTTTGTATTTCCTGAAAAGGACGCTTATAATTTTCATTTGAAACAAGGCGCTCTTAAAAATTACAGAAAGTTGATGGGCGACAGTGTAAAGTTCTGGGATGTGATGATGAAGCACCCCAACTACGATACCTTTTGGCAATCGAGGGATGCCAGGAAAGCCTGCAATAACATCAAAGCTTCAATGCTGGTGGTAGGCGGCACATTTGACGCCGAAGATTGTTTTGGTGCCTGGAACTTATATAAAGCCCTGGTAAAACAATCTCCTTCCACCAGTTCTCGACTGGTAATGGGACCCTGGTTTCACGGAGGCTGGGGCCGTTCAGAAGGATCGCATTTGGGGGATGTGCGTTTTGGTTCAAGCACATCGCAGCATTATCAAAACAACCTGGAAGTGCCTTTTTTTAATTACCACCTGAAATTTAAAGGCACCATTGAATCCATGCCTCAAGCCAGTATTTTTTTCAGCGGCGAAAACAAATGGAAGACCTTTGAAACCTGGCCACCACGGAACACAGAGCAAAAAAAACTATACCTGCAAAACAAAAACGGTTTAAGTTTTGAAGTCCCAAAAATCAAAGAGGGGTTTTCAAACTACCTCAGCGACCCTCAAAAGCCGGTGCCATATACCGATGAGGTGCATTTAAAAAGAACCAAAGAATACATGGTGGACGATCAGCGATTTGCAGCCCGGCGACCCGATGTGCTGGTGTTTACCACCGAGGTGTTGAACAAGGATTTGGTTTTGGCAGGACCGGTGATTGCTGAGTTGTTGGTGAGCCTGAGCACCAGCGATGCCGATTTTGTTGTAAAACTCATAGATGTATTCCCCGATGATTTTGCATACAATGTCAATTATTGCTGCAGAGGGGTCGACAAAGAAACAGAAATGGCCGGTTACCAAATGCTGGTGAGAGGAGAAATCATGCGTGGAAAATTCAGAAAAAGTTTCGAAAAGCCTGAACCTTTTGAGCCCGGTAAAATTGAACAGGTAAAATTTGAACTGCCTGATGTGGCCCATACCTTCAAAAAAGGCCATAAGCTGATGATACAAATTCAAAGCTCCTGGTTCCCTTTGTTTGACAGAAACCCTCAACAATTCACCAACATTTATACCTGTTCTGAAGATGAATTTGTGCCCTGTGAAATTAAAATTCATCACAACAGCGAGAACCCTTCCTGTATTTGGTTACCCGTTTTAAACGAAACAAAATGATGCAATCAGTTCTCGTGATAACGCTTGTTTGCCTTTCGGCCCTCTACCTGCTCTACCGTTTATTGCCGTTCAGATACTGTAAAGTAAAGAAGGAGAATTGTTCCTGCGATAAAGCGTCCTGAGCATGAAAATCTTCCGCGCTGAACAAATCAGGGCCATTGACGCCTACACCATTCAACACGAACCGGTTTTGTCCATCGACCTGATGGAACGTGCTGCCCTGGCCTGTTTTAAAGCGCTTGAAGGAAAAGTGAACAAAAATGAACCCCTTCATGTTTTCTGCGGCCTGGGCAACAATGGAGGAGACGGACTGGCTTTAACACGACTGCTGAACCAAAACGGATTCAACGCGATGGCTTACCTAATCCATCACAGCGATAAAGCAAGTAAGGACAATCAGATTAATCACAAACGTTTAAAATCATCCTATCCCAAAAAACTTCAGGAGATCAAGGATGCGGCTGAACTCAGTAAACTGCCCAAAGAACGTTTCAAAACAATTATTGATGCGCTTTTGGGAACCGGCTTAAACAAAGCGCCTGAAGGACTATTGGCCGACACCATTGATTTTATCAATGCCTGCCCTTCGGCTACTGTTTACAGCATCGATGTGCCAAGTGGATTATATGGCGATGTATCTTCTGCTCAAAACATCCATAGGGTTAAAGCCAATTGTGTATTGACTTTTCAATTTCCCAAACTGGGATTTTTAATGGCAGAGAACGCTGAATACGTAAAGAATTTTGAAGTGCTCGACATTGGTTTACACCCGGATGCCATTGCTCAACAAACCACCTCCTTTCATTACATTGGCCGGGACCTGATAAGCGCGCTCTTAAAGCACCGTACAAAATTTTCACACAAGGGAACGCATGGGCACGGTTTACTGCTGGCCGGAAGCCGGGGAAAAAGTGGCGCGGCCATTATTGCCGCTAAAGCTTGTATGAAAAGTGGTGCGGGTTTACTCACAGTACATTCTACCAAAGCAACACTCAGCGCTTTGTTACAACATTTACCGGAGGCCATGAGCAGCGCCGACTCCAATCCGGATTACATTTCTGAAACCCATCACCCCGAAAAATTCGAAGCCATTGCGTTTGGTCCCGGCGTTGGAATGAATGAGGAAACACAAGCTGTGCTAAAAAAAATCCTTCACTATTCAACAGGTGCTTTGCTGATGGATGCCGATGGGCTGAACATCCTTTCAGAAAATAAAACCTGGCTGAATTTTATGCCGGCACATGTTATTCTTACACCCCATGTTAAAGAGTTCGATCGATTGACGGTGAATCATAGCAGCGATTTTGAAAGACTGGAATCTGCCCGCCAATTTGCGGCACGTTACCGTTGTATTCTTGTTCTTAAATCAGCCCATACAGCCATTGCCATGCCCGACGGCACGGTGTTTTTTAATTCCACCGGAAACCCGGGTTTGGCCAAAGCCGGAAGCGGTGATGGTTTAACCGGTATTTTATTGGGTTTACTGTGCAGAACCTATACGCCTGCTCAGGCAGCGCTTATTGGCGTTTACCTGCATGGTTTAGCAGCCGACCGTTGCGCAAAAAAAATGAGCATGGAAAGTATGCTCATTTCTGATGTAATTGAAGACCTGCCTTCCGCATTTCTCGAACTTGAGAAAAGTGCTACTATATAAATAAAAAAAGCCACTCCGAAGAGTGGCTTAAAAATGAAGGTTTTGAGGTTTAATGGTGAACCTCCTCCGCGGCGGCACCTGCAGCGGGTTCAGCAGCATGATGGCCATGGTGTTTTCTGAGTTCTTCCTGCTGTTTCACAAAAATAGGATCAACCCTGGTGAGGTTACCGGATGAGCCGGCGTAGGTTCCTTCGGTGAGAACAATAAATATGGTATACAGCATAAAAATGATGTAAGGCATTAAAATGACGTATTTGAAAAACTTCACTTCATGACCCAGGTGCATAAACCAAAGCACAATGGCCGCCGCCTTAACGATGGTTAAGGAGATAAACAGGGTTTTTAACCACCAGGAGCCGCTCCAGCCCTGGCTTGGAGCCATAAAACCGATGATTAATTCAAAAATAGTGATGGCCAGCATCACCCAGAACACGTTCCATAATGTTTTGCGTCCCTTTTTTCCCTCCTCTTCGCCGTGATTACTCATCACTTCGTATTGCGGGTAATTGTCGTGAAATTCCATAGTCTAAGATTTTTTAATACAATAAATACGTTTTACAACAGATAAAAGAAGGTAAACACAAACACCCACACCAAATCCACAAAGTGCCAGTACAAGCCCACTTTTTCCACCATTTCATAATGACCGCGGCGCTGGTAAGTGCCTTTGATCACATTGAGGAAGATGATAAAGTTCAGCACCACCCCGCTAAACACGTGCGTTCCGTGGAAACCGGTAATAAAAAAGAAATAATTGGCGAATTGCGGCACTCCATATTCATTCGTGGTCATATTGGCGCCGTGAAACACCTGCTGCACGTAAGCGCCTTTTTCCATGTCCCAAACGTTACGCAAAGCGCCTGCATCGGTTCCGATAATAAAGTGGTACCACTCCCAGGCCTGAGAACCAACGAAAGCAAGTCCCCCGATAATGGTCCAGAACATCCAAACGGTAACCCCTCGTTTGTCCATACGATGACCGGCTTCAACGGCAAGCACCATGGTAACAGATGACATGATGAGGATAAACGTCATTAATCCCACATATGCCAATGGAATGTGTTGTTCAACAAAAGGAAAGTGTGTGAACACATTCTCCGCTTTCGGCCAAACTTCAGCGTATTTGTGACGGATGAAGCCATAAGACACCAACAAACCACCAAAGGTTAAAGCGTCGGATACCAGGAAGAACCACATGAACAATTTCCCGTAACTTATCCTGAACGGGGATTGACCTCCGCCCCAGGCTTCTTTCACATCAATTTCAGCTGTATGAGACATGTTAAATTAGATTAATTTTTGCTTGCAATATTAGCGATAAAAATATAAAAACAAAAACAAATATACCCAGAGCAAATCAAGAAAATGCCAATAGATGGCTGTTAGTTCCAGCCCCAGATAATCGGAAGAGGAATAGCGTTTTAACAAGGACTTTGTAAAACTCACCATTAATGCCAGAAGGCCTCCAACCATGTGAGCCAGATGCACAAGGGCAATGAGGTAGAGGAAAGAACCCGAGGCGTTGCTGTATTTACCAATAAAATAAATTCCCTGAGCTGTAAGTTGTTTCCAGCCTTCGTATTGAGTGAAGAAAAAAGCGATGCCTAAAACCAGAGTTATGAACAAAGCAATGGAGGTCAGGCGGTGATTGTCTTTTTTAATGGCTCTTTGCGCCAGAAGCATACTTACACTGCTTGTAACGATTATCGCTGTGCTGAGAATAACAATTCCCGGCAATTGAAATACCAGCCAGTTGCCGTTATCCGCCCTTACCACATAGGCACTGGTGAGACCGGCAAACAACATCACAATACTTACAATCCCCACGTAAAGTAAAGGTTTAGCGGCCTTTCGCTGCGCCTTTTTTATTTCTTCACGGTGCATTCCGCTTTTTTTAACTGTAGTGCTTTCTGAATCCATAATTTAATATTTGGTCATGAGGGCTACCTGTACCACCGGCAGATAAACGAGGGTAACCAGGAATAATTTTTTAGCGTACGTGTCGCTTGGTAAACGGTAAAAATTATAAGCCTGAAGTAAGAGGGCCAGGCCGCAAAACACCGCCACCATTGTGCTTAACAATCCAACAAAATGAAACGCGAAAGGGAAAATACTTACCATCAGCAAAAAAGCACTGTAAAGCAGAATCTGAAACTTTGAAAATGCATCCTTGCCGTTTTTTGAAGGCAGCAAATGAAAATCGGCACGGGCGTAATCTTCGTCGTTAAACCAGGCCAGGGACCAAAAATGGGGAAACTGCCAAACAAACTGAATAAGGAACAATAACACGGCAAAAAAACCAAAATGCCCGAAGCCTTCAGTAGCCGCCACACCTCCAATTAAGGTGGGCAATGCGCCCGGAAAAGCACCAACAAACACCGAAAAAGGCGTAATCCGTTTAAGCGGAGTATACACCAAAGCATACAGAACAATGGATAAAAATCCGAGTATACCGCAAAGCGGATTGGTATAAACCCAAAGCAGGATAGTGCCGGTTACACCAAGAATAGAACAGGCCCAAAAAGCTTCGGTCACACTCAATACTTCAACCGGTAATGGGCGTGTTTTGGTTCTTTCCATTAATCTGTCGAGGTCCTTTTCAATAATCTGGTTGAAGCCATTGGCTGAAGCCGTAACAAGCAATCCGCCAAGCATTAACACGAGGGCTTTTAGCCAATTGATTTCCTCCGCCACTGTAAAATAGGTAATCACGGCCGAAAACACCACAAGGGCACTCAGCCTTAATTTCCCAAGGCGCAAATAACCTGAAAACTTAGAGTATTTTAGTGAATTGTAAGGAATATCCGAAGCAAAACTTTCCAAGAGGCGCAAATTTAGCAGATAAATCCCTAAAACCTGAACTTCGTCTTAAAATTCAGGGAATTCAACGAAATATGTTTAAAAGCGCAACTATTTGGGCTTTCTGGACGTAAGAGTGCTAATTAACATTTATAGGAAAAAAAGAGCCAAATCTCAAATTATTCTTTACTTTTGTTCGCTATAAAACCTAAAAGTTCAACAATGAATTCTAAATTTTTACATGTAGTTGCTGCCAGTTTGTCTTTGGCTGTTGTTTTCACCAGCTGTGATTCCCTAGGCAAAATGTTAAAGAAGCAAAAGGAAATTAAATACGCCGTAACCCCAAATCCTCTGGAAATGATTGGTGACAGCGTTCAGTTCAGTGTGAACGGTAAATTCAACGAAAAACTCTTCCAAAAGAAAATAACCCTGGTGGTTACTCCTGTAATTACCTGGAACGGAGGCGAAAAGGCCTTAAAACCCATCACCTTGGTGGGTGAAAAAGCCACCGGAAGTGGTCAGAAAATCGCTTATAGCGGAGGTTCTTTCAACTACGCTTCCGAAAAATTCGCCTTTGAGAACGGCATGCGCAACGCCAAATTGGTGATTCGTGCTGAAGGTCAGTACAAAACCAAGAAAAAAGCCTTCGATCCGGTTGAACTGGGTGATGGCACTATCGCCACTTCTCTTTTGGTGCGCAACGACGAAAAAACCATGATGGCCAAGGATGCTTTTGTTAAAGTAATGCCTGCCAATCAAATGACCCACATTTATTATGTAATTAATCAATCCAATGTAAGACCATCAGAAATGAGCTCTGAAGAAATGAAGGCTTTCAAAACCTTTATCTCAACCAGCTTAAACTCCCCTTCTTACAGCTTTAAAGGCATTTCCGTTTCAGCTTACGCTTCTCCTGATGGAGAAACCGACAAGAACGAAAACCTTGCTAAGGACCGCGCCAATTCAGGATCAGCCGCGATTATGGCAGAGTTCAAAAAAGACAAAAACAAAGACAACAATTTTGGAAAAACAAAAGACCAGTACATTGTAGCCACTACCCGTGAAGACTGGGAAGGCTTTAAACAATTGATGGAAGAATCAACCATGGCTGATAAAGACCTTATCTTGCGTGTGTTGACCATGTATTCGGATGCTGACCAACGCCGTAAAGAAATCAAAAATCTCTCTAAAACATATGTAGAGTTGGCCGAGAAAGTGCTTCCACGTTTGCGTCGCGCTGAAATTACCTTGAACATCGATAAAAATTCCCGTACCGATGAGCAAATCTCTAAACTTGCGGTTTCAAATCCCGACAGTCTTTCTGTTGAAGAATTGCTATATGCTGCTACTTTAACCAACGACGTGAACACCAAAGTTCAGATTTATGCCGCTGCTGAAAAACAATACGGCAGCGATTGGAGAACTTCCAACAATTACGGTTGCGCCCTGTTGATGCAAAACAAAGTGAGCGAAGCGGCTGAAGCTTTCAAACGTGCTGAAAAAGCAGGAAGCACTCAGGCTGCCGTTCAAAACAACTTAGGTGTAATTGAATCGAAAAACGGTAACCGCGCGCTTGCCGAAGAACTTTACAAAAAAGCCGGTGGAAACGCTGAAACCAAATACAATCAGGGCATCCTTGATGTTCGCAATGGCAAATACGCAGAGGCCGTGAACAACTTTGGTTCTTACAACGGACACAACAAAGCCCTTGCTCAACTGTTAAGCGGCAATGCTGCTGCAGTTAAAGAAACCCTTGGTGCCAGCAGCGAAAACGAAACTGCTTACAGCTATTATTTGAAAGCCGTTACTGCTGCCCGTCAATCCATGAGTGCTGACGCGATCAGCTTCCTGAAAACAGCCATTGAAAAAGACAACGCTTACAAAGCGTATGCTAAAGACGATGCTGAGTTCATCAAATTACGTGCTGACGCAGGCTTTACTGCTTTGGTTAACTAAAATTAAAATCATTCAATAAGGAAAAACCTTCTCCACACCGGAGAAGGTTTTTTTGTTTTTATATTTACCGCTAAGCACCGGCGCATGACCCATTTTTCAGCATCTGAACTGATCCTTAATTCAAAGCAAAGAGTGTATCACCTTGATCTCAGTGCTGAGCACATCGCCGATGATGTTATTCTGGTGGGTGATCCCGGCCGAGTGAATAAAATATCAAGGCATTTTTCACAACTCGAATTCAGCACCGCTCACCGTGAATTTATTACACACACCGGCATTTATAAGGGCAAACGCCTAAGTGTAATCAGCACAGGCATTGGTACCGATAACATTGATATTGTGATGAACGAACTCGATGCCGCCGTGAACATCGATCTGAAATCAAGAAAAGAACTGCAACATAAAAGGCAGCTCCGCATTTATCGTTTGGGTACAAGCGGCGCCTTACAGGAAAACATTCCCGTGAACAGTCTGGTAGCCTCAGCTTACGGTTTAGGGTTGGATGGTTTGTTGCATTTTTACGATTCCATTGAACAAATCAACCACCCGGCGCTTTGCAAAGCGTTTGAAAACCATGCTTCCTGGCCCACTGCCCTCCCTGCTGTGTATGCCATTCCTGCTTCAGAAAAGCTATTGGAAAAATTCAAACCTGCCGTTTTTTGCACAGGTATTACGGCAACCGCTCCCGGATTTTACGCCCCTCAGGGAAGAGAGCTGCGCTTGAATGCCCGCATGAAAAATATACAAGGACTCTTGTCAGCCTTTCAGTTTAAGGACTTAAAAATCACTAATTTTGAAATGGAAACATCTGCTTTGTATGGCCTCGGAAAACTGCTTGGACATGAGTGCCTGACGGTATGTGTGATTATAGCCAACAGAATGCGAAACGAATTTACCAAAGACCTGGAGGGCAGCGAAACTATTCTCATCGATACTTTTCTTCAACAACTATCCCAACTTCATGACCAGACAAGAACTCATTAACAGCATCCGCAACAAAGGAAATTTTTTATGTGTAGGGCTCGACCCCGATGCTGACAAGATTCCAAAATTTTTATTGGAAGAGGAAGACCCCATTTTCGAATTCAACAAACAGATTATTGATGCCACCGCTGAACACTGTGTGGCTTTTAAGCCCAATAACGCCTTTTACGAAGCGTATGGCTTAAGTGGTGCTGAAAGTTTGGAGAAAACCATAAAGTATTTGCACATCAATTATCCTGACCACTTTCTCATTGCTGACGCCAAACGTGGAGACATTGGCAACACCAGCAGCATGTATGCCAAAGCCTATTTTGAACGATTGGAGACCGATGCCATTACCGTGGCGCCATACATGGGCAGCGACTCGGTAAAACCATTTCTGGAATTTAAAAACAAATGGGCCATAGTGCTTGGCCTCACCAGCAATGCGGGTTCCTCTGACTTCCAGCAACTCAACATCAACGGGAAAGAACTGTACCTGCATGTGATGGAAACCTGCGCCAAATGGGGCACTAAGGATAACATGATGTTTGTGGTAGGCGCCACCAAAGCTGAGATGCTCACAAAAATACGGGAAGTGCTACCCGACCATTTTTTACTGATACCGGGTGTTGGCGCTCAAGGCGGAAGTTTAAAAGAGGTTTGCAAATACGGGCTTAATAAGGACGTGGGCCTATTGGTAAATTCGAGCAGGGCCATCATTTATGCCTCTTCAGGAGAAGATTTTGCTAAAAAAGCAGCTGAAGAGGCTGCAAAAATAGCCGCGGAAATGCGGGAAATAATTCATTAACTTCGTTGTTCAAATTTAATTCAACAGACCTCATGGAAGAGAACATTCCGAACCAACCCCACCTCGATATAGAACTCAGCGAAGACGTTGCCGAAGGCATTTATTCCAATCTCGCCATCATTACCCACTCTCAAAGTGAATTTGTGATGGACTTTATCAAAGTGATGCCCGGGGTTCCCAAGGCCCGCGTTAAATCACGCATCCTGCTTACTCCGCAACACGCCAAACGATTGCTGAAAGCCCTGGCCGACAACATTCAGAAGTTTGAGCAGGTGAATGGAAAAATCAAGGACATTGATACGGCCATTCCCATGAATTTTGGTGGCCCAACCGCTCAGGCTTAGACCTAACCCCGCTTCGTTTTTCCAACCTTTTTTTCGGGAATTTATCCTCATTCCTCTTCTGTGAATGTTCATAATTCATGCTGTGCAGGCATGAGGCTATTTTTAATTTTACCTGAAATGAATTTTGTATGAACGAAACCCGCATATACTTTAAACTGGCTGATGAGCTGAACATTGATTCCAAACAGGTGGTAGCCGTTGTGCGTTTGTTGGACGAAGGCGCTACAGTTCCCTTTATTTCGCGTTACCGCAAAGAAGCCACCGGAAGTCTGGATGAAGTGCAAATCATGAACATTAAGGACGGCTTGGAACGCCTGCGTCAACTGGAGCAAAGAAGGGAAAGCATCCTTAAATCCATAGAATCCCAAAACAAACTCAGCGAAGAACTTAAAGAAAAACTTCTTCAGGCCGAAACCCTGAGTCAACTCGAAGACCTTTACCTTCCTTACAAACCCAAACGCCGCACCCGCGCAAGCATTGCACGAGAGAAGGGTTTGGAAGAACTGGCCAATTATATTTTTGCGCAACAGGGAAACGCGCTTTCAGTAGAAGCGGCAAAATACATTTCACTTGAAAAGGAAGTGAGTTCTGAGGAAGAAGCTCTGCAATACGCCCGCGATATTATAGCCGAAACCATCAGCGAAGACGCTGTGGCCAGGGAAAGCATACGTGAACTCTACAAAAAAAGCGGAACCATTAAAAGCAAGGTCATTAAAGGAAAAGAAGAGAGTGGTGAAAAATTCAGAGATTATTTTGAATGGGAAGAAAAACTCATGGATTGTCCATCGCACCGTATGCTGGCCATGCGAAGGGGAGAAAAAGAAGATGTGTTGATCCTCGACCTGGTAATTGATGAAGAAGAGGCCACCCTCAAACTCGAAAAACAATTTATCACCGGTCGTGGAGCCTGTGCCGAACAGCTTCAACTGGCCATAGCTGATGGATACAAACGTTTGTTGCAACCCTCCATTGAAGCGGAAATGCGTTTACTGAGCAAACAAGTGGCTGAGAAAAAAGCAATAGAAGTGTTTGCCGAAAATTTAAAAGAACTGTTGCTCGCCTCTCCTTTGGGTCAAAAAGCCATACTGGGTGTAGATCCCGGTTTCCGCTCCGGTTGTAAAGTGGTGGCGCTCGACCGCCAGGGAAAATTACTGGAAGAAACCGTTATTTATCCTCACGAACCACAACGCAAAACCGAAGAAGCTAAATGGATACTGCTGGCCCTCTGCGAAAAACACAAGATAGAAGCCATCGCCATTGGTAACGGAACCGCTTCCCGCGAAACCGAATTGTTTATTCGCGGCATTGATTTGTTACCAAGAGAACTTCAGGTGATTGTGGTAAACGAAGCCGGTGCTTCGGTGTATTCGGCAAGTGAAGTGGCGCGGGAAGAATTCGGGGAATATGATCTTACCGTGAGAGGCGCTGTTTCTATTGGGCGGCGATTGGCAGATCCCCTCGCCGAACTGGTTAAAATTGATCCCAAGTCCATTGGGGTTGGGCAGTACCAACACGACGTGGATCAGGGCCATTTAAAAAATAAACTCGATGAAGTGGTGAGCTCCTGCGTTAATGCGGTGGGAGTTGAATTAAATACCGCTTCTAAAGAACTGCTCTCTTATGTTTCCGGTATAGGTCCATCGCTGGCACAAAATATTATTGATTTTAGAAAAA
This sequence comes from Bacteroidia bacterium, assembly GCA_016787895.1. GTDB lineage: Bacteria > Bacteroidota > Bacteroidia > B-17B0 > Aurantibacillaceae > Aurantibacillus. The sequence goes on from JAEUTN010000011.1 coordinate 60,590, forward strand.
CCAGCGGGGCTTTTAACAGCCGAAAAGAATTATTAAAAGTGCCCCGCATGGGCGAAAAAGTATTTGAACAATGCGCAGGATTTTTGCGGGTGCGCAATGGAGTACATCCTTTGGATAAAAGTGCTGTTCACCCCGAAAGCTACCACATTGTGGAACGTATGGCCGCCGACCTTCACTGCAGCATCGACGATTTGATGGAGAACAAAGACCTGCGCGCTAAAATCAAAATTCAGAATTACGTTACAGAAGCCATCGGCCTTCCAACACTGAAAGACATTTTAAGCGAACTCGAAAAACCCGGACGTGACCCCCGTAAGGAATTTGAAGTGTTTAGTTTTGATGAGCACGTGCACAGCATGGAAGACCTGCGGGATGGCATGCGTTTGCCCGGCATCGTTACCAACGTCACCAATTTCGGGGCCTTTGTCGACATTGGCGTGCATCAGGATGGTTTGGTGCACATCTCTCAACTCGCTGATGTGTTTGTGGACGATCCTTCCAAAATAGTAAAAGTGGGACAAAAGGTTTGGGTGAACGTCACCGAAGTGGACCTTAAACGCAAACGCATTGCCCTGAGCATGAAAGGAGAAGGTATTCAGGTGAAAAGTGAAAAGTCCAAAATAAAAAAAGAGGAAGCCAACTACGACCCTAACGACATGAACAGCGCTCTGGCCGCTCTAAAAAGCAAATTCAAAAAATAATGGCTGAAGTGTTTGGATTGATAGGAGCCAACCTGAAACATTCCTTTTCCAAAGCCTACTTTGAAAAAAAATTTGCAGGACTGAAATTGCAGGGGTACCGTTATGAGAATTTTGAGCTTCAGAATATCCGTGACTTTCTCTCCCTTATCAAAAACAATACAACGCTGAAAGGATTAAACGTCACACTTCCTTACAAAGAACTTATACTACCTTATTTGGATGAATTAAGTAATGAGGCCAAAGCCATTGGTGCCGTGAACTGCATTAAGTTGAGTGAGGGCAAAACGTTTGGTTATAATACGGATGTATACGGCTTCTCGCAAAGCATCAAACCTTTTCTGGATGTTAACCATCAGCGCGCGCTTATTCTCGGCACAGGGGGCTCTTCCAAAGCCGTGGCCTATGCTTTAAAAAAAATTGGTGTAGAGGTGATGTTCGTCAGCTCATCGGCATCCAAAAAAAACGAACAGGTTTTCTTGTTCGGTGAGCTGAATGAAATGGTTTTGCGATCGCATAAACTCATTGTGAATTGCACCCCCCTTGGCATGTACCCGAATGTCAATTCCTTTCCTCCTCTTCCCTACGAATTCTTCAGCGCAGAGCATCTGGCCTACGACCTTATCTACAATCCCCAAGAAACCCTGTTCCTCAAAAAAGCGGCCGAACAGGGGGCAATAGTGGTGAATGGTTTAAGCATGTTAAAACTCCAGGCTGAAAAAAGCTGGGAAATCTGGAATGGTGATAGATCACCTTCTTTCTGACTTGTAACGCCGGTAACAATCCATCACCTTGGTGTACAACTCAAATCCATCGTGGTTGATGATATAATCGTTACTCAACTGAAAACAATATTTTCTGAATACGGCATAATCCAACTCATTGTCGCCGGTAAGCCTTCTTAAAATTTCAGGGCTCAGTTTTTGCTGTACCTGTTCTTCCACCATTAACTCTTCAAAAATCTGTGCCAGTTTTCTTACTTGTCGGCCTTCTTTGCTGTATTGCATATAGAGTGCAGAAAAAGGGCTGTTAAAGGCGTTGATGGTACTCATCTGACTTCTGTTGATGATATCCTTCATGTATTCGCGCTCGTAGGGCTTAATTTTAAAGGAAGTCACATTCACGGTGCCCAGATTCACCGGCATGCGGGTGAGGTACACGCGCATCACCCCATCTCTTCCCTTTACAATTTGTTTTACCGGTATGCTGGTTTTGGCATATCCCACAAAGGAAAAAAGCAGGGTATCCTGATCAGTCACCGAAATGGAAAATCGTCCCTCATTGTCGCTCACGGTGCCATTGCCTGTGCCTTTATTGATCACAAACACAAAGGGCATGGCGCTGATGCTGTCGGTTTCATAAATAAGGCCCTTAATGAGATTTTGCGAGCAAAGGCCCGCCGGAAGAAGGAAAAAAAGAAAGAGGGTATAAATCAGCGTTTTCAGTGGACTAAATATAGAAATGATGAATAAAATTATAAACATACAGTTAATAATTTAACCTTTTTTATTCGCCCAAATAGCCCTGCGTGACGGCGAAATTAATCGTATTTTTAAGACTTAAATGGAAGGCTTTGTTGTATCGGCGCGTAAGTACAGGCCCCAACACTTTAACACAGTGGTTGGGCAAAGTCACATCACCAACACCTTAAAAAACGCCATACTCAACAAACAGCTCGCTCAGGCCTATTTGTTTTGCGGTCCCCGTGGTGTGGGCAAAACCACCTGCGCCCGTATATTTGCCAAAACCATCAACTGTTTTTCCCTCACCAAGGACGGGGAAGCCTGCGACCAGTGCGAATCCTGCACCTCCTTTAACGCCGGAACCTCCTTAAACGTACATGAACTGGACGCAGCCAGTAACAACTCGGTTGACGACATCCGTAATCTGGTGGATCAGGTGCGTTTTGCTCCTCAATTGGGAGAATACAAAGTGTACATCATTGATGAGGTGCACATGTTAAGTGCCTCGGCCTTCAACGCCTTTTTAAAAACCCTGGAAGAACCTCCGCGTCACGCCAAGTTCATCCTGGCTACTACCGAACGTCACAAAATCATCCCTACCATACTATCCCGCTGTCAGGTATTTAATTTCAACCGTATTAAAACGGAAGACATCAGCAAACACCTGGCCTTTCTGGCGCAAAGCGAGCAGGTGAATTTTGAACCAGAGGCCCTGCAAGTCATCGCGCAAAAAGCCGATGGGGGATTACGCGACGCCTGTTCTTTATTTGATCAAATGGTGTCGTTCACAGGCAACCAACTCACCTACAAAAATGTAGTAGAGAACCTGAACGTACTTGACCTGGATTATTATTTCAACATCACGGATTTGATGCTGAATAATAAATTCCCAGAAATAATGCTGGTGCTCAACGTTATTCTGAACAAGGGATTCGATGGTCACCAGTTTTTGGTGGGCCTGGCCGAACACCTGCGCAGTTTATTGGTGTGCAAGGACAGTCAAACACTCAGTTTGCTTGAGGTGAGCGAAGCGCTGAAACAACGTTACTCCCAACAGGCACAGGCTTGCGACACCATGTACCTCATGCGGGCACTCAACCTCATCAGCAAATCCGACATTAATTACAAAGCCGCAAAAAACCAGCGCCTTTTGGTAGAAACCACCTTAATGCAATTGTCTTTTTTAAATTCGGCGGGCGCTGAAGAAAAAAAAAAAGATGAACTAAGTTTGCCTGAGGCAGAAGAACCACAGGCAACATCCCCTCCCGCTCAAAAAATTGTTGTCCCTGTCAATACCCCCCCTGTACGTACAGCCGAGAAACCCAGCATTGACTTTGAAAAACTTAAGGTAAAAGCCAATTTTAGTTTATCGGAACTTAAAAACAACTCACATAAAAATTCCGCCCCGGCTCAACTCGTTGCTGAGCCCCCGCCTGAGGCCATAATCCATCCGGCTGAAACCCTGAGAGAAGATGTGGAAAAAGTGGTGGCTCAGTTTGCTGAAGAAAAACTGCAACAAGGGGCCAGACAAATTTCCACCATTTTCAAAACAGCTGGACTGTTGTTTGAGGACAAAACCGTTTCCCTCTTGCTCAGCAATGAAACGCAAAAGGAGCAAGTACAGATGATACGCCAGGAATTTGTGGATTACCTCAGAAGCAAAACCGGAAATCCGGCCCTGCAGCTCAACACCTCAGTAGAAGAAATTCAAAAAGAAATCAAAGCCTATAAACCCTCCGATGTGTTCAAAGCCATGAGCAGTAAAAACCCCTCACTGCTGGAACTCAAAAAACGTTTTGATCTGGAAATTGATTATTAACCCTTAAACCCCAACCATGTTCAAGTTCCCCTTGTTGATCCTTAGTGTCGCGCTCTTCAGCCTTCAGCTCAACGCTCAAATGAAGAGCGGAAAAATGCCGCCTAAAACACCTCCGGCCATTGACCTCGCCGAGGTACTTAAATACGAATCCGTTCCCGGAGACCCTTTGAACACCCGCATCCACACGCTGAAAAACGGCATGAAGGTTTACCTTTCGGTGTATAAAAACGCGCCGCGCATACAAACATATATCGCCGTAAAAGCCGGAAGTAAAAACGATCCTTCCAATGCCACCGGCCTTGCCCATTACCTCGAACACATGGTGTTTAAGGGCACCGATGTTTACGGCACCAAAGATTATGCAAAAGAAAGTGTGGAGATCAAAAAAATTGAGGAGCTCTACGAAACCTATCGCCTTACCCGTAACGAACAGGAAAGAAAAGTGCTTTACCACCGCATCGACAGTATCAGCGGAGTGGCTGCCAAATACGCCATTGCCAACGAATACGATAAAATGCTGGCGGGCATCGGCGCTGATGGCACCAATGCCTACACCTCCTTCGACCAAACCGTTTACGTGAATGACATTCCTTCTAATCAAATCAGCAACTGGCTGCGCATAGAAGCAGAGCGCTTCCGGAATCCGGTGTTGCGTTTGTTTCACACCGAACTGGAAGCCGTGTACGAAGAAAAAAACATTGGTATGGACAATGATAACCGTAAAGTGTTTGAGGCTTTGTTTGAAGCGCTGTTCAAAAAACATACCTACGGCACACAAACTACCATTGGTACCATTGAGCATTTGAAAAACCCTTCTATGGTGGAGATCAATAACTATTACAAAAAGAACTACGTACCTAACAACATGGCCATAGTGATGAGCGGAGACTTTGATCCCGATCAGGTGATTTTGGAGGTGAACAAATACTTTGGTCCGCAAATGCCTTCAAAAGTAGAACCATACACCTTTGAGCCGGAAACTCCGATCACCTCCAAAATAAGCAAAACCGTTGTTGGGCCCAGTGCCGAAAGTGTTACCATGGCCTGGAGATTAAAAGGAGAAGGCAGTCGCGACGCGGACATGGGCACTTTAATTTCTGCCATTCTGAATAACGGCACAGCCGGTTTGATGGATATCAACCTGAATCAGGCGCAAAAAGTACTGAGCAGTTATTCCTTCTATTATCCTTTGAAAGATTATAGCATCCTTGCGTTTGGAGGAGAAGCCAAAGAGGGTCAGAAACTGGAGGAAGTTGAAACGCTTTTACTCAGTCAAATGGAGCTGGTAAAAAAAGGAGAATTTCCGGATTGGTTATTGAAGGCGGTGATTACCGACCTGAAACTTCGCAAAACAAAAGAACTGGAAAGTAACGCGAGTCGTGCCGACATGATGCTGAACGCTTTTGTGAACGATTTGAACTGGAAACAACAGGTAGAAGCCATCGACCGCATGTCAAAAATCACCAAACAGGAACTGGTGGATTTTGCCAAACAAAATTTTTCGAATGCAAATTACGCGGTGATTTATAAACTTACAGGTGTAGATTCAACCGTTCAGAAAGTAGAGAAACCTCAGATCACGCCTGTGGAAGTGGATAGAGAGAACAGCTCTGACTTTGTAAAAGCCATGAACAAATCGTTACCAAGTCCTATTGCCCCGCGCTTTCTGGATTACAAAACCGATATCGCTTTTGGTAAATTAAAATCAGGGGTGGAAGTGCTGCACAACACCAACACCGAAAACAAATTGTTCGACGTTTACTACCGTTTTGAAATGGGCAGCAACCACAACAAACAATTGCCTCTGGCCATCAAAGCCATTCCTTACCTGGCTACTGAAGGTTTATCAGCCGCCGCGGTGAAAGAAGAACTTTACAAATTGGGCTGCACCTTTAATGTGTTTGTGGATCAGGAAAACGTTTGGGTAAGCATCAGTGGTTTGGATGAAAATTTTGAAAAAGCCCTGCAGCTGTTTGAAAAAATACTGGCCAAACCTTTGCTCGATAAAGAGGTGCTCAAAAACCTGGTAAGCGACATGATCAAGGAAAGAAACGACAACAAACTGCAAAAACGTTTGATTCTGAATCGCGCCATGAGCAATTACGCGCGATATGGTGCTGTAAACCCCTTTAATTACGTGTTGAGCGATGAGGAACTGAACGCGTTAAAAACCGAAGACATCACACAACTCATCACCTCCCTCTCCTCCTATCAGCACAACATTTTGAGTTACAGTCCGCGCGACCTTAACAGCATGGTGACCCTATTAAACAAACACCATAAAATCAAAGGCCCTCTCAAACCTGTTCCTGCACCCTACGCGTTTAAAGAATTGAAGCTGGATAAAAAAGTGTTTGTGGCGGAGTACGACATGAAACAGGCTGAGATAGTGACCCTGAGCAATGGAGAAGCTTACGATGTGAGCAAGGTTCCGGTGATTACCTTATACAACAATTATTTTGGCGGAGGCATGAGCAGCATTATGTTTCAGGACCTCCGGGAATCAAAGGCCCTCGCCTATTCCACCTTCTCGCGATACAACCCACCCAACAAACTCAGCAAAACCTATTTTAATTTCTCTTACATCGGTTCTCAGGCCGATAAACTGGAAGAGGCCCTGAACGGACTGTTTGCACTGTTGAACGAAATGCCCAAATCCCAAAGCAGTTTTGACGCAGCCAAAGAATCCATTTTACAGGAAATAAGAACCCAACGCATCACCAAAGCGGCTATATTATTCGATTATGTGGCGGCTAAGGATCTGGGCAACACCATTGACATGCGCAAGCCTGTGTTTGAGAAAGTTCAAAATCTGGGTTTCGACGACATCAAAGCCTTTCACGAATCCCTAATTAAAAACAAAGCCACAACCTTGCTGGTACTTGCAAAAAAAGAGAACCTCGATTTGAAAGTGCTTGAAAAATATGGTGAAGTAAAGTTTTTAAGTCTTACTGAACTTTTTGGATATTGATTACTTGAATTATGATTTCATTTGAGAACACAGAAAACGCGTTTAAAGCCAAAAGTAATTCCGAGCTCACCCGTTCTTACTGGTTGTTTAAGATTATTGGCAACCCTGCTCTAGTGAACCTAGGTGCCAAATGGGGGCCCATGGCATTGAATATTGGTTTTAAAGGCCTGATAAAAGCCACGGCATTTAAACAATTTGTAGGGGGAGAATCTATTGAAGATTGTAAAAACACAATTGCCGAACTGGGTAAATTTAATATTGGCGCCATCCTCGACTACAGTGTTGAAGGCAAGGAAAGTGAGGCTGATTTTGAACACGGACTGAAGGAAACCCTCTCCACCATTGAAATGGCCAAAGGCAATGCCCACATTCCCTTTTGTGTGTTTAAGGTCACAGGGCTGGCACGTTTTGCCTTGCTCGAAAAAATAAGCGCTAATGAGGTGCTGAGCGCTTCGGAATCGGAGGAATGGAAACGGGTGAAAGAACGGGTAAAAAAAATATGCAGTCTGGCTTATCAATACAGCCAACCTGTTTTTATTGATGCAGAAGAAAGCTGGATACAACCTGCCATTGACGAACTGGCCAATGAGAACATGGAGTTGTGTAACAAAACCGAAGTGATTGTTTACAATACCTTTCAATTGTACCGCCACGACCGATACGACTTTTTAAAGGAAAGCATTGCATTGGGCAAAACAAAAGGCTACAAGGTGGGTGCCAAACTGGTACGTGGCGCTTACATGGAAAAAGAAAGAGAACGCGCCGCAAAAATGAACTACCCCTCACCCATTCAAAACACCAAAGCCGACAGCGATAAAGATTACGACCTTTCCCTGAAGTTGTGTGTGGAGAACATTGACATGATGGGCTTGTGCGCCGGAACCCACAACGAAAACAGCAGTTTGTACCTGGTGAAACTCATGAGCGAAAAAGGACTTGCGCCATCCGACAAACGCATTTACTTTTCACAATTGCTGGGTATGAGCGATCACATTTCGTATAACCTTTCCCTGGCCGGGTACAATGTGGTGAAATACGTGCCTTATGGTCCGGTGAAGGAAGTGCTGCCTTACCTCATCCGCCGGGCTCAGGAGAACACAAGCGTAAAAGGGCAAACCGGAAGAGAATTGAATTTAATCATGCAAGAGAAAAAACGCAGGACTGCAAAATAGCAGACTTGGTTTTTCTTATCATAACATCCATGTACGCCTTTCTTGAAGAGCCCATATTTCAACTCATTCGAAAATGCTCAGGAGAACTTCATTTGAGTTCCTTTGCCATTGGTGGTTATGTACGAGATCATTTTCTGCAACGCAACAGCAAAGACATCGACATTGTAACACTTGGCAAGGGCATCGATTTGGCCACCAAAGTACATCAGGCGCTTGGGGAAGAATCTCACCTCTCGGTTTTTAAAACCTTTGGCACCGCGCAAGTGAAGTTCCGCGACCTTGAAATTGAGTTTGTAGGTGCCAGAAAAGAAAGTTACAATCAGAATTCACGTAAACCGGTTGTAGAAAACGGGAGTCTGGAGGACGATCAGAATCGCCGCGATTTTACCATCAACGCCCTGGCTATTGGCACCAGTGATGACAATTTTGGTCAATTGCTGGACCCATTCAATGGCATGGAGGATTTAAACAACAAAATTCTCCGCACACCACTTGATCCTGATATCACTTACAGCGACGATCCCCTGCGCATGATGAGGGCCATACGATTTGCTTCACAACTGAATTTTACCATTGAAGAAAAATCCCTTCAGGCGATCAGCAAAAACAAAGAGCGCATCCGCATCGTTTCCAAAGAGCGCATCAGCGATGAACTCAACAAAATTATTGGCTCTGCAAAACCTTCACTTGGATTTAAACTCCTGTTTGATACCGGATTGTTGCACCTGATTTTTCCTGAAATGGTAAAACTGCAAGGCACCGAAACCATTAAAGGCCTTTCGCACAAGGACAATTTTTACCATACACTGGAAGTGCTGGATAACACCGCTAAAAAAAGTGAGAACCTGTGGTTGCGCTGGGCCGCCATTTTGCACGACATTGCCAAACCCGCTACCAAACGTTTTGAAGAAGGTACGGGCTTTACCTTTCATGGTCACGAAGACAAAGGGGCGCGCATGGTACCCAAAATTTTTACGAATTTAAAACTGCCCTTGAACGAAAAAATGAAATACGTTCAAAAACTCGTGCAATTGCATTTGCGGCCCATTGTACTTGCAAAAACCGAGGTAACCGATTCAGCTGTGCGGCGTTTGTTGTTTGAAGCCGGTGAGGACATTGACGACCTGATGCTTTTGTGTGAAAGCGACATCACCACCAAAAATCCCAATAAAGTAAAACGTTACCTCAGCAATTTTGAAATTGTTAGACAAAAATTAATTGAAATAGAACAAAAGGACCACATTCGTAACTGGCAACCACCCATTAGCGGTGAAGAAATTATGAAACTGTATAACCTGCCTCCCAGCCGCGAGGTAGGGGTTTTAAAAAACGCCTTGAAAGATGCGATTTTGGATGGACTGGTGGAAAACACCTATGAAAGTGCCAAAGCGTTTTTGGATGAAAGGTATAAAGGTTTAGAAGGTTAAAGGTTTAGAGAGTTTAGAGAGTTTAGAAAGTATAGAAAGTTTAGATTGTTAAAGGTTCTGAAAGTTCTGTAATGCCAAAACTCCCCTTTTTGACTTAATTTTTTTGACTCCATTTTAATATTAACTCGTTTCATGAAATTCCACCTCAACTATACGCCTGAAAAATTTGGATTTGAGATAGAACACAGCGAGCCTTGTTTTTTAATTGGTTCGTGTTTTGCCGAGAACATGGCTCAAAAACTGCAAGAGCATTTGTTCCCGGTTCATCTGAGTCCAAATGGTATTTTGTTTAATCCCGAAAGTATTTTGCAAAGTTTGAAAGCCATCACAGGGAATAGTGCTTTTGATGAAAGCCTGGTGATTGAAAGGGATGGCCTCTGGTATTCTTTTCTTCACCACTCTTCTGTTCATGCCTCCGGCAAAAAAGCGCTATTAGAAAAAATACATACAACCCAACAAGAGGCCCATGACTTTTTAAAAACCACAAAATACCTGATCATCACTTTTGGAACGGCTTTTGTTTACGAACACAAAACACTACAGCGGGTGGTCAGCAATTGTCACAAACAGCCCGGCAATCTTTTCGAAAAAAAATTTCTGGAGCCTGATGTAATTGTTGAAGCTTATCAAAGTCTGATTCAAAAACTGAAGGCCTTTAATCCTGATTTAAACATCATCTTTACCGTTTCCCCGGTTAAATATTTAAAGGATGGTCTTGAAAACAACAGCCGCAGCAAAGCCTCCTTGTTACTGACCGTTCACCGTTTGGTCAAAACCAATGAAAATGTCCATTATTTTCCGGCCTTTGAACTGCAAACGGATGATTTGCGTGATTACCGTTTTTACAAGGAAGATCTGGCCCATCCCAACGCCCAGGCCATTGACTACATCTGGCAAAAATTTTCTGAAAGCGCGTTTTCTGAAAAAACACTTCAGCTCAACCTCGAAATCTCCAAACTGAATGCGGCTTTGCATCACCGCAAACAAAGCCCATCTGTAGAAGGAGACAAAAAACTGCAAAGCTACATTGAACAACAGAAGGAGAAGATTAAGGCTTCAGCTCCCGGACTTTTGTTTACATAAACTCATCCTTACTCTCACTGCAAAGACACTAAGCGCTTCATTTATCACCCTGATTGCTTCAGCAGAGTCGGAGCCTAAGGCACAGGATAAAGGTGCTTACATAAAATTTAAGAGCCTGACAACCTTTCTCGATACGGCCCATACCGAAAACACAGGGCTTACTCGAACTGACATTAAGACCTAGTCACGCCGAGTGCTGCGGCGAGGGATGTGGGTGGAGCAGTGTATCGAGGCGCAGCGATAAAGTTAATTTCTCGAAGTTTCAGTTCTCGATACGACCCAAAGCGTTTACACTCGGGCCTACCTGCCCGCCATTCCCCAGACCCATGCGCAGGCGGGCTCGAACTGACAAAAAAACAATGTCACGCCGAGTGGTGCCGCAGAGCCTGTGCGAAGGGTACTGTATCGAGGCGTGTTCAGAAAACAATTAAACCTTCCGAGAGTCCCTTCTCGATAAGGTTTTGCCGGATCAACCCGCAAATGCAAAACCACTCGAAGTGACCCATCTAAAATAAACCCTCTTCATCAAGAGTTTTCAGAGGGGAGCACTCCCGAACTAACAAATTCATCCGAACAAGGCCTTTTAGTGTCATCTTTCTCCCAAAATTTCCCCTAAAAAGCCCTAATTTTGCCGCAAATAAATTTTTATGCTCAGAACCAGAACCTGTGGGGAATTAAGACTAAGCAACGTAAACGAAACCGTGAGCCTTTGCGGTTGGGTACAAAAAAGCCGCGACCTGGGCGGTATGACCTTTATTGACCTTCGCGACCGTTACGGCCTCACCCAATTGGTGTTTAACATGGACTGGGACAAAAACCTTTGCGAACAAGCCCGGCAATTGGGCCGCGAATTTGTGATACAAATCAAGGGGCAGGTAATAGAACGCGAAAGCAAAAACAAAAACACCCCAACCGGTGATGTGGAAATAAAAGTCCTTGAACTAAACATATTGAACGCAGCCAGCACCCCGCCCTTTACCATTGAGGACGAAACCGACGGGGGCGACGAATTGCGCATGAAATACCGTTACCTCGATTTGCGACGTAACGTGGTTCGTAAAAACCTGGAACTGCGCCACCGCCTGGCCATTGAAACGCGAAATTACCTCGACCAGCAACAGTTTCTGGAAGTGGAAACGCCTGTGCTCATTAAATCCACACCCGAAGGGGCCAGGGATTTTGTGGTGCCCAGCCGCATGAACGGGGGGCAGTTTTATGCCCTGCCACAGAGTCCGCAAACCTTTAAACAATTGCTGATGGTGAGTGGTTTCGACCGTTATTATCAAATTGTAAAATGTTTCAGAGACGAGGACCTTCGTGCCGACCGTCAACCGGAGTTTACCCAGATTGACTGCGAAATGAGTTTTGTGGAGCAGGAAGACATTTTAAATACGTTTGAAGGTTTAGTAAAACATTTGTTTAAAGCCGTAAAAGGCATTGAGCTGGCGCCCATGGCCCGCATGACTTACGCCGATGCCATGAACTATTACGGCAACGACAAACCCGACACCCGTTTTGACATGAAACTGGTGGACATGAAAACTTTGGTGAGCGGTAAAAACTTTAAGGTGTTTGATGAGGCCCAAACCGTTTTGGCCATTTGTGCCAAAGGCGCGGCTGAGTACACCCGTAAACAACTGGACGAATTGACCGAATGGGTAAAACGACCGCAAATTGGTGCCAGCGGTTTGGTTTACGCCCGCTATAATGCGGATGGCAGCCTAAAAAGCAGTGTGGACAAATTTTACAACGAAGAAGAATTAAAACGGTGGGCACAACACTGCGGTGCTGAACAGGGCGATTTGATTTTAGTATTGGCCGGGGCTGAGGACAAAACACGTAAAGCCGCCAGTGAACTGCGTTTGGAAATGGGCAGCCGTTTGGGTTTGAGAGATAAAAACACGTTTTCATGTTTATGGGTATTGGATTTTCCTTTGCTGGAATGGAACGAAGGCGACCCGAACCTGCTGGCTTCACTGGCCGGAAGATGGCATGCCAAACACCATCCGTTTACCTCACCCAAGCCGGAAGATGTTCCTTTGCTGAGCAGCGATCCCGGAGCCGTTCGCGCGAACGCTTATGATATGGTGATTAATGGTGTGGAAGTAGGCGGAGGAAGCATACGCATTCACAACCGCGATTTGCAGGCGAAACTATTTGAAATATTGGGTTTCAGTAAAGAAGAAGCCCAAAAACAATTTGGCTTTTTAATGAACGCTTTCGAATACGGGGCGCCGCCTCATGGTGGTTTGGCCTTTGGTTTCGACCGATTGTGTTCTCTGTTTGGCGGGGCCGATGGTATACGCGATTTTATTGCCTTCCCGAAAAACAATGCCGGACGGGATGTGATGATTGATGCACCTGGTGAAATCAGCGAGGAGCAATTGAATGAATTGAATCTGAAACTGCTGCCAAAAGCCTGAAAAAGGTCCAAAACCTGTGAACAGGGGCTAAAATAAGCGATGTTTTGCTTTTTTAAGAAACGTTTCAGGCCGGTTTAGCGTATACTTGTTGTGGTCGTGTTACAGGCCACCGGAAAAAGAACTGACATGAAAGCTACACTCTACCTTGTCCTTTTTGCTTGTACCGGCTTTTCGGTAAAAGCGCAGGTGCTTTCCCAATTTACCTGGAATTCCAACCCTGTTACCACAGCCGCTGTGGGACCAAATGCCACAAGTGTAAGTGGCAGCGCTGTATCCTCACCGGGAGGCGTAGGAGGAACAAATGGATTAAATGCCGGCTTACCAACTGCCGACATCAACCTGACCATCCCCACCGGAGGCGGATTGTTTGATGTGAGTGGCATTGACGTTTCCATTGATTATCAAAGGGACGAAAGTGTGGGGAATTTTTTTACCAGAGGTTCAAGTTTAATCATTAGCGGGGCCAGCAATTTATCGGTGAGTTACCGGGTTGACAATGGTGCGGGGGGGTTTAATACAGTTACTTCAGGCAACGTGTATGCCATTCCCAACGATAATACCTTCAGAACCTATCGATTTGTGTATTTGCCTACCACAGGTACCGGTTCTCTGTTTGTAAACGGAACCAGTGTATGGACCAATGATGGACCGGATAACCGAAGTATGTATTGGACAGGATCGGGTAATATTGTGATAGGGGCTTTGCTGGATGGAGCCAGCCAAAACCAAACTTTTTTAGACAATCTGATTATCGGAGCTGTGACCTCTTCTCCCTTACCGATAGAATTACTTAGGTTTGAAGCCGGAATCTTTATTAATCAGGTTGAACTTTTCTGGGAAACGGCTACGGAAAAAAACAACCATTACTTTGAGGTGGAACGTTCTGCAAATGCTGAGCAGTGGGAAACCATAGGGCAAGTGAAGGGGGCAGGAAATTCCTCAAGCCGAAAATACTACAGTTTTGTAGACGGCTCGCCTATAATAGGCACCTCTTACTATCGCTTAAAACAAACGGATTTCGACGGAAGGTTCAGTTACTCTTCTATACGCTCGGTGAGTGTAGAAAAGTATAAGGAAGCCGAACTAAAGGTCTATCCCAACCCCACGAAAAGCGACATACACATTCAGAGTAACACACTAAAAAAGGAGGACGTGTTGTTTTTTGATGTGCTTGGCAAGGAGGTAAGCAGGGATTGTAAATTTATTTTTGAAAGCCCTCAGGGTTTGGTGTTTGATTTGAGTGCGCTCGAAAAAGGAATTTACCTCATTTACACCCATCTTGGGAGCAAAAAGATAGTAAAAGAGTGATTATTAGTGCCTTAAAATTACGGCGTAATACGGCGTAAAAAATTTCAACTCAGTAGCGAATTCCTAATTTATAGCCAACCAAGCTTGAGTGCCCGGGTTTTCTTTGCTTCTCTAATTTATACCTTTAATTTGGCCCACAAATGCATCAGGTCAAAATGCCACTTAATAGATGCCATAGCAACATAAGCCCGTTTATGGTTTTAATTTTTTTGGCTTGTCCTTTTTTTCTCTTCACCCAAACGGATTCTGTTTTGTATACCAGTGAGTTTAAGTTCGTAGATGGCATTTACAAAACCTTTGAGGAATTCAAACAGAATCGCCCTTCCTTAAAGGTAAAAGCCAAAGCGACCGAAAACATAGATAAAAAAATGACCTTCGGAGTTCAAGAAGAGTCCTTATACTATTCGGATTCACTTGGCAACCCGATCTTTTTAAATCACAAGGATGTGTGGGGCTACTGTTTAAATGGTGTTGTGTATGTTAAATTTCAGCATCGGTACCACCGTTTGTTTAAAATAGCTGCCATCTCACTCTTCTCCGAAGAACCCACTTCCGATCCTACCCTAGGACTTGTTCCTGCCAGTACCGGGCTTGTCATAAGTGGTTTTCCCTATACCGATAATTTATTTCCCTTTAATGATGATTCCAAACACTATCTCCTGGATTTTTACACCGGTTTACTCTATTATCACAATTTAGCGGTAATTGAACAATTATTGGAAAAAGATAAAGCACTGCATGCCGAATTTATGAGCATCAAAAAAGCCAAGGAAAGAAAAAAGAGGATGTTTATTTATTTAAGGAAATTCAATGAAAGGAACCCCATTTACATTAAAAAGAAGCAGGACTCTTAAGGAAGCTAAATTTAAGCCACTAAAACAGTGATGTTTGTAAAGGCTTATTAGCGCCTTTTAGAAGCAATCAAATTTAGTGTCAATAGATTCAGGTTTTCCGTTCAAGTTAAATGCATTATATTTGGTATACGTCATCGAGTGGCGCATGTACAACACCCTGTATGTTGTATAGGCGCCATTTTATAGCGCCTATACGCTAGTTACCAGCCATTTTTTGACGGACCCAGACTTCGACATTTTTAACAAAAAATCTTCTTTTATTGTTGCACTTTAGGACAACCTTTCGTATATTTGTCTTGTGGACAAAAAGCATAGGGTACGGACAGTTATCGTTTACAAAGACTACTTCTCTGACTTTTTCATTAAGCAGCGACAAAAAGTAAAAGATAAAATCATCTGGACCTTTGACCTGATCGAAGAACTTCACCGGGTTCCTGAGACTTATCTCAAACATCTCGAAGGTACCGACGGACTTTATGAAATCAGGGTTCAAATAGGCAGTGACATTTTTCGGATCTTTTGTTTTTTTGACCACGGACAATTAGTTGTAGTGACAAGTGGCTTTCAAAAGAAATCCCAAAAGACACCACGACAAGAAATAGAAAAAGCATTAAAGATAAAGGAGGAATATTTCTATGAAAAAAGGTAAAACATTAACACTCGATCAATTTAAAGAAGCTCATTACGGTAAACGTGGGACTTCAAAACGTGACAAACTTGAAAAAGGTTATGAAACATTCAAGCTTGGCGCTTTAATTCACGAGGCCAGACTTGAAAAAGGCTTGACCCAGGACGAGCTAGCTGAAAAATGCGGGACGACTAAATCTTACATTTCTAAAATAGAAAACAACATTAAAGAAGTTCGTATCTCAACCTTACAAAAAATAGTCGAACTTGGTTTGGGCGGACATGTGCAATTATCAATCAAGCTGTAAAAAACGGCTGGTAACAGCGGCTAAGCGTCAGTTTGCCGGCGGACAAATATTTGGCTCCGCTTTCGCTTCGCCGGACTTAAGGCCGGCAAACCGAAAAACGCCTAGCCGCCAAACGTTATAGGTAATGCGCCAGCTGGACGTAAGACAACTCAAATGAAGACAATTAAAATAATATTCATTTATCTTTTCTTCGGACTCTCGTTCATGCCTTCCCACGGACAAGGACAAAAATTATCAGAAATCGAAGTAACCGGCGGTTACTCTTCAGACAGAACAGATATTAGGTGTTTTTCCTCGCTCGAATTAAAGAGCGATAATAAATTTGTCTTAACAGAAAAAAGTGACATCCCTACATATCAAAGGAGGCTAATTTTTTTTAAAATTAAAACAGACTATATAACTCATCGAGGAAATTGGAAACTTATTGGAGATTCAATCTATCTGAACAAGTCAACTATCTTGTGTTGGGGAGACAGTGTTTTTTATTGTAAGATTCATGACAATGAAAGTTTCCATGCAGGACGATTGAAAAAATGTTTTGATTTAATAGGTAAAATTCAAACTTTCATACCATATTGTAGACAGAAATAGCAACATCTGGTAATTTAAATATTTCATTCTCCGGCCAGACATCTGTATGACTTCAATTCATTTAGCATTTTCAATTTGGTATCGTGACAAAAAAGTTTGTCAAGACAAATTAGTGGACGATGGACTGATCAACTGTGTGTGGCGCACTACCTATAACAGCCAACTGGCGCCACCGGGACAAAATTCAGCTTCTCGTAAGCGCCGCCTGTTTTCAATAAGGTGCCTTCGGCGGGACAATAGTGGCGGCGGCGCATCAACCCTTTTAACATCCGGACAAATTTTCTATCTTTAGCTTCAGACTGGTTCTCTGTAAGCCGGCGAGCGCCAGTTGGCCAAACGTTAGCACTCATTTTACAATGACACGAATTTTGACAATCATACTGTTAACATTTCTAATTTCATGTTCATCAAATGACAATTGGACAGAATTCAGAGCAAACGGATTACCAGACCATGGAGATCAATATGAGGATATTATTTTCATAAACGATAGTACTGGTTATATTGGGGGGCGAGGACAGTTTGCTGTTGAGAAAGGAAAAAGTAATTCAGTGCCAAATGAAAAAGCTGTCCTTTATAAGACAACCGATAGAGGTAAGTCATGGAAAAAAATTCAGTTAGACTATGTTGGCTCAGTTTCTAAAATATTTTGTTTTAAAGACACTTTAATTATTTTATTGCAACATATTTTAGCAGACACGACTTATATATTAAAGACCATTAATAATGGAAAGAGTTGGGACCAACTCCTTGTAATTCCAAGTAACATTTATATTAGGGACATCTTATTTAACAACCCTGAAAAAGGTTTAGTCGTAACTGACAATCGCAAATCACAGTACTTGATTTTATATGAGTCACATAAATGGGATACACTATTTCAGCTTAGCAATAAGAACTTTCGACATATATTATTAGGTGATAGAATAATTTCCCTTATTGAACCTGATGGGAATGCTACTGGGGTAGTTCAAACTTTATTTAACAATAAAGAAAAAGTAGTTTTAAACTTTGACAAAATATATTTCATCAACTCTTTCATTAAAGACGGTGATAATATCTTATTTGCCGCGCATGATACTGTAAGTGGATCCATTTTAAAGTTGAAAAATAATAAAATAGAAAAAATATTATTGGGGAGCTTTTCAAATTACATACCTGACAAAGTATTTTCATATGGTAGGACTCTAATTATAATAGCACATAGACATGAGGACGTCGCATTTCTTGGTGTAATCCATTCCTTACTAATTTCATACGACAGTGGGAAAACTTGGACATTAGAAGAAATTCCAAGTTCCATGTCTCCAGAACCAGCATTTATGTATAAGGACAAGTATTTTATATCTTCATCTCTTCCACCAGGTTATTTACAAATTAGACAGTAAAACGAGTGCTAACAGCGGTCTTGCGCCAGCCGGACAGACCCCTACGTAGGCAAACGCTGCTTTTCTAAAGGTCCGCTCCCTTCGGCAAGCTCAGGGCGGGTCGCGGGCAGACATTTGTGGCGCGTTTGCTTCAAAATCTTTATCTTCACGTTGGACTTACGTTTGGTTAGCAGCAAAAGTTTGCGAGATGCGGCCGGCGCAAGGCCGCCAAACGTTAGTACCAATTGCCCCAGACACCGGACAGTATAGCAACGTGAAAAACAGGAATTTACTTTTAAAAATACATTTCGGATTCCTTCTCCTCGTTTTCTTAAATTTCGCTCTCCGACAATTTACGGACTTCTCGATTGGTTCGTTTATAATATTTCCTTTGAAGATTATTATTTATCTGACCGGACTTATACTGTTCTTCAGGACAATAAAACCATTTCAGAAAAAGGCAATGTATTTTGCATTATATTTATTGTCACCACTAGGAGTAATACTATCATGGTTGTTTGATAGTCTTTTTGGAGCAATCGTAGGGTCAATGTTTTTTTGGACTATTGCCGTTGACGATTCAATTAAAACCTCGGACAACTACATAATTTCCAAACCGTTTTCAGGCTTTTTAGCACCGTGTTGCAGTTACAATGTAAAGCGGAACTACTTTTATATTTTGGAAAGAAAACTCGGTCAATTTCAAGCCGAAGAAGTTGATTGGACATCAGCAAAATTCATTGTAAGCAAAGACGAAAGAACCGTAAACTTAAAGTATCATTTTATTTACTGGAATCGATCGGTTGACACTACACTAACACTGTATTAATTATTGGACAAGTATTGATGGGCAACTGGTACTAACAGCCGCTAGCCGGCCAGCCCGGACAGAGGCAGCTTCTTCGTATGCAAACGCTGTTTAAATTAAGGTGCCACTTCGCGGCGGGACATTGTTGCGCGTTTGCTTCAAATATTTTAACTTCACTGTAGACAGAGGGACGTTTTAGCAGCTAAAGTTCTCGTAAGGGTCCGGCGGCTAGCGGCCAAACGTTAGGCGAAACCAAGCCAACGGACGTAAATTTAAAAAGGACACGCACGGCGGACGCACGCGCCGAAAAAACAAACCTCGGTTGGACACCAGAACCCTCAAAGACCTATACCCAATAGCATTTCGGTAAGTTTGTTTTTCGGCCGGACCGCACATCAACCCTCCCCTACCCGCC
>JAEUTN010000022.1 GCA_016787895.1 Bacteroidia bacterium
CCCAAGGACAGTTTGCCATTCCAAATGTATTTACGCCTAATGGAGATGGGGTAAACGAACAATGGAAATTTGAATTGCCTTATGGGGTTACTTTGATATCCCTTGAAATATACGACCGTTGGGGCAGAATGGTTTTTGAAAAGAAGGGAGAGGTTTTTCCTGATACCTGTTTTTTGATATGGGATGGCTACAGCACAAGTGCCTTGCCTTGCGATGAAGGCACTTACTTATACATATTACAGACCAATAATGAAAACCAGGGACCTAAAGAAAACCGGGGGATGATTACTTTGAGTAGGTAAAGGGTTTGCAGTCGTCCCGGATCACGCTTATCTTATATGTTAGTGAAGTATCTTGGAACGGTAACTGTTTAATACCATTGCAATTACTTAAAGCTGAATACTGTCGTTTTCCGACAAAAATTGTCATATATCTCCATTTTACGACATCCACAACTTACCTACCTTGTCCTTATTTCTGCATTATTATCCCATTGAAGCGTAAGTCTTAACACTATCAATGCTGGCTCATTCACTCGAGCTCTTCAGGAATAAATTTGAGACTAATCAATTGGAAACTGAACTGGTTAATACTAACATCAATTAAACACCAAAACAACCAAAATCAAGCACGCCCAAGGATAAGTGATGAAAGAGCCTAGTCATAAAACCTTCTGCTCCATTCTTTTCGTTTTGCATCTTTTGCTATTACCCTCAATTTCGGTAGCATGGAACGCGTATGGCCATCAACTCATAAAAAATATAACCTGGCATTATCTCAATTCTTCAGTCAAAGACAGCCTTCTTAAGTACAACAGCGCCTTTTCCTC
Organism: Bacteroidia bacterium; assembly: GCA_016787895.1. Lineage (GTDB taxonomy): Bacteria > Bacteroidota > Bacteroidia > B-17B0 > Aurantibacillaceae > Aurantibacillus. The sequence goes on from JAEUTN010000022.1 coordinate 830, forward strand.
CATCCAATCACATAGCACTCAGTTGAGCTCCGGCTCTAGTATACAATCAGCTTGTCAGCCTTTGCAACTTGAGGCAGATCACATCCGGGTAATAACCCCGGCTTCCCAGGTAATTTCCAAAATTGAACTATTAGTTTATTCTCTGAAAAATCGTAACCAGTCAAAAAGTCAAATTTGCGACTATATCAATCAATTGGTGGTTTTGGTGGCTGATTTACACGAACCATGCCGAATGCCAAATGCCGACTCAATCATCGGCTCAAAACACCTTCATCTTATGTCAGGCCGGGAAGAGACCCTCCTTCATGTTTGGGAGAATCTTTTCCTCAGGCCTGATAAAATATCATACGCTTCTTGCCTCAGCATACAGCTCAACAAAGGCTCCTGGCAAAAATATTATCCCAATAGCATACCCCAAACAAATCAAAAATTAAAGCCAATAAGTTTACATTCCGGCGATTGGCAACTCACCTCAGAAAGTGTATTGCAATACATCAACTTGCCGGGTGATGCAAGCTTTGATGAGTCGTATTTTGATAAATGCACCCCTATACTGCTCCTGCAATTGCATAACGCCGGACAAAACCTCGCCTTACTCTTAAAATCAATTTTCATATAATCGAGAATTCAGAAATAAAACCAAACTTTTAACCTTCAAAAATTATCATGGAAACAACCGAAATCAACCTCAGCTTAAGTATCTCAGGCCGCAAAATGGAAAACCATATCACAAGCGCCGGCAACAATTACGATGAATGGGAACTCAACGCCTGGGGAGTATCCGATGACTTTCACGGCTCATTTAGTGGACCTGCCGGATACACCGCTACTGGTGAATGGGGTTTTGATGCTTACCATCACGATGGAGCCACCATTTATTGTTCAGCCTCAGGAAACACCTATAATTATACCATCCATTTGGGCAAAAAAGCTTTTACCGGGAATGCCTACGCAAGGGGCTACATATGGGGCAAGTTTCAAAATCTTGTTTCCGTGGGAAAATCAACTACTATCAACCAAAAAATTACAGTGGATAAAACACAAAGCGGGTATGCCCTCATCATGAATTGCGCTGATCTTGTACCGGCCGATTGGTCCGATAAAGTGGTAAATGCCGTCTATCTGAACGGCGATCAAAATATTCTGTACAAGCTCACCAACAGTCCCACCGATGCCAATGCCACCACCAAAGGCACCTATCTCTGGGCAAAGTACTCAGATACAGCCGCTCCATTAATAAAAAATGTTACTCCCATCAATCAGGAAAAACTCCTGTCCCCCTCTATCGAAATCAGGGGGGAATTCACCGACGGCATGGGCTCGGGTATTGACCTGAATGGCTTTGAATTATACATTGACAGGGGAATGCAGGAAGAGATTTTTGTAAACAAAAGCACCACTTCAAAAAAAGGACTTGAAAAACTCACAACTGGCGGTTTTGTTTATAAAACCATAGCCCCTTTAAAAAGCGCCAACCACAACCTGTACATTCGTATCACTGACAAACATGGCAACATCACCGAGTACTTTTCCGAATTTCAGGTAGATGTAAAATCTTATAACACCCACATTGGCGGTCTGCCTGTAGCATCTCTGGCCGGTGTAGGCGCCGTAAACGCCACCAAATTTGCGCTTGCCGGTATCAACACCATAGGCGATTTGGTAAACCGCGAAGCCTCCTCCATTACAGTACCAACAGGCCTCACCTTAAAATACTGTACCACCGAAATTCAGCGCGCCAGGGTAGCCTGTACCCAAATCAAGTTCATTAAAGGCCAGTTCCAGGAACTCTTCAGCATGACCATGAATACCATCATGGGCATGAGCAACCAACAACTCCGCGACCTGGACATTGAAGTGGAAGACTGGCAGGAAATTGAAAACATACGCGAAAGCATTGGCCTGCTCTACATCTGCCTGGATGGCCCTGTTGCCGATCAAATTACTTTCGGGCAATTAACCTGGGATGAAGTTTAACCGATAAATAGAGAACCATGAATGCAACACAAATAATAAATGCCAAACTCTGATGGCAATTAAATACTAAAATTACAGTCCTTTGCGTAGATGTTAAATATCGTTGCAAATTTAGGGGGAGCTCACAATTAATAATTTACGCGCAATAGTTGAACAAAATGAGATACGGATTTATATACAAGACATTCAAGGTGGCTTTGAACTCCTTAAACTACCTCAACTTAGTTGAGCTTTTTAAGACTATTGCTATTAAGCTGAATAACAGGCCGAATGATGAAGAAAGATCAAAAACTTTCGCAAGAATTGGTATTGACATTTTTATTTGCTTGAAATGGTTCATCATTATTATGCTTTGGTCAAAGGCAATAACAAATTTCTTTTGGACAATCCTTATCTGGTATTTAATAATTGCTAACGTATACTCTTACTTCTACAATCACATTTGGACAGACGAAGCATTAAACACGGAAAACTTCACTAAAGACAGAATAAGAAGCAGGTTTCTAAACTTAATGTTGGCAGTAGCATATTCTACATTTTGCTTTGGCTACTTTTATCAAGTAGTTTATCCTTTTGATTTTTATTGGGCTGAGCATTCGCCCAGTTTCTATCTTGCCATACAATATAGCTTTTCTAACTCCCTTGCTGCCAACTTTGAACAAATAAAACCCGTCTCGGATATTGCAAATCAAATCTCTAACCTACAGTTAGCAATCACCTTCATTTTCGTTACAATTATTTTAAGTAAATCTATTCCACAAACTAACTCAATAACTTAATACAATGCCAACATATATAGCCTTTGCAGCAGATGGAAATGAAAATATGTTTGAATCAGACATAAAATATTATCGCCTTATCACAGCATGGGATGCTATGAAAAGCAGAGATTTTGAACTAATAAATGCACATGAAAAAAGTTCTTCTATTCGTAAAGGGAGCAAAGAGGAAATCATAAAACGAACTTTAAGGGAACGATTAGATAAAAGTAAAAGAATGCTCCTTCTCGTTGGTGACACAACAAAATTTGACAATGATTTTGTCCCTTATGAAATAGAGTATGCCATTGATACCTGCAAACTTCCTGTAATTGTTTGCTATGTAAATGAGAAGAACAGAATTATCACTGACCCAACTCCTCCTACATCTTCACAATTACGAGAACACATTCCCAAAGCACTCAAAGACAGAATGGACAACGGAACTGCAAAAACCTTACATATTCCCTTTAGACAGCGAATTATGGCAAAAGCGTTAGATGACTTTAGTAATGCAAAACTTCCAACTTATGCTTTTGGAGTATACAACACTTCAATATATGATTCTATTTACAAACCTAATGAAATATGATTCTCTACGCACCTATGCTAAATTTAAGGCAGCCGCCAAAATTCGTCATGCGGCAGGCTTTTTGATGTGTAAACATAGAGCTTTGTGCTTCTAAGAAACTTAATACCGAATTGAAACTTTGCACTCCAAAACCTGTCCGAATGCATAGTCCAAAATATTAAGTTGTATCATTTGAAAAATCACAATAAATAGTTATATGAAGATATATTTCTTACACAACGGCACAGAACAGCAAGGCCCATTTGATATCGAAGATCTTAAAACAAAAAATATTAATAAGAAAACCCCTATCTGGCACGAGGGACTTGAAAACTGGACAACAGCCGACAAAATAGGCGATTTAAAGGAACTATTCGAAACAAAGTCGCCCCCGCCATTTAATGAACCTAAAATAACCCCTCCTCCCATTTCAAAAACCAATTCGGATCGGAACAAAACTGATCCGCCTACTAAAAGGAAAAGAAAAACCGGAACCTGGGTAGTAATTGGTTTTATAGCTACTTTATTAATTGTTAGTGGCATAATGGTAATTAATAATCCAAATGCCATCCCTGGCGTTAAGGTCGAAATAAACACACCAAAACCTATAGTAATTACAAGTCGCGCTGACGGCTCAAAATCAGGTTTATTTAAGGCAAGAACGACAGTATGGGCTACCGTTCAAAATCAGGGAGGGGCAGGGAATGTTTTAGTAACCTTTCATGTCTATCAGGACGGATACGACTACGATAGATCTAAACAAATCTATTTACAAGCTAATGAAAGTCAAGACTTAAATGTTACGTTTGACGAAGTTAAAATGCTAGGTGGCGACATTACTTATAATGTGGAAGCAAAATGACAGAAATACAAACGACTACAAACAAAAGAATATTAAGACCTCTGTCTCAGTAAAACTGCCATTTTTGCTTGTCTATACAATATCATATATTTACTAAACTCATTTGCAAACGACTAAATCTATTTGTAACCGATTATAAGCATTTGTAAACAGATAAATAGCGCCAATACATTAGTTAGCGGTCAGGCTAAAGGACGCTCACGACAAAAGAAGTCACAGAAAACGAAAAATAATTTGACAACAAATAAAATATGAGCAGACCTTTTAAAAGTGATTTAGTAATAAATGAGCACATCTCGGAAGCAGGATTAAAAGCTTATCACATCGGGTTTGACAAAAATCAATTTAGACTTGAGCCACTTGTTGACATCATTAGAAACGTAATACCCGAATTTTCTCTAGGTTATCATTGTGGTGTAAATATTCCTTTGACAGAAATAGTTGAACGTTTAAAAGAAGCCGCAGAAACAGTTTACTTAACTGAGAAATATCAAACAAGAGGCGAATTTGGAGAATTAATATTGCATTTATTACTGAGAGATTTTCACAACACAATTCCATTAATATCAAAAATGTTTTTTAAAGACGCTCATAACGTTCCAGCACACGGATTTGACGGTGTGCAAATAACTATTGAGGGAGATGTGAAAAAACTTTGGCTGGGAGAATCTAAGCTATACAAAACAGGTTCATCGGGCATTACTGACTTGATTAATGATATAAAAAAACACGTCAACGAAGACTATATACGGAAAGAATTTAATCTAATCTCAAGAAAACTGCCCGAAGCAGTTCCTGAAATTGAACATTGGAGAACATTAATGGATAAACATCAAACTTTAGACAAGATATTTTCCAGTATTGTTATTCCAATGGTTTGCACATACAACAGCGACTTATTCAAAAATCACGATAACAATTCAAAAGAGTATTTTGAGGATTTTGAAAAAGAATGTAGAGTGTTGTATGACAAATTTAACAAGTCAAAACCTGCTGGGAATGTAGAAATAATTTTGCTGTTACTTCCAGTTTCAGATAAAGACGAACTTAATACAAAACTTGACGAACGATTAAAAGCAATGCAAAGAATATGAGTTTCACGTCCTATAATCAAGCAGTTGATTTTTTATCACAAAAAACAAAAATATCTTTAGAAGATAGTTTTAATCTTTCCAAGTTTTGTGCTTTTCTACTTCGTAACAATGAAAAAGAAGGTCGCGACATCGCTATTCGTGTGCAGGACAATTGGGATTTAATTCCTGAACAAACACACACAATTTGGAATGATATAACAGAAAGCGCAGGTTTATATCCATACGTAAATCCGAGTTTGCTTTCTACAAGTTCTTTATTAAGATATGAATATCACAAATCGCCTTATTTGGAAAACGTCTATCTACACGAAGAACAACAACAGTTATCTGTTCAATTGCAAAGTAAGCGTTCAGTTGTAGTTAGTGCTCCGACAAGTTTTGGAAAAAGTCTCTTAATAGAAGAAATAATTGCAAGTCGTTTATACAACCAAATTGTAGTTATACAACCAACACTTGCATTGTTAGACGAAACAAGAAAGAAACTTTTAAAATACAAGGATATTTACAAAATCATTGTATCAACAAGTCAAGAACCTGCAACAGATAAGGCAAATATCTTTCTATTCACTGGAGAAAGAGTTTTAGAATATGATAAGTTTCCAAAGATTGAGTTTTTCGTAATTGATGAATTTTACAAACTAAGCATTGATAGGGATGATGACAGGGCAATTGCTCTCAATCAGGCATTTGCAAGGCTTTTGAAATTTACAAACAAGTTTTACTTGCTTGGTCCGATGATTAAAAACATTCCTGTAAATTTTAAAAACAAATTTGAACTTACTTGGTTTCCTACGGAATTTGCTACAGTCGCAGTTGATGAGAAAAGTGAAGTCGTTCAAGGAAGATTAAAAGCAAACGAAAAAAAGGAACTTAAAAAACTGAATTTATTTAAGCTCCTAGCTTCATTAAAAGAACAAACAATTGTTTACTGCTCTGCACCAAACAAAGCAACATCTTTAGCTTTAGATTTTTTATTCTTTCTTAAATCCAACAAAATTGACATTGATAATCCATTTGTGTCAGAAAACAACGACACAATTGATTGGATTAGGCAAAATGTTAATAGAAATTGGTCTTTAAACGAAGCTCTTTCTTATGGTATCGCATTTCATCACGGTGCTTTGCCAAGACATTTAGGAAGCACCGTTGTTGATTCGTTCAATGAAGGTGCTGTTCGTTGGTTATTTTGCACATCAACTTTAATTGAAGGTGTAAACACGTCTGCAAAAAATGTTATCCTATTTGACAAAGAGAAAGGTAGAAAACCAATTGATTTCTTTGATTATAAGAATATCGCAGGGCGTTCTGGAAGAATGAGAAAACATTTTATTGGTAATGTAATTAGATTTGAAGAACAGCCCGAACAAATGGAATTGTTTGTTGATATTCCAATTTTCAACCAAGAGCAAGCTCCCTTAGAGATTTTAATTTCATTGGATGAAAAAGACATAGAAGACAACGCAAAACAAAGATTAAACGAATTTAATAATCTACCTAATGATTTGAAAGAAGTTATAAAACTCAATTCAGGTATTTCTATTGAAGCACAGATTCAAATAATCAATAAAATAGAATCAGACCTTAATTTTTATCATCAACTATTAAACTGGACATCAGTTCCTAGAAATTTTGACAACCTAAGCACAGTAATTTCCCTTTGTTGGGACACGCTTTCTGGCCCGGGCGATAAAACTTATATTGAAGGAATTGGCAGACTATCGGCAAGATGGCTAGCAAGTTTTACCTTTTCGTACATCAACTTAAAATCAACCAACGCAGTTATTATGACATATATTGACGATGATTTTTGGACTGAAAAGATTCCTGACACACAAAAACGTATAGATACTGCTACATATTCAATATTACATATCACACGACATTGGTTTGACTACAAGTTACCAAAATGGCTGAATGTAATATCAAATATTCAAGAATACGTTTTCAAAAAGCACAATCTTTCTTATGGTAATTATAGTTTTATTGCAAGCAGTCTTGAAAACGGATTTTTGCACCCAAACATAGCTGCATTAAACGAGTATGACATCCCTCATTCTGCAATACAGAAATTGGAGAAATACTTGAACAAAGACAAAACACCTGAAATGAACATTATTAATTTAAATCAATTGTCGGACGATGAATTGTATAAGAACGGATTGTTAAAATATGAGATTGAAAAAATTAGAAACTCATTTTAGAAACAAAAAAGCCCGAACCGCTAACAGGCGTTTGGCGCAATGGCGGGTGTCATGGTTAATTGAACATTCTACCTCGCATCAACTTTTGTGGTGTATTGACAGTTTAGTGCTCCGAAATCCGCCACTGCGCCAAGCGCCAAAACGTTATGTATCAAACTAAAAGACCGAATTACTCGAAAAGCATAAAATAAAACAGACTTAAACAAATGAATTTTACTCATTACGACTTAGGACGAAAAGAAAAAGGGCAAATTGTAGAAATTACATTGTCTGGAAGTGCTGCAAATGTTAGACTAATGGATAGTTCTAATTTTCAGAATTACCGCAATGGAAGACAACATAAATATTTTGGAGGTTTAGCCAAACAATCACCAGTTCGACTGTCAATTCCAAGTTCTGGAAATTGGCATGTTACGGTTGACATGCAAGGACTAAGAGGAACTGTTCGCTCAAGCATAAGAATGATGCCAAGTACATTGCCAGAATTTAGACAACCAGCTTTATCAACAGTTCCATCACTTGTGCATAAAAACGAAGAATATCCGTTTACTAATTCCGAAGAGATTGAAAAAAAATATGATGTGTTTATTTCTCATGCTTCTGAAGACAAAGATGAAGTTGTAAGACCGTTAGCACAAGCATTGAAAAGCGAGGGACTTTCTGTGTGGTTTGATGAGTTTGAATTAAAAATTGGAGACAGTTTAAGGCATAAAATCGACAAAGGCTTAGCAAATAGTAAGTTTGGAATTGTAGTTTTGTCGAAAGAATTTATACGAAAAGGTTGGACTAACTACGAGCTTGACGGAATTATTACTAAATCTGTAAGTGGTGAACAAGTTGTTTTACCCATTTGGCATAATATTACGAAGAAAGAAGTTATAGACTTTAGTCCTTCATTGGCAGACAAACTGGCAAGAAACACATCTTCATACACAGTTGAAGAAATTGCAAGTGAAATAGCAGAAGTTATCCAAAATGCATAAAGCACGGACACATAACAGCACCTATCAAAAAATATTGGTCAGTGGCTAAATCAAGTTTTGTGCTTGGTTGACAGTTTTGTTCTTCGAAACTCGATATAACGATTATCCCAAAACCGTTGTAACCCTTACTTAAAGACAACATAGAAACAATTAATATTAACAATTAAAAAAATCAACGATGAAAATCTGGAAAGAATTCAACAGTTCACACTCAAGTAACATTTCAATTGTAGGGACATTTGAAAATGTGGCGGATGCTGAAAAAGTAATTGACCTAATTAAGGATTTTACTCTCTCGTCCTGGGAAGAAAGACATTCTTCAATAGAAGATTTTAATAATTACTGGAAAGGGGCATTTCCCAATATTCCATATACAGGCATTACTGACCATGATTTGGAAACTGGTGTTGATAATACTCCCGACATAGAATTAGAAGGGAATAATATTAAAATTTCAAGTTTCAGAACCGAAAACTTTGGAGGCATCGCTAAATTAATGAGGTTCGCAGGAGCAAGAAAAATAATCATAGAATGAAAAGCAGAATCGAGCCACAGGGGCTACATTACTATGACAGAAAAAGCGGGACACATATTCTCCTAGATGAGATAAAAACAAGGTCTTCTGCTTATTCTTTAGCTCCGAGAACTGTAAGCATTGCGATTACAGACGAGTGTGATTTGACTTGTTCATATTGTTATGTAAATCTCAAAGACAGCTTTCTCTCCAAAGAAGATATTATTTTGTATTGCAAACAACTTGACCGGTTTGGGACATTTGATATTGCTTTTGGTGGTGGCGAACCTACACTTCATCCCGACCTGATTGAAATTTGCAATACAATCTGGAAGGAAACCAATCTGGGCATTAGCATTACTACTCATGGACACCACCTTAATGAAGACTATATTTTAAAACTCAAAGACAACCTTTCATTTATTCGAGTTTCTATAGATGGCATTGAACCAATATACAGCCAACTAAGAAAAAGGCCTCTCGATAACTTGTTGCCTAAATTGAAACTTCTAAGCGGACAAATTCCTTTTGGTATAAATGCAGTAATAAATAAACTTACTGTAAATCATCTTGACGACTTAAAGTCATTGTTTCTTGAATACGGTGGGTTTGAACTTCTTCTTTTACCAATGTGGCATAAAGGAAAATTTGTGCTGACCGACAATGAATGGTCGACACTTAATCAATGGATAGAAAATAATCACAAGGAAATTCCAATACGTATTTCAAGTGAATCAAAGAAATATCTGAAACTTCCATTTCTATTTGACAATGACGAATGGGATAACGACTATGGATTTATCGGCATAGACAAAACACTAAGAAAAAATTCATTTACTAAAGAAGGGATAAGCATTGGCCAATATGACACATTTGAACTTTTATTAACTGACTGGAGAAATACAGTTTCGGTTTTAAATTAAAAATTAGAACACTGGCGACATACTCAGCGGATAAGATAGTACTGAATAAAACAGCAAATAAACGTAAGCGTGCAGACTTGGATACTACTCAAACTGTATAGCAGTCGCTTCGCTAATTTTATTTACCCAGGTAAATAAAATTTGAGTCCTTAAATAGTATTTTCTGCGTATAGCACGGGAAGCTTCGCAAGCCCGCCTGCTTCTATTCGCAGAACGTTATTTTGATTCCTGAGCGTTTACCCTATACCTTCTTAAAAAAAGATTTTGGATCATTTATCATTTTTTGCAAATTAATTTTACCCGTTATTTCCGAAGTAACATAGAGTTCATATTGTCCCTTTTTCAAATGAGGCAAATAATACAATAACATGCCTCTCTTCTGAATCTTTTCCACTGTGTTTCTTTCAAAATACCCCGTTGGTGAGCATTCACGACTTAGGAGGAGAATTACAATCGGTGCCGGTTTTCTCTTCTCGATTTTATGAACTTCTACTCATCAGCCGGCTTCAATAACATCTTTGGCGATGATATGTAACCAGATTTCAGCCTGTTTACTCTATTCTGTAATTTCCGTCTATTCGCACCTCTGTCTGTCGCATTTCGTCATCCTTTGTCATAAAACCCTAATTGACTTATCTCATTTTCTATTCTAAATTTATACAACCCGAATATTAACTTAATCAGCAAATAATGAAAACCAAATCTAAATTTATAACCATAACGATTTTCGCTTCTTTACTTATGGCCATTTCTTGCAGAAAAAACAATCTTAATGAACGGGTTTATTCAAACACCGATCGTCTCGGCACCCTTATTCAGCTATATCAAAAAGATTACAATATAAGTTCCATTGAAGCTACTGCAATAATAAAGTCATTTAAAGGTAAGGTAATTGCCAATAACTCTAACCAGCAAAGTAGATTAATTGAAGCCGATAGTGTGTCCCTTGATTCCGCGATTTGGGTATTAGAAGCAGCATTGAACTATGACTTTGACGTACCATTTGATGAGAATTATGAGACATTTGAGGATAGTATTGAAATCTCGGTGGCTATAAATGACGAGAGTCTAAAGTTACATACTGATGATCTGGAGGAGTTGTATCTAGATTTTACTGATAGCATAATGAATTCTATTAATGATAGTATTAAAATGAAGTTAGTGGATGTTACGGGTTACCTTTATGTCCCAGGCAGCAGTGTGGCTTTAATAAGAGTATTTACTTCTTTTATGAATACAAATGTAACCCGTCCATGCTCCGGTATCACAACCTACAGCTCTCCTAATAAATTATTCTTTACTGGAACTCTTGGTTGCTCTGGTGTTCCATCAGTTGATGCCCCTAACTTTGTTACTTCAATTTTAAACTGCTCTTCATACATCGGTAACTGTAGCAATGGAGGTGAAATATATTATATCAATGTGAATACCTATAACCCACCTTATACATACGCATTATCAAATGCCCTTTTTTATGCTTCGGCACCATTAACCGGTATGCTATCCCATTGCAATCAGGGCTATTCTAGCCCCGGTCTTAGCGCAACAACCGTAAACAACTATATCACAAATATCCAAACTTTAATAAGCAATAACCTTCCCTCCGGTAAACAATACTACCATGGAAATGTAAGTTGCATGACGACCTGGAATTCCTTTAATTCCAACTGGGTAGTTAAATGGGATCTTAAAGCAAAATATGGTGTTCCTACCTGTAGAACGCCTATCGATTAAAGATAATTTATACTCTAATATGGTAAGTTGGTTAGCAAGGCGGAATAAGTTGATGTAAGTTTCTTTTGTATATTTACTTTACATGAAATCGCTTTGTTTCCTTCTTATCTCACTATTTCTATGGCATACCCAAATCAAAGCGCAGTTCTATGGTTTGAGGGAGGCAGGTGAAAAAGTGGGTTATTCCAACCTTCTGCCCCAATCTTCCGATTCACTTTATCGTGTTGTAAATTACAAATTTTCATACCCTACACCAATTCAAAGGCATCAAATTCTGGCGTATAATTCCAAATTTACACTCATTGATAGCGTTCAGTTACCTCTGGGCCTGAGCCTTGTAGATCGCCCTCTGAAAATTGGCAATAAGATATTATGGTCAGCAGGCTATACGGATAGTTTAAATACCAATTTAACAGTTCCTTTTAAATCGGCAATTGTTGAAATGGATACTAATTTTCAGTTTATTGCCCTGCACCCAATTGGCTATTCTAATACCGTTTGGTATATCTCTAAATTAGTAAAATTAGGTTCGAATCTTTTCATCAGTGAGTTTTCAGGGAATTCCTATAACAGCATTCTCTACAAATGTAATTTATCGGGTGTTAAGCTGGATTCTATAGTATACCCCGGCTCTGAAATTGTGAATCTATTCCCATACGGTGATAAATTCCTTGCCTTGGGATACGCTTTTCCTGGCTTGCCTTTGTCAAATGGTAGTCACAAATTAGTGATTGATTCTAACTTAACAGTAGTATCCGCAACTGCTCTCGATAGTGTGTATTCCTTTATCTATTCAAATCCAAATTACCTGCCGCATAAGATTGGCATATCTCCTAACTATAACACACGTCTGATATATCTCAATAATCAAAAATATTTTATAGCAGGCAATACCGACCTTCCATACCCAGGTACAAGTTCTTATAGATTAACTGTAGACGCATTTTTTAATCACAACGATTCTATTTTAAAAACGATTGTCGAAGAAAATATACCGGAGAACACCTGTTATACGGACAACACTGTTTTTTCCGATTTTCGAAACGGTACATTATTAAAGGTATCATGTATTGGATTTGATGTGTCAGCAATGTCTTTTTATCAAACTCAAAACTCTATAATCAGGATTGTAAAAATGGATACGGATGGTAATATACTTTGGACCAAAAATCATGGTGGTAATATGAATTACAGACCCCGTTCCATTATTCACACCTTGGATGGCGGCTGCCTCATTAGTGGTTTAAGGTATGATGCCGGCAGAACACCCCAGCCTGTTCTGGAAAGCTTTTTGCTGAAACTGGATGCCAATGGCAACTTTGATCCGGTGTACATGCAAGAATCTATTTCAAATGCCTCTGTAATAAAATGCTATCCCAGCCCTGCAAAAACAGTCCTATACTTTGATTTACCGCTTGAACAAACGTTTAGTGTAAGCATTTTTGATGTTTTGGGTAAAGAAGTTCTGTGGGTAAATCAGATCAAAAGCCATGAGAGCATAAACATTGAAGAATTAAACCCTGGCATATACTTTTTTCATTTAACAAGTGGTCAAAAATATTTTTCGGGCAAATTTCTTAAAACGGTCGATTAAACCCTTGGCGCTGATTTGCAATTAGGCCGGTTAGCACCGATTTGCAAGCACTGCCATTTAGCATTATCCTATCTCAATAATCCCCATTGTATTATGCTCCCCATTTTTCAAACTAAATTCTACTCCGTTCACCACCTGTACAAACACAAGTTGTAGCACAAAAATGTCCTTGCCCATTCCGCTGGGCAAGTTAAGCGGTGTCAATACCAAATTTGTCGGGCTTGCCTTCAGCGCCAATGTCACCTGGTTTGTAAGTATCAACTCACCCTGCCCTGGCTCTGCTGCAAAATCAATTCTCGCCCAGCCTCCTGTAATTTTTACATGCGTCGCTCCTTTGGGACATTTAATGTCCAGTTTGGGTTTTAGCCCGGCAACAGTAATTACGCCCGTTACAGTATTAACCGAATACGGCTTCTTTAAAACCCGTTCAAGTTTTGCTTTCTCATTAAAATCAAAACCTTTTAAAACAGCCTTGGCACCGGGAAATGCAATACCCGTCCCTACCTTCCTTTCTCCCCGCACCGAAACAGTATCTAAATTCCTGATTGCCGTCATCAGCTTTACCAATCTGGCGGTTACCTGAAAATCCCTGGCCTCCTTCATCAATGGTTGTAAAACAGCCCTCAGCACTTTGGTAGCTGCTCCGCAATTACCAAATTCCCTGCTGTTTTCACGCACCCGCTTAAAACGGGGGTCATTCTTAAACTGCTCTTTGCTGGGCCCGCCCTTTCTGCGCACCAGCAGTCCATACTTGCTCTCATAATAAGTCAGCCCGTCAATCGTACCGCTGAACTTAAAAACACCCTTTTGCCTTGCCATATTATTTCTTTTTAAACCTTAAGCTAAAATCACCTCCTGTTTATAACCATATACTTTCTACGTATGGGCGCCTTGCCATTATCTTGTTTTACATAGCCATGTAGCGAAGTGCTTACAAGCAAAAAAAATTAGCACTTCTGCTTCATGGCTTTACCATACCTAAAGATAGCTATTCTCCTCCATAATTCCCGGTATACGGCGCCTATAATAAAGTAGGTATATTTAGGGTATATTTAAGGTATAATCCACCCATAAATCAAGGAATAGCTTAAAAATACCCTTATAACCTCTCCTGTTACTGATTTATTAACCTATTGGCACTCTTATACAATCTCTGACTTTTAGCTTTTGAATTATGCCCGGCAGATTTATAACATCCTCTATAGCGAAGTTTATAAATAAAGTCAAAATGAAAAATCGCACTTTTATTAAGTGCAGCCTCTGCTTAGGGCCTGCCCTGAAGCGAAGCACTCCTAAAATTATGAAACAAAAAAAAACCGCACTTTTAGTTAAGTGCGGCTTCTGTTTAGGGCCTGCCCTGAAGCGAAGCACTCCTAAAATTATGAAACAAAAAAAACCGCACTTTTTTTAAGTGCGGCTTCTGTTTAGGGCCTGCCATGAAGCGAAAGGCTTCTTAAAACTTAAAATTTTGGAAAAAACAAAGGCCACTCAAATTAGGAGTGGCCTTTCTGCTTCATGGTAGCCCGTACGGGAATCGAACCCGTGTTTCATCCGTGAAAGGGACGTGTCCTAACCCCTAGACGAACGGGCCATCTTTGATTAGGGATGGCAAAAGTAGAAATTAATCCGAATTTAAAAAAATAATTTTCAGGTTTTTTGGCAATAATCCCTGAATTCAGCAACAGCTGCTCAAAACATCGCGTAAAGTATACGCCCCATCAGAAAATAAATTGAAATTCCTATGATGTCGTTCAGGGTGGTAACAAAGGGCCCTGTAGCCAAAGCAGGATTGATTTTAAAACGGTTTAAAGTCAGGGGGACAAAGGTGCCCAAAAAAGAGGCACACATGATGACCGTCAGTAAGGATGCACTCACTGTAAGCGCCAACTTCCATTCTTCAATTAAATAAGCATAGGCCCAGATAAGAAGTGAACAAATGAGTCCGTTCAGCAAACCCACACCCAATTCCTTTACCAGCTTTTTGCTGATGTTGTCGCCTAATAAACTATTGTTGGCGAGCCCCTGAACAATAATGGCTGAACTTTGAACGCCCACATTACCGCCCATGGCCCCAATCAAGGGAATAAAAAAGGCCATTTTCGGGTTAATCTGTATTTGGTCTTCGTAAGCGCCTATGATTCTTGAACCGATAATGCCTCCGCACATGCCCACCAGCAACCAGGGGATGCGCGCTCTTGACAAACGCCACAAACGATCATTGCTGTCTACCGCGTCGGTTAAACCGCTCATGCGCTGCATGTTCTCGTCGGCGGTTTCTTTAATCACGTCCATCACGTCGTCAAAGGTGATGCGCCCTACCAGCCTGCCCAACTGATCTACAACCGGCATCACAGCCAGATCGTATTTCTGCATGTCCTCAGCAACTTCTTCACTGGGTGTGTCTGTTCTTACAAAATGAATGTCGGATTCATAAATCTCTTCTATTCTGGCAAGCGGATGTGAAATGATAAGTTTTTTCAAGGGCAACATGCCCAGCAATCGTTCGTTATTGTCTACCACATACACGGCGTACATCACATCCACATTGTCCGCTTTCTTTCGGATTTCTTCTATGCAGGCCCCAACCGATTCAAAAGCGTAAACACTCACCAATTCCTTGGCCATCAGCGAGCCTGCTGTGCCCTCGTCATAATTGATGAGCTCCACAATGTCGCTGGCCTGATCAATGTCTTCGAGGTGCGACAATACCTCTTCCTGCATTTCTTCCGGCAATTCCCCAATCACGTCGGCAGCGTCGTCGCTGTCCATGTTGTCCACCTGCTCGGCAATTTGTTTGGCACTAAAGGTGGTGAGCAGGTCTTCCCGCTTGTCATCGTCGAGTTCAAGCAGTACCTGAGGAGCCAGTTCTTCATGCAGCAAACCATAAATGTAGGCCGCCTGACTTAAATTGAGTTGATTGATAATCTCCGCAATATCTGCCGCATACAGTTCCTCCAGCTTTTCATTGATAAAAGCCGAGTCCCGGGCATCTATGGCCTCTTTTAACTGATCTAATATTTCGCTGGTGAGCTCGAACTGCATGGTTTTGAAGCCGAGCAAAAGTAAAGAATTAAACTTAAGTGCGCAGGGTTTTAAAGGCATTTTTTAACCTCACCCTCAGAGCCGGCGGCTGCTCCTCATGCCCAAGTTCGTCGAGCACCAAAAGCATTTCGCGTTTGAGTTCGGGGTATGCCGCGGCAATATGAGCAGCTGTAGTAATGGCATACGCCCTGATGGCGATTGGTGTTGAAGGATCCAGAATAAATTTGAAACACTGATCAATCAACTCTCCATGGTATTTTTCGGGCATATCGTATTGCTGAAGAATACGAAGAATACACCTCGCCACTGCGGGGTGATTGCCTTGCTGTTCCAATAAACGAATGAGTTTTTTAAGATGTGGTTCGATTAAACGTGGATTACCTTCAGCAAGATAACCCAGGGGCCAGGCCGCGCGTTGCTGTAATTTTTTATCCTTTCCAAAAAAAATACCGAGCAATTCGTTGAATCTTTCTTTGTCCCTTCCAACGTATCGGATAATTTGATCGGTAATTGTTTTGCTATGTCCGCTTTCCAGCCTTTCCTGAATATTCATGGCTATCATTAAGGTAAAAAACTAAACTCCTCTGACTTAGGCTATCCTTAATCTTTGCTTCACACTTTATGCTGATATTCCCTTTCCCCAAATATACTGCTGCCTATCCTCACCATGTTACTGCCCTGTTCAATAGCCAATAAATAGTCCCCACTCATGCCACAACTTAAAATAGTCCAGGCGGGTTGCATCTCTCTCATCTTTTGGTAAAACGTATGGAGCTCACTGTATTCCTTTTTTAATAGCGCGAGTTCGCCGGTGTTTGTGCCCATTCCCATCAGACCCTGAACCTGAACAAACTTCATTGAATCCAATTTACCTGAAGAGATGAACTCACCGCACTCCTCATAGGAGAAACCAAATTTTGATTCTTCCTTTGCGATGTGAATCTGCAGTAAACAGGGTACCACACGATTCAGTTTAGCGCCTTGTTTGTTGATCTCTTCCAGCAACTTAACACTGTCAACCCCATGGATAAGATGTACAAAGGGCGCTATCATTTTAACCTTATTGCTTTGCAAATGACCTATAAAATGCCAGCGTATGTCTTTTGGCAGAACCTCCTGCTTTGAAATCAGTTCCTGAACATAATTCTCTCCGAAGTCGCGCTGACCTGCTTCGTAGGCCTCTAATACAGCCTCAATTGGTTTGGTTTTCGAAACCGCCACCAAGGTGACGTTTGGAGGAATGGTGCCTTTGATTTTTTTTAGTTGATCCTGAACTGACATGATTTGGCTGCCTGCTTATTCGCCTTCGAAACTATAAATCACCAAACCGCTGCGCATTTTTGGTTCCACCCAGGTGGATTTTGGAGGCATAATGTTGTGGGTATCTGCTATCCACTTCAAATGTTGCATGCTTACCGGAAATAAACCAAAAGCCACTTCAGCTTTGCCTTCGTCCACCACCTGCTTTAGGGCTTCAGGTCCTTTTACACCTGGAACAAAACCCACACGTTGATCGGTTTTAAGATCATGTATATCAAACACCGGAGATAAAATATGTTCCGTTAAAATAAAAGCGTCTAAACTTTTTATGGGATCTGAATCCTGGTAAACCCCCGGTTTTGCCTTAAGTGTGTACCAGCTGCCTTTGACATACATGCTGAATTCATGGGCTACAGAAGGTTTATACAACTGCGCGTCCACCTTTTTAACCTCAAACTTGTCTGTTAGTTTTTGTAGAAGCGCGTCCGCACTCATGCCTCCGGTATCTTTCACAAAACGGTTAAAATCAAAAATGCGCAACTGGGTTTCAGAAAAAAACACGCCCAGATAATAATTAAACGCTTCTTTGCCGGTATACTGTCCTTTGTTCAGTCTTCTTTGTTTTCCCAGCAAGGTTGAGGAAGCCGAGCGGTGGTGCCCGTCAGCGATATAAATGGCGTTCATTTTAGAGAACTCTGCCTGAATTTGGTTCACCCGCTTTTCATCGTTCACCAACCACAAACTGTGCCTCACCTTATCAGAAGTGCTAAAATCATAAACGGGAGGTGTTTTGGAAACGTCTGTCAAAAGGTTTTCAAGAAAAGCGTTTTCAGGATAACAAAACAATACGGGTTCTGCATTAAACTCACACACCTCGAGGTATTCCTTTAATTTTTCTTCTCTTTGGGTGAGGGTTTGTTCGTGAATTTTGATGACCCCGTTGATGTAATCATCTATACTGGTACAGGCGATAATGCCCAGGTATTCAAACCCACCTTTGTATTGTTTGTAAACATAGTACGCCGGGGTTTCGTCCTGCTTTAACACCCCCTCCTTTACAAACGTTTTAAATTTTGATTTTACTTTTTGAAGTCGTTCCGGCGAACCGGCTTTGGTTTTACGACCATCCCCAAAATCGGGATTAATCACATGTAAAAACGTGTAAGGATTGGAAGCCAGCTTTTCCTGCAGTTCTCCGCTTTGATATCCATCCACACTGCGAGAGGCCACGAGGTGCACCTTATCCTTTGCCGGCCTTAAAGCCCTGAATGGTAATACAATTGCCATGGCTCAACAATTATTTCAGCGCTGCAATCATCTTTTCTGCCAACTCAATGCCAATTCTTTCCTGAGCTTCGTTGGTGGCGGCACCAATGTGAGGACTCAGTGAAATTTTTGCATGTGATAAAATGGCTGCTGAGGGATGAGGTTCGTTTTCAAACACATCTAAACAAGCGTGCGCTACTTTACCGCTATCCAAGGCCTTCACCAATTCATTCTCATCAATCACCCCGCCTCTTGCAGAATTCACTAACACCACACCATTTTTCATCAGGGCCAATTCTGTTTCAGCAACCAATTTCCCACCCGGCACATGGAAGGTGATAAAGTCCGATTGTTTTAACACCTCTTCCATTGAAACCGTATTCACCGGAACTTTTATTTTTTTATCGGCAATCTCTAATTCAATTTCAGCCTGCTTAACAAAGGGATCAAAGGCAAGCACCTTCATGCCTAAACCCAGAGCTATTTTTCCAACGTTCTGGCCAATTCTGCCAAAGCCCACCACGCCCATGGTTTTTCCTCTTAATTCAACACCTTTGGCGTATTTTTTTTTGAGTTCATCAAATTTGCCGGCACCATTGCCCGGCATTTGCCGGTTGCTGTCGTATAAAAAACGCACCGCGTTAAACAAATGTGCAAATACCAGTTCAGCCACCGAATTGCTCGAAGCAGCAGGGGTATTGATTACCTGCAACCCTTTTGATCGGGCATAATCCACGTCAATATTATCCATCCCTACTCCTCCCCTTCCAATGACTTTTAATCCGGCACAGGCATCAATCACCTCTTTGCGCACGGTGGTGGCACTTCTCACGGTTAAGGCCACATAGCCCTGGGTATTAATGGCGGTTATTAATTGGTCCTGTGGCACTTTATCGGTTACAACTGTAAAACCGGCTTTTTCGAGTAAGGCTTTGCCTTGGTTGTCAATGCCGTCGTTGGCTAATATTTTTCTGCTCATAAAAGGAATGTAAATTCAACTTCAAAGAAAATAAAAAAAACTGCCGCTTGGGGATAAATCTTTCACAAGCAGAGAATTTGAGTAAATTTACCGGACAAGATAAAACACATGTTGAACTTACCCCCGGCTTTGGTTACCTGCCAGGCCTGTGGAGCACTTTAAATTATGAGTAAAGGGATTACCTCACAGAAAGAAGATTACAGTAAATGGTACAACGACATTGTGGTTGAAGCTGATTTAGCCGACCACAGCGCCGTGAGAGGATGTATGGTGATTAAACCTTCGGGTTACGCCATCTGGGAAAAAATGCAGCAAACCCTCGACAGAATGTTCAAGGAAACGGGACACGTGAATGCGTATTTCCCCCTTTTTATTCCCAAAAGTTTGTTTGAAGCGGAAGAAAAAAACGCCGAAGGTTTTGCGAAGGAATGCGCGGTGGTGACCCATTACCGATTAAAGACCGACCCCCAAAACAAAGGAAAACTCATTGTGGATCCCGAAGCTAAGCTGGAGGAAGAACTGGTGGTTCGCCCAACCTCTGAGGCCATTATCTGGAATACTTACAGGGGCTGGATTCAAAGTTACCGCGACCTGCCCATATTAGTTAACCAATGGGCCAATGTGGTACGATGGGAAATGCGCACCCGTTTGTTTTTACGCACAGCCGAGTTTTTATGGCAGGAAGGGCATACAGCGCATGCCAGCAAAGAAGAAGCCATCGCTGAAACCGAAAAAATGCTGAATGTGTATGCCAACTTTGCCGAGAATTGGCTGGCCATGCCGGTAATAAAAGGCATTAAAACAGCGAACGAACGTTTTGCCGGGGCCGATGAAACCTATTGCATTGAGGCCCTCATGCAGGATGGAAAAGCCCTGCAAGCCGGCACCTCTCATTTTTTAGGACAAAATTTTGCCAAGGCCTTTGATGTAAAGTTCGCCAATAAAGAAGGAAAACTGGATTACGTTTGGGCCACCAGCTGGGGCGTAAGTACCCGCCTGATGGGTGCATTGATTATGAGTCACAGTGACGACAAGGGATTGGTGATTCCTCCAAAACTGGCACCAACACAGGTGGTAATCGTTCCCATTTATAAATCAGAAGAAGGCCTGGAAAAAATCCGTCAGGCCATATTGCCTTTGCAACGCTCCCTGCAGGCCAAAAACATAAGTGTAAAATTCGATGACCGCGACACGCAACGTCCGGGCTGGAAATTTGCAGAATACGAATTAAAAGGTGTGCCTCTGCGTATCGGCATCGGTGAACGCGATCTGGAAAACGGCACTTTAGAGTTGGCCCGCAGAGATACCCTGAGCAAGGAAACCGTTAAAATGAGCGAAGCAGAAGCCTTAATCGAAAAGTTATTACAGGATATTCAGAGCCATTTATTTGAACGCGCGAAAGAACGCATGAAAACCATGACCCATATTTGCGACAGCTACGAGGATTTTAAACGTTTGCTTGACGACAAGGGCGGGTTTATTCTGGCACATTGGGACGGCACTCCTGAAACGGAAGAAAAAATCAAAGAAGAAACCAAAGCCACCATTCGTTGTATTCCTTTAAATAATCCCCCTGAATACGGCAAGTGCATTTACAGTGGACAAGCCAGTACCCAACGCGTATTATTTGCAAGAGCCTATTAAACCTTATAACCATGAGCGAACAGGAAATCAAACAAAGGGAAACCATCATTAAACTGCTGAGCCAAAAATCGGTGATGAAGCAGGATGTTTACACCAATACCATTGCGGTGTTTAATGAACTGAAAGACCTGCTCAAGGAAAAAGCCGATGACATGAGCCATCAGATTTCACAGGTGGATAAAAGGGTAAATATTTTTTACAAGGATCTCAGCATTCAGTCTATGCAGCTGAAGGTGGCCGGGGATATGCTGGATTTTGAAATGCATTCCAACGTTTTTGAATTTGATCGTTCGCATCCCATGTACAAAACGAGCTACGTCAAAAACAACGATTATAATTCGTATTGCGGCATCATCAGTGTGTACAATTTTTTGGCCGACTCCTTTAAATACAATCGACTGGGTGACCTGGGCTATTTAATTGCCAGGATATTTGTGAACCGCGAAAAAAAATTCTTTGTGGAAACCAAAACCAAATTTGGCGCTAAATACAACCGTTTTAGCGAGAACCCCATCACGAAAGAAGACCTGAGTGATATCGTGAACGAATTAATCATTTATTCTATTGCTTTTGACTTGTTTACCCCTCCTTTTGACGCCGTGCGTATGGTTACGGTAAATGAAATTCAGGAAAAATCCAGCAGCAGTGCCTTGCGCACCGGCAAACGCCTGGGCTACATCGGTGGCGACAGCGGAGGTGGATTTGGGGATGAAGCGCATCTGTAATCGAAATGCAGCTTTAGCGTCAGTAAACTTTCCAAAAATTAAACTAATGTAATTCAAGTAATTACATCCATTGATTGGAATTTTATGGAATCTGATTCCATATTTTTCCATGTTGTGATGTATTGACCTCGTGCTTAAGAGAGTTCTATTCTGCACCTTTCGTTCTTCAACAAAGTGTTCTCCGAATCCACCAATAAAGCAATACGTGCCTTTTGCAATTCGGATTTATAACTTGACTTTAACTCCTTTCGCTTGATGGCTTCCAAAAAGCGTTTGATGTCCTCCTTTGTTTCCAGTATTAATCCCGGAACCTTTGTAGGCACCCCGTTTTCCTTGGCCACCATGGTAAAATAAGACGTGTTGGTGTGTTTAACCGTACCCACTTTAAAATTTTCGGCAATCACTTTTATTCCTATCACCATCGAACTGGTGCCCACATAATTTACCGATGCGTACATACTCACCATTTCCCCTACTTCCACCGGCTGTAAAAAATCCACATTTTCTACGGCTACTGTTACGCAATAATTTCCGGCGTGTTTGGAGGCACAGGCGTAGGCCACCTTGTCCATCAGCGAAAGAAGGATGCCCCCATGAATTTTACCGCCAAAATTCGCATAGGCCGGAACCATTAATTCAGTGAGCGTGGTGCGCGAGTAATTCACTTGTCTGAAATCAACCATGTGTTTAATTTTAATTGAATTTAAAGAAATATTCCGGTTTCACCCTCTCATAACTCAGGGCAAATTCTTTCCCCGTTCAGGAAATACTCTTTACTTTTGAAAAAATGAGTGCTGATCGAAAGAAAATTTTTATTGTAGGTCCCGGTTATCCTTTGCGTGGAGGGCCGGCCCAATTCAACGAAAACCTGTGCCGGGAACTGAATAAACAAGGGCACGAAGCTCAGATTATTTCTTATTCCTTACAATACCCGAATTTTTTGTTTCCGGGCTCCTCCCAATTTGAAAAGGAGGCTAAAGCACCGGAGGCTATTAAAATTCATACTCTCATTAACAGCGTTAACCCTGTCAATTGGTGGAAGGTGGCCCGGTTTATTAAAAAGGAAAAGCCTGATTTTATTCTTTTCCGCTACTGGCTGCCATTTTTTGGTCCCTGTTTGGGCAGTATCGGTCGCATGGTGAAATCTAATACCACTGTTTTGGCCCTTACTGATAATGTTTTGCCTCACGAAAAACGCATCGGTGATAAACTTTTCACACGGTATTTTATCAAATCCTGCCATGGCTTTATTGCGATGAGTAAAAAGGTGCTGGAAGACATTAGCCTGTTCAGCCATACTGCGAACCGTGTCTACAGTCCGCACCCCATGTATGAAACTTACGGACCGGCCGTGAGCAAAGAGGAAGCCAGAAAAAAATTAGGACTAAACCCCAACGATAAAATTGTATTGTTCTTTGGTTTGATTCGCCATTACAAGGGGCTTGACCTGCTGCTCGAAGCCATGGCTGCTCCCGGAGTGAAACAGAATAAAATAAAACTTCTCATTGCCGGTGAGTTTTATGAAGACCCTGAAAAATACAAAGCTCAGATTACAGCGCTGGGTATTCGGGAACAGGTCATCCTGCACGAAAAATTTATTGCCAACGATGAGGTCAAATATTATTTCTGCGCCTGCGATCTGGTTGCGCAAACCTACCGCAATGCTACTAACAGCGGGGTTACTATGGTGGGTTACTTCTACGAAAAACCCATGCTGGTGACCAATGTAGGTGGCTTAAAAGAAATTGTGCCCGATGGACTTTGCGGTTTTGTTGTGGAACCTGAGGTGAAAACCATTGCTGAAAAAATTCAGACCTACTTTACCGAAAATCTTGAAAACAAAATGAGCGCGTCTGTGCGCGATGAAAAGAAAAAATACCTCTGGCCCGAGTTTATTCGGGTGCTGATGGAACTTTATAAAGAAAGTTCAAAGCCAAAAGAATTAAGCCAAAAGCGTTAAGCTATTGCCCTTCTAATCATATTTTTTGGCTTTTGACTTCTTACTTTTGACTTTGTTTATGAACATCTGTTCATAACACATAACACGTGTTTATACTTTGTTTTAAGGGCGATATTCTCAAACGGCTTCAAAATCAGGCACTTTAAACCTGCTTCGTGAATTACCTCATTTTTTGTTGAAAACCCTGTTTTAAGGCCTCCCCCCTGCTGTGTATTTTTAGATGTTATCACAAGCCTATGGCATTACAAGTCAATGTAAACGACATCTTATCCCAACTTTACCAGCACCGCTCGGTCGTGGAGTTTCTTTTCGCCAACCGCGAAAACATTACCGTGAACGAGTTGCTGGCCAGAGAAGACATCTCCCACGAAAATTATCAGAAACTCAAATCCCTCGACCTCATATACGAGTACGAAAGCATTGTGAGTCTGAACGACGCTGTGGTAGCCATGTTTGAGGATTTTATGGAAATTGGGGAGGTTACCCCGGGGCTTATCAACGACTACCTGAACGAACTCAATCGCCACATTTCGTTTTACCAGGAGGTGCGCGAAATGCGTTTTTTGCGCAGCATCAAAAAGTACCTCAAACGCATTAACACGGCCATTACCCGCGAGATCATCAAACTTCAAAAAAACGTTGACGACACTTACAAAAACGAAAGCAATTACAGGATTAAGCTCCAAAAACTAGAGGATTACCGCACCAAACGCGATACCATTATCGATTTTATCAAACGCAGCGGATTGCTGTTGGAGGAAAACCGTAACCTCTTCAGTCTTTCGGGCGACTCTGAATTGTATGGCATTGTTCAGAACCTCAAAGGCAGTTTGATTGAAAACCTCGATTACCTGATTGAGATTCAAACAGACATTACCGACTTTATCAATAAAATTCAGTTTCAACTGGATGTGTACATCAAAGCCCAGCATCTTAAAGAAATTAAGGACCACGGTGCTTTGTTTTTCAGAACCAATTTTAAGGAAGTGGTTGACAACATCAATACCCTTCGCCACAACGGGCACAAATCGCCCAAAACCAAAATACCGGTGGACTTTTTGTTCACTGATGAGGGGCACGTGTTGTGCAAAAAAGTAGCCGAAAAATACAAACTTACCCGTTTGATGCTGCGCGGTGTAGCGGATAAAATGGGAGCCAACTTTAAGGAAAAAGGGCTGGAGCAACAGATTAAACTGGATACGGAAAAACTGGTGCAACGTTTTCTCAGTCAAAATAAACTGAATTTATTTGAGTACCTCATGGACTACAAATTTCCGAAAGCCATAGGCAACGTGAGCTTTGAGGAACGTCTTTCCCTTTTTGTGGAAATAGCCATGGAATACCAGAACAAATTGGATTTTAAATACCGCTTGCACTACTACGATTACGAGGACGCTAATAAAAACAAAAAACGATTGGGTTATACCTTGATTTTGCCGCTTTTGGAAACTAAAAAGAAAGAGAAAATTCTTAAAAACGAGTAGCTGTTCTGAAACTGAAAAACCGAACCCACAAACACCGGTCTTACGCTTCAGGATAAAATACGAAATCAGAAATTAGAAATCAGAAATTAGAAAAAATATGTCAGCAGAAGATTACAACCTCCCCCGTCAGACCCATGAAATATTTGCTGTAATGGCGCGTGGGAATTTTATTTCGAGCAATGGCAGTCGCGACGGGATGAACCGTTTGTACGACGTAATCAACAATCCTGAAAATTTCGACCGTTTACAGGCTTATTTTAATGTGATCAGGTTTAATATAGAAAGGGGTAACAACTACTTCTATTTTTCAAAGTTGGGTGAACCTAATTCGGAATTGGAGAAAAAACTCGAACGTTTTGAGCGTTATATCGACATCATTGATTTGCTGGCCAGCATGGACAACAAAATAACCATCGGCAGCCGTTTTCGTCCCACTGAAATTGCCGAGGAATGTAATGCCAACGTACGTTTGAAACAGAAATTGCAAAAAATTCCACTCTACCGTTCTGAAACGCTGCACAACAAAGTGCGGGAAATTTGTGAACTGATGAGCAGAGATTCTTTCTTGGAATTGGAAGACGAGAAAACCGAGTCGTACAAAGTGCTTGACTCCTATACTTATCTTTTAGATGTCATAAATGCAGTGGCGATTTACGAAGACACAGGAAATTCAGGAGAAAGCACACAGGGATTAATTTATAATTAGGTAAAAAGTTTTGAAGGTTGAAGGTTTAGAAGGTTGAAATGAAAAACCTGACGGAACTATACTAAAGGAAGAAAAATAGGATATCATACAAGCGTAAAAAGAGAAATATGGAAAATTGCAGAATATTAAACCGGATTGTTGAAATCAACATTGCCAACGTAAAGTATGCCGACATTGAACTGAGCGGAAATACCTGTTTTGTGGGCACCAACAATTTTGGTAAAACTTCCCTTCAAAGGGCCATTTTGTTTTTTTACAGCGCCAACAGCCGTGGTTTGGGAATTTCGGCTTCTCAGAAATCCTTCGAAGAGCACTATTTCCGTTACGAAAACTCTTATCTGGTATATGAAATTGCTACTGAAGAACACAACTTTATGGTGATGGTATACCGTCATAATAAAATTGTTTTCCGTTTTATTGACGCGCCTTTTAACCCTGACTTTTTCTTCAATTCCAACGATGAGGCCATGAAGATCAAGGACATCATTTCCAACATCGAAAAGCGCGGCATTTATATTTCCAATCAAATCGACACCTTTGAGCGTTACCGTAACATCATCTATGGCACCGAGACCGACAAACAACTGTCGAAATTTCACCTGCTGAAAGGAAACGAAAAATACCAGAACATCCCCAAATCCATTACGAATGTATTTCTGTCCTCAAAAAGCAGCATTGATTCGCGTTTTATCAAAGATTTTATTGCCAATTCCTTAACCACTGAAAGCAGCAGCATCCGTTTGGAGCAGGTAGAACGCCAACTGCGTCAGTTTAATGAAAAGTACACCGACATTGAAACCTACCTGAAAAAAGAAACGCAGCAACTCATTGAGCTCATCGATAAAAAATACGACCAGGTGCACATGTTAAAAGGTGCGCAAATGGAGATGGCCGATAAGCTGGGCAGCAGTCTGCGTTTTGCCGAGTCGCAAAACGAAGCCATTCGCGAAGCCGCCAAAAAGAAAGAAGAAGAGTTGATTGAAATTTCAAACGCTTTTGAGGAGCTGAAGTTTAACATCGAAAACAAACAGAACAACCTGCACGAAGAAATCGGGTATTATGATCGCAGCATACGGGAGGCAAACAAAAAACTAAAAGAATACAAGGACAAAAACATTGATGCCGCCCTTGAAAAACATGCCGAGCGCGAAAAACTGATGGTGGAGCTGAACATTGCCCGCCGGGAATACGAGAGTTTAACCTCCAATGTGGCCAATATTGAGTTAAAATTCTCATCCTTAATCGAGCAATTGCGAAACGATAAAACCGCCTTTGTTAACCGTATCAATTCTAAGATTGGAGAAACGTTTAACCACTTTAATGAGTTACAATTGCTGCAAAAGAACGAATTCAGCAAAAAAGAAAGTGAACTCAAACAAAAACGCGAAGAAGCCACAGAGGCTGTAAACGCGGAAGTAACAGCACGGCAAATTGAATTCAACAGTCTGAAAAGCGACGAAAAAGTCATTCGCAGTACCCGCCATTATGAAAACGAAATCAAATCTTTGGAGAGTGAGTTGAATGAATTGAGAGGGGTGAGTTACAAAAACAAAAGCGAACGTGCCATCAAACAAAACATGGTGCATACCCTGCAACGGGAATGGGAAGCCCTGGAACTTAAACTGAAAAATTCCCTCTCTAACCGCGTTAACCAAACCAATAACGAAATACAGAAAGTAAAACTCGAGATTACCGAAATTGAGAATAAACTGAATGTGCAAAACGACGCGTTTTACGGGTACCTTGAAAAAAACGTCAAAAACTGGCATCAGAACATTGGTAAGGTGGTGAACGAAAAATTGTTGTTCCGCACTGACCTTACGCCTGAAATGAAAGAAGGAGCTACTGAAACCTTATACGGTATCAGCTTAAACCTTGAGCCTGTGGAATTGGTTTCCAAATCCATTGAGGAGTACCAGTTTGAGAAAAACGAAAAACTGGCTCAGATTCGCGATCTGGAAGAAGCCTTAACCCAGTTTCAAACAGCCAATACCGAAGAAAAAATGCTGGCTGCAGACAAATTCGGAAAACAATTGGGAGAACTGAAAGAAGATGTAAAAGTATTGAGTTATTCCCTTGAATTGGCCGATAAACGTGAGAAAAAACTGGCCGATGAACTGGAAGACTGGAAAATACGCGCCGGCAAGGAAGTTGAGGAAAGCCTGAGCGGCAACCGCCAGCGCTTAAACATTATTGAGGAAGAGCTTGCTATTTTAAACAAAAAGAAAAACGCGGTGCTCTCTGATTTTAATACGCAAATTGAGCGTTTAAAAGCTTACAATGAGGAACGTTTAGCCGAACTCAAGGAAAAGCAGGAAAGTGAAATTGCCGAACTGGAAGTTGAAAAAAAGAACCGGGTGAAGGAGTTTGAGAAAAAAGAAGAAGAATTAACCGGTGAAAAAGAAAGCAATTTTAAAAGCAAGGGAGTTGACGCGAAACAACTCAAGGAAGTTGAAAACCGCTTGAAGGAACTTCAGGATGCCCTGCAGGAAATCGAACAATACGTTCAGATTATCAGCGACTACCAAAAAGACAAACGTGAGATTTTCGACAAACTGCCTGATTTTAATCAAAAAAAGGAAGAGTTTGTAAAAAGCAAAAACGACCTCACAACTGAACTGGAAGAGGCCAGTCGCAAGTACAACATGAAGCGCATTGAACTCAATAAGGAAAAACGCGCTTTTGATGAGGAGTTGATTGCCTTTAACAACGGCATCAATTTTTACAGCAACAATTTCCGTGAAACACCGGTTTACACCAAGTTCTCCGACATTATTGAACGTGCTGAACCCAAGCGCACCAACCACAACATCATGGATTTGTGTACACAATTGCTGAAAAACGATTCGCACTTTAACGAAGAGTACGGTGCGTTTCAGCGTTATGTAAACGAATTTGCGGGTAAATTCCGCATCGACAACCACTTCAATTTTGTGATCCGCAACGACGCGAGCCAGGGGGAATACGAACGTTTTGCGCAAAACTTAAGGTCTTTCATTAACGAAAATAAAATTGACCTCTCCATTGCCGAAACCGCAACTCAAATTGGTTTGGTAACCGATAGTATTGCCACCAAGGTAAAAGAGTTGAGCGGACAGAAAGACAAAATTCAGCACATCATTGGGCTTATCGCAGAGGACTTCAAAAAAGCGGAATTTGAAGAAAGCAAACTGATTGAATTTATTAAAATCCGCCTTGAGGAGTCGGATAATAAAGTGTATCGTTTGCTTAAGCGCATTCAGGAATTCCGTGAAGAGAACGGCATGGTTTACAACGAAGGTTTGTTTAATACCGATTTCGCTACTGGGATGAAACGGGAAATCAGCGGCAAAGCAGTTAAGCTTCTTGAGCAATTGCGTTCAGCCATTAAGGAACAGGAGCAGGAAGAAATTCGTTTGCAGGATTTATTTGAGTTGAAGTTCAACATCAAGGAAGGTATGAACGAAACCGGCTGGACTCATCGCATCGACAGTATCGGCAGTACTGGTACCGACATCCTCGTGAAAGCCATCATTTACATTACCCTGTTGCACGTATTCATTAAAGAATCTTCGCACCGCAGCAGCAAGGACTTTAAGGTACATTGTATCATCGATGAGGTAGGGCAAATTTCAGCGCACTACCTGAGAGAGTTACTCCGTTTCGCCAAAAACAGAAACATTATGATGATCAATGGATTACCAAACAAATCGGGATTGGAGAGCCATTACAAATACACTTACCAGTTTCGCAGGGAAGACAATAACAATGTGCGCATTTTCCCAAGCATAGTTACTGAGGTAGAGGCTTAATTTAAGGTTTAGATTCCAGGTAATTTAGGCTAGGCTTTGGTCCTGTCTGAATAGAGCTCATTTATAGGGGCTTTGTTATTGTTGTTTTGCTAACCCACAAATAGGATTTAAGAAATACCCTGATTAGCATTTACTTCCATTCCCTGAC
Source organism: Bacteroidia bacterium (assembly GCA_016787895.1). Lineage (GTDB taxonomy): Bacteria > Bacteroidota > Bacteroidia > B-17B0 > Aurantibacillaceae > Aurantibacillus. Next base: position 31,046 of record JAEUTN010000022.1, read on the forward strand.
AAATATCATTGGGTAAAGGGGTTAATGTTATAACACAGGCTTATAAATTCCCCTATATTTGTGCAACCAAACCCTTTTCTATGAAACACAAAAAACTATTAAGTCTGGCGGCCTTTACACTGGCCTTATTGTTCAGTGGCTGCAGGCCGGGAGGTGCTGAGTACATCAGTGATCTTGACGTTGTTGGTACCGCTTACACCAAAGAAATTGATTTTAGCGGTCGCAAAACTTATGCCATGTGGGACTCCATTCCGCAAATATCAGGCGATCAGCTTGAGCCGGGCGAAACCCCTAAATATGTTTCACAAACTTATGCCAACGTTGTTACTTCAGAAATCGACAAACAAATGAAGGCTTTGGGTTGGACCAAAGTGGGTCGTGATCAAAACCCTGACGCCTACATTCAAAACGCCAGTATGCAAAACACCTATGTGTACTATTACTATAGTTATTATTATTACGGTTACTACTATCCATACAGTGGGTGGTATTACCCCGGTTATTATCCTCCAACCTATTCCACTACCACTACCGGTACCTTGCTGATGATGCTGGTAGATGCCAAAACTGAATCCACTTCTCCCAACGGAACCCAGCCTGTTTTGTGGATTGGAATCATCAATGGACTCATGGAAGGATCCAGCTCGTCTTTTACAAGTCGTGTTTCCAAAAATGTTGGTCAGGCCTTTAAACAATCACCAATTCTTAAACGCTAAGTATGAAAAAGTTTATCACTATACTGGCCGCTGCCAGCCTGCTTTTTACGGTAAAACCAGCTAAGGCGCAAGACCGTGAAAAAATATTTAACATGTATTACTCCATGGGTCTGGGCACCGGCGACATGGCCGACTTCATCTCCAAATACAGCTGGAGGGGGTTTGGCATGGAATGGAAAACCGACGTGTTTGATAATGCCTCCCTGGGCTTTGGCGCAGAGTGGAACGTGTTTTATGAAGACATGGGCTATGACACTTACACCCGTGATAACCTCGCATTAAGCGGAGAACAATTCCGTTATGCCAACATGTTTCCAATGACAGCGCGCTTTAATTACTTTAAAGACAATGCCGCGGGAATGCGCTTTTTTGGTGGCGCAGGAATTGGCACCACCTACATGATTCATGATTTAGACATGAACATTTACCGTTGGAACCGCGACACCTGGCAGTTTTTAATTGCACCTGAAGTTGGTGTTTCTTACGACATCAGTCCCGAAAACACCATACTGCTGTCGGTAAAATACAACCTCAACTTTAAAACCAAGGACGTTCCCAGCCAATCTTATCTTGCCTTTAACATTGGTTTTGGCTTCCGGTAATCTTTTCTCAATTTCTGAAGTGAGACCCGCAGTGATGCGGGTCTTTTTTTTTGTAACAGGTTAATCCCCCTCGGTAACAGCAATCTGAAGCTCCACTTCTTCATTCTTACGGATGCTTACGGGCACACCTCCAACAACAACATAAGGCGGGTCAATGGCAAGGTCATGCCCATAACCGAAGAGGTAATAATCGCCTTTGTAACATGCTACCCTAAAATTTCCATTAGCATCTGCAACCACCTTTGAATCGTACAGAGTGGTATCTGTGCCGGGAAATTCCTTCGCATCAAACTTGATAAACACTCTGGCCCCGGCAATGGCTTTGGAGTGGTGTACAACTTTGCCTTTAATGATTGAGCTTCCGTTTAACTGATTTTTTTTGCAGGAACTAAAAACTGAAACTGCAAGTAAAAGAAAAAGAAAATTTAAACGTTTCATGTTATTGAAAATTAGGGTCGGCAAATCTTTGGTCCGACAACAATTTATAATCGGTAAGTGTAAGCAAAAACGCCAGGATGTCTGCCTTTTCAGCCTCCGTCATACTTATCCCATTTTGCAGCAAAGGATCGAGGTTGGTGAGATTGGTAATTCCACCTGTATAATGGTTGAGGCATTGTTGTAAGGTACTAAACCGGCCATCGTGCATGTAAGGTGCGGTTTTAGAGATGTTTCTTAAACTGGGTGTTTTAAATTTGTAATAATTCTGAGGTTGGTTTTCAATAAATCCCCTGCCTATGTCATTTAAAGAAGGGTCAACCGGAAGCCCGTTGCTACGGATCACAAAGTCACTGAACAAGGGTTCTTTGTGACAGGCATTGCATTTATCAAGAAACAAGGAATACCCTCTCTTTTCGGTTTCATTCAATTGCGCTTTTCCCCTTTTGTAATCGTCGTACTTGCTGTCATAGGAATAAATTAAACCCTGAAACTGGGTGATGGCTTTAAACATACGCTGAGTTGTAACCAACTCGTCACCAAAAGCATCGTTAAACAACTTACGGTATTTTTCGCTGGCCTGTAATTTTTGAACTACGTTTTCAAGCTCCTCCCCCATTTCAACCGTATTGGTGATAGGTGCGGGGGGTTGATTTTCAATATGATTAATGCCTCCATCGTGCATAAAAGAGGTATGCCAGGTTAGATTAAACAATCCCGGGGCATTGCGCCTGCCAAGCAAATCATTTATACCATGACTGAGTTTATGATCGGTATTGGCGAATGCTGAAGTTAATTGATGACAGGAACCACAAGAAATGGTATTGTCCTTACTCAAAAGTGTTTCGTAAAACAAGGCTCTCCCAAGAATAAAACCGGCCTCGCTCACCGGATTGGTACTAAAAGTATAATTGGGTTGAGGCCAGCCTTCCGGTACTGTTTCGCTGATGTTATCCGAAGGCAGAACCGGTACAATCTTAGGATCAACCTTGCAATTAAAAAAGAAGAGGCTGCTGAAAATAAATAAGGATGAATAAACAATACCCGGTTTCATTCCAATCCAATAAATGTGATCATGTCCTGATAATTGTCGGCTATTAATTTTGCGTTAGCGCCTGATGAAGTAACGATTGGCAGTGTTGCAAAACGTACCGTATTCGGATTGGAAAACATTTCATTGATGTTCGTTTGCAAACGAATTTTCGGATTTTTGTCTTGTGCTACTTGTGCGGTGAGAGAATTAAAACCGATTTCAAAACTGCGTTGCGTTTTATTTACTCCTTTATATCCTCCCATGTGGTACTCAATTGTGTTTCCGAATACTGTTGAACTGGGCGCAGCACCTTCTAACTTCAGCATAATATACCCTGTATTCCAGTTCCAGAACATCCCGTTGGCCGGGTCCAGCGCACCGGTCTGGGCCCCGGCAACGTTTCTGATACTATCCACTCCTAATACAAACCGTATGCTTTTGTATTTGCCATAGGGTACCGAATTGATGCTGATTTTGGTGCTTGATGATTTAGAGGCATCCACCAGGAAATAGCTTTCGGCTTGTGTGAAAAGAGAATTATCTTCTTTCACGAGAACAAGGTTGCTGATGTAGTACATAAATTTGCTCACCGTAAATGTATCGCCGGAGGGATTGAGGTATTTTTTTCCAAATTCCAGAAGCTGCGCGTCAACAACATGTGAAAATTCAAGGTACAAACTGCCATATTGAGAAGCAGGCGGTGGGGACGGATCTTTAGGTGTTATTTGTGTATCTTCTTTCTTACAGGATAAACTTGTTAAAAGGAAGATGCCCAGCAAAAAAAGTAAAAAAGGATTGAACCTGACTTTATTTAAACCGCTTTTCATTTTCTATAAAGTTAAGAGAAATGAGAAGGTTTTCCATTCAACAAATTGTAAAAAATCAAAAGTACCTGTGGATTCAACTGTCCTGCAATTCCATTGCCTGTGCAAAATTTTAAAAAACGCATTGACAAAAGGACCTTAACCGCATACACTTACTTGTTTTTCAAGTACTTATACCTTTAAAATGAAGCCTTCTCCAATTCAAACCCATTTTTCAAATTTTTCTATCTTTGCCCCCTAAACCAAAAGTGGTATGACGTATTTGGATTTTGAAAAGCCCATCCAGGACCTGGAAGAAGAGTTGGCGGAGCTGAAAGAGATGGCATCAAAAAGCAAGGTTGATTTAACAGACAAAATCAAGGAACTGGAAGGTCATGTACAGGACAAAATAAAAGACGTTTACAGTAATCTCAGTTCCTGGCAAAGGGTACAGGTGAGTCGCCATCCGGAGCGCCCCTATACCTTAGCTTATATTGACCATGTGAGCAATAAAACCTTTGTTGAGTTGCACGGCGACCGCACCGTTGGGGATGATAAAGCCATGGTGGGCGGTTGGGGCGAAGTTGAGGGACAAACCGTCATGTTTATTGGTCAGCAGAAAGGCATTAACACCAAAATGCGTCAGATTCGCCGTTTCGGAATGGCCAATCCCGAAGGCTACAGAAAAGCCATGCGATTGATGAAAATGGCCGAAAAATTCAACAAACCCATCGTTACTTTTATTGATACTCCCGGCGCTTACCCCGGATTAGAAGCTGAGGAACGCGGTCAGGGCGAGGCCATTGCCCGAAATTTACTGGAAATGGTACAGCTCAAAGTGCCGGTAATTTGCATAATAATTGGCGAAGGCGCCAGTGGAGGGGCCTTGGGTATTGGTATTGGCGATAAAGTGCTGATGCTAGAAAACACCTGGTATTCGGTTATTTCGCCTGAATCCTGTTCTTCCATCCTATGGAGAAGCTGGAACTTTAAGGAAAAAGCTGCCGAAGCCCTCAAACTCACGTCTTATGACATGAACAAAAACGGCTTGATTGACGGCATTATTCCAGAACCTGTTGGTGCCGCGCACCGTCATCCCGAAACCACCTTTGAAACCGTAAAACAAGAAATTATAAAACACCTTAAGGTCCTCAAAAAACTATCTCCTGAGGAAAGAATAGAACAACGCATCGCTAAATTCTCATCCATGGGCGTGGTGCACGATCTCGACGAAAATTAATAAAACACATAATCATACAATACAATGGCAGACACAGGCGACATCAATGTAGGATCCATTATCCGTTTTAACGGAGATCTGGTTCAGATCATGGAATACCAACACCGCACACCCGGCAACTTGCGCGCATTTTATCAGGCAAAAATGCGCAACCTGAAATCCGGCAAACAAACTGAAAACCGCTTCAGAAGCGGTGAATCGGTTGAAATTGTAAGAGTGGAATACAAACTGATGCAATACATCTATACCGACGGTGAATTCGCCGTGGTGATGGACAACACCACCTACGAACAAGTTCACATTCCTTTGATGATGTTTGGAGACAGCGGACGTTTTTTGAAAGAAGGCATGGAAGTAAAAATCACCTTCGAAGGTGATGATCCTATTTTGGCTGAAGCTCCTACCTTTATTGAAGCACAAATTACCTACACCGAGCCGGGTCTTAAAGGGGATACCGCTACCAACACGCTTAAAAACGCTACCATTGACACCGGAACCGAAATTCGTGTTCCCCTTTTCTTTAACGAAGGCGATTGGGTGAAGATTGATACCCGCACCGGAGATTACGTGGAGCGAATCAAAAAATAATTCAACACTTTAACTAAAAAAAGCGAGGGACTTTATCTCTCGCTTTTTTTTTAGTGTTTTATTTTGTCCTTGAACACCTTTTCAAACTTCTCCAATTTTGGCTGGATAACAAATTTGCAATAGGGTTCAGAGCCATTGGCATTAAAATAGTTTTGATGGTAATCCTCGGCAGGATAAAAATTTGTGAAAGCCGTTATCTCTGTAATTACAGGGTTTTCATAGGCTTTCACCTCATTTAGTTTGTTTTTATATTTTTCAGCAATGGTTTTTTGCTCTTCGCTGTGATAAAAAATAACCGAACGGTATTGGGTTCCAAAATCATTGCCCTGCCTGTTGAGAGTTGTAGGGTCATGGGTTTTCCAGAACACCTCGAGCAATTCTTCAAATGAAATTTCTTCTTTATTGTACACCACCTGACATACTTCGGCATGTCCTGTAGTTCCGTTGCACACTTCCTTATAGCTGGGGTTTTTAACACTGCCTCCGCTATAGCCGCTCTTTACGCTTTGAACGCCCTTCAAACGTTGAAATACAGCTTCCACACACCAAAAACATCCGGCACCAAACGTTACTGTATCCATAGGCGATGAAGAAAATGCTTTGACTTTTATAGTTTCTGAATTATTTAAGGTGCCGGAGTTATTCCCTTTTGAACTGCAGGATCCCAATCCATTTGAAACAATAAAAAGCAGGGTAAGTAATCCTAATTCTGCTTTGATATGGCGCAATCCGTAGTTCATGATTTAAGCGTTCATTCCTTTTTTTCAGTGGCTTCCTTGTTTGGATTCACTTCAACCTTTTTTTCTTTCTTTGGTTTTTTAGGCTTTCCTCCTTTTTCTCTTCCAACTACCTCGAAATACCGCTTGATCTTGTCGTTTTTAGTGATTTTCAGTGTGCCATCCAGATCCCATTCCTGAATCACAATGTTTAAAATGGCTGTCTGGTTGGCTTCATCAGTGATACTTGCTTCCAATTCCAGATAACGCACCTCTGTGTCAGTAGAATCGGTGTAAATAGAATCCTTATTAATACGATACCGTATCCATTTGTACTGGTATTTGTCGTAGAGGTAATCGCTGAAAAACCGTCCGGCCTTAAAATAAAACAAGTCGGCTATTCCTTTTTTCGAAGAAACCCCATCCTTCACCTCATCCAGTAACACATTAAATTTTCTTTTGTTCAAGGGGTCAATTTCCTGAGCCTTTGTAAGATTGAATCCCGGAAGGATCAGGCAAAAAAGAAACAGAATAGATTTTACATTAATTCTACGCATGAAAACTGAATTTTAGTTAACTTAACTGAGTAAAAATAGGAATTTATTAGCGAAGCATTCGTTAAAATATCTAAGAAAAATGGAGCCATTGGCAGAACGTATACGCCCGAAAGATCTTGAACACTACCTTGGCCAAAGTCACATCATCGGAAAAGGCAGCGCACTGAGGGGCGCTATTGAGCAAAATCTTTTGCCTTCGCTTATTTTTTGGGGACCGCCCGGAGTTGGTAAAACCTCTTTGGCACTTATAATTGCCAATGAATTGAAACGCCCTTTTTATTCTCTGAGTGCCATTAACAGTGGGGTTAAAGATGTCCGGGAAGTAATTGAAAAGGCCGATTCAAAAAATCTTTTTAATCAGGTGAAACCGGTTTTGTTTATTGATGAGATTCACCGTTTCAGCAAAACACAACAGGACTCTCTTTTAGGAGCTGTGGAAAAAGGAGTCGTTACCCTTATTGGAGCCACAACTGAAAACCCTTCCTTTGAGGTGATTCCGGCTTTGTTATCCCGTTGCCAGGTGTACGTGCTTAAATCGCTGGAAAAAGCTGAATTGCTTCAATTGCTTGACATCGCAATAAAAACCGATGAAGTACTGAAACGAAGAAACATCCGCCTTGAAGAAACCGATGCTTTACTAAGGATCAGCGGTGGCGATGCGAGAAAATTATTAAATGCACTTGAAATAACTGTAAACAGCCTGCCTTCGGGAGATGTTGTGATTTCGAATGAGCTTGTGCAAAACAGTATACAGCAAAATCTGGCACTTTACGACAAGTCGGGCGAACAACATTACGACATCATTTCTGCTTTTATTAAATCCATGCGGGGCAGCGACCCTAACGCGGCTTTGTATTACCTGGCCCGTATGGTAAAAGGAGGTGAGGATCCTTTGTTTATTGCCAGACGAATGCTGGTGCTTGCCAGTGAAGACATTGGTAACGCCAATCCCAACGCTTTGCTGATGGCGAATGCCTGTTTTCAGTCGGTAAACGTGATTGGTATGCCTGAAGCCAGAATCATACTGGCCCAATGTGCCACTTATCTGGCTTGCAGTGCAAAAAGCAATGCGTCGTACATGGGTATAGAAGAGGCTTCAGAAACAGTTGAAAAAACAGGAGACCTTTCGGTACCCTTGCACCTGCGCAACGCCCCTACCCGACTGATGAAAGAACTCAATTACGGCGCCGATTACCAGTACGCGCATAGTTTTGAATCGAATTTTGTTGAGCTCGAATTTTTACCGGAAGCCTTAAGTGGAACTAAATTCTATGAACCGGGTAACAACAGTCGTGAACAGGAACAAAGGAATTACCTAAAGCGGCTTTGGAATGAAAAATACGGGTATTGAAGGTTTTTGACCCTTCGATGAAATTAGGATAACCTTTTGACTTTAAACTTTTAACTTTTGACTTAAATTACCACTCATCGGTTTTTACCTCGGTGGATACTTTTTTCATACCTTCTTTAAGATCAGCAACCACAAGAGCTGCATTTCTGAGGGCTTCGCCTTTCATTTTTTTCCAGGTAACATCTTTCAACACCATGCTTCCACACTCCGGTACAACATTGTCGATATTGCCTCCATTCACCTTACCACTTTTGCTTACGTGTTTGATTTCAGAAACCGTGTATCGGTATTTGGAATCTTTCACCTCAATGACCACTTTCATTAAAATCTTTCCTGTATAGTCTACTTCCGGATTGAGTTCTTTTGGTTTAATCGAAAAACTGGCAATGCATTCGGCCTTGCTGCCGCTGGAGGTACCGCCTTTTTTAACGTATTTGGCGTTTTCTTCCTTCACCCAGGCGATAGCTCTGTTCAACAATTCACTGGAAGGCAAAGAATCTGTTACAACTACCTCAGTGAGTTTTGTTTCCACTTTCTTTTTAGGAGCATCCTCTTCTTCTTTAGGCTTCACTTCAGTAGACTGAGCCACAAGTGCGCCCGAAAAGAGAACTACCATAATCAACAGGGCGAATTTTAAACTGAATCTATCTACTTTTATCTTCATTTTTGCAAGCGGACTAAATATAAAGAGCCAAATTTAATAATTTTCAGTACAAAACAGGGTATTGTTGTGGATTCGATTCGTGCATCAGCCGGTATACCTTCTCAAACACTTCATCAGCGCTAGGTTTAGAGAAATAATCCCCATCGCTGCCATAAGCCGGGCGGTGTTCGCGGGCCGTGATGGTGAGTGGCACAGAATCCAGGTAACGATAAGCCCCTTGTTCCTCCATAATTTTTTGCAAGATATAGGCACTGGCGCCTCCTGGCACATCCTCATCGAGAACTACCAAACGATTGGTTTTTTTCACCGATTCCAAAATAGAATGGTTTAAATCAAATGGCAACAAGGTTTGCAGGTCGATTAATTCAACCCCAATCCCATAGGATTCAAGTTGTTTAACTGCTTCCTGAGCAATGCGAACACTGCTGCCATAGGTCACCAAACTAAGGTCCTTTCCTTCGTTCAACACTTCAGGTCGGCCGAGTTCCACCTTGTATTCTCCAAAATTGGAGGGTTTGCGCTCTTTTAAACGGTAAGCATTCAGGGGTTCTATAATCAGGGCCGGCTCATCGGCTTCCAACAGCGTGTTGTAAAACCCTGAAGCCACAGTCATATTGCGGGGTACACAAATATTGATGCCGCGGCAGGCGTGCACAATCATTCCCATAGGTGAACCGCTGTGCCAAACCCCTTCCAATCGGTGACCACGGGTTCGTATCAATACCGGGGCTTTTTGCCGGCCTTTGCTTCTCCATTGAACTGTAGCCAGGTCGTCGCTCATCAACTGAAGGGCGTAGAGCAAATAATCGAGGTATTGAATCTCAGCAATAGGACGCAAACCACGCATGGCTAAACCTATGGCTTGCCCCATGATGGTGGCTTCACGAATGCCGGTATCAAACACTCTGTGCTCTCCGTATTTGGCCTGTAGACCTTCGAGTCCCTGATTTACACCTCCTATTTTACCCGAATCTTCTCCAAAAATCATTACCTGTGGGTATTTGCTTAAAACCGCGTCAAAATTGTCACGAATGATTTCACGACCGTCCACTTGTTTTTCTTCGGCATATTCAACGCTTTGGGGACTAACCAGACTCACTCTTTTGGAGGATTGGGAATACAAATGGGATCCGTAACGTTCACGGTTAACCTCATTTTCACGTGCCAGCCAGTTTTGCAATTCACTTCTTTGGTCGGAAGTCTGCCCAGCCGTTAAACGCAGTACCTGTTTTACCGCCGAATGGATATCACGACGCAGGGGCTCTTTTATACCAAGCAGTTCATCCGCTTTAGCCAGTATTTCCTCACCACCCATGGTTTTAAAAACAGAAGTGACATACTTCAATTCTTCTTTTATCGGGTTCAGGTAATCGGCCCAGGCCTGATTTTTAGCCTCCTTTACCGCCTCTTTGGCTGCCTCCTCCATCGCGTTTAATTCGTCCTCATTCGCTAGAGCATTGGTGAGGATCCATTCCCTCATTTTTTTCACACAGTCAAAATCGTTTTCCCACTGCAAACGTTCCTTGCTTTTGTATCTTTCATGCGAGCCACTGGTGCTATGACCCTGCGGTTGCGTTACCTCCTCTACATGAACCAATACAGGCACGTGCTCATCGCGACATACCTTTACCGCTTTTTCGTAGGTTTCGCACAAATGGGCATAATCCCAACCTTTGGTTTTAAATATCTCGAAGCCTTTGCCTCCTTTGTCTCTTTGAAATCCTTTCAATACCTCGGAAATACTTTCCTTAGTGGTTTGGAATTTTTTAGGAACCGAAATACCATGCCCGTCATCCCAAACACTTACCAGCATGGGTACCTGCAATACTCCGGCTGCGTTTATGGACTCCCAGAACAAACCTTCGCTGGTAGATGCATCGCCTATGGTGCCAAAAGCCACTTCGTTGCCCTGGTTGGAAAAATCGGTAAAAGGAGCTTGTTGCAGATCGCCGTTGATGCGGTAAAAATGTGAGGCGTAAGCCAGACCCAATAAACGGGGCATCTGACCTGCAGTAGGTGAAATATCACTGCTGGAGTTTTTTTGATTGACCAGTTTTTTAAACAAACCGTTTTCATCGAGGCTATGGGTGGCAAAATGGCCTCCCATTTGACGCCCCCCGCTCATGGGTTCTAATTCCAGATCGGTATCCCCGTACAATCCGGCAAACCATTGTTTCAGGGTAATGGCCCCGATGGCCATCATAAAGGTTTGATCGCGGTAATACCCGCTGCGGAAATCCCCATTGCGGAACACCTTACTCATGGCCATTTGAGCCACTTCCTTCCCATCTCCAAAAATGCCAAACTTAGCTTTGCCGGTGAGCACCTCTTTGCGGCCCAATAAACTGGCCTGACGACTTTCGTTTACCAAGCGGTAGTCGCTGAGCACAATGCTCTTGAACTCCTCAAAACTCAGTTTGCCTGTTTTGGCTTCACTCCCCTGATTTCCCATAATTTATACTGAATACAACAAATATAAGAGATAGCCCCAAATAGTAAAAATTATTTTGAGGTCTTGGTCTGTATTGCAGGAATGACAATAAATTGGTAAAGATTACCTATTGTTTTAACAACACAACAAAATAAAAAATCCCGCCTTTTGAGCGGGATTCATTGATTTAATAGCAAGCGGTCTTAGATTTGCGCGTCTAACTTCGCAGCAAGAGTGGATTTAGGCACTACCCCTACTTGTTTGTCAACCACCTGACCGTTTTTAAAGTACAGAAGGGTTGGAATATTGCGAATACCGTAATTGGCGCTGATGTTGGAATTTAAATCCACATTCACTTTTCCTATTACTGCTTTCCCATCATATTCTTTGGAAAGTTCTTCTACTACCGGACCAACCATGCGGCAAGGGCCGCACCATTCTGCCCAAAAGTCAACCAATACCGGTTTATCACTTTTTAATACAAGTTCTTCGAAGTTTGCATCTGTTATTTCTAATGCCATGTTGTGTGTTTTTTAGAGATTAATATAGTTTAGTTATCAATAAATGTTCCATACAAAATTAAAGTCTTTATGACAGTATTTTGGTAAGGCTTGTTGCCTTTTTCTGCCAATTAACTAACAATAACGTTGTTCCTCCGGTGCAAAAATACACCCAGTCCTATACTTAAAATTAAAAGAACAGAACCCGCCAGAGCAATGCCATTGCCGGTGTAATAGGTTTTAGGTTCAAACTTAAACACTATAGTGTGTTTGCCAGCAGGCAGTTCCATCCCTCTTAAAACATAGTTTACCTGAGCATGAGGTTTTATAACTCCGTCAACATAAGCATTCCAGCCTTTTTCGTAATAAATCTCAGAGAACACCGCAAACTGAGGCTCTGAAGATTCAGTGGCATATTCCAGTTCATTTGCCTTGTAGTTAAGCAAACGGATGCTGCCATTAGCACTATACTCATTTTTCAAACCAAGTTTCTCTTTGAACTTTTCGTTCATGATGGCCTCCGATTTTGTATCCAGGCGTTTTAAACCAACAATTTCGCTATCGGCACTTTGCACCAATTTAACCGACTTCACAAACCAGGCATGACCATTGGCCTGTGGGTTTTTAAGTGGGATCAAGGTTCGCCCCTCTTCGCCTGCCGGAACAATAAGGTATTTGGTATTCAACATGTTTAACACCTTCAATTCTGCAAAAACAGCATTCAAAGCACTATCGTTTTGTGCAGCGGTTCCAATATTTTTGTAAAACGTATTGATCTCTGGTCTTAAATGAAAATCTATCAAGTCCACATAACGGCGAAGCTTAGCGCCATGGTAACCACCAATGGATTTGTGATAAAAAGACGTTGACGCATCATCAAATGGGCCAACACTCAGATTGAGCACCCGGTAATCCGGATCCTTGTCACGGAGAATTTCTTCATCAGCAGGTGTTTTGCCGGAGATGTACTCTTGATTTTCGGATTTACTAACAAAGGACTTATCATTGAGGTAACGCCTGTCGACCGACCACAAATCCACAAAAATAAAAAAGCCCAAACTGGCGTATAGCAAATGGCGTTGTATGCGTTTTGTAAAATACAAATACAAGGCACCCAACCCAAGCAAAATGAATATCAGTGAGCGCAAGGCATCCGAACGAAAGATGGCTTTTCTAGCTACTTCAATCTGTGGCATAAACTCAGCAACGCCTTGTTTTGCCTGGTCTTCAGGATACCCTCCTTTCACAAAGCGCTGAACCATCTTCTCCTCTTCGAATCGGGAATGGAAGGTGTTCACCATATCCGGTAAGAGGTAAGAAATCAAACAAAAACCTCCCACAAACAAACCGGTAAAAAGAATAAGGCGTTTGGCGGAAACCTCCCGTTTCAATACCTTAATTTTTTCATCCCATGATTTTAACTTCAGCAATTCATGCAAGCCCATCATGGCTAATAATGGAAGAATGAGCTCAGGAACAATCATGATCATACTCACGGCCCTGAACTTATTATAACCCGGAACGTAGTCCATAAAAAAGGAAGTGAGTCCCATAAAATTATGCCCCCATCCTAAAGCGATGGTAAGCAAACACACCAAAAACAAAGGCCATTTTAGGGGGTTCCGGATGACAAACATACCAAGCAAGGCAAGAAAAATTACAATAGCACCAATGTAATCCGGAGCCGAAAGGCCGGGTTGTTCTCCAAAATACACATCGCTGTTGGAAACCATTTCACGCATATCAGGACTCACTTTCTTGAGTGCATCCACGTCTACCTGTCCAATGGCTTTATTCCCACCGCCTTTAAAACTCGGAATTAAAAAAGAAAAGGTTTCTCCAACACCATAACTCCAGTGGGTAGCATAATCCTTGTCTAAACCACCTGAAAGCACGGCTTTATTGCTGCTCATATCGGGATTAATGCTCAATTCGGCTTTTCCGCGATTGCTGAGTTTACCATATTCGTTGGTAGTCATAAGGTTACCTGCATTTGGTAAAATACCAATGAAGGTCGCCACCAAAAAAAACATCAAACTTTTAAAAAAGGCGGGCCAAGTTTTTTGATTAAAGGCAAGTACTGCATACCCCACCAGCAAAAAACCAATGGTCATGTAACCGTAATACGCAATCTGAACGTGATTGGCATTAAGTTCCAGTGCCGTAAACAATGCGGTTACGGATAAGCCCAGCCAGTGTTTGCCCCTGAAAAGCAAAACCACTCCTCCTATCAATGCGGGAAGATAGCCCAGTGCGTTTGCTTTGGAATTGTGCCCGGCCTGAATGATACTTAAAAAATAGGTACTTAGTCCGTAAGCCAAAGCCCCAATCAGGGCCAGCCAGGGGTCGACTTCAAAACAAAGCAGAAGAATAAAAAACCCTAAACAAAGCAAAAACAAATAGGCACCGGGGCGTGGTAGAAACAATTTAAAAAGACCGGAGTGTTCTGTTGTTCCATCTAAAAATCCCAACCAGTTGCCGGGGTATTTTGTGGAGATCTGATAAGCCGGCATGCCCCCGAACATGGAGTTGGTCCAAAGCGGTTCGGCATCGTATTTCTCGCGGTAATCGGCAATTTCCTTGCTCATGCCCTTGTGCATGGCAATATCGTGCTGTTGAAGCTCTTTTCCACTTAAAAGCGGCTTAAAATACACCAGGGTAACAATGGCAAAAAGCACCAGGGCTATGGTGTGCGGAAGGAATCGTTTAAAGTTAAATGACATAAGTTGAGATAAGGCTCACAAATATATTAAAATAAATTTCCGGCCTTTGGAGCCATTGGGAATTGAGGAAATTTAATTTCCCGAACTCCTCATAATTGCTATTTTTGTACTCCTTTTTTATTATGGAAAAACTCCACTACTTTTCACACCCTACTGCCGTTATTGATGAGGGTTGCACCATTGGCGAAGGCACCAAAATCTGGCACTTCTCTCACCTCATGACCGGGTGTAAACTAGGTAAAAACTGTAACCTCGGACAAAATGTGGTGGTGTCGCCGGGTGTGGAACTGGGCAACAATGTGAAAGTGCAGAACAACGTATCGATTTACACCGGCGTTAGTTGTGAGGACGATGTGTTTTTGGGCCCTTCAATGGTATTTACCAATGTAATTAATCCCCGCAGTGCGGTGAACCGAAAATCGGAATACGCTAAAACCCATGTGGGAAAAGGAGCCAGCATTGGGGCGAACGCCACCATCGTATGCGGACATGATATCGGAAAATATGCTTTCATCGGAGCCGGAGCCGTGGTGACCAAAAACGTTCCCGATTATGCTTTGGTAATCGGCAACCCTTCACGACAAACCGGATGGATGAGTGAATATGGGCACAAGCTGGAATTTGATGCAAAGGGAATTGGTACTTGCAAAGAAAGCGGAGACAACTACAAACTCGAAAACAACAAGGTCACTAAAATGTGATTTCACACTATGCATCTGCAACACATTCAGTCCAAAATATACGAAATCAGAAAGCAAAAAATCATGCTTGATTTTAATTTGGCTGAATTGTATCAGGTGGAAACCCGTGTGCTGAATCAGGCTGTAAAACGAAACGCAGCAAGATTTCCCGCTGACTTTATGTTTCAATTAACTGAAAAGGAGTGGCAAGTTTTGATGTCACAAATTGTGATATCAAAGGTGGAAAAAAGAGGGGGCAGGCAAAAACTCCCCTATGCCTTTACCGAACAAGGGCTTGCCATGCTGAGTGGGGTTCTTCATTCTGATAAGGCCATTCAGGTCAACATCAGCATCATGAGGGCCTTTGTAGTGCTGAGAGAATTTGCACTTAGCAACAAAGAACTCACTCAAAAATTAAAGGAAATAGAGGGCAGGTACGACAAACAGTTTAAAGATGTTTATGAAGCCATTAACTTTCTGCTGCAAAAAGACAGTGCACAACATGCTCAACAAAAAAGAAAACGAATAGGTTACAAACTTTCAGTATGAATTCAACAACAAAAATAAAATTCGCGGTTGTAGGTCAGGGACACATTGGCAAACGCCATGCCGAGATGATACGCCGCAACCCACACTGCGAACTGGTGGCTGTGTGCGATGCGCTTGACAAACATCAACTAGGACTCGAACAACTCAGTGAAAAATATTACAAGTCGCTGGAAGATATGCTCAAAGCCCATCCTGAAGTTCAGGTGGTAAATGTGTGTACGCCCAATGGTTTGCACGCCGAACACGCCTTACTGGCACTTGACCACAACAAACACGTGGTAGTAGAAAAACCCATGGCTTTAAGTAAAAGCGATTGCGAAAAAATCATCTACTCGGCCCTTCACCATCACAAAACTGTGTTTTGCGTGATGCAGAACCGGTATTCCCCTCCATCTGTGTGGTTAAAGGAAGTGGTGGAAAAAAAGATCATTGGCGATATTTACATGGTGCAGTTGAATTGTTATTGGAACCGCGATGACCGTTATTACAAACCCGGCAACTGGAAAGGCACTCAGCAACTTGATGGGGGCACCTTGTTTACGCAGTTCAGCCACTGGATCGACATCATGTATTGGCTATTTGGCGATATCGGAAACATTCAGGCTAAATTCGCCGATTTTAACCATCAAAAGTCCACAGCTTTTGAGGACAGTGGTTTTGTGAGTTTTGATTTTGTGAACGGGGGCATGGGCTGTATCAATTACTCCACAGCCGTTTACGACAAAAACCTGGAATCCTCACTTACCATAGTCGGCAGCAAGGGCAGTGTGAAAGTTGGAGGACAGTACATGGATCAGATTGAGATTTGCAACATCAAAGATTACACCATGCCAATATTGGAAGCCACCAATCCGGCGAACGATTACGGAGCTTACAAAGGCTCGGCGAATAACCACCAC
This sequence comes from Bacteroidia bacterium, assembly GCA_016787895.1. Classification (GTDB taxonomy): domain Bacteria; phylum Bacteroidota; class Bacteroidia; order B-17B0; family Aurantibacillaceae; genus Aurantibacillus. The sequence goes on from JAEUTN010000022.1 coordinate 47,533, forward strand.
AGCGTGATCGAAAACGTGGTGCACACGCTTCAGGGAAGCACAAAAATAAGCACCAACGCCCTGGAAGGCTTAAAAGTGGTGGATATCATTGAGCGCATTTATGCCCTGCGTCCGGCTAACGTTTTAAAAAATAAATAAACCGAATTGAAATAAGAACCATGAGTATTTACGAGAAGATTATTAAAAAACAAAGCACAGTTGCAGTAATAGGATTGGGTTATGTGGGATTGCCCATTGCCCTGGCCTTCGCAAAAAAAATTAAAGTTATTGGCTTCGACATTAACGAAGAGCGGGTGAACATGATGAAAAAAGGCCAGGACCCCAGCCACGAACTTACCAAAAAGGATTTTGCCGGATCGGATATTCAGTTTACACATAAACTGGAAGATTTGAAAAAGGCCAGTTTTTTTATTGTGGCCGTTCCAACACCCATCGACGAACACAATTTACCTGACCTGAAACCACTGATTGGTGCTTCTACAACGGTTGGAAAAGTGTTGAAAAAAGGAGATTATGTGGTGTACGAATCCACCGTTTATCCGGGTTGCACGGAAGAAGACTGTATTCCTGTGTTGGAGCAACATTCAGGTTTAAAATTCAAAAAAGATTTTAAGGTGGGTTATTCTCCTGAGCGTATCAATCCGGGCGATAAGGAACATACCATTACCAAAATTTTAAAAATTGTGAGTGGTTGTGATGCTGAGAGTTTGGAGAACATTGCCAAAACCTACGAGATTATTGTTGAACCCGGCACTCACCGCGCTTCCAGCATTAAAGTGGCGGAAGCTGCCAAAATTATTGAGAACACCCAGCGCGACATCAACATTGCTTTGATGAATGAACTGTCCATCATATTTAATAAAATGAACATCAATACCTACGATGTGCTGGCAGCTGCAGGTACCAAATGGAACTTTTTAAAATTTTCACCTGGTCTGGTGGGCGGGCATTGCATTGGTGTTGATCCCTACTATCTAACGCACAAGGCCGAATCTCTGGGTTATCATGCCCGTGTGATCAACAGCGGGCGTTACGTAAACGACAGCATGGGTTTTTACGTAGCCAAAAACTGTGTGAAAAAGATCATCGCGGCCGGCAAAAACATTTCTAAATCAAAAGTACTCATCATGGGTGCCACCTTTAAGGAAGATGTGACCGACATCCGCAACAGCAAAGTGGCGGATATCGTAAAAGAACTCAAATCTTTTGGTGTTAAAGTAGAAGTGGTGGATCCGCATGCGGACAGCGAGGAACTAAAACACGAATACGGTTTTGGCTTGAATAAAATGGCTAAAAATTACGATGGTGTAATTGTAGCCGTAAACCACAAGGAATACAAATCACTTGATGAAAAATTCTTTAAAGGCATCATGTCAAAACACGGAGTACTTGTAGATGTGAAGGGCATGTACAAAGGCAAAATGAAAGGTTTAACGTACTGGAGTTTGTAATTTCTTCTTTCAAACAAACAGTCTCCTGTTAACTTGCAAATCCAAAAACTTGTCACATCGATTAGCGCGGCGTGGTTGCTGCGCTGAACGCGTATCGAGACATCATTTCGTAGAATTAAGATGATCGCGTCACTTCTCGATACGGCACATATCCAATTCACAAGAGCCTACTCGAAGCCACTATCATATTATTGTCAGGTCGAGTAGCTGCAGAAAGGCATTGCGTGAGGCGCAGCGTATCGAGACCTAATCCCGAAAAAAATCAAATTACTTCCCTTTATTTTTATTGACCCATTCTTTCATTTGGGATTTACTCGAGGGGAAGGAAAACAAATCGTAGGTTTTGTAAAAATTTTCTTTGTCCACCGTTTTTTTGTAGCAGAATTTTGCCGCAGCCATCCTTTTGTCGTCAAAAGAAAAGAGTTTCATTAAGTCCATCACCTGAGAAGTATTTAAATAATCGTATTCAAAGGCTTCTTTGATGCGTTCCATTTTTTCGTCGTCGAAACTTTTGGCTTTTACTTCATCGTATTTACGCTGAAATGCTGCTTCTCCGATAGCCACGGGTGCCTGATAAACCGGTTCGGGTGTTTTGGTAGGTGTCGCAATGGCCCTTGTGGCAGTAGGCACAACAGCAGCCGGTGTGGCTACAGCAGGTTCAGGCTCATTATCGCTTAACATGAGTGATTTGCTCTGAAGTAAAAGGGAATAACGCCCCACGTTATCTTTTACCAGCAAATAGGCCGAAACATAACGGGCCTCACTGCTGATGGTAAAACTAAGTGGTGTGCTGGAACCTGCCTGAAGAATTTTAACACGATACGCGTTTTCATCCACATAACGGAAGGTAACACTTTGGGTATAGTCGTTGTTCAACCTCACCCCATTCAGGGAAACCACAATTCCGGGATCTGTTTTGGAAGCGTTGGAAATAATGATCTTTCCGCAATCCTGGGCAATTGCGGATTGCCAGGTCAGACAAACAAAGCCAATTAAATAAATAAAGGATTTCATATTTCTGTTGTTTTAACGAATGTACAAATTTTAACCATTGGGATCATTCCTGGACTAGTTGCGTGCCTTTTCTAAATTATGGCAGTAAACTCTCATTATTCTTGCATAACACCCGGTTAATGGTCTGATCTTTTGCGATAAAAGCAAAAAAGGCCCAGGTGTTCAGGCCAATTCAATTTAATCAACAGGTCTTTAGGACAGGTTCTTACGATTTTGGGAAACATCGCAGTGAAAGTCTATGTGCCTGGTGCAGATCCGTTTTCCGCCGGAGTTCCTTGCTTCTACTTTTGACCTCAACCAAACCCCAGGATCATGAAACATTTATTCTTTTTACACCTTTGTTTGTTCAGTCTGCTTCCTCTAACACAGAAAGCTCAGAGCAGCTCGGTAATTGCCGGGAAAAACATCCTAAACATACAGTATACGGTTATGGACATTACGAGAATGTATTATAAAAATGTAGAATACACCGATGCCAATAATCTTAAGCTTGGTGGTTTTGCCCCGATTGGTCTGGTGTTTGAACATGTGGTGTCAGAAAAATTCGGCTTCGGATTGGAATTCAGTTACGGACAAACCACTATCTCTTATACCCAGAAAACGAACACGTACTCGTATTCTTCAAAAACTTACAATTATTCCCTGGTGAACAGCACCTTGTCGATGGGCTTGAGGATGAATTTTCACTTTGTGAATACCAGAAATTACAATGCTTATAGTTTTCTTACAAGCGGATACCGATCAGTAAAAAATGTTTACAGTTCCGATCAACCGGAATACAACAACCACACCGAAGTTTCACCCTTTCCAATCGGAATAAAAGCAGGCATTGGTTTGCGGTATTTCTCAGGAAACATGGGTATTTACACTGAGATAGCGCTTGCCAGCCAATTTCTCAACTTTGGACTTTCCTTTAAACTTTAAATTCTATTGAATTGAAATGATAAAAACTACTGTTTCATTAGCTTTTTAGTCACCGTTCCCTTCTCTGTTTCGACACTTACAAAATAAATGCCATCCTTAAAATTATGCATATCAATCGAACCTTCTTTTCCTGCTGCAGTTTGACTTAAAACTACCTCTCCTAAAGCGTTAAACACTTTCACCTCTGTGATTGCAAATTCAGATAGGAACGCGAAAGAAGTGGTAAAGGGGTTGGGGAAAATAAGTATGCTCTGATCTCTGTTCTTTAACTCCTGCACCCCAACTGCTGAAATTTGCACGCTATCACAGTACCAATCGTTCATCGGATCAGAATCGGCCGTCGAATCTGGAACACTTGTATAAAAGCAGAGCTTAATTTTGCCATTTACTTCTACTCCTTCTCCGCTTACCTGAATTGGTCCTGTTTTGAATTTTATAGTTGCGCCCGGATTTATAAGGGTGTCCACTTTTAATTGCCGACTCCCAAAACAAAGCGGGGAAAATCGGGAATTAACATAACAACTGTTCACGGCTTGATTTCCGAAATTTTTAAGTTCAATTTCTAAATCTGCAACATAAGTCATTGCAAATATTTTTACCAATGGATTTAAAAAAGTGTATCCGGTCACTCCAACATCCTTTTGAATGCTATAATTTCCAAGCAAAGGCATTTGAAAATAAGCGCGGTAATTCATCGTGTTACCATAAGACGTTGGAAAATTTGAGCTTTCATTATGAGCTTGTGCAACCACATGAATTTCATTTTTAGAGTCCAATGCGATACCCTGAGGGTAAATGCCTTTTAATGAATTTGATGTCTGGAATAACAAATTCAAATTACTATCCAAAATGCAATAGTAGGGTTCGCCATTTGCACTTGAAGTTCCAACTGCAAAAACAGAATCGTTTCGGCATACAAAGTCGCTTAATCGGAATGCTCCGGTTTGACTTTGATTTAAAATGGTGAAATTTGAATGGTAACGAAGCAGCTTAGAGTTTTGGTTTAAGGCATAAATATTGGAAGATGGGCTTTGAATTAATTTTTTTATATTTTCCAGGGTTGGGAAACTTTGTAAAGTAGCCAAAGCAGTATTTAATACATAGTTTGTTGTGGAAGTATTTATAAAAATATTACCGGATTGAAGCCGTGAAATACTTTGCATAGTTCCCAAACTCATAGTTTGTTTAGCAATAAACTGCCCGTTTTTAGAGTAATGATGGATTTCAGATTGACTAATCAAATAATAACTACTGTCCTGGTGCTGCATCAAATCTATTAAAGCCAAAGGAGAAATTGGAGATAAATAGCTGGCATTTACCGTATGGCTAAAAACAACGGTTCCATTGGTATCCAATTTGGTGAAAATGGACCATCCACCAATTTGATCACAACTCACAAAACTTCTGTAAACACAAGCCAATTGTTTATCGAGGGTAGTAATTATTTTTCCTGTCCAATAATAATCTGAATACTGTAATAAATTTTGTTTAAAAATCACAGCCCCCTTCACACCTACAAAATTTAAATTACTTTGACCATAGTATGATTCGGCCCTTTCGAGATAAAAGGCCTTTTGGTTAACACAGACGACGTTGCTTACTTTATCGCGCATACCATGTTCTGCGAAATGACTCGATTGCGAAAAAAATTCTGTGTTTTGTAACATCAGAACCCAAAAAAAATAATAAAATTTCATTCGATTTAATTTTTAATCATCTTTTTAGTCACCGTCCCCTTCTCTGTTTCGATACTCACAAAATAAATGCCTTTACTTAAGTCTTGAATATTAATTGTCAATTCCCTGCCTGTTGCAGCCTGATCGAAAACCAGCACACCAAAAGCGTTAAACACTTTTATTTCCTTTATTTCAACTTGTGATTGAATGTTGAAGGAACTTAAAAATGGATTGGGGAAAATTCTGACATCAAGTGTTGTTAAACCGTTTTCAGCAACACTCAGGGCCTCATAACTTACGCTGTCGCACCACACATCGTTGCTGATGTTCAAGTCCGCACGGTTCCCTCCGGCACTGGTGTAAAAACAAATTCTGTCCCGGTGATTCGCCGAGCCTCCCTGCACATTTCCCCTTACATTTAAAGTGCCCGTTTTAACAACAACCGAACCCAAAGGAGGAATAAGGGTATCGAAACTTTTTTGCCAGCTGTAAGGGCAGATCGTCGTCCAAAAATTGTGGTTCAGATTAAATCCGTTCACTGCCTGATTGCTGTAGTTCTTAACTTCTACATCAAATTCCCCTCTATACATTCCATTAAACATCTCTACCATAACAATTGGAGTGAAAGTACTGACACCGATATCCATAGAAACTGAAAAATCACCTGTTTTGGAAAGGGAAAAAAAACTGCGCCCTGATGCAGTGTACCAGAGCGATGAGGCAGACACACTCACCCTGTTGTTCGCACTCAGGTCCAGCGCTTTTGGACGTATGGTGGAAATGGAATTGCCCGATTGAACCAGGGGATTAAAAGCCGTGTCAAGCACAGCATAATAGGGCATTTGAGTTGTGGTATTGCTTCCGACCACATATAATGAATCGTTATGAAAGAGAAAATCAGAAAGCACGATTCCAGGCAATTGACTTTGGCTCAGAATGCTAAAGTTTGGCGACAAGAGGGACAATTGTCCGGCCGCATTTAAACCATAACCTATGCCAGATGCAATTTGAACATAAGATGAAAGGCTGGTGTTTGCAGGAATAATCTGAAGATAATTCCATGAGGTATCCAATTCGCAAAATGTAGTAGGCGTGGATAAAAACAGATTACCATTATTTAACTCGGATAAACTGGAGAAATAGGAGCCGGTGGCCGTAAAGCTTTCAACCACCTGACCGCTCTTTGAAATATGACTGATCACGCTTCCGTTTGAAGTTGGGCCGAAACCCGTCAGATAAAAGGAACTGTCGGAATATTGAAAAAAATCCCCCACTGACCAGGGGAGTGTGACTGTGAAAATAAAATTACCATTTGTGTCCAGCTTTGAGAAATACACTGGTCCGCCAAACACATCACAACTCTGACTGGCCTTGTATGTACAGACCAATTGCTTATCCAAAGTTCGTTTCAGTTCGCATTGTCCTTCAACCGGATATGAATCCCCTGGTAACAATTGCTTTTTAAGAAATGGCAGGCCGGTTTGATCGATTCCGACAAGGTTGAGTCTTCCGTAATACGGCAAGTCTAAGCGCTCCAAATAAAAACTCTTGTTGTTCACACAGGTCATGCCTTCGATCAGGTCTTGATTGCCCGTATGTTCGGTATACTCATTAACCTGCGCCCTTATCCCGCTCAAGCTTGATAGTGCTACCCAAAAAAATAAAAATCTAACCATGCAAACGGTATTTCTGATAAATTTACAAAAATTTCAATAAAAACCAAGTCCCAATGAAGATTTTAATTACCGGAGGAGCAGGCTTTATAGGTTCGCACGTGGTGCGCCTGTTTGTGAACACCTATCCCAATTACACCATACACAACCTCGATAAACTCACCTACGCCGGAAATCTGGCCAACCTTACCGATATTGAGAACCAACCCAATTACCAATTTATCAAAGGGGATATAGTGGATGCCGCTTTTATCACTGCCCTCTTCGAAAAAGAACAATACAATGCCGTAATCCACCTGGCCGCTGAAAGTCATGTGGACCGCAGCATTACCAATCCTTTGGAATTTGTGATGACCAACGTCATTGGCACCGTGAACCTATTGAACGCAGCCAAAAGTCTCTACAACAAAGGCGCCGGACCCTTCAAGCGATTTTACCATGTGAGCACCGATGAAGTTTACGGCGCGCTGGGAGAAACCGGTATGTTTACCGAAACCACGGCCTACGATCCGCACAGCCCCTACTCGGCTTCCAAAGCCAGCAGCGACCATTTTGTACGTGCTTACCACGATACCTATGGTTTGCCGGCGGTTATTTCGAACTGCAGCAACAATTACGGACCCAACCATTTTCCTGAAAAACTCATTCCGCTTTGTATTAATAACATCCTGAACAACAAACCCCTTCCTATTTACGGCAAAGGCGAAAATGTGCGCGATTGGTTATACGTGATTGACCATGCCCGTGCCATTGATATTATTTTTCACAAAGCCAAAGCAGGTAGCACCTATAACATTGGAGGGCACAACGAGTGGACCAACATTAACGTGATTCGTTTGCTTTGCCAGATCCTCGACAAAAAACTAAACCGCCCCGCCGGCACCAACGAAAAACTCATCACCTTTGTTACCGACAGAGCCGGACACGATTTGCGCTACGCGATTGACGCCACCAAATTAAAACAGGATTTGGGCTGGGTTCCATCTGTAACCTTTGAACAAGGCCTGGATGCCACAGTTGATTGGTACCTCAACAATTCGGAGTGGCTAAACAACGTCACTTCCGGAAATTACACGCATTATTACGAGGAGCAGTACGCTAAGCGATAGGTTTTAGAAGGGTAATAGCCACTAATTCCACGAATTTCACTAATAGAGGCAAGATTACACCAATGGCCAAAAAGTTTAGAAGGTTTAAAAGTTGAAGGTTTAGAAAGTTCTATGCTGCCTAAATACCACTAGGACACTAAGGTCACAGAGGTGCACGAAGAAAATTTATCTTAGTGTTTCTTAGTGCGCTGAGTGTCTTGTTGGTGAATACGACCCAATCCCTTTTGACTAAATCTAGCCACCGGCCTCTTCACTCTTCATTACCAACTGGCAAGTGTTGCGGCTGCGCTGCTCAATGAGGATGATTTTGTTTTGCGAAAGTTTGTTCACAATATCCTGATCGTAATTTCGGATAGTCATCAATTGCACATTGGAGTTGTAAAGCACCCTGAAATGGTTCTGTAAATCACTTAAGAGGTTTTGGATTTTGTGCTGTTCATCGTCTACACACACCGAAAAACTGATGGCCGAATTCTGCATCATGTTCACCCTTACCCCGTGTTTGGAAAAGAGGTTAAAAATCTCGCTGAGATTGTCTTCCGCGATAAAGCTGAAATCCTTGGCTTGAATGGAGAGTAAAATCTGTTTGTCCTTAAAAATATAACTCGCCATTTGCAGGCGCTGATCCCCCTCATGGATGCTGGTTCCAATCGCGTTCGGGTCGAGGAAAGATTTTACAATAAGCGGAATTCCTTTGTTTTGAAGGGGTTTTATCGTTTTGGGATGAATCACAGAAGCGCCGAAATACGTCAGTTCTATGGCATCGTGATAACTCAGTTCGTCTATCTTTTTGGTGTTTCTGAAGTATTTGGGATCGGCATTTAAAACACCGGCCACGTCTTTCCAGATGATCACTTGCCGGGCATTGGTAAAATAGGCCAATAGAGCCGCCGTGTAATCACTTCCCTCGCGACCGAGGGTGGTGGTAAAGTTTTCGGAAGTGCCTCCTATAAACCCCTGGATAAGCACCAACTGATGGGTTTTTAAAACTGGCAGGAGTTCTTTCTGCACCAAATCTTCACTAAGCGCGTAATCCACTTTGCCTTCCCGGTAGGTATTATCGGTTTGAATCAGCCCCCGGGCATCCATCCATTTGTTGCGCAAACCTGAACTTTCCAAAAAGGCTGAAATAATTTTTGTTGACAACACCTCCCCTTGTGAAACCAATTGATCGTAATGATGATCGTAACTATACGCCGGCTCCTCCTCCAGGGCCCATTGCATCTCCACAAACACATTGTTTAATTCAGAATACACCGGGTCTGCAACATTGGGAAACAGCTGCTCAGCGATGTTTAAATGAAAAGATTTTACTTCTTCAAAAATGCTTTGTACATCCCCTTCCTTGTAAAAGTAGGCCTTCACCAATTCTTCCAGCTTGTTGGTGATTTTGCCCATCGCTGATACCACCACCACTGTTGGCTCTTTTACCTGGGATTTAAGTATAGACAGCACGTTACGAACCGCTTCGCTGTCCTTTACTGAGGCCCCGCCAAATTTGAATACCTGCATAATTGAGGGCTGAAGTTATAAAACAAAAAACCATCCGCAAGGGGATGGTTTCTGTAAGTTAGGTTTGATTTAAAATTATGGATTGGAAGGAGCAGGTTGTGCAGGAGCCGGAGCTTGCTGCTGAACCGGAGCCTGTTGCGCAGGAGCTGAAATAGCGCTTTGTGCGCGTTTTTTAGCTACTGAACCGGCGTCTTCTTCCGAAGTAATGATGCTGCCTTTTGGGGTCATTAAAACGCTTAATAAAATAAGGGTGATGGCCAATCCCCAGGTGGCTTTTTCAATGAACTCGGTACCGCGTTTAACGCCCATAATTTGGGTGGCTGCACCAAACTGGCTTTGGATTCCTCCGCCTTTGGAGTTTTGAATGAGAATAACGAGTGTAAGCAGGATACAAACGATAATGGTTAAAACAGAGAAAATCATGGAATTGTACTGTTATTGGTTTTGTTTAAGTTTTTGAATCAGGGACGCAAAGTAAGCACTTTTTTGGGGATATTTCAAACTTAATATTTCATAAGAGCGTATGGCCTTGGAAATATTACCCTGCATGGCGTAAATTTTAGCCAAAGTCTCTGTTACCAGGTGCTCATTTTCCAATAAACTCTCTTTTGCCTTACGCTCAGGAGTGAAGAATTTCTGGTCTTCCTTGGGTCTTATGACCCCCGGACTGCTCTCAATAATCTTGTCAATGAGGGCCTTTTGTTTGAGACGTTTGGCTTTCAGAACCTCTTCAGAAGGAGCTTGAGGCTGAGCTTGAGGTTCAGTCTGAGTCCCGAAAGCTTTCGGGAGAGGTTCGGTTAATTCCTGGCTGTCCTTTTTCTTTTTGAAGGAAGGTTTGGCGGTTTCCAGAGGTTTTTTGAGCTGCTCGAGCCAATCGCTGAAACTGCCGGGTTCGGATGGCTGTATTATTTTTTCGGATTCCGGTGCAGGTTCGCTGTCCTTGTGATCTTCAGCAGAGATAATTTCTTTGTCAACCACTGCCACCGTAACTTGCTTCTGTATTTCCTTCTCCAGAAAATCCTCCGGCAGTTTTTCCTCAAGGGAGGAAGGAAGTCCTTTTTCGGTTTTTATGGTCTTGGTTTCCCGAATATCAGCATTGGCATTTACAATACGCAATTCTTCCTCAGTGCTATAATCCTTAGCCTGTGATTTTACTTCTGCAATGGCATTGGTTTCAACTGTTTCGGTGGTGGCCAGCTGCATCTGCTTTTCCAAACCTTTGATCAGATCGTATAAATGTCCGCGGTTACTGGCCGCAATGGCCGTGCGTTTTAACTGTTGCTGGTATACACCGGCATCCCATTTGCGGGCCGCCAGGCATAACAGCATCCGGGCCGGTTGAAAATAAGGAAAATCGCCGGTGAGGCGTTCCAAACGCGAGACGTCTTCCGGTTGAAGGGAAGCAGGGTTTTTGATCAGCGAAAGCAATTCCCCGGCCTGCATGTTTACCAATTATTAAACGCTTTGTAAAAAATATCCTCTGTAATTTGCCTGTAAATTTCATCCACCAGGCGGGGCTCCTCTGTGGCAACATTGAGTTTACTGTCGAAGTCGGCAAAGCGGGTAAAATTTTGCTCAAAACATTTAGCCGATTCAAATTTATTGGTGTATTTCACGCTCACGGTGATGGTCATGCGGTTTTGCGCTGCCTGATCGTTGCTTTGCACGGCAATTGGCGCCACATTGTAATCGGCAATGTACCCTTCAAACTGCAAATCGCCGTTCTGTCGTACCAAACTCAGATTGGTTTGCTGGGAAACCACATCCCTTAATTTTTCGGTAAACCGCTGCGATAAACTGGGTGCACCCAAACTGGTGTTATTGGTGAAAAACGCCACGCTGATGGTTCTTGCTTCCGGCGGAATGGTAGCCCCACTCAGGGAAACAGAAGCCTTGCAAGCCATTAGAAGTCCTATGGGCAATAACAGCAGATAAATAGCACGCAGCAATTTCATGACCTAATCTTCTATGGCGTATTCGTTTATTTTACGGTAAAGGGTTCTTTCGCTGATGCCCAACTCTTTGGCGGCGCTTTTACGTTTGCCTTTGTATTTGCGCAAGGCCTTTTTAATCATATCAATTTCTTTATCCTGAAGCGACAGGGTTTCTTCCACTTCAATCACTTGAGGCGAATTGCCCATGGGTTGGAGCTTACCGGGCTGAACACTCAAAGTAGCCGGTGGTGTGTGGCTATGGCTTTCCTGGTAAATACGGTTGAACACCGGTTCACCTTCGGCATTGATAACGGTGCCTTTTCCACTGACTGCGGAAGCCAGATCGTAGACCATTTTTTTCAGGTCATTAATCTCTCCCCGGTAATCTCTCAGTACTTTAAAAATAATTTCTCTGTCGTTGCTTTCAAACACGGGCCCGCTGCCATAACCTTCGCTTTTCATCACCGAGGGCACATTGCTGGAGTTGTATTGAGGCAGGTATTTCAGCATGGTGTCTTCGCTGATTTCCCTTTGTTTTTCTATTATTGAAATTTGTTCAGCAATGTTTTTTAACTGACGCACATTACCGGGCCAGTAATAGTTCACCAACACCTGCTCGGCTTCAGCACTCAGGCGTATCACCGGCATGCGGTATTTAGCCGCAAAATCGCTGGCAAATTTTCTGAACAACAAATGGATGTCTTCTTTACGTTCACGCAAAGGCGGAAGATAAATGGGCACGGTGTTTAAGCGATAATACAGGTCGGCCCTGAATTTCTCGCGTTCCAAAGCCTGGTAAAAATTAATGTTGGTGGCAGCCACCACACGCACATCGGTTTTTTGCACCTTACTGCTGCCTACTTTCATGTACTCCCCGCTTTCCAGCACACGCAACAAACGGGCCTGGGTGGCCAGTGGCAACTCCCCTACCTCGTCTAAAAATATGGTGCCTCCGTTAGCCACTTCAAAATAACCTTTGCGGGTTTCGGTAGCGCCGGTAAAGGCCCCTTTTTCGTGACCAAACAATTCGCTATCGATAGTACCTTCGGGAATCGCGCCACAGTTAACGGCAATATAGGGACCGTGTTTTCGCGCGCTGTGCTGATGGATGATTTGTGGAAAAATTTCCTTTCCGGTTCCGCTTTCTCCATTGATCACCACGTTCAAATCGGTAGGTGCTACCTGACGGGCAATGTCCACAGCCCGTTCAAGCATGGCGTTATTGCCAATGATGCCGTATTTCTGTTTTACATCCTGAATGTTCATGCTCTCTTCTTGTATACTAAACTACTTCTCCAATTAACGTGCTTGGTGTACAAAGGGTGGCCAATACGTTTACATAATCACCGGGTTGATGTCCATCTTTTGGAAACACCACTACAAAATTCTGTGAGTTCCGTCCCATCAGCATCTCCTTTGATTTTTTGGAAACACCTTCCACCAGTACTTCGTGAATTTTTCCGAGACCTTCAGCGGTTCGCAGGGTACTGTGTTTTCTTTGCAAATCAACAATTTCCTGCAGACGGCGTTTTTTTACTTCTTCAGGCACATCGTCCTTGTATTTTCTCTCGGCCAGTGTTTTTGGTCGTTCGCTGTAAGAAAACATGTAGGCAAAATCGTATTTCACAGTTTCCATTAAGCTGAGGGTCTCCTGATGTTCTTCTTCCGTTTCGCTGCAAAAACCGGTGATAACATCGGTGCTGATACCACAACCCGGAATGATGCGCTGAATGGCTTCCATTCGGCTGAGATACCATTCACGCGTGTAGCCCCGGTTCATCATCTCAAGTAAACGGCTGCTGCCGCTTTGCACCGGAAGGTGAACGTACTTGCAAATATTATGGTGTTTGGCCATGGTCTCCAACACCTCATCCGTCATGTCTTTTGGATGGGAGGTTGAAAACCGAACGCGCAGCAAGGGATTTACCATTGCTACCTTTTCAAGTAACTGAGCAAAATTGACCGACCTGGCTTTTTGTTCTTCGGTAAGCACTTCCTTTTTTAATCCCCCGCCGGCCCAGAGATAACTGTCCACATTTTGACCCAGCAAGGTCACTTCGCGAAATCCTTTGCCGAACAGGTCTCTTGCTTCTGCAAGAATACTTTCCGGATCGCGGCTGCGTTCTCTTCCCCTTGTAAATGGCACTACGCAAAAACTGCACATGTTATCGCAACCCCTGGTAATGCTGATATAAGCCGAAACACCGTTGCTGTCCAAACGTACCGGACTCAAATCAGCGTACGTTTCTTCCTTGCTAAGGATGACGTTTATGGCTTTGTGCCCGTCTTCCGCTTCGTTAATCAAATTCGGCAAGTCCCTGTACGAATCAGGACCCACAACAATATCTACCAGCTTTTCCTCTTCAATGAGTTGGGATTTTAGGCGCTCAGCCATACAGCCCAATACGCCCACAAGTGCACCTGAATTTTTTTGTTTTACCCGCTTAAAGTCGTTCAAACGATTTCTCACCCTCGATTCGGCGTTTTCGCGAATAGCACAGGTGTTTAAAAAGATAAGATCAGCTTCTTCAAAATCTTTGGTAAGGGCATAGCCTTCTTTCATTAAAATGGAAGCCACAATTTCGCTGTCGCTGAAATTCATTTGGCAACCATAACTTTCCAAAAACAGTTTTTTGCCGTTTTTAAGTTCGCTTTCTATAAACAAGGCTTCCCCCTGTTTGCTTTCGTCGATAATTTTTTCCTGTACACTCATTTGGAATGGCGAAGTTAAGGATTAAGTGACAATTTGACATACTTTTAACATATTTAAATAGGCAAAGGGGGTATTTTAATAAGTCGGGGGTGAAAACTCTTGCAATTTGTATCATTATTTTTTTTCCTTTGCGAAATTTTAAAGACGTTGTTTCAAATTTTAGATTTTAAGGGTCCTTTATAATAAAGTATGAGTAAAAATTTAGTGATTGTTGAGTCTCCGGCCAAAGCCAAAACCATTGAAGGGTTTTTAGGGAAGGAATTTACCGTAAAATCGAGTTTTGGGCACGTACGCGACCTGGTGAAAAAAGGGGCCGGTATTGATGTTGACCGAAACTTTACTCCAACTTACGAAGTTCAGCCGGATAAAATGAGGGTGATTGATGAACTGAAAAAACTCAGCCAGAAAGCCGACATGGTTTGGCTGGCCTCCGATGAGGACCGTGAAGGAGAAGCCATCAGCTGGCATTTGTACGAAACCCTCGGGCTTCAAAAAAACAAAACCAAACGCATCGTTTTCCACGAAATTACCAAAGAAGCTATACAAACTGCCATCTCTAATCCCCGTGAAATTGACATCAATCTGGTAAATGCCCAACAGGCGCGGAGAATTCTCGATCGTTTGGTGGGTTTTGAATTGTCGCCCATTTTGTGGAGAAAAGTTCGCCCGAGTTTATCGGCCGGCCGTGTGCAATCGGTTGCCGTGCGTTTAATCGTTGAGCGTGAAAGGGAGATTCAGAATTTTAATGCGACTTCTGCTTATAAGGTTTCGGCTTTGTTTATGGTGGAAGGAAAAACGGCATTAAAAGCCGAACTGGACCAGCGTTTTAAAACCGAGGCGGAAGCCAATACTTTTCTTGAAACTTGTAAGGGTGCTGTATATAAAATTGCCAGCCTCGAAACCAAACCTTCGAAACGCAGTCCCAGCGCTCCTTTCACAACCTCTACCCTTCAGCAGGAAGCCTCCAGAAAACTGGGCTTCAGTGTGTCGCAAACCATGCTGATTGCACAGAAATTGTACGAAGCCGGAAAGATCACGTATATGCGTACCGATTCGGTGACCTTATCCGAAAACGCTCTGGGCCAAACCAAAGAAGCCATTGTAAAAAATTACGGGTCTCAATACCATCAACCCCGTCAATTCAAAACCAAAAGCAAGAGCGCGCAGGAGGCGCACGAAGCCATACGCCCTACCTATATTAAAAACCAGAACATTGAGGGCGAACGCAACGAAATGCGTTTGTACGAACTCATCTGGAAACGCACGGTGGCCAGCCAAATGGCCGATGCGGAGCTGGAAAAAACCACCGCAAAAATCGGCATCAGCACACAAGCCGCTCAATTTGTAGCTCAGGGTGAGGTGTTAAAATTTGATGGTTTCCTGAAGGTATACATTGAAGGGAAAGACGATGAAGAAGATGAGGAGAACTCTTCCATTCTACCTCCATTGAAAGAAGGACAAAGTCTCGATATGAAGGAAATCAGCGCTGTTCAAAGGTTTACCCACCATCCTCCAAGATACACCGAAGCCAGTTTGGTAAAAAAACTCGAAGAACTGGGCATTGGTCGTCCGAGTACCTATGCGCCCACTATCAGTACAGTTCAAAAACGGAATTACGTTGAAAAAACCGACCGTGAAGGACAGCCCCGCAATTACACCGTACTCAATTTTAATGGTTCTGTTATTCACAAGGAAATCAGAACTGAAAATACCGGCGCCGAAAAATCCAAACTCTTCCCTACCGATATTGGAATGGTGGTGAACGACTTTTTGATTCAATATTTTCCTGAGATCATGGATTTTAATTTCACAGCGCGTGTGGAAGAAGAGTTCGACGAAATTGCTGAAGGTAAAATGCGTTGGACCGATATGCTGAAGGAATTTTACCAGCCTTTTCATAAGGACGTTGAGAACACCATTGATAATAGCGAAAGGGCAAGTGGAGAAAGAGCTTTAGGGGTAGATCCTGTGAGCGGAAAAAACGTGATTGTCAGGATTGGTCGTTTTGGTCCTCTGGCTCAGATTGGTGAGAACGATGACGAGACCGGTGAAAAAGCGCGCTTTGCCAGTTTAAGAAAAGAACAAAGTATTGAAACCATCAGTTTACAGGATGCCCTTGATTTGTTTAAACTTCCTATGAGTGTAGGCGATTACAAAGGCAAAGACGTTACCGTTGCTGTTGGGCGTTTTGGGCCTTATGTAAAGTGGGATGAACAGTTTATCTCCATCCCGCGCAGCGAAGACCCCATGAAAGTGGATTTGGACCGCGCCATTGAACTCATTCGCGAAAAGGAACTCGCCGACGCGCCCATCGCCACTTACCAGGGCAAACCGGTAACCAAAGGCAAGGGGCGTTTCGGGCCTTACATCAAATTCAATAACCTGTTTATTAATGTTCCCCGCGCTTACGATTTTAATAACCTTTCGCAAAGCGACATCAATGAACTCATTGATAAAAAACTTGAAAAAGAGGCCAACCGATTTATTCAGCAATGGCCTGAAGAAAAGATTTCAATTGAAAACGGACGTTGGGGACCCTTTATCCGTTTTGGTAAGGACATGCTGAAACTTGGCCGAAAAGCCGGAGGAGAAAAACTGGAAGCCGATGATTTAAAAAATCTGAGTTTGGAGGAGGTGAAAAAAATGATTGTGGAGCAAAAACCCGAGGCCTTTGAAAAGAAAGGAAAAAAAGGGACTAAATCCGCATCAACAAAGGCACCTGCAAAAACGATTACCAAAAAAACCTCGGTTAAAAAGCCTGTGACAAAAAAGCCGGCATTAAAAAAATCTTCCGCTAAAAAGGCTGCGCCAGCAAAAAGGAAAGCAGCAAAAAAAACAAGCAAGAAAAAATAGGAGAATTGAATAATTAGTGGCAATTTATGTTAAGGAGATTAATCATTATATTTTTCATTTCCTTTCTCACTTCTTGTGAAATTAACACAGAATTCAATGAAACTATTTTATATAACAGTAAGGGAGATACTTTGTGTGTTATCAGAACACTTCTATCTGGTGAAACATTCGAAAAAGTATTTTATCAAGAAGGAAGATTCTTCAGAAATGCTGGATTTTCAAAGAGTGGAGACAGTCTTACACAACCAGAACTCATTCAATTAAACGAAAACAAGTTCTACGCTTATATTCCATTTGATCAAAGGAATATTTCCGTTGATTTGATGTTCGGCCTAGATAGCATTGAGTTTGTTGATCCAAAGTTACAAGCAATTCAATCGAAGTTTAGAGAAGAAAATGCAAAGTTGGTTCGTTCTCGTGTTATCTCCGTGCCCAGCTTGTTCATTAAAAACGATACCGTAAAGGGCGTTTTCCGAATGAGAAACTCGAATGATTCTAACTGGACATATATCTATTATCCATTTATAAAGCGTGCCAAATAAACTAACATTAATCGAGTAAAAATCCTACCCTGCTCTTATACTTGCAAAAATCAGAATTAAGCGAAATAGATTTATAAATTAATTAGAAGTTTTAAAATCATTATACGATTGTCAGCAAATGGTCAATTCATAATCCACTAAGACGACCTGTAATAAACCACCTTTTTGGTTTCAAAAAATTCTTCTTTGAAGTAATCCTTCAGGTCGTAGAACCTGGCTTTCTCGTAAAATCGTCCAAATTCTTGTTTTAAATCTCCCCCTTTGAGGTATAGAATACCATTGGGAAGTTTGTTGAATTGTTCGGTCAGAAATTTATTTTTGACCCAATTGTAAAACACAGGAAACTCAGTAACTGCCCTGCTTACCACAAAATGAAACTTTTCTTTTACATCCTCAGCCCGGGTATGATATGCCTTCAGGTTATTTAGCCCGATAGCAGAAGCCACCTCATTCACCACTTTGATTTTTTTTCCAATGCTGTCCACCAGAACAAATTCACATTCCGGAAACAAAATGGCCAGTGGAATACCGGGGAAACCACCGCCTGTGCCCACATCTAGAACGCGGGTGGAAGGTTTAAATTCCATCACTTTTGCGATGCCCAGAGAATGCAGTATGTGTCGTTCTTCCAGCGATTCAATATCCTTTCGGGATATCACGTTTATTTGCGCGTTCCAATGCGCGTATAATTCAGGAAGCTGTGAGAATTGCTTAAGCTGCTGAGGACTCAAGTGCGGGAAATAGGTTTGAATAAGCTCAGGCATGCCTACAGTTTCTCTTGCCGGTTTTTGAGGGCATTGTAAAGCAGGTCCCTGGCCCTGAAAAGCTGGGCTTTGATGGTGCCAATCGGCAAGTTAAGTTGTTTGGAAATTTCCTCGTGGCTCATTTCCTGGAAATAAAACAACTCAATCATTTCTTTGTATTTGGGCTTAAGGTTATCCACCAGCAAGCGGATGGCATCAATTTTTTGTTTTTTTATAAAACTTTCCTCCGGATCCGGTCCTGTTGCTTTGATGTTTACCGCATAATCAAAACTTTCTCCATCTTCATTTTTGCTTTCAATAGGAACTGCATATTTGATTTTTTTGCGGCGGATAAAATCAATGGCGTTGTTGGAGGCAATTTTAAACAACCAGGTACTGAAGGCAAAATCGGGACTGTATTGTTCGAGTTTCTTAAACGCCCTTCCAAATGCCTCGATGGTCAAATCTTCAGCATCGTCTTTGTTGCTGCACATTTTCAGCATCATAAAGTACACACTCTCCCGATACCGTTGTAATAATTCGGCATAGGCTTTCTGATCACCCTGGTCAAGTGCCGCCCTCACAAGCTTATAATCATAAACGGCTTTAGTGGTTAGCTTTTGTTCTTTATTTTCTAATTCGTCCACTGTTTTGTTTTAAAACTCAGCTTTGATAAGTGAAAGATAGGATAAATCAATAAGAGCACCAACTCGTAAAAGAAACTGCCCATTAAAAGATCACGCTCCTGAAGGATTTTAGAGGCCTTGTACAAAGTGATCCATTGCAAACTCATCTTTAATAAAAGCAAAATGGGCACCAATAAAAGTGTTTCTATCGAAAAAAAGAGTGCGAAGAGAGAGCAGTAAAAAAAGATTTGTGAAAAATACATAAAGGCCAGACGCGATTTGGTCATTGGGCTGTAAAGCGGCGCTGTGGTGAGGTGACGCGCCTTTTGTAATCTCCAGTCTCTGAACGTGTTTTTTGGTTTTGAGTACGTGATGGCTCCGTTAGCCACACAAATGTTCACGTTGTGCTCATTCGCTGCCTGGTTCACAAATAAATCGTCATCGCCGGATGTAATGTGGTAATGATTTGAAAATCCTTTTTGTTTAAAAAAAAGATCCTTGTTATACGCGAGATTGCGTCCCACACCCATGTACGCTTTTTGTTTGATGGCTGAGGAGAGGTATTGCACGGCAATCACAAATGTGTCGAAGCGAATCAGTTTGTTCAGAAATCCATTTTGTTTGCTGTATGCTCCGTAACCCAGCACAATTTCTTTCTCACCTGAAAAGCCTTTTACCATTTCTTTGAGCCATTGGTTGGAGGAAGGATAACAATCGGCGTCGGTAAATACCAAACGTTTGTGTTTTGCAGCTTTTATTCCTACGAGCATGGCAAACTTTTTACCGTGTTTGTAATACGCGTCTTCCTTAATGTTGGCTTTTTTAAGATTGCTGTATTGTTTTGCCAACTCATCAATAACGTTTTCTGAATTGTCCCAGCTGCAATCGTTTACCACCACCACTTCAAATTCGGGGTAATCCTGACTGAGAATACGTGGCAGGTACTCCCGGAGATTATCGTCTTCGTTTTTAGCACAAATGATAACTGTTACCGGCTCCAACACTTCAGCACTTTCCAAATGGGTGTTTTCCATTTGGGACAGGGGAAGGTAATTGAGCAGGTAATTGATAAGAATCAATACAAAGCCGGTGGCGGCAAATATGGTAAGCCACTCTGGCAATCCCAGGTGGTTAAAATCAGGAAACAGCATATCTGCAAAGTTAGGTGGGGGCACTAGGGGCAAATCGGATATATTTGTATTTATTAAACAAAATAATTAACAATGATAAAGGTACCTGAAGCGGTGATTTTTGACATGGACGGGGTGTTGGTAAACAGTGAACCGCTTTGGAGAAAAGCCATGATCAAAGGTTTTTCAGAAGCCGGCATATGGCTTACCGAAGAAGATTGTATAAAAACCCAGGGCACCCGGTTCAAAGAAGTCATCCATTACTGGAAAACCTTACACCCTGTGAACACAAGTGCCGAAGAAATTGAATCCAGGGTGATGCAATTGCTATTGAACCTTATTCGTTCAGAGGGCCAAGCCATGCCCTTTATTCCTGAAATTCTGGATTTTTGTAAGCAAAGTGAATTAAAAATTGGACTTGCCACTTCTTCCGACCTAGTGTTAATGAATACCGTGGTGGATGCGCTCCACATTCGAAACTACTTTAAGGCTATGGTTTCCGCTCAATATTTAACCTATGGGAAACCCCATCCGGAAGTGTTTTTAAACTGCGCCGCTGAGCTTGGGGTAAAACCGGATAAATGCCTGGTGATTGAAGATTCCATCAACGGGGTTGTGGCTGCAAAAGCTGCTCAAATGCAGGTGATAGCTGTACCTGATCCGGACCACAAACACCAAAGGCAGTTTGCACTGGCCGATTATACCTTCAACACATTTGAAGAAACGCTGAAGTGCTTGCAATCCTTGTTGCCATAAAATGTTATTTGAAAACCTGATTTTTTAAATAATCTTACCTTTAAGGCCTTTGAAATTCGAATTAGAACATAGCGATCCACAGTCGGCAGCCAGAGCCGGCAAAATCCACACCGATCATGGCAGCATTGAAACACCCATCTTTATGCCGGTGGGTACAGCCGGTACTGTAAAGGCGGTTCACCAAAGAGAACTGAAGGCCGACATTAAAGCCCAGATTATTTTGGGCAACACCTATCATTTGTACCTGAGGCCCGGACTTGATGTGCTTGAACAAGCAGGGGGCTTACATCAGTTCATTTCCTGGGATGGGCCCATTTTAACGGACAGCGGGGGTTACCAGATTTTTTCGCTCGCGGCCCAACGTAAACTCAAAGAGGAGGGCGCCACATTCAAAAGTCATATCGACGGGAGCAGTCATTTTTTTTCTCCTGAAGGCGTTATGGACATTCAACGCACCATTGGTGCCGATTTTATCATGGCTTTTGATGAATGCACCCCCTACCCTTGTGAAAAAAATTACGCCAAACATTCTCTGGACCTTACCCATAAATGGCTCGACCGTTGTATTCAACAATTCCATGCAACTGACGCGAAATATGGATACCAGCAGGAATTGTTGCCGATAGTACAGGGCAGCGTGTACCCTGATCTCAGAAAAAAGTCGGCCGAATACATTGCCGGTAAAAATTGTTTCGCGAATGCCATTGGAGGTTTAAGCGTTGGGGAGCCTGCTGAAGACATGTATGCCATGACGGAATTGGTATGTGATATCTTACCTAAGGAAAAACCACGCTACCTCATGGGTGTTGGCACTCCCGCCAATATTCTGGAATGCATTGCACTGGGGATTGACATGTTTGATTGTGTAATGCCTACCCGCAACGCGCGTCACGGACTTCTTTTTACGCAGTATGGCATCATCAACATTCGCAACGAAAAATGGAAAAACGATTTTTCCCCCCTGGATGAGAGCGGGCATACTTTTGTTGACAGCAGCTATACCAAAGCCTACCTGCGCCACTTACTGGTTTGCAACGAATTACTGGCCGCACAAATCGCATCGGTGCACAACCTGGGTTTTTACCTTTGGCTGGTAAAGGAAGCCCGGCAAAAAATAAAAGAAGGTGACTTTTTGAGCTGGAAGAACAAAATGGTAAAACAAGTTACACAACGTCTCTGATGCGCGTGCTAACCATACTTGACCGTTACATTCTCAAACGTTTTCTCAGCACGTTTTTCTTTTCCATCATGCTCATCCTGATGATCTTCATTGTGTTCGACATCAAGGATAAAATTCAAACCCTGAGCCGGGATGAAATTCCCTTAAACGAAATTGTATTTGATTATTACTTAATGTTCATACCTTATTACGGGAATTATTTTAGTCCGCTTTTTACATTTATTGCGGTTATCTTTTTTACCTCAAAGCTGGCCCAGCAAACCGAATTTATTGCCATACTTTCAAGCGGTACCAGTTTTAACCGCATCATGCGCCCATACATTATTGGAGCCCTGATCCTTTCCTTATCCTCTCTGGCGCTCAATCATTTTATACTGCCGAAAGCCTTCAGGGTTAAAATAGCTTTTGAGGACAAATACTTCAATAACACCTACAATTTTGATGAAATCAACATTCACCGCAAAATTGGCGATCACCGCATGTTGTATTTTGAAAGTTTCGACAACAAATTAAACACCGCCTTTAAAGTGAGCCTTGAAGACGTGATTGACAACAAACAGGTGTATTTTCTAAAAGCGGATCACATGAAATGGGACAGCCTGAAACACGAGTGGAAATTTCACAATGTTGAAGAAAGGACCTTAATGGTTCAGGACCGCCTGGATACCTTGAGGTATGAGAAACCGATTTATAAACAAAAAATCAAGTTTACTCCTGATAAATCCATAAAAATTGAATTTAGTCCCGGCGACATGTGGCGCTACGAAAGTAAGATAGAAACCATGACCTATTTTGAACTGAAGGAATACATCAACAAGGAGCGCGCCAAGGGCTCCAATCTGATTCCTTTCTTTGAAGTAGAACAGTACAAACGCAGTTCTTTCCCATTTGCAACGTTTATCCTCACCATCATTGGTTTTTGTGTGTCGTCGCGCAAAGTGCGGGGGGGTGTAGGTTTTCAGATTGCCCTGGGGCTTTTGCTCAGTTGTATTTACATCATGCTGATGTACGTGTTTACCACCATTGCTACCACCGGTTTTGCTCATCCCCTGCTTGCCGTTTGGACACCCAATCTGTTGTTTTCGGTGGTTGCGGCCTTTTATTACAAAACAGCCCAAAAATAAACTAAGCTTTGCTCTAATTATTATAACGGTAGTAAAGGTCCAATTCCTGCGTAGGGAGCTCAATTTTTAAAACCCTTGCCTGTTCTTTTACGGGCATCTCGTTTTTATAAACAATTACAAAACCTTCCAGTTTAGGGTCGGCACTCAGGCTGATTTTTTTCTGCATGTAGA
Organism: Bacteroidia bacterium; assembly: GCA_016787895.1. Taxonomy (GTDB): domain Bacteria; phylum Bacteroidota; class Bacteroidia; order B-17B0; family Aurantibacillaceae; genus Aurantibacillus. Next base: position 70,664 of record JAEUTN010000022.1, read on the forward strand.
GGTACGAGTGCAGATTAAAATAATTCCAAACGTTTGAATTGATGCCTATCGTAGTTCCGGTTTTCAGCAAGGGGCTAATCACTTCAAGATCCTGAGCCAGTTCCTTTTCTCGTTTGTAAGCAGATGCATTCAAGAGACAATACACTAACGATGCGAGAAAAATAAGGGGTACCAATACCTTCACCCACATGAGATGTGCAAGTTTATTCAGTGCTGCGAAAAAATACAACCACTTTTCTCTATATGTATATGTAAGAAACAAGGTTAAACACAGATAAGCGGGCACCAGGTAAAAGCCCCTTTGAACCAAACTTAAGGTAAAAGGCAAAGTTCCGGCTAAAAACGTAAACAGCAAGGAAAGGCCGAGCGTATCGCGTAATGGTTCTACAAAAATCTGTTTTGAACTGTACTGCTTTTTAACCATTAGATACCATCCAAGGCCTAAAAATATCAGCCATACCGCGATCGTTTCCATCAGCAGCTGAATCAAAATTTGATAATGTTTATCTGTAGTAGCGCCCACATTGTTCATGGTTAGCACCAAACGCGCCTGATAATAGCAGTTGTACCAGTTTTTTGAAGGCTCATAAACCATCAGCAAAAATAAAATTCCGCCCAACAGTAACACAGAAGTAAAAGAAACAAACCAAAAAACCTTTTTTTCTTTTATGTGAAAAAGTGCGTAGGACAATGGCAAAACAACAATAAAACAGGATTGGAACCCTTTACTTAAAAAGAGCAAGAGCAGTATCAGCCCAAACCAAAACATCAGGATTGTTCTTCTGCTGGTTAAAAAATCAAGGTAAAGGTCAATAGCCACAGCCAACAACATTAACACCAGGGTTTCAATGACCTGGTTGGCAAAACTCCATGAAATGGCTTGTATACAAAGCAGTAAAAACAGGTTGAGCAGAAAAAAAGGCAGGGCCGGTGCAAATAATTTTTGGCATATCCTGTACAAAAAGTAAAGAAACACACACAATTGCAAAAACGTAAACAGACGGTCCACTATAAGGTGAGTGCCAAACAAGGTGTAAAAATTTCCGAGCAGGTAAATGTAAAAGGGAGGTTGTTCACAAAAAAAAGACATGCTGGTAGCGGTGTATTTCATTGACCAGAAACTGCTTTCAGCTATGGCAAAGTTAAACGCTACAGTTTTGTAAAGCATGGCATCGATAAAAGAACCCTTTTGAAAAAGCGGACCGACAACCAATACCAGAAGCACTGAAAGTAAAAACAAAACCGCCAATGTAAGCGGGCTTGTTAAACGTGTAACAAAATTGGATTCTGTGGATTGGCTCATGTGACGCTTATCCGTAAAAATAGCTTTTTCAGTTTTGAAGAACTACTTTTTTATAATACCTGCCAGCCTCTGTTAGCAATTCTAGTAAATAAATGCCCGATTCGAGCGCAGGCATTACCACCCGATTTTGATGGAGTTCCAATGGCAGCGATTGACCCAGGGGCGGATGCAATTGCACTTGTTGTATTTCAAAATCAAAGCTGAGGTAAAGGGTTTCGTTTACATGCAATGGGTTTGGATAAATGGAGGGCCATTTGTTGTTTGCGTTTTCAATAACCGAAACCTGGGTGTTCTGATGAATAACTCCTATCGCATCCAAATCAAAACCGCTGGATGGAAAAGGACTTGGCCAGGGATCGTTTATTTTGTTGTTGTACGCGTCGCGTGTAGCATACAGTTTATTGACAGACCCCACCACATCCCTTACCCTAACTTGTGTTATGGCCTGCACATCGAGATTAGGAATTCCCTGTAATTCTTGTAAATCAAAAGGGGTGCCATAACCCCCGCGGTATTTACCTGCCAGATTATTCAGTTTGACAGCATCAAGAGAATCAAAACTTCCTTTCTGAACCAGGGTATCGGTGAGGGAGTGCGAAGGGAAAGCGAAAAAATCGGCACCATTGCTGCTCACTTCAACAATCGCCAATTCCAGAAAAAAATCATCAAATCCATTTTCAAATACCGCAAAGTCATATCCTAAACCGTTGCGAATGGGCAATGGAAAGCTGCAGGTGGCCCAGCCTCTATCCCCCAGGCTCACCACTCCGTTTGTTCCCGCTTTGCCAATTGCCATGCTGCTGTCTCCAACCGAAGCGTAACCCAAAGAAGGATTCGAAATATCCATAAAACCCCTTTGTACCATACATGCATTGGCCCAATTGATAAAAATTGAACTGTCCTTATGGATGGCTGTTGAACCCAATTGACCTGCCGCCGGGGGATAAATTTGCGCATTTGCTGTACCAAGAATCAGCATCAGTCCAAACAGAATATTTTTTTTCACTTTCATGTAAAAATGATCAAATAACACCCACTCCCGGAAGCCAAAAGGAAAATCTTAAAGCCACCCATGAACCTCTTCCCGGGTTTAGGTTGTACTACTCTGGCAGGTCTCCTGGCTCTCCTCTTTCATTCGCCTTCCCGTGATGAACAGTGGCGTGTTTGAACGAAAGTATGAGGAATTACAGTTGCGGGAACAGCAATGGATTTGCACCATTTTCCCTTTTCATCTTTTCAGAACCAAAGTGCGGAACAAATATACTTTAATTCTTATTTGAATCGTTGTAAAAGGCTAACTTTACCTAAATGAAAAGCCGTCTGTTTGTTTCCCGACTTTTAATTTTGATTGCCATTACATTCCTCTGTAAACCGGCAGGTGCTCAAACTGTGTTTGTCAGCAGCAAAGGAAAAAAGTACCACACTGAAAATTGTAAGATTCTTGCCCCTGATAAAAAAGGAATAAGTGTGGAAGAGGCTAAAAAGGAAGGTTACAAGGCCTGCAGAAAGTGTAAGGTAAAACAAATGGAGGCCATAAAACGAAAAGAAGCAGAAGAGAAGAAGAAAAAAGGCGCGGGCTCCTGAACTTTAGTTATTCACCCAGCCAATCAAAGCCAGAACTTCCTCGGCGTCCACCGCCTCCCATTTTTTACGCGTTGCATTCCACACCATTAAACCCTGCTGGTAACTTTCCTGACCAATTTTCATTTCCCGGACAAAACCCGCAATGTTGGAACCGGCAACAAAGTTTTGGGAATCAAAATGATATTTACCTATTTCGTTGCCATACAACTTAATGGTGTGACCGACTTTCGGATCGGGTTTGCAGATAAAAGAAAATCCGTTGACGGGTTTGGTGTATTCCTGTTCCGAAATCGTACCCGATTCCATATCAATAAAAACGTATTTATTCCCCAGTTTAAACATTACCTGATCTGAATTTAAACTTTGTATCTCGGCCAGCCCTGTTTCGCCTGTAATATCCAAACTGCCTATGCGTTCGCTTTTTTTGGTGTCGACATTTACTTTGTAAAACTGAACTTCGGTGTTACCCGCATTAAAGTGTGAGAACATAAAATTGTCGTTGTCTATCCAAACCATTGGTGGATCAGGCACATAACTATCCTTTTCGTTCACCTGCCCGTATCCCGCGTCACTGAGGAGCTGAACCCGGGGTTTACCGGCCGGGAAATACAACAGTTTGAAAGGTTTTGTGCTTTTGTCAAATTCTACATCACGTCCGTATTTGGTTTTAAACAAAAGTTCCTTTACTTCACCATACGTGTTATTCGAAAAATTGTACACTGAATAAAATCGTCCTTTAAAAATATCATCGGTGTAAAAGATGGCGCTGTCGTTACTGCACCTCATCAATTTTGCCTTGCCGTCAAACAGCACCTTTTTTTCCTGCAAATCAATAATGTTACCTATGCCGGTAATCAGGTAGCGGTTTTTATATATCATGTTATGGCCCCTGTCAAAACGAATGTAATCCTTGCCTTCCTTTTTTCCCTGAACACTCAGCAATTCGTCTCTGCCTGTAAAACTTCCGTTCAGAAAATGATAGGCGTAAAGCACTTGTTTGAACTGTGTTTTTGAACTTCCATCCACGTGCACAACAATCAAATCCTGTCTAACGTCCTTTTGAATCCAAAGAAAGGAAAAGGCAGACAGGGCAAACACCGCAATTATCAGATGTGTCCGGAGCTTAAAACGCATAAATCGGCTATTTTTCATTTTCTCTAATTACAGAAAACAGTCGAAAAGGTGTTTAAGGGTAAGCAGCGTAAAGTATGTTTGGCCAGGCATAACAAAAATTATTGGTTTGAATGGTGGCTGAAATATCCTGAATACCATACCAATCGCCGGTTGCAGGTGAAGTGGCGCTCCCGTCTCCATTCGTATCACCTCCATGGGCATCATCGTGGTAGGACGTAAAAAACACGCCGGGTAATGCATATCCTTGAATAAAGGAGACCCCATCTTTGATAGAAATTTTATTAAAACCCGCAGCCGGAAGTAAAGCCACTTTGATAATGACATTGTCGGCCAGTATAAGTTTAAGGCCATCACCCAGGGCAGTGGACCCATTTAATACAAAAGGCACTTCGGTTTCCAACCAACTCACATCTGTAGTGGCTTCATTTGAAGTGGAGGTCATAAACACCCCGTTCAAGCGGTTTTTTTCGGAAGGGTTGGCCGGATTGTGAAACGTATTTGAATTATCGAGACTGTTGTGGGGATTTAAAAACAAAGGTTTAATGTTGCCATAGAATGTACAATTGGTTATCACAAAGTTGGGATTTTCACAATAGCGCGCATCCACTACCCCATATCCGTTGTAAGTGGTATCTCCTCCGCAATAGGCGAAGGTGCAATGGTCAACATTCCCGTAAAAATAGGAGAACTCCAGAGTGGGTTGTGCTGAGCCGGGACTTGGTCCCTCACCCCCATAGTAAAAATGACAATATTTGAATTCGCTGGTGTTGCTGTTCAAAATGATACCTCCCCAATCGTATCGGGCAGGACTGCTGGCGTTTCCATCCCCGTTGCTGTCGCCTCCTCTTGCGTCATCCTTATACGAGGTAAACACAACAGGGTTGGTGGCATTGCCCACTGCTTGAATTTTCCCATTGGCAGAAACCAGTATGGCATTGTCAAACACATTGTCCTTAAACTTTATCACCGCGCCGGCCTCAATGGTTAATGTGCTGTTGATACTGATTTGATTTACACCTACCACATACACCGTACAGGCTTTCCAAACCGTGGGGGTATTAATATCGGAGCTCACATCTACCTTAACCGAATAACACGCGGGTGTTGGGCTTGGAGCCGGTGCCGGGGCGGGTTCCGGGTCGTCCTTTTTACAGGAAACGAGTGCCAATACACAAAACAATTTAAGCAGCCTTTGTTTGTTTCTATTTTTCATGGTTTCCGGTTTTGTGTTTATATTGATTTGATTATTAAAGGTTTTTTGCAAAGTCATACAACAACCTGACGCCCACTCCTGTGCCTCCTTTGCCCCGGTACGTTTCTTTTGCAGTGAGAAATGCAGGGCCCGCAATGTCGAGATGATAATAGGGATAGTCGGTGAATTTAGCTAGGAATTTTCCCGCGGTGATAGCTCCGGCATAGGGCCCGCCAAGATTTTTCTGATCGGCTATGTCGCTTTTCAACATTTCTTCGTATTCGTCCCAAAACGGAAATTCAGCGATGCGCTCGTGTACTGTTAATCCTGAATGCAAAAGTTTATTTTTTTGAGCTGTTGATGCGGTGCCCATGCCTACCATACCGGCGGTGCCAATAGCCGCAGCGGCTGCTCCGGTAAGGGTTGCAACATCAATCACCAGTTCAGGATTAAAACGTTTGGCATAGTGCAAGGCATCCGCCAAAATCATGCGTCCTTCGGCGTCGGAATTCAACATTTCCACACTACTGCCATCCATCATGCGGATGATGTCTCCGGGTGCAAACGCGTTAAATCCGGGACGGTTGTCGGTAGCCGGCACCAATGCAATCACATGCACCTTTAATCCAGCCTTTGCAATGGCGTAGATGGCGCATCCCACTGCCGCGGCCCCTGCCATATCGCATTTCATGAGGTCCATACTCCATGGGGTGGGTTTTAAACTTAAACCGCCGGTGTCGTACACCACACCTTTACCCACCAGCACCAGTGGTTTTTTATTTTTAGGCCGGGCAGGTTTGTATTCCATTACTGTAAAGGTGGGTTCATCCACACTTCCCGCGTTCACGGCCAGCAATCCGCCCATTTTCAACTGTTGAATTTTAGCTTTGTTGAACACTTCCACTTTAAATCCTGCTTCTTTACCCATGTTTTTAAACGCCGAGGCAAGTCCGGATGCATTCAAAACATTAACGGGCTCATTCACCAGATCTCTTGCCTTTCCCACAGCATCGCAGAGCAGGTTAAGCTCCTCTACTTGCTTTTGGGTGATGCCGGTTCCGCAGATTACTATTGATTCCAGCGTGTTTTTGTTTTTTTCTGCATCCTTTTTATGGTGTATAAACTGGTAGTTGGATAGTGCTATGCCTTCTGAAAGCCAGAGAGAATAAGCGGGTTGACGGGTTTGATTAAAAATCACCACTTCCTTTCCTTTTAAGGCATTAACAGCATCCGCCACCGCTGACCCTTGCTTCCGGAGATGTTCAGCCAGATGGAAAGGCCCTTTATCGCGTTCAGGGATATAAATGGTGATATGTTTGCCGATGTAATTGTACGTAAGCAGCTTTTTATCCTTTTGTCCCAAAAAGGAATTAAAATAAGCGATAACCTTATCGGGAAGTCCGAATTCATTTTTGAATTTGTCGGTGATCACCACCATGTGTTGGGCTTCTCTGCTCTTTTTCCCGAGTTCCACTTTTGCCATAGCTGTTGTTTATAAGGTATAACGAAAGTACGAATTCGAACGGGCTTTCAAAACAAATTGCTTTCTGCTCAAAACCTGCTATATTTGACTTACATCCATACATGAACTATTTACTGGTTTTTATAGGAGGGGGTTTGGGCAGCCTGCTCCGTTTTGGTTTAAGTCAAAGCATTCCCAACACCAAAGTATATTTGCCCATAGCCACCTTGTTGGCCAATACCATTGCCTGTGTTGTTTTTGCGCTGGTGATGAGCATTGCTCAAAACAAAGCTCTTTTTTCCGAGCCCGTGAAATTTTTGTTACTGGCCGGTTTTTGCGGTGGATTAAGCACGTTTTCTACCTTTTCCAACGAAACCTTTTTGATGCTGAAACAAGGCCTGTACCTTTACGCATGCGGAAACATTTTGTTTAACCTCTGCCTTTGTCTGGCTGTTTTTTATTGGTTCAGTAAATAAGACCTAAGCTGCATGAATTTTTCGAACCGAAAAGACCTTGTTTTTTTAATTCTCGCCGGGTTTTTTGTTACCAATACCATAGTTGCTGAATTAATCGGCGGCAAACTGGTTCAGTTTTTCGGACTCTTCACCCAAAGCCTGGGCATCATTCTCTGGCCCGTGGTTTTTGTGCTTACCGACCTTATCAACGAACATTACGGAAAACAAGGAGTAAGAAAACTCACCTACATTACCGTGGGTTTAATAATTTATACCTTTTTGCTTTTATCGGCCGGCATCAAGTTACCTGCGGTGAATTTTAGTCCGGTTGATGATGCAACCTTTAACCGGGTATTCGGTCAAAGTCAGTGGATTATCATTGGCAGTGTTGTCGCGTTTTTACTGGCTCAATTGATGGACGTATATGTGTTTTGGATATTCAAAAAGCGTACGGGCGAAAAAATGATATGGCTAAGGGCCACCGGAAGTACAGCGGTAAGCCAATTGATTGACACTTTTGTGGTGCAGTTTATCGCCTTTGTGGTGCCCGGCAAATGGGCCTTTAACGAGTTTCTTGAAAACGCCAGCTTCGGTTACCTGTTTAAATTGCTGGTTGCTCTGGCCCTCATTCCTTTTATTTACCTCGGGCATTTTTTGATTAACAACTACCTCAGGAACCATGAAAACAGGTCCTAATACGATCTTGGCTTTACTTCTCTTTGTTTTGGTGGTGAATAACTGTTTTCCTCAATCCAAAGTGTACACATTTATTCAGGAGAATACTGTTGTGTATGAAAAAAGTGAATTTTACATTCAAAAAGTAATTGACGCCAGAGAGGATAAAACATCGATTGGCAGCATTTACAGTGCCGACAAACGCAAGAAGTACCCGGCAGACTTTAATCAAACGCTTAGCAATTCGTTCCTGGAATTCTTTAAAAACACCTTCCCTGCCGCTAAACACAAGGCTCGTATCATCCTTTTGGTTTCGTACTTCAACATCGATCACCGGCTTGGTGAAACGGCAAAGGATATTGGCTCTGCGGAAATGAAGGCGGAATATTTCCTTAACCGGAACGACACCTGCTTTTTTCTGGCTAATAGCCATAAACGCATTGAAGAAACGTCGGAGGATGTGCAGCTAAGTCATCCGAACCGGATTAAACGTTTGCTTTTGCTCTCCCTGGCTGAAATGATTGACAGTTTAAAGTCATTTAACCGACAACCTTCAGAAAAGAGATCATTTTACAGTCTTGACGATCTTAAAAAACGAAGCCTGAGCAAAGAAGTGCAGGCCCGAAGACTTAGACAGGGCGAAAACACATTCCCAGAATTTTATTTCTTTCAAGCCGGTACCTATTACGCTTTTTCTCAAACCATATTGCAATTCGGACTTACCACTAATTTGGTATTGCAAATCAAAAAGGCACCGCAGTACCTCATTGGATTGAATGCCAACATCATGTTATTCGCCACACCAACGGATAATATCACCATTCCAACATCAGCAAGTTCCGAAGTTCTGAATTATGACCTCGGTATTAAACTATTAAAACAAGTCAAGAACAATTTTTTTTTAAACTTCAATCCTCAGGTTAACCTCGGTTACGTGCAGGAAACAAACAATGGCAACCGAAAAAACATTCTGGGTATTGAATTGGATGCCGGAGTTTACCTCATTCCCCCTGCTGAAGAAGGCGTTTACACAGGTCTTAACCTGTTTTACAGAAGCACCAATACCGAATTATTAGGAACATCATTCGGTCTTAAACTGGATTTAGGCTATCGCTTTTAACATGATTACGTATACTTTGCTTGGAGTTATATTGGTGTTTTCGGTGTATTGTTTTAACAACAAAGAGAGCATGCACAAATACCTGTTTCATCCCTATTCCATTTACCACTTCAATCAACATTACCGCTTTTTAAGTCATGCTTTTATTCACGGCGACCTGTTTCATCTGGCCTTCAACTGCCTGGCCTTGTATAGTTTTGGCTTGACGCTGGAGGAACAGTACTTTGGCAACCCGGATGTGTTCGACCCCAAACTGGGTAAATTGTATTACCTGTTATTGTTCACCGGGGGTATTTATGCGGCATCCATTACCGAATATTACAGAAACAGAAATAACCCGGATTATTCCTCTCTGGGTGCCAGTGGCGCCATTTCTTCCATCATGTTTTGTTTTATCATGATCAGTCCATTGAGCCGCATCTCTCTTTTTTTCTTTCCCATGCGGGGCTGGATAGCGGGCGTGTTATTACTTGGGGTGAGTTATTACCTCATCCGAAAGAAAAAAACAGGAACCTATACAGATAACATCAGCCACGAATCCCACTTCTGGGGGGCTTTATTTGGAGTGGGATTTATTATTGTTTTAAAACCGGAAATTATCCGGCAATTCATTGCGCAAATTCTGGCCAGCTTTTAGCCTTGCTTATTCGCCGAGAATTCGTTTGATATCGGGCCTGAAATAACCCACCGACTTCAGAATTTTTCCATCTTCACGAAAAATAGGCTCACCGTTCTCATCCAGTTTGCTCATGTTGCTGCGGTGAATTTCATCGTAAATTTCTTCGATCTTGTGTTCAAGGCCATGCTTTAAAATGGTACCGAATAAAATGTAGAGCTGATCGCCCAGGGCATCAGCTATCTCAACAATATCGTTGTTTTTACAGGCCTCGAGGTATTCTTCGTTTTCCTCTTTAATTAAATTGTAGCGAAGGGTGTATTCTTTTTCGTCAATCAACTGAATGCGTTCAGCATTGCCTATTTTGAAGGTGGTATGAAACTCTGCCACTGAATTAATCTTGTCTCTTAGCTTGCTCATTTCTTTCGGGTGGTTTTGCGTTGTTTGTATTCATTATTGATTTCACGAATCACCTCATCCGTTACTTCGAGTGTTGAGTTGCCCAACAACAAGGTAGGTACGGCTTCACTGTATGAGAGAATGTAATCGTAACGCCCGTCATTCCATCGTAACAACAATTCCCTTACCGTTTTTTGAAAACTTTCGTTTTTACGGTTCATGTCCATGGTCAATTGGTCCATTTGCAATTGTTTATTTTGGGCTTCCTGCTCTATTGCCTGAATTTCCCTGGCTTTGGCTTCCATTTCGCTTTTGGGAGCGATGCCGCCTTTTTGAAGCAACTGAAATTCTTCTACTTTGTTCTGGTACTTCATGTTCAGACCCTCCATGCTTGCTTCAATACTTTCTTTGCGGCGTTTGGATTCAGAAACCAGGTCTGAAATTTCCAGACTCTCCTCATTTAAGCGGTCGATGTTTACGTAGGCAATTTTACCGGTTGGGGCAGTTGCTGCCTGTTTTATTGCCTGCACCGGCCCTTTTGCAGGAACCAAGGTGTTCTCTTTTTTTGTTTCCGCGGTACTCCCATCTTCAGGCGCGCTGGCGTAAACTTTATAAAACAAAAAAGCTACGGCAATTACAAGCAAAGCATTCAGGGAAATCAATAATTTGTTCATGAATTAAAATTTGCACAAATATAGAGATTTGAAATTGTGCTAGTAAAGGAATTTACTGCGGGGAAGCACTACCATGCTAATTTCCTCGGCGCCTTTACCCGATTGGTTGAGCAAATACTTATTCACCTGTTGAAACACCAAACGGTGAGGGAAACATTCGGCGTGAAATTCACTTTCGCTCCAGGCCTTGTAATCCAGGGTGTAATTAAAATTTTCATGACGGCAGAATTTTTTGATTGGTTCAGGAAGACCGGTATAAGCCGATTCGCTCAGCGTGATGTGAACGCTCAGGTTGTTGCCGCTTTTCAGATTGGAGGACAGGTAATCGGGCCATAAACCACTTCGGTTAAAAAAAGGAAAAACAAGAAACAGCAGTAAAACCGGATAAAAGGCCGGTTTTTGGAGCAAAGTGAGTGGTGAAAAATACCGTTGTTTGATTTTACCGGAAAACAATAAAAACAACATGCAAATAAAACTCAGGTTTGACACCCAAAGCGCATAGCTGTTTTCACCAATGAATGGAAAAAGAAGCACGATTAACAAAAGATGAACAAGGCTCATGAAAGCGATGGCAAGGAAACGTATTGACTCGACAGAAAGTGCAAGTCCTGAAAAAATAAACAAAAAGGGAACTACCTTTCCGGTATTAACGACAAAAGTGAATTGCCTTTCGCTCATGATGCGGCTGAGGGGGAAAACAATCTCCCGATAAGCGCTTTGAACAAAATCAGGATTCAGCATGCTGATTCCTGAAAAAAAATACACAGAGGCCAAAACAAACTGCAACACCACAAAAAAGGAGGTATAAGTATTCGGATTATCTACCCGGCCATTGTAAAACAACAGGACCAGGAGCATGGCCGAATACAGATAAAACCAGGGTTGTAAACGGTTCAGGTCCAAACTCACCAAAAGAAAGGAAAGCAGCAGGGATAGAAAAAGAAACAACCTTGGGAATTTGGAAAATAAGGCGGCAAACCAAAAGAACACCAGCAGAAAAAACAAAATCCAATGCAGATACAGGGGCGCCACTGCCCATTCCCAAAGAGGAGCCAAAGGAAAATCCCTTGCCCCTGACCATAAACTGAAACTGAAAAATACCGACGCCAGCAAGGATAAAAGTAAAACGGACTTCAGCAAAGCCAGGCGTTGCGGTATGTTTAAACGTAATCCTTCAATCATGCGTTTTTACTCTTCCTGCACTGTGAAAATACTTTTTGTAATAGGCTTCATCCAGACTACTCACAATTACGCCTTTGCTGGTGCTGGCATGCACAAAATACCCGCCCTTCAGCAAAACGCCTATGTGTGAAACATAGGACACATTGATTTTAAAAAATACCAGGTCGCCTTCTTTCGCTCTTTGTAAACTGATTTTTTCAACACTCTTATAAATATCAGCTGCATTGCCCAGCAGTTTTTGATGGTACACCTCTTCATATAAAATGTTGGTAAAACAGGAACAATCTACTCCTGATTTTTTGCACCCTCCGTATTTATATGGTACGCCGTACCAATCCTGAATAAACGAATACAACTCGCTTTTTTTTATTTCTTTGGAGGAGAGGCCCAGAACCCGCTCCAAATCAGAGCCCGAGGATTTTGAGCTTACCTGATGCGGTTTCTTTTTTTGGGGGTGCGTGGTTTTTTTTTGAACTACCGGCTCAGGTGATTTCTGTTTTGATTTGCAGGAATGCAGAAACAAAGCAACAACTGCAAGAGTTGAACAAAAAACCAGACGAAAAATCATTGTGTTGAAGGTAATTCCATCCTTCAGGTGAATTCAACAAATTCAAAACCAATTATATACATTAGGATGTTAATTACCTTACTGCCTGCGTCCAAAAAAGGACCTTGTGATGAGAGAACTTCGTTAAGAACTCAGGCTTTTGGGCGAAAAAATTATTCCTACATTTAAATTTTGAACGTTTAAACATGGAAGATATATCTCTAAAAGCCAATCCATTGAAAACAAAAATCCCGCCAGAATTGCTGAAGAAAGCGTACGAGTTGATGTTCACTGCCAAATGCATGAGCGATTTGTTTGAAGCCAATAAAGAAATCACCGCAAAATACGTGCATGCCACCAGCAGAGGACACGAGGCCGTACAACTGGCGCTGGCTTTGCAGCTGCTTCCACAGGATTTTCTGAGCGCGTATTACCGGGACGACAGCATATTGCTTGGCATCGGCCTCAGGCCGTTTGACCTGATGCTGCAACTTTTGGCCAAACGCAATGATCCTTTTTCCGGGGGAAGAACCTATTATTCCCATCCCAGTCTTCGACGTGATGATATGCCAAAAATTCCTCACCAATCGAGCGCAACGGGTATGCAGGCCATTCCAACCACCGGCATAGCCATGGGTTTGCAGTACCTCGAAAAAAACGGCATGCACCTGAACACCAAATCGGATAATCCTGTTGCCGTATGTTCATTGGGGGATGCCAGTTGTACCGAAGGGGAAGTGGCAGAGGCCTTTCAAATGGCCACTTTAAAACAACTCCCTATACTTTATTTTGTACAGGACAATGAGTGGGACATTTCAGCCCACGCGCCGGAATTTCGTTCACAGGATATCAGTGAATACGCAAGAGGTTTTAAGGGTCTTGAAGTGCACAGCATCGACGGAACAGATTTTATTTTGAGTTACAATACCATCAAAGAATGCCTTCATAAAATCCGCACCCAACGAAAACCCCTTTTGATTCACGCCAAAGTGCCTCTGCTGAATCACCACACCAGCGGGGTGCGTAAAGAATGGTACCGCGACGATCTGGAAGAAGCCGCTAAACGGGATCCTTTGCCCCGGTTGAGAAATCAACTCATCATTGCCGGAGTAGAGGCCAACGAAATCAAAGCCATAGAAGAAAGGGCCAAAAACCGGGTAGATGAGGATTATCAGCTCGCTCTTGCGGAAGAAGATCCAAAACCTGAAGACCTGTTCACACATGAGTTTGCTCCAACACCGGTTACCGAAGAAAAAGGCACAAGAGCGCCTGCAGGCAAGGCAACCACAGTGATGGTTGACAGCGCCTTGTTTGCAATTCGTGAACTCATGAGCAAACACCCTGAATGTTTGTTGTACGGTCAGGATGTAGGTGCACGGCTTGGAGGTGTATTCCGGGAAGCCGCCACTTTGGCGCAGCAATTTGGAAATCACAGGGTTTTTAACACACCCATCCAGGAGGCGTTTATTGTAGGTTCGACAGTTGGCATGAGTGCTGTTGGTTTAAAACCCATTGTTGAGGTGCAGTTTGCCGATTACATCTGGCCGGGCTTAAATCAATTGTTCACCGAAGTGAGCCGCAGTTGTTATTTAACCAATGGAAAATGGCCGGTGAGCATGATTCTGCGCGTGCCAATAGGGGCCTATGGCAGCGGTGGACCTTACCACTCCAGCTCCGTGGAGAGTGTGTTGACCAACATCAGGGGCATTAAAATCGCTTATCCAAGCACAGGTGCGGATTTGAAAGGTTTAATGAAAGCCGCGTATTATGACCCCAATCCGGTGGTGATGTTAGAACACAAAGGCTTATATTGGAGCAAGATCAAAGGCACAGAAGATGCCAAAACCATTGAACCCGACGAGGAGTATATAATTCCTTTTGGAAAATCACGTTTGGTGCTGGAAGCTGACGCACAACACATCAGCTCAGGGAAAAGCATTTGTATTGTTACCTACGGTATGGGTGTGTATTGGGCCAAGGCTGCTGCAAAACACTTTGAGGGAAGAATTGAAATTCTTGATCTCAGAACATTAGCGCCGCTTGATGAAGAAGGTGTTTTTGAGAGCGCCCGTAAACACGGTAAGGTAATGGTATTAACGGAAGAGCCAGTTCACAATGGCTTTGCGCAAAGTGTTGCAGCAAGGATAAATCAAAATTGTTTTCAAAAACTGGATGCACCGGTGATGGTAATTGGTTCTGAAAACTTACCGGCTATCCCATTAAATTCCATTTTAGAATCCACCATGTTACCCAATGCTGAAAAGGTAAAAACGGCTATTGAGGAACTTTTGAATTACTAAAACCATGTTCAGACTGTTATTTTTTGTATTGACTTTTATTCTGTTTACAGGGTCCTCACTCCATCAGCTGAATAATCAAACCAAACCCAAATCCTCAGCCTGCGGCGAAACACCCGAACTGAACAAAAAAATTCTCACATACGTCAAAGCTAATATGGGCAAACGTCTGGGCAATGGTGAATGCTGGGATGTAGTGGCAGGGGCCTTAAATTATGTAGGTGCCAAATGGGATAAAAAATTCAACTTTGGTAAATTGGTGGATTACAAAAAAGACTGCGTTTTTCCCGGCGACATCATACAACTGAATGACGCCATGATGCATGATGAGCCCGTAAAAGGGGTTCATGTGTACGACGAATACCCTCAGCATTCGGCCATTATACTGGAGGTTAAAAACACACAGGAATATATTTTAGCCGATCAGAATTTTGGCTTAGGCAAAAACAAACTCAACACCCACCCCATCAATTTGAAAAAGCTCACCAAGGGAACTGTTAAGGTGTACAGGCCTGTAAAATGAGTTAAATTCCTGTATTGGGCCCAACAAGCTTATTCCCCTATCCTCCTTTTCCGGAGGTTCAGCGATGCTTTCGCAAAGTCCATCTAAAAGATCGGGACGGCGTTGAAGGATAAACTACCTTTAGGCTTAAGCTTCATCAAGCATTCAAATCAAATGTCTGGCACTTCTCTTTATCTGGTTATTGGTATTCTGGCCACTTTTACTGCGTTTTTTCTCATCCGTTTTAAACTTGAAAGAAAAGCCCAATCTAAACTGCTGTTAAAGTATGAAGATTTGCTAAAACCCATGTTGGCGGAAAAAAAAATCCATCTAAAAGAAAGCAACCTGAGGCAACTCATCATTAATTACCGTGAAGCCAAAACACTTACCACGTTTGCACTCTATGAAAGTGAGAACAAACTTTTTGTGACCTGGGCTCACAATAGCACGCACTTAGGAAACAGAGGGAAGGAGTGGTGTTTTCAACAAGATGGTGATCAGCAAATCATGCGTCATCAAATCCAAAAGGACATTGAAGGCTACCTGAAGCAGGTCAGAAATTAATTTCAACTTTCGTTTTTGGTCTTTATCCTTTTTGGGTCAAGCGAACGATTTTATTTAATGCCTAGAAAAACACTGTGACCCGGCAACTTTTTACTCTACCTTTATCTTCACATTTATTTCTTTAAGCACCATCAAAATGAAAATTGCCATTCTCTCTGCAAGTGTAAGAACAGGCCGGAACAGCCACAGAGTTGCCTTGTTTTTTAAGGCCTACCTGGAAAACAACACGCCGGCAGTAGTTGAAATTCTGGATTTGCAGCAGTATCAATTTCCCATTTTTGAAGAGCGGCTTAAATTTCAAAAAACACCTTCGGCGCAAACCCTTGAATTTGCCGATAAAATTAAATCAGCAGAGGGTGTTATAATCGTAACGCCTGAATACAATGGAGGTTACCCGGCCAGCCTAAAAAACGTGATCGACTTACTGAGTGATGAATGGAAACGCAAACCGACAGCCATCTCAACAGTTTCAACAGGGGGTTTTGCGGGCATGAACGTAATTACTTCTTTGCAGTATTCGCTATGGAAAATTCAAGCCTGGACCGTGCCTGCCCTGTTTCCTGTGCCAAAGGTGAATGAAGCTTATGATGAGCAAGGCCAGCCATCAGACAAAGCTGGTTCAGAAAAAAGGGCAAAGGTGTTTGTTGATGAATTGTTGTGGTGTATTGAAGCCAAAAGCAGGATGAATGGCTGAACGCCTGTTTGCACGTGAGTCAAGAACATATGTCCGTCCCACCCGGGCCAGGGTTCGAGCCCAGAAGATGAAAAATGCATAAATAAAAAAGAGTGATCGCTCTCGACACAAGCAGCACGTTTTGCCTCTGCACTTGCTCGCTCAAAGCCCACTCCATAGGAGTCCTTCGGACTGGGAGCTTTGCCGTCCATTCTGGACCAGGGTTCGAGCCCAGGAGATACAAACCTTATAAATAAAAAAAGAGTGATCGCTCTCGCTCTCACTCTCTGTACTTTTTTGCTCCCCCTCCTGGGCTCGAACCAGGGACCCCATGATTAACAGTCATGTGCTCTAACCAGCTGAGCTAAGGAGGAATTTTCTGATTAGGGCTGCAAATTTAAAGTAGTTTTATCAAATAAACAATATCTTTACGAAAAAATAAAAAATCCCTTCATGAGCTTGTTAGTTGTGGGCAGTGTAGCCTTTGATGCCATCGAAACACCGTTTGGAAAAACAGATAAAATTGTAGGCGGAGCTGCCTCGTATATTGCCCTTGCTGCTTCCTATTTCACTAAAAACATCGATCTGGTGTCGGTGATTGGAGACGATTTTCCTCAGGATTTCCTGAGTACCTTAAAAAGTTCTGGTGTAAGTTTGGAAGGTTTGCAGGTGAAAAAAGGGGAAAAATCCTTTTTTTGGAAGGGAAAATACCATAATGACCTCAATAGTCGTGATACGCTTGACACTCAATTGAATGTTCTCGCCGATTTTCAACCGGTTGTTCCGCCATCCGCAAAAAACGCTGAGTTTTTAATGCTGGGGAACCTTGTGCCGGCCGTTCAACGCAGCGTGATCGAACAAATGGCTAGCCGACCAAAACTCATTGTGATGGACACCATGAATTTTTGGATGGACGTGGCCATGGAGGAACTGAAAAAAACCATCGCCATGGTGGACGTGCTCGCCATTAATGATTCCGAGGCCCGCCAGCTTTCGGGAGAATACTCACTCGTAAAGGCCTCGCAAATCATTCTGAACATGGGGCCAAGTATTTTAATCATAAAAAAAGGTGAACACGGTGCCCTTTTGTTCAATAAAGAGGAAGTATTTTACGCTCCGGCGCTTCCTCTGGAAGAAGTATTTGATCCAACCGGTGCAGGCGATACCTTTGCCGGAGGTTTTATCGGTTACCTCAGCAAAACCCGCGACATCAGCTTTGAAAACATGAAACGGGCCATTATTTTTGGTTCAGCCATGGCAAGTTTTACCGTTGAGCGTTTTGGTACTGAGCGTTTACTGGGTTTAAGCGCCAAAGACATTGAAGAACGGGTGCAGGAGTTCATTGAACTGGTGCAGTTTGAACTGGTGTAATCAGCTCTGCACGTGGTATACTAAAACCCATAAAACTGCGTTTTAAATAAGCGTGTTCCGCAAACTCCTCATACTCTGCTCCATCTGCATTTTTGCTGCCGCCTGCAGCACAAAAAAAAATACAGGTGTTTCCCGCTTTTACCACAACCTTACGGCGCGTTACAATGGGTATTATTACTCTAACGTAAACATTGATGAGGGCATTTACAAAACAGAAAAGGGGTATAAAGACAATTTTGAAAGAACCCTTCCTATTTACATTTACCCCACTCCTGCCCAGGCCAAAGCAAACGCGGCTGACTTTGACAAGGCCATAAAAAAATCCTCACTTTGTATTCAAAGACACACCATTAAAGATTCAAAGGGCAATGAAATTACCTCAGCAGGAAAATGGATAGACAATAACTGGATCAACATTGGCATTTCGCACTTTTATAAACGCGAATATTACAGCGCCATGGAGGCTTTTGAATATGTTGTAAGAAGTTACCCGAAATCCAAAGACAAATACACTGCCATTGTTTGGCTGGCCAAGGTGAACAACGAAATTGGTTCCATCAGCACTTCTGAATCCCTGCTGGCTTTGCTCAAAAATGAGAAAAAACTACCCAAGGATGTAAAAAATGAATTTCCTGTTCTCTACGCGGATTATTACATCCGCCGCGGTCAAAATACCGAGGCTATCGCCAAACTCATGGAGGCCACCGAGAACAAAAAACTGATTGGAGGTATTAAAAAACAAAAGAGGGCGCGGTATTCCTTCATTATTGCTCAATTGCTCGAGCAATCCAAGGAGAACAAAAGAGCCATCCGTTACTACCAAAACACCATACGCTTAAAACCCGCTTATGATCTTGTTTTTTACAGTAAAATTCACATTGCCCGTCTCCTTGACGTAAAACGCACCAACACCGAGAAAACCAAAAAGGACCTCCTGAAAATGGCAAAAGAATTTAAAAACAGCGAATACTATGATGTTATTTATTACACTTTAGGAGAAATTGAAGAAAAAGAAAAACACATCGATAAGGCAGAGTATTATTATAAACGGTCTGTGCAAACCAGTCAGGCTAACCGAAGTCAAAAGGCATCCTCCTTTTTAAAACTTGGTGAAATCAGCTTTGATCAGGCGCGTTATGTGCCCGCTGAAGCGTATTACGACAGTGCAGTGAGCACACTTCCTAAAGACCATCCGGATTACGACAAAATTCTGGCCCGGAAAAAAACACTCTCTACTTTGGTAGGCCACATTAAAACCATCCAAAACGAAGACAGCCTGCAGAGAATAGCTCAAATGAGTGAGGCCGAACGAAACCGTTTTATTGATAACCTAATCGCCGCTAAGGAACGCGAAGCCCTTAAAAAACAAAAAGAGCTTGAAGATGCGCAAAGGAATCAGGGAGCTGCACCCGCGGCCTCCGGCATAGGCGCTATGCCTACTCCTGCCTTTGGAAATTCAGGTGGAGCCACTTTTTACTTTTACAACCCCTCAACCGTTGCATATGGCATCTCCGAGTTCAGTAAAAAATGGGGCAACCGAAAACTGGAAGACAACTGGAGACGTTCCAACAAAGCTCTTACCATTGATGAAACGCCTTCTGAAACCAGCGATAGCAGCAGCACCACTGTAGCCGTTGCAAAAAGTCCTGAAAAATTAAGGGAACCCTACCTTAAAGATTTACCAATGAGCGACAGCCTGGTTAAGAAAAGTAACAAAAAAATCATACGCGCCTATTACCTCCTGGGCTCTGTTTACAAAGAAGACCTGCACAATAACCCTAAAGCGGTTGCCGCATTTGAGGAATTAAACCGAAGGTTTCCCGATAACCGTTACACGGTGAATACATACTACATCATGTACCGCATGTACCTTGAAGAAAAAAACCAGGTCAAATCCGACTATTACAAGGACAAAATTTTGAACGAGTTTCCTGACAGTGAATTTGCTTTGCTCCTGAAAAATCCTGACTACGCAAAAGAAATGAACGTGGCCAAAAGCGAATTGGAAATGGCCTACTCTGCGGTTTATGCCAGTTACCGCGAAGAAAATTACAGCGCGGCCTTTTCAAAATCAGATGAAGCTCTAAGGAATTACGGTAAAACCGAGTATTCACCGAAATTTATGTTCATCCGGGCCATGAGTTTGGGGAAGATGAAAGGCACCGACACCCTTGAGAAGGAACTAAAACTGTTGGTTGGAAAATATCCCAACTCTGAAGTGACACCCTTGGCCAATGAGGTATTGCTGGCGATTAAAAAACAAAACAATCCTGACTTGTTCCAGTCTTCCAAACCTGGTGAAGCTGCCAAGGACACCTTTGTGGTGAACTTTGAAAGCGAACATTTTCTTGTAGTGATTTGCCCTGATGATCCCAAAATACTGAACGCCTTCAAAAGCAAACTCGATGTTTTTTGTGCGAATTATTATTCGGAAAAAAACTTTAAAAGTACCAGCAGCCTGTATGGTAATGGTAAACAAATGGTGATTTACAAATCTTTCCCCTCTGCTAAAGAGGCTTATGCGTTTTACAAAAACCTGCAGAGTGATCCGGAGGTGTTTAAGGACGGGGTGAACAAGGAACTTTTTGATATGTATCCTATTGCCGCCGAAAATCTGCCCTTACTTTACAAGAAAAAAAACACGGAGGCATACGCTTTATTTTTTTCCGACAATTACAAGTCCCTGGAAACCAATAACCAGATTCGGAAATAATAATTATCTTTCGTAAAATTTAAATCATGTTAGGGATGAGTTCAACAAAAAATCAGGCTGTGGATGCCGGTTCAGTGAACCTGATCGGCAAAGGCACCGAAATTACCGGCGATATCAATTCCCTTGGCGATGTGAGAATCGACGGAACACTCAAAGGCAACCTTATTACCAAGGGTAAATTTGTTTTGGGCCCGAATGGGATGATAACGGGTAACGTAAAAAGCCAAAATGCTGATCTGAGCGGGGAAGTAAAAGGCACCGTTGAAGTGGAGGATATGTTGTCGCTTAAGGCCTCAGCGAGAATTACAGGTGACATAGTTACAGGCAAACTTTCCATAGAGCCGGGAGCCGTATTCTCAGGCAACTGTAACATGGGTGCCAGAGTTAAAAATATGGTTCAAAATGAGGGCCATCAGAATGCCACAACCAAATCGGCCTGATTCGTTTTTAAAATACGGCAACATGGCCCTGCAAATGGGCGCTGTAATCGGTTTATCGGCCTGGGGTGGAAAAAAACTCGACCTTTACTTTCAAAACTCCAGCCCGGTATTCACAATAGTTTTAAGCTTGCTTGGCATAGCCGCCGCCCTGTACCTGGCACTTAAAGATTTTATTAAACCTAAGTCCTGATGCTGGCGAAAAACATTGTATCCATAGCCCTGGCCTTGTTATTCAGTGCCTTTATTTCCTTTTCCATTCACTTTTTTGCCTCAGGACATTTGGAACAGTGGTTTTACATCCCACTCGGTTTTGCTTTCTTTTTTTTCATTTACAATTTTGTTTATACCTACCGTTCAACAAAAGAAGAATTTACCCAATTCCTATTGTTCAGTTTAGCGCTTAAATTGTTATTGGCTTTTTTCACCTTGTTGTTGTGCGCCTTTTTGTTCAGAAGCAGCTTTTCAGGCTTTGCTTTTCACTTTGTGAGCACGTATATGGTGTTCACCGTTTTTGAAATTCGTTTTCTCAATCAACTGATACGCAATAAACCCCAGACAACTCCTCCAAACCAATAAGTCATGAATAAAATCATTTGCCTCCTCGTGCTGATTACCTTTCAGCCGGCATTTTCACAAGAAGCCACCAATAAAAAAGATTCGAAGTACAGTTTTACCGTATTAAAAAATCTTGAAGCTACCGAGGTACAAAACCAAAACTCCACAAGCACCTGCTGGTCTTTTTCCAGCCTTTCCTTTTTCGAAAGTGAATTGATGCGTATGGGTAAAAGCAAAACCGTCAACCTGAGTGAAATGTTTGTAGTGAGAAAAACCTATGACCTCAAAGCCCGCAATTACATTCGTATGCATGGTAAAACCAATTTTGCGGAAGGCGGAGGGTTTCCCGACGTGCTGAATGTGATGAGAACTTATGGCATCGTACCCGAAGATGTTTACACAGGCAAAAAAGAACCCAAAACACCACACAATCACCAGCTTCTGGAAGGCACATTAAAAAACATCCTCTCAACCGCTGCGAAAGACGAGACCCAAAAAATTGATTTTAACTTTATGGTGAATTCGGTGAATGCTGTATGCGATGAGTACCTGGGAAAGGTACCTGATACCTTCAGCAGCGAAGGAAAAACCTTTACACCCGTTTCTTACGCGAACAGTCTGGGAATTAATCCTGATGACTATGTTATCATTACCTCCTTCACACACCACCCCTTCTACAAAAAATTTGTACTCGAAATTCCCGACAACTGGAACTGGGAAAGCGTTTATAATGTTCCGCTGAACGAATTGCAATCCCTTATGAAAGAAGCTCTGGAAAAAGGATTTTCAATTGCCTGGGGAGCTGATGTGAGCGAAAAGGGATTTCTGTTCAAAGAGGGATTGGCCCTGGTTCCTGAAAAACCGATACAGGACATGGGTGAAGAAGAAAAACAAAACCTCAGCCTGATGCCTCAGCCCCAGCTGACCATTACACAGGAACTGCGTCAAAAGGCTTTCGATAATTTTGAAACTCAGGACGATCACGGCATGCACATCACCGGGATGGCACGTGACCAGAACGGCACCTTGTATTATATTGTAAAAAACTCCTGGGGCAAAGAACGCAACCAATGCGGTGGGTATTTTTATGCCAGCGAGAGTTATGTGTTATATAAAACCACCTCCATTATGCTGCACAAAAAAGCACTGTCTCCCGCGCTTGCAGTTAAACTTGGCATTGCACAATAAATTCGTTTTATAAGGGCATTTTGACCAAAGGTGCCAACCCGAGTCCTGAAAATTCTGCTTTCAGGTATTTATAGTAAGCCGCAATTCCTATCATGGCGGCATTATCTGTGCAGTACTGAAATTCAGGAAGAAAGGTTTGAATAGTCATTTCCCTTTCCAGTTCCCCTATTCTGCGCCTCAATTCTGAGTTGGCTGAAACACCTCCTGCAATTGCCAGTTGATGAAGGTTCTTATCTTTCAAAACTCGAATGGCGTTCTTCAACACAACGTTCACCAGATGTGCCTGGTAGGATGCGCAGATGTCATTCAGATTATTTTGCACAAAATCTTTATCTTTTTGAAGCGCGTTTTGAATAAAATAAAGAAACGAGGTTTTTATCCCGCTGAAACTATAGTTATACCCTTCGGTTTTTGTTTTTGCAAATTCAAATCGTTTGGCATTGCCCTTCGCCCCCAGTTGATCTAAGAGAGGTCCCCCGGGATAAGGTAAACCCAGAATTTTTGCGGCTTTATCAAAGGCCTCACCAATGGCATCGTCGATGGTTTCACCCAGCAATTCAAAATCAAGATAATCCTTAACGAGCACCAGCTGGGTGTGCCCCCCGCTTACCGTAAGGCATAAAAAAGGAAATTCAGGTTTTTTCTGTAACGGTGAATCGATAAAATGGGCCAACACATGGCCCTGCATGTGATTCACTTCAATTAAGGGGCGGTTCAGGGCCAGGGCTAGCGACTTGGCGAACGAAAGCCCCACCAGCAAACTGCCCATTAATCCGGGTCCTCGTGTTACGGCCACTGCATCAATGTCGGAAAGGTTCAGGCCGGCCTCTGATACAACGGCGTGCACAACAGGCACAATGTTTTTCTGATGGTCGCGACTTGCCAGTTCAGGTACTACTCCTCCGTATAAACGATGAATCTCCTGGCCCGCGGTTCTGTTGGCCAACACCCTGGTATCACACAAAATGGCGCAGGAGGTATCGTCGCAGCTGCTCTCAATTGCCAAGATATGAATGTTAGTTTTTTTCACAAACCGGTTTCCCCGCTTCCTGCTATTTTCCGTTACCTTTATAAAGGGTCAAATGCCGCGTAAAATTACAAGAATATTCATTAATTCCTTTGCTTACCTGTTTGTTACGCTGGTGTTGTTTTCCTTTGCATTTTTGCTGGCCATACAATCCCACACCTTCCAAACCTGGCTTGGAAAAAAAGCAAGCGCGTATTTAAGCCGTGAACTTCAAACCAAGGTTGAAGTAAAACAGGTGAAAATTGATTTTTTCACTTCGCTGCACCTGAATTCCGTTACCATTTTTGACCAGCAACAAGATACCTTGTTTCTGGGAACGATCGACGCCTATATAAAAACGTTCAACCTCAGGGACCATTTGATCTATTTAAAGGAAACGCGCTTGTACAACTCCACCATTAAACTGAAAAGGAACAGCAAAACCCGTGACTTTAATTTTGATTTTCTCTTAGACTATTTCTCAAATCCTGACAGCAGCCGGAACAGCAGCAACACCTGGCAATTTGAAGCCGGCGAACTCGACCTGCGGAACATACGTTTCATGTATAATGATGAGCGCGATACAAGTATAGATTTAAGACATATTGATTACGAGGACCTGTTGATTAGCGGATTGCACGGTCATTTTAAACGCATCGACCTTTTTAGCGACAGCCTGAAAGCGCAGGTGCAAGGATTGGGTTTTAAGGAAAAGAGCGGATTTGAGTTAACCGAACTCAGCGGTCAGGTATCACTCAACTCAAAGCACCTGGAAGTAAAACAGCTCCGGCTGATTACACCCAGGAGTCAACTTGCAGGCCGGATAGGATTTAATTATCAGGATTGGGACGATTACTCGGATTTTGTGTATAAGGTGGACCTCAACAGCGAACTGAAGGACAGCAGTTACATTGACAGCCGCGACATAGCCTTTTTTTCGGATGAACTCGATGGTCTGAACCACAGGCTGAGCCTTTCTGGCAAGGTGAAAGGAAGAGTGAACGATCTACGGCTGTCAGATTTAAACTTTGCTTTCGGAAATCAAACCAGATACAGAGGTTACGCCTCCATACAAGGTCTTCCGGATCTTGAAAGCAGTTTTATCCACCTCGACGCTAAACAATTCACTACCGATTACCGGGACCTTCTTTCTATCCCCACCTATCCGTTTCGGGAAGGCGGAAAAATTCCCTTGCCTGAAGAACTCAAATTGCTTGGTCGCATTAGTTTCAAAGGAAAATTCGACGGTTTCCTCTCTGATTTCACCACCTACGGAAAATTTAACACCGCCATTGGTAATGCCGACACCCGTTTGAGCCTCAGACTGGGTGAAAAAAAATCGGACATTGAATACCATGGCAAACTCAGCACAGAAAATTTTGATTTGGGAAAACTTTTAGGCATAGGAGGATTGAACGCACTAAGCATGAGCGGGGAACTGGACGGCACCGGCTCTGACCTGGAATCTCTGGCCGCAGGATTTAATTTTGATATTCGAAACCTGGCCTATAACATGTATAACTACAAACACATTCGTGTTCGCGGCCATTTTGAAAATAAAATCTTTAATGGTATGCTGGTGAGTTTAGACAGCAACGTGAACTTTGACTTCAACGGCTCCGTTGATTTTAATAAAAAAGTTCCGGATTTGCAGTTCATCTCAACCATCAATCGTATCGACCTGAGCGCTTTAAAATTTCTCACCAGTCAGGATAGCGGCATCGTCTCGGCTCAAGTGCTTATTGATACACGTGGAAATTCAATTGACGACCTGAGCGGATTGATTAATCTGGACAACTTAATTTATGTACTCCATGGCAAAAAATACAAACTCTCGAGTTTAAACCTCGATTTGAATCAGGAAAACACTCTTAAAAAAATCCATCTCAGTTCAGCTTACCTGAACAGCTCTCTGAGCGGAAGATATAAGCTGAGCAACCTTTTGGGCGTGTTTAAGAATTTTCTGTATAACTATTATCCAACCTTCTTTCTAAAACCGCAAAAAAACACGGCTTACAATGATTCCCTGGCCCTGGAAATAAACATAAAAAACTTCAACACCCTGCACGAGCTTTTTTTCAAGGATTACATGCTAAGCCGGGGATCAAGAATACAAATCGGTTTTGATGCCGGCCGAAATAAATTTGATTTACAGGGCGACTTGCCTGTATTTACTTATAGGGATTTTAATTTTTACGCCTCCAGAATACAAGTAAATGAACTGGGTAAAAACCTCAAAGCCAACATCAACACCCAGGCTATTACCTTTCAGGATTCCAACCTGGTGAACCAACTGAGCACCATTATTACTTCAGGTGACAGAAACATCAATTATAGTATGTTCTGGAACAATCAGGATACCATTCCAAATTTTGGTAAAATAAATGGCGGCATGAGTTTTAATCCGGGTTCGTTTGATATGTTTTGCGATACCATTCGGATTAAAAACGCTTACAATGACTGGACCTTGAAATCGCCCAATACCATCTCCTGGTTAAAGGATGGAAGTTTGATAGTAATTCCTTTGGTGTTGAACAACAATGACCAGGAGATCAATATCAGCGGAAAATACACCACCGCATTGTCGGATAGCTTACTGGTGAATAGCGTGAATGTTGACCTCAGTTCCTTTAATGCACTTTTGCATTTGTTTGGTTTGAAGTTTAACGGCACCCTGAATGGTCATATGGTTTTCTCAAATCCCAACGAACAGTTTATTTTCAGAGGAGACATTGACGTTCAGAATTTTAAGTTAAACGACAACTCGCTCGGCAAAGTGGTTTTAAAAACCGATTACAATACCAGCGGGAAATTCATTCGCCTGAATGGTTACAGTTCATTGGGTTTAGGCGAGTTTTTAGGCGGGGCCATGAAAGACATCACCTTTAACGGAAACTATTACCTGGATGGCCGGCAAGAAACCATTGACATCGATTTTATTGCCAACACGGCCAATCTTCGGTTACTGAACCCTCTTCTTGAAGGCCTGCTCACTATAAAAAATGGTTTTGTGAGAGGAGAAGGAAAGGTACACGGTGATCCCGGACACATCAAAATTGACAGCAAACTCAATTTATTTCAGTCGGAGGTAAAGGTGGATTACACCAATGTCACCTATTTTGTTACCGGCGATATTGAAATTATGCCTGATCAAATCCGCTTCTCGGACCTCTTGTTACGTGATAAAAACATGCGATCGGCTGTAAAAGGCACCTTAAATGGAAACATTTTTCACGATAATTTTGAAAACATACGACTCGACTATGACTTGAATTTCAAAAACATGCTCAGCCTCAACACTACAGAAGAGCTCAATCCGTATTACTTTGGCCAGGTATACGGCAGCGGAAATCTTGGCATTTACGGGTACCTTAACAACCTGAACATGGAAATCAACACCAGCGTTGACAAAAATTCCAAATTCATCCTTCCATTAGATGGTCCTGCTGAACTCAATGATGAAAATTACATCACGTTTGTGGTAAAAGACACACTTAAGAAAGTGAAAGAAAATGTACTGACCGGGTTTAATCTGGACATGAATCTGAAAATCAGTCCTGATGCGGAGTTGAGTATATTAATGGACAGAAAAACAGGAGATGTGTTAAACGTTCAGGGTGAAGGCAATCTCGATCTCAACATCAACACACTTGGCAAATTTGATATGACCGGAGATTATATCATCACTGAAGGAGAGTACTTGTTTACTTTGAAAACGCTGATCAATAAAAAATTTGAAATTGAGCCGGGCAGCAGCATCACCTGGAGCGGTGATCCCATGAACGCCGAAATTGATGTGGTCACCAGATACCGGCAACGGGCATCGGTAGCACCTTTGCTGAACGATACCACGGGCATGTATGGCGCCCGTCAACCGGTGGATTGCAAACTCAACATCACCGGAAAACTGGCAACACCCAATATCCATTTTGATATTGATGTGCCTAACCTGGAACCAACAGCAATGGCAAGAATAGAAAATGTATTGAGCGATGAGGCTGAACTGAACCGTCAGGTTTTTTCTTTCTTGTTATTCAGGAGTTTTACCGTGCCTCAGATTTATACCTCGCAAGGCGGTGGGGTGTCGGCAGGAAGCGCGGCTGCTTCAACAGGCAGTGAAATGCTGAGCAACAGGGCCAGTGAATTCCTCAACTCTTATTTTGGGAACCTTACCGGTATTACCGACATGCAGGTTGGCGTGAACTACCGGCCGGGCACCACTTCAAGCGGAGAAGAATTTGATGTGGCCCTGAGCAAACAATTCATGAATAACAGGATAACAGTAGATGGAAACTTCGGTGTTAACTCGAATCCCAGCAACAGTTCTACGGGACTCATTGGTGATGTGGTGGCTGAATACAAACTGTCGGAAGATGGAAAATACAGGGTGAAAGTATTCAACCAAACCAACGATAATACTCAGGTTACTATCCTTGGAGGACCCTATACCCAGGGTATAGGTTTATTTTACAGGGAGGAATTCAATACGTTCAGGGAATTGATGGCCTATTACCGGAAAAAAACAGAAAGAAAAAAATCTGCTAAATAAATTCACACTAATCTTTCACCGGAACAGATACCTCGGCTAACAGGTTTTCGCTGTTTAAGTCAGCCCCTTTGTAAATCAAATAAAGGGAAACAATCATGATGACATGAGAAATGTCCTTGTAATTGAACCATTCGTGCAGATTGATTCTGAGACTATGAGTTATGATGGAAAGAAATGCCACCAGAATTCCTGAAACAATGTATTTACTTCCCGGATCCCTGCGTGTATCGTAAAGGGAATATACAATCAGGGAAAATACCAGAACTATTCCCGCGTGAATCTTCACCAGAACAAATTCATTTTGAAGAAATGTGATAATCAAAAGAGCAATCACCCATAACCACACAAAGGTGTTCACCCATTTTTTGGTTCCTTTTTCTTTTGAGAGGTAATAATAGGCCGCTGAAAAACAAAATAAAATGGATAATAAACTCAAACTGTTCATGAGAAACAATACCGTATTAAAAAATGTATCGCCCAATTGAAAATGAACGGCATGGGCAATACTGCCAAAAATTCCACTGATGCCAATCATCAGAATAAACAGCGCCTTTTGCCGGGAATACCGGTGGTTATAACTCCACAATTGCCTGAAGTAATACAAGGCCATAGCAAACATGATCAGGTTCGTAAGAATGATCATGGGTTCAAACAAGATAAAACCCTTGACGGTAATAAACGTGTAATCGAAATTCATTTAATCCTGCAATAACGGCATTTTTTTTGAGTCTAACTAGCTATTGTCCTGCTCTTTATCGTCTTTTTTGAACTTACCGGCTACCTTTTCAGTAAGGTGTTTCACCTTTTCGTAGTTCTTGCCGATTTTGGTGGTGGTAATATCACTAATGCCCCCATCCTGCAACACCTTCGCCAACGAAGGATAAAACACCACAAAACTGGTAAATTCAGACGTTTTATTGAGCAATTTGGGCATATCGTCCACATGAAAATCGTAACTCAGGGTTTGACTCCGGGAACTTAAAAACACAAACAAATCGTCGGTTTTCAAATCATCTATCACATCAAAATTTTCGAAGCTGTTTAATTCCATGTATTTGTAAAATGTTTTCTTAAGATCCCCAACCGACTGGGCAAATGCCGTTAAAGTAGATTCCGGACCATATACCAGAGTTCTGTTGCCTGTTTGTTTCAGCAAAGCGTTGATTTTTTGGGTAACGTGTAAAAATCCGGTCTCTTTCTCAGCGTTGGGTGTAAGCACAACAATCACCCTTTGAAAGGTATTGATGGGTTGCAACACTTTGGAAATGATAAGCGCTTGTTTTGATTTGGCCAGGAGGTTATTCGCCATGTTTCCAAAAATAAGATTGGAGGTGCCCGGATTGGATTTGTAAGAAATAATGATGTCGGAGATGTTGTAGGCCTTGGCGGTTCGGATAATGCCGTCAACAATACTCAAATCCACCTTTTTGAGCACCTCCACTTTTTTATCACCGCTTGCAATTTGTTCGGTTGCTCCTTCTATCACCCTTCTTACCAGATTGATTTTTTCATCGGCATCCGCATCGTCCTCTACAATGGACAAAGGATATATGGGTTCAGGTGATTTTTGATCCTTAATTAAAAGCGCAAGGTCTATCAAACGTTGTATGTTTTCGGGATTACTCACCGGAATCAGAATCCTTTCAGGTTTTTCGCTGCCCCTTTTAACCACGTCTTTTTCCAGAACCGCGATTTTACGCGCCGCTTTTTCTGTTACAAAAGAACTGGCCAAACAGGAAAGCAGAATTAAAATGATGGTACCATTAATAACATTCTGATCAAACAATTGAATATCAAAGCCCACCTTAATGATAGCCAGGGTTGCCGCAGCATGCGAAACGCTCAAACCAAACAGGATGTTTCTTTCGTTTTTTGAATAGTTGTAAATACGGGCCGTGATGTCGGCTGCCAGATATTTGGTGACCAATCCTACCAGCGACAAAATGCCGGCAAACACCAAAGCGTTGTATCCTTTGAAAAACAAAGCCAAATCAACCAGCATACCGGCACTGATCAGGAAAAAAGGAATAAAGAGGGTGTTGCCGATAAAAATAATCCGGTTCATCAGAATGCCGTTGTGCGGAATTACTTTGTTTAAACCCAATCCTGCCAAAAACGCGCCAATAATGGGCTCTACACCTGCCAGTTCGCTCAGGAATCCTGAAATAAATACCATGGCCAATACGTAAATGTATTGTGAGCTGGCCTGGGCTTCGATGTTTCTGAAAAACCAACGGCTTACCCGTGGCAATAAATAAAGCGTTGAAAATCCCAGGAGGCTGAGTGAAAACATGATCTTCACAAAAAACATTCCTGAAAATTCACCCACTACTGAATTGGTAATGATGGCCAGAAGCACCAGCACGGCCGTATCGGTAATGATAGTACCGCCAAAAGCCACCTGAACAGCTTTGTTTTTTACAATACCCATGTTGCTTACAATCGGGTAACTAAGCAGGGTATGCGTGCTGAACATGCTCGCCAATAACAGAGCAGGCCAAAAACTAAATTGGAAAACATAAACGCACACTACATAACCAATAATGATGGGAATAAAAAACGTGAGGGAACCAAACACGATGCTTTTGTTGCGGTTGTGCTCAAATTCCTGCATGTCGATTTCAAGTCCGGCTAAAAACATAATATACAGAAGTCCGGTTTTTGACAACAATTCAAAACTGTCGGTAGATTCAATGATGTGCAGAGAATTGGGGCCAATAATAATACCTGCGATAATCAAACCAATAATGCTGGGGATTCTGAAGCGTTTTGAAAGCAGGGGCGAAAACAGAATGATGAGCAGCGTGAGTGCCAGAATCAGCACCGGGTTGCTTAATGGAAAATACTCGTTCAAAAAGTGATTGAGCCTGAAAAGATAGTCTTGAAAGTTGCCCATGGCTCAGGTTTAAGGGTTGGATTCGGTTTTTAAAGTATATCGGCTTCTTGTGCCTCTGTATAAACCGTATAGCGTGGGTACTTTTAAATTCATTCTTAATCCTGCACTCAAACACACATCCAGGATGTTAAACTCATTGTAGCCCTCTGAAACACCCATTCTCATTTTATAATCGGCAAAAAAACTAAAGCGTTTAAAAAAATACTCGTAACCCGCACCGGCATTTATTCCCCACCATTGGGTCTTCACATCTGAATTGTCCTCATACAAAGTATTCAGGTTCAAATAATCCCTTACACCAGTATAAAAACCCGAAAATACATTGTAGCTGAGGCCAAAGATGGGATAAAAAATAGCCTTTCCCTCGCTGAATCGTGCAATAATGTGCAGGTTGGTTTCAATGGTATTGGCTTTCACATTGTACCAGGTAGGTGCAATGTCAAGACTTTTGTATTGTGTGTATTCAACAGTACCTCTGAACAGTTTGGTTCCTCCATAGGCCAGTGAAAGATGAAAACCGTAGGCCTCATTGTTTTCTTTTACATTGCGGGAGAGGAACAACACACTGCCCGCAGCTCCTGCGCCCAAACCCAGACGCGTGGTGAGCGGTTTGGTTTTAACCGGTTTTACCACACGTACCTGCGCACGCATTGGCAAGGAAGCCATGAGAAAGGCAGACAGTAAAAGTAAAACAGACTTCATTTTTACAAATTTAATCGATTTTTGAAGCCCTTTGTTCCCAAACCAAAATATGTTAATCCACAGAGGATTCAAAAACTATCCTTAATTTTAGGGTCGATGAGGACCGGTATTATTCTTTTCGCGCTTTTGTTGTTTAGCTATGCCAAGTCGCAGACCGCCGGCAGCAAACCATCAGAAAACAGTTACATACAATTTTCAGGCGTTGTATTGGATCAGGACAGCCTTACCCCTATTCCCTTTGTGTCCATTCTGGTGAAAGGCACCAACCGGGGCGTGGTTTCCGACTTTTACGGATTTTTCAGCATGGTCATCAATCCGGGCGATGAACTGGAGTTTTATTCCATCTCCCACAAACGCCGGAATTTTAAAATTGCCGATACCCTGCAAAACAAATACTATTACGCCATACAGGTGTTGACCAAGGACACCATACAATTGCAAACTGTGGATGTTTACCCCTGGCCTACCAAGGACGAATTCCGCAGGGCCTTTCTGGCGCTTAATCTCAGCGACAGTGATGCTGAACGGGCTGACAAAAACCTGATGCGCGAAGAATTGAGTTATTTGGAAAGAACCCAGGGTGCCAGTGCCTCTGAAAACTATAAATACGCCATGCAGGCCTATTACACCAAAGTGTATACCGCCGGCCAGCAACCGAGTTTCACCCTGCTCAATCCTGTAAAATGGGCCGAATTTATTGAAGCCTGGAGAAGCGGTAAATTGAGTGGAAAATCTAAAACCAAGTAATTTTACTTGTTCAGTCGTTTTTTCGAACGACGCATTTGTTTTTTAGCGGCTTTTTTCTGGCGTTGCAATTCTTTTTTATCGGCTCTGGCCATGCGCGCGCTGGGTTTGTTTTTGGCCTTTTTTTCAAGATAAGGATTGTAAGAACTGCCGCTTTTTTTCCAACCCTTTTTCACCTGTTTCACCGGCTTGCGTTTGGAGTTTTGTCCATGCGCCGGGATCTGAATGGCTAAAAAGAAACTGAGAAGAATATAGGAGATGTATTTCAACACTAATTAAACGCCTAAGTTAAAAATTGGTTACACGCAAGCGCTTAACTTATTGGAAAACTTATTCAATGGAACTCTTCAAAAGGGCCTCGCGGTATTTTTCAAGTATGGTTGATTTTGAGATAAAGCCTTTGTACTCATTGTTTAACACAACAGGGATGTTCCATAAATGCGATTCATCAAATAACTTCAAGGCTGAGCGAATATCGTCTTTTTCTGTGATGATTTGCCTGGCCTGGTGCATGAGTTCACGAACCGATACAGTTGTATAAAACTCCTGTTTAAACATCACTTCGCGTATGTCGTCAATGGTTACCAATCCTTTCAGATTTAAATTATTATCCAATACGGGAAACACATTGCGCTTAGAATTCGAGATCACCTCCACTAAGTCGCCCAAAGTGCAATTGATGGATACGCTTGAAAAATCCTTTTCAATAATCGATTCCAACTGAAAGCTGCTCAACAAATAATCGTCGGTGCTGGTGGTAACAATTTTTTCTTTTTCCTGAAGTTTTTGCATATCCAGACTCAGGGGCATAAAGGCTTTAGAAACGGCGTAGCTTAAAGCCGAAACAATCATCAAAGGGATAATTAATTCATAACCTCCCGTAATTTCAGCAATCAAAAATATGCCGGTAAGCGGGGCATGGAAAAAACCACTTAAAATACCGGCCATGGCCACCAGGGCAAAATTACTTACCGGCAAGTGGGTAATTCCGGTTTCATTCACCAAACCGGCGAATAAAAAGCCCAGTAGTGCGCCCATGAACAGGGAAGGTGCAAAGTTTCCACCGTTTCCACCTCCACCTATTGTGAAACCTGTGGCCACCGGCTTTATCAGCAACACCAAAGCCAGTAAACTGTACAACCAGAACTTTTGACCGATCAGGGACTTAAAAAAAGAATTATCGAACACCTCGCCGGGGTGTAAATTAGAGAGGGACTTGATGGTGGTGTAGCCCTCTCCCAACAAAGGAGGGAAAAGCAAGATCATCGCATACAAACCCGCACCGGCAAGGAGGGTTCTAATCAGCAATTTGTTTTTAAACTTCTTAAAGAGGTTCTCAGAAAACCGAAACACTTTTGAATAATACACGGCGCCGATGCCGGAAATGATTCCCAATAAAAAATAAAATGGCACATTGATGTAATTGAAAGGCTCCTGCAACTTAAAATTCAACAACACATCCTCGCCCAAAATAACTTCAGAACACAGGGCCCCGCTTGCGGCTGCAATCAAAATGGGAATGAACGCCGAAATGTTGGCTTCCACCAACAACACCTCAAGCGTGAACAAAACCCCGGCTATCGGTGTGTTAAAGGCGCCCGCAATTCCCGCTGCCGCCCCACAGGCCAACAACAGGGTGCGTTCTTTGTAATTTAATCTGTACGCTTTACCGAAATTGGAACCTATGGCTGAACCTGTGGTTACAATAGGTGATTCAACCCCGGCAGAACCTCCTAAACCCACCGTTAAGGCACTCGTAATAATATGGCTGTAGGTTTGGTCCTTTGGCAAAATGCTCGATTTACGTGCAATGGAATACAAAATATTGGACAATCCCTTGCCCAGTTTGTTTTTATTAAAGTACCGCACATAAAGCACACACAAAGAAATTCCAAGCAATGGGGTTAGCGCCACCAATCCCAGATTTTCGAAGGACAGGAGACCAATGGCTTTGCCTACCAGGTGCACGGCTTGTTTTAAAGCTACGGCCGCCAATCCTCCTGTTAAACCAACCAGTATAGCACTAACGATGATGAATTGTTTGGGATTTGTTCGACCCTGAATCCACAGCAAAGGTGTTTTGCTGATTTTTATGATTTCCAACCAATACTTCATGCGCACTCACATCACGCTTAAAAAGCGTTGTGAACCCAAATTTAATTTTTTATTCGGGATTTCTCTTGCTAACCGAATGCACCCTTAGTCAAGAGGTTCAGGGTATTCACCAAAATGCCCCGCATTCTCACGTAAACGCAGTTCCTTCACTTCCAATTGCAGCTGTTTAATTCTCTGCAATAAATGCACTATGGCATCGATGCCGGCCATGTTGATATCGAGTTCGTAATGCAGGCGTAACAGTTTTTCAAAATCGGCCAATTGCGATTTTCTGAGGCAGGGGGTTTGTTCCACCAGCACCAAATCGAGCAACTCGTATTCGCTCAAACCCGAAACAAAGGTGAATTCCACCGAATAATAACGGCAGAGGTCCTCAAGGGGTATTAAATCGTCCTGTTCCATGTTTAAGGAGTTTTAAAGATTTCAGCCAGGAGCTCTTTTTGTTTTTGACTTAAATTGACAGGCAGTTTCACCTGAAACGTCACGTACAGATCTCCAAATACGCCTTCCTTTTTGTAAACCGGAAAACCTTTTCCTTTTAATTTTATTTTCGACCCATTTTGGGTTTCGGGTTTTACCTGCACTTTTACTGTTCCATCCATGGTAGGTATCAGCACTTCTCCTCCCAGTAAAGCGGTTTTCAGTTCAATGTCCTGCTGAAGATACAAATCGGCTCCCTGTCGGCGGAATGGCGTGTTGTTTTGAATGGAAAAACTGATGTAGAGGTCACCGTTTGGCCCCCCGTTGATGCCGGCTTGCCCATGGCCGGGGATGCGGATGGTTTGGCCCTGCTCAATTCCTGCGGGAATGGTAACCCTGATGGCTTTTCCATTTACGGTAAAGGTTTGCTGATGGGTGCTGAAGGCACTTTTCAAATCCAGATTCAGTTCCGCGTGTATGTCTTCTCCTTTGTATTTGGCGGAGGTTCTTCCATAGCTTCCTGAACCATAAGAGCCGCCAAACATGGATTCAAAAAAATCGGAAAAATCCTCTTGTGAACCAAAACTCTGAGATTGGCTGCGTCCTCCCCGGTTTTGTTGTTGCTGGCGGTACTTTTCGTACTCCTCACCCCGCTCCCAATCCTTACCGTACTTGTCGTACTTTTTGCGTTTTTCAGGATCGCTCAGTACTTCATTGGCCTCGTTGATTTGCTGAAACTTTTTTTTGGCCTGAGCATCGTTGGGATTCAGGTCGGGGTGGTATTTCCTGGCCAGTTTGCGATACGCCTTTTTAATGTCTTCAGTACTTGCGTTTTTATCGATTTCGAGAATTTTGTAATAATCCATGAACTCCATAAGCGCGTCAAATTGTTAAATTACAAAGTTAACTCAATCCAAAGCGAAATCACATGAGAAAAATCAGAATAAGAAAAATTATGATTTAAAGTGGGAAAGGGTGAAGGTTGGATGTAGTTGTAACTGTTTTGCGCACAGCCGCCGGGCGCGTTTCCATCTGCCGCCGAAATGTATAAGTACGAATTTCGTCCCAATGCAAAAAGTGCTGACGGGCCGTCGCCACAAATGTCTTCCCGAAGGCACCTTAATTTAAAACAGGCAGCGCTTACCAGGTGCTGTTCCGTCCGCCTGGCGGCTGGATGCTGTTATAGTGCGCGCCGCACACAGTTTTCGTCGATGTCTATCTGAAAAAAGGTCACCAATCAACAGCCCGGACTGCCAAAGTATAAATAGTCTGCGCTATGTATTATAGAAAGTTCTTTTAATCTCTCAATCCAGGTTTTTTCTTGACCAGGTGTTATATAAATGAAACCTCTCCTACGATTACCGTCACCAATGTCCGGCATTTCAATGAGAGCTTCTTTTTTTACAATACTATCCCATTCATGGAAGTCAGCGTTATTGAGATTTTTGAATGTAATTGATTGAAATCGTGTGTGGGCGTCACCGGTTTTCTTAAATACGTTAAAAACTGTAATATAAGGTCTGGCTTTTAAAAGGTTATGGTAATAGAGCATACTATCATTTGGAATTACCTTAGAGTAATAGAAGTTAATTAAGTCATATTCTGTTACGCCAAAGTCTTTGAATGCGTCAAGACATTGTTTTAATGTCACGCCGTTGTTAATTGAAAATTGAACCTGACCTTGAAGAATATTTCTGGACTCTATTCCAACGTCCTTTTTACAGCTGAAAAGAAAAACTGCTATTGATAATACTATTTTAAATCGAATTTTCATTACACCCGGATGCCTAGTAAATATACTGATATTTTTCTAAAAGGTCAAGCCCGTCGGTGCATTACCAATAACTACCCGCTTGGCGCTATACATCCCATTTAAAGCAATCACTATCTTTATTTATACGCTTGAATCAACACCTCTGAAGGGATATTCAAACTGTTATGTAAAAGTCTTACCATTTCGAGTGTCAATTTTCTTTTCTTGCTTAGGATTTCACTTGTCCGACTTTTAAGTCCTATAACTTTCGCAAGGTCGCTTTGATTGTATCCTAACTGTTCCATTCTGAATTTAATAGCTTCTATAGGGTCAGGTAAACCCACCGGGAAGTGCTCGTCCTCGTATTTTTCAATAAGAATACCTAACACTTCCAGCTCGTCACCTTCTTTAGAGTTTTTCTTAGCATCAAACAATTGTTCAAGTCTTTCTAAAGCTTGCTGATAGTCTTTTCTGGTTTTAATTGGTTTTATGGTCATGGTCTTAAATTTTATTCGCATCAATTTTATCGTATTCGGCGTGAGTTCCTATAAACCTAACCCATACCATACTGTAGTCATAATTTATTTTTACAATAAGTCTGTATTTATTGCATTTAATGTTAAAAACAACTCTATTGTCAACTAAGAAACTTGCGCTTGGATATTCCTTTTTAATTTGCTTTGGGTTTCTCCATTGAACAGCAATTGATTCTTTTAGACTATTAAGGATAATTTAAAGCCATGCCTAAGCCTATTTGAAATTTAAACAACTTAAAAGGGGTATACAATTCAGAAAATCATTGTTCGATTTTCACTTAGCAAATTCGGATTCAACAGGTTCTGTAAATAACCTACCTCTATTTCAGTTTTTCCTTTAAGTATACACCGGTGTAAGAATTTTTCACCTTAACCAAATCTTCCGGTGTACCTTCAAACACCAGGCTACCGCCCTTCTCCCCTCCATCGGGTCCCAAATCAATCACCCAGTCCGCGCATTTAATTACATCCAGATTGTGTTCAATCACCACGATGGAATGTCCTTTTTGCAATAAGGCCTGAAAGGAATCCATCAATTTGGCCACATCGTGAAAATGTAAACCCGTGGTGGGTTCGTCAAACACAAACAAGGTGGGACTTTGGTTATTGATGGAAATTAAAAAACTGGCCAATTTAATACGTTGAGCCTCTCCCCCGCTTAAGGTGCTGCTGCTTTGCCCCAATTGCACATAACCCAAACCCACCGCTGCCAAAGCTTTTAATTTTTCATTGATGCGTTGCGCGGTTTTATTTTTTTCATCCTCTCCAAAAAAGGCCAGCGCATCATCCACCGTCATGTTCAACACATCGGAAATAGATTTTCCCCGGTACAACACTTCCAGGGTATCGGCTTTGTAACGTTTGCCTTTGCAGTTTTCGCAGGGCAGGCGAATATCCGCCATAAACTGCATCTCCACCGTAATCTCCCCTTCTCCCTGGCACATTTCGCATCGCCCGCCTTCTACATTAAAACTAAAATACCCGGGTTTAAATCCTCTGGTTTTGGCAGAGGGCAAATCAGAGTACAAGATGCGTACTTCATCAAAGGCTTTGATATAGGTAACCGGGTTGGAACGCGAGGATTTTCCAATGGGATTCTGATCTACGTATTCCAGTTGTTTGATTTGTTTTAAACTTCCGCCAATGTAAGCCGAAGCGTCAGTATGTTCGTAATACCCTTCGAGGTAACGGCGCAGGTAAAGCAATAAACCTTTTTTTACCAGCGTGGATTTACCCGAACCACTAACACCCGTTACACACACAAAAGCCTGTAGCGGAAATTTAACGCTAATGTTTTTTAAATTGTTTTCGCTCAGGTGACGCACTTCAATAAACTCTTTCCACTTTCTTCGCTTATCGGGTACCGGAATGTCTAGCTCTCCTTTTAAATAACCTGCGGTAAGTCCCTTGCCTTTTTTTAGCAAGTGCTCAAAACTGCCCTGAAACACCAGCTCCCCGCCCAGACTGCCGGCTGCAGGACCAATGTCAATCAACTCATCCGATTGGCGCATAATTTCTTCGTCGTGCTCCACAATAATCACGGTATTGCCTTGTTGCTGCAAGGAACGCAGTACTTTAAGCAAACGGGTGGTGTCGCGGGGATGCAATCCTATGCTGGGTTCATCGAGTATATAAAGACTTCCCACCAGGGTGCTGCCCAATTGTGTGGCGAGATTGATTCTCTGGCTTTCGCCCCCGCTTAAGGTGTTCGCAACCCGATTCAGCGTGAGATAACCCAAACCCACATCGCAGAGGTAATTCAAACGATTTTTAATTTCGATGAGGAGTCGTTTGGACACCTGCTGATCGTATTCATTCAATTCCAGTTTTTCAAAAAATGGTACTAACTGATCAACCGGAGCAAGCACCAAATCGTTGAGGCATTTGTTGCCCACCCTCACGTAATTGGCATCTTTACGCAAACGGGTTCCATTGCATTCGGGACAAATGGTTTTTCCGCGATACCGGGCCAGCATCACACGGTATTGAATTTTGTAGGTTTCTTTTTCGAGCATTCTGAAAAAATCGTTGATGCCTTCAAAATGTTCGTTGCCGCTCCAAAGCAAATCGTACTCTTTTTTACTTAATTCGGCAATGGGTTTATGTACAGGGAATTTAAACTTGTGCGCGTGCTTGATGAGTTCTTTTTTGTAGTGACTCATGATCTCCCCGTTCCAGCACACCACCGCATTGTTGAACACCGATAAACTTTTATTGGGGATCACCAGATCGGGATCAATGCCAATCACACTTCCAAATCCCTCGCAGGTTTTACAGGCGCCAACAGGGTTGTTGAAAGTGAAAAAATTTACACTGGGTTCTTCAAAGCTCATTCCGTCCAACTCAAAGCGGTTAGAGAACACTTCTTTTTTGTATTGACCGTCTGCCTTTTCTATCCACACCTCGCAGGTGCCCGCGCCCTCATAAAAGGCCGTTTGAACCGAGTCAGCGCAACGGCTGTCAAAATCCTCATCGTTTTTTTGCACCAGCAGGCGGTCTACCAGCAAACGCAGCTCCACTTTTTCCTCTGCCTTTCCCGGCTTAAAATCCGTAATTTTATAAATTGTATCCTGAACAATGATTCGTGAAAACCCCTGACCTGAAAGTAAGTCGACCTGTTTTTTAAGATTCACTTTTTTATCCCGCGGCACCGGTGCTACCAGCAAAACTTTTGTTTCAGCCGCCAAAGCCTGAATGTAGTTCACCACATCACTCACGTGCTGTTGTTTTACTTCCCGTCCGCTAATGGGACTGTAGGTACGACCAATTCGCGCAAAGAGTAGTTTAAAATAATCGTAAATCTCGGTCACCGTGCCCACAGTACTTCGTGGATTTCTGGAGATCACTTTTTGTTCAATAGCGATGGCAGGGGAAATACCTTTGATGTAATCAACCTGTGGTTTTTCGAGTTTGCCCAAAAATTGCCTGGCGTAAGCCGAGAGACTTTCCACGTAGCGCCTCTGTCCCTCGGCATACAAGGTGTCAAAGGCAAGAGAAGATTTTCCTGAACCCGACAAACCGGTGATGACCACCATTTTGTTGCGAGGTATGGCCAGGTCGATGTTTTTGAGGTTGTGCTGACGAGCGCCTTTGATGATAATAAAACGTTTGGGATCGAGTTGACTGATGTCGCCCGTGGTTTTTGCAGGACTTACTGTGTTGGCTGATCTTTCCATGTTTCCTGCTTTAGTGCTCCATAAGTGTTAGCAGGTGTTCCCTGTTGGAGGCGTCTTCCCAGTTAAAGTCTCCGGTTTTTTCTTTTACCACTTTCGCCTCTTTGTTCAGCAGGTAGTTGGTGGGCACTGAGTAAATTCCCAATTCAGAAAAAGAGGCGTTTGTTCTGAGAAATAAAAACGGGTAATTGTACTTTTCTTTGTAGGCCATTATTTTTTCAAGGGGTTCATCGCTTACCACAACAATCTCAAGCTCTTTAAGTTCATGGTTATACAATTTCATCAGTCCCTGCAATTCCTGCCGGCATTCCCCGCACCAGGAGGCTCCAAAACACAATACTGTTTTTTTTCCTTTTAATGTATTTGGGTCGAACGGCTTGTTATTGAGATCGCTCAGCACCAGGCTTTGAACCTGAAGCGAAGGGGCTGTGCTGCCGCGGTGGTAAAAATAGAAGGCCGTAAAAACGAGTATCAGAAATAAAACAACGTAGAGCCAGTTCCTGTTCATAGTAATTAAGAGTGCGGCGTTAATTCCTTTAGTAATTTTTTGATTAAGAACTTAAAATTACAAATAGATTTGCAGTTTACTGATGTTTCTCCTTCTTAAAATAGGACGCTGGATTCTCAGAATCCTGATCGCTTTGCTGCTGCTCTCGATTCTTACCACCTTGGTTTACAGATGGGTGCCGGTGTTTATCACACCGCTGATGCTCATCCGTTGCGTGGAACAAAAAATGGAGGACAAAGAAGTGGTACTAAAACACAAATGGGTGAGTCTTGAAAAAATATCCCCAAAACTTCAGTTGGCTGTGGTGTGCAGCGAGGACCAGAATTATCTCAAACATTATGGGTTCGACTGGAAGGCCATTGAAAAGGCATTTGAGAACAACGCCGAAAACAAACGCCTGAAAGGTGGAAGCACCATTTCACAGCAGACCGCCAAGAATGTATTTTTATGGCAGGGGCGCTCCTACATCAGAAAAGCATTTGAAGCTTATTTTACCTTACTCATAGAAACTTTTTGGAGCAAGGAACGCATTATGGAGGTGTATTTGAACAGCATTGAGATGGGAAGGGGAATTTACGGCGCCGAAGCCGCTGCTCAGTTTTGGTACAAAACCTCAGCAGCTAAATTAAACAAGGATCAAAGCGCAGGTATTGCGGCTATATTGCCCAATCCCTTAAAATACAAAGCTAACCCGGCCAGCCCCTACATCAGCAAACGTAAAGAATGGATCAAACGCCAAATGAGTTACTGGGGCAACCAATTGGATTACGACAAATACAATGACGAAGAAGCTGAGGAAAGCCATAAACCAAAAGCCATCCCGAAGCATCGGAACCCAAAAGAAAAAAACCAGCACTAAACCATGAGCCGACTTCTCCTTTTCACTCTTTTTCTGTTCATGTGTTTCAGCTGCGGCAATTCCAACGAGTCGGATAAAGGCCTCGCGCTAAAAGCACTACCTGCCATTCATCTGAAAAAAACAGAGCTCAGCAAGGAACAACAAACCATGGCCAACCGCCTCGACAGCATGTTCCGGAAATTTTACCTAACGCGTCAGTTCAATGGAGCCGTGCTGGTTGCCAAAGCCGGGAAAATCATTTACAAAAACAATTTCGGGATACAGAACAAACGCGACAATTCTCCCCTGAGCGATTCGTCCATGTTTCAGCTGGCCTCTATTTCAAAGGTGATCACGGCTACCGCTGTGCTGATGCTCTACGAAAGAAAACTCATTAACTTAAATAAGGACGTGAGTGAATATTTACCTGATTTCCCTTACAAAAACATTAAGGTAAAGGAACTCCTGAGTCACCGTTCGGGTTTACCCAATTATCTGTATGTGCTTAACAGCGAACTCTATATTCCTGAATACCGCATGAGCAACGAG
Organism: Bacteroidia bacterium; assembly: GCA_016787895.1. Taxonomy (GTDB): domain Bacteria; phylum Bacteroidota; class Bacteroidia; order B-17B0; family Aurantibacillaceae; genus Aurantibacillus. The sequence continues at coordinate 113,099 of JAEUTN010000022.1, forward strand.
GATATGTACGAGCGTTTTGTTTCCAAAAAACCGGGCTTGTATTACAAACCCAACCGGAGGTTCAACTATTGCAATACCAATTACGCGCTTTTGGCTTTGCTGGTAGAAAAAATCAGCGGTAAACCCTATGCTCAGTTTTTAAGAGAAGAGATTTTTGAGCCCCTGGGCATGAAACACACGGCCTCCATTTACGATATTGATTTGCAGGGAAAAAACGTAACTCAACCTTACGACCTTCGCTGGAGACCTGTGGATTTTGATGCCAGTGATTATGTATTGGGCGATAAAAGCATTTATTCAACGGCCTACGATTTGTTTTTGTTCAGCGAAGCCATGTATCAGAACCGCATCCTCAAGCCGGAAACACAGGCCCTTGCCTATACGGCGTTTAGCCGCGAACTCCGTCAGCACAATTACGGTTATGGCTGGAGGATGAAAAATTTTAAGGATCCCGTAAAAAAAGAAGTGTACCACAATGGTTGGTGGCATGGCTACCGAACGGCCTTTCACCGAAGGCTGAGCGACAGTTTAACGGTGGTTATACTCAGCAACCAATTGAACAAAACCACTTACCACACCTATAAGGTGTACGATATTTTAGACAATACCAATCAGGTGGTGTTGGGTGAGGATGTGGATCAGTAATAGATTAGAAAGTTGAAGGTTTAGAAAGTTAAATGGATTAGAACCCGCATTCGTTTTTCAACAGCCTAAACTTTCGAAGGGTGAAAAGCTTCAGCAGACAAGGGTTTGGAGGCTCACATACTGCCACGAATTTCACAAATTACACGAAGAGAGGCAAAATTTCACGAATGGGTTGAAGGTTTAGAAGGTTTAGAAAGTTTTGAAGGTTCGGTTTGTTCTAAAATGGTTAAGCGGATAAAGGGGCAGATACGCTTTCAATTGTAAATCGTCAATTATACAATTGTAAATCACTTCTCAGTAGACGCTCCTCCCATTTAACGATTTTAAAACTTTTCAAAGGTTCAAAAGTTAAAAAACCTCTTCTGCAACTATACGTTCAATCCCCTATATTTGCACTTTATGTTTGCCCTGTACCTTAAAGAAATCCGCAGTTTTCTGAGCTCCCTCACCGGCTACATGGCCATTGCGGTTTTTATTACCCTCATAGGTTTGTTTATGTGGGTGATTCCTACCGAAAGTGGGGGTTCCAATGTGCTCGACAACGGTTTTGCCAGTATTGATCCCCTGTTTTACATTGCCCCCTGGGTGTATTTGTTTTTGATTCCCGCCATTACCATGCGCAGTTTTTCGGAAGAGAAAAAATCCGGCACTCTGGAATTGCTGCTCACCCGACCGCTCAGCGACCTTCAAATTGTAATGGCCAAATACCTGGCTTCGTTTAGTTTAGTTTTATTTTCACTTCTGCCTACCCTCATCTATTATTACAGCGTACACAAACTGGGCGCTCCCAAAGGAAACATCGATACCGGGGGCATGTGGGGCTCCTACATTGGTTTGTTATTTTTAGGCGCAGGCTTTGCTTCCATTGGGGTGTTTGCTTCTTCCATTTCGGATAACCAGGTGATAGCCTTTATTTTGGCTTTGCTGCTTTGTTTTTTTGTGCACCTGGGTTTTGATTTTATTGCCAATGCCGCTTTGTTTGGAAAGTTTGACGCTATCGTTAAAAGCATTGGCATCAACGAACATTACGTAAGCATGAGTCGTGGTGTGCTCGACACCCGCGATGTGCTTTACTTTTTGAGTTTAATCGCCGTGTTTAATCTGGCCACCCGTTTGGTGTTGCAAAGCAGAAAATGGTAAATACAGGTTCACATACTGCCCGTAAACGAAAGGACCTCAGCCGTTTTGTACTGCTGTGCGGGATTGTGGTGGCCCTGAACATTATTGGTTTTTATTTTTTCAAACGGTTTGACCTCACCTCAGAAAAACGTTACACCCTTTCTTCGTCCACGATTAACATGTTGAAGAACCTGGACGATGAAGTGTATTTAAAAATTTATCTGCAGGGGGATTTTAATCCCAGCTTCACACGACTGAGAAACGAAGCCCGGGAAATTCTCGGCGAATTCAGGGCTTATGCCAAGGACAACATTCAATACGAATTTGTGAACCCGGCCGAAGGATTGAGCAAAGCTCAGGCCAGTGAACTGGAAAGGCAGCTGTACGACAAAGGCCTTGTGCCTGAACAGATCATACAAAAAGGCAAGGAAAAAACCACAGAAACCATTATCTGGCCCGGAGCCATAGTGAGTTTTAAAGGCAAAGAAACAGTTTGGCAAATTTTTAAACGCCAGATCGGTATTCCACCGGAAGAATGTGTGAACAATTCGGTGCAGGAACTGGAATATGGTTTAGCCAATGCCATTCGCAAATTGCAACAAAACAAAACCCGTGAAGTAACTTTCCTGGAAGGGCATCACGAGCTGGACACTATCAAACAGTATCAGTTCATGAAATCGCTTTCGGAATATTATACAGTTAATCGCACTAAAATCGCGAAGGGCTTTGAATTGCACGCTTTGGATGGTACCGACCTGCTGATCATCTCCAAGCCCGATACCGCATTTTCGGATAAGGAAATTTTTACCATCGACCAGTTCATCATGAAAGGTGGAAAAGTGCTGTGGCTGATTGATCCCCTCGAAACAAGGTCCGACTCTCTGCGTTTAAAAGGGTTTACCCTTGGTCTTAACCGCGATCTGAACCTGGATGAAATGTTATTTAAGTATGGGGTAAGACTGAATCCCCTGTTGATTCAGGATTTGCAATGTGCCACCATCCCCATCAACACCGGCTTTAAAAAAGGAGAACCCAAAATTGAAATGTTCCCCTGGGTTTACAATCCTTTGATTCTTCCCAACAGCGAACATCCTATCGTGAAAAATCTGGACCTCATCCGTTTTGAATTTCTCAGTTCATTGGATACCGTTTCATCAGCAAGAGGCATCAAAAAAACCATTCTTCTGAAATCTTCCAAATACAGCAAAACCGTTCCGGCTCCTGCACGGGTGTATTTGGGCATGGTGCAAATGCAGGTGAAAGAATCCCAATTCAAAGACTCTTACCAACCCGTGGCCTGTTTGCTGGAAGGGTCCTTCAGCAGTTTTGTGGAATACCGTTTACCCAATGCTCTATTGCAGGATAGCAATTTCACCTACATCGACAAAGGCAAACCCAGCAAAATGATAGTGGTGGCAGATGGAGATGTAGCCGCCAATGATTTTATGCGCAGCACGGGAGAAATTTTTGATCTGGGGTACGACCGATATACCCGACAGACCTTTGCCAACAAAACTTTTTTGCTGAATTGCGTAAACTATTTACTGGACGACGAGGGCATGTTGCAATTGCGTTCAAGAGAAGTAAAACTACGATTGCTCGATAAGAAAAAAATCAATACAGAGCGCAGCAAATGGCAGGTGTTGAATGTGGCCGTTCCGCTAGTAGTATTAATTATAGTAGGCTGGCTGGTAGGGTATTTCAGAAAAAGGAAATACGCTTCTGCTTAAATAGTAAGCAAGCAAAACGTTAAGCCTGATTGTTTCCTCTTATAACTCTAAGAATGCAGACTAAAATTGGTTTCGAGTAAACCATTTTTTACTGCGAACATCACCACGCCGGCCGTATTGTTCACCCCTAACTTGTGCATGATGTTTTTACGGTGGGTGTTTACAGTGTGTGTACTAAGGCTGAGTTTATCGGCAATGAGTTTATTGGATAAACCTTCGGCGATGCCGCGTATAATGTCAATTTCTCTTTCAGTCACCGGAATGCCATCGCAGGCCAGAGATTTGATAAACGAATTGTTTACCGCAATTTCAGAACTGGCGGTTAAAATAGCTGCGATTTTACCACACACAAATTTATCACCGTTCAGGGAAGCGTTGATGGCTTCGAGGATTTCCAAACGGTCGCATTCTTTTAAAAGATAACTGGAGATGCCGGTTGCGAGAATGGCACTGAATTCGGATTTGGAGAGAATTTCAGTAATGACCAAAAAGCGGGTTTTACTGTATTTTTTACACAGTTGCTCGAGTTCTTTAATGCTAATGCCCAGGGAAATAAAATCGAGTATAACCAGTTTTGGTTTGGAAAGTTGCAGCTGATTGATCAGGTCTTCTTTTTCTCCACAAACAGAGGGCACCAATTCAAATCCTTTGAGCTCTCCCACTAAAAGTTCGAGACCCACGCGGGACAAAAAATTTTTATCGGCAACCAGTACCTTAACCATGTGGCAAAGATAAGACAGTCTGCAGAAAGCAGCTGTTAAATTTTAATTAATTTTCCGTCGGATGCTAACAAACAATTGGGAAACACAGCGGAAGCTTCTGTGTAAAAATCGTCCAACACCCTGTATCTGGCTGAAAAATGCCCCAGCAAAACCTGTTTTACACCGGCTTTAAGTGCAATATCGGCGGCTTGTTTGGCAGTGGAATGAAAGGTTTTAGCCGCCCGGGCCGCCTGATCCTCAAGAAATGTACTTTCGTGGTACAATAAATCAACCCCTTGAATGTATCCACATACTTCTTCGTTGTATTTGGTGTCGCTACAATAAGCGTAGGCACGCGGAGGTAAAGGATCTATGGTGAGCTCGCTGTTTTTAACCAGTTCCCCATCGGCGTTCAGCACGTCCAGTCCCTTACGCAAAAGCTGAATGTCGGCAGTTGATACTTTATGTTTCTCTAATTTGAATTTATCGATTTTCCTGGGGAGTTTTTTCTCCCGAAACAAAAATCCATTGCAATGAATGCGGTGTTGCAAGGGGAAAGCGTGAACTTCCACTTTTTCATCTTCAAACAGCATTTTTGAAGTGCCGGGACTGGTTTCGTGCCATTGAACAGGAAAGTTCAGCCGGGTGTCAGACAATTTATTCAGTTTGTCCATTACTTCTTTCAATCCGGGTGGCGCGTATATGTTAAGCGGTTGTTGACGACCCAGCAAATGCATGCTGCTAAGCAAACCAGGAAGTCCAAAAAAATGATCACCGTGCAGGTGAGAGATAAAAATGTGATCGATGGACTGGAACTTGGCTTTAAACCGACGAAGTTGGATTTGTGTGGCCTCTCCGCAATCGATAAGAAAATACCGCTCGGCGATGTTCAGCAACTGGGCGCTGACATTTCGGCTGCTGGTTGGGCTGGCGGAGGAACTTCCGAGTATGAGCAATTCAAAACTTTGGCGCACGCGGTTTGAAACAAACAAATGTAAGAAAGCCTTTCAGAGGAAAAAGAATACCATCAAAATGGTTGAACCGCCGAATTTACAAGCCAGGCGCATTTGCATAAACCACAGCTAATGCCTACTTTTGCTGCCCAAATAAAAGCAAAATGACAGGTACACTCACATTTACAATGATCAAGCCCGATGCGGTTGAAGCCAACAACATTGGTCCTATTTTGGCCATGATCAATAAAGCAGGATTTAAAATAGAGGCCATGAAATACATGCGCCTGACACGGGAGCAGGCCGGACAGTTTTACGCGGTTCACAAGGAAAGACCTTTTTTTGGTGAATTAACCGAATACATGAGCAGTGGGCCCATTGTGGCCGTGGTGCTTCGCAAAAACAACGCGGTTGCCGATTTCAGAGAATTGATTGGTGCTACCGATCCCAGCAAAGCGGCTGAAGGTACCATTCGTAAACTGTTTGCAAAATCCATTGCGGCTAATGCGGTACATGGCAGCGACAGTGATAAAAACGCATTGGCGGAAGCCGATTTTTTCTTTTCACAACTCGAAAGGTTCTGATAAAGGACTTAGTTTCATTGAACCCCAATTGACCTTCAGGTTGTTGGGGTTTTTTCGTTTCCCTACCGCCTGAAGTACAAATGAAGCCAGTTCTAAAAAAAGATGGTTTTTTTGAGAAAAAGAGGGGAATCTGATTTTGATATTTGAGTATATTTGAACAAATTTGTTAAAATTTACAAATACTTTACACCTTATTCGCTGTATGATGATTCAAAGATTTACGAAACTTGGCAAAACTTTAGGTCTAGTGGGTTTGCTTTCCCTTTCAGGACTAATTGAGGCTCAGAACTTTAACTGGGCTCCGGCAGGTCCGATCTATTCGGCAGGTCGTTCAAGAAACATGGTGATAGACAAGTCCGATGTAAGCGGAAAAACGCTTTTTGTAGGAAGTACAACCAGTGGTGTATTCAGATCAATTGACGGAGGCGCGAATTGGGCGGCAATGGACGACCAGGGCACAGTGCGTAATATTTCTTACATGGCTCAGGCTTCCGACAACATTATTTATGTAGGCACCGGTGAAGGTTTTCTGCGTCCGGGCCAAAAAGCCAAGGCTCAGGCCGGAACAGGTTTATACAAACTCAATGGTAACACCTTGGTGCCGGTAGCGGGCTCAGCTATTACAGGAACAGTTATTAATCGTATTGCCTGCCATCCAACCAATAGCAACATCATTGCTCTTGCCACCAATTTAGGGGTACTGATTTCTACAGATGGCGGAACCAGTTTTAATGCCGCATCGGTGCCCAATACAACAGTTAACGTAACAGTGGGTATTGATGTGAAATTCAACTCAGCGGGAATTTTATTCTTCTCTATTGGAAACTCTGAGGGTACAAGCTCTCTTGCCACAGTAGCCACAAAAGTGTATAAATCCACTGACAATACGTTAAGCAGCTTTACAAACATTACACCTGTATCTGCAGTGCTTTCTGATTCCAATTACGGAAGGATTGAATTGGCTGTTTCACCAAGCAGTCCTAATGTGATTTATGCTTCCTGCGCTAAAAAATACACCAACAACAGTTCCGCTTCCCTTCAGGGTTTGTTTGTGAGCGATGATGCAGGCGCCAACTGGGGTTTGATTGTTCAGGGCTCTTCACAAATCGACCCGCTTTCTAACGGCGGCACCATTGCCACAGGTGATTATTCTCAGGTGATTTTGGTGAACCCAACCAATCCGGGGCAATTGTTTATTGGAGGTTATTACTTTTTCGTTTGGACCAAAACCAGCGCATCCTACGTCAACAATCCTATCGGTTTGTGGGCTCAGGCCGGAAGTCCTTTTGCAAGCGGAAGCCCATTTTACCTTCACGAAAATATTCATGACATCAAAATTGCAGGTTCAGGAAGCACAGCTAAATTTTATTTTATCACCGATGCGGGGATTTACCGCTCGAGCGATATAGTTTCTGTTAATCAAAATTTCCCTCCATCCTTTCAGCCTTTCTATAAAGGATTGGTTACCGGTCAGTTTAACTCTGTGAGTATAGAAAGTTTTCCTTTGGGCGCGAATACCGGCAGCAATGCAGTACCGGGCTCAGCAGTGGTGCCTTACTCCGGCTTTATTGGTGGCACCGGCGCCAATGGATTAACCTACTATAGCGGAACCGCAGATAATGTTTCGAGTGAAATTTCGTACCTGAGCGGTGAGGTTTACAATGCCGAATATTCCAAGATTCTTTCGGACGCGGCTTTAACAACAGTAGGTACCGGTGGACTTTACCGCACCACAAATGCAAAAAATGCGAATCCGGCTTTGGTGAACGTGAACTACTACAGTGGCGCTCTTTCGAAAGTTGCACCAACGGCAGCCGATTTTGTAAACACCGGTTACGCTACCAGCGGCACTCCTTTTAAACTTTGGGAAAATCACGGACAAGTGAGCCCTACTCCGGATAACGCTGTATTTTACAACGACTCCAGCCGTTTTCAGGCTTCAATGATTGGTTTGGCAACACTCACCACACAAACCTCTTTCAGCTTCCAGGCTGCACGTCCGAATAAATTTGCATTGATCGACAGTATTGTTATTCGTACCGCAACAGTAACCGTGCCAGGTGCCCCTGTTTTAAATGTGCCTTTCAGCGGCTCTGACAGAAAAGACCTGATGATTACCTTAAACCCCAGCTATTCAGTTGGCTCAACAACCACCGTTCCTTCGTTTACCGTAGTGAATGTAACACCCGGCACCACTTCAGAAAGTCCATACGGTCTCAACCCAAGCAGCAATGCCTTGCACGGGGTAACGCTTAATGCTCAGTCGCTTTCTGACAACATCAGCATCACCTTTACGGCGCCGCCATTTGCCAATAAAACGCAAACCTTTGCCAACGTACCTGATCCTGCCTCTTACTACAGGGTGTTTGCAACTGTGTTTTACAAATACAAAGCCGGAGACACGATTCAAGTGGTTGACAACAACATCTCTACAAAAACCACTTCTTACACCGCGGTTTTAACCAATTCCCTCAGCTGGAGGTATGGCCCAGCGCCTGCTTACACCCTTGTGGCCAATACGGCCACACCTGTGCTTAACCCTACCTTTGTTGTTACACCGGGTAATGCTACATCAAACTCTGCCACCATTACCGTGAACAACTGGCTGGCTATGCCGTATACTATTACTACTACGGGTGATTACACACTTTCTGTTCCTCCCGTTGAACATACCATAACAGCTACCAGCACTTTGGTAAGTCCTACTTCTTATACCCTTTTCCCGGGTGCCATTACCCAAACCAATGCAGTGTTTGTGGTGACTCCAACCGCCACTACCATTTATACTATTACCGCGAACAATGGTACCGCCACGGCTGATACCTACAGCACAATTGGTGCTTCTACTTTTGTACTTGACCCGGGTAACGTTAACCAGGCTTCGAACATATTTACAGTGAATTTAACCGCCAGTGCGGTGTTCACACTACAGGGTTTAAGTTCCAACACCCTGACCGGTTTAAACACCAGCGCTACCACCACGCTCAATCCCATCCGGACATTCAGCACAGTAGGCGGTACCGGCTACCCGCCATTTCCATCCAACAACCCAACTGTAAAAATTCCCATGGTGCGTTCGGCACGCCTTGCTTTAGCGCTTAACTACCAGCAAATCACAGGTGGGGCAAATGCTATTGTCGTAAGTAAAGCTCCATTGAATCTGAATGATCCATTGAATTTTGTGCGTGTCAGCCAAAGCGGATGTTTAACCGACGATGCCAACGGCGCTCCAACCAACAGCACCATCAGCATTCCCGGAAAACCAACTTTGATTGAGTGGAGCAAAAAAGGAACCGAATTGTATTATGCCACTGACGATAACAAATTGTACCGTGTGTCGCATATCACCGATATCATGGATCTTTCTCCATCCAGCTATTCGGGTAAATTTTTTACTGATGTGTTTGCTTACAACGGTGGTTCGCCTTCCACACCAAACGCAGCCACCATTAACCCGGTTTCGCCTTACCGCACAACTTTGATTGGTTCCTTCACCAAGCCGATTACCAGCATCAATATTACCAACGACGATGCCTTTATGGCGCTTACCTTTAATGACCCGGCTCCAACAGGAACTGCAGGTATTGTGATGTACAACACAAACAGCATCAAAACCTCCAATTCCACCAACATCGGCTGGAGCAAAAGGGACGGTACAGGTTTAAGCAATGTGGTGACGTATTGCGCTTTATTGGAAGCCAATGACAATAAAAAGATGTTTGTTGGAACCGATAACGGCATCTACTATACACCGGATGTAACTTCCGCTTCTCCGGCCTGGGTGAAAGCCAACAACGGAATTCTGCCAAACGTTCAGATCTTCGATATTGAACAACAAACCCTGAACAACTCCAGCTGCTACAATTCAGGACAAATTTATGTGGCCACCAATGGTCGTGGTATCTGGACCAACAATGCCTATTTGAACAGCTATTATGTATCAGTTGAGGAATTTGACGATAAGGTGACTGAAAACAACATTACCATGTATCCTAACCCTACCAGTGGTGCAGTGACTATAGAATTCGAAACTGAAAACAACGAAGAAGCTACCATACAGGTGTTTGATCTTAACGGACGTATGGTTAAATCACTTCCTGCCCAAAAAGCCGGTACCGGAATGATGAAACAAACGCTTGAAACAGGCGATCTGAACGCCGGTATTTACATCATCAGTGTAAGCGGTGACAGTAATGTAAAACGCGCCGCAAAACTCATCGTTACCAAATAACAGGTCCTTCTTAATAAAAAGGCTGCTCCGAAAAGGGCAGCTTTTTTTTTGCCCTTACCTTTAGGTATTGAAGCCCCCTCCCAAATGAAAACAACCGAAGCCGATTCAAAGTACGACCACCTTGAGAAAATGGACACCCGCGATTTGCTCAAAGGCATGAACAAAGAAGACCGGGAAGTACCAAAGGCCATTAAAAAAGCCATCCCCAGCATCGAAAAACTGGTGAACGCGGTTTATGCCAAAATGAAAAAAGGAGGGCGTTTGTTTTATCTTGGTGCCGGAACCAGCGGGCGTCTGGGAATTGTTGATGCTAGTGAATGTCCACCCACTTTTGGTGTTGAACATGGCCTGGTAATTGGTTTAATTGCAGGGGGTGATGCAGCCATAAGAAAAGCGGTGGAATTTGCCGAGGACGATTTAAAACAAGGCTGGAAAGATTTGCAGAAGTACAAAATCACTTCAAAGGACAGCGTAATTGGCATTGCCGCTTCGGGCTCAACACCCTATGTTATTGGGGCATTACAGGAATGCCGTAAACACAAGATTCTTACCGGATGCATCACCTGTAACAAACATTCTGAGCTGGCTAAAGTGGCCGATTTCCCTGTGGAAGTGGTGGTGGGTCCTGAATTTGTAACCGGCTCCACTCGCATGAAAAGCGGTACAGCCCAAAAACTGGTGCTAAACATGATTTCCACTTCTGTGATGATCAAGCTTGGGCGGGTGAAGGGCAATAAAATGGTGGACATGCAATTGAGCAACAACAAACTGATTGAACGCGGCACTGCCATGCTCATGCGCAATACCGGATTAAAAGACAAAAACCTGGCCAAAAAAGAACTCCTGAAACACAAAAGCGTAAGGAAAGCAACAGAGGCGATTTTAAAAAGAGGTAAGAAGTGATTCTTTTCCTTTTTAGTCGCGTATTTCTTAAATCCGATCTAAGCGTCTCGATACGCGCTCGGCACACAAGCCTAAACCGCGCTACTCGACGTGACTAGTATTTTTGTCCTTCGAAACCCCCAAACAGTTTTTTTGGGTTGTATTGACACGGGATTTGCACGGGATTAAACTATTGGAGGCGTTTTGATACGCGCTCGACACACAATGCTAAGCCGCGCTACCCCCTTTGACATGCATAGAAACACTGTCACGTCGAGTAAGCCTGGGAAAGCCTGCGCCAAGCGGCTATATCGAGACGAGACTCCCAGAACGTTAATCTGCCGGAAGCGTCTCGATACGCGCCCTTCTCACATGGCTATCCTGCGCTACTCGACGTGACTCGTATTTTTGTTCACTAAACCCCAAACAATTTTTGTGGGTTGTATTGACACGGGATTTGCACGGGATTAAACTATTGGAGGCGTTTTGATACGCGCTCGACACACAATGCTAAGCCGCGCTAACCCCTTTGACATGCATAGAAACACTGTCACGTCGAGTAAGCCTGGGAAGGCCGGCGCGAAGCGGCTATATCGAGACGAGACTCCCAGAACGTTAATCTGCCGGAAGCGTCTCGATACGCGCTCGGCACACAAGCCTAAACCGCGCTACTCGACGTGACTCGTATTTTTGTTCACGAAACCCCAAACAATTTTTGTGGGTTGTATTGACACTGGATTTGCATGGAATAAAACTATTGGAGGCGTTTCAATACGCAATCAGCATACAAGGCTAAACAGCGCTACCCGGCTTGACTCAATTTCTTACTTTGTCAGTTGGAATGCGTAGCGCAGAAGTTGTCAGGAGCGCGTTTCGAGAACTGAGATGGTTTTTCACCGGGTTTTATAGTGAATCCCATTAAAGAGGGAACTACTCCTGAAGAACATCCCGAAATGAAATACCAAATGACAAGGCTTATTGCTTCATCCCCAACCTTAACTTGGTAATCACGCGTTTTGTGTACAAAGGAAAATCTCCCTGCATCATCCAGTTGTAATACGAGGGCTCTTTGGTAAACACCTCTACTACGCCCTTATCTTTGTGTTTGCCAAAGGAAAATACCGGAATACCCGCTTCGTTAAACACAATACGTCCGGCCAGATCCACATTGCGGGACTTGCTGCTGAGTTCCGATAGTTTTTGAATGTTGTTCACCACCGGTTCCGTTACATTGCCTTTTTCATCCGTTACCTTTAATCCTTCGTAACGCTGCAGCTGAGCCACAAAAATTTCATAGGTGGCTTTCACGTCGGCTTCGGCACTGTGGGCATTCTCCAGGGTTTTGGAACAGTAAAATTTATAAGCGGCCCTCAGGTTACGCGGTTCCATTAAATGAAAAATGTTTTGCACGTCGATTAACTTTCTGCCATCAATGTCGAATTCAATTTCCACTCTTAAAAATTCTTCCAGCAAAATAGGGATGTCGAACTTATTGGAATTAAAGCCGGCAAAATCGGCATTGCCAATAAACTTAATAAACTGAGGAGCCAGTTCTTTAAAATTTGGTTCTGAGGCCACATCCTTATCGTAAATGCCATGAATGGCTGAAACAACAGCAGGAATAGGCATTTCGGGGTTGACGCGTTTGGTCAGCGTTTCAGTAGAATTGTCAGTATTAACTTTTAACAGGGAAATTTCCACGATGCGGTCGCTGCCAACATTTAAGCCGGTGGTTTCGAGATCGAGAAATACCAGGGGTTTATTGAGGTTAATTTTCATGCGCTTCTAATTTTAATTCACCCATCACCTCATCTGTTGTTTTAGCTGTAGGAAAAAAGGAAATCACTTTATGAATTACTTGTTCGAGTTCTGAATCCGGGCAGGAGGCTCCGGAAGTCAGGATAATTTTTACAGGTGTTGTTTCCGGCAGAAAATGGCTGGTTTCTTTGGTTTGTTTTTCGTGGTAGATAAAATGGCGTATGGCTTCCCTGCTTAGCAATTCCCTGTAAGAAGAAATAAAATAGGTGGGAAATTTTGCCTCCAGCAATTCCACCAAATGCGAGGTGTTGCTGCTGTTATAGCCCCCAACCACCAAAGCCAGGTGAGCCTCTGCTTTTAACAAACCATAGGTGGCATCCTGATTTTCATTGGTGGCGTAACACAGGGTATCCCGAGTATCGGCAAAATGCGCCTGAGTGTCTTCGCCAGGATATTTCTCCTTCATCAACTGCTTAAAATAATCGGCAATGGCCTGGGTTTCCGTGGCCAGCATGGTGGTTTGGTTGATGACCCCTACCCTTTTCAAATGTTCTTTCACAGAAAACCCTTTGGTGAACTTGCCATGGAATTCAGTTTCAAACTGCTCTTGTGAAAACTCTCCGCTGATGTATTTGCCTAATTTATTGGCTTCTTCCATATCCCGAAGCACCAGCACGGCCTTGCTGTCGCGCTCTGAACGGGAGAAGGTTGAACGGGTTTCTTCGTGATTCACTTTACCGTGAATGAGGATGGTATAATCCTGTTTGCCGATTTGCTCCGATTTTTTCCAAACACGTTCTACAAAAGGACAGGTGGTATTGTACTTTTCTGTTGGAATGCCTTTTTTCTCAAGAGTTTCAATCAGGCCCAGCGGAGCGCCAAAAGCCGGAATCATCACTATGTCCTCAGACTTTAACACATCCAGTGAAATTAACTCCTTGCCCAGGGTATCGTGCAAAAAATCCACTCCTCTTTCCCGTAAATCTTTGTTCACTTCGGGATTGTGAATCATTTCACTCAATAAAAAAATACGTTTGCCCGGATTTTCTTCCACCGCCTTAAACGCAATTTCAACCGCGTTTTCAACCCCGTAACAAAAGCCAAAATGCCTGGCCAGTAAAAATTGCACCGGACCAAAATCCAAAACGCCGGGACTAAAATCCTTTTTGCGGGGATCCTGTAAACGGCGGAGCTGTTTAATTTTGGAAATAAGGGGGCTGCGGTAAAATTCAGGGATTTGAAAGGATTTCATAGGCCTTTAACAAATGTACTTATTTTTTGTTTCGGGGGTGGTAGCTTAAAATATTATCGCGCAGGTATTGCCGGTCGAGGTGGGTGTAAATTTCTGTGGTGGTGATGCTTTCGTGCCCCAGCATTTCCTGCACCGCGCGCAGGTCGGCCCCACCTTCCACCAAATGCGTGGCAAAGGAGTGGCGCAGGGTGTGTGGGCTCAGCACTTTTTTTAATCCCGCTTTTTGGGCCAGGTCTTTTATAATATAAAACACCATCACCCGCGAGAGTTTACCTCCTCTTTTGTTCAGGTAAACAATGTCCTCGGCTTCTTTTTTCACCGGCACCTTGCAGCGTACCTTTTCAATGTAATTGCTGAGCAAACGTTTGGCTATTCTGCCCATGGGCACGAGACGTTCTTTATTGCCCTTACCCAGCACCTTTATGTAATCTTCTTCGAGATGAAGTTCGCTGAGTTTCAGATTCACCAGTTCACTCACGCGAAGTCCGCAACTGTAAAGGGTTTCCAGCATGCTGAGATTGCGTTCCCCTTCCGGAGTACTTCTGTCGATAACACCCAAAAGTTGTTCGATTTCGTGCACGCTTAAAAACACCGGGAGTTTTCGGCTCAGTTTAGGGCTCTCCAGCAATTCAGCGGGGTTAGATTTTACAATGTCTTCCAAAAGAAGGAATTTATAGAAGGCTTTTACCCCTGAAAGCACCCGGGACTGGGTGGAGGGCGTAAAACCCATTTCGGCTATCCAGGCGCTAAACCCCTGAAGGTCTTTGGTTTTTATTTCATCTGCCTTTTTATTTCCCAAAAAAAGTTCGGAATAAGCTTTGAGTTTGCTGATGTCCCTTAAATAGGCCTCCCTGCTGTTCGGGGAAAGGGAGCGTTCAAGCAATAAATACTGCTTAAAGCGGTTTTCGACAAGTTTCCAATCAGACATACATTCAAATTTATCGCCTAATAAGTGTAAATTCAGGGCATGAAGTTAATTGTTATCAACGGTCCCAATTTAAATTTGCTGGGCACACGCGAAACGGACATTTACGGCAAACAGAGTTTTGAAACGTATTTTGAAAGCCTGAAAAAACAATTCCCTCAACACCAGCTGAGTTATTACCAAAGCAATGTAGAGGGGGAACTCATCAACAACATTCAGGAAGCCGGTAAAACCATGGATGGCATTGTTTTAAACGCCGGGGCGTATACCCACACTTCCATTGCCATTGCCGATGCTGTAGCGGCCATTCAGGTTCCGACCATTGAAGTGCACATCAGCAATATTTTTGCCAGGGAAGATTACCGGCACGTGTCGTTTTTGGGAAAACACTGCAAAGGCAGCATTTCGGGCTTTGGACTGAAGGGCTATGAGATGGCTTTGAATTGGTTTGGGGATAAAAACAACAAGTGATGTCTGGGTTTGGAAGGCCTTAAAATAATATTTTATCTTTACTCAATAAGGATGAAAATATCAGGCCTATATGGTAGTTATGTGCAATTTTTATGACCCTGACAATTCAGACAGAAAAACTCCTAGACAAGGTTAGAGCTTATTCATTCAGGTCTAACGGAGACTCCAATGAAAGAGAATTCGGACATTTGATCACAGACAATTTCCCTAACATTGAAATGTTCTGGAAACATTTTGTGACTCCCCTAACCAATAGAATTAATGAAAATGTTGCTTTAGAAATTGACAAGACTTACCCTCGTGCGGCAATAGATAACTCAATTAAAGACCTTGCAGCTATACATTACTCTGTTTATTTGAATTTAATCTATGCGGCCGACTGCTTAACATTCAATCGTACTTCAGCATTTGAGAATTTTTATACCAATTTAGGCAGTGTTTGTGATTTGACAGAAGAGTTCTTTACGCAAATTTATTTTTTGAAATTGGAATGTACTAATTCAAAATCAGAAGTAGTTGAATACCTTTCCAAAACTAAGTTTATGAAGATTGCTGGCGACTGGTACGACACTTACTATAAAACGACTTACACTTATTACTTACAGAGAGGAAAACATCATGCCCCAAAATTTATTTCCAGAGTCAATATTCTAGACGAATATTTCGGAAAAGATAAGGGATGGAAAGAGTTTAAAACATATATGTCACAAATTAGACAATATCGGAATGTCATTGTACATAATTCTCAAATAGGCAGTATTCTTCATGACCGAAAACGATATGTACCAAAAAAAGACAAAATTGGTGATTACAAAAAGTGGCACGAAGTATTTGCTACCAAAAATGATAGATTTAAACACGACTTTGTAAATGTTGAAGACTTAATGAATAACGACTTCATTGAAATAAAAAAAAGACTTAACGACTTGTGGTCAAAGCCCCAGGACGAATTCTTTAAACTATTCTACACTGACAAAAACAACTTACTTCTGAACAAGTATTCTCTTAGACTCGAATAAAAACTGCACATAACAGCACCTAAAAGTTATGCCGCGCATTTCGGTATTGTAACATTCGGAGGACTTCCGTACATTTAAATCACGGACGGTGGCACAACTTTAGCCGCGATACGTTTGTGCCCATTGCCGACAAACCAACAGAAATACGCTCCTTGTTATTAACCTAGACATTAATTTTGGTTACATTTATATTATGAGGCAGTTAGCTTTTTGTCTTTTATTAGCGACAGCTTTTAATTTTTTCAGTTGTAAGAAGGACTATAGGTGCATGTGTCCTGACCCCCTTGTTTGTGACGATCCTGGCTTTGTAATTCATGACACTAAATCTCAGGCGACAAAAACTTGTAAAGACACAAAAAACCCTTATAACGACAGCAAGTGCATAATCTATTAACAATAGAGCTTTTTGTTCTTACTGTTGAAACAGGAAAATATGTTTACAGGGACTGTCGTTGGGGACAAAGCAACGACCCGCTAACAGCCTACTGGCGTCTCCAAGACAAAAGGCAGCTTCTTCGTTAGTCGTATTCATGTGAATAATAAAAATCACATTAGCCTTTAGGAGAAACCTCAATCTAACTTTCATAGCTCTTAAGCCACTTCAAAGCCTCTTCGGCATCCGTAAAAAACCTAACCGGCACAGGCGTACCCGAAACCCTGATTAAAAAATTCATGAGTATTCTCTGGGCCAGAGTTCTGATTACATAGGCTTCCGCAATGGAATGCGCCCCCGCCTGAGGTGTGGAAAGGTATTTTCTGGCATCCTGATCTATGGATGTAAAATTCTCAGCATGTAGCAGAATCAATTCTTTTTCCCTCTTTTTGATTTGCGCAATGGCCGCGTGTATGGCTTTGATGTCTTCCGCTGTGTAAACGTGATTACTGGCAAATACCTCTATTATCCCGTCCTCACGTAAAAACAATTCGGTATGCCCAATGTTCAGGTTATTCATGAAGCCTTAAAAATACCATTTGTTTGCAATTTTTCACGGCGTATAACCAGAACCGAATGATTGCCGGTAAGACTTATATGATGTTGACAGAAATTTCCTATGTCGGCAAAAGCGACTTCATTTGTTTATAGATAAACCCCGCCGCAAATTTCGGATGCAAACGGTAAATAAAATCCATGAATTTGGAATCCGATCCTACCAACACCCGGTAGGCGTTTTTTTCCATTCCGGCAATAATGAGTTCCGCTGCTTTGGCTGCAGGAAGCATTTTGATGGAGCTGGATTTGGCTTTTTCCTGCATTTCGGCATTCATACCCACACCTGAATTTTCTGCGATGTGCGTACCGATGGCTCCCGGAAATACGATGGTGACCCTCACATTGGTTTCGGTTAATTCGGAATGAAGTCCTTCTGTAAACAGTTTGACTGCCGCCTTGGAAGCGCCGTAAATGGTTTGTCCGGGAACGGGTAAAAAACCGCCCATGCTTGAAGTGTTTACAATGTGGGCTTCAGGGCGTTTGAGCAAATGGGGTAAAAAACTTTTGGTCATGTACAACATGCCGTAAAAATTAACTTGCATGACCCTGTCAATGGCATCGTATTGCAAATCGTTTATTTTTACAAAAGGTTGAATAATGCCGGCGTTGTTGATAAGCCCGTCAACACTGCCGTGCAGGGCAATGAGTTGTTCAGGCAATTGTTCAACGGCTGCCTTGTCGGTAATGTTAAGCACATGGGTTGATAAACGGTTTTTGTTTGCACCGGCTAGTTTTACCGTTTCATCAAGGGCTTCCTGACGGATATCGATGGCGGCAACGCGGGCATTTTTTTTAAGAAGGAGGAGCGTTAATTCACGGCCCATGCCATCACCTCCACCTGTAACCACAATGGTTTTGTTTGAAGGGTTCATGTTTTTACTTTTTATAAAGTTAGGAATACCTTCCCCGGTTAAAAATGACAAGGGTCATCTCCTCCGTTTTCTTTAAAAGGTCAGGAAACCATCAGGCCAACACATCCAGACTGCCCATGCCTTCCCTCACCACAATCATCTCTTCGCCACTGCAATCAATAATGGTGGAAGGGTGAATGTTTCCAAAGCCCCCGTCGACCACTATATCAACTATTTCGCCATATTGCCTGTGTATCACTTCAGGGTCAGAAAAATATTCCAAGATATCATCGCTGTTGTCGTGGAGGGACGTAGAGATAATTGGATTGCCCAGCCCTTTTACAATGGCGCTGCAAATTTTGTTGTTTGGTACCCGTATACCTATGGTTTTTTTGTTTTGTTTGAGCAGTTTCGGCACTTCGTTATTGGCTTCAAGAATAAATGTGTAGGGCCCGGGCAGGGAACGTTTCATCACCCTGAACACATGATTGGGTATGGCCCTGGTGTAACTGGAGAGGTGACTGAGATCAGAACAGACGAAGGAAAAATTGGCTTTCTCTAATTTTATGCCCTTGAGTTTGCAAATCTTTTCAAGCGCTTTCATGCTGTGAATGTCACAACCCAAAGCATAAACCGTATCAGTGGGGTAAATAATAACGCCCCCGTTTTTTAAGCAGTTGGTAATGGTTTGAATGTCCTCAAAACGGATGTTATCCTCGTTGATCCTTAACAGCACAGTTAAAGTTAAGAAAAAACCCCAAGACACAGGGGTTTGGGGTTTGAAGTTGTATGTTCTTTGTTTGAGGTTTGATGTTCCTGTTATTCTTTTATAACCCCTTCTTTTTTGAGGGTGTAAACGAGAAGGCGGGAGTAATCGACAAACCAGGAATCAAAACTACTGGGGTTATAGGCCACAGACTGGATGGAGCAGATCAATTTATCGGATTTTACATCGTAAAAATTGGTTTCAACGTAGTAAGAGCGATCGGTTACATAATACCCCGGACTTGAAGTATAACCCGCGTAATATCCGTAGTATCCATAATAAGAGCCGTAATACCCGTAACCATAAGGCGCGTAAGTAGTACCGGGCTGGTAGGATTGGGTGGTTTTTACGTCCAGCAAAGCCACCGTGAACACCATATCACAAGCCTGATCCTTGATGACTTTTATTAATTCTTCGTTACTTACTTCGGTTTTACTCAATTTAACCGGGAACAATTCGGAGCTTTTCACTACCATCTTGCCTCGCTTCACCAACTGAGCAGCAATTTTGTTTTCTATTTGTCCGCGTACAATATTATCCTGTAACAAAGCCATAACGAATACTTTTTTGTAAGGCTCTTTAGGAAGGTTGGGGCGATCGATATACGTTGCCACAATGTCCTGGGAAGCGGAACAGGCCGATAGCAGAAGCAGGGCCGCAATGGAAAGGGAGAAAAGCGATTTCATGCAACGAAAATACAGGAATAATTCGGAAAGCGAATGATTTTTGCCGGTTGAAATGATGATTATCATTTTCTGAAGCGCATAATTTCATTTACATTCGTCAAACTAAATCCACCTTCCATGAAAAAGAGTCTTTTTCTCGTTTTATTGTTCGCCCTCAGCCAAGTTCAGGCCCAGGTGAAAATCAATTTGCTGACTTTTGAAAGTTATTCCTTTGCCGATAAAATTGTAACCGAAGATGGTTACGAAGGCAAGATTAACGATGGTTTTCAGTGGGGAGCCGGGTTTGAATTTTTATTCAGGGAGCGCATGGCCATTGAACTGATTTACCAACGTTTGGACACCGATGGCTATTTAGATAAGCCCGTGTCAAGTATTTCGGGAACCAATATTATTAATTCGATTGACAGAACACCAGGGAACCTGAGTATTGATTATTATTTACTTGGAGGAACCCGATACCAACCATTTACTGAAAAATTAAGCGGTTTCAGCACATTGAATGCCGGCCTTGGAGTATTCAATTCAAAAGACAATCCGAGTGATGACAACCTTGAAAAATTTTGCTGGGGATTAAGGTTGGGCTTGAAAGTGCAGGCCAGTGATTTAATCAGCCTTCGTTTTCACGGGCAATTGCTTTCAGCGGTACAAGCGCTTGGCGGCGGTCTTTACTTTGGCACAGGAGGTGGCGGTGCCGGTGTTACCGGTTACTCTACCTTTTATCAGTTTAACCTGGGCGGAAGTTTAAATTTTCTTCTGAACAGCAAAAAGAAACCAAGCACAACGCCGGTTGCTCCGGTAACTGAGCCGTAATTTTTAACCACAGAGGTCACAGAGTTTAGCACACCCGCCTGCCGAAGCATTGGCATGCGTCTCGGCGCCCGCCCGTGCCGGTTCGGACGGGGGCAGGGAGTAGCGGAGGAGATTTCTAATTTCTAATTTCTGATTTCTAATTGGATACTGCCTACTGCTGACTGCCTACTGCTGACTGCCTACTGCCTACTGATTACTGATGGCTGCCTACTAATCACTGCCCACTGTCTTTCCTCACCATCCCCCTCCAAGTGCCCTGTATAATTGCACATAGGCCGCCAGTTGTTGCCCCCTTGTAGCCGAAGCCTGCAATTCAGAATCCAAGGCAATGCCTTCAGAAATCAACACTTCCAGGTAATTGGTGTATCCATTACTGTATCTTTCTTTTGATAACATGAGGGACTTATTCGCGACATCGGCCTGGTGTTTGCGAGCCTCGTATTCTTCCTTATAGGTTTGCACCGAAACTAAAGAACCTTCCACCTCACCCAAAGCAGAAATGTACACGTTCAAAAACCGGTTTCCGGCAATTTCAGCTTCCTTGCGTTGAATGGTGACGCGGCGTTTGTTTTTACCAAAATTAAAAATAGGTCCCAACAAACTCGCCGAAGCGGAACTGGTTAAAGCAAAATTACTCAGTTGAGGACTAGCCACGCCCAAAAGACCGGTAAGGCTGAAGGCCGGTAAACGTTGACCGATGGCCACCCCTATGCGTTCGGTTTCCGCCATTAAATTATACTCGGCCTGACGTACATCCGGCCGGTTTTCCAAAATGGATGAGGGCAATCCTGAAGGAATGACCGGAAAATCAGGCTGTGCCGCATTTTCCAAACCCCTTGCAATGGCCTGAGGCATTTGTCCCAATAAAATATTTAAACTTCTTTCGGTAAAGGCCAGCTGTCGTTTGATGCTTTGTACGGTTGCTTTTGCAAACGACAATTGCTGATCGGCCTGCAATACATCGAGTTCAGATACGTCGCCTCCTTTAAACCGCGCGTTGATGAGTTCGTAATACACCTGCCGGCTTTGAACAATTTGTTCTGACACTTTTAAACGGTAATCGTAATCCCTCAACAAAAAATAATAGGTGGCTACATCCGAAATCAGGGTGGTAAGCACCGTTTTCATACCTTCCTGACTTGCGAGCAGTTCAGAATAGGCCGCACGTTTGGCACGCCGCAATTTTCCCCACACATCAATTTCCCAGGTAGCTATACCAAGGGCAGAAAAAGAATTGGCCTGGGGATCGCGGTTTCTTGCTCTGGCGAAATAGCTGAAGTCGGGTAACAAATCGGCTTTGGAATTGCTGTAGTTGGCGCGGGATTGTTCGATGCGAAGCGCGGCGTTGGCCAGGTTGTAGTTGTGTTTGATGGCGGTATCGATGAGGGCTTTCAGTACAGTGTCCTTGAATAGATCGAACCACTTTAAGTTGGTGATGGTATCGGCTGTGTTTACAAAATCAGCGGACGTGGTCCAGGTACCCGGGGCCTTGCTTTTATCGCTGCGTTTGTAATTGGGCCCAACCATACAAGCGCTTAGCAGCAAAACAAAAAGACTGTATTTCAGATAGTGCCGTTTCATTTAATGTGTTTCGTCATTCGTCATGGGTGCCTGAGGGGTTTCGGCAGCATTGTTTTTCTTTTTCCCAATGCTTTCAATCATCACAAATAAACCCGGCACAATTAACACCCCAAGTACGGTAGCCACCAGCATCCCGCTAAACACGGTCATGCCCATAACAATTCGCGCCTGTGATCCCGCACCGGTAGCGGTAAGCAAAGGCACCACACCCAAAATAAACGCAAAAGCCGTCATCAGAATGGGTCTGAAACGTAATTTGGCTGCGGTCATAGCCGCCTCCATCAGGCTTTCGCCTTTTTCGTAACTCTCTTTTGCGAACTCCACGATCAAAATGGCATTTTTGGCCGCCAATCCAATCAACATCACAAATCCAATCTGCGCAAATACGTTGTTCAGGTAAGCATCGTTTGCAAAACGGGCCAGGAATAATCCCAATAATCCTCCAAACAAAACAAAAGGTGTACCCAGCAACACGCTGAAAGGCAATTTCCAGCTTTCGTATTGGGCGGCCAGAATTAAAAATACAAATACCAAGGCCATAATAAATACTGAACCGCCGCTGGGTGAATTGCGTTCCTGATAAGAAAGGTTGATGTAGCCGTAACCCATGTCGCCGGGCAACACCTCAGCAGCTACTTCTTCAAGGGCATCCAAAGCCTGGGCGCTGCTATAACCGTCGTTAGGAATTCCGCCAATTTCAGCCGAGCGAAACAGGTTTAAACGGTTGGTAAATTCAGGTGCGGTGATTTTGTAATAAGATACAATGGTGGAAGCAGGCAACATGTCGCCGTTTTTATTTTTTACGTAAATATGATTCAGGTCTTCAGGTTTTAAACGATTGGCAGCATCGGCCTGAATGTAAACTTTGTACTGTCTTCCAAATCGATTAAAATCATTAACGTAATTGGAACCCAAAAATGCTCCAAGTGCTTCGGTGATGTTTGATACGGGCACACCCAGTTTCATGGCTTTTTCCCGGTCGATGTCCAGTTTTATTTGCGGAGACCCTGCATTAAAGGTGGTGTAAATCCGTTTGATTTCAGGACGTTTTTGTGCCGCGGCAATAAAAGCTTTGGTTTGTTGAGCCAGGTATTGAGGAGAATTCCCTCCCCTGTCCTGCAACATCATGCTAAAACCGGCTGAGTTGCCGAGACCCTGAATGGCCGGTGGGCCAAATGCGGTGACACTTGCTTTGGTAATTTCGGTTGACAACACTTTATTCAAGCGGTCAACAATTTGCTTCGCTGTTTCTTTTCGTTCTTCCCAGGGCTTAAGGGAAACGAATATACAAGCGTTGTTGGGTTGGTAAGAAGCCGTTAAAATGTTGTAGCCATTTACGGTGGTGTAAGATAAAAACGACTCTTCCTCCGCCATTATCTTTTCTATTTGCCGCATCACCTCATCGGTACGTTGTAAGGATGAAGCCGGAGGTAAGGTGGCATTGATCAGAAAATACCCTTGGTCTTCTTCGGGGATAAATCCGGTAGGAAGTTTAATACCGAGAAAACCAACGGTTCCCATAATCACCAACAAAAGAATACCCACCCTGCGTGTTTTGCGAGCGAAAAATCCGGCACCTTTCAGGTAGCCACCAGTTACTTTATCAAACACTTTATTGAAGCCCAGAAAGAATTTTGCCAGCAAACCTTTTTGTTCATTAAGCGGTTTAGTCGGTTTGAGAATCATGGCGCAAAGGGCCGGACTGAGGGACAAGGCCGAAAAGGCAGAGAAAGCAACGGACACGGCGATGGTAATGGCAAACTGCTGATAGAAGCGCCCCGTGATACCTGGCGTCATGGCTACCGGAACAAACACGGCGATTAAGATCAGTGCAATGGCGATCACCGGCCCCGACACTTCACGCATAGCTTGAATAGTAGCCTCTCTGGGACTTTTGCCGTGCTCGATGTGATGCACGACCGCCTCCACCACCACAATTGCATCGTCGACCACAATACCAATGGCCAGTACCAAACCAAGCAGCGACAAGGTATTGATGGAAAATCCGAGCATGGGAAAAACGGCCAAGGTACCGACCAATGAAATGGGTACAGTAATCAGAGGAATAACGGTTGCTCTCCAGTTCTGTAGAAAAATGAATACCACCAGAATTACCAGCAAAACCGCTTCAAACAAGGTATGTACAATGTCTTCCACCCCCGCGGTAATCGCCAGTGTGGTGTCGAGTGATTCCTGGTATTCAATATCCTGTGGAAATTTTTTCGACATTTCCTTCATTACCGCTTTGGCTTGATTGGCTACATCAAGCGCGTTACTGCCCGGCATTTGAAACAGGGTGATGATGGAACTTGCCTCACCGTTGCGACGACCGGTTGAACTAAAATTTTCAGTGCCCAATTCCAATCGGGCGATATCGCCTAAAAGCACCTGCGCGCCATCTTCCTTGCTCCTCACTACAATCTCGGCAAATTCTTTTTCAGTCACCAAACGTTCCTGCAAGGTAATGCCATAAGTAAATTCAGTTCCAGGAGGGGCGGGTTCAGCTCCAAATTTCCCACCCGGACTGATCATGTTCTGATCGTTCAGGGCTTTTTTCACCTCATCTACCGATATGCCCAGCTTGCTCATCACATCCGGTTTCAACCAAACACGCATGGCATAATCACTTCCACCAAACAGGGACACTTCCCCTACTCCTTTTATCCTTGCAAGGGCATCTACTAAATTGATGTTAGCGTAATTGTTCAGGAATTTAGAATCGTATTTGGGATTTTTAGATGTGAGCGTGAACAACATCATTGGAAACGAAAGGGATTTTTTTACCACTACCCCTTGTTGTTTCACACTTTGAGGCATAAAAGGCTCCGATTGTTTTTGCCTGTTTTGGGTGAGCATGTTGGCATTGTCGAGATTGGTGCCCACCTCAAAGGTTACTTCAACCGTTAAAGCGCCGTCGGAAGTGTTAATGGATTTAATGTAAAGCATTTGCTCCACTCCGTTCACTTTTTGCTCAATGGGTGTAGCGACAGCCTGTTCTACGTTGAGTGCATTCGCTCCGGTAAAGGAGGTGGTGATTTTTACCACCGGAGGATTAATGTCGGGGTATTGTGAAATGGGCGTTTTTTGTAAAGCAAGCAATCCCAGTATCACAATAATGATACTGATTACCATGGCTACAATCGGCCTTCTGACAAAAAATTCTCCCATTTTGCAGATACTTAGTTAGGAGAGGTTTTAGGACTATCCCCTCCGGCCTCCCAGGGGGTGAGTTTTGGAATGACTACGCTTCCATTTTTGAGCAGAGCGGTTCCTCCCATGGCTATTTTTTCTTTTGCTTTCAGACCATCCAGAATCAGGTAAGCGTCCTTATAAAATGAACCCGGTTGTATAATTTTCATTTGAACTTTGTTGCTATCCCCGAGCACGTATACCTGGTAAATGCCCTGCATTTCAATAACGGCTCTTTGCGGAATGAGCAAGGCGTTTTTTACCATAGAGGTGACCACCCTTACTTTTACATATTGCCCGGGGCGTAGAAGACGCTCAGGATTTGGGTAACTCGCTTCAATCGTTATGGCACCTGTTGAAGGATCGATTTGACGATCGGCAAAACTCAGCCGCCCGGGATGAGGATAAACACTGCCATCGGAAAGAATCAACTGAATTTTTGTACCCAGTCCTCCTGCCGTGAGATATTCGGCCCGCATTTCTTTTTGAATGCGCATGAATTCCTGCTCGCTGATGGTGAACCTTACGCGTATGCTATCCAGTTGCGAAATGGTGTTTAAAACAGCCAGGGGTCCCTGACTCACGTAGTCCCCTTCCCTCACTTTTGAAATACCGATTAATCCGCTGATGGGTGCGGTTACGGAACAGTAGCTTAATTCTATTTTGGCATTATCCAGAGCCGCTTCCGCTGATTGTACCTTTGCTATACTTGCTTCGTATTGGGCTTTGGTGCTTACCAATTCACGCTGACTGACCGCGTTTATTTTCGCCAGAGGTTCAATCATATCCAAATCCGCCTTGGCTTTCACCATCATGGTATTGGCTTCCGCTAAATGACCAGCAGCGGCGTCCACTTTATTCTGATACGGAATCGGGTCAATGGTGTACAGCAAGTCTCCTTCCTTCACCATAGTACCTTCCTTAAAATTCAGACTTTGTACAATACCATACACTCTGGGCGCTATTTTGATATCTGCAGCCCCGTAGGTTTGTCCTGTGTATTCGGTTTCAATGAGTACATCCTGCTGCTGCACCTCTATTATGGGTATTTCAAGAGGAGGCGCTTTTTTTACTTCGGCCTCACTGCATGAACTCCAACCAATAACCAAAGCGGCCATTGACAAGCTAAATAGGGGCTTGCGTTGAGACAGATTGTTTTTGAAAAAAAAACAGGTGGAACGAATCGATTGACTGAGCATATTGCAGAATTTGATACTTCTAAAGCATACGTCACATTCTTTCATTTCTTTACCCATTTTCAGGTTCGCTTAAAAAAGAAAGTTTTGTATACCTCCCACGAAAGTAAGTGAATTTTATGTTTCAAAACAACAGGAAATGGTTAATATAAAAATTTTCATTCAAAGCTGAGAAGAATCAGCTTCAACCAAAGCCCGGTAAACGGAAACAATTTGCATCTATTCATGGGTAAGTTTATTGGTGTATTTACCAACCAAAACCCCAACCAAAAAAGCTACATAAATTTGTCCACATACGGCGATAATCATGGCCAGATTCTTAGCGGCAGCCGTTACGGGTAACACGTCGCCATAACCGGTGGTGGTTAAGGTTATCATGGCATAATAAAACAGGTCGTTTCTGACTATGTTTCCATGAGAAGACTGATAGGATTCAGGCGACAGAGTAAACAGCATAACGGTAATGCTTGAAAACAAGATGCCCAATAACAGATACCCGTTAATGGCCTCCAGCAAACTGTACAAACCCACTTCTTTTTGTTTCAGAAACTTAATCATCAGCGAACCCACCACCAAAAACACAAAAACAAAAGTGACCGTTTTCAACAGAGGTCCTATAGCCGAATATTGACCCATATCCGAAAACCAATCCAGGATGGCAGCAATAAACCCAACGAGCACAAAATACAGTTTTACCTTTTCAAGAGAGAGTATAGAAAACAGCAAAACCGCGCTCATACAGAGCCGGAAAACCCAAACGGGCATATTATTCATTACCGGCAGCACAAATAAAAAGGTGCAGGATGAAATGAAAAGTAAGGCTGCTGCCCAAAGTTTATTGAATGAAAAATAAAGTGAATTTTTAGGCATACCGTCTATCGCTGATATTTGTAAACAAAATACACAATTTAGCCGAACAAAATCCTCGGCACAAAAAAAAAGGACCGGTGATTACCGATCCTTACACTTCTTTCCGTTCTATGGATTACTTTTTCTCTGCAGCTTCGAGTTCGCCAATAAGCGGAATATCGTCTGAAATCTCCATTCTTACCATGGTTTCAAGGTAGTTTTCCAACTGAATAAACTGGGCGGCGCGCACCGGGCTCATCACCTTGCTGAGTTTGGCATAAGTTTTTTTCATGAGCTTGCTTAAGCTAATTTGAACATCAATGGATGAGTTGATTAATTCAGTTGCTTTTGCATCGGTTAATTTGCCATAGTTATTGGCGTACTCAATCAGGTTATTGGCCCGTTTTTTGCCCAACTCTTTACGCTCCGCCTCATATTCGTCGTATATCTTCCAGAATCCGGCATTCTCAGCCTCTGTTAATTTCATGAACTGAATAATGATTTGTTTTTTCTCCATACCATAAGCGCTTTGTATAAGAGCGATTTCATCGGTATTGGTTTGGGCGTTCAGGTTTACTGTAAACAAGGTACAGATGGCAAACAAAATAATTTTTTTCATGGTTGTATAGATTGGTTTCAGAGGGCGAAGGTATAATAATTTAATAAGGATTAAAACTGATGTAGATCAGAAAAACAAGATAAACTTCTCTTTAATTTCGTTTTACAATTCCATTTCCTTTAATTATCTATGACAAAGCCAAACAACATGAAGCAGTATACATCCAAAACAGCTATGCGAAGAGATACATTCAGCGGTATTGTTTTAAGCTTGGTCCTTCTGTTTTCTTCAGCCGGCCTCAGCCTGGCTCAGGACAGCTCTAAAGTGAAACCCAGAAAAAACGTCGTGCGGTTTAACCTCACCAATCCTATGATATTTGGTGAAAAATCACTTTTGGTGGGCTACGAAAGGGTGATTGGCAAACACATGAGTGCCTCCATCAACGGGGGTCAGGCTTCTTTTCGAAAACCAACGCTTTCCGTATTTAATTTCACCGACTCGTCGAGAATTGTGCTGGACAAAGATTATACAGACAAAGGGTTTACCATTGCCCTTGACTACCGGTTTTATCTGAAAAAAGAAAATAAATACAATTCCCCACACGGGGTGTACATAGGGCCCTATTATTCCATTACGCATTTTGAGCGCGAAAACAACTGGAACATGAGCTCACCCCATTTTTCCGGCAATCTCAAAACCAATTTGAACATGAACATTCAAATGGTGGGAATTGAAATGGGTTACCAGTTTATTTTGTGGAAACGGGTAGCCCTTGATTTTATTCTTATCGGCCCGGGCGTCACCTTCTACAATATCAAAACGCAGATCAGCACTCAGCTTGACGGGGACGAGAATGGAGAATTGTTGGATGCTTTAAAAAATGCCATTGTTGAAAAAGTTCCGGGTTTTAGCAATTTTGCCGACAATTTAGAATTTGAAAAATCAGGCTCTACAAATACCATGAGCATGGGCTTTCGTTATGTCATTCATCTTGGCTTTAACTTTTAAAAACACCTAAATGAAATCAATCTTAAAACCCGGTATTCATTGGCTCTACCTTTTTCTACCAGTCACTGTTGTTCTTGAATTTCTTCATGCTTCGGCTCCTCTGGTTTTTTTATCGGCCGCACTCTCTATCATTCCCCTGGCCCATTTGATCGGACATTCCACCGAACAAATTGCGGGTTATACCGGCGATGCGCTCGGGGCTTTGTTGAATGTAACCTTTGGTAACGCCCCTGAACTCATCATCACCATCATGGCCCTAAATGCCGGATTACACGACATTGTTTTGGCTTCACTGGCCGGAGCCATTTTAGCCAATCTGTTATTGGCTAACGGTTTGTCTTTTTTATTTGGTGGATTTAAATTTCACAACCAGGAATACAATGCCTCCGGTTTGCGCATCAACATTTCGATGATGATGATCGCTACCATCAGTTTGATGATTCCGGCGGCATTTCACAATTTTTCGGATAAAAGCGGGACTCATATAAATGTGGATGTATTGAATATTCTGGTTGCCTCCATCCTTCTGCTCACTTATCTTCTTTATTTGTTGTTTATGCTAAAAACACATCCTGAACTTTTTGCCGCACATAAAACCAAAGAAACAGGAGAAACCCAGGAAAAACGCTGGTCCTTGTCCAGAGGCATACTCAGCCTGATTACCGCCTCGGTACTTGCAGCTATCATGAGTGAAATGCTGGTTGGAGCTGCTGAAGAAACCGGAAAAATTTTAGGCATGTCAAATCTGTTTATTGGCGTGGTGTTGCTCGCCGTGATCGGTGGCGCAGCTGAAACCCTCTCGGCAATAGCCATGGCTCAGAAAAACAAAATGGATTTGAGTGTCGGAATTGCTATGGGCAGTTCTATGCAGATTGCTTTGTTTGTTGCACCACTTTTGGTTTTGCTTAGTTTGTTCATAGGCCCCGGACAAATGAATTTAAATTTCTCCCGCCTTCTAATGGTCAGTATATTTCTCTCGGTGATTTTAGGGGCTTTGGTGGCCGGTGACGGAAGATCGAATTGGTATAAAGGGGTTCAACTTGTTATTGTGTATTTGCTGATAGGCGTTATGTTTTATTTTATACCGGCCTAAACCATGGATACAGGCAGCTTCTGGAAAAACCGAATAAAAGAATCGGCGGTGTTAAACCCCATTGACCGCATTGCCGAAGTGTTGTTTGGCATGATCATGGTTTTAACCTTTACGGGCGCCATTAGTGTCAATTCACAGGGTCGGCAGGAAATAGGGGAATTGTTATGGGCAGCTTTGGGCTGTAATGTGGCCTGGGGAATTGTGGATGCCATTATGTATTTGATGAACGTGATTTTTGAACGAGGTTATTACATGAATGTGCTCAAAAAACTGAACCAACAAAAGAATGAGGAGAAAGGCAAACAAATTTTAAAGGAGGAAATTCAACCCCTTATTTCAAACTTGTTAAATGCAGATGAGCTCAACCATTTGTATCAAAGGATTAAAACCATTCCACCTCCGGATAAAAAAAACATCATCACCTGGCAGGACGCACTTGCCGGAATACAGATTTTTTTATTGGTCTTTCTTTGCACCCTGCCCGTTTCCCTGCCCTTTCTGTTTATTCAGGATGCCGCTTTGGCCCTTCGCGTTTCGAATGGCATCGCCCTGGTGTTGCTATTCATAGGCGGTTATAAACTGTCCACCTACTCCGGATTCAAACCCATCCTCGGCGCACTCCTGTACATGTTAACCGGCGTACTACTTGTGTTTCTTACCATGGCCCTTGGAGGATGAAAACAAAATTTACCTGTATCCTGAGTTTTTTCATCCTGGTTTTTAACGGAAAGGCGCAGGAGAAAGACAGCACAAGATCCTGGGACATCAGTGCGGACCTAAACACTTATATTTTCAGTGACAATGTTTTTTTGCTCCCGGTAGTAAGGGCCGATAAGGGTGCGCTGCATTTGGAGGCGCGTTACAATTACGAGGACCTGAACACTTTTTCTGCCTGGGCAGGATATAACATCAGCGGAGGAAAAAAATGGGAATACACCTTCACCCCCATGTTGGGCGGAGTGATTGGCAATTCCAACGGACTGGCCCCGGGATTGGAATTTACAATTGCTCATAAAAATTTTGAGCTTTACAGCGAATCGGAATATTTGTTTGAGTTCAGCGACAAAACCAATAACTTCTTTTATAATTGGACAGACCTGACCTATGCTCCCAATGACTGGTTGTGGTTTGGCCTCAGCGGACAACGCACCCGCTTGTATAAAACCGATTTGGAAATTCAAAGAGGTTTTCTGCTTGGCGGGGGTTTCAAAAATTGGGAATTCACCGGGTATTTGTACAATCTCTTCTTTGATGAACCCTTTGTTATCTTCACATTAAGTTTTAGCTATTAAACGCAGAACTTGTGATTCCATGACTTTTATCATATTTTCGACCTGAGAAAGTGCACGTTTTTTCACCTTACCTGAATTATTTTTGCTTCAGCAAGATTCACCGCTTGGATGCAATCTTACTTGCAGTTTATTTGTTCACACGCATGCAAATCATTGACTGAATATATAACTTTGTTAAGCTGAACGAATAATATGCTTTTTTTACAACTCGCTGTACTCTTAGTCTGTATTTTCATCGGCGCCCGCATGTCAGGGATTGGACTCGGGGTGATGGGCATGATTGGTTTGCTGATTTTTCTTTTTGTGTTCAACATGCAGCCTGCTGATCCTCCACTGGAAGTGATGCTGATTATTATGAGCGTGGTGACCGCCGCTGCTGCCCTGCAAGCCGCAGGAGGCATGGATTACCTGGTGGAAATTGCCGGAAAAATCTTACGCAAACACCCCTCCCAAATTACCTTTCTTGGTCCCCTGATCACCTATGCCTTTGTGTTGTTCTCCGGAACCGCGCACATCTCCTATTCTATAATGCCCATCATTGCCGAAGTGGCCATCAAAAACAGAATTCGTCCGGAGCGCGCCATGAGCATGAGCGTTACGGCTGCCCATATGGCCATCACCGCCAGTCCGGTTTCAGCCGCAGGCGCCGCGCTGCTCACCGTTTTAGCCGCCTCGGGTGTTAAGTTGGCCGATATTTTACTTGTTTCCATTCCCGCTACCTTAATTGGTGTGTGTGTCGGGATTTTATTTGTGTGGAAAAAAGGAAAAGAACTCAGTGAAGACCCGGAATTTTTAGAGCGCATGAAAGATCCCGCTTTCGCAGCCAACTTAGAAGGTGTTGAAAAAAAGGAAAAGGTAGTTTTGGCACCAGGAGCAAAAAAATCTGTTTTGATTTTTGCAATGGCGGTTGCCTCGGTTGTGTTGCTTGGCTCTTTTCCTGAACTCCTTCCCGACTTCGGTTCTAAACCCGGTTTCTCGCCCGGCTTTGCGGTGAACGAGGCCGGTCATGTGCTCATGCCCTCTATGATTATGATGATTATGCTGGCCGCCGCCGGATGTATTATTTTGTTTGCCAAAACCACGGCGGCTAAAGTCACCAAAGCCAGTTTGTTTGCATCTGCCGGACAAGCCACCATAGCCGTATTCGGTGTAGTGTGGATGAGCAGCACGTTTATGAACCACAATTTTGAAAGCATTCAATCTACACTGGGTGAAGTGGTGGCCTCCTACCCTATACTCTTTGCGCTGGCCTTATTTCTGTTAAGCATGTTACTTTATAGTCAGGCTTCAACAGCCAAAGCCCTTATGCCCCTGGGTTTGTCTCTGGGTTTAAGTCCGGCTTATCTCATCGGTATTTTTCCGGCCTGCAACGGTCACTTTTTTATTCCCGGATACCCTACTCTGCTCACAGCAATACAATTTGATCGTACCGGCACCACCAAAATCGGCAAATACGTTTTGAACCACAGCTTTATGTTGCCCGGTTTGGTGACCACAAGTACCTCCGTTATTGCCGGAGTGCTTCTGAAATCTCTTTTATTATAAACCAAAGTACAGAACCATGAAAAAATCTATCCTGCTCAGCTCCCTCTCAACCGCCTTATTTTGCGGAACGCTTGGAGCACAAACCCGCACCGAAAAAGACCTGCTCGGTGAAAAACAAATCCCTGATGAAGCTTATTACGGGGTTCAAACCGCCAGAGCACTTGAAAACTTTCAGGTGAGTGGAGTGCCCACCAAATTTTACCCCGATTATGTACGCGCTTTTGTTATGGTAAAACTGGCTGCAGCACGTGCAAATACGGAAACCGGCCGCATGAAACCGGAACGACTGGCGGCCATCGAAAAAGCTTGCCAGGCCGTGATGGATGGGAAATACCACGATCAATTCCTGGTTGACCTCTACCAGGGCGGTGCCGGAACTTCAGCCAATATGAATACCAATGAAGTGCTGGCTAACATTGGTCTCGAAATGATGGGCAAGAAAAAAGGAGAATACCAGTATTTGGAGCCACACGATGACCTTAATATGGGACAGTCCACCAACGACACTTACCCTACTTCAATACACGTGGCTTTGTTGTTGCATAACGACAAGGTGATTGCTGAAGCGACTGCCTTGTCACAAGCCTTTCATAAAAAAGGAGAAGAGTTCAAAAATGTATTAAAAATGGGCCGCACCGAAGGTCAGGACGCAGTGCCCATGACGGTTGGTCAGGAGTTTCACGCCTTTGGCAACCAATTGGATGCGGCAATTGAGGCCTTAAGAAAATCTGAAGCCTATTTATACGAAATCAACATGGGTGCCACCGCCATAGGTACCGGCATCACCGCCACACCCGGTTATGATGTAAAGTGCGCCGCCCATCTGGCTAAGATCACCGGCAAACCCATCGTTCTGGCTAAAGACCTGATTGCCGCCACCAGCAGCATGCAGGGTTTTGTGATGTTTTCATCCGCCATGAAAAATCTGGCGGTAACCCTATCAAAAATCAGCAGCGATTTGATCTTCCTCGCTTCTGGTCCCCGTACCGGTATTTTTGAAATTAATCTGCCGGCTCTGCAACCCGGTTCATCCATTATGCCGGGTAAAGTAAACCCCGTAATGGCAGAACTAATGAACGAAGTTTGTTATAAGGCCATTGGAAACGATGTAACTGTAAGCCTGGCCTCAAGAGACGGACTGCTTCAATTAAATGCTTACGAACCCGTTGTGGCCATTTCCATCATGGAATCTCAGGCTTTGTTTTATAAAACCATGCCTTTGTTCAGGAAAAATTGCATAGAAGGCATTACCGTGAACGAAGCAGTTCAAAAACGCAATATCGAAAGAAGCGTTGGTATTGTTACTGCCTTGAATCCGGTGTTAGGTTATGAAAAAACCACTGAACTCGCCAAAGAAGCTTTGCAAACCAATAAGGGCATACTTGAGCTGATCCGTGAGAAAAAGTTACTGACCGAAGATCAGATCAAAAAACTGCTTGATCCGGCAGCCATGACAGGACAGAAATAACTCAACTTAAATATTAAACCAAAAAAGAACCCTATGAAAACAATTCTCACACAATCCAGAAAAACGGCTATTGCACTTCTGCTTTTAGTTAGCTCAATTGGTTTTTCACAAACCAAAAAATTACCCAACATCGTGATTCTTGCTACCGGAGGCACCATTGCCGGCGCCGGAGCCAGTTCCACTGAATCGAGTTATACCTCCGGAAAAGTGACCATCGACGCGATGATCGACGCCGTGCCCAACATCCGCAAAATGGCGAACTTAAGAGGAGAACAAGTCGCCAATGTAGGATCACAGGATATGAGTGTAAAAGTGTGGCTCGACCTTACGAAACGCATCAACGAATTGTTGGCAACAGCTGAAGTGGATGGTATTGTTATCACCCACGGTACCGACACCCAGGAAGAAACTGCATTCTTTTTAAATCTGGTAGTGAAAAGTGATAAACCGGTGGTGTTGACCGGCTCCATGCGTCCTTCCACTGCCCTCAGCGCCGAAGGTCCTTTGAATTTATACAACGCTGTTGCAGTAGCTTCCAGTCCCGATTCAAAAGGCTATGGCGTAATGGTGGTGATGAACGATGAAATTCATTCCGCCCACGGGGTGAAAAAAATGATGACCACTCCGGTTCAAACCTTTCAATCGCCTGAGGAAGGTCCTATTGGATCCGTTATTTTTGGACAAGTGACTTTCTTTCATAAGTCCTATGGTAAAAATACCAGCAGCAGCGCCTTCACAGTGGAAGGCTTAAAAGAATTGCCACGCGTGGATATTTTTTACGCCTGTGCAGATGCTTCCGCTGACCTGATAGATTACATGGTGAAAGCCGGAGCAAAAGGAATTGTAATTGCCGGTGTTGGAGATGGCAACATGAACGCCTCTTCACTTGAAGCAGTAAAAAGAGCCACCAAAGCAGGTGTAAAAGTAGTGAGAGCCTCACGTGTTCCGGTTGGTGCGGTGTTGATTAAAGGTGAGATCAATGATGAAGAGTACGGTACCGTTTCCTCCGACGAACACAACCCTCAAAAAGCGAGAGTGCTGTTGATGCTGGCCTTAACCAAAGAGAGAAGCAGAGCCGACCTGCAACAGATTTTCATTGAATACTAAACTTTAGGTTTCGGACTATGAAAACCAAACAGCATATAAGGATTGTTGTTTTGTTGCTGCTGGCCCCGGTTTTTTTCTTCGCCCAAAAGAAGGAAATGCAAACCGGAGACACCACGTATTACAAAACACTGATTCCGGAAGATAAACAAGGCCTGCTCAAAAACATGAGCATGATTGCCAACATGCGTTTTGCAGAGCGTAATGAGTTTACAAACGGAGATTTTACAGGCTCGAGATTTGTGAATGAACAATTTCGTTTCGAGATTAAAGGTCAGGTGACTGACAAGGTGTATTTTCGGCTTCGCGACCGTTACACCAGGGCTCAAACCTCAGAATCGATTGATAATATTTCACGCTCAACCGATATGGCTTACGTAAGAGTAGATGTAACAGACTGGTTCAATATCTCCGGCGGAAAAATGTGTGCTTCCTGGGGTGGTATAGAGTTTGATATGAACCCGATTGATATCTATGAATACTCTGACATCGTAGAGTATGCCGACAATTTTTTAACCGGCGTCAGGTTAAATTTTAAAGTCCACCCAAAACACAGTTTAACCTTCGAAGCGCTTGATTCCCGCACCAAAACATTCAACGAGCTGTATGGCGACCAACCCGGAATTACACCTTCTAAAGTGCCTATGGCCTTTGTGGCCAACTGGATGGGCAGTATGTTTGACGGTAAATTCAACACCATCTGGGCCTACGCCTATCACAACGAAGCCGAAAATATTGGAATGCATTACATTGCATTGGGTAACCAGCTCAAGCTTGGCAAATTCACGCTGGAGTATGACTTCCAGTACAGCGATGAAGACCTGGACCGGACCACCATTGTGAGTAATCTGATTCCGGACAGTTTGTATGCTTACTCGGTTAAAAACACCCTATACATGGGGCATTGGCTGCACCTCCATTATCGAATCACTAAAAAATGGAACGTGGCCCTTGTTGGAATCTGGAATATTGCCGACTGGAAATCGACTGTTGACCCGCTCAAAACAACCAATCGCATCAGCGATTCCTATCAGTATATTCCTACCATAGAGTACTATCCTTTTGAGAATGTAAACCTTCGTTTTTACGCCAACTGGGTGGGTCGCACCACTCTGTATTCCGATTATGCCAAATCCCGTTTTGGAGCAAAGGATTTTACAACAGGAAGATTCGCCATTGGATTTGTATCGCCCCTGGGAATTTTCTAGGTTAGATTTGGACTCAGGATTTTTTGTAACCGACTTGCCAACACAATCAAACATTAGATTTGGATAAGACAGCTCTTCTTAAGCAGTTCGGTTTTTTACCAAACATCCTGGTATTCTTCTTCGGATTTAATTCCTATGGCCAAACTACGGTTGATAGTTCCTATTCAAGTACGGATGACCTTAATAAAGCCACGCCACAAAAAAAAGAATGGAATTTCTTCAACACAAGGTACACCACTATACGGCTAGGCGGCGGATTTCTTTACGATGCCGTTACCCACATTCAGGATGAAACCAGCAAGGAGCAAGTTGACTGTGAACCAGCCCACAAAACGCGCGATGCAAGGATTACAGTGAACGGGAACCTTAAAACACGCAGGGAGTTCTCTTGGAGGTTTGGATATATGTACGATGGTGTGAGCGACAAGTGGTTTGTGCGGGAATCAGGTTTAATGATAGGATTGCCGGAGTTGTCGGGAAAAATCTTTATCGGCAGAACCAAAGAAAGCTTTTCGATGAACAAAGTTATGGTAGGTTATGCAGGCTGGACCATGGAGAGACAAGTGGGAATTGATGTAATCCCCATCCTTGCTGACGGTATTAAATATCTGGCTTACTATCCAAAACAAAAATTATTTTTGAATTTGGGAGTGTTTTCAGACTACACTTCGAAAAAACAATCCTTTTCTACTTATCGCTGGCAGGCGGTAATGCGCTTTGGAGGTCTTCCCATTTATTCAGAGGATCAAAAAAAAGTGATGCACGTGGCTGTTAATCTTCGCTACGGTCAACCGGAAGATGGAGAAATACGACTGCGTTCCCGCCCTGAATCAAACCCTAGTCCCTATTTTATGGATACGGGTTTGTTTCCGTCCAATCAATCATTTCATTATGGTTTGGAAGCCTATTACAGCTCAGGAACCTGGATGATGGGTGGGGAATATTCGTTACATCAATTTGCATCTCATGACAGTGGAAATCCGCTGTTTCATGGTGGAGAGTGGATGATCAGTCATATTTTTACTGGTGAGTCGAGAACTTACAACCCCGGCACAGCCATTTATGGTTTTGTGCCTGTAAAAAGATCGGTCTTCAAAGGAGGTACCGGTGCCATTGAATTGGTTGTAAGAATCACCAACCAGGACCTCAATAGTGGAAAAATAACCGGCGGCAATTTCTGGCGATTTACCCCAACGCTGAATTGGTACCTGTCTACAAACATCAGATTGGAATTGGTTTACGGTTACGCTGCCCTTCAGCGATTCGGAAAAACAGGGTACACCCAATTTTTTCAGAGCCGTTTACAATTCACGCTTTAATTTGTTTAAGCTGATTATCATTTAGGATGAAAAAGACAAAGTACATCTCAAGCAAACCACTTCGATCCGTAGTGGTTTTCCTGTTGTGCATTCTTGTCGCTATGATTCTTCAAGCACTTTTTTCTAATCCTGGTTTTAGTGATTCACAACACTATGTTTTGTTTTTGCTGTTTTTTTCCATAGCCCTCTGGTTCACAGAAGTTATCCCTCCATTTGCTGTTGGCTTGCTCATTATGTCGTTTTTGGTGTTCGCGCTAGGCAATCCCTATTTTAATTCAGCACCTGAAAACATTGAGCGCTACGTAACCACCTTTTCCAGCAGTATCATCTGGCTGATGCTGGGTGGTTTTTTTCTTGCTGTAGCCATGACCAAAACCAAACTGGACGAAGCTTTGTTTCGATTTACGATTCAACTATCCGGCACCAAACCCCGGAATCTGTTAATTGGCCTGATGGGAACCACGATGGTGGCTTCCATGCTCATGTCGAACACAGCCACCACTGCCATGATTATTGCCGCCGTAACACCATTGCTGCTAAAACTCGGGAAAGAGGCCGGTTTAACGAAAGCCTTGCTGCTTGGGGTGCCTATTGCGGCAACCCTTGGTGGTATGGGCACCATCATTGGTACACCACCTAACGCCATTGCTGCCGGAGCACTTGAGCACGCCGGTATACGGATGAATTTTTTATCCTGGCTGGCGTATGGCATGCCGCTTGCTGTGGTTTTAACCGCTATCGCCTGCTTGGTTTTGATTGTGATTTTTGTGAAAAACAATCAGCCTTTGGATTTGGACTTTATTAAAACAAATGATGAACCTTTGATTCCAGAACTTAAACTGCATCGCCGGATAGTACTTACAGTAATTGTAATCACCATTCTGCTTTGGCTCATGGGCTCTCTTTTTGATATTACAGTGGCCTCGGTATCCGCTTTTCCAATTGTAGTTCTTACGTTAACCAGAATACTGAAAGGTGATGATATTCGAGCATTGCCCTGGGACACCCTGTTGCTGGTGGCGGGGGGCTTATCCCTGGGGATAGCTTTGCAACAAACAGGTTTGCTCGAGATTTACGCGGACAAAATTGGTCGGCTGAACATTGGTTCCAAAGGATTTCTTTTTCTGTTTGCTTTCCTCACCATGGTACTTTCCAACATCATGAGCAACACCGCCGCGAGTACGGTTTTAATTCCTTTGGGTATGGCCATCTTACCGGAAATGAAAACTGAGATCGCCATGATAGTAGGGCTTTGTGCATCAACGGCCTTGTTTTTACCGGTATCTACACCCCCCAACGCCATTGCTTACAGTACAGGCTTAATCGAACAAAAAGATTTTCGTTTGGGTGGAGCGCTGATAGGGATACTTGGGCCGCTGCTGGTGATACTTTGGGTGTTATTTATTTCATAATACAGTATATTCGCTTATGCGTTTTCAACGGGTTTCTTTCATACTTGCACTTTGTATATTGCTGAACATGGGAGTGAAATCCCAGGTCATCATTTCACTCATTTTTGGAGAAGCACTGAACTCCCCCCGCGTTGAATTTGGTCTCGACGGAGGTTTAACCCTCTCCCAAATGCCCGGATTAAGCCCTTCCTCCAGACTGAACACTTTTAATCTTGGGTTTTATTTTGATTTTAAATTCAAAAACATGGCCTGGATGATTAACACCGGCGTGCTGGTTAAATCAACCGTTGGGGCTGAATCCATTCCTGTATACCCGGTTGAAAACAGCAATATCAATACCGTATTTAAGGATGGACAGGTGACGCGAAAGCTGAGTTATTTTTATGTGCCTGTGTTTTTGAAACACAAGTTCAAATCGAACTTTTTCGTGAAGGGAGGAATTCAACTTGGCCTGATGCACAAAGCCTACGATGAGTTCAGCACTTCCATTGATGAGGACGAGGATCTGCAATTCAGCAACAAAATCATTGACAATTACAAACGTTTGGATGCAGGAGTAACGGCGGGCATAGGCTACCGCTTAATGGGAGGAAACGGCATGAACCTGGGAATACAGTATTATGAAGGATTGATGAACATTACAAAAGACGGGCAGGGAACCTTTCACCGCAACAGAGCGCTATATATTAATGTAGGTATCCCCATAGGCGCTGCTAAGAAAAAAGAGAAGTTGCAGGAAGCCAAAGATTAATGGTTGTTATTTCATGTTCAAATGCGTAAGTCTCAAAACATAAACTCAAAAACAAAGAAACTTTGTAAAACCACCCGGCGTATTAATTTTGTATCAAGGAATGAATCAAATTTGTCCATAAATATTAATTCAATTCTCCTAAATCCAAACAGTCATATGAAAAAAAGAGCTTTAAATTGCGCGGCTTACCTTATAGGGTTTTTGATTTTTTTAACCGGTCTTTCATTTCAAACCAAAGCCCAGGTATACACCAATAAAGAGGTAGGCAAAAAAAACGCGGAGCTTATCGACAGTTTAAAAACCGCGGAGTACCCCTATGTGTTACCAATATGGGGGGCCAAAGCCACTAAAAAAGGTTTTAATCTGCCGTATTCAGCCGGCCTCAGCATGCAATACCTTTGGCAGGAGTCGGAATTGGTGATTGAAAATCTGAAAGTAGGATTTAACAACAACGAACCTTACGACCTGAAAGAAGTGGTGCGCTTCAACAGCGCCGTTTCAAAAGCCCAGGGCCTGAACCTTCGTCCCGACTTCTGGCTCTTTCCTTTTCTGAACATGTATGGCATTTTATCCCTGGCTCAACCCAACACGCTGGTGGATTACAGCATTTATCTGCCGGATACTTCAGGCAACTACAACGAGGTCATCCGTTTAAACTCTGAGGCGAATTTTAAAGCCACTACTTTTGGTTTTGGTATTACCCCTACCTTTGGTGTGGCTGGAGCCTGGGTGGCTCTTGACATGAATTTCACCTGGAGCGATATACCCGAACTCAACAAACCTGCATTTGCTTTTATTTTTGGACCCAGAGTTGGAAAATCGTTCAAGTTTAAAAACAAACCCAACAGCAACATTGCCTTTTGGGTAGGTGGTTTCCGTCTCAAACTGAATACCGGCACCGAAGGTTCTTTGGCATTTAATGAACTGTTTGACACCAGCGGATTACAAGCCGATGTGGATGCGGGTCAGGTAAAAGTTGAAGAAGCCTACATAGGTGTTGAAACCTGGTGGAATGAACTCAGCGCACTGGAACAAAAAAACCCGGTGAACATCGCTAAATATGAAGCCGCCAACCGCGCGATAGAAAGCGCCGGAGGTTTGCTGAATGGCCTGGATGCCGCGTTAAACGATGAAAAGGAGGCAACCATTCAATACTCCCTCGACAAACGCCCTAAAGACATGTGGAATTTTGTTGTTGGAACCCAATACCAATTCAACAAACACTGGATGTTGCGCTTTGAGTATGGTTTTTTGGGAACCAGAACCCAAATTATCACAGGTTTACAGTACCGGTTCGGCATATAAGTCCGGTTGATAATGATGTTGAGCATCGAAAAGAAAGTCTTACTCGTACTTTATTTCATGCTTTGTTTCACTTTTCAAAATCACGCACAGGATACTGCACAATACGACCTCATTGATCTTGGTCTGAAAATCTTTAAGAAAGAGGCACCCCGTGCCAAAGATGCAAAATCAAAAAAAGTCAGATTTTCTATTATGCCGGCATCAAACTCGAGCGGAAAGGTCAGTGTATCGGCCATTAACTTTGCTTTTTACCTGGCTGACCCTGACAGTACCAATATTTCTACCATTTATTTTTATCCCTATACAAATTTTAACGGGCGCTATTCGTTTGTTGTTAATTCTAACGTTTGGTCCTTCAAAAACAAATACAACCTTGTTTCTGATCTAAGAATCTCTGCAATAGAGATTGAGGATCATGGGCTTGGTTCTGATAACGATATCAATTCCTACGCGCTTCTAGAGTACAAATCGTTTAGAGCCCGGTTATTAATGAACCGGCTCATAGTTCGTTACCTTTATTTTGGACTTGGGTATTATCTCGATTATTACGACAAGATTCAAGGAACTCCACAAGGTGATTTCAGCAGTGATTTTGAAACTTATCCATATGGTACACAACAATCTCATACTTCATCCGGTCTTGTGATGAATATTCTGCGTGATAACCGCAAAAACAGCATTAATCCCGACAATGGTTTTTATACGAATTTCTCTTATCAATTTTACCACCCCGTCTTGGGCAGCACATACCGTTGGAGTGGCTTTTTGGCTGACGCACGCAAATACATACGATTGAGTGAAAAAAAAAGGCATCTTTTGGCACTGCATTTTTTATATTGGGGAACATTTGGTGAATCGCCTTACCTCGATTTGCCCGCAACTTTTACCGATCGTGAAGCCAGAATGGGCCGTGGCTATTATTATGCAAGATACCGCGGTGGACAATTATTATACGGAGAAACCGAATATCGTTTTAACCTTTCCAGAAACGGATTCTGGGGCGGTGTGCTTTTTGCAAATCTGCAGTCATACACCAAAGGTTCCAATACAAATTTTATGGGGTTCGATCCCAGTGTAGGTTTTGGTTTCCGTTTAAAATTCAACAAACAATCTAACGCTAACCTTACCGTAGATTTTGGTTTCGGTAAAGATTCTTTTAACTGGCATTTAAATATTGGTGAATTCTTTTAGTGCCTAATACATTCACCTCTGGTCAAACCGTTCCTCGGCCAGCTTAAAAAGATAATTCTTTGGACTTCGTAAGCTAATTTATTCCCGATACTGAATTATATCTTATTTTTACCGTCTTATGCCTACCAGGCTTTACAAACTAACTCTCTATTCAACAATGTGTTGCCTATTTATTTTATGCCGACAAACACTTAACCTTTTTGCTATAGTGCTATTGTTTTTTGTAACTTCCCTTAGCGTTTTCTCACAAACGAATTCCAAAAGCATTATGCTTAAAAAAGGAAACAAAAGCATAAATCTTAATAAGTACAACGAATTCAGTATTATTTACCACAAAACCAGCAGGGGTCTGGATAGTGTGAGCACCGAGGTATACGGCAAAGAACTCCGTGCCCGAAAAGACACCCTTTACATTAAACCCACCGACATTACAACGTTTCGCCTGATGGACACCCTGAGGCCCTATAATGAATCGCGCTATTATCCAAGCACCTCTACCACCTGGCTCAAAATTGCCGTGCGGGAAGTGGAATACATCAAGGCCAAAAAACAACCTCTGAACAAAATCAGCAGCACCATCTTGTCAGTTTCCTACGTTACCTTGCTTTGCAGTCCCTTTATTGCAATGAGTCAGGACCCTCAGGTATCGAATTTTGGCGTGGGTTTGTTTTTGGTTTCGGTACCGGTACTTGCAGTGAGTTTTACCACCAATGTCATTTGGGGGAAAAAGAAATACCGTATGGATCCCAAACGCACGCACCGCGATGTTTGGGAATTGTCACGTTAAATCAAACACCCTACAATACCGGCATTTGAATTATTCCCTTACTTTTGAAACAAGATGCTGCAAGGTGCGACCATACAACTACTTAAACACCTCAGGCTTTTTTTAGTCCTTTTTTGTGGACTTGGTGCTCATCTCTCCACGGCGCAAAACACGTTTTACAAACAATTCTGGAACGAATTTCAATTCACACATCCGGTAGGTCAGGCCTTTGCCCTTGAGCTGGACCTTGGGAGTTCGTTCAGCAATACCCCCGACGAACGCAGCCGACTGACCAAATTCACCCAGTTTGCCGGCATGACCCAGCTGCATTATTTTTTATCGGCAAAGTGGAAATTGTCGCTGATTGCTGCCTATTTCACCAACAGTTATGTTCCTGAAATCGGACAAAGGGAGTATCCTGAGTTTCGTTTCTCGGGGCAGGGTATTTATTATTTTAATAAAATCAAAAACATCACAGCCACACGCACCCGTATTGATTACAGGATCATTGAAAACACCAGTGGTACATTTGAGGATGTTTGGCGTTACCGGCAGATGTTTAAATTTACCAAACCCCTTAACAGCAACTACATTCGTGCAGGAACATTTTTTGCTTTTGTTTCAGAGGAAGTGTTTTTCAAAACACCGGCTGATGTAACAGGTCCAGATGTGTTTGACAGAAACATGCTCACCATCGGCCTTGGTTACTCAGTTACCGACGACCTTCAAATAGACATTGATTTAACGAACGAATTTGTACCAAGATCCGGAGGCAACACCATCAACAACGCGGTGCAATTTAACCTCAATCTCAACAATCCGTTTGGTTATATCGAACGCATCTTTCATCCGGCGACAAAACCTTAGACCCTGAATGAATTGGTTTATTTGGATTCCAAACAC
The DNA here is from genome assembly GCA_016787895.1 of Bacteroidia bacterium. GTDB lineage: Bacteria > Bacteroidota > Bacteroidia > B-17B0 > Aurantibacillaceae > Aurantibacillus. Next base: position 157,212 of record JAEUTN010000022.1, read on the forward strand.
TCCATTTGCTCCCGAATCACAGCCTTGTGCATCACAAACACATAATGCCTGGGTCCTTTCTCATCTTCCACATCCAAATTAACCCAAACAATATCGTGCTCCTTAAATTCATTCAGCTGTTTTTTGGGCAATAAAAACATCAAAGCCAGAGTAGAATCTGTGCGACGATAGCGGTAATCATAATATTCCAAGGTATAGGTGGTGCCACTGGATAAATGCACCTCGGCGGGAGATTTGAATTTTTTGTTCTCCGATTTGGGCGGAAAAGGCTCGGGCATAAATTGCAGGAAATAATTTTCCTTATCGGTAATTATGTTGCCTCTGAGCCTGTTTTTTTCTGTCTGATAAAACACTACAGGTTCCACATAATAATACATGGTTTGATCGGGAAACACCCTGTTTTTTACATCACATTGGGCTTTGAAAGACCCCTGCACTAAAAAAAATACCAGTAAACAAGTGAAATGTTTCATTAAACTAAGGTAACAAAATTATGGTATTGGCAAATGCACATGTTTGTAAAACCTATATTTGTATTATCATAAACATTGTATATGAACACACTTTACATTATACTGCTATACCTTTTGCCTTTGATTTTTGTATTGATTCCGCTTTATCTTGGTGAGAGATACGGAAAATACACCCTTCAAAAAAACGAAAAAGTGAAGGAAGGGGCCATAGGCGCAGTAGTTGGCGCCACCTTTGGTTTGCTTGCCTTTTTATTGGCTTTCACCTTTCAGATTGCCGAATCGAGATACGGTGCACGCAAAGAGCTGCTTTTAAAAGAATCGGGTGAAATTCGCACAGTGTATCACCTTGCAGGCTTAATACCGGATTCTCTTGGCAAGGAGGCGCGATCACTTGTTAAGGAATACGTCGCCATCCGGCTCGATGCCTCCAACAACAAAACCAAACCCGAGTTTTTAATAAAACGCTCACAGGAAATTCTGGACCAATGGTGGGCCTATGCCGAACACATTAACCGAATGGACCGTAGTTCGGAAGCCTATTCACTGTTTGCTTCCGCGGTGGTAAATGCCAGCGAAACCTTTCATGAACGCAAAACAATTGCCTTACACTACAGAATCCCTCCTGCCATTCTTTTTATTCTTGGGGTAATGACGTTTATCTCCATGATTTTACTGGGGTATCAATTAGGCGTAAGCGGAAGGGTAAGTTTTTTCCTGAATCTGTTTCTCGGACTCACCTTCGCGCTGATCTGCTGGCTGATATTGGTTTTAGACCGGCCCGAACTGGGTGTGGCCAAAATCAATCAGCAACCCTTAATTGACCTTCAGATTGAACTTAATTCCAAATAAATTCCGAATTCGACCCGCATTTGAATGGAGAATTTTGCAAAAGTCAATAAAGCCGGCAATTGAAAGCGTATGGTACCTATTAAAGTTTGCTTTTCTTGTGTTTGGTTTCTCGGTCTTCTGCTCGTATTCTCCTCCTGTGAAAATCATTCAACCACAAAACAATTGCCGCTTCTTGACTCCGCTCAAAGCCAAAACACATTTATTGGTTCTGAAGCCTGCAAACAATGCCACTCATCGGAGTATAAAGACTGGTTAAGTTCAGATCACTATCTGGCTATGCAGGAAGCGAAGGACTCAACTGTACTGGGTCGGTTCAATTCCAGCTCTTTTACATTAGATGGAGTCACAAATCAACTTGTGATAAAAGACAATCAGTATTTGTTGAAGACAAAGGAAATCAACAATACCCAAAACACGTATACCCTATCCTATACCTTCGGTTATTTTCCGTTGCAACAGTACCTGGTTAAAACCGAAAGAGGTCAACTGCAAGCCACACGTTTGAGCTGGGACAGCCGGAATCAGAAGTGGTTTCATCAGTATCCGGGTCAAAAAAGACATCCAGGCGACTGGTTGCACTGGACCGGTAACAGTCAGAACTGGAACACCATGTGTGCCTCCTGCCATTCTACCAACTTTAAAAAGAACTACGATTTTGAAAGCGATACCTACTCCAGCACCTACAGTGAAATAAATGTGGCCTGTGAAAGTTGTCACGGTGCCGGGGCCTCACACCTGGCTTATCTTCAATCGGAAGCTTACCGTAAGGGGGAACGCATTTTTAACTCGGGTTTTCGTTATGGCAAGGATAAAAACAACCGATTGCAATTGAACACCTGTGCCCCTTGCCATGCCCGAAAATCTGACATCAGCAGCGAAATAACCGGAGGATCTGAATTACTGGATGACTTTATTCCCGAGTTGATCAGCAATGAACATTATTTCGCCGACGGTCAGATCAATAATGAAGATTACGAATACGGCTCTTTTGCGCAAAGCAAAATGTTTCACAACAAAGTGAAGTGCAGCGATTGTCACAATCCCCATTCCGGAAAATTGAGAAAAGAAGGCAATGCCATGTGTTTGAGCTGTCATAAACCCCAATACGATTCAGAACAACACCATTTTCACAAAGGCAAAGGCGAAAGTACGCAATGTATAAACTGCCACATGCCTCAAAAAACGTACATGGGCAATGACCATCGCCGCGATCACAGTTTCAGAATTCCACGTCCCGATCAGTCGGCAATATATAAAACACCCAACACCTGCAACACCTGCCACAGCAAACAATCAGCTAAATGGGCAGCTGAGAGTATTAAAAAATGGTATGGTAACAAACGTGCTTACCACTTTTCCGATGATTTGCTGCCGGGAAGTTTGCTTAACGCAGACAGCCAGCCACATTTAACCAAATTGATTGCCGACACTTCGCAACCCGAGATAGCGAGAGCAACTGCCATTTACTATTTAAGAAATTTTCAGAATCAGGAAGCGCTCGAGTTGCTATTAAAATACAGCAAGGATGAAAAAGCCCTGGTGCGTTTTCATGCCATTAGAAGTCTTGAAAATTACCCGGCAGATGTTTGGGCTCCGTCTGCCTCTCATGGTTTGTACGATAAGGTGCGTGCGATAAGAATTGCTACTGCAGATTTATACCATCTTGCCGGTGCCAACCTGGTTCCAGCAGCGGCTAAAAAAGCCTATGTTCAGGCCGATGCTGAAAACCAATCGTATTTACGTTATCAAAGAGATTTTGCTATTGGAAATGTGATGATGGCAGATTACCATTTGCAGGAATCGGATTACAAAAATGCTATTATCCATTACCTGAGAGGATTAAAAAAGGACAGCCTGATGAATTACGCACGGCTTAATCTTTCAAAGGCCTATAATGGATTGCAACTGAATAGAGAATCTTTGAAAACGCTTAAAGATGCTGAAACCATCGACCCAAACAACGCTGCTATTTCTTACAACCTTGCACTACTCTACTACGAAACCGGTGAATTGGAGAATTCGGATAAAGCCTTCAAAAAAGCCATTCGATCAGAACAGGCCGAAGCGGAAGTGTATTACAATTACGGTTTGTTTTTACAGCAAAAAGGAAATTCTGCTGAAGCTGAGCAAATGCTGTTAAGCGGGTACAAACGTTATCCTTCATCAGAGAAATTAAATTACGCCATAAGTTACTTTTACCTCACAAACCAAAACTATGATCAGGCTAAAAAATATGCGATAAGCCTTTTTCAGGCTGACCCTGACAACAACAACTACCAGCCCCTTTTTAAACAATTGGGACTTTTGAAATAACACGCAGGCTTTTTTTATTCGTTTCCGTGAACTATAAGAAATGAAACAGCCTCAGAAATAGTCTTCGGGAATTAAAACTTTATCCCAATCACCAAAACATCATCGGTTTGCTCCATACTTTTCGACCAGGATTCGAATTCGGTTTTAAGCAAGTCAGGGATTCAATTCATTAAATCAACACCTTGATATCGTTTTAAAAAGCTTTATAAATATTTAAAGTCTATATCCTGTTCCATTTTTTTTCTTTTCGCCTTCTATGAAGTCATGACTTAAGTCATAAGCGCTGAAGCGCAATTCATTTACCTTTAACCTTCAATTGTAATCCTATGCCAAGTAAGATATTAAATCATTTTCTTTCAAAAGCACTTAGCATCGATGAGCGTATAGAAAAAGGAAAAGCTTTACGCGCCAAACTCCCCCGTGCCAAATTGGGGGAATTCAAAGCCGACCCTAAACGCAGCAATCCGGTTTCGATTTTGGAAAAACAAGCCAAAACCCGTTTGCCGGCACTGGTCCCAATTCGTTACGCCCGCATGCTCTCTTCGCCCTTTGCCTTTTTACGTGGAGCCGCGGCTATTATGGCCGAAGATCTTTCCAAAAGCCCTGTTAGCGGTATCCCCATACAAACCTGTGGCGACGCCCACATGGCCAACTTCGGTATGTTTGCTTCAGCTGAACGAAATCTGATTTTTGGCATTAACGACTTTGACGAAACTTTGACGGGCCCATGGGAATGGGATTTAAAACGCCTTGTCGCCAGTATGGTGATTGGAGGAAGGTCGTTAGGAAGCAGCGAGGATATTTGCCGTGAAGCTGTTATGGATGCTTGTTCACAATACCGGAAACGTATGAAACAGTATGCCCAGATGGGGTATTTGCAGTTGCGTTACGACAGTATTAACGAAAAAAATATTTTAGAATCCCTGAATGATTCAGCCAGGGCCGGGGCTGAAAAAATAATGAAAAAAGCCCGTGAACGCACGCACATGCAGGTGCTGGGCAAACTCACCGATTTAGTCGATGAAAAATACAGACTGCGTGAAAACGCGCCCTTTCTGGTAAGGGAAACAAAAACCCAAACCGGCCGTCCGATTGAAGAAGCCATAGGAATATTCCTCGAATCCTACATCAGCACCTTAAGTGAAGACAGAAAATATTTGCTTCAAAAATACAGGGTGGTGGATGTGGCCCGGAAAGTAGTGGGGGTTGGCAGTGTTGGCACAAGATGCTGGGTTATTTTGCTCATGGGCAACAACCAGGATGACCCTCTCTTTCTTCAGTTAAAAGAGGCCAATGCCTCGGTGCTTGAACCCTATCTTTCTAAAACCAAATATAAAAACCACGGTCAGCGTGTGGTGGAAGGCCAACGCCTGATTCAGGCAGCACCCGACATCTTTTTGGGCTGGGGTCAGATTGATGGCCTTCAGTTTTATGTGAGGCAATTGCGCGACATGAAAGGAGGCGTTGAATTTGATCCCCAGAAAGTGAACGTGAACAACCTGCCACAGTATGGTAAATTGTGTGCCTGGAGTTTGGCTCAAGCCCATGCCAAATCAGGAGACGCTGCCATGATAGCCGGCTATGTGGGCAATAGCGAGGAACTGGACGAAGCCATGTATTCCTTCGCTCTTGCTTATGCCAAACAAAACGATAAGGATTATGCGGCTCTGAAAGCTGCAGCCAAAAGCGGCAAAATTAAGGTCGCCGGCGAAGAAGCCTGAGCAAGAAAGTGGTTCGCGGTTTCCGGGTCGTATGAAAGAGGGTCGCATTGTGTAAAGCGCTTGCAATCACTTGTAAAAAACAAGATGAAATACAGTTTAACCCTTTTGATATTGGTGTTGTTTGTGCTGAACCTTCACTCTCAAGGGCAGCAGGACAGCCTTATTCGTCAGGAGGAACAAAAGGTAGCAGAAGATCCAACCCAATTTTTAACAAGGCTTGAGTTATTCAACGAATACCAGCATTTTGAAAATGGTATTGATCTGAACATCACCACGCTTCGATCGGTCGTTAAATTGGGTGAACGTTTTACCAGTCGTATCGACATACCCTTTGTTTACAATTCCAAAAACACAAACGATTACAAACAATTCGGGTTAAGTGATATTAGTTTTCGATTGTTGGGTTATAAAATTTACCAATCCCGAAGAGAAGCCCTTACACTTTCTATCGAAGTCAGTTTAAACACCGCCCAATCGCCCCTGTTGGGAAGCGGTAAAAATAGTGTTCTGCTGATGGGCAGCTATACCCGCTTTTTAATTCCTAAACGTATGTTGTTCGCCGGCACCCTGCAGCAGGCCAACTCATTCAGTGGCGATGCGGCAAGAAATGATCTCAGCTTTTCGAAATTACAGTTGGTTCTCCTTTATTTTTTATCAAAAAAATCCTGGGTTGTTATCTCTCCTGAGTATTTTATGGATTACACCAAAGGGCAACAAGCCTTAAATATTGAATCCCGTTTGGCCTATGCACCACTGCCAAAATTTAACGTTTGGGCAAAGGCAGGTGCAGGCCTGTATGGCGATTTTATCACCCGATACCAATGGACGGCTGAAATTGGGGTCAGACGCTTTTTTTAAAATGAAATCATCATTTCCTTACATTCCCGTAAACATTAATTCAACTCCTGTAAAATTTACATGAAATTTCTCATTTGATTTTCCATTTTTATCTCTCACCTTTATAACTAGGCATCTAAAAAACCTTTATGAAAACACCATTACCAGTAATTTTAACGGGTCTTGCAATATGCATCACTTCTGCTTGTAGCGATTCCACCCCACACCTTCAGCAAAACACCACCGCTGAAGTTACCCCACAAACGGAGCTTGACCGCAGTATTTTGCCAATACCCGAACCTTCCCGCCAAACTTACAAAGAGCTGGATGTGAGAAATACCCAGGCACCGGCACGTTTTGAAGTGAAGGCACCCAAAGATGCACCAAACGTTTTGGTAGTGCTGATCGACGATATGGGCTTTGGCGTTTCAGAAAGTTTTGGTGGTCCGGTAACCATGCCCACACTGGACAAGCTGGCAAAAAACGGTTTAAAATATAACCGTTTCCACACAACAGCCTTATGCGCACCCACCCGCATGGCCCTTTTAACCGGATACAATCACCATTCCAACAACATGGGTGTGGTTGTGGAAATGGCCAGCACCATGCCGGGTTACACCTCGGTAAGACCTCAGGCTATCACCCCCATGGCAGAAGTGCTCAGGCAAAATGGGTACAACACGGCCCAATTCGGCAAGTGCCACGAAGTACCGGCCTGGGAAATTTCAAATAACGGTCCGCAGGACCGCTGGCCGACCCGCTCAGGCTTTGAAAAATTCTACGGCTTTCTGGGTGGGGAAACCAACCAATGGGCACCGCTTATTTACGATGGTGTAACGATGGTAGAAACACCTAAAGATCCTGATTACCACTTCACCACCGACATGACCAATCAGGCCGTGTCCTGGGTTCGCCTGCAACAGGCCTTGCAGCCCGACAAACCCTTTTTCATGTATTTTGCCCCCGGTGCTACCCACGCTCCGCACCATGCGCCAAAGGCCTTCATCGACAAATACAAGGGTAAATTTGACAAGGGCTGGGACGTCATGCGTGAGGAAATTCTGGCCCGACAGAAAAAACTGGGCATTGTACCTGAGAATACGCAGCTCGCACCAAAACCCAAAGAAATAAAAGACTGGGCAAGCCTCTCGGCCGACGAGAAAAAACTCTTCTCACGCCAAATGGAGGTGTATGCCGGTTTTGCTGAACATACCGATTACGAAATCGGACGGATTATCAGCACACTTGAAGAAATGGGAGAACTGGAGAACACCATGATTGTGTTTATTGCCGGAGACAACGGCACCAGCGCGGAAGGACAAATGAATGGTATGTTCAGTGAATTAACCTTTTTTAATCAGGTTCCGGAAAAATTAGAGGACATGCTGAAACATTATGACGAGTGGGGTTCCGCATCCACCTATCCTCACTTTGCAGCGGGCTGGGCCATCGCCTTGGATGCCCCGTTCAGCTGGACCAAACAAATAGCTTCCGATTTCGGAGGTACCCGAAACGGCATGGTGATTCACTGGCCTAACGGCATTAAAGCCAAAGGTGAGATCCGCTCACAGTTCGGTCATGTGATCGACATTGCTCCTACCGTTTATGAAGTGAGCGGTATTCCCTCTCCAAAAATGGTGAACGGCATCAAACAAGACCCCATTGAAGGCACCAGTTTGGTTTATTCCTTTAATAATGCCAATGCACCTGAACAACACCACACCCAGTATTTTGAGATGCTGGGTAACAGGGCCATTTACCAGAACGGCTGGTATGCACGAACCGTTCATAGGGCCCCATACCTGCCGAAACCATACGCAAGCCTGCAGGAGGATAAGTGGGATTTATACAACACTTTCGAAGATTTTAGTCTGGCTAACAATCTGGTAGAAAAAAATCCCGAGAAATTAAACGTCATGCAAGCGCTGTTTATGCAGGAAGCAGAAAAATACCATGTGTTACCGCTTGACGACAGAGGCTTTGAGCGCTTGAATGCCAAAACCATGGGTCGCCCTATCATCATGGAAGGACGCAATAAGGTCACTTACAGCGAAGGCATGAGGGGTCTTGGCGTGGATGTGTTTATTGACCTCAGAAACACCTCTTACACGATGACCGCCGAAATTGAAGCAACGGCCAATGCCAACGGGGTCTTGCTCTGCCAGGGCGGAAGATTTGGTGGATTGTCGCTCTATGTTAAAAATGGAAAACCAGGTTTCACCTACAATTACCTGGGCATGGAATCCACAAATATTGTTTCGGCGCAGGCCCTCAAACCCGGAAAAAACACGATCGTCTATACCTTTACTTACGATGGAGGCGGCCCCGGTAAAGGAGGATTGGGAACCCTTGTTATCAATGGCAGTAAAGCCGCTGAAGGTAGGATCAGCAAAACGCAGCCGGGAGCATTTTCCGGAGACGACCTAGCGGATATCGGTATGGATGAAGGGACTCCCGTGACGAATTACGGGGCATCACCAAAATTCACCGGTAAAATTTTTAAGATTAATGTAATCACAACGCCATGATGGCATACAGCAAGCATACGTGTTATTTGATAACTTATTATATTTAGCCTTATGAAAAAAACAGCCCTTACACTTTTTTCCCTTTTCGTTTTTCTAGCCTGCACCGAGGTGGAAAAAAAAGAGGACAGTATCACTGCGAATACCGGAGAACCTGACCGCAGCATTCTTCCCATCCTCGAACCGAAAGAAGAGGTATTTACCGAGCTGGACGCAAGAAACGCCAAAGCACCAAAACGATTTGAAGTGAAAGCCCCCGAAAAAGCACCTAACGTGGTCGTTGTGCTGATAGATGATATAGGCTTCGGACACTCCAGTGCATTTGGAGGCCCTATACAAATGCCCAACCTCGAACGCCTGGCATCAAATGGACTAAAATACAACCGCTTTCATACCACTTCGCTTTGTTCGCCAACGCGCATGGCTTTGCTTTCAGGATATAATCACCACAGCAACAATGCCGGAGCCATCATGGAAGTGGCAACCGCTTTTCCCGGCAATAGTGCTATACGTCCTCAAAACATCAGTACCATTGCTCAAGTGCTTAAATTAAACGGTTATAGCACCGCAGCCTTTGGGAAGTACCACGAAACACCGCCCTGGGAAGCCTCCGTTTCAGGACCATACGACCGTTGGCCAACCGGTTCGGGCTTTGATAAATTTTATGGATTTATTGGCGGTGAAACCAATCAATGGCACCCCATGGTTTACGATGGCACTACCCGGGTATATCCTAATGTAGATGACCCAAATTACCACTTTACAAACGACATGACCGACCAGGCCCTGGCATGGATGAATACCCAGCAATCCCTCACACCTGATAAACCTTTTTATATGTATTTCGCAACCGGTGCAACTCACGCGCCGCATCATGCACCAAAAGCCTACAGTGATAAATACAAGGGTAAATTTTCACAGGGATGGGACAAGCTGAGAGAACAAACCCTGGCAAGGCAAATTGAGTTGGGCGTAGTTCCCAAAGGCACAAAACTGGCACCTAAACCGGAAGCCATCAAAGATTGGGATCAGCTCAGTGCTGATGAAAAACGTTTGTTTGAACGACAGATGGAAATTTTTGCCGGCTTTGCTGAACACACCGATGCCCAGGTAGGCCGAATCATGGATGCTTTGGAGGAAAGAGGAGAATTGGAAAACACCTTGTTTTATTACATCGTTGGCGATAATGGCTCCAGCGCTGAAGGCGGTATGATAGGTATGTTTAATGAAAACACCTATTTCAACAGCGTTCAGGAAACACTGGATATGCAACTCAACAAAATCGAAAAGTTGGGCACCGAGGAAACTTACAATCACTTTGCTGCCGGTTGGGCAGTAGCCGGCAACACCCCATTTACCTGGACAAAACAGGTGGCGTCCAATTTTGGAGGCACACGCAATGGCATGGTGCTGAGCTGGCCAGCCAGAATCAAATCTAAAGGGGAAGTACGTTCGCAATTTCATCATGTGATTGATGTAGCTCCGACCATTTACGAAGCTGTAGGTGTTCCTGTTCCAAAAATGGTTTATGGCGTTCAGCAACGGCCAATGGAAGGCGTGAGTATGTTATACTCTTTCGATAATGCAAACGCCCCTGAGGTCCGCAAAACTCAATATTTTGAAATGATTGGCAACAGAGGCATTTATCACGAAGGCTGGTTTGCCGGAACCATCCACAAAGCACCATGGGAAGCCAAACCCCGTAAACCTCTGGCTGAAGACGTTTGGGAATTGTATAATGTGAATGAAGACTTCAGTCAATCGAACAATCTGGCAGCTCAACAACCTGAAAAACTGGAAGAGCTGAAAAAGAAATTTATGGAAGAAGCCATCAAATACAAAGTGTTGCCTATTGACGACAGAAGCATTGAGCGTTTTGATCCGGTTATTGCCGGTCGTCCTGATCTGATGAACGGACGCACCAAACTTGAGTTATACGAAGGCGCAAAAGGAATACCTGAAAATGCATTTATAAATGTAAAAAACAAGTCGCTTCGTTTTACGGCAGATGTGGAAGTACCTGCCAATGCCAATGGCGTGATCCTATGCCAGGGCGGTGATTTTGGCGGCTGGTCATTTTATATGCTGAATGGAAAAGCCTGCTACACTTATAACTGGGTAGGACTGGAATCTTACACGGTGAGCAGCGATAAAGTGTTAAGTCCCGGCAAACACAAGATTCGCTTTGAATTTGCCTACGAGGGAGGCCGGGGTGGCGGCGGCAAGGGCACGCTCTTTTTCGATGATGCGAAGGTTGGTGAAGGCCAGATCAAACACACCAACAGCAACACCTTTGGCATTGATGAATCGGCTGATGTTGGCACGGATGAAAACACTCCGGTTACTGCCGCCTACAAGAAAAACCCAAAGTTCAACGGAAAAATAAACAAAGTTGAAGTGAACCTTTTATAGGAAGAATGCCAACTGATTGACCTGCAAAATCAATTCGTTTAAGAATCAGCCTTAAATTTCACACCAACCGACAGGCAATAGCCATTAAAAGGTTCAACCATTTAAGGCATGCGTTAAATAAAAGTCCCGGCAAATACCGGGACTTTCTTTTTTACCAATGTTATACTGTCTAAGCTTCTATTTGGAAATCTTTGGATTAAGATTAATCTGATTGGCTTTTGAAGCCGCGTTTCCTGCGGAATAAAGAAAGGCCCAGAGGAGTCCGGAAGAATGCACCTCAGTTTCATCACAATCGCAACAGCAACAAGACTTCTTCTCCTTCACCTCTCTTGTATCTACCAAAAAGGTGATGCCTGCTTTTAAAACAAAAAAATCACGCGGTGTTGCCGATTTATAGGTATACACATTTCCCTCCGCAATCCTGGCTGTTTTTATGTTGTCTATCTCTCCTTGCCGGTTGCTGGTGGTATACATGATGCCGGTGTTCAGTTTTATGTTTTTGGTAATGGAATACATCAGGCCAAAACTGGCACCAAAATTCCAACCTGTGAAAGTGGATAAATTGCTGTAAGTGTTTTCATCATATCCCGGCTGGTACGACGTAGGCCGAACGTTCATGTCTGCGGAAAAACCTCTTATGCCTGTAAACAGATCCAGGTAGGGACTAATTTTACCCGGTTCAGAAACCAGGATAAACCTTGCTACCGCGTTCAGTCCGAAATTGGTTTGCGACATACTGACTTTAGCCTCCCCGCTTTGAGGTGCAAGCAGCGGCACTGTCCCCAGTTTTTTGTGCGCGTATTGCGTGAAATAAAAGTCGCCTCCAAACCTAAGTTCAAGCCTTTGTTTGGAACTTAGCCTTTCCAGTTCCAGTCCCTTACTAAACATCCCGAAGCCCATGCCTGCTCCGGCACCACTGAGGGGAAGGGCACAATAAATATCTACAGAGGGCAAACCATAGAACCGTGAAACCGGGACCGTAGGAGTTGAAACAGTTACCGGCAAAAGGCTTTCGATTTTCAATTCAGGAGCGTTTACCACTATTTCATCCTGAGCAGGGTCGTTTACCAGCACTTCGCTGTCCTGACCGATTGCAGTTAAGCCCGGGATTAAAAAAAAGAAAAAGAAAGTTTTAAAAGCGTTCATGACTTTTGGTTTAATTTCTTAGATAAATTTAGTTTAACAAATAACAATAGCCTTAAGGATTTGACCAATGGTATACAAAAACGGATAAGTGGCGGATTTACCTTAATAATATGGACGAGTTCGCTGTGATAGCCCCCTATTGATAACCGACTGTGAAGGCCACCATATTTTAGGGGGATTTTTTTCAAAAAAAAGAACACTTCCCAAATTGGTATCACAGGGAATGTAAGGGAAAACCAAAAACCCTTTCAATTATGAAAAAGAAGCTGGCTTCTCAATTCTATTAAAGCTAAGGACTACTTCTTCCAGTATCATTAGCTGAAATTCTGTACTTTCGTCACATTAAAAACCACCTTATGGTATTTCAATGTTTATCAACCCGAAACACACCTCAAATCCAGAACTTTAATATCAACCTTATGAGATCTTTCCTTCTCTTTTGTTTTATTTTGTTTACCTCCGGCCTTATTCGGGCTCAAAACTATTCAAAAGATGTAAAAATGGGCGAAAAGGCCGCCAGGCAGGTGGGCACCGAAATGGGCTATTATAAACACGATTCCCTTGAGCTCTTGATTAAGTCCGTTGGAAAAAAGTTGGTAGCCGCACTGGAAAAAAAACCAACCGAGTTTGAGTTTGAATTTAACCTGGTAGATGCCGAAGAACCCAATGCCTTTGCCTTACCGGGCGGACATATCTATGTTACCAGAGGTATTTTACCATTGATTCAAAACGAAGACGAGCTGGCAGGAATTATTGGGCACGAGATCATGCACGTGATACAACGCCACTCGGTGAAACAGTTTAACCGGGAAATTGTACCGGCGGTATTAAAAATTCCCGGCAACATCATCAATGCCATTACCTTCAGTCGCCTGGGCAATATTATTAATGTGCCCATTGATATCATTGCCAGCCCCTTTATTGCCAAATACAGCCGCAAACATGAAAAAGAAGCCGACGATTTAGGTATTGAACTTGCGGCCAGAGCGGGCTATAACCCCATTAAACTTGCTGACGCCCTCGATCGGCTATCCAAAGAAATTGAAGCGCTTACCGGAGAGGCCGAAAGAAGAAGTTTTCTCAGCGATCATCCCTACACCCCACTTCGATCAGAAGACATCAGAACCCGTTCCAAAACCCTTGTTCCTGCAAAGTCTTCGCCGGTGGCAGCCAGTCAGGAAAATTTTATGCAAAAATTCAATGGTTTGTGTTTTGGACACAATCCAAAAAACGGTGTGTTTGTAGATACCTTGTTTGTTCATCCTGAATTGGGCGTGTCTTTTATACTTCCTAGCGGCTGGACAAAAGATAATGGTAAGACCGAGGTAACCGCCCACCCTAAAGAAAAGGACGCCGCTCTGGCGCTCAGCATTGCCTCTGACAGCTTAAACCTGAAACAATGCGTTGAACAAATCCATAAAAAATTAAAACAATCAAAAAATGCCAAAGTAGATTTTTCAGGCGACACTACCTTGAATGGACTTCCCGCACACATTTTAAGAGTAACAAATATCAAAAAAGGTGAGGAAATTATTCTTGAATTGATTTGGGTAGAATACAAACACATTGTATACCAATTGGAAGGTGTGTGCATTAATGGCAAACGAAATGTGACAGCAAAAGCTTTAAGAAGTTTTAAGCCCATGACCCCGAATGAACGTAATTTAGTAATGATCTATGAACTGCAAGTGGTGTCGGCTCAAAACAATGAAACGCTTGAACAACTATCTAAACGAACCGAAAACAAATTGAATCCTGAATTAACCCTTATTTTTAATGACCTGGATAAAAAAACAACTCTCCAATCAGGTAAAACAGTGAAGGTGATTAAAAAAACACCTTACAAGCCTTGAGCACTCTACCAGGTAGATATCCCGGCCATGAATTGTAAGTTAAGATCTGTTATTTTGTTCAGTATTTTTTTCATGGCTCAAATTATACGAGGACAGGAAAAAACAGACAGTACACTAACTTGCCCCCAAAAGGACCTGCCTGAAGTGCTGCGAAACAAACTGGGAAAAGACCAAAAAAAAGAAGAATCCGGCTCAAGTTCATTGTTGTTGGTGCCTATTATCGGCTCCAACCCCGCTACAGGGTTTATGTTTGGAGTGGGTGGACAATTTGCGTTTCGTATGAAAGAGAGTACTAAATATTCTCTTTTAAGTGGCAGTGTGCAAATGACCACCAAAAATCAATACTTGTTTTTATTGAAGAACACTGTGTATTCCAAACGTGAACGGTTTTTCCACACCGGCGACTGGCGGTTTTTGATTTTTTCGCAACCCACTTATGGTTTGGGTACTACAGCACCTGAATCGGGAATCCTCAATTACCAATACAATCTGGGTGGGCTCGAAACTACCATGGATTCTCTTGCCCAGCCCATGCAATTTAACTTTGCCCGAATACACCAAACCATGGGTGTTAAAATCAAACAGGGTATCTATCTCGGTTTGGGTTATCAGTTCGACGGTTATTTTAAAATTGTTGACGAAAAATTAATGCTGAACCCGGGCGACACGCTTGTCACCTCACACTATGCCTACTCACTTACTTATGGGTTCAATACACAGAAATACGTATCCTCCGCCCTTAACCTGAGTTTTATTATGGATACCCGCGATAACATGATACAAGCCTACAAAGGGTATTTTCTTTCTATTAATTGGAGGGGCGATTTTGAATTGTTAGGCAGCACTAAAACCAGCAGCATGCTGAACGTGGAATGGAGAAGTTTTTATGGCCTATCCAAAAGAAACCCGACGCACCTCATTGGTTTGTGGGTATTGGGAAATTTTACTCCCGCTGGCGGCTATCCTTATATGGTGCTACCGGCTACTGCGTATGATCAGCGCAGCAGAAGTGCAAGGGGTTACACCCAGGGGCGGTTTCGCGGAAACAATTATGTGTATTCTGAAGTAGAGTACCGTTTTCCCATCTCCGGCTGCGGAGGTGTATTGGGCGGGGTAGTATTTGTGAATGGCACCTCTGCCGACAGTCCGGTGACCAATCTCAAACTATTTGAATCCATCAAACCCGGGTATGGGTTCGGTTTAAGGGTGATGCTCGACAAACAATCACGCAGCAATTTGGCGGTGGACTTTGGTTTTGGAGAAAAATCAAGCGGCTTTTACCTGGCCGTTTCTGAAACGTTTTAATTTAAGCGAAGTTCTTCCTCGGCTGGTTTTTGCTCCCTTGCATACAAATCAATCATCTGCAAACCATGAGCAATGTCATGTATCAATCATCCTAACTCAGCTAACTTTGGAAAAATCAAACTTAACCACATGAAAAAAATAGCAGTACTTTTTGTTTTCATAATTGGCAGCCTGAATAGCAGAGCGCAGCAAAATATGATTAGCGTTGAGGGAGGATGGGCCATGGCCGACCTTGAAGAAGTCAGCACCAGCATGAATGGCTGGAGAATTGCCGGCTTGTATGAATTTAATCCCTATGCTGGAAAAGTGACCCACGGTATTTCTTTTGGTTATGTTGGAATGAGTACAGATGTTATGGTTGGCGCCACAAATATACATTATGAATTAGGCAGCTTCCCCGTTTACTATGCTCCCGGCTTATTGTTAGGTAAGGACAAATTTAAATTTCAACTTAAAGGAGCTCTTGGCTGGCAATTTTCGAATATCAACAGAACCGGACTGTTGATTGAAACCAAAAACAGCGATGGAGGTATTACCCTTGGTGCAGGTGCGGGCGGATTGTACAACATCAATTCAAACACTTTTTTAAACTTTGGTTACGAGTTTCTCTTTATGGATAACAGTTTTTACCTCGATGAGTTTCTTCATACCATCAAGCTAGGTTTAGGCTTTAAATTTTAACACCTGTTTTATTCAGAAATCATTCCTCTTAGAGCGGTATAAAACAATTTCATGATTAAATTTGATTAAATGTGGGACTACTATAAATTCAGCCATATCAAGACTTTTGTTCGAACGCTTTGTTTGAGCCTCTTCCTGCTCTACGCATGCAAAAATGCAAAAACCGGAGTTTCCGTCAACAGCTCGGGGAATAAGTTAAAACAAGACAGCCTGGCAGCCCTGAAAAAAAACAAACCCTCTGCCCGACCCGTTCATTGGTCATACAGCGGAGAGTCAGGACCGGATGCCTGGGGTAAATTAAGCCCTGTTTATGCTTTGTGTCAGTCAGGTAAAGAACAATCTCCCATTAACATCAATCAAAACGATGTGAAACAGGGTTTGCTATGGAAAATCAATTACAAAAAGTCAAGTTTAAAAATTGCCCACAACGAACACATGGATGACATACTCGACAACGGGCATACCATACAGGTGACTGTGGATGAGGGCAGCACGTTTCAACTGAATCACAAAACCTATCACTTAAAACAATTTCATTTCCATACCCCAAGCGAACACAGCATCGACGGGAAACTTTTTCCAATGGAAGTGCATTTTGTACACCAAAGCGACAGTGGTCAGTTTGCCGTTATTGCAATTCTAATTGTAGAAGGAAAAGAAAATCCCAATTTCAAAAAGATCCTTTCCAATCTTCCTGCAAAAAAAGGAGAAACCAAACATCTCGAAAAAGTTGACCTCAGTTTACAATTTCAATTGCCCGATAAACTGGAAGCCTTTCATTACCAGGGGTCCTTAACCACCCCACCTTGCAGCGAGAAAGTTGAGTGGCTGGTGTTTAAACATTTTGCTTACGCCAGTAAAAAACAAATTGAGGCCTTCGCCAAAAAATTAGGTCACAACAACCGTCCAATTCAGGCCTTGAACAAAAGGTCTATTAATCAGGATGTGCTTTCAGGCAGCGTTCAGGACTGATTCGTCCGGCTCCCTTTTCTTCACCTTTTTCGAACGTAAACAAAATAACTATATTTGTTTGAACCGGACATTTTATTATCCTCACGAGCTAAATGAGTCACCATACAATACAGTGCAAAAACTGCGAAAATCAATTCAGCGGGCATTACTGCAATAACTGCGGCCAACGCGCGAACACCCACCGCATCGACCTCAAACACCTGCTGCACGAGTTTTTTCACGCTCTCACCCACCTCGACAAAGGATTGCTTTACACCGGAAAAAAAATGCTGGTGGAACCTGGGATAACCCTGCGCGAGTATTTGAGTGGTAAACGCATTAGGCATTCTAACCCTTTTCTGATGCTGATTATTATTGGCGGTTTGTGTTCCCTCACCTATTACAATCTCGAACTCAAACTGGTCTCTTCCTTTAAAATTTCTGAGCTCGACGGAGGGGTTCATATGATCGACTCCAAATTTTTTGCCATACTCTATATTTTATACAGCCTTATCTTTTCGGTATTCGATTTTTTACTGTTTAGATACAAGGGGTATAATTTCACCGAATTTTTCACCGTGAATGTCTTTATTGCCACACAGGTATTGCTGATGCTTTTGGCCCTTGTACCGGTTTGGTTACTTGGTCAGAAATTTGGCCTGAACTCCTACCTCCGCCCATTGATAGGTTTGTCGTTTATGGCTTATCTCATCTTTGTTCGTTACGAATTTTTTGAAGTCAGTGGCAACCGCAAGGCAGGCGTCCGGCTGCTGATTGAAACGCTGATATTTTTAGCTTGGTTTATGGTGATGAGCTGGAAAACAGTTTCTGAACTTTTAAATTCCTGAAAATTCAGGGCAAATGTATAACTTCAATACACCATGAACAATCTGCTCGATCAAGACATCACCGGACGTATCGGTAAAGAAAAGTACCATTGCCAGATTACCTGGAAAAAAGGAGTAATCCACATGGACGAACCTGAAAGTTCAGGAGGAAAGGATAAAGGTCCTGATCCCTACTCTACTTTTTTAGCTTCCCTGGCCGGTTGCACCCTTGCCACGCTCAGAATGTACATCGACCGGAAAGAATGGAACATTCCTGAAATTCACGTACGCTTAAACATGAGTCAAAAAAATGAAGGCGAGATTGTTACCTTTATCCGAAGAGAAATTACCTTTTCTTCAGAAATTCCTGCAGATCAGAAAGAACGCCTTCTTCTGATTGCTGAAAAATGTCCGGTTTCTAAAATTCTTAGCAACACCATTGATATACATACTCAACTGATTTAAATGGATCCCAAAAACATCAAAAAAGAATACAGCAACGGAGAAGTGACCATCGTTTGGCAATCGGGCCTTTGCATTCACTCCACCAAATGCTGGAAAGGACAAGCGGGCTTGCCTCAAGTGTTTAATCCTGCTGAAAAGCCCTGGATAAAACCGGAGGGAGCGAGTACAGAACGTATTATTGCCCAGGTGAAACAATGCCCCAGCGGAGCCCTGAGTTATTATATGAACACCGGCAAGGAGGGCAATGAAGAAGTGGTTTCATCAGAACACATTGTGGAAGTTTCAAAAAACGGACCTCTTTTGGTGTATGGCAACATTCAGGTAAAGGACAAAGAAGGCCGGATCACTTTAAAAA
Source organism: Bacteroidia bacterium (assembly GCA_016787895.1). Lineage (GTDB taxonomy): Bacteria > Bacteroidota > Bacteroidia > B-17B0 > Aurantibacillaceae > Aurantibacillus. The sequence goes on from JAEUTN010000022.1 coordinate 175,925, forward strand.
ATAAGGTCACCGCCTTTTGCCGCTGTGGTGCTTCAGGCAACAAACCGTATTGCGATGGCAGCCACCGCAAGATTAATTTCAGAGACGAATAATTGTTTAAAAGCAATCGAAACTTATCGGAATGGATTTCAAAAAGATATTTTTAAATAATAAAATGTGGGTTTCGGATAAATTATCCATTGATCCCGAGTACTTTTCTAAGCTGTCAATGGGTCAGCACCCTGAATTGCTCTACATTGGCTGCAGCGATAGCCGGGTCACAGCCGAAGACCTGATGGGCATGAAGCCGGGGGAAGTGTTTATTCACCGCAATGTGGCCAACATTGTAATTCCCACCGACAGCAACATGAACGCCGTAGTACAATTTGCTGTTGAAAAATTAAAAATAAAATACATCATTATTTGCGGTCATTACGAATGCGGAGGTGTAAAAGCAGCGCTTAACCCAAGTGATATGGGGCAACTGAACAGTTGGCTTCAAACCTTGAGAGACGTTTACCGCTTGCACAGCGATGAACTCGACCAAATTAAAGAAGAGCAAAAACGTTTCGACCGTTTGGTGGAACTCAACGTGCTGGAACAATGCCTGAACATTATTAAAATAGATCATGTGCAAAGGGCCTGGTACAAAACAGGCTTCCCTCAGGTATATGGTTGGGTTTTTAATGTAAGGAACGGGGAATTGATCGACCTTAAGCTGGACATGGAAAAGGAATTTGAAAAAATCAGGAAGATCTACGACCTGAAACCGACTACCTGATTCTTTTTACTTAAAATCAAATAACCTTGTTGAAAAGCCTGTTATTGTCGTGGTTAAATAACAGACAACAAAGGAGTTCCATGAATCTGGAAAAGAAGAGAAAATAGCTTCTGGCTTGCTAATTTGGCAGATTCAAGGTAATAGACTTGTTTTATATGGCGAATCATTATTAAGTGGTGCAATGGGATTTGGAATTTTGCAACATAAAAAGCTTCACAAAATAGCCTTACTGGTTGTATTCCTTGTTGTATCAAATTTTCTAACCTTAAAATCAAATTCGAATTCAATTTTACATTTACTACACACAAACGATTCACTTATTAAAGTTACATGGAACAAATTTGTTAAAGCCATCTTAGGAAAAGATTTCACGACCTTTAAAAAAATGTCAACCCCATGCATCCATTGTCCGTGGTGTGTAAGGAATACTAAGAAAGAAGACTCCCTCTTTAAATCATATAAATTCCCTGATGAAAAAACCAGGTACGAACATCTGTATTCTGACTTGTGCTTTATTCCTATTGATAGGTTTGTAATAGAGGATTATCCAATTATTTTCACAAAAAAAGTAAGGACAAGAATGAAAAATAAATCAAATTTTGTATTTACTAACATCATTGACTTCCCAAAACTGTATTCCAAACCCTGTATAATTGAGAAACCAAACGCAACTCTACTCTATCCGATTGAAGTGCTTTTAATTGATGTAAAGGCATCATCCGGAAATGAAGGCAAACGAATAGCCTTTGCTTTCATTCAGGTTGATGGGCAATATAAATTTTGTGGCTTTTCAACGGAGCCTTAACAAAATCAGAAGTATAATACAACATAATGCGAAGTGTCCGTTTTCAGCACCGGTAAATATTAGTGGCTGACTTTATCCCGAAGTTAAACTGCCTGCAAGTTTAAACCTTCATCAACAAATTTTCTGAAGAGGTGTTGATCCTATTCCTTTGTTTCCTGCATTTTCAATTTTTTGGACTTGAATCTGGAATCTAAAAGGTGCATCAACTTATGGTGCATGGGACTAAAAATCAATACAAAAAAACCGGATAAAACGGATGAGGCAATCACATTAGAAATATGCAATTGGTGGTTGATCCAATGCAACACATAATGCTCAATGGTGTTGTACAAAAGAATGATTACTATAAACATGGCACCGTCGATTATGGTTCGGCGAATGAGCACCCCGGTATTGAAAGTATCGAAAAAAAACAGACACATGGTCACGGAAAGAAATAAGGAAAATGCCCTTAAACTACTGATGATTACGCTGACCAGTTTATCCATTTCCGGACTTGAGCTAATCAGCACCGCATTTAAGATGGTGAAAAAAGTATAGCTCAAAATGCCCCACACCAACCAGGTAATCTTGTTTTGACCTGAAGGGCTGGAGATTTTATAATTAAGGAAAAGAAAAAACAAACCCGTTACCAATACAACAATTAAGGCAGAGAACTGCATCAAGGCATTTTCGGGGAAAATAAACCCTAGCGCCAAAATAATCAATGTAAAAAACAACCAAATCTGCTTTTTTAAAAAAGCTCTCAAATACCAGCGAATTCTTTTGCTTCGGGGAAAATTGGCCGTCACGTGCTCCTCAGTGATTCTTAGTGGAAAATTTTGAAAGGATTTTATAAAAGCCACTGAAGTGATAATAAACGTAATAGTGGATAAAAGTGGGCTGTTGTATTCAGGATTGAATTTCTGAATGGAACCAATCACCACATTTAAAGCAACAGAAGATAAAAACAGTGAGAACAGGAGAGTGCCTTTGTTGGAATTGGATTTGACAGCAATGATAATTGCAAAAACACAAAACAAGGGATAAGTGATGGCATTGGGATTCTGAAGAAAAAACCAAAAACCTTGCTGTGTTTCAAAGTCTCTGAAAAGTTGAATAAAGTAAATCAACCATCCTATGCCCGATACTAAACCGGAAAACACACACAATCCTTTTAGAAGCAGATTACGGTCAGATTTCACAAAAGTAAATATAGGATATATTTTAACTGGGCTTTATACAATCAAAGTACCTGTCATTCGCAATACATCCAATTCAATTCTAACCTAAAGTTTCCGTTACTTTCTGGAAGTGTCGAAGGGATGTCAACGAAACTACCTACACTGACATTCCCTTTTCTCTAAAAGGCCTGGCGGTTACTTTTCTGAATTCAACACTTTTTACAGCTCCGGTGCCCAACTTCAGGCAAGTAATTCAGTATCTTTGAGCAGCCATTCAAGCCCGGCAAAAATACTCTACCTCAGCACTTTCAAGGCCATGATTACCTCTGCCTTCACCTCTCCCAACATTCAACTGGTTTCAAGTTTTGAAGAACTGATCTCAAGGCCCTTTCAGGCTGAACAAAATGCCATGGGCTGGATCAGGGACCTGCAGGGAGACTTTGCCGAATTGGTTCAAAAGTTCGACCTGAAAGATGACCTGATGAACTTAGAGCCCGAACAACTGGAACAATTGAACTTAAGTGTATCCGGTCAAAAGGCAAGGGCAACTATTCTGGAAGATTTTATCCGGCTCAAGGCCCTGGGCTCATCCCCAAACATTAACCTGATCAAAAAATATTCAAGTGACGTGAACAGTTTGGTTTTTCCCAGAGATGTTTACTCCTTTCATGTTGATCAATCCCCGATTCCAACGCACACCTTTTTGTGCACCTACTACGGTCCTTCAAGCGAAGTATTGCCCAACAAACAAGCCGAAAAAAAAGTGCAGGTGCCTGAACTGCGTCACGAACTCCAACAACTTTATCAGGGTGCTGATGCCGGCTTCGAAACCTTTCTGCGGGATGAGTTTTACGACCTGCATTACCAGGCCAAACCCAATGGGCGGTCCATCCCTCTCGGAACCGGAAATTTGTGGCGCCTGGCTGTCGACCATCCGGAAAGTAGGGTGCCACCATGTATTCACAGGGCTCCGGAGGATGTTCAGGGACAAGTGCGCTTATTGCTGATCTGCTGAAGCAAGATTTTGCCCCAGTTTCTTAAAAAATCCAGTTCACTTTCAGGTGAAAATCCTTTATCTTCACTTTCAAATGATTTAAAAGAAATTCCATGAAAAGACAAGCAACAGCCCTTTGGTTAGGGAGCGGAAAAGAAGGCAAAGGCCATCTTACAACACAAAGCGAGGTGTTAAAGAAAACACAATACTCCTACTCCAGTCGTTTTGAAGAAGGCATTGGTACCAATCCTGAAGAACTTATAGCCGCAGCGCATGCCGGATGTTTCAGCATGAAGTTAAGTTTTCTGCTGGGTGCCGCAGGCTTTGTGCCCGATTCGCTTGAAACCAATTGTGTGATCACACTTGAAAATGGAAGCATCACCTCCTCTCACTTAAATCTAATAGCAAAAGTGCCGGGAATTGAAAAAACCAAATTTTCAGAGCTGGTAAAAGAGGCCGAAACCACTTGCCCCATTTCCAAATCTCTTAAAACGACAATTACCAGTGAATTCACTTTAAATTCTTAGTATGGTCATTTGTATTATTGGTTCCGGCAATGTAGGTGGAGCCCTGGCCCAAAATTTAATTAAAGCCGGTCATCAGGTGCTGGTTGGCGCACGTTTTCCCCTCAGCCAAAAGTCAATCAACCTGGCGACTAAAATCGGTGAGGACCGGTTTACTTCCATTGGATTTGCTGTAAAACAATCGGAGGTAGTGATTTTAACTATTCCACCAGATGCTTGCCTAAGAGTAATTCAGGAACTGGGCCCCATCGACAACAAAACCATTATTGACGCGAGCAATTCCATTCGATCCACGCCCGAAGGATTTCCTACGGTGTATCACGCGGTTAAAAGCATTTGCAAGACAGAAAAAATTGTGAAGTGTTTTAATACCACCGGCTTCGAAAATATGCTCAATCCCAATTACAATGGCATTGGTTTAGATATGTTTTGCGCCGGAAACGACAATGCATCCAAAACATTGGCTGCACAACTTGCCAGGGATATAGGATTTGAAACCTGTTACGATTTTGGAGGAGAAGATAAAGTGCAATTGCTGGAAGAACTCGCCAAATGCTGGATTAACCTGGCCATCGTGCAGGGGCATGGCCGCAACCTGGGCCTTAAACTCCTCAAACGTTAAGCCCTAAAAAATTAGCCCTTAACAAATAACTATTCTACCCTATGCACACCGGTAACAATTACAAATTTTTTGAAGTGATGTTTTGGACCCGAAGGGATCTGTATTCACTCTTCTTCATCTCCGCAGTACCAACAAGTTTGTATATACTGTTGGATTGGAAATGGTTGTCTATTCCCTGGTTGCCCATTGCTTTATTGGGTACTGCGGTTGCTTTTGTTGTTGGATTTAAAAACAACGCGTCGTACGAACGGGTTTGGGAAGCACGAAAAATATGGGGCGGAATTGTCAACTCCAGCCGCTCCTGGGGTTTATTGGTGAAAGATTATGTTGGCAATCATTTTGCAAAAGAAAAATTAAGCGAAAATGATTTGAACCAACTGCACAAAGATCTTGTCTTTCGTCACCTGGCCTGGATCACCGCCCTGCGTTTTCAATTAAGAGAAGCCCGTACCTGGGAAGCGATTTACAAAGTGCATAACCTGGAGTATAAAAATAAATGGTTCAGGGTAGAAGAGCACGAACACAAAGTAGAAGAACTTTTAGGCAAGTACCTTTCAGAAAGCGAACTAACAAAAATAAGTGGCAAGGCAAACAAAGCCACCCAAATTATGGCCTTGCAATCGGAGGTGCTTAAAACCCTGCACAGCAATGGGTATATCGACGACTTCAGGCACATGGAAATGGAAAAACTTCTTGTTGAATTTTTAAACCTTCAGGGGGCTTCCGAACGCATCAAAAACTTTCCTTATCCAAGACAATACGCAACTTTAAACCTTTGGTTCATCAAGATATTTGTTGTTTTACTTCCTCTGGGCATGCTTCAGGAGTTCGACAAATACAATTGCCAGTTTGTGTGGCTCACCATTCCCTTCAGCATGCTATCGGGATGGGTTTTTACCACGCTCGAAAAAATTGGTGAGGCTTCAGAAAATCCCTTTGAAGGTAGCGCGAACGACGTGCCGATTACTTCCATCAGCCGAAACATTGAAATTGATTTGATGGAAATGCTGGGATTAAAAGATGTTCCTCCGCCCATACAGGCAAAAAACAACATCGTTTCCTAGTTGACTAGTGTTGAAAGAAACGCTTCCAATCCGCTATATCTTTAATCATCTTTGCAGAAAAACATGGCCAATTTTTTCAGAGTATTGCCCTGCAGAAGTAGTATATATAATCTTCCAGGTAAAAATATCTTGCTGACATAAACTACCATTAAAATACCCGTCCCATCCCTGTAGGAAATCTCTTGTTTTAAACATGGCTATACCCCAACGATCATAAATTTCCAAATTGTAGTCTTTTAAACCAACTCCCATGGGCCTGAATAGATCATTCAATCCATCGTTGTTAGGGGTAAAAACATTGGGAACATATAGTGCGAATTCTTCCTCAACGGTTACCACTCGTATTAAAGTATCTTTACAACTCCATTCATTTTCAACAAGAAGCACGACCGGAAACTTACCAGCTTCTTCAAACAAAAAAGTAGATTGTTCACCTAACGCACTATCGAGGTTTGGAAATACCCAAGTCCACTCTTTAAGCGAAGATCCACCTGAATGACTTCTGAAATGCACTTGATCAATGCCAGCTATAGGTTTAGTAGGATAATATTCAAATTCTGCCAAGGGTTTAGGAAAACCCCTGACTGCTAGAGTTGAGGAATTAGAACAAGAATGTGTATCTGTATAATTAGCATATATAATTTGAGTTCCTTCTTTCTGAATACAATAATTCACCTTTTCAGATTGAAACCAGTTCCCTTCAATAAAATACGTATACGATTGCAAGGGTGTTGTGTTATCACTTGGGTTCAATTTAAATACTGAACAGAAAGGAACACATAATTCATTCTGGCTTGAACTTAAATTGGCGCTAGGCAAAGGAAATACATGAATGTAAACAGTGCCTGAGCCAACACAATAACTTCCATTGATAACACTTAGAGAGTAGATTCCTGCCATTTCTAAATTGTTTGCAATAAAATTAATATTGTTGCTAATCGAAGTGAAATTTCCTGGACCCGTCCAAGAATAAAACAAACCACCCGAAGCTAATAGGCTAATAGTTGAATTTAAACAAACCGATGGCGTGGCTACTATGGTTGGCGTTGGCAGAGGGTAATTAAACCCTAGAACTTGCGCGACGGTTGATGAGTAGCAAGAGTTACTACCTGTAACAACAACCGTATAAAGCCCGGTTTGACTTAAATTTACTTGGGATATATGTACAGATGAAAGGTTAGAACTAAAACCTTGTGGACCACTCCATGAATAATGCACACCTCCCGACGCATTAATTGTTACATTGCCACCCAAACAAACCGTCGCTCCATTTGCAGCCGGTAAGGGATTCTCCAAAACATCAACTAATACAACTGCAACTCCCATGCATCCGTTAGCGTCGCTCATTGTTAATGAATAACTACCAGCATTTGAAAAGGAAACTACACTTATAGATGGGTTTTGAATTGAGCTACTAAAGTTCTGAGGTCCACTCCAGCTATAACTATACCCTGAATTTGCATATAATTGTAAAGTGCGTTGGTCACAAAGGGGTGCATTATAATTTACGATAGGGCTTGGTATTGGATTAATTGAAATTGTTTGCACAGAATTAACAATACAGGGACCTGTTATTGCAGTCAATGTATAGGTACCAGCATTCATAAACCCAACATTATTTATACTTGGGCTTTGAATTGAAGAAGTAAAAGAATTCGGTCCACTCCAATTGTATATTGAACCTCCACCTCCTGACAAAAAGAGATTTGTTCCAGCACATAAAGGATTGTTAGCTGATATAAAAATAGTTGGTAATGTTGTAATAGTCACATCTGCAACTCCGGTATTTGAGCAATTCATCAAACTTGTAACCGTTACATGATAAATCCCTGAAAGCGTTGAATTAATATTAGACACTACAGGATACTGTGAATTGGAGGTAAAACTTCCAGGTCCCAGCCAGTAATAGCTTGAACCTGAAAAAGAATTAGCTGATAAACTCATACTTTGGTTTGAACAAACCGTGGAGCCGAACACTGATAGCGTAGGCGTAGGATTAATTGTAACATTCACAGAAGCCCCTGCCGTGCAGGAATTAGCCGCAGTTACAGTTAGTGTATACAATCCACTTTGATTTGTGCTTACCGGATAAATAGTTGGGTTTTGGGCCGCTGAAATATAATTCACTGGTCCATTCCACACAAAAGAAGTACCACCTGAGGAGTAAAAGTTTAGCATTTGATTGCTGCAGATTGGTGAGTTGGATCCTAAGGTTACACTAGGTACTGGTTTTAGAATAATTGAAGCAATTGCAGCACTTGTACATGATAATAGGGCACCAACAAGAGTGTACTGCTGACTCGTAGCGGGAGACTGGGTGAAACTTGAGCCCCCTATCAAATTTGGATACCAAGTGTATGTGGTAGCACCTGTAGCAGTAAGTGTTGCAACCTCTGTTGGGCAAATTGAAACATTAAAAACACTAAGAATTGGGTTACTTACAAAAATAACAGAAATAGTATTTGTTACTGCACATGTATTCGCATCTATGCTATTTAAAGTATATACATAATTACCTCCAATTGCCTCGTTCACAATAATTGAATTTGAAGCCGGCCCGTTAACCCAATTGTAAAAATACCCTGAAATGCCGCCCTGAGTTGTGCCAGATAAAACAACACTGCTCCCTACACAAGCTGTCGCTGATGAAGATACAATATTAAGCGTTAATGCTGAAGGTTGAGCAATTAGAAAAGTGTTTGTAATAGAACACAGATTAATTAAATCACTTACAATTACTGTATGTAAACCAGCAGCTAAGCCGCTTACCACTGAAGCAGTTACGGCAGTGCCGCTCCAATTATAAGAATAAAGCCCTGAACCATTTGTTATGCTAATTCCCGCAGTAGCGATTGGTACAGAATTACAAGCCAGGCTTTGACTATTTGTAACATTTAAACTGAAAACAGGGACAATTAACAAAGTGGTTGTTCCAACACAGCCACCCCCGTTATCTAGCATAGTCAAAGTATAAAGACCTGCGCTTAAATTATTAGCCACAGATGAAGTTTGAGCAGATGGAGTCCATGTATATGAATAAGAACCCGAACCTCCAACTGTTAATACCGTGGCTGAGCCTATACCGGCACAATTTGAAGAAGTAGTTGTAACCCCAATTGTCGGTGACGTAATGATAACAGGCTGTAGTATTGTGTCTGACCTGCAGGCATAATTAATAACTAACCCCACTGTATAACTTCCGGGACCAGGATATATGTGTACTGGACTAAAAAGATTAGATGTGTTAGCAATTCCTGAACCAGGATCACCGAAATTCCAAGAAACACTATTTACTGTAGTCCCTGCAGCTGTGCAAATTTGCGGGATTTCAAAAGTAGCAGAATTACAACTTAGTGCAATGTTGCTTGTATAACTGAATGGGCCGGGAGGTTGTACAAAATGGAATGTGCCAAAATTTGGCAATCCATCCTTAGAAACACCAGGAGAAATAGATTGTCCAAGATCGCTATAATTACATAAATTTCCAAGTGCATTTGGGTTACTTATTACTCCAAGCATAGTCTGATTCTTTCTCGCAACGTAAATCTTGCCATCAGGCGCTAATTGAAGTGAGCCAAGTGCCACTATTGACGAAGTGGAAATAGCAAATTGGGAAGAAATAATAGCTGAATTTGAAACTGCACATAGGTTCCATTGATATAAATTCCACTGGGTATTCAAAAACATGTTCCATGAAGCAGCATAAAGTTTAGTGCCATCAGGTGAAAACTCACATCCATATGGAAATGGACATGGCCCAAGTATTAATGGGTTAGTTATAACCCCTGTCGAGTTATCAAAATCAAATAGGTGTACCTGATTAATTAAATCACTAAAAGCTAACCCAATCTTTTTTCCATTTGGAGATAGTTTCATACAACCGAATAGATAACCACCGGTATTGTAGTTAGCACCAACAGATGATACTACTGCGGTTGTATTTATTCCAGCAGAAGTAAGTAGAAAACTCCTGAAATTATTGGATTGATATTCGTGTATGACTATCCAATTATCTACACCATTACAATGAATTGTGTTTGTCAACTTTTCAAGACATGGGGATGGATAAAGTGTAGCATTCTTGATTGTTACAGAACCCTGCCCTAAAGCAAGGCTCATGTCAACAATCGAGTATCTTAATCCGCCTCCGCCCCCGCCACCTTGTAAAGTAAAAACATAATAAATGTTAGCTTGATTAGGTTGTTTAATAATTAAACTTGACTGTGAAGAAGTACTACCTCCAAACAAACTAGTGCCATTGGCCATCACCATATGACTTTGATTCCAAATGGTAACGCCATCTGTATAAAACAACAAACTACCGTTCGAATCTGAAATGCTGGAACAGCCCTCATTCACCGACATTGAACTGTTGCTAAGAATAGTTGGAGGATTGGTCATAAAATCTAACCCTGCATTACCTCCAAAATACCACTTCTTATTCTCATTTTGGGCAAGAAAATAAGTTGATAAACAGTTAATAATAACAAGGTATTTTACAAGGCCTTTCATCAAAGCAAACCCTTTCCTTTTTAGTTAGGAAAGTGAGATTATCTAATCAACGGTTGTCTCACTAAATTTCCATTTGAAAATGCCATTACAATTCCCTGGACAGTTTGAAGTTGGATAGGTGCTATTTGGAGAACTAGAAATAACATTGACAGGCAATCCAGTCGTATTTCCTCCGACAGACTGAAGGATTACATCATAGTCACAACTCGAACAACCAGAACAGCCTGTAATAGTGTATTGCGCTCCTGCTCCTAAAGACTGACCAGAGACTGAACCACACGTACTCGGCGAACCATTGCAATAGCTTTGAACATCAAAAACAACTACACACCCTGTATTGTTTTTTATTATATAACTTGTGCAGTTTGCTTGTGCCTGTCCAAAAATTGAAAGTAGGATAAATGCAAGAAATAATAATTTACCAATTTTTTGTTTAATCTTTTTCATGATTTTCGTTTTAACTTGTTAATAAATTTAGAATTAGTACAAGTATAATGCACATGACCTCCTTTCATTTTTATTTTAATGCCCAACCTGTAAGGCAAAAGAAAGGTACAAAAAATAAATGAAAAAATAAAGGAAGATCAACTTAAAGTAACACTCTAAAAAAAGTATCATCTTGTAAACTAAGAATCCAACAGATTTGATATAAGTTCTGTAGCCCTTTTACCTTATTCATCACTTTAAAGACGCAATCCGCTTCACAATGTCCAGGATCACCTGCTCCTCCAAATCGCATTGTTTTTAGTATTCTGCTGGTGTAATTTTTTCTTCCCCACTTACATCCACATGATTCAGCTTGTCGCAAGCAATGAATTTGTTTTTTCTTCAGACTGCAACTCCTTATTCCAAATCTCAAAATCCTTCTTCAGTAACTGGTAATCCCTTTTTACCCTGCAGCATTAATATGGCTTTTGTTTGAGTTTTTTTGCAGAATCTACCTGGTCGTAAGCTCTGAGGGATTGCCAGTAATAAGCCACACCCAGCTATGGACTATTGCTTGCTGAAGCCTTCAATTGAGCCGGATGCTTTACCCTTCTGATCTTCCTGTTCAAGGCAAGCAGATCCTGCTCTTCATTTTCATCAAGACTATCCAGTGAATTAATGTATTGAAACTGTTCTGAATAAGAAGAATGTTTTGCGAAAACGGGCAACTTGTAACTGGCTGTGCTTCCCAAAGGCACAAAGATGATGCCGACAATTTTATCACCCGTTGCGTACCAAATTTATACTTATCTTCACGCTTTCGAAAGCACATAACATGCTTACCTTTTCTAAACTAAGCTTCCAATCTGACTTAATCTCGTTAACACCCTTGTAATCTCTAAAATACTGAGGAAAGGAATTCCAGATCTTACTAAGCATCTCTGGGCATACTATGCCTTAAAGCACAGCGTCAAAGCTTGCATCGCAGGAATGAAATTGCTTGCGTTTAAGCTACTGCGTAAAAAACTTCGATTTTTCCTGGCGGTTTTGAGCGATTAAAAAAACTAAATAAAAACCAGACAAAGAAAAATGAGTGCAGTTTTATTTCTCAGGGTTTAGCTGGCAACACCGTTGCCACACATTCTCCAAAGCCCACCCGCATTCCTTCTTTCTCACAATGCCCCCGAAGAATAATGGTGTCGTAATCGTTCACAAATTTACGTTCAGAACCATCTTTTAACTTGATAGGTTTGGTGCCTCTCCAGGTCAGTTCCATAAAACTCCCGTACTCGCTTGGGTCCGGACCGCTAATGGTGCCGCTGCCCATCATGTCGCCAACGTTAATATTACAGCCATTTACAGTATGATGCGCCAATTGCTGTTCCATGGTGTAGTACATGTATTTGTAATTGCTGCTGCACACGGGGTGCTCCTCTCCGTTTTGAGTTTTTAAAATCACATCCAATTTGATGTCCAGATTTTTATTTCCCTCGTACTGCAAATAGGGCAGCAATTTTGGCACCTGCTCATAGCCTTTTACGCGGAAAGGTTCCAAAGCCTCGAGTGTAACAATCCAGGGCGACACGGTGCTTGCGAAGTTTTTTGAAAGAAAAGGACCAAGGGGAATGTATTCCCAGGTTTGGATATCGCGTGCACTCCAATCGTTAAACAATACCATGCCGAAAATATAATCGTCGGCTTCCGCTGTTGAAACACTGTCGCCCAGTTGTGTTGCTTTACCAATAATGAAAGCCGTTTCCAATTCAATGTCCAGCAATTTGCAGGGACCAAACACAGGGTTCTCGGCATCGGCCGGTTTCTGCTGCCCTTTGGGACGGTGAAAGCTGTGACCGCTCACACAAATGCTGCTGGCCCGGCCGTGGTAACCCACCGGCAAATGTTTCCAGTTGGGCATCAGGGCGTTTTTAGGGTCGCGAATCATGGTACCTATGTTCACGGCATGATCCATGCTGCTGTAAAAATCCGTGTAATCCCCCACTCTCACCGGCATGAGTAAATTTACGGCACTTTGTTTCTTCAGTACTTTTTCTCTTAGACCCTGGTTTTTCTTAAGCTCAGAATTTTCGTCACTTAAAAGTTTAATTATTTCCTGCCGTACTTTTGTGGTGCTGGGTTTTCCGAGCGTTATAAAATCGTTGAGAACAATTTGTTCCAACACCTCCCGGTTAACGCTGATTAATCCCGCGGCTGCCAATTCATACAAATCAATGATGTACTCCCCGATGGCTGACGCTGCACGGTGTTTCACGCTTTTATCGGAATAAATACCAAAAGGAATATTATGTATAGTAAAGTCGGAATTTACGGGAACTTCCACCCAGGTGCTTAAAGCTTTGGAACTCATTTTTTATGTGGTTTTAAAATTAAACGTAAAGATTGATCGAAGGTGAAATACTTAAACATCCAGTTGATAAACACAAAGAGTTTATTTTTTACTCCCAGAATCAGCATCAAATGTAAAAACATCCAGAACAGCCAGGCCAAAAATCCCTGAAATTTAATAAAGGGCAAATCCACAACCGCCAGATGCCGCCCTACAGTTGCCATGCTGCCCTTATCACTGTATTCAAAAGGAAGGGTGTTTTTTCCTTGCTCCTGACGCATCAGGTTTTTATAAAAATGATCTGCCTGTTCGTTGGCGACTGTAGCTACCTGGGGATGCCCGTTCGGGAATTTTTCAGTGCTCATGCAGGCCAGATCACCAAGCGCGTAAATGTTTTTTGTGCCCTGTACTTTATTGAATCGGTCAACAAGTAAGCGTTGCCCGCGTGTGACTGAATCAACCGGTAATCCATTGATAAGATTTGCTTTAACCCCGGCCGCCCAGATAAAATTTCTGGTTTCTATGCGTTTTCCATCCGAAAGCGAAACATGTTTACCATCGTAACTCAGCACCTGTGTGTTCGTCAATACCTTTACGCCGAGCTTTTCAAGGTAGAGTCTGGATTTTCTGGAGGCCTCTTCCGACATGGCGCTGAGCGTTTTGCTTCCCATTTCAACAAGGTAAATGTGCATGTCTTTAAAATTCATTTCCGGATAGTCCTTAGGCAAAATGTTGGTTTTCATTTCAGCTAAAGCCCCGCTTACCTCAACGCCGGTTGGACCCCCACCCACCACCACTACGTTCAATAAAGCGGCTTTGTCTGCCTCTTTTGCTACTAAGGCGTTTTCGATGTTTTGTAAAATGGTATTTCTTAAGTGAAGCGCTTCACCTACCGATTTCATGGGCAGGGAATGTTCTTCAATTTGTTCGTTTCCAAAAAAATTGGTATCGGCGCCGGTGGCAATAACAAGATAATCATACGAAATAGCGCCAATACCGGTGATGATTTTGTTCTCCTCCGGTTTAATTTCACTGACCTCGGTAATGCGGATATGTATGTTTTTTTGGTTCTGAAACACTTTACGCAAAGGAAAAATAATCGAACTTGGTTCAAGTCCCGATGTGGCCACCTGATAAAACAAAGGGGGAAACTGATGGTAATTGTTTTTATCAATCAGCCATATTTCCAGTTCACTTTTTCTCAGCTTTCTGGCGAGTCGTAAACCGGCGAAACCGGCTCCCACAATGACTAGTTTTTTTTTCATCTATCGCTGCAAGGCGTTAATTCAAAAACGCTCAGGTTTATCCTTCCTTCAACAAGGCTTTCAGTTCGTCAAGCAATACCTGTTGTGAGCTTTTGCTGGCATTAACCATGTCGAGTGCGGTTTTTAAAATTTCAGGAGAAGGCCGTGTTTCATTGTATTCCAAAACCGTAATGGCTTCGTGTGCCAGTTGAAAATGATCGGTGCAGGCTAGTTCTACAAAAAACAAATAATGGTCCTTAAAATCCAGGCCGCTTTCCCAACACGCTTCGGTAAGCAAGATTTGCTGTTCCTTGTCTTTGGTTTCTTTAATGGTACTCACCAGCATATCCACCGCGTTCATTTCCTTCAATCGGGCAAATATGGCTTCGCGCATTTCGCGTGTAATGTCTTTCTCAAACAAACTTTCCAAAACATCGGCAATGTCATTCTCTCCTTTGGTGAATCCTTCTCTGCCAATAATCAAGGTATTGTATTCCTTTTTATCGAAAAGTTTTTTGGGATCAAACTCTTCTTCATTCAATAATTCTTTCATGCACCTACAACAATTGTTTAATAATGTCTTCTACTTTAACCCCCTCGGCCTCTGCTTTGTAATTCACCACAATGCGGTGACGAAGGATGGGAACAGCGATGGCTTTTACATCTTCAATATCCGGACTGAATTTTCCTTTGCTGGCCGCGTGGCATTTGGCGCCAATAATCAGGTATTGCGAGGCCCTGGGACCTGCCCCCCATTCGATGAATTTTTTTGTAACCTCCGCGCTGTGCTCTGTATCAGGGCGTGTACGGCTCACCAAACGAACCGCGTATTCGATCACATTATCGGCTACCGGAATCTTTCTGATGAGTTCCTGAAAAAACAGGATCTCTTCAGCATTCATAATTTTATTCAGTTTTGGAGCAGTACCTGTAGTGGTTTGTTTTACCACCTGAAGTTCTTCTTCAATTTTTGGATAATCCAGCCACACGTTAAACATAAAACGGTCGAGTTGCGCCTCCGGCAAAGGATAGGTTCCTTCCTGCTCAATCGGATTTTGAGTAGCCAATACAAAAAACGGATGTTCGAGCGGGTATTTTCTTCCGGCCACCGTTACTTGTTTTTCCTGCATGGCTTCCAGCAAGGCCGATTGGGTTTTTGGAGGGGTCCTGTTAATTTCGTCCGCTAACACAATGTTTGCAAACAACGGGCCTTTGATGAATTTAAAATGACGGTCTTCATCCAAAATTTCACTTCCGGTAATGTCGCTTGGCATTAAATCGGGTGTAAACTGTATGCGGTTAAAACTCAAACCCAGAGCTTCGGCGATGGTGTTCACCAGGAGAGTTTTGGCAAGACCGGGCACACCAACCAGCAAACAGTGGCCTTTGCTGAAAATAGAAACCAGCACATGGTGTATGGTTTCTTCCTGTCCAACAATCAACTTTCCAATTTCTTTGCTGAGCTCGGTATATTTTGAAACAAATCCTTCAACCGCTTCTTTGTCGTTGTTATACTTCATATGGAATGGTATGTAATGCTATATCAATTTTAAGCTGTTAGTTATCTGCCCGGTCTCCTGCTCTGTTTCTGTAACCCAAAGAAAAGTAGCCGGCAAAATCTGCTTCCAGTTCAGTCTGGGTTTTTTCCTCTCTGATTTGATAGTCTGTGGTGTACACCATCATGTTTGAACCCATGGTTTTTCCGTCTTGTACAAATACCGTGCTCCATTTTTGTTTGCCGGAAGACGACTCGTTAGTTCTGTAAAGAAATAAATTACCCTTTTGACGTTTGTTGGCTACAGGAATTGACTTCACAAAAATAAGCGTGTCGCTGACAATCTTTTCTTTGTCGTAACGGTAAAACTGGTTGAGTTGCCTTTGAGTAGCCAATACCGACTCTACCAGCAGCTGCTGTGTGGCATACGTTTTATCAAAAACAGAAGCTAAGCCTGCCTTCTCCAATTCTGAATAAAAATAGGCCCGTGTAAACTTGTTTTTAGAATAATAAGCGTTCAGGGTATCGTTGAGGTTTTGTTTGTATTTCAAAAGTTCAATGTGGGCAGGTACTGTGATGGCTTGTATCCTGGTTTTGTAAAGCCCATCAAAAAATAATTTGATTTCAGCATCCTGGGCATAAAAAGGTGCCAGCACAATGGCGTAATTCACCAAAGGAATACGCGTGAGGGCGTCTTCTACCCTCAGGGCATCACTTCCTGCGTACTTGCGGTTGTTTTGAAGCACCATCATGTTGTTTCTTAAATTTTCAGCCAGTTCTTTGTTTGTTTTGTCAAGTGAATTAAATGCCCCAGGCGAATTGCCGGGATCAGCAGAATAAGCGGAAGGCATAAAACGTTTCAAACTTAAACTGGCTTCTTTCAGAATATTCCCTTTTTGAAGAGCGTATACCGAAGCACTCACCAGTTTCTGATGTACCAAATCGGCTAAAAGTGCGTATACCGCATCACGGTATTCATCGTAGCGCGTTAAGTCCAATAATCCGGGGAAAAACGATTTGCAAAGTTCCAGGGAATCATGCAGGGGCGTAAAAACATCTTTCACTGTGGATTCAGAACCCACCAAAGGGGTTTCAGAAGTAATGAGTTCATAAAAGGCCTGGTAAGACGTTTTAGTTTTTAAACCGGAAAGGCCTTTTAATAAACAGAGTTGCAAATAAAAACTGTCCTTGTACTGTTTGTATACTTTTTTGTAGGGAAGCACTATGTCATCACTTTCAAAAGCTCCTCCGTTCACAAACAGTTGGGCTTTGCTGTCCTCATTCACCAGAGGCAGTTTACCCGAAAGTAAAAAATCAACAAATTGTTTGCCAAAGGCTTTTTGGAAGGAAACGCTGTTGGACAAACTGATGTTGGCCATGTTACGTTTTACGGTATCGTTAGAACAAAGGTCATCGAGCAATTGAGCATATTTGTTTTCAAATACCGGTTTGCCGATAAGCGTATCCATGGGCTCAAAACTCTCCATAAAATCTTTGGTCCAACCGGTAAGACCAATGAGGGTATCGTATTGCGCGTTAATTTCGAGCAGCACTCCGCCCTTTATGTAAATGCGGGTATCAATGGCCCTGCAGGTAGCGGTATCCTTCAGCAGGTAAAAGGCTTTGAATAATCCGTTCTTGTGACTGCTGTGTTTCTTTTCCACGATAAAGGTGGTACTGCTTTTGTAGCGTTTACTAATCCGCTCTTCCATTTCAAGAGAATCCCTGAAATCGTAATCATTGTACTTATCAAAACTGATGTTTACGCATTCGTTACTCGATGGTGAATAATAGTATTTGTTTTCATTTTTTATATCATAGCCGATATCACGTTTGTTCTCTTTGTAAAAATCCCTGGCATACATTTTCGCAAACAACTCGTTGAAACGGCTTTGGGCATCATCACTGACCTCATCTTTGGCTTTGAAGAAATAATTTTTGTCGGTGATGATTTTGGTTGGGTGTATAAATTTAAAATCGCCCAGACCAAATTTTGTAAAAAACTCGTGCTCAAAAGGTGTGTTGGTTTGGGATATGGCATAGATAAAATAATAATGAACACCTTTGATGTACACCTTGCCGCTCATGGTATAGCCATTTTTATTTACCCCACTGAAACGGATGCAGGGCAGCTTTTTTTCGTATTCAATGCTGTAAGCGGTTTGTTCGTTGTATTTGTAAGCCTTTAAACAATTTACCGCCAGTTGATTCAGTTCAAAGGTGTCTTCTTCGAGGTAATCAAAATCATTGTACACGGCATGTTTAATTCCGAGTACAACAGCCTTAAACGGATCGTAGGCCCTCAGATCCTCTGTAACTCCCTGCACACTGCTGCTTCTGTATTTTTCATAGGTGAAGGTCTCGGGTACACTGCAGGTAAATCCTCCGGTGGCCGGAGAGAAGTTAATCCATTTGGGAGCCTCTTGTTTGTCGTTCAAAAATGTAAAGGCCGGAAGGTATGTGGTTTCGCCTTTGGGACGAAAATGAAATTGTATGGAATTAAAAAACTGGTTGGCGTTATCGCTTGTAGCGTAATTGCCTTTTCCGCCTACTTTAAAAAAGACAAGTTCAAGGTCGTTGCAAAAAATCTGATAACGTTGCAAATCGCCCTGCCGGGTTTGCGCTAGAATTTCTACAGCCTTTTGCCCCGGGTAATTGCTGATGGCTTTGTTGGAAAGGATTTTTCCGGGAATGTTCTCAAAAAACAAACGTTCGAGTTTTGAATACCAGGCACTGAGCGGTTCCTGATAAATGGTGCCAAAATGTTTCACGCGGGTGACGGCATAAAAGGCTCCATTTACCATATCAGCCGAGAGGTAGTATTTTATATTATCGACGCTGGATAAGGGATACAATTTTCCGGGAACCTTGAGGGTAAAAACAGAATCAGGAGAACAATAGTTATTTAAAACCAGTGGTTTGTTGCGGCTTTCCAGCTTTTCACGTTGTTTGCGGCTGTTGTCGGTAATGTGTGGTTCCACCGCTTCAACACGGTATCCTTTTTTTCTCAGGAGTTCTATCAGTCCCTCTTCTCCGGGCAAATGCGCTGCACCAACAGCCGAAAAAAGCGTTTGTTTTTTCAGCACTGAATCGATGGTGTTCGCGAAAATCGAATTACGTTCGTTAATCAGGTATTTGATGGTATTTTGCGAACTGCTGATTTTACTCAAACTGTCGAGCGCCTCCAGATTTCCGTTTCTGTAAGCGTCCTCAATTTTTTCTCTCAGGTTGCCTCTGTCGGAGTACGAAAGAAAATCTGTCTCCTTTTCCTTTTCATCAGGCAGTTCCGCGAGGCGGGAATAGATTTCTGATAAACTGAAATCTTCCAGTCCGATTACCGGAAGGTTAAGTTTTACCGCCGATTGATAAATAAATAAATCGATGTAGGTGTTCTCTTCAAAATTTTCGTTGGCTCCGTGTTGGCGGTACAACAGTCCGTTTACAATATCAGGATCATAACTCAACAAACCTTTCAGGGTTTCTTCATCCGGCGCTTTATCGGTGAAGGTGTATTTGTAAAAGTTCCTGTTCCTCGAATTGTTGGTGTTAAAATGATAGAGGTCAGAAAGCTCCCCGGTTTTTTCCATGTTCTCCATCCATTCTCCGGGATTGGTTTCAAGCCCTACCAAATCAACACTGTTCAATGCTTTAAAAAACTCTTCAGAAAGGTAATAGGCCACCCGTTTGCTTACGTGCATGGTTCCATACAAATAAGACGGCTTTTTTAAGCCATTGCCCGAAATTTTCCAGAGAAGCGAAGGGTACTTGTCCTTTACCTGTGCCGTGCAAAAAAAAGGGAGTGTGATCAGAAAAACAAGAATAATCCTCATAGAAAATACAACATGTAAACTTAAGGATTTAATTGTTTGGCAGGGTGTGTAAGCCGGCTTTTAACGTGTGTTCACATTAAACTTTCAGGCGCCTTCCACCTCCTCAGGAGGCCTTGGCGTCGGGCGTATAGTTGCTGAACAAACGATCCAGCGATTCCATCACCATCAGGCGGCAACGTTTTAATTCCTCAGACAGCACCGCAAAATTACTGTCTGCTTCACCCAAAGATCGTTTTAAACGAAGAAGGGTTTCGATTTTAAGTTTGACCTCAGCAAAATCATTGATCTCCTGGTAAAGTTCGCCAAGACGGGGTGAGTTTTCTTCATCCCTTAATTGGTTATTGTTGGCCCCGTCAAGTCGAGAATGGGTATTGGTGCCAGAACGCTCTTCCATCCCTTAAAACTGGGAAAATAAAAGAAGGTTTAAAAACCAATTAAATAACAGGATATTAACAAGTTGCCGGTATTTTAGGCTTTAGTGGGCCATTACGCTGGCCAGGTACCTTTCGGCATCCAGTGCTCCCATGCATCCGCTACCTGCAGCTGTTACAGCCTGGCGATAGGTTTTATCGGCGCAATCACCAACGGCAAACACACCCTCTATATTGGTTTTGCTGCTTCCGGGCACCACCTGTAAGTACCCCAGTTCATCCATATCTAACTGCCCCTTAAAAATATCGGTGTTGGGTTTGTGACCAATGGCAACAAAAAACCCGGTGACATTCAGCGTTCTTAGTTCTCCGCTCTGACTATTTTTTACTACAACAGCCTCTACTGTATCCTTTCCAAGTATATCATGGGTTTCAGTATTCCAAAGTACTTCAATGTTAGGAGTGTTTAACACACGGTGCTGCATGGCTTTACTGGCGCGCATTTCGCCCTTGCGAACAATCATGTACACTTTTTTACACAGCTTGGCCAAATAAGTGGCTTCCTCAGCAGCCGTGTCCCCTGCTCCAACAATGGCTACCTCCTGACCTTTGAAGAAAAATCCATCACACACCGCGCAGGCACTTACCCCTCCGGCATTCATACGTAAACGGGTTTCATTCTCTAAGCCCAACCATTTGGCGCTGGCCCCTGTGGAAATAATCACAGTGTCGGCGGTAATTTCGGTGCTTTCATCCACCCACAAACGTTTTGGATTGGATTTGAGATCAGCTTTGGTGACCATTCCAAAACGCACCTGAGTACCAAATCGCTCGGCCTGGGCTTTAAGGTCTTCCATTAAAACAGGACCGGTAATGCCTTTTGGGTAACCGGGAAAATTATCGACTTCGGTGGTTTCAGTCAACTGACCTCCGGGTGTTAAACCCGTGTATAGAACCGGCTTTAAATCCGCACGGGCTGCGTAAATGGCAGCAGTGTAACCAGCAGGACCGGAACCAATGATTAAGCAATGAATATGTTCGGGAGTTGATGACATACGTGTTTATTTTTTGTGTCGCAAAGTTAAAGCTTGATTGCAGTACACCCCATGATTTAGCTCCGATTTTTAAACAATTTGTGAATGTTCCCTGGCAGGAAAATACAGGAATGGCTGAGAATTCGCAGCTCACATACCGCTGGTTCCACTTAAAATGCTCAGGTCGTTTGCGCTTAAATCAATGGGTTTAATGGCCACCACCGGCACCGGACTGGAGTGAATAATTTGCTGGGCATACGGCCCTAAAAAGAATCCGGTCAGCTCCGCATCCTGATCAGACATGATAATGTTCAGATCGGCCCCATGCTGTTTGGTGAATTCAACCGTGGCTGTAGCCCTGTTTTTTACCTGCTCTAACAAAGTGATGCTGCAGCTCACCGACGCCTCCTGTGCAAGGGCTTTCACCTGGCTCAGGATAAGTTCCATGCCGGGTTTTTCGTTTGTTTCATCGGAACCCAATAAACCCAGCACAAACAAAGCAGAGTTGAATTGTTTTGCAAACTCAATGGCGTAATTTACTTTTTGCCGGGTGTGTGCGCTAGTATCAATGGGCAATACAATTTTTGAATACCCTTTGTGATCGGCTTCCGAATTCATGGCCATGGTAGGGCAAGGCGATTTGGTAAGCACCTTCAAAGCCACACTGCCAATGATAAATTCCTGCAAAGGCGCGTAACCGTGCGTGCCCATCACTATTAAACTGATGTTTAATTCTTCGGCAACGCTTACAATTTCAAAACTGGGTGAGCCTGTTCGTATAATGCAGGTTGAAGAAATACCGAATTCTTTCTGCAATTCATCCGCCAAAGATTCAAGTTTCATCATGGCTTTGTTCTCAATCTCACTTTGGTCAATCTGCACATAAGGCAAAAACAAATCCTGCGCTTCGTAATGCAAATTCACCACGTGCAACAAAAACAATTCAGCTTTGGTAAATCGTGCGATAAACACCCCGTGTTTAATGGCCAGCATAGAGGTGTCGCTGAAATCAACAGGAATCAGAATTTTTTCAGGAGTGAAATGACGCATGGTACCACTATTAAATTAGACTGCCAGTTTTTTGTATCTCGGACGTTTTGGTTCTACATTGCCCAAACGTTTTTTGCGGTTCTCTTCGTACTCACTGTATCCGCCTTCAAACCACTGCACGGTGCTGTCGCCTTCAAATGCCAGGATGTGTGTACAAATCCGGTCGAGGAACCAACGGTCGTGACTGATAATAACCGCGCAACCTGCAAAATTCTCCAAACCTTCTTCAAGCGCGCGCAGGGTGTTTACATCCAGGTCGTTGGTGGGCTCGTCGAGCAGCAATACGTTGCCTTCTTCTTTCAAAGCCATGGCCAGATGCAAACGGTTACGCTCTCCACCGGAAAGCACGCTCACTTTTTTACCCTGGTCGCTGCCTGAAAAATTAAACTTGGAAATATAGGCTCTTGAATTCATGGCCTTACCGCCGAAATTCAAATTGTCCAATCCCCCGCTGATCACATCGTACACGGTTTTGTTGGGGTCCATGTCTTTATGGGTTTGGTCAACGTAAGAAATCTTCACCGTAGGCCCCACTTTAAATTCTCCGCTGCTGGGTTTTTCTTCGCCCATGATCATTCTGAAAAGGGTGGTTTTACCCGCGCCGTTCGGACCAATAATACCCACAATACCGGCAGGTGGCAATTTAAAATTCAGGTTTTCGTACAACAAACGTTCGCCATAGGCTTTTGAAACATTAATGGCTTCAATCACTTCATTACCCAAACGCGGACCGTTGGGAATAAAAATCTCGAGATTCTCTTCCTTGGCTTTGGTGTCCTCGCTCAGCATTTTTTCGTAATTGTTCAAACGAGCTTTTTGTTTCACACCCCTGCCTTTTACACCCTGACGAATCCACTCCAACTCTCTTGCAAGTGTTTTCTGACGTTTGCTTTCGGTTTTTTCTTCCTGTTTTAAACGGGCGCCTTTTTGCTCGAGCCAGCTGCTGTAATTGCCTTTCCAGGGAATACCTTCTCCGCGATCTAATTCAAGAATCCAGCCGGCCACATTATCCAGGAAATAACGGTCATGGGTTACGGCAATGATAGTGCCTTTGTATTGTTTCAAATGTTGTTCTAACCAATCCACACTTTCCGCATCGAGGTGGTTGGTGGGCTCATCCAGTAATAAAATATCGGGTTCCTGAAGCAACAAACGGCAAAGGGCCACGCGACGGCGTTCTCCACCCGATAGTACTTTAATTGGTGTATCGCTGTCAGGGCAACGCAGCGCATCCATAGAACGCTCCAAACGATTATCAAGATTCCACAAATCATGCTGATCAATCAGTTCCTGCAATTGGGCCTGTCGGTTGATGAGTTTATCCATCTTGTCGGGGTCGTTCATGATTTCTTCATCCCCAAACTTTTCGTTCACTTCTTCAAATTCTTTGAGAATGTTCACCTGACTCTGAACACCCTCGCGCACAATTTCAATCACGGTTTTGTTTTCATCCAGCTTAGGTTCCTGTTCCAGCATACCGATGCTGTATCCGGGCGATTGATGAATTTCCCCGATGTAATCCTTGTCCATACCCGCCATAATGCGCAGGAGGGTGGATTTACCGGAACCATTTAAACCTAAAACACCAATTTTGGCGCCATAGTAAAATGAAATGTAAATGTCTTTTAATACTTGTTTTTGCGGTGGATGGATCTTGGATACATTCACCATACTGAAAATAATCTGACGTCCTTCGGGTGTGCTTGACATGTTTAAAAATTTGGACTTCTAAAGTACACATAAGCATTAAGAAAGTAAAACGGGAATGGGGTTTAAAAGAAAGAAATCCAGGCCACTCAACTAAAAACAAAAGCTTACTATAAAAACCTATTTTTGTCGGCAAAATGCCTCCTCCCAATTATCTGCTCAGCAAAACAGGGTTCATGAAATTTGAACAATGCAGTAAGGCATTTTTCCTGTACCGTAATTTTCCCTACCTGAGGGATAAGCTGGATCCTGAAAAACAACAGCGCTTTAAACGGGGGCACGAGGTGGGAGAACTGGCCCAGCACATTTTTCCCGGCGGCACCGATGTGTCGAAAATCACAGGCAACAGTGCTGAAGCCTTGCTAAAAACCCGGGAATTGATTGAACAAAAGTGCCCTGTGATTTACGAAGCCACGTTTATGCACCAGGGGGTGCTGGTGATGGTGGATATTTTATGTTTTGAAAACAACAGTGCTCAGGCTTATGAGGTAAAATCTTCCCTCAAAGTTTCGGAAGCATATGTAAAGGACGCCTGTCTGCAGTATTTTGTATTAAAGAATGTGCTCCCTCAATTTGAGGACTTGTTTTTAGTAACTATCGACGGCAGCTATGAATTAGGAGATGAACTTGACCTTAAAAAACTCTTCCGCAAACGCAGCATGAAGGAAAAAGCCGAGGCTAACCTCGATTATTTTGAAACCCGCGTGAAGGAAGCCGAAGACCTGATTGCACAGAACATAACGCCTCAAAGGGAAATTGGTCCGCATTGTTTTAAACCTTACACCTGTGATTTTTTTGGGCATTGCTGGCAGGGAAAACTCAGTGATCAGAGTGTGTTCAGTATGCCTTTTGTGGATAAACTCAAAGTGTTTGAATGGTACAACAGCGGCATAACCACCCTGCCTCAATTGAGCGAAAGCGATTTTGCCAAACCCTGGCAGCACACCATTTTACAATGTATTTTAAATAAAAAACCGTTTATTGATCTGGACGGTATCCGGCAATGGATGAGCCGGGTGAAGGGTAAAGTGCTGGCCATGGACATGGAGGTTTGGAATCCGGCTGTACCTAAGCTCAAGGGCTGCAAACCCTTTGAGCAAATTCCCTTTTTGATTGGTTTGTATGGAGAAGGCTATTCTCATGCTTTGTTTTGTGAGCACCATGAAGACGAAAGAGAGCAACTGACCCGCCAATTTATAGCAGCGGTGCAGGGTTATGATTCTATTGTGGTGTACGATAAAACTCTGGAAGTAGCCGTTCTTAAAGACCTGATGACGCGTTTCCCGGAAATGGCGGAAGATTTAAAATCCATACAACACAAACTTTTTGATTTGTTTGAACTCATCAGCAAAAACCATTATTACCATCCTGATTTTAAGAATAACCTTTCTTTAAAAACCTTATCGGCAGTTGTTTTGCCGGAGTTCAGCTATGGGGAAGTACAATCGGGATTGGAGGCACTTTCGGTTTACGATGAATTCAGGCAGGAAAACAATCCCATTCACAAAGACCTTCTGAAACAGCATTTGAACGAGTATTGCCTGAACGATTGCCGGGCTGTGTTTGAACTGCTGGGGTATTTCAAAAGCCTGTAAATAAAAAACCCCGTCCCGATGAAATCGGAACAGGGTTCTTAGTTTTTTCCGGGGGAAAAATTATTTTTTCTTACCCTTAGAAGCAGCAGCCAAAGAATCAGCTACACGAGTAGAGTCAGCTTTTGCTTGCATAGCAGCTTCAGCAGCTTTAGCCATTTCAGCTTCAGCAGCAGCGATAGAATCTTGCTTCGCTTTTTCTACGGCAGCAATCGAATCTTGTTTAGCTTGCTCGATTTTTTCCATTTCTTCCTTAGAAGGACCACAAGCTACAAAAGCAGCTGATAAAGCGGCAACGGCAACGATTGAGAATACTTTTTTCATTTTGATTGGTTTATTGTTTAAAAATTCAGGGCAAAAGTACACTTTTTTGTGATTCTGCAATACCCCCCACCCATTTTTGGACTTTTTTTTTTAACAGGCAAAATTTGCAAGTCCATAAGCCCGAACTTCGCTACTTTAGCACAAGCATGTACAGCCTTATTAAACGTTTTCTTTTCCTGTTTCAGCCCGAAACAGCCCATCATCTTACCTTTTTTTTACTCAAACTGCCCGGAGCTGCAGGTTTAATGGGTAGCTTTTACCGCAAACCCCATACGGCCCTTCAAAAAAACGTGTTCGGCCTTAACTTTCCCGGTCCGGTTGGCCTTGCCGCGGGATTGGACAAAAACGCCCTGGCGTTCGAAGAATTTGGCAAACTGGGTTTCGACTTTATTGAAGTAGGCACCCTTACCCCTAAAGCCCAGCCCGGGAATGAAAAACCCCGTTTGTTCAGGTTGCTGAAAGATCAGGCCCTCATCAACCGCATGGGCTTTAATAACGATGGGGTGGAAATCGCCCGTTTACGCCTGGCCAAACGTAAAAACAAAAACCTCATTATTGGGGGAAACATTGGAAAAAACAAATTGACGCCCAACGAAAACGCCACAGAGGATTACCTGAAGTGTTTTAAGGCCCTGTATGAGGTGGTGGATTATTTCGTTGTAAACGTATCGTCTCCCAACACCCCGGGTTTAAGAGCCTTACAGGAAAAAGAGCCCTTATTGCAATTGCTGAAAACCATTCAGGCTCTCAACCTCTCGAAAACCAAAACCAAACCCATACTTTTAAAAATAGCTCCCGACCTCAGCAACGAACAACTTGATGATATCATTGACATTGTTAAGCAAACCCAAATTGCCGGGGTTATTGCCACCAACACCACTATTTCGAGGGAAGGTTTAAACACACCGGAAGTAGAAATAAAGGAATTGGGCGCAGGCGGATTGAGCGGAAAGCCGCTCAGACAAAGAAGTACAGAGGTGATTGCCTACCTGAAACAAACATCAGGTAATGCTTTTCCGGTGATTGGTGTAGGCGGCATACACAGCGCTGAGGATGCTCTGGAAAAAATAAAAGCCGGAGCCGACCTGATTCAGCTTTATACCGGTTTTATTTATGAAGGACCTCAATTAATCAAAAACATTCACACCCGTTTGCTTGCAGAACATGCTTAAAATAACCGAGTGCCCAAGGGACGCCATGCAGGGTATCAAACAAATGATTCCCACCCAGGTGAAGGCTGATTACCTGAACCTCTTGTTAAAGGTAGGTTTTGATCGTCTCGATTTTGGAAGTTTTGTTTCACCCAAAGCCATTCCACAACTGCAGGACACGCCCGAGGTGCTTAAAAAATTGCGCTTGGATGGCAGTCCCACAAAACTATTGGCCATCATCGCCAACTTGAGAGGAGCTCAAGATGCCTGTGCTTTTGACGAGATTCAGTTTCTGGGTTTCCCTTTTTCCATTTCGGAAACCTTTCAGCAACGCAACACCAATTCTAGCATCGCCGAATCCCTGAAACGGGTGGAAGAAATCCAGGACCTATGCCGGCAAAAAAACAAAACGCTTTTGGTTTACATTTCCATGGCTTTTGGCAATCCTTACGGTGATTTATGGAATCCTGACATTGCCATCCATTGGTGCAAACAACTCGAAGCCCGGGGCATCACCCATTTGGCCCTTGCCGACACTACCGGCTCATCCACGCCCCAAAGCATTGAACTGCTATTTTCATCTTTAATTCCTGAACTAAAAAACGTAGAGTTCAACGCACACTTACATTCTGTACCTGAAAACGCCATGGAAAAAATAGAAGCCGCTTACAACAACAAATGCCGGAGTTTTGACGTGGCCATACATGGCTTTGGTGGCTGCCCTATGGCTAAGGACGATTTAACCGGCAACCTGGCTACCGAAACCCTGGAAGCCTTTGCCGCCAAACAAAACATTGCTTTGAACCTGAACAAGGAGGCCTTAAAAACCTGCTACGACTATAGTTGGAACGTTTTCAATACTTACCATTGATGCGGATTAAAAAAGCCTTCGGTTTTCTATTGTTTGGCCTTCTCGTTTTTCAAACGGTAGCCCAAAGTGAATTTGAGAAATATGGTCCTTATGGAGCCCAGGTGTTCACCGATATTAAAACCGCCTCGGCCGACGAAAAAAAAGTATTTAAACTCGACCTGAGTTACCAAAACCTCGATGCCAAATCCCTTTCAAAGATTCAGAACTTCAGCAATCTTCAGGTTTTGCGCTTAAGAAACAACAACATCACCGGGTATCCCGATAACATGGACAAGCTGGTGAACCTGATGTATTTTTCTTCCTACAACAATGCACTCAGCCGGTTTTTGCCCAGGCCCCAGGCATACCGCAGCCTGCATTACCTGGAATTGCAGCACTGTAAAATCGATAGCATTCCCGAATCCATTGCCTACCTGAGTTTATTGAGCAGTTTCCATTTCGGTAACACCGATGATACCTTAAAGCTTCCAACCACATTCAGGTTTATGAAAAAACTAAAAGACCTGAGCTTTGAGAATTGCATATTGGATAGTTTTCCAAAACCTCTGTTTCAGGTCAGCACCTTGCAGTTTCTGTATCTCTCGAACACCAATACCAAAGCCTTGAGCTCGCATTTTGAACGTTTACCTGATCTGGAAGTACTGGTGATTGAAAACAACCCGCTTGAAAACATTCCCTTCAGCATTTACAAAGCCCAAAAACTTCGGGTTCTTTCGCTCAGGGGCAATCAACTCAAGCGTTTACCCGACAGCATCTCTCAGCTTGAACATTTAAGTGTGCTCGACCTGAGGGGAAACCCCATTCCGCCTGAAGAATTGGAAAAGATACGATTGTTGCTCCCCGGCTGCGAGGTTAAATTTTAAGCTTGCGACCCGGCTTTAAAATGGTGGTGGGTTTAATGCCATTCTTTTTGCAGATGGCGTTTACCGTGGTACGGTTGCGTTTGGCAATGCGACTAAGGTTATCACCTTTACGCACATAATAAATTTTATAGGTTTTTCCGTTTTTATCCTTGTAGTTGCCGTAAGCCAAACCAAGATCCTTGCGGTAACGGCTGTGCAAGGCCCTTAAGTCGTATTTATTTTCTACATCGTTTTTTCGCAGTACAAAGGTGTTGGTGAGCAACTCTCCTTTTTCGAAATCAATCACATCCTGGGCATCAATGGCCTGACCCAAATAACGAATTTCAAAATGCAGATGACTGCCACGGGAATGTCCGGTGTTTCCACCCAAACCCACAAAGGTACCTGACTCCACCTGTTGACCTGATTCCACCAACAATTTTGAAAGGTGAGCATAAACCGTTTCCAGCCCGTTGTTGTGACGGATAATCACACAATTGCCGTAACCTTTGTAGTACCTGGCCACCCTTACCATTCCATCAAATGCGGCGCGAACCCCTTCCCCGGTTTCAAGGTCAATATCAATGCCGTAGTGCGGGCGGTATTTTCTCCATCCGTACAAACTGGTAAGCTGCCCGCAAAACGGTGGGGTAAACCCACAATCGTATTCGTTGGTCAATTGAATTTCAACGCTGTCGTTTTTAAAGTTCTCTTTGAAATTATAAGGGTGGGCGGTTTCTGTGTCCCAACTGGTGTACAAATCGTGGCTAGGAAAGCTAATTTCTAGTGTATCAGGAAGTTCAGTTTCTGTTTCTTCCAAAACACCATTGGCGCTGAGCGCCACCGTGCTGGTGTCGGCTTTTTTGGTCTTGTCTTTCTTGTCATCTCCCGGTTTGTTTTTATCATCGGGTACCCCAAATGAGGACAAACTGAAGAAGAATGTGCAAGTAATTGATAATATGAATATTAGCTTTTTCACCTAAAAGTTTTGCAAAGATTGAACTTTCAGTGAAATGAGCAAGAAAATAGGGCGTTTTTGAGCGTTTTTTTAAAAGATTTTGGCAAAACCGAGGTGTTGATA
The DNA here is from genome assembly GCA_016787895.1 of Bacteroidia bacterium. GTDB lineage: Bacteria > Bacteroidota > Bacteroidia > B-17B0 > Aurantibacillaceae > Aurantibacillus. The sequence continues at coordinate 205,731 of JAEUTN010000022.1, forward strand.
AATCATAAAAAGCTAATTTACAACATCTTAACTAAAATTCAAAAAGAACCTGTTTTTCCGGAAAATTCAGTTTCCAGCTCTTTTTAACCCCGGCTATCTCCAGGTTGATGATGTTCATTTGCTCTTTTAGAAAATCATAGAGGATGCTGTTTTCTATGTTCAGGGATTTTGGGGGGGTGCAGGTTTGGCTTTCAATGTATATCCACAGGCTTTCTTCCTCAATTTCGTAACCTAAGAGCTCATAAGGGATACCCTTGCCGTTTTCCTTCAACTGTAACCGATTCTTTAAATAGGTATTGAGCAGCTTAATGGTTTCCGATTTGTTAATGGAATGAATGAGGTCTACCGGTTTTTGCTCCAAACGTTTTAAGGCATCTTCCAGGTCGTTGCAAAACACTTTTACTGTGCCCTCCAGTTTTTTCGAAGCGCTGTTGTATTTAAGGTCGCACACGCTCAGATAAAAAGGGTGGGCCATAGAAAACCAGGTAAAAATCAAAAGCGACAAGACAACTGTCTTCAATATTGAGTTTATTTGCAAATGCATTTCTCTGGCACGAAGATATGAATCCATTTCGCATGTGGTTTAGCCTTGGCTTTGAACATTTACTCGACCTGAACGGGTACGACCATATGTTGTTTGTAACCTTGCTGGCGCTTGCTTTTCCCTTAAAGCACTGGGGTAAACTATTGGTTTTAATCACCGCTTTTACCCTTGGCCATTCCCTTTCCCTGGCTGCCAGTGTTGTGTGGAAGGAATCACTGCCTCAAAAAATTGTGGAACCCTGCATTGCTTTGAGTATTTTGATTACCGCTGTTTATCATCTCCTGAAAAAAGAGGCCCCTGAAAAAAAAGGAGATTGGGTTTTATACTCCCTCACCTTGGGATTCGGTTTATTGCATGGAATGGGCTTCTCCTTTTTGTTACGCTCCTTATTGGGACGGGAAGAAAGTGTTTTTTTACCGCTGATGTATTTTAACCTTGGAATTGAAGCCGCACAACTTTTATTTGTGGCAGTATTGCTTGGAATTTCAGTATTTTTAAAATCTGTAATTCGTGTTCCTTACAAACCATTTAAATATACCTTAGTATGCAGCATTGGACTGGTGGCTCTCAAAATTACTATCGAGCGTTTGTTGCCCTTGTTTTAAGTTTTTTCTTTGCGCCTGTTTCGTCGCAGAACATTCAAAACAATCCTCAATCCAATCACGGGAACAAATTCGAACAATTGGGTACCATTTTGCCTACCCCCAATGAATACCGAACCGCTTCAGGAGCGCCTGGTTCCAAATACTGGCAGCAAAAAGCCGATTACGACATTGATGTAACCTTGGACGAAAAAAACCTCAGCGTAATTGGGAGCGAAACCGTTACTTATACTAACAATTCGCCCGATGTGTTAACTTACCTCTGGCTTCAGCTCGACGAAAACCAACACGACCCTGAAAACGAGGTCAACTATTTTGATGAGAACAAGGTGAATGCGCCCTTAACCCAGCAGGCGCTTTCGGGATTGGAAAAGAAAAAAACCCTGGCCGGCCTGGGTGATAAAATTGATGCGGTGACCGATGAGGCCGGTCAAGCTTTGCATTACGTTATCAATGGCAGCATGATGCGCATTGACCTTGCCAAACCCCTGCTTTCAAAAGCCAAAGTAAAATTTAAAATCAAGTGGCATTATAAAATGATTAACCGCATCCTATACGGGGGGCGCGGTGGTTATGAGTATTTTCCTGATGACGGCAACCACATTTTTACCATGAGCCAGTGGTACCCGCGTCTTTGTGTGTACAGCGATTTTGAAGGCTGGCAGCACAAACAATTTACCGGAAGAGGAGAATTTGCCCTGGCCTTCGGAAATTTTAAAGTACGCATGACGGTGCCTTCCGATCATTTGGTGTGTTCAACCGGTGAATGCCAAAACTACCAGCAGGTGCTGAGTCCGGCAAGGTATGCGCGCTGGCAAAAAGCCCAAACGGCCAGCGAACCGCTGGAAATTGGATTGTTAGAGGAAGCGAAAACTGCCGAAAAACAAAAAGCCCCGGGCACCAAAACATGGGTGTTTAAAGCCGACAGTGTGCGCGATTTTGCCTGGGGCAGTTCCCGCAAATTCAGTTGGGATGCCATGCCTGTGTTGTGCGAAGGCAAACGTGTGATGTGCATGAGTTTTTATGGTAAAGAAGCTTATGGTTTGTATCGTAAATATTCTACTAAAGTTGTAGCGCATACCATAAAAACATATTCTAAATACAGCATTCCCTACCCTTACCCGGTTGCACAAAGCATAGAAGCGGCCAGTGGCATGGAGTACCCCATGATCTGTTTTAATTTTGGTCGCACCGAAAAAGACGGCACCTATACCGAGGGCACCAAAAACGGAATGATTATGGTTATCATTCACGAAGTGGGGCATAATTTTTTCCCTATGATCATTAACAGCGACGAAAGGCAATGGAGCTGGATGGACGAAGGCCTGAACACCTTTGTGCAATACCTTACCGAACGTGAATTCGACAACCGTTACCCGTCTCAGCGCGGTCCGGCATATAAAATCACCGATTACATGCGTTTACCAAAAAACCAATTAGAACCCATTATGGTGAACAGCGAAAACATCATTCATTTTGGACCTAACGCATATGCCAAACCTGCAACCGCTTTAAACATTTTGCGCGAAACGGTCATGGGTCGCGAGTTGTTTGATTTTGCTTTTAAACAATACTGCCAGCGTTGGGCTTTCAAACACCCTGAACCTGCTGATTTTTTCAGAAGCATGGAAGATGCCAGCGCGGTAGACCTCGATTGGTTTTGGAGAGGCTGGTTTTACGACATTGAGCCGGTTGACATTTCCATCGACACCGTTATGGCATACACCATTGAACAGGGCAAACAAGTGCCAGTAAAAACGGATACCGCCATCACATACCCAAAAAAGAAAGACAAAGAATACATTACCGATTTGCGTAACCGTGAAAGCGGTTTGGTGCCTTTGGTTGAGAAAGATACCACGTTGCGAGATTTCTATTACCATTACATCCCACCGGCTGAACCCATCAAGGAAGCTAAAAACCGCTACGAAAACCTGGAGGCCCTGCCCGATTCGAATTTTACTGCATACAAAGGCAAATACATTTACGAAATAAAGTTTAGTAACAAAGGGGGACTGGTGATGCCTCTGATCATACGTTTTGTTTACCAGGATGGCACCGAGGACATTGAACGCATAGGGGCATACATTTGGAGGAAGAATGAAAAAGAGGTGACCAAAACCTTTTTAAAGGACAAAAAAGTAGTGGCCATTCAATTGGACCCTTACCGCGAAACAGCTGACATTGATGAGAGCAACAACACCTGGAACATAAAAGCAGAGCCAGGAAAATTTGAACTCTTTAAAGCAAAAAATGCGGCCGGCAGAGGACAAAGCCAGGGCAGCAACCCCATGCAGAAAAGCAAAAAACCCTAGTATGCTATTTTTATTTGTTCAGCAGTACCTGCCCTGACCTTTGGTAACGTTTACCATTTAAACCGGTGTACTCCACTTTGTAGGTGTAAACACCGGGCTCACATGCTTTATCTTTAAACTGCCCATCCCAACCGTTCAATTGACTAGTGCTTGAGAAAATCAATTGGCCCCAGCGGTTATAAATTTGCATGCTGAAATTGCTGATGCCCGTACCCACCACATAAAACACTTCGTTTAACCCGTCCTGATTTGGTGTAAAGGTATTGGGAATGTAAACTCCAAAATCGTTGGTCACCTCAATACACATTCTATCCTGAGCCGTGCAACCAAATTCGTTGGTGGTCAACACCACATAACATTCGTCGTTGGCCGGGTACACTCTGCTCAACGGGCAGGTAGGGCACTCAATGTTTTCACCCGATATCCAGGTGATACTGCCACTGCCCTGGGCTGAAATAAACATGGGTTCATCGAGGTTAAACGACGTGTCTCTGCCTGCCAACACAAAAGGTTTAGGATTCACTTGCACAAAAACCGTTGCTGTACTGCCGCAAAACGTGTTTTCCGAAACTTCAACCGTATAGGTTGTACTAACTGTTGGTCCGGCCACAACGGCATTCCGGTCGGTTACATTCAAACCATCGGGTGGTTGCCAATTAAAAGTATTTCCTCCGAAGGCCTCCAGTGTTGTTCTTTCGCCTTCACAAATCGCAGCACTGCCGGAAGCGCTGGCTACCACAAACGGTGTAACTATAACGGAAAAACTCAGCAACTGTGTGCATTGCACAGTGCCGTTGGAATTGATACCGGTAATGGTGTAATTGGTGGTGATAGCGGGTGAAGCATGTGATACCGAACCCGTAATTGCCGACAAACCAAAAATGGGCGACCAGGAATAATACATTGCACCTTCAACGGTTATGGGCACACTGTACCCAAGGCACACCTGATTGTAAGGCGCACTTAATGTCATAGTTGGGCGAGGCACTGTTTCAATGTAAACACTCGAAGTGCCGGTGCAAATGCCATTGAACCCTCTCAAAGTATAGGTAGTACTCCCCACGGGTGAAGCAAATACATTTTGTCCCTGATTCACACTGAGGTAATAATTCGGGATCCAGCTGTAGGAATTGGCACCCTCGGCATGCAACAGTGTGGTGGCTCCGCTGCAAATGGTGTATTCGCTGGCTGAGGCCGAAACAACAGGTACCGCAATAGCCGACACACTGGCCACAGCTACCTGGGTACAGGTATTCAGCGTGCCGGTAACAGTATAGCTTTGAAAAGCGTTAGGTGTGCAAGTCACCTGAGTTCCTGTTGAAGAAGACAAAAACAAAGGAGGATCCCATGCGTACGTTTGCGCATTTCCCTGTGCGGTTAAACTCACGGTATTGCCGATACACACCGTTTGTGTGTATGGACTGATGCTAAACACCGGCAAAGGCAAAACGTTTACGTTCACATTTTTGGTAATGCTTAAACATCCCATGCTTCCACCAATTACCGAATACAAACTCGAAACACTGGGAGTCATTGAAATAACCAAACTACCGGTGTAAGTATTTAAATTGCTGATTGGCGACCAGGTATAATCGTTGGCGCCCTGAGCGGTAATGATCTGGCTTTTGCCCGGGCATATGGCCGTATTGCTTGGCGCAACGCTAATGCTTGGGTTGGGAAGTACCATCAAGGTAAAGGTATCGTTCAACTGGCACACACTGCTGGTTCCCAGTAAAGAAAGAGTCAGCACAGAAGGCGCGTTAGGCGGAGGACCGGCCGGCGTGATTTGCATCACTGGTCCATTCGGAGAACTCACCGTATAACCGGGGCCATTCAACAAGGTATACGTTGTTGCACCCAAAGGTGAGGCCTGAACCGTGTTGCTTGAGCCATTAAAATTTTGCGCGCACAAGGTGGGTTGCGAAAGTGTTAAGGACATAGTAGGTGGGTTCAACACAAACACCGTAGCACTTGCAGAACTTGTGCAGGTGTTCAGTGTGCCAAGCACCTGGTACGCCTGAGTGGCCGGAGGGCTTGCGAATACTTGAGGTCCAAGCGTGTTGGATAAACCCAGAGCCGGCGACCAGGAGTAGGTGGCGGCATTGCCTACTGCACTGAAGCTGGCCTGAGAGCCTAAACAAATAAGACTGGAGCTGGGGCTGATGGAAAACACCGGAAGGGGCAGTACAGAAACCGAAACCGTTGCAGGCGGACTTAAACACCCGTTTGTGCTTCCGCTCACGGTGTACTGGGTACTTATGGTTGGAGAAGCGGTTGTAATGCCGGTGATGTAACTATTCAATCCCGGTGAATTTGCCCAAGTATAAGAGTTGGCCCCAAACGCGATGAGTAATACACTGTTGCCGACACAAATGCTGGGGCTTTGGGGTGTAACGTTCACCCCGGGGTTAGGAAAAATAGTAAACGTGGTGCTAGTGGTATCACTGCAAAAAGTGTTGGAGCCTATTAAGGTAGCTGTCGCAATGGTAACCGTGTTTGTAAAAGGGGGCACCGGAAAACAAGGCATAGCTGTTCCGTTGGGTGAAGAAGTGGTAAAACTGGCCTGGGTCAGTAAGGTGTAATTGGGGGCTCCAGCTGGTGTAAGTGTAATGGATGCCAGAGAACCTTGAATGGGTTGAGCGCATAAAGTAGGACTGCTGGAACTTAGCGTAACGGTTGGTGTTTGCACAATGTTCACCGAGCTGGCCCCTGCACAACCTGTAAAAATATCAGTAACGGTAACTGAATACACCCCCGGCATAATGGCTTGAACCGAAGAAGTTGATGAGCCGCTAACTCCTCCGGGGCCGGTCCAGGAGATGAGGTTATTGGTGGAATTGGACGAAGCCATTAAAGGTACCGGGTTGTTTCCCTGCATACAAATGTTGCCCGATGGGGTAATGGCAGTAAACACCGGTATCACACTGCTGATTACGGTGGTGGTTAATGTAATCTGACTGGGGGGACATCCATTCGCCGAAACTACACAGGTATAAATGCCGGTGCTGTTCACCACAGCGGAAGAATTGGTGGTAGGCCCCACAATGCCCGGTCCACTCCAGGAATATGTAACCGGAGAAGCCGTAGTAGTAACTATCACGTTCACGGTAGGTACCGTACAACCCAGTATGCCACCCCCAATGTTAGCGCTTTGCAGGGTGGCAGATGGGATACACACCGGACAGGACGCAAAATCACCGGGCCCGAGTGAAAAGCCGATAACATTCGTGAAGGTAATGTTGGCACCCGAAATGGTGCCCACAAAAAATCCATTGGCCAGATTGTTTTTCAGGTAAACGGTATTGCCAATAATGGCAAAGCCTCCGCCGGCTGTAGCATTCGGCAAATTGGTGATGGAATAAGAACACAATACCACCCCTGCCGGACTGTACAAGGTGAGATTTTGATTGGGGGTGGTGGTTTTTAACACATAAAAATTACAATTGCAATCGGTCACCAAATCATAAGGCCCCCCTCCATTGAAACCACTGATGGTGGTTAGTAAGGAACCGGTACCTGCCCCATTGTAAACGTACACTTGTCCGGTGGCTCCCACCAGATTGTAAATGGCCCCGTTACAGCCCCCTAAATTTACAGCAGCTCCATTGCCTGTACCGTGCCCTGTACCTATCCAGGCCGCACCATTCCAATAACTGTAATTACCGCTGATAACGGAATAAAATGTAGGTGATAAAGTGCCGCCGTTGATATTGGGCATCAGGGTTAAACCTCCCCCTCCGTTCGGAATACCAATGGGCGTAGGGTTAGTAGCTGAAAGTGGTAAAGCGGGATTATAAGCATGTATACCACCCGGTCCGTCCATATACACAAAAGGGCTTGGGCAAGTGGGCATTTGAGCCCGGAGGCTAAAACCAAATGCCAGGAGCAGCAAACAGATATACAGGCGTTTTTTCAAATCCCAATAACCTTCTAAATGTAACATACAATTCAGGCAATTTGAAGGTAATAGTTTAAACCCATTAAACAAGTTCGTAAAACTGCTTTTTTGCTGAGTAAAGCAGATGTTAAAATCTTCTTACATAAAGGATAGGCCAACACAAAACAAATTAAGAAATTTAGGGAATGAAGCACTTTCTTGATGAGCTGAACCCTGTTCAAAGAGCCGCCGCCACCAGCATTGAAGGTCCTGTGATGATTATCGCCGGTGCAGGTTCGGGTAAAACAAGGGTTCTCACTTACCGCATCGCCTGTTTACTCGAAAATAAGGTCAGCCCCTTTAATATTTTATCCCTCACGTTCACCAATAAGGCAGCCCGGGAAATGAAGGAGCGCATTGCCTCACTGGTTGGAGAAAAAAATGCCAAGAATTTATGGATGGGCACCTTTCACAGCGTGTTTGCCAAATTGCTGCGCATTGAAGCCGAAAAATTGGGTTACCCCCACAACTTTACCATTTACGATACCGACGACAGTAAAAGCGTTATCCGCGAGATTCTGAAAAATCTTAAGCTCGACGATAAGGTGTACAAACCCTCTCTGGTGCTGAACCGCATCAGCGATGCAAAAAACAAACTCATCTCGGCACGGCAATACCTGAACAACCCCATTACCCAGCAGGAAGATTTCAGCAGCCGTAAACCCATGCTGGGTCAAATTTATGCCGCATACGAAAAAGCCAACTTCAGAGCGGGGGCTATGGATTTCGATGATTTGTTATTTCAAACCAACGTGTTGTTGCGTGATTTTCCGGATGTATTGGTGAAGTACCAGGACAAGTTCCGCTACATTTTGGTGGATGAGTATCAGGATACCAATTTTTCGCAGTACGTCATCATCAAACAACTGGCCGCGCGTTTTCAAAACATTTGTGTGGTGGGCGATGATGCACAAAGTATTTACGCCTTCAGGGGCGCCAATATTCAGAACATTCTGAATTTTGAGAAAGACTATCCCGATCTTAAAAAGTTTAAACTCGAACAAAACTACCGCAGCACCAAAACCATTGTGAGCGCGGCCAACCAGATTATCGCCAACAACGTGAACCAGTTGCAAAAAACCGTGTTCACCGAAAACGAGGAAGGTCATAAAATTGCTTTGATCAAAGCGGGCTCCGATAACGAAGAGGGACAAAAAATTGCCAATCTGATTTTTGAAACCCGCATGCGCGAGCAGGCCAAGTATTCTGATTTTGCCATCCTCTATCGCACCAACGCCCAATCCCGTTCCTTTGAGGAAGCCTTGCGAAAACTCAACGTGCCCTACCGCATTTATGGAGGCATTAGTTTTTATCAGCGCAAAGAAATCAAGGATCTTATCTCCTATTACCGCCTGGCCATTAACAACCACGACAACGAAAGTTTAAAACGGGTCATCAATTACCCGGCTCGCGGAATCGGCCAAAGCACCATGGATAAAATTACGGTGGCCGCGGCTGAACACGATGTGAGTTTATGGACGGTTATCTCCAACCTCAGGGATTTTAATTTGGGCATTAATGGCGGCATCGCGGCAAAAATTTCCGATTTCGCTACACAAATCACCTCCTACTCGCTTTTGTTACACTTACAGGATGCTTTTGAACTGGCCAACCACATTGCAGTGAACAGCGGAGTGATTAAAGAATTGTACAACGACAAAACACCCGAGGGAGTAAGCCGCTATGAAAACATTCAGGAATTGTTGAATGGTATTAAAGATTTTGTGGAACAGGACCGCAGCCCCCAGGAAGACGAACTCAGCAGCATTATCAAAGAGCTCAATCCCCCGGAGCAAGGCCAGGAATTAATGCCTGAAAGCCGGGGTTTTAAAACCCTGGATGAATTTATGCAGGACATTAGTTTACTCACCAACGTTGACCTGGAGGATGAAAAAGAAGAAGACCGCAACAAAGTGAGCTTAATGACTGTGCACTCGGCCAAAGGTCTTGAGTTCCCCTACGTGTACATTGTGGGGCTCGAAGAAAATTTATTTCCCTCTCAACTCTCTGTAAGCGACCCCGGAGATTTAGAAGAAGAAAGGCGTTTGTTTTATGTGGCCCTAACCCGGGCCGAAAAAAAAGCCACCCTGAGTTTTGCCACCATGCGTTACCGTTTTGGCAATATTACCTATTGCGAACCCAGCCGTTTTATTTCAGAAATTGAAGACGATTGCCTGGACGTTTTGCCGGAGGAAAGCAGAACCCCTTTTACTGACACGGTTTTTGAAAGTTTCAGAAAAGAATATGGAACACCTTCTAAATTTAAACCTGCTGGCAACACTCAAACTTCGAAAGGCATCGGCTTTCAGCCCCAGACTAAAAAACTGGTAAGGGTGCACAATACCCTGACGCAAAGCAGTCATGTACCACCGGATCTGAGTCTCAATAAAAGTTTGAGAGAAGACGAAGAGGTGTTGCATGAAAAATTTGGCAAGGGCCGTATCCTAAAACTGGAAGGGGTTTGGCCCGAAACCAAAGCCCTGATTCAATTTGAAACGGTGGGCAACAAAAGCCTTTTGCTGAAATTTGCCCGGCTTCAGAAAGTGTGAAAGGCCGGTATGAACGCGTGAGCCACCATACAGCCTGAGCGAATGGTTTTTGTATTTAAAGAATTTGTCATACATTTATTTCGATTAATCCTTATTCAAATGCTTACTAAACTACGTGTATTTTTTATCGCCCTCCTTTGTCCGGTAGTGTTCATCGGTCAAACTCCAGTAACAAAAAGCAAGTGCGGTACGCCGGCCCCGCCCCAGCAATGGGAGGAATGGTTCAGCAAAGCCGTGAAACAGTATGTAGACAATCTTCAGAACGGGAAAACTCAAATGGTCACCCACGAAATTCCGGTGATTGTTCACATCATCCACTTTGGTGAAGCTGTAGGTACTTACCCGAATATCGATTCCAACCAGGTAAAATCACAAATCGCCGCGCTTAATGCCGATTTCGCCGGCACCGGTTTAAATGTGGGCAATGTGCCCGGTGCCTTTGCCAACCTGGTAACCAACACCGGCATAACCTTTTGTATGGCCACCAAAAACCCTCAGGGCGGCAATCTCACCGAAAGAGGCATTCAGCGTGTTGACGCGCAAGCCAACACCTGGGTCAATCCAAACACACCAACGGTTGACATTAAATATTACATCGAAACCTTTGCGAAACCAAGCACCATGTGGGATCCCATCCGTTATCTTAACATCTGGATAAGCGATCGCCCGGCTGACGAAACCATGAATGGGTATTCTACCTATCCCGGGGGCACCACACTCAATGGTATTCCTTCCGGCGAAATTGGCACAGTGAATAACGATGGTATCTGGATTTATACCAAAGCCTTTGGAACCGTTGGTACCATTGTGGCGCCAACCGACAAAGGCCGCACACTTACGCACGAAGTCGGTCACTGGTTAGGTTTACGCCACACCTGGGGCGATGGTAATTGTTACACTGATTATTGCAACGATACCCCCTGGTCAAAAATGGAAAATATTGGTTGCCCCAGCCATCCGGCTTATGTTGACCGTTGCGGACCCGGTCAAAGTTCCTTTGGTGAAATGACCATGAACTTTATGGACGGCACCAACGACGTTTGCAAATACATGTTTACCCCTAATCAGAACATTCGTATGCAAACAGCTCTTAGCCAATGCAATTTTCGTAATGCTTTAGGTACTCATAACCTCTGCGTTCCCAACACAGCAGCTCCAAGCCCTGCTGTTGCCGGATTTAACCTGAACTCAACACCTTGCATCGGCACCCCCTTCACCCCTTTCAACACCTCCAGCGGAAATCCTCCTCCTACTTACATCTGGAGTTCAACACCTCCCATGATTTTTAGTCCTGCACCTTCGGTGGCCAATCCTGCGGTATCGGTGAACACGCCGGGCAATTACACCATTACGTTAATTGCTACCAATAGTTTAGTGTCTTCCACATTCACCATGGCCATTAACAATGTTACTACCTGTCCGTTTGTTTCAGTATGTATGGACACGTTAAGCAAAATCAAAAACACCGATACCCTGAGTTTGTACGCTGCACCCAACAACAGTTTGGTAATTGGTTGCCAAAGCGGTTTTGCGGGATTCCTTACAGGTACCAATTGTTATAAGGACAAAGAGTTTGCTCAGTTTTTCTCCCCTGCATCTTATACCGGCATTCCTTCGCCACAGGTGAACAGCGCCATTGTGTTGTTTGACAGTGTAGGCACCAAAAACCATAGCGGTAACGGTTCCGTTCAAATCACCTGCAGGGTATATGGAGGCAATGTTTCAGCCGGACCCGGCGCGCAAATTGGAGCCAAAGCTGAAAACTACGCCACTATTTTGGCCACACCCAAAACCAATACCTTAAATTATGCGGGTGATCCCAATTATGTAACGCCTACAAAAATCATTCCTTACCGTTATGATTTTGCCTCACCGGTGATTATCAACAACAACAGCGGGTTTTATGTGGCGGTTGAAGCCCCGCATTTTTCTCCGAGCGATTCCATCCGCATTTTCAGCACCAAAAAAGCGGCTACCAGTTTGGATTCCAATGCCTGGTTTTTACAATACAGCAACAACTGGAGAACTTTCAGAAGTTTCCGCAACGCCAAAATTCAATTGGGCATCATACCAATTATTACCTGCAGCCCATTGGTGGGTATTGATGAAAGTGAAAACCTCTTTTCGAGCAACATTAACCTGATGCCTAACCCAAGCAACGGTGTGTTTAATCTGGTGTTTACGCTTCCGGGCACACAACAGGTCAGCATAAAAATCACCAATGCCGTTGGGCAGGAAATCACCAAAGGCCAATGGGGCAGCATCAGCACCGGGGTATATCAAATTGACCTGAGCAACGAAGCCGATGGTATTTATTTTATGGAATTGAGCAACGGAAAAAACAAGGTTACCAAAAAACTCATTTTGAGTCATTAATAGTTTCTCTAAAAAATTAAACCCGCTTCGGCGGGTTTTTTATTGGCCTTTGTTACCTTAGTCATCAAATTAATTAAGTATGAAATTGTATTCCATCAATGCCGGGCATTTTAAGTTAGACGGGGGTGCCATGTTTGGCGTAGTGCCCAAAAGCATCTGGAACAAACTGAACCCGGCCGACGCCAATAACATGTGCAGCTGGGCTACGCGCTGTTTGTTGATTGAAGATGGCAAACGGTTGATTTTAGTTGACAATGGCATGGGAAACAAACAAGACGAAAAATTTTTCTCTTACTACTATCTGCATGGAGAGGATACCCTCCAAGGCTCTTTAAAAAAGCATGGCTTTGGCATGGAGGATATTACTGATGTGTTTTTAACCCATTTGCATTTCGACCATTGCGGGGGCAGTATCAAATATAATAGCGACAGAGCAAAACTGGAGCCGGCCTTTAAAAACGCCACTTACTATAGCAATGAAAAACACTGGCAATGGGCGGTGAACCCCAATTCAAGAGAAAAAGCCAGCTTTTTAAAAGAGAACATACTGCCCATACAGGAAAGCGGGCAGCTTAAGTTTTTAAAAACAGGCGACACCTTAATGGATGGCATTAGCATTATAGAAGTGAACGGGCACACCGAAGCCATGATGTTGCCTCTTGTGAAATACAAAAACCAAACCATAGCCTATCTGGCTGACTTAATTCCTTCGGTGGGGCATTTGCCCATACCTTATGTGATGGGTTACGACGTGCGTCCCCTCGAAACCCTGAAGGAAAAAGACAGTCTATTAAAAAAAGCCCTCGACGAAAACTGGTTGCTGATGTTTGAGCACGACCCACTGGTAGAGTGCGTGAGTTTGGAGAGAACCGAAAAAGGCATACGGGCCAAAGAACTTATCAAACTTCAGGATCTTTAAGTTTTACTTTTTTTGAGCGCTCCCTCAACCTTACCGGACATTTTAAGCATATACAGAAAATTAAAAACGATGAAATGGAAAAAAATTTTTACGCAGTTTATTTAAACCCCTCAAGACCCAACTTCGCAGTGACTATGACAGACGATGAAAGGGAAATAATGAGACAACACGTTACTTACTGGACAGAAAAACTTAAGCAAGGTAAAGTTTATGCATTTGGTCCTGTTAACGACCCAAAAGAAATTTATGGTCTCGGAGTTGTAGCCGTGGATAGCGAACAAGAACTAATAGACATCATTGCAAACGACCCCGCAGGAAAAATAAATAAATATGAGTATTTTCCAATGAAAGCAGTGGTACCAAATATTTCAATCGACTGACATCAACATTCATTAAGGCATTTTAATTTTCTTTTTCGGACCTTACCGATGACAAAAAACAGCCAACCGCTAACAGCGGTCTCGCGTCTGCCGGACACAACCCTGCTTAGACAATCGTTGTTTTTTTAATGGCCGCTCCCTTCGTTATACTAAAGCCAGGTCACGAGTAAAAATTTGTGACGATATTTCACTTTTGTTTGTAAGCCTCCGGAATTTCTAGTTTTAATTCAGCAAAGGCTTTATCCATCAGCCCGGTATCAAACCCATTGTTTTTGAAAAACACAAAATCCTGACTAATCATGTCTTTTACGTTTTCGTAAGGACCAACTGCTCTGAACAGAAAGTCCCGATAAAGTTCTATGGCCTTATTAAAATCTCCCTTAAACAAATAACAATGTCCCAAATTACCTGTTGCAATTGGGTCCTCAGGCATACGTTTTATGCCACTGTTCAAAAAACTGATGGCATTGTCGTATTGTTTGTTCTCCAGCAAATACCAACCTATGGTGTTCAATTGATAAGCGGGCAGGCTTAAGGTGTCAGCGTTTTCCACCTTAATGGCCTGTGGAAAGGTTTTGCCTCTCACCTGACGGGTAAATCCGTTTACCTTACCTGAAGTATCCCTGAGAAATTTTTTTTCAGCCAGAAACTCCTCATTGAAAAATTCAGTTTCCGATGTAAAGTGCATTTTACTGTACACACCATCCGTTAAATAATAATACCCGTCTTCTTTTGGTAGCACAATAGCGTACTTATCTTCAAAAAGATAAATGCCTTCATAAGTCTTTAACACAGCCTCCGGAACAGTGACCACATTTTTAGCTTCCGGAAAATAAAAATTCTTCCATTTGTATACCTCAGCCACACTGTTAATCACTTCAAACAAAATGGCGCCATTATCCGAATTTACAAATACTGCCACCCCATTTCCACCTTCGAGACTGCCATAATATTGTCCTCTGAAACCCTCATTTCCGGCACCATGCTGAAAATACTTAACCCCGGCCCGATCTTCAATAAACACGCCCAATGCCGAAGATTCGTCGAGATAGGGTGTCAAGCGAAGTTTAGTCATTTCCTGATTCAATACCTTTGACGATTTTCCCTGGTACGCCCATTGGGTTTCAATAATGTAATTGCAGAGGTCGCTGGGTGTCATCCATAAACCCGCCGCCCCTTGTTCAGGGTAAACATGAAATTTGTTCGGCACTTCCCTTCCGTCTGTATAATAACCTGTTGCTGCGAATTTTAATTTGTCCTTTGGTAATGGTTGGGTATAAGTGCTGTTTACCATACCGATTGGCTTAAGCACAGTTTCGTACAAAAACTGATCATACGGCTGATTGGTGACATCCGATACAATCAATTGAGAAATAGTAGTGCCACCACCGGAGTATTTAAATTTTAAACCGGGTTCAAACTCTGAACGTACCGCAGGAGTATTGGCCGGCTTTTTACCATCCAGTATCTCCACAAGGGTTGGAATCTTGTCCTTACGGTCATAACCCGGAAAACCATGAACGCTCAATCCCGCACTGTGACTCAATAAATTAGCCAGGGTAATTTTTTTGTTTTTTGAAACAGAATCATAAGGAAACTTCCAGGATTTTAAATAGGTATTGATGTCGGCATACAAATCCAGCTTTTTATCCTGTACCAGTTTTAAAACGGCTACCGCGTTAAGTGATTTACTGATGGAACCCGGTTCAAACAAAGTTTGTGTGTTAACAGGACGTTTTTCCTTCTCATCCGCCCAGCCATAACCCTTTGCCCAAACTATTTTATAATTGTGAATGACCGCAATACTCAAGCCTTTTACTTTGAAGTGAGCCATGCGCTCCTGCAAATTATATGTTTTACCATTTATCTTTACTCTGCCTGACAAGCCATTTTCTACAAGCTTGATTTGATCTTCTATTTCTTTGCTGTACTTTGTTTGAGCCGTGAGCTGAACCCAGGTGATGGCAAGCAATACCAGTATTTGTAGTCTTTTCATTACATTAAAGTACAAAAAAACCAAACATACATACAAAAAACTGTTCAATTGTTCTCATCTCATACCATTATCGTGCGGCCTGCTAATCCTTTGGTTTTTTCACAAGACTAGCAATTCCAAAATTTATTTCTATTTTGCCACGCATTCTGTATTACTGCTTATGAAATTCAATTTCCTTTTTGCACTCACCTTGTGTGCAGCATTAATAGCAAAGGCACAATTGCCCATTGCTTACCTCTCTAAAAAACAATCCCTGGCCCTGGGAAATTTATCGAAAACAGCGCAATTGGTGGTTGTGATCGAAAATGAAAAAAACCCGGGAGAGGCCGCATTAATTGCAGCCGTGAAACAGTATTGGAAGTTGGGTACGATAAAATACATGTCGGGACTTGAGTTCAGCGAAAAATTCAAAGAAAACACACTTGACCCTTCTAAACTTTATCTTTTCAATAATTTCGCCCGGAACTACATTATTAATGCCAAAAAGCAAACCATTGCCAATCATTATGGCTATTACCTTACCAACGAACCGCGCAAACTCATCAACAGTCCTAATAATCGGCTGGCCCCTCCCTACCTCTACTTTTCAGGGGCTTCCCTATACGATAACAAACAACAACCCATTTCCGGTTTTTACAGTCTCATGATAAAAAACTTTAATCATGATATTGCCTATTGCCAGCTAAAAGACAATTTTCTGAAACGTCAAAGGAACAAAAGGAAAAACGGTGTTCGCTTTTTTAAGGAGGAAGATCTGAACGATAAAACGCTATTGCTTGTTAAAGAACAAACCAAACGCGAAGAAAAAAGCAAAAAGAAAAAACGCAGGGAACAGAACAACAGTCCCAAAAAAAAGCAAAAGTTCATTACTGATGATTATACCAAAAAGAAAGTACCAACGGTTGTTTTTCCTGAAGACATCGACCATGCGCTTAAAATAAACGATGATAAAGTTATGTTATACAGCGGCGGCAGCATCTACTCCGCTAAAGACGGATCGGTATATTGCACCAGCCGGAGAAAAGACAACAATGTTGGCCTCATCACTTACCGCGTGATATCATTAGGTGCCGCAGTGGCGATCATCATTATTATATTATAAAATACTATCCCGATTTTTATGAAACTTCTGACTCAACTTCTGTTAATCGTCATTACCGGTCAAACCCTTATTGGACAGATTTACCAACCCATTGTTTTCCCTGAAAAGATTGATAAAAAGTACATCTTCGAGCCACTCAAAGAACAGGAAAAATACAGCAAAAAACTTAAGAAGTCTCTCCCAAAAAAGGAACTCGAAAACTTTACCGCCTCCTGTGCTTTTGGGAAAGCAGAAATGTTCAGTGAAGGGGGAATTTACCTCAGTTGGCCGGCTATGGAAAGTTATGTGAACCGTATACTCGATTCCATTTTACCGGCCAGCCTCCAAAACAAAAAAATCAAAGCCTACATCGGCAGAAGCAGTACTATAAACGCCTATTGCCTTTACGATGGTACCATGGTAGTGAATGCAGGGCTTTTAGCGGATGTAAAAAACGAAGCTGCACTGGCTATCATAATGTGTCATGAATTGGAACACTTTATTAAAAACCATTTGCTGAATGAACTTAAAAAATCAATAAAACAAAAAAAGGGAGGCAAACACGAACTCAAAGAAAAAATGAATGCCAGCGGATTTTCACAAAGCAATGAACAAGAGGCCGACCTTCAGGGTTTTGCTCTTGCGGCCAACGCGCATTATGATCTCGAACAAGGCATCAGTAACTTTGAATTGTTCATTCGGGAAGAAGAATATTACGCCAAACGTAACGAAAGCGCGCTTGCCAGTACCGATACAGTGACCATAAACACCAAAGCCGGAAAGTTTAAAGTAAACACCCTTGAAAAACTCCTGAGTTCCCATCCCGATGTGAAGGTGCGTAAGGATAAACTCGTGGCCTACATTAAAGCCAATCCCCAAACTAATAAAACCAGGTTTAAAATGAAGGAAGACTTGTTTTACAGCTTGCAGGAACAGGCCAGGAGAGAAAGCATCTGCCTTTTATTCAATGAAAACAACTATCAGGAATGCCTGGAGCGCGCTTTTATTTATCATCTGTACAGTCCTGAAGATCAAACCTACCAGCATTATATCTCAGAATCCATCCGTCGCCTTTGTTTACTGGATTATCAACTGATAAAAAAAGGCTTTTTAACCGAAAGGCTGGTTAACAATGGATTTAATGAAGGTCAAGGGATACTGCACGATTTAAAATACCTGATCCCAAACACCGAGAACTATAATAATATTGCGGCCAGGGAGCTGCTGGCCGTAAAACCACCTTTTGAAACTTACAAGGAAGCTCTTTATTATTTTACTCAAAAACTCATCGATAAAGCTTACCCCGAAGCCTATCTGACCCGCGCTTTGTTTGAGAACAACAAAGAAAAAATCAATACCAACATCAGCAAATACCTCGCCAGCTCAAAAGCCCAGCACAAGGAGTATGCCATCAACTACAGAGACAACAAACTGACAGAAAAAATCCTTGCCAATACCAAAGAAGTTGTTCTTGTTCCACGCGTAAACTATTATAACAATTATGCATTCAATAAAAAATACGCTTATGGCGGCACTGACTTTTATTACAAACTATCAGAAACCAAAGGAAAAGCGCTTTCGTATGACATCAGTGAAGACTTTAATGCCAAACTTGATGAAACAAAAACCATTTCCCTTCCTCACGCCGCTGTAGAAAATTTTAATACCAAAAACAAAAATGAAACCATCATCAACCGAACGCTTTTGGCGCGACGCGATGAAAACGAAGGCTATAAGGTGGTGCATTATTACAAAGAACTGGAAAACGAATATTACAACAGCACCATCGATATTTTCAGGCTTGATCCTGAAACCTGGGAAATGTTCAACAGCAATGGTTTGCGCAGCCTTACATACGCCAATTTTACACGCCATAAAAGTGCCAGTACCCGAAAATTGCGCAACCTTATGCTCGTTTTAGCCATTCCTACATTCGGCATGACTTTGATTTTTGTGCCCGCACTTCAAGTAAATTATAAAATGCTTAACATGTACTGTTACGATGCCTCTTTAGGCGCATTGTATCATGATTATGGAATCAAATCGCATGGCCTGACTACCAAAAAGGCCCGAAAAATGTACCTGAACTTGAAGAAAAATAAGGACAAATACATTAAAGAATACAATGAGAGGTTTTAACTTGCGTTTACCAGATTAAGCACAAGTGCCTAATGTCGGCCTGCTACGCCCATCACTTTGAAAATAGTACGGAAAATGATACGGAGGTCGGTCATTAAGCCGGCCTCTTTTATGTATTTTTTATTGAGTTCCAGCTTGGCAGGCATGACCTCATGAATGTATGTTTTTTCAGGATCATTGGATGCGGCCAGCAATTCATTCTCTGAAAAGTATTCCAGCGAAGCATAATCGGTAATGCCCGGCCTTACATTCAGCACTTGTCGCTGCTCAGGAGTATAAAGGTCTACGTATTTTTTAACTTCCGGTCGTGGCCCAACCAAACTCATACTGCCATTCAGCACATTCAGCAATTGAGGCAGCTCATCCAATTTAAATTTTCTCAGATAATACCCAAAGCGGGTAATCCTTGGGTCCCTGCCTCCAACCGTTAACAAACCCTTTTTATCGGCATCGGGATACATGGTTCTGAATTTATAGAGGTAAAACTCTTTTCCAAATCTTCCAACCCTCAGCTGCCTGTAAAACACCCCTCCTTGGGATTCAAGGGCAATACAAACAGCAATAAGAGTTAAGAGCGGAGCCAAAATAACAAGTCCTATCAGAGAACAAAAAATATCAAAACCACGCTTTAACATACTTTGTTGAGCGCTGCCAAAACGGCCTTCGCAACCGTTTTTATAGAATCGTTACTCAGGTCGTAATATAAGGGAAGGGAAATTTCACGTTGATAGTTATCAAGAGTTACAGGGTAATTTTTCACATCATAACCCAGTTTTTTATAATAACTCATTCCCGGAACAGGCTGAAAATGCACGTTTACACTTACGCCTGAAGCAAAAATATGTTGCATAATGGCGTCGCGTTGTTCTTCAGTAATTCCTTTTATCCTGAGGGGGTAAAGGTGATAACAGGATTCCTTGTTTTCATTTTTAAAAACCGGGAGTTCCAGGCGTTTATCGTTCGCCAGAAGTTCAGAATACAGGGATGCGATTTCTTTCCTGCGCTTTAATGTATCTGAATCGTATCGTTCCAATTCCACCAAACCTATGGCCGCGGCTATATCCGTCATGTTGCATTTGTAGCCGGCTTCCACAATATCGTACTTCCAGTTGCCAATTTGTGTTTTGGCCAGGGCGTCTTTGTTTTGCCCATGCAAGGTTTTGATACAAAGCAAACTGTATACTTCTTCATTGTTAAACCCTTCAGGCAAATTTAAAGCCACTGCTCCCCCTTCGGCTGTGGTAAGGTTCTTCACCGCATGAAAGGAGAACACACTAACATCGGTAAGGGCACCCGCTTTTTTGCCTTTGTAAGTCGCTCCAAAAGAATGTGCGGAGTCGCTCAGGATGAGGATACGCCCCAATTTTTCCTGAACCGGATTGGAAGCTTTGAATACATTGGCTTTTTTTACTGCCAGGGCATTTATTTCATCGTAATCACAAGGCAAACCTCCGAAATCTACCGGCATGATTACTTTTGTTTTAGAGTTAATGGCTTTCTCAATTTCTGAAACAGAGATGTTAAAGTCTCCGGCATTCACATCCACAAATATGGGTGTAGCGCCACAGTGTATAACCACATTGGCTGTAGCCGAATAGGTATACGCCGGCAATATTACCTCATCACCTTCTCCCACCCCAAACCAACGCAACATGATTTCCAAACCCGCTGTTGCCGAATTCAAGCAAATGGTGGATTTATTCCCACAATACGCACTGATCTTTTTTTCGAAGAGTTTGGTTCTCGGCCCGGTTGTTATCCAACCGCTTTTAAGTGTTTTAACCACTTCATCGCAAATTTTGTCATCTATCCGTGGTGGTGAAAAAGGAATCATATGGTATCGTATACGTAGTTAATTAATGTTGACCTGGGTGGCACCAAATCCATACTCTTTAAACGAAGCATCCTGGTAGGTAATGCCTTTGGTGTTTTTCAGAATTCTTTGAATTTCAAATTTCAAACGTCCATTGCCCACGCCATGAATAAAGGTGATCTTTTTCAGATGGTTTTCAATGGCGGCGTCAAGTTCTTTTTCAAAACGCTCCAATTGTATGCTCAGCATTTCATGATTACTCAAACCTTTCACTGAATCTACCAATTCTTCAATGTGCAGGTCCACTTCCTTTTCCAGACTTTTTAAATACGCCTTGTTTGACTTCGACTCCTTTTGCCGGGAACCAAACTCCTTAACAGAACGCAGACGTTCGATATCTTCTCTTGTTATTTCATGATGTACCTGTTCTATGTTGGCAAAATCTTCTTTCAACAGGAAAGCATACACCTGCCGGTCAAATTCTGGATGGGTGATTTTATAACTCTGCTGTAAAATAGATTTGGTAATCTGTATCCTTTGGCTCACCGGTTCCTGGCTCTTGTAAAAGGTGTTTTTAAAAAATAAAGTTTGTATGGAGTGGTACTGGTAATTTTCTAGAAAATCAGGTTTGATGGTTTTTAATGCCACCTTCTGAAAAGGTCCTGCTTCACCGTGTTTTACCGTTTGGTAATGGGTTTCATCCCTCACAGAATAAGTGTAAAGCACATGGTAAGCCGAGGCATTGAACAGATAAATCCGGTAATCGCTCATGAGTTGTGGTAATTCATGATCAGGTTCGAGAATCAGGTAAAGCGCTTCATAGATTTGTGCTTCAGGGTCCATCTCCATGTTCTCGGTGTCCTTATCAACTATCAATTCGGTATGGATGGGCACCAACTGACTTTCCTGAAAGGGGATTTCAAAACCATCTTCCATTTCAACAAAAACCGAGGTTTTATCTTTGATTCTGGAAACGGTGCCCTCACCCACTTCGTTTAAAAAACGCACCTTATCGCCAATTCTCAATTTCATCCTGACTTAATATAAAGGCTCCCTGTTTGCGGGTATCATAACATAAAAGCCCAAATTTACGACATAATTTCTCCATCCCCTCACGGTTTTTTCGCGGTATGGAATGGTCGAGTACCACTGCTTTCACGGGCCTGAACAACTTTATTTCTTCCTCGTTCAAAAGGTGGTTGTTTGAAACCACAAGGTAAGTGGCTTTTTGCGTCTCAGCGGCCGGCAGCGCTCCTTTCTGATGAAGGAAAAGCACTTGTGAGTTCCGCGTTTCAACACAATTAAACCTGCGCTCCTTAAGCCGCGGATTTCCCAAAGCCACCGCGTGAGGTTTAAGATAACGCTGTGTTGCGCCGGAATCAGAAAAAGAATAAAACAGAATCCCGCCATCTTTTGCAGCATAAGCGCAGGTTTTGTTCACTGCATACACAGCAATAAATTGTTTATTCATCACCTTCACATCCCGAATCAAGCCGCTCAGTTGCCAAACAATAAAAAGCAAAAGCGTGTACTGTAATTGCCGGAAAGATCGTTTGTATAATGCCAAACTAATAAACGTAATCAGTGCGGTTAACCAAAAAGCATCTTCCATTTTAAAGTTGAAACCATCCAGATAGGTCCAAGAACTCCAATTAAACAGGCCAATGAATTTTATCAGAAAAGCGGTGAGCCAATTGATGCACAGTACCACCACTTTCCAGTGAAACAAGGCCGGTATGGCAAGCAATAAAAGCAAAAAACTTACCGGTACCACCACCAGGTTAGCAACAAAAAACCAAATCGGAAATTGTTTAAAGTAAAGCAAGGTGAATGGTAAGGTGCTGAGTGTGGCAGCAAATGAAGCCGTGATGCTTTTCCAAATCCAGAGTTTCCATGGGCTTTCGGGTTGCCAGAACCGCGAAAAAAAAGGCTCAAACACAATTAAACCGAAAATGGCAGCAAAACTGAGCTGAAACCCCACTTCGGTAATAAAAAACGGATTTGCACACAAGAGCCCAAAGGCTGAAACAAAAAGCAGGTTCAATTGATTTTTGGGTTCGTTGTTGTAAAACACACTTCCAACCGCAAACAAACTCAACATAAGCACCGAACGCAGCACGGGCGCTTCCAGTCCCGTAAGCAATGCAAATGACCAAAGCACAAAAATAAGAAGCGAGAATTTCAATGTTTTGAATTTCCTGTATCTGTCGAACACATCAAAAACAAAGGACAGAAACACAAAAATCAATCCTGTGTGTAATCCCGAAACCGAAAGTACATGAAGCGTTCCGCTGTGAGCAAAGGCACTCATCACGTCCTGACCTATCTCCTCATCAAAGCCCGTGAGCAAGGCAGAACAAATGCTATAAGCCTCCCTGCTTAGTCCGGCGCTTTTTAACCGTTCTACTATCCATTGTTTTGAACGCAATGCAAGGTATTTTAGCTCTTTGCCCGAAGGGCTTTCGGGTAGTAACTGATAATTGAACGAATCAACAAAAGCTACATGGTAAATCTGACGGTTGTACAAATAGGTTTTGTAGTCAAATTCTTCAGGATTTAAAGAGGCATCCACCTTCTGTAAGCGGGTTCGCAGGCTGAGTAAGGTGCCGGCCTTTAGCTCTTGAATAGCACTGTGCTTCTTAAAATAGGCGATAAGATGGCCTTCCGCAGCATGGATGTTTGCATCCTGCTCTACCTCTAAAATGTGGAGTTGGACTTTATAGGTTTTTGTTTTTTCAGAAGGAACGTTTTCAATTCGGGCCAGAAGCCGTAAATCCCTTGACTCATTAATGTAACTTCCATAGTAATTCGGCTTCCATTGCATACTATGCTCCTGTACCAGATACATTCCAAATACAAAGAGCAACACATCACATACAAACAGGTAGAGGGTTTTGAAACGGGATTTTGTATAGACTACAAAAAACACGGTGAGCAAAGCAAACAGACCGATCAACAGCCAGCTTAAAACGGGAATCTTTTGTTCCAGCTGCAAACCGAGCAGTATTCCTGCAATAAAAGGAAGGAGAATTCTTAAAAACGGGATCTGCCTGAACCGGTTCATTGATTAAAGATAAAAAAACCCGTTCAGCTTCTGCTAAACGGGTTCTTTAATGGATTCAGTTATTCTTTACTGAACGATAAGTTTTTTACTCATTCTGGCACCGTTCACATTCAGTTCGATAAAATACACGCCTGAATTGTAAGCTGCATCTTTATTTACTGTCAGGCTATGGTCACCTGAAGCATAGTTGGCCTGGGCGATGGATTCTACCAGTCTGCCACTTACATCATAAACGTTCAAAGCAATATCAGAGGCATCGTTTAAACTAAAGTTTACTGTGCTTTCGCCTTTGCCTGGGTTAGGATAAAGTGTAAAGCGTGTCGCTTTGGTCAACTCATTAATTCCAACCGGTGCGTCAAGATTTACAGCGTCGATGTAGATGTAATTACCAATACCTGCTGATTTAAACTTAAATCTGAACATCACACTGTTAGACGACACGTAATTGTTCCAGTTAGGATGAGTAGAAAGATCATAAAATTTCCATTGATCGGGTTGAGGGAAAAATGGAGCTGTGGTGGTTCCGCCTGAGCCATTGGCCATCACTGAAGCCGCAATGGTATAAATGTTTTGCCAGGTTCCTCCGCAATCTTTTGAACCTTCAACTGCAAGTTCATCGGTAGTTGCGGCTGTATATTTTGCATAGGCGTAACGGAAGCTGAAAGTACTTCCCGGGTTGTTGGCCAAATCAATAATAGGTGTAATCAGCATATCTTCATGATCTGCCTGATTCGCGAAGGTATTGATGTAATAGGAGTTAAATCCTTCGTAAGCTGCGGTATTGGTCTGTACCCAGGTTACAGAGCTGGGATTCGGATTAACAACGGCCCAATTTGCAGGCAAACCTGCTCCTTCAAACCCTTCAATAACCGGTCCAACCATTCCGGGTGTATTGTCAACTACGGTAACCGCTTTTACAATTACACCGCTGCCGTTGGCATTACTTGCGGTTAATGTTACATTGCTTGTTCCTACAACGGGAAAGCTGATCATCGTTGTGGAAGCCGAAGGTGAAGCCACAATGGCTGAATTATCCGCCGCCCACTGGTACGAACTGATTGTTGCATTGTAAGAAAAGTCTTTCATGTTCAACGATCCCCCTTTACAAACGGTAAAGGACATGGTGCTGGGATAAAAATCGGCTATAGGAGCACAATTTCCTGCACCATTCACATCTGTGAAACTTGAACCCAGATTGGTGGCGTTCGAAAGGTTAGAACGTCCTGCAGTTGGAGAACCCAGTACACCGCGCATTCTGGCAGTTTGATCAGCTGTAAAATTTTTAGGGCAGGAAGAATAGTCCATGATGTTTTCCACATTGGCTTGTCCGGCACCATAAGTGGCAGTTGCTACTGCACAGGAGTTGCCAGACAAACTGCTTGGACAAGTACTGAAATAACCCTTTGTTGGAGGAGTATCCTGAAGATTATCGTCACCGCAAGCAACACCCGGATTGTTTGTAGCACCAAATGTATGTGATAAACCTAACCAGTGACCAAGTTCATGTGTGAGTGAACGGGCGTTGGTGCCACTCAAAAACGAACTGTTGTACACGATGGCATCGCGGTTATCGCCGGCAGGCCAGGTACCTGGCAACCAGGTATAACCTACAACTATTCCCACCTGACCCGGTTGGGAAATAATCTGTTTTACGATGATAATGTTCAGGTACTTGGTAGGATTCCAGGTGATACCCGCATAAAGGGCTGCCATGTTACCGGTGCGGTCCCAGTTGGTGCGTGTGTCGTAACGGTGAATGATGCCATTGGTACAATTACCGTTGGGATCCTTTTTGGCGAGCATCAATTTGATGTCGGAAGGAATGTACAGGTTATTAAAGGGAGCAGCAACCGAAGCTGCATCGGCACCCATTTTAGCGAGGTCGCTGTTCACCTGATTCAGTGCAGAAATACACTGAGCGTCGGTGATGTTTTCAGCACCACCCATGTGAAGGATGTGAAACACCACAGGAATAGTGTATTCAGGTGCAGCCGTTGATTTGTTCTGAGATAACAGTTGTGTGTAGTTCAGAATTTGTTCTTCCAGAGCTTGTTGTGAGTTTTGATAGTTGATTCTCAATTGCGGGTCCTGGGCAAAAACCTGCTCCATGGCTCCATAGGTATCGCAAGGACGAATGTTCGTCTGTTGCGAGAAGCCGAAGAAAGGCATCGCGAAGACTGCGCTCAGCACTACGTGTACGATTTGTTTTTTCATTGGTGTTGTTTGTGTTTATTAGTTGTTGATTTATTTGCTGGATTTGTTGTTGTTCAATTGATTTAAGGCCATCATGTCCTTAACCGTCTTCTGCATCCCATCTACACTTCCGTCGAGAAAGATCACATTTCCTTTTCCTTCCTGAGCGAAATTCTTTACCGCCTCCGTCCACATACTGAACAAAATCAAAGAAGCATCCAGGTCCGCTTCTTTCATTTCCCTTGCCGCACCGGCCATTCCCTTTGCCACTTCCTGACGGAACAAAGCAATACCCTGCCCTTTCAGTTGTGAGGCGTCTTTTTCGGCCTGTGCTGATATTTTTATAAAATTTCCTTCGGCTTCTGCCGCTTTCGTACGCGTAATCAATAAGGCTTGCCCTTCGTTTTCGGCAGCCGATTTAAGGTTGTTGCTGGCCACCACCTTAGCCATGGAGCGCATCACCTCTTCATCAAAGGTAATGTCGTTCAATTGCAGGTCGATAAGGTGATAGCCCCAGTCCTCAAGGGTTTTGTCGAGCTGATCCTTCACCGCTTCCACTATTTCATGTCGCAGAATCAATACTTCCGACTGTTTTTTGGTAGCTACAAAAGCCCTTACAGAGCCTTCCACAGAGCGCACCAGAGCCTGCATAAAGTTGCGATCATCCACAAATTTAAAAGCCACATTTTTAATGGTTTCTTCGTCGGAGTTCAACACAGAATACAATAACATGGCTGTAAAATTTACGTTGGCCTGATCAACCGTTACCGCCTGAAAACCCAATTCCGACGAGCGGTTTTGTATGGAGATTTTTTTGAAAACCCGCTCAATAAATGGAATCTTAAAATTTAAGCCGGGCCTTAAAACCCTTCTGAATTTTCCAAAAATGGTGATAATGGCAATGTTCCCCTGTTGAACGGTAGTCACCGACAACAACAAGGTGAGTACCAGAATCGAAAGAAGTATAATTGGGCCCATGTTACGCTTTGCTTTATATTTGTTACAGCCTATGAATTTACGGAATTTTTCGCATATTTATTCTAAGCCGGGTTTTAACATTTGTAAGTGGTGTTTGTGCTTCCTTATCTGGTGTGAAGCCCCCAGTCTTGTGGCTCAGGAATTTAAGAACGATTCCATTCCTGAAGATCAGCAATTGTATCTTTCTGCGCTTAAACAAATTGATTCGGCCAGGTACAAAGAAGCCCTGATTATTCTAAAACAGGTGGTCAAAAAAAACCCATCTCACCTGGATGCCTGGAACAAAACCGCCTTCGTAAAAATAAAGTTAAAAGATTATAAAGGTGCCGAAAAGGACCTGATAAAGGCCGATCAGGTATCGCCCATGAATTTTGAAACCTGCAAACTCAAAGGCATCAACTATTACCTCTACGGTAAATTCAAGGAAGCCAAAGTGGAACTGGATACTGCACTTTTTATAACCAAAGAAGAAAAAATTGATGACGCGGAGCTGCACTATTACAGGGCCTCACTGATGTTTAAAGGCAAAAGCAACAAATCGGCACTCGAGGCTTTGGAATCGGCTACTGAAATCAATCCCCGCTACGTGGAGGCTTTCGTTTTAAAAGGAGAGATCCGATTTGCCATGAAAGACTACAATTACGCCATTAAGGAATTGAGCGAAGCCATACGTGTGATGCCTGAGGCAAGGCCCGAATACAGCGCTTATAAATTACGGGCCAAAGCGTATTTTGAAGTGGGCGATTTTAAATCGGCGGTAAAGGATTGGAACATTTACATTGAAGCTTTATCCGGCACCGAAGAAGACCTGATTTCGCGGGGAGCAGCAAAAATAAACGCAGGCGACAACAGTGGAGCCATTGTGGATCTGGATGCCGCCATAAAATTGAATTCCAAAAACCCGGTGAGTTTTTGTTACCGCGGTGTTGCCAAAGGCGAAAATAAAATGTTTAACGAAGGTTTGAAGGACCTGGATTACGCCATCAAACTCAAGTTTGATTACGCTGCCGCCTACGTAAACCGGGCGGCCATTAAAATGGCACTCAAAGATAAACGCGGAGCCTGTGAAGACCTCACCAAAGCAGACGGATTAGGAGATGAAATGGCCCTTCAGTTGGTGGAGCGCTATTGCAAACAGCGTTAAAAAAACCTCAACGCAGTAATAGTTTTAAGAAGTACGGCTATTGTTTTTGCACCACGCAACGCAGGGTTCTGCTTGAACCTAACTGATTTTCCGTCTTGATAAAATACACTCCGTCAGGCTGGCTTGAAAGATCCAATAAAAATCCGGCTGTTGTGGTGGTTTCATGTCCAATCAACTGGCCCAAAGCAGTATATATGTAGAGGGTATTTTCCCCCTCAAGTCCTGAGATGTTTATTTTTCCGGTTGAACTTGGGTTCGGGTAAAGCGAGAGTTTGTTATTAATGCTGTTTTCATGTAAGCCTGTTGATTGACAAGCCAATACATTGATACTGGTAGTAGCCGAATTGGAACACTGAGTAGAAGGGTTCATATAGGTATATAGCATGGTAGCCGTGAGTACCGCATTAGGCGAGAAAACTCCGTTGCTGTTCACAAAGGTTCCGGAAAATTGTCCGCCTGAAGGCGTGCCGGTTAGTTGTACAGTACTTCCACCCGTGGCACTTGAACAAATCGTACTCACCGGTGCCGATACACTTACAGACGGAAGCGCATTCACGGTTATGCTTTTTACAGCATTCACCGGAGCACAAGGTGCCGAAACACCACTCACCGTTAACACCTGCACGCCCAGGGCTGCAGCAGAAACAACCGTTGAATAGGAATTTGAACCATTGCTCCAACTGTAGGAGCCCGCGCCGGCTACCGTAAGAAGTACGGTTCCTCCCTGACAGGCAGAAGAAGGTCCTGTAATCACAAGAGTTGGTTGAGCCGTTACATTAACGGTATAATTATAATAGCCTAAACAAATGCCGTTATTGGCAATACAGGTATACACAGTAGTGGCAGTAGGACTAACAATGGTTACCGGATTATTGAATTGCGGTCCACCCCAATTGTAGGTTGCCGTGCCGCTTGCGGTGAGTGTACTCGAAGAACCTGCACAAATTAAGGTATTGCCGCTCATTGAAACTGTGGGTGTGTTGGCAGACGACACGTTAAGTGTAGCGGTTGAAACATCCTGCACCGACGCCAGCAAACCTCCGGCCCGGCTTTTGTTGTACTTAACCGCGAGGGAAGCCGTTTGTACCCCATTTACATTAAAAAGAGGCGTGGCATCTTTTGTGGTAAGGGGACCGCTTGGAGAACCGGTAAAGGTCCAGTTATAAATAGAATCCGTTATAGGCAAAAGCGTGTTGGAAAGAGCACCCCAAACCGCGGCAAATTTGTTGAAATTAAATTGACGGTTCTCCACCAGGTTCATGGGTGTGGTGGCGTTATTCAATATACCAAAACCATTCAAACACACCGTAGGAGAAGCAACTGCAATGCCTGAACTGTAATTGAACTGCACCCGAGGTGCCACAATAAACTCATAATCGGTACCGGTGCCAAAGGTGTTGGTATTGGTTTGAAAATTGCCGTTGATACGCATCACCCCTAATCCTTCTCCGTATTTTCTGGCAGTCGGACAGGTTGAAGTGGGCGTACAGGCATTGTTGATGAACAAACCGAGGGTATCTCCAGCAACGGTGGTGGCATTACGAAACAACACCGCAAAATTTCCATTGATGCTCACCGGTGTAGTAAAATTTCCGCCAATCCAGGCTCCATTATTAGTGGCCGTTGAAATCGCCGTCACCGAATCCAGAGGGGGCAGTATGGGCATGTTCATGGCATTTACATTGCAGAGGTATAATTTTAATGGGATGGTTTGGCTTACCGCATTGGCCCTTCGGGTTACGATGCCTTCAAGCCCGGTTACGGTGATGGAGCTGGTGTTCAAAAATACTCCGCCACAATGACTGATTACAAGGGCATTGTTTGAATACGGTTGCGACAAGGTGAAATACTGTGTGTTGGGCGTTGGTGTGCCTGAAAGCGAATTACGGTAATAGTGTTTATTCAGAAAATACCTTAAGGTATCGCTGCTAAAAATTGTCATGGCATTGGGCTGAGTGCTTTGAATGGTAGGAAATGCACTTTGCGGGTTGTATAGCGCCGTTTCTGTTTTTAAACCGGAATACTGTGCTAAAATTGAGTTTACTGCTGCAAAGATCAATGTAAAGGCAAGGCTGATTCTTTTCATGACATGTATTTTTATTAAATGTAGTAAAAAAATCCAATAAAAAAACCCTGCCTGATTAAACAGACAGGGTTGATAGATAAACGGAAATTTTATTTTTTAAGTGCAGTGTTCAGGTTAGCATCCAAGGCCGACAAAAATTCTTCAGTGTAGAGGTAATGCTCCCCGTGTTTTACATTATTGCCGAAGGCACAAACCGCCAGGTCTTTAGTCATTTTGCCGCTTTCTACGGTTTGCACACACACTTTTTCAAGGGTTTGCGCAAAGTTCACCAATTCCTGATTGTTGTCGAGTTTCCCTCTGAATTCCAACCCTCTGGTCCATGCAAATATGCTCGCAATTGGATTGGTGGAAGTGGGTTTGCCTGCCTGATGGTCGCGGAAGTGGCGGGTCACGGTTCCGTGAGCAGCTTCAGCTTCCATAATTTTTCCATCAGGAGTAATAAGTACAGAAGTCATGAGTCCTAATGAACCAAAGCCCTGGGCCACTGAATCGGATTGCACGTCACCATCGTAATTTTTACAAGCCCAGATAAAATTGCCATTCCATTTTAAAGCGGAAGCTACCATGTCGTCGATTAAACGGTGTTCGTAAACAATGCCTGCTGCTTCGAATTTGGATTTAAAATCGGCCTGATAAATTTCTTCAAAAAGGTCTTTAAAGCGCCCGTCGTATTTTTTCAGAATGGTGTTTTTTGTGGAGAGGTACAAAGGCCATTTTTTGGTTAAGGCCAGATTAAAGCAGGAACGTGCAAAACCACGGATGCTCTCGTCGAGGTTGTACATACCCATGGCTACCCCACCCGATTTAAAGTTAAATACTTCGTGCTCTATCACTTTTCCGTCTTCCCCTTCAAACTTCATGGTTAACTTGCCTTTTCCGGGTACCACAAAATCTGTGGCGCGGTACTGGTCACCAAAGGCGTGACGCCCAACAATAATAGGAGAGGTCCAGTTACCTACCAAACGCGGAACGTTTTTGCAAACGATGGGTTCACGAAACACGGTGCCATCGAGAATGTTACGGATGGTGCCGTTTGGTGATTTCCACATTTGTTTCAGATTAAATTCTTTTACGCGTTGCTCATCAGGTGTGATGGTAGCACATTTAATGCCTACCTGGTATTTTTTGATGGCCTCGGCGGCGTCAATGGTTACCTGATCATTGGTGGCATCGCGGTGTTCGATACCAAGATCGTAATACTTAATATCAATATCAAGGTAAGGAAGGATAAGTTTGTCCTTAATAAATTTCCAGATAATGCGGGTCATTTCATCACCGTCGAGTTCTACAACGGGATTGGCTACTTTAATTTTGCTCATTGGGCTTAGGGTGTTTTAAAATCGACACAAATTTAGAAAAGCTGCGCCTTCAGGCAAGGGCTAAAGAAAAATATATTCACTGAATACCTTTATATTTGCCCAAAATTATTGATATGAAATTTCACAGGGAAGGGTACGCCAGTTTGTTTCTGGTATTGGTGTTCAGCGCCATTTTGATCTTTATTGCAAAGTATTTCTTTCCGGAATCGGGTTTGGCCAGCGGTTTTGCTTATTTATTAAGCGGTTTTCTGGTTATTACCATCCTGCAGTTTTTCAGAGACCCTAAACGGGAGTTCACACTCGGCGAAAACCTGATAATTGCTCCGGCAGATGGCAAAGTGGTAGTTATCGAAGAGGTAGAAGAAAAAGAGTATTTTAAAGATAAACGATTGCAGGTGAGCATTTTTATGAGTCCCATCAACGTGCACATCAACCGCTACCCTATTGCCGGCACCGTGAGTTTTTTCAAATACCATCCCGGTAAATTTTTAGCTGCCTGGGAACCCAAAAGCAGCACGGATAATGAACGCACCACGGTAGTCGTAAAACATCAAAACGGAACTGAAATTTTGTTCCGCCAGATTGCCGGAGCACTCGCTAGACGCATCGTTTGGTATTGCAAAGAAGGCGACAAAGCCGAACAGTGCCAGGAAATGGGCTTTATCAAATTTGGTTCCCGTGTTGACCTTTACTTTCCATTAAACACTCCTTTGAAAGTAAAAATCGGAGATGTGGTGAAGGGCTCACAGAGTGTGCTGGCTGAATTGAAATAAGTGATACTTGGCTATCAGAACATGCTCTTTCCTTATTGAAATGCTAATAAATTGCGTTTCTATGATTTGTTCTGAGTTTCGAACATATAACTTAATGATCATGAAAAAAATCCTTTTCACCACTTTGTTTGCAGCTTTTGTTCTGCTTACGGCTTTCACCCTTTATAATTCCGAAGAATGGAAATTAACCGATGGGTACTCCATCCGTTTTTCCGGCAAAAAAGCCAATGGGTTTTTTCATACCCTGAGAGGCAAGGTTAATTTTGATGAGAATAAACTTTCCACTTCTTCCGTTCAATTGGAAGTGGACGTGGCCTCCATTTCCATGGGCAATTCCCTCAAAACCTGGCACGCCAAACGCCCAAAATGGTTTGATGCAAAAAAGTACCCCATCATCAGCTTTGTTTCCAACAAATTTCAAAAAAGCACCAAGGGTTTTGTGGTCAACGGAAAATTAAAAATGAAGGGGCTTGAAAAAGACATCGCGGTGCCCTTCTCTTTCAACCACAATGTGTTTTTCGGGCAGTTCTATGTCAGGCGCTCTGAATACAATGTAGGATCCCTGAAAGGCATGTCAAAAAGTGTTGCCGACAGCATCAAGGTTGAATTCACTATCCCTGTGACGAAGTAAAAACGAAGGATTTACATTCACTGTCTATTGTTTTGCTGCTCTGGATTAGAAAAACGCCCTGATTTGAGCTCCGCCAATATTTACCACTTTGCTGTTTTCGCTTTTCCTGCCATTGTAATTAAAGCTCAATTGAATGTTACTGTTCAGATTGCGCTGGTACACCAATTCCCAGGTGTAATTGTCACCAATGTTCAAGCCGTTCATCATTTCATAGGCTATGGATGAATTTTCCAAATCGTTGTAGTCGATCTTAATAAAATCGAAACGTGCCGTAAAACTTCCCTTCTCGGTTTGGTTGTATCTTAATTCCAGGGCAATGGTGTTCAGGTACGCGCTTTGATTGATGGGTTCGCTTTGGGCGCTGAGGGTTTGTATTAAATTGATTTTGTAATTGTATTTGTAAATGCCGCTGATGCGAAACTGGGTACTGGGCTGAAAAGCAATGCTGGCTTGCGTTTCATAAGCCCTGATCTGATAATCTCGACTTGAAAAGAACTCTGAAGCATTGCCCTTTTCACTCAAGGTATTGTCGTTAAAAAAGGTCCACGAAGGATGAAAGTTATACCTCCAGCGAATAAGATGCGATACCAGGTCTTTGAATTCCAGTCCGTTCGTCAGCAGTTGTTTCGATTGGTTGTTGATGAAAGTATAATCGGCCCCAAACACGGCTGAACTCTGATTAAAAAACACACTTTGGCGGATGTTGTTATTGGAGGCAAGAATGGCCGTATCGTTCTCCACAAAAAACGGATTGATGGCTTTGAGATCATCCCGATCTTCAATCTTATTGTCCAACCGCAAAGTGGTTTGAAAAGCCCAAAGACCGGCAAATTTAGCCATGCGGGATGTTGCATTTTTTAAAAGCACAGAGGGTCGGATGTTAAAGGAAACACTGAACTGGTTTTGCAGCACTTTTACGTATTCGTTGGTTGGGGTATAAATGCGGATGTAATTGGCCTGGTCGGCAAACTGCGCGGTTTCAAATTCATTGAGTTCTTTGATGGTATTGCCATTGTAGTCTCTCCAGGTGTATTGCCCCTGCCCCGGCGGTACTTCCAGATAATAATACTCGCGTTTGTTTTCCAAACCATACCCGGTTTCATAAAACACATTAGCGGTTATAAATCCTTTCCAGTAACGGGGGCCGTATTCAATGCGGTTAAGCAAAGAGTTGTCGGGTTTCAGAAAATCTCCTCGTATGTTTTCACTCAATCGCAACTCACGGTAGGTAACCAAAATACTGATGGGATTGTTTTTAATAGCATAGGAAGTTAGTTGGGCCCCATAATTGTAAGCGACGGTACTGTCTTTTAATACCCCATCATAACTTAACTGGTCTCTGCGCTCTTTGTAAAACACCTTGTATTTGGTTTTTCCTGAATCGGCATTACTCAGGCTTGCTTCCCAATCCCAAAAATTATAAGACCTTGGTAATAAACCGGGGGCGTTATTCTTTTTAAATAAATTGTGTTCCAGATCATCGTTATAGGCCAGCTTTATTTTTCCAAACACCTGCGCCACCTGCGATTTATGCCTGTAAAACCCGGTGGTTTGAGCCAGACTTTGGTCCTCGGTACTGAGGTAGGAGCCCTGATACAGAATACGTGTGTGTTTCAGCGAGTACTGTGCTTTCAAACTTTGTTTTAAGCCCTCATACAAGCTGCCTTCGTTAAAATACCCGAATCCATACAGCAGCTCATTGCCCTTTTGATTCTGCAAACCGAGTTCCGCGGAGGCAATGTTTTGGTCCCCGGCTATGGCGCCGGTCAGTGGACGGTTCCAATCCCTATCAAACTCAACACCACGAAATCGTTCAATTTGTTTAAATGTTTTTTGTATGAACTCGTAATTTACATTGTAAAGTAAATTCGCCTGTGTGTTACTGTCGCTTTTTAAAACCGACTTGTTCAGGCTGGATACTTTAACACCACCCGCTTCATCGTTGCCCTTGTCCTTCTCACTAAAACGGTTGATGTCGTTTTTGGTATACACCCCTTCCACATTCAGTACATTGTTTGTGGTGAAGGAATGGTTTACTCCTGCCGTAAGCATTTGGTTTTGTTTGGGTGTTACCAAAGGCACCACGGGTTCGTAACTTCCCTGCAATTGTCCGTCCAGGGGAGCCACCCACTGGTACACCCTACCATTGGCGCTGTTGCTCGACAGGTTATAGTTGCCCTTGTTTGGACCGAGATAGCTGAATCTCAACAAGTACTTCGCGCTATCCGGATTACGGCTGTAAACGTAAACATCCGGATACAAAAAGCTTCCAACTATGGTATCGGTTTGCCTGTACAATATGTCGGTAGTGTTGTAGCTCACCTCTGTGGCTCCTGTATAAACAGCCAAATCAAGAGAGTCGCCGGCATCAATCATTACGTTTTTTTGGTCCTGACTGAGGTTTTGCTGCAAGGGGCGGTTTTTATTGTCCTGTTCAGAGTAAGCACTAAACTGAACCCTGGTTTTTGCTCCCTGTATCTCTTCTCCGAAAAAAAACAAAGAGCGCGCGTAATTTCTTTCAGCATACTGAAATTCGGCCACTATCCTTTTATCCTTGGTAATGAGCTGCCTTGCCGTAAAGGTCAGTTCTCCCGTGTTGTAATCGATAATGTAATCGTTCTCCTGACCCCTTTGCAAAAGTTTTCCATCAATGTAAATTTTTTCAGTGCCACTCAGCACAATGATAAATGGTTCGTTGTCTGCCCCCTTTAAGCGATATGGCCCCTGGTTGTTCTCTGTACCAAAAAACACCTGACGCGAAAACTTGCCTTTGGATACCGCGCCGGCAAAACGGGAGGTAAACACCAGTGGTTTTTTTACCGTGGAATCCACGTAACGGTTTTCGAGATAAGCCCCCTGGGCGCGTTTGTAAAAATTCATGAAATACGAAGCCTGAGGCCGCGAGAGTTGATAATCGCCCACCACCAGTTTAGTAGTGCGGTTGTTCAATTGTATAAACACCTTATCGAACTCCTGAAGTTGAGCCGTTGTGCCATCGGCCTGAAAGGGAATGTTGTTATCGGTGGCCGCCATCATGATGTCCACATCTTCACTTAATCGCCCGTTCACCTGAAGGTTGAGGTTGGAGTTCACCACCATGTCCTGATTGTTCCCAAAACTAATGCCCCGGCTGATGTTTCCGTTTTTTGTTAGCCCATCGTTTAAAAACAGATTTGATCCGGCGGTGTTGGTGAATTGTATGGTATACGGATTTTTGCCCCGGGTGTAATCGGCGTAAAGCGCATTAGGATCCTTGTGATAATAGGTGTTTTCAAGATTGTATGGCAAACGGGTATAACTCACATACACGCTATCCGGTTTTTTGCCTTTAAAAATGAGAGCGTGTTTTTGGTAATTGATCTCCGGAGGGGTAAGCGAAGTGTCGGAGGGGAACATCTGGAATTCAACGGAGCCCGGAAAAAGACTCAGGGAATCAAGCACCAGGGTATCGCCCGATAAAACCATGGTTTTACTTTGCCGGGGCTGAAAAACCTGGGCCTGCCCTTTCGGAACGAAAA
The DNA here is from genome assembly GCA_016787895.1 of Bacteroidia bacterium. Lineage (GTDB taxonomy): Bacteria > Bacteroidota > Bacteroidia > B-17B0 > Aurantibacillaceae > Aurantibacillus. The sequence continues at coordinate 242,088 of JAEUTN010000022.1, forward strand.
ACACCAGCATCAGCAGGAAAATACCTCCCCTTAAATTCACCATAGATTAACGCATTTAAAGGTAGTAAATTGTACTCAGCACGCTGAATTTGAGTGCATGTAGCGTATGTCTCAATGAAAAATAAAGACTCAGGAATTTAACTCTGACACGGCCAGCCAGGCCATAAGACCGGCTCCGGTTTGAAGCGCGCTTTCATCGATATTAAAGGTGGCGGTGTGAACTCCGGAAGTAATGCCTTTGGCTGCATTACCTGTGCCAAGGCGGTAAAAACAACTGGGCACTTCCTGGGAAATAAACGCAAAGTCTTCGGCTGTCATGCGCAGCGGTAATTCTTCCACACATGCTGAACCAAGAAAAGCATTTGCAGCTTTCATGCATTTTTCAGTGAAGTCGGGATCGTTCACCAAAAACGGGTAGCCCTTCTCCACTCTCAGCTCAGCGTTGCAGCCGTATTCCTTTGCTTTTGCGCTCACCAGGGTCTTTAACCTTTGGTGAAAGTCCGCTCTCCAGGCCTCGTTCATGGTTCTGAAGGTGCCTGCCAATTCCACCTTATCGGGAATGACGTTGGTTGCACCTTTGGCTTCCATTTTGCCAAAAGCTACTACCGTTGGTACATTTTCACCGCCTGTTCCTTTGAGTGCCTCTTTTTGCATGAATGTATTTTGAATTTCCAGCAATATGGCCGAGGCGGCAATCAGGGGATTGGTGTAACGTTCCGGCATAGCCGCATGACCGCCTTTTCCGTTGACGGTGATGTACAATTCATCTGTACTGGCCATGTACATGCCTTTTCTGAAACCCACTTTGCCGGCTTCCATTTCAGGAAACACATGCAAAGCAATAGCTTTATCCACCTCCGGGTTTTGCAATACCCCGTCTTTTATCATTAAGGCAGCGCCGCCGGGCAACACTTCTTCACCGGGTTGAAACATAATTTTTACAGTGCCCTGAAATTCATTTTTTATCTCCTTCAGTATAAACGCCGCTCCCAGGGCAATGCTGGAGTGAACATCGTGTCCACAGGCATGCATCACACCCTGATGTTTTGAACGGTAATCCACTTCGTTTTTTTCCTGAATAGGAAGGGCATCCATATCAGCGCGCAGAAGCAAGGTTTTTTTGGAGGGCTGTTTTCCTTCAATCAAGGCTATGATGCCTGTTTTTACGTGTCCTGTGGTAAAGGGAATTCCCGCTGAACGCAGCTGTTCCTGAATGTAAAGGGAGGTGTTTACTTCTTCAAAAGACAATTCGGGATGTTGATGAAGATGCCTTCGGATGCTGAGTAGTTTATCGAACTGTGCAGCGCTAATGGCCTTGATTTTTTGTTGCAGTTCCATCATTTGTTGAGGAACATTTTGATTCCGATGAGAACCATAAATACACCGAAAATTTGTTTGATGAGTTTTGCGTCAACAGAAATGGCTGTTTTACTTCCAAAATAACTGCCCACCAAAAAGGTAACAGCCATAATGGAAGCGTATTTAAAATCCACCTGTCCGGCCTTGTAATAGTTGTAAACACTGAGTATACCAATGGGCAACAAAAACATAAAAATGGTGGTGCCCTGTGCAGAAATCTGGTTCATGTGCAACACATACACCAAAATGGGCACAATAATCACTCCTCCTCCGATACCAATGAGTCCACTGAAAAAACCAGCTATTAAACCAATGGCAAGCAGAATGTAAACTGTATTCATGTTTTAAAAATCTGTAGTGAGTGAAAATGCAATTACGCGTTTTTGAACCACGCCATCGTCGATGCCCCAGCCAAAATCCAAACGCATAAAATACCCCAGCAATCGCGAACGCACACCAAAACCAATGGCACCAACGGCAGGACTTTTAGGGCTGTTCACAGTTACAATCACGCCTGTTCCTGTTTCAGGATAGGCATTGATGTTTTGTGTGTTTTCTTCGCTCAAAGGATTGCTGCCGCTCCAGGCCATACCCACATCGCCAAAACCAATGATCTGCAGGTTATTGAATAAATCCGAACGGGCCGCGTTGCTAAGGAAGTAACGCACAATGGGGAAACGCAGCTCGGAATTAAACAACACAAAATTGTTGCCATTCCTGATATTTTGATTAAAGCCCCGCATGTTGGTGGCGAGGGTCTGAAAACCATACTGCTCAGGGTTTACAATGTTTACATTGGAATTAAAGCTGGGCCCCCATTGGTTGTCGACCCCACCCATGTAAAACAACAAACGGTCGCTGCCCAGTGAATTGCCTCCGGCCAAACGGTTGCACCAGGTCAATTGCCGGTGAATTTTTTTGTAATGCCGTATGTCAAATCCCGAAGTGATCAGGTTACGACTTCCATTTTCAATGTAGGCCCAGTATTCCGTCCACACTTTAATTCTCCACCCGTTGTAAATGTTCAGCATCACTTTTCTGGTATCATCAAAAATATATTCCAGGCGCACAGCCCCCATGTTTTGAAAACCCGGTTTTTTGGTGAGGGCATTGTCATTATCCGATAATGGCATGGCTCTGTCGTTTCTGAAAATAAAGGAAGCGCGTACCGCTGCCACGGGATTAAACGGATAACGGGCCGAGTATTTAACGATGTGGGTGGAAATGTTGGAAAGGTAAGTTACCTCATCAGAAGCCACATAAGGTGTTTTTACAAAGGTCTGACGGTCGAGTACCAATTGATGATCCATTCTGTTTTTACGTTGGTCGAACACCAGCATAAATTCATTGTCGAGATTAAAATTAATACGAAACGCACCGGTGATTTTAATGTCTTCAAACAAATCGGTGATTGAAACTTTGGTAATGAAGTTAAAGCCCGGGTTCAAATACACCGGCGAGCTCCCTCCGGTGAATACCTGATAACTCTGGCCAAGAAAGCCGTTATCAAATTGCGTGACAATCTGGTCGAGGTAAAAACTGGTGTAATAATTTTTAAACACCGGAAAACGAAAAGCCGGCTTTGGTTTTTTGGCCAGAGAATCTTTTGCCGCTTTGAGGGCTTCAGGCACCGTTTTTTCCGTATTGTCTCCGTTGAGTTTGTAGTTGTCAAAGTCAATACCCAGTTCCGGCTTGCCCTGGGGTTTGCCTGATGAAGGAGCTTCAGGCACTTTGGGCACCAAAAACACCGAGGGGTCGTTGATCCAGGGATTAATGGTGTTTCTGTACCAGGTTTTTTCAGGTTCTTTTATATTCAACTGCTCCAGTTTTGGCAGAGCACTCAGCAACAACATGTGATTGTTGTTGGCGTAAATAATTTCAGCCACATGGGTTCCGTTAAAATTAATGTGTTGATCGAGAATGTTGCGGTCGTAATTGCTCACCGCCTTTGAATTGTAGAAGTAACGGTAATGTTCACTTGTGTCAACAAAGGAAATGGAACTGTCGTACTCCGCAAGATAACGGTTATGAATCCCGTTTTTATCGCTGATAAAGGTGATTTGTTTTTCTCCGTAAGCTTGAGGGTGCGTTTCATTGATATCGGGTGTTGAGCTCACCCTCACCAACACCTTGCCTTTGAATGGATAGGTAGTCATAAACAAATCCATGTTGCGGTTCAACCTCACAAAATAATTGGCATCGTCTCCGGTTTTAAGAGTGTCGTTGATCCTGTTGCTCTCGAACACAATTTGTTTGTTCACTGCCGCAAATACAGGATTACAATCGTCCCAGATGTCGTTGGTAATTTGCTCAAGTCCGCCTGTGTTTACCGTAAACACAAAAATATCGCTCTGGCCTTTATTACGTTTTACCGCGCTTAACACAATGCGTTTGCCATCGGGACTGTAAGAAAAACTGTTCACCTTTGAAAAACCCGCAAGTGGACGCTTCACAACTGTGTTGTCCTCCAAATCGATGGTATGGAGCACGAGTTCATTTTTTTTAGGATAAATCATGGCCACCATACTGCCATTCGGGTGCCAGGCCAAAAGCGGATAATTGTAATCGGCTACCTGATCAAGTTTGGCGCCTGATTTCAAAAGCCGTTTTTTGTTATTGCCTTCCGCGTCCTTGAGGTAAACTTTAATCTGGTTTAATTCGTTGGTGGCGTAAATCACTTTACTGGCATCGGCATTTACTCTTAACTGGGAATAATGCAAAGTGGGTTTGTATTTTTTAAGAATGGAGTTGTTGTGGATAGGCGAGCGCCTCAGGGAATCACGGTTTAAGTACAAGCGCCTGTTGTAGGAATCGGTAAAATCAAAAATCAGGTTGTATTGTGTCACCCCGAGTGTGGTGATGAAGGCGTTATCAGGCGTGCGCTGCAAGCGGGTCATGTAAAGCAAATTGGGCACCACGGCCTCCCCGTAACTTGAAACAATGTAATACCACAACGCGTGCCCGGCCAAAGCGGCTTGCTCTCCGGTGAGGCGGTTAAAACGGCTGAAGTTGTCGTTCTTAAACTGGTCGTACAACATGTTGTCGTGCTGCGTGGTCCAGCCTTCAGACATAAACCTTACCAAACCTTCGGTGTACCAGATGGGCAGGTTTAAAAACGTGGAATTGCGAAACATTTCACGGGCGCTTCCTCCGTATAAAATTTTATTGATGAGTAGTTCGGCAAACACGGCCCTGATCTGACGGTCGAGATCGGCATGGGAACCGTTAAAGTAAATGGAAACTTTGTCGCCAATGATGCGGGTCACGCCTCCAATGTTGTTTTGTTCATCAACAGAGAGGCCCAGATTACTTTGTTTAAAATCAACCTGGTTGTTGTACACCAACACGTTAATCTTTTCATCCAATTGAAAATCGAGGCGTTTTTCGAGGGCCTGCAGTTGTTTACCGACTGTTGCGGCCACGTAACGACTGATTTCCGCTCCGCCCTGGTAATTGTAAACCCGGAAGCGTTCAAAATCCATGTAGGTCCAAACGAAATCCTGGTACTGAACCCGGTTTTTGCCAAAATCCATCTGATGACCGTAGTTGAACTGGGCCTTAAACAGTGCAGGGAAGGAAAGGAGCAGGTATAGCAGGAGGCGCTTCAAAGTCTCGGGATAATAAGAACCTTAAATTTACAAATTTGTTTTACAAAGCGGGGGTCAAATCACAAAAATTTGACAAGCGGCCTTATTCCTCCAATAACTTGAGGTCGCCCACGGCATTTCCGGCTATGCCTTTGATGGAACCGTAAAACTGGGTGGTGTTTAACAGCACTTTTTCGAGCTGTTTTTCCCGTTCTTTCCAGAGTTTTTCCATTTGCAGCTTTTCGCGGCCTATGGTTTCTTTCATGCTCACAAAACCTTCCACCACAGCCTCAATGTGTTGGCGGAATTCATTACCCGTGAGGTAATCGTAAAGCATGTGCATTTTATCCCCTTTGTTTTCCTGACTCACCATGGCCTGGGAAATACGAATCAGGCTATCGCGCAAGAGGTGGGCCAGAGCCTTCACCTCATTGAAACGGCAAATGTAAACCCCGTCTTTCATGCCAAAACTGTTCATGTCGCGGGGCAGGGTTTCTGTAACAATTACTGCGATATCCGCTTTTTGATTGCGCATGTCCAACTTTAATTTTTCTATCCACTCGTTGGTAAATGCTTTGGTGCGTTTGCTTTCGTAGATGATTTTCCCGCATTCCACGGCCTGGGCGTTCACCACAATCTGCATACAATCGGCTCCTTTTACCCCTTTCGACACTTCTTCAATTCTATCAAAAGGAAAACTCCCCCTTAACAATTCCTCAAGGGCCAGTTCCTGCACCTCGCCCTGCAATTGCATGCTGCCCTGCTCCATTTTGCGGCGCATGGTTTCGGCCATCTGCACCTGATCTTCCAATTTTTTTTCAAGCTCTTTGATTTTCAACTCAAACCGTTCTCCCTCCATTTTTTTTGCTTTTTCCTCTATCTCCTTTTGCCGCTCAAGCAATTGTTTTTCGAGCTCCAGCTTCAGGCGGTCTTCTCTCTCCTGTATTTCCCTTTGTTTTTTGAGCAGCTCCAATTCCTTGCCTTCGCTGTCCTTCAGTTTTTGGGACTTTTCCGTCAATTCTTTGTTAAGCAATTCAAATCGCTGGTTCATTTCCTCGGCTGCCTTTTTACGGGCCTCTTCGGTAAGTTGTTCACGGGCTAAACGCACTTTGTCGTTCAGCAATTTATCCTGGTTTTCTGCCTGTACTTTCAGGGCCTCTGTTTCTGCTGCCAAACGCGCTTTTTCTGCCTCCAAAGCCTGTTTATCCTCATTGAATCGTTTGAGGTAACGCGCTTTTATTTCGTTTTCAATTTCAAGTGCGAGCGCGTTGCCTATGGGAAATTCGTGTTTGCAATTCGGACATTTTATTGTTGAATTATTACTCATAAGAAAGCAGGTTTTGTGTAAATTTATGACTTAAAGTGCTTTTATTTGAATACTTTTTTAAACCAAGCGGCACATGAAGGAAATAATAGTGGTAAGGCATGCCAAAAGCGATTGGGGAAACGAAGGTCTTAAGGACATCGACCGTTTCCTCAGCGAAAGAGGGTACTCCGATGCCTATCAGCTCGCCAACTGGTTTTCCAAAAACAAAAGCAGTCCCGACCTTATCCTTTCCAGCACCGCTACAAGAGCCCTGAGCACGGCATTGATTTTTGCAAGAGCCTTGGAACTTCCCGTTTCAAAATTTGCCCTTGAGCCCGAGATTTACGAAGCCGATACCGAAACCCTGCTGAAAGTGTTGTGGCAGCAAAAAGAAGAGATCAAATCCCTTATTCTGTTCGGGCACAACCCCGGTTTAACGAATTTATGCAACGAGCTGGCAGATGCGTTTTATATCGATAATTTGCCTACCTGTGGTATGGTGTTTTTGCAGTTCGATTGCAAAAAATGGAGTGAACTGAAAAGCAAAAGCGGAAAAGTAAAGGGCCATGTTTTTCCAAAAGAATTTAAAAATCAGAATTAATACTAGTCGAAGGTTTTATGAAAAAAAAACAAGCTCCATTCATTAACCGGGAGATCAGTTGGCTCTCTTTTAACGAAAGGGTGTTGCAGGAAGCGGCTGATAAAACCACTCCCCTGCTTGAACGTTTAAAATTTCTGGGCATCTTCAGCAACAACCGCGATGAGTTTTACCGGGTGCGGGTAGCCACCGTAAAACGACTCACCAAACTTGGCAGAAAAGCCATACAGATGTATGGAGACGACCCGCATGAACTGCTGGTTAAATTGCAAAGAAAGGTGATTGAGCAACAAAACCTGTTCGAAAGCATTTATCAGGATTTGCTGGCCGAACTGGCACAAAACGATGTGTTTATTGTGAATGAAAAACAACTCACCTCCACACAGCGCATGTACGTTTCGGAGTATTTCAACACCGAGTTGGTGCCCAATCTTTTTCCCATCATGATTGATGAAACCAAAGCGTTTCCCTACATGAAGGATGAGGCCTCTTACCTTTACCTCAAATTACAATCGCCCAGCAAAACCCAGAAATTCAGGTACGCGCTGGTAGAGATTCCTACAGGTTCAGTGTCGCGATTTGTGATTCTGCCCAAACACGGCAACAAAAACTACATCATACTGGCCGACGATGTGATTCGTTACAACACCGATCAGATTTTTGAAGTGTTTGGTTACAAAACCGTGGAAGCCTATAACGTGAAACTTACGCGCGACGCGGAACTGGAGATCGACAACGATTTGAGCAAAAGCATGATGGAAAAAATTTCCAAAAGTGTAAAGGCCCGCAAACAAGGCTTGCCGGTGCGTTTTGTATACGATGCCGCCATGCCCGACGACATGCTCAAATACATCATGAAAAAACTGGGCATGTCGAAAAAAGACAATGCCATACCGGGCGGGCGTTACCACAACTTTAAAGATTTTATCCGTTTCCCCGAATTAAAAGACAACAATCTGGTGTACCATCACCCCATGCCCTTATTGCATAAGGACCTTGACGGACGTGCTTCCACCACCTTAAAAGCCATCAAAACCAAAGACGTTTTATTGCATTACCCCTATCACACCTACAACCACATCATTGATTTGTTGCGTGAGGCCTCCATTGATCCTGTGGTAGCGAGCATAAAAATTACCTTGTACCGTTTGGCCAACTCTTCTAAAATTGCCAACTCCCTTATCAACGCCATTAAAAACGGAAAGAAAGTAACGGTACTGGTGGAATTGCAGGCCCGATTTGATGAGGAGAACAACATTTACTGGGCCAATAAATTGCAAGAAGAAGGGGCGCGGGTGATTTTTGGTGTGCCCGGTTTAAAAGTGCATTCCAAATTGTGTTTGATTACCACCATTGAAAGCGGAAAGGAATTTCATTACGGCCATATCGGTACCGGAAATTTCAACGAAAAAACCTCCCGCATTTACACCGATTTTTCATTGCTCACCGCCAATAAAGAAATCACATCGGACCTGGCCAAAATTTTTGAATTCTACGAAAACAATTTTAAGGTACAGGCCTTTAAACACCTGGTAGTAGCGCCCTTTTTTATGCGCGAGCAGTTTACCCAACTCGTGAATAAAGAAATTAAAAATGCCAAAAGCGGGATACCCTCCAGCATCATTTTAAAAATGAACAGTTTGGTGGATAAGGGAATGATTGAAAAATTGTACGAAGCCAATAATGCCGGCGTAAAAATAAAACTCCTGATTCGCGGTGCCTGCTCTTTGGTCACCGGAGTTGAAGGCTGGAGTGAGAACATTGAAGCTTACAGTATTGTTGACAAGTACCTGGAACACGCCAGGGTGTTTATTTTCCATAATGGAGGGGATGAAAAGATTTTTATTTCTTCTGCCGATTGGATGAGCCGCAACCTGGATAACCGCAGCGAAGTGGCCGTGCCGATTTATAGTCCTGAAATTCGCAAACAGCTCAAAGACATTATAGCCATTCAACTTTCGGGTAATACCAAACTGCGCATTTTAGATGCAAAGCAGGAGAACCAGTACCGCAAACCTAAGCCGGGGGAGAAAAAAATAAGGGTGCAGGACGAAGTGTACAATTACCTCAAAAAAGAAAAAGAAGCGTCACATAAACCTCATAAACAAAAACAAACCGTGCAATCGTAATGGTATTCGCAGCAATTGATATAGGAAGTAATGCCATCCGGCTTTTGTTTTGCAGGGTGTACATGGTAGATGGGAAACCCCACTTTAATAAAGAAGAATTGATTCGCATGCCCATCCGTTTGGGGGAGGATGTGTTTTTACAGGGAAAAATACCCGAACCAAAAATTGAGCGATTGGTTAGCGCCATGCGGGGATTTTCAGAACTGATAAAAGCATACGGGGTGGAAGCTTACAAAGCCGTGGCCACCAGCGCCATGCGCGACGCTAAAAACGGGTCTGAAATTATTGAACGCCTCAAAAAAGAAACCGGACTCGCTGTTGAAATCATCGATGGTAAAAACGAAGCCGCCCTGGTGTTTTCGAATCACATTGAAGAATTGCTGAATCCCAAACATGCGTATTTATATATTGATGTGGGTGGAGGAAGTACTGAACTCACCTTGTATTTCAACAACAAAGTCATCGCTTCCCGTTCCTTCAACATCGGCACGGTAAGGATGTTGCTCGATAAGGTGAGCAAGGAAGAGTGGGACGAATTAAAAGTGTGGCTCAAACTCAACACCACCGGCATTCATCCTTTGAGTGGCATTGGTTCGGGAGGTAACATCAACAAGATTTTTAAAATGAGCGGCAAAAAGGAAACCAAACACCTGAGTTACGAAAAACTCAAAGGCTTTTACGAGATGCTCTGCTCATACACCTACCAGGAAAGAATTGAGCGTTTTGACCTGAAGCCCGACCGTGCCGACGTAATTATACCGGCTGCCAAAATTTTTCTTACCGTGATGAAACACGCCGATATAGAAAAAGTATTTGTGCCCCAGGTGGGATTGTCGGATGGTTTGGTGCACCAGTTGTACGAAAACAACGCCCATAAACTTAAAAGCAAATAAGGCCTTATGTTCAGTTTCCTGAGTTTTGGCATAAATGATGTGATTGATATTCTGCTGGTAGCGGTGATTCTTTACCTGGCTTACAATCTGGTAAAAGGCACCTCGGCCATCAATATTTTTATAGGGCTTACTTTTATTTATTTCACTTTCATGGTGCTGAAAGCCTTTGATTTAAAATTGCTCAGTTCCATACTCGGCAAATTTGTGAACGTGGGTGTGATTGCCATCATGATTGTGTTTCAGCAGGAGATTCGTAAATTTTTGCTGTACATCGGCACCAGTGGCTTTTTAAGAAAAAACTGGCGTTACCTGTTCAAAAACAACATTAACAACAGCAGCACTCAGGTGGTATTGGACATTGATGCCCTCAGCCAGGCCTGCATTAACATGAGCGAGGAAAAAACCGGGGCTTTGATTGTGATTGGCCGAAAATCGGATCTGAAGTTTTTTATCAGCACAGGTGAAATGATTGATTCCTCCCTGAGTAACCGTATGCTGGAAAACATCTTTTTTAAGAACTCTCCTTTGCACGACGGGGCGGTGATAATTCAGGATAATCGCATTGTAGCAGCGCGTTGTGTGTTACCGGTTTCTGAGGACGTGAACTTTCCGGCCCATTACGGCATGCGGCACAGGGCGGCTGTGGGCATTACCGAAAACACCGACGCCATTGCCATTACGGTGAGTGAGCAAACCGGGGCCATTTCATTAACCATTGACGGGGAGATCAACTCCGACCTGAACCGGGAAAAGCTCATTTATTTATTGGAGAAAAACCTGTATTCGCTTACATAAAATACTTACTTTCGTCCAAAATTTTAAAAAATGATCATTTCAGAAGACAAAGCCGTATCAGTAAATTACAACCTGAGTGGCAAAAAAAACAATCAGCCAGAGGAACTCATCGAGCAAACTTCGACTGATCATCCCTTTGTTTTTTTGTTCGGATTCGGCGGTGTGTTGCCGCAGTTTGAGGAGCATCTGGCAGGAAAAAAGAAAGGCGACAAATTTGATTTTAACATCAGCCCCGAAAACGGATACGGCAATTACGAGCAGGATTACGTGATTAAGTTAGCCCGTGCCGTATTTGAAATTGACGGGAAATTTGATGAGGAAAGAATTTCAACCGGAAGAGAAATTGAAATGAACGACGCCGACGGCAACCCCTTGTTGGGCAAGGTGCTCAGCGTTGGGCCCAACGAAGTAGAAATGGATTTTAACCACCCTTTAGCCGGTTACGAACTGCATTTTACCGGAGAGGTGCTGGATGTGCGGGAAGCCAGCAAAGAAGAGTTGGAGCACGGGCACGTGCACGGCCCGCACGGTCATCATCATTAAAAATTTAAAAAGGCGGTTTTATCCGCCTTTTTTATTACTTGTTTTCCCTCAACTTCGTTTTTTTGTTTATCCACGAATGAGATTCCTGAGATGAATTTCAGTCCGTTTTTAACACCAATCTCCACTAACTTTCTCAAAAAACCCTATCCGGGATTTTGCTTTTGCTTTGCATTTTGGCCCAAATGGGAAGCAATTCAAAAATTGAGCAACCCGCCAAACATTCTATTACGAGGGATTCATTACCGAAAGCTTAAATGGAATGGACCAACCTAAGGTGATCAACACATAAACATTGGTACTCAATATACCTTCGCCTCCCCTAAAACCGGGCCGCGTTCCAAGTTCAGTACGGTACGATAAGCGACTTTTAACTGATGAACGCACCACAGCTCCCAATCTCCATCCTATTCTAGTTACATCTTCATTGCTTACTTCCCAAGCTGTTCCTCCTGTAGTATAAACATCCGCGAAGTTCAAAATAGGGGCGTAAACCACATCTGCAGACAAATCGAAACAATAAGCATGGTCTCTGATTCCGTAATCTGTATCCACTTGCAGATTGGTGATTCGTTTAGCTCCAATACCGGCGTATATGGCGCTGTAACTCATCATGGTATAACCTCCATAAGTAGGACTTCCGTCAACCGTATTGGCAAAATCACCAATTGTAAAAGTGTTTGCCGAATTTGTTTTACTTGTGGCTTTAAAGGTAGTGCCATCTCCTGTTGCATCGGCTAAATCAATCGCTGCACGCGTAGATATCAGACCAAACCTCAATTGTTTTGATTTACGGATGGTGCCCGGAACCATAATGTATTTTGAGTGCGTTACAGTTCTACCTCCTGAACTGGAAGAAGACGATGATAACACCACTTTAAGGTCCTTCTGTTTCGAACGGTTCAAAAAGGAAAGTTGCGCCCCTGCCTCAACATATAAGTGCTTTTTGAGGTCATCATTTGGTTTAGGTAAACTTGCGTCTTCATGTTCCTTGGCATTTAAATCAAGATAGGCACGACGAAGATCAAAATTGAAAGACAATAGATTTTTAAAATACATGTCGGCTCTTACCCCAAAGCCAAGCGTAATGTCAGTCCCCCATGCATCGGCATAAAAAGGATCCAATGAAATGGCCAGATTCTTGATATTATCCGGGTCGTCTTCGATAGTTCGATAGGAAACGCTTTGAGCCGACAAAAAGCCTGACATCAGCATTCCCATTACTAGTGTAATTTGTTTTTTCATAAATTTTTAATTGCATTAAACTTCAGTACCTATTTCCTAACAGTTCAGACATAAAGTAAAAAAATCAGATTTAAAAAAACAACAATTGGACTATTCCAACCTCGTTTTTAGCCTCTTGTTCCTATCCTGGAAAGAGAGCCAAAATCATACTTCAGTTTTACAATGCGCAGGCTTTGGTTGTTGGGGTCGCGGATGATGAAGGAGTTCAGTAGACCGTTATTGCGGTCGCGCACGTAGGAGATCTCCCTCAGTAAAATATCGTTGCGGTATTTTTTTTCGTTGTACAATTCTTTAAACTCATCGTACTCGTATACGGTTTTTAAAACAATGTCGTGATGGGCATTGCCTTTAAAACGGGCCTCGGCTAATTTTCCCTCCTTGTATTCAAACCAACGCTGTTGCCTGATCCAGGCCGCGGCAATATAGGTTTCGTCCTCATTCAATTTGCGCCCCGCGTTATCGTAATTGCTAATACTCTCCTTATAAGGCCGGTTTTCGTTGTTTAAAAAAATGCATTTGGTTTGGCCTGAAGCATACGTTTGATATTGAAAAGAATCTTCACTTAGCAAGACCTGATTGCCCAGGATAAACACCGAACGGTCGGGACTGTTATTGGTTTCCTTGTAACGGCGTTCTTTGGTTAAACGGTTTTGCGCGTCATAAGAATAATAACGGCTTTCGTAATAATTGGCCCCGTCGTGAAAACGTTTGAGAACCAGATTTTTGTTCTGATAGAAATAGGAGGTACTTACTGTATCGTAAAGATATTCGTTTTGCAGGGTGCTTTGCCAGGTGCGGCCTACCCTGATCTTCACTTCCTTTTGTATGGTTTTAACTATGGTGGTGTAATAGTATCTCGACAATTGTCCGTCGGCATTGAACTCGTATACCTCCGTCAAACTTTTATCAACGGGCACTTCAAAATCTTTTTTGTCGATGATTTCGTAGGTGATTTTTTTAATGCCTTTGCTGCGAATGATCTCGGGATTAAAATTGTGGTTCAATTCAAAAGCCGTTTCGGCGCTCGGAATCAATACCTGAGCCATTCCCGAGGAACAGATCAAAAGGGCAAGTATGGTTTTAGTGACGTTCAATTTGTTTCAGCGCCTCTTCTACACTTTCCACCGGTAACTGGCAGCTGCTGTTTTTACACACGTAAATCAGCGTTTTTCCTGCCACTTCCCTGTTTTTAAGCAAAGGCAATTCAGAGCCATCGCGGCCTGGTGCTAAAATCGTGTTTGTAAGCCCTGTTTGGTAAAGCCTCCTTAACTTTTCATTAACAGTTTTACCAACAATAGCCACTTCGTAAAAGGGATAAGCCACATGCAACCCAAGAGCAGCCCAATTGCTGTAGCCCGGAGGATAACGCATAAATTCCTCGGTTACCGCATCCAGCATGTTCAGGGCTCTTTGCTCCCACTCCGGGATATAAAAATACCTGCTGAGGTAAAACAAATTGAGGGCCATTTGGGAATTGGAAGCCGGAATCACATTATCACTTGTTTCGGTGTTCCTGGTCAGCAAGTCGGCCTGGGCTTTTGAGGTGTAGTACAAAAAGGGACTCTTGGGATTCTCAAATTCCTTAAGGCTGAGTTCCATCAAGCGTTTGGCCTCTTGTAAATAGGTTTCGTTTTGTTCCAGCAAATAACAATTCATCAGCGCTTCGCTCACAAAGGCATAATCTTCAAGAAAGGCCGGAATTTTAGATACCCCGTTTTTGTAGGTCCTGAACAAAGTACCTTGAGGGGATTTCATTTTACCGAGAATAAATTCCATGGAGCGCAGAGCGATGGTTTTGTGTTTCTCCTCGCCAAAAGCCAGGTGAGCCTGAGCAAAGGCCGAGCACATCATGGCGTTCCAGGAGCAAATGCTTTTGTCATCGAGTCCGGGTTTTACCCGTGTTTCGGCCACCTTCAGCAAAGCTTGCCGACAGGCCTCCATTTTTTGCTCGAGATGTTCCCTGCTGATGTGTTCAGAAACCATCAAAGCCGCAAGGTTCTCAGAGCGCATCAGAATATAATTGTCGTGCTCCCAATTCCCCCTTTCATTGATGTTGTAGTATTTCGAAAAAAGACTGTAGTCTTCGTTTAATATCTCCTTCAATTCCTGCTCCGTCCACACGTAGTATTTCCCTTCCTCTCCCTCCGAGTCGGCATCGTAGGCCGAATAAAAACAAGCTTCCCGGCCCATCCACTCCTTCTCTACAAAATTCAGGGTTTGTTCGGCCACCTGTTTGTAATAGGTGTTTTTGGTGAACAAATAGGCTTCAATGTAAAGCGACACCAGTTGTGCATTGTCGTACAACATTTTTTCAAAGTGAGGCACTTTCCAAATCATGTCGGTGCTGTAGCGTGAAAATCCACCCCGCAACTGATCGTAAAGTCCGGCGCCGGCCATTTTATTGAGGGTCAGAAGAACATGGTCTTTTGTTACTTGATCGCCGCTTAACTCTGCATATCTAAGTAAAAAACGGTAATTGTTGGGCATGGGAAATTTTGGAGCGCGGTTTTGTCCCCCGTCTCTAATATCAAACCCCTGTTTCCATTTCTGAACAGCGCTCTGAATTTTTGTGCGGCCAAAGGGCAGGGTATTTTCTTTTTGCGTCACCAATTCTTCCGCTTGTTGTATGCCTTTGGTCAATTCCTGAGCGTAGTCCACTACCTTTTGAGGTTCATTTTGATGAAGTTTGGCAAGGGTGTTCAGAATGTGTATCCATTGTTTTTTTGGGAAATAGGTTCCTCCATAAAATGGTTGGCCATCGGGCAACACAAAACAATTCAGAGGCCATCCACCCTGCCCGTTCATGAGCTGCACGGCCTGCATGTAAAGCATATCCACATCGCTGCGTTCTTCGCGATCCACCTTCACGTTTACAAAATACCGGTTCATGAGTTCAGCCACTTCCTGATCCTCAAAACACTCGTGTTCCATCACGTGGCACCAGTGGCAGGCGCTGTAACCTATACTAATGAGTACCGGTTTGTTCTCCTTTTTTGCCAAAGCAAAAGCTTCTTCAGAATAAGGCAACCATTGCACCGGGTTGTAGGCGTGTTGCAGTAAATACGGGGAGGTTTCGTGTATTAAGGCGTTTGGTGTGGCGTTGCTTTGGCTCATGTTTGGTATAGGTGGTGATAATTGTACACCAATACCGCAAAATTACAGATGGTTTTAGTTCAAGGCCCTGCATATTCGTTAAATTTGAACAAAACTTTCAGGGAATGTGAACCTAAAGTGGAATTGAAAACAAGGTATGAAACGAATTTACTGGATTTTACTTATTGGCATTTTAGCCATCGCCTCCATTGTTGTAGTTAATGTATTAAAAGGTGCCAAACCCGCTGAAGTGTACACCGAAAAGGCCCAGGTGAGAACCATCGTGGAGCTGGTATCGGCTACCGGCAAGGTACAGCCCGAAACTGAATTAAAAATCAGCAGCGACGTGAGTGGGGAAATTACTCAGATGCTGGTAAAAGAAGGAGAACAGGTGAAAAAGGGCGACCTGCTTTGCCGTATTCGTCCTGATATTTATGTGAACACCATCGAACGCATGGAAGCGGCCCTGAATGCCAGCAAGGCTAATTTAAAAACGGCCCAGGCCCAACTGGAACAAGCCAAAGCGGGTTTATCCAACATGGAGGCCATTTACCAAAGAAATAAAAAACTGTTTGAACAAAACACGGTATCCCAACAGGAATTTGACGCCGCCAAATCCCAGTACGAATCGGCCAAAGCCAATGTGAACGCGTTGGAAGCCTCTGTAAAAGCCGGTGAATTTGGCATACAAAGCAGCGAAGCCTCCTTGCGGGAAGCCAACAGCAACCTTGATAAAACCTATATCTATTCTCCGGTTGACGCCACCGTTTCTAAACTGAGCGTGGAAGAAGGAGAGCGCGTGGTGGGGGTAACCGGTTTGAATGGTACCGAAATTTTACGTCTGGCCAACCTCAACGAAATGGAAGTGAGTGTAGAAGTAAACGAAAACGACATTATTAAGGTGCACAAAAACGATACGGCTTTGATTGAAGTGGATGCCTACATGGATAAAAAATTCAGAGGCATTGTGACCGAAATTGCCAACTCCTCTAACAGCAACGGCATTTCGGTAGATCAGGTGACCAATTTTGTGGTGAAGATTCGTATGCTCAGAGAATCTTACGCTTATCTGGTGAATGAGGGCAATCTGGTGCCTTTTCGTCCAGGCATGAGCGCCAGTGTTGACATACAAACCCGCAGGGTGATGAACGTGGTAGCGGTTCCCATTCAGGCCGTTACTACCAGAAACAAAGATTCCCTGAAAACCAAAGAGGATGAGGACGATAGGGAGTTTAAAGTAAAAAACGAAAAAGAAGAACAGCAAAAAACAGAAGAAAAATTAGCGGAATTGGTGTTTCTTCACGAAGATGGTGTGGCCAAGCAAGTAACCGTGGTGACCGGTATTCAGGATAACGAATACATTGAAATAAAATCGGGACTCAAAAAAGACCAGGAAATCATTTGCGGACCTTACAGCGCGGTTTCAAGAAGCTTAAGGGACAAGGCCAAAATAAAAGTGGTAAAAAAAGAGGACCTTTACCAATCGGAAAAATAAATGGCCAAACTGCTTCACATAGAAACTTCCACCACCATGTGTTCGGTGGCTCTATCGGAAAATGATACACTTATTGCCTCAAAAGAAATCAACGAGGGTTACACCCATGCCGAAAACCTGCACGTGTTTATTCAGGACTTATTGAACGAGACTCAAATAGACACCAAGGAGTTGAATGCCATTGCCGTGAGCAAGGGTCCGGGATCGTACACGGGTTTGCGTATAGGCGTAAGTGCAGCTAAGGGTTTAGCCTATGCCTTAAACATTCCGCTGCTATCGGTGGACACGCTTCAGGTGATGAGCGCGCAGGCCAGAACAACACATCCCGGTGAAGGTTTTTTTTGTCCCATGCTGGATGCCCGGAGAATGGAAGTGTACACAGCGGTGTACGATACCGAATTAAATCGGGTGAAGGCAATTGAGGCTTTAATTGTTGACGAGCATTCTATTGCTCCATTTTCACAATTCCCAAACCTTCTCTTTTTTGGAGATGGCATGGGCAAATGTAAATCGATTTTATCGCAACTTGAAAATGCCGATTTTATTGAAGGTATTGTTCCTTCGGCTATAGACATGGTAGCTTTGGCGTATGCTAAATTTCAGAACAAAGCGTTTGAAGATGTGGCTTATTTTGAGCCTTTTTATCTGAAGGATTTTTTGATTTTGAAAAAATAAATTCGTTCTCATTGCCTAGGCCATAAATGCTTCCTTGAATTTTGTTCGTTTCATGATGCTTATTTAAGGTTGTTTTTTTATATTTAATCAACCTTTTAAGGCTCAAATTCATGGGAGCTTACCAATGCAAAAAATCATGAAGACAACTTTATTATTTGGACCATTGTTGGTTTTGATCGGATTGATTTCTTGCAAAAACAATAAGGAAATCAAACCTGAAAAAATTGCCGACACGATTAAACCATTAGATTACTTTCCCGCTTTTCCAGGATCATATTGGATTTATGACAATAACGATACTTTAAAAGTAGCAGGACAATATGAGAAATACATCTTCAATTCTGCAGCTTATACAGCAGAGCCCAATTATGATACATTGATATTACCTAAGCTCATATTAAATGGAATATTTAATCCGAATGACACTTATGCATACGTAATGGAATATTCTATTTCTAAATCTTTTGGAAGTAGTTATCGAGATCCGGCATTTAAAGGATTACTTTCTTTAACTGAGGGTGCTGAATTTACAATTGGAGGGGCATTTCAAGCTTACAAAATTACAGGTAAAACTATCAAAGTAGATACAACAATTAATATAGGTACAACGAAATATGAAAATGTAATTATGACAATTTAGTTTGATTATGGTTGTGTATCAGGAACCGGGGGAACACCTGAAAGTTGTGCTACAGTAAGAGAATATTATGCAAAAAATGTTGGATTGATAAAACGAGAAACGAGAAATTATCCAATAGAAATAAATTTTGTGAAAGCTATTGAGTTGGTAAAATATGAAATAAAAAAATAAGCAGAGAGCGCCTTTGGCCAAACGTTAGTAGCAAACTGATATAAACCTGTAACCTTTTAACTTATCTAATCGTCATATAGTAAGTAAATTATATTTACGTTTATGAAATTAAAATACTTTTTGATAATATTCTTTGCACCTCTCTTATTAGCAAGTTGGCATGGATATGACAATAATTGGCTTTTCAAGAAGGAAAAGAAGTATACGATAATCTACAGTTCAAAAGACAAAAGGAACATTAAAGAATACAAGCCCTATGTAAACAGAGGAATAAGGCTCATTGAGACTTTTTTTAACACAACGTACAACAAAACTTTTAATGTTATTATTCATCCCGATAGACAATCAATAGATAGTACCTGGCAAAGGGACTGGAATATGCCTGAGTTTAAGTCTGAATGCTGGATGGTTGCAAGTGGGATAGCTTCTAAATTAGATATGATATCCCCTAAACTTTGGGATAACCAATCTTGTGAACATATTTATTCGGAAACAAAAAAAACACAGCAGTTAATCACGCACGAACTACTTCACGTCTATCACGGACAAATAAATATTAGTCCTGATTTTAGTAATGTTGAAGGTATTGATTGGTTTATTGAGGGCTTAGCTACATACGCCTCTGGTCAGTGCGACACACTCAGAATAGGAGAAGTAAAAAAAGCGATTTCTGAAAACAAGATTCCTAAGAGCTTAGACAATTTTTGGTCAGGTAAAATTAAATATGGACTTTCAGGTTCAGTCGTTATGTATATTGACAAAAAATATGGCAGGGAAAAACTTAAAATTCTTTTGACGAGTAATAATAAGAAAGAATTACTTTCTATCCTGAAAATTACAGAAACTGAGTTATTAAATGAATGGCGGAAATATATTCAGGATTTATAATGCCAGCCACTAACAGCAAATAAACGTAAGCGGGCGTACTCGCTCTTCGCTCGGTGCAGAAAAGTGGCCGCTAACGCATTTTTATTTTTCACTTCGCTAATAAACTTTTATCTTCGAAATAAACATTTGTGCGTATAGACAGAGGATGTTTTAGAAGACCGCCTACGTCTATTTGCAAACCGATAGGTGCCATAATTTTGTATAGTGTATTTTGGAAAAAATTCATCGGCTCAGAGACGCAGTATCGGAAGCGACAAATTTGGGTGCCTTTAATATTCGGAGTTGTACTTTTTGCGTTGATATTGCTTGCGGGGACTTTTGAGCCTGATGGAAGCTAAAGCAGCAGCTAACAGCCAACTGGCGCCAAATACTTGGAGAACTCATTCGGAGGAAAAAGACAATTACTCGATAGTATTTCTTTAATGTTGCCCAATAAAACTGCAAGTCAAAACTTCAGCAACTCCTCATAAAGCTGTCGCACCGGCAATCCCATCACGTTATAAAAGCTGCCCTCAATTTTTTGAATGCCCACGTAGCCAATCCAGTCCTGGGCCCCGTAAGCACCTGCCTTATCGTAGGGTTGGTAATGGTTCAGATAATACTCAATTTCGGTATCGCTGAGCATCTTAAAATAAACCGCGGTGCGATCGTAAAATAAGGTTTGTTTTTTTGCAGAGCGGAGGCAAACCGCCGTGTAAACCTCGTGCATTTTTCCACTCAGCTGCCTCAGCATTTTTTTTCCCTCTTCAAAATCCAAAGGTTTGTTGAGCACCTGCTTATCGCACCACACAATGGTGTCGGAGGTAATCAATACCTGATTCTCATTCAATTCTCCGGGATAAGCTTTTGATTTGAGCTCTGCCAAAAATAGTGGCACTTCATGCGCCTTTAAATGTGCCGGCCATACGCTTTCATTGGCATCTATGGCCTCTACGCTGAACTGAAGTCCAAGACCTTCGAGTAATTGTTTACGGCGGGGCGATGCCGAACCCAAAATAATCTCAAAAGGAAAGGCTATTGTTCGATTCTCGGGGACAAGCATAAAGGACTAGTAATAATAAAACACAAAACTGTAACACAGGCCCATGAGCATCACAAATTTCAGCACCAGGCTGGCCTTTGTAAAAGCTTTGCTTTCATTGGCGCGCAACACGTACACCGAAAGAAAAAGCAAAGGCAGAATCAGGAAAACCAAAATGTATAGGTTATTAAAATTAAAAACAACTCGGTAGGTTTTAATGGTATTGTAAACCACAAACAACAATAAAATAACCGTGATGATAATCAGAAAGAAAGCGTTGAACTTGCTGGTACGTATGCCCCAAAGCACAGGCATGGTTAAACCTCCGGTGGCTTTGTCGCCCTTGTAATCCTCAATATCCTTAATAATTTCACGGGCCAGTGAAGTTATGAATGCAAACACACAAAACAACACAGTAATTTTCATAGCGGATAAAATCATGCGCTGGTAATCCATCATAAAACCGGAATGGTGCTTTTGCATCAGGGCCATTTCGTAAACAAAAGGCATAAACGCCACGGTGGCCGATAAAAGGGCCACGAGAATATTTCCCAGCAACAATTTCTTTTTAAAATCGGTGCTGTAAAACCAGAGTAAGAGCGCGGCGGTCAGCTGAAATACAAAAAGACGCAGGTAACCGGTTTTCAAAGCCACAAAAACACCAAGCAGCAAACCCAATGCGGTGAGTGTGAGATGAAGGATGATGGCCCAGCGGCGTTTGATAACCTTATCCACCACCACGGTGTCGGGGTGATTGATCAAATCGGTTTTCACATCAAAATAGTCGTTAATAATGTATCCTCCGGCTGCAATAAGCACCGTACTCAACACCACCAAAAAAAATAAGAGGTGATCCATTTCCAGGGCCGACCCGTTTTGAACGAGAATTTTCCTCAACACAAAATACCTCAGCACATATTGTGTAAACGCAATCATGAACAGATTTTCCACCCTCACCAATTTCAGGAAAGCCAAATAGGGATTATTTAAAATTCTTTGCATGTTGCGTTTTACCATTTAACTATTTCCCAATTCCCTTGTACCCTCATGATCTGTTCCAGTATATCCCGAACACATCCTTCTCCGCCGTTCTTTGGTGAGATGTAATGGCAAATTTCTTTGATCTCCACCGCCGCGTCGTTCGGACATGCGGCTAAACCTACTCTGCTCATAATGCCATGGTCAGGCAAATCATCCCCCATAAACATCACTTCTTCGTCCTTCAGTTTATTCTCCGCCAAATAAGTTTCGTACACCGCCATTTTATCGTGAGCATTGATAAACACATCATTAATTCCGGTTCTCGCCAGCAGGTGTTTAATGCCCACGTTATTTCCCCCGCTTATCACACACATTCTGTAAGCCTTTTGAGCTGCCAAATGCAGGGCATACCCGTCTTTTGAATTTAAATTCCTGAGCACTTCCCCGCTTTCCATCACAAATACTTTGCCATCGGTTATCACCCCATCAATATCAAACATAATGGTAGTGATTTTATTTAAGCGCTGTTTGAAGTTAAGCATAAATTTTGTTTTGCTTTTTGGCAATGAGGGCACTCATTAAACGGTAAAGTTTGCTAAGGTCCTTGTTTTTTTTAAGTAATTGAAGGTGTTTTTTCATCACCACCTTGTCCTTCCGCTTTGCCGGTCCTGTTTGGGCTTCAAGTGGGCTCATTGAATCCAGCTTCCCGAGACCATTTTTTATGAAGGGTAATATCAACTGAAACAGGTCCTGAGTATTGTTTAACCCCATTAATTCCTGCGCCTCAGCATACAAAGCATTGGTAAAGTTGTTCACCAAAACAGCTGCAAGGTGTATTCTTAAACGGGACTCGTCATCGCACAACACTTTTTTGCCCGGGAACAACTTGAGCAGTGGGTTAAGCTGTTGTTTGGCTGTTGGATCAGATGCCTGCAAAAACAGAGGAATGTCCTTCCAGTCAACCGTTGTGCCCTTGCTGAAACTCTGCAAAGGATACAACACCGCCTTGTGTTGATGTGTTTTACTTAGCTCGCTTAAAGGCATGCTTCCTGAACAATGCAGTACAAGGGCCTTCTTATTAGTGGTTTTAATCTTCTTTGAAACCTTAGCAATATGCCGGTCGCTTACACAAATGAAATAATAATCGGCATCCTTCCTTATATTTTTTAATCCGGAAACTGTATTTAGTCCGAGTTTTTGTTTGAACTGTGTAAGCCCGGCTGAAGGTCTGTGGTTATATACCTCTGGCTTTAGTTTTTTGCTTTTAAAAAACAAAGCCAGATGCCAGGCCAGGTTTCCGCTGCCAATAATGACAATTTTTATTGAGGAAACGGCAGGCATTGTTTATTGCAATCGTTTTTGTTTACGCAAACGTTCCATTATGGCGATAAAGGTACCGAAAGCCATAACCAAACATCCCAGCCATAAAATATTGATGTACGGAAACACATACGCTTCCATTACAATAAAATCCCGGTTGTTGCTGATTTTTTCGCTCAGGGTAATTTCAATGCTGCCATTCTCAGGATTGATTTTCCAAAACACCAGTTTAAGTCCCAGTTCTTCCACCTCATCTTCTTTAGGAATAATGATGTTGTTTTGAATCACAAACTTTGGACGGGCGTAAAACACTCTGTTTTTTACATCCACACAGCGCAGCACCGCGGTGACAATCAGTATGGAATCATTTTTCTCGTATTCTTGTTCACTCAGGTTACTGAACAATGAATCGATGCGAATGATGGAATTGCTTGAAAAAATAGTATCGCCCACATGACCCACAAAGTTTTTTGCAGAAGCGTATGCGTTGCTTTTTTCAGAGATCGTGTCTATTTCCAAAATGGCATAGGTAACATGGGTGTACAAATCCCGATTCAGATAATGTTTGGTGTCAGGATCTGGAGCTTTGCCCATGCGCGGATTATCCTGCACTTTCGGTGAGAGCCTGAAAAGGGGCTCATAAGCGCCGGATTTGGTTTTAGTAAAATAATCCACGTCAAAAAACACATCCATGCCAATTTTTCGTTTGCCTGAAAAAGTCGCAAAATATGGCCCCATGGGCAGGGTATCACCGCGTGCAAGCAAAATACTTTTGTTATCATCATACTCCTTTCCTAAACCCGACACTTTTCGGGTAGATGTGTTTTTGGACAGCACTACCTTTTTGGAAGTAGAGATCAAAGCGCCGATGATGAGTAAAGCAAAACCCATGTGGGCAATAGAGGCACCGCTTTTTGCCAACTTTCCTTTTAACACCACCAGCCAGTAATCGGCATTGGCCAAAACCGCAAAAAGGGAGACAATTAAAAGCAGGGAATAGGAAATGGCATTCCACTTTTCTCCACTCTCTAATCCTGCAAAATCATTCAGAAAATACAGGGGGATAGAAGCCACGGTTCCAAAAATCAAAGCCAGAATAAACGTGTAGGAGATTCGTTTTAAAAAATCCTTACTATTTGTTTTTTTGTATTTCAGAAACTGAGCTGCCGCCACAAAAAACAAAATAAGTATCGCAAAGGGAATAATCCAGACGTTGTACACCGGTACTTTAGGTGGAGCATAGGCGGTTCCAAACAATTTATTGATCACCGGCACCGAAGTAAAGTAGGTGATGATCATGGCGGAAAGGATGAGTAAGAGAGAACCCAAAAACATCCAGAACTCACGCGAGTAAACCTGCTCTTCTTCCTTTTCCTTTGGGAAATACAAGGTGTAACTTATGATTGTAATGATGGCCGAAGCACAAAACCAAATTATCAGCGTAATGATCTGATACTCGTACACCGCCGCAAAACCCAGCATGAGCAATGAAAGAACAATATAACTTGTGCGGAACAGTATATCACGGATAAGAAACATTACACTTAAAAAAACAAAACTCAAGAGGTAAAGCAATAACTGTCCCGTCATGCCCAGGTCGGTAAAGGCGTGAACGGAGGCGTTGCCCAATACCCCGCTTCGGGTGAGGAAAGTGGAATACAACACTAGCAGAAATGCGGTGATGGTTAAAAAATGCGTGGTAAAAAGAGAGCCGCCTTTATTTTTATTAATGATCATGGTGTGGGCTGCGGCAACCAAAACCATCCAGGGCACAAGTGAAGAATTTTCAACGGGATCCCAGGCCCAGAACCCACCAAAACTCAATGCTTCGTAAGCCCAGGCACCACCCATGAGTATGCCCACCCCTAAAACCAAAACGCCGAAATACGTCCAGGGCAAAGCAATAGCCTGCCACTCGCTGTATTTTTTATTCCACAAAGCCGCGAGGGAAAACGCAAAAGGCACCATCACCGAAGCAAAGCCAAGAAACAAAGTGGGCGGGTGAATGGTCATCCAATAATTCATCAACAGGGGATTCAAACCCCGCCCATCAATCTTTGATAGATAATCGGGAATCTGTAAAAAAGGAAGTTTATTAAAATCGCTGTGTTCTCTCAGTAACAAAAAAGGATTACTTCCTATTTTGTATCCAAACACGTACACCCCTAATAACATGCTGGCCAAAAACACCTGCACCAGTGAAACCATGCTCATCACCGGGGCTTCCCATTCTCCGTTTTTCAATTGCCGCCTTAATAGCCAACCCAATACCACATTCCAAAAGGTCCACAACAAAAAGCTTCCCTCCTGCCCTTCCCAAAAACAAGAGAGGATGTACTTCATGTTCATTTCGGTATTGCTATGCTGATAAACGTATTGGTACTCGAAAAAATGATTAAAGAGCATGTAAAACAAAGTTCCGGCAATGCCTAAAACCGAAAAACCATGTACGTGATAGGACCAACGCGCGAGTTGTAAATACTCACGGTTGTTTTTTGAAAGCACAAAAGCCACAAAAGCCAGAAGCGCTGAGATAAAAGAAAGGAGTATAAAAAAATGTCCGGTTTGTCCTGCCCAGATTCTTTCGCCAAAGTGGTTGATGAAGTCCATACCGCCTTAGTTCACTTGATTACCTGCCTCGTTGTATTTGCTCGGGCATTTCATAAGGATATCATTGGCGTGAAATTCATCACCTTGCATTTGACCAATCAGCACAATCTGTTCGCTTTTATCAAAATCCTGAGGTTTGCTTTTGTGCAGCACCACCTGTTTGCTTAAGCCGGAATTGTCAGACAAAACAAATCTGAATTCGTCAGGATTGATTTTGGGTTCATACACCTGGGGTTGGGTTTTATCTAACTTGCCCACCACATGGTATTCCCGGTCGGGGTTCGCCATGGCTTCTGTGAAATTGGCATAAGTACTGGTGTTGCGAAGAGAAACCAAAATTACCGCAATAGCAACAGCTATCACTACTAATCCTATGATGTGGAGCTTTTTCATTTTATATTCAAGATTCAAGATTTGGGTTTAGGGTTTGATTTTCTCGTCCACTTCTTTTTCCAGGCGTTTCAGTTTTCTCTCGAGGTAAATCAAAAAAAAGACGATGGATAAAAAGATGATAGCAATCACGGAAATGACCACGTAAATTTTTCCCTGCTCTCTGAACTGGTCAGCCATTTGCGGGCCCTGGGTTTGCGCGCCCGCGACGGTACTTATTAGCAGGAACAGCGAAAAAATCAATTTAGTTTTCATACAATTTATGCTGAAGGAAGGTGAGGCGATTTTTGATTTCATACATCCAATAGCTGAACAACACCCAGCCAATCACGGCAGGATAAAACACCAAACGCATGTTATCGTCGAGGTCGTATTTGCCAAAAGCCGGATTGCCACCGTTGCCGGGATGAAGCGAATCGGTTAAACGCGGGAGAATCATGATAAACACGTTCATCATCACAAAAGCAAACACGTTATACACCGCTGAAATACGGGCCCTTTTTTGTTCGTCATCCACCGACAAACGAAGGATAAAATATGCGAGATAGATGAGAATGCTGATGGCCACACCGTTTAACTTAGGGTCCTGAAAGGTCCACCAGGTGCCCCAGGTAAATTTGGCCCATAGGGAGCCGGTTAATAAACCGGGTATACTGAAAAACAATCCAACCACTGCGGCGTTCGCTGCTTTGGCGTCGTGCAGTAAGCTGCCGGTTTGCAGCTGACGCAAGCTTTGAATCAGAGACAGGGCCATCATAAACAACATGGCAAACCAAACCGGAACATGGTAATACACGTTGCGAATGGTTTCGTTGAGGATATCCAAACGGGGCACAGCATTGAGCAGCCCCCAAACCAGGGTGTAAAGAATGAGGAGAACGGAAATACTTTTGTAAGCGCTTTTCATTTCTATTGGCTTAAGATGCTGAGAATGAAGGTTCTAATTTTCATTTTCAGGCATCTGTTTTGCCTCTGATTTAATCGCGCCAAAGATAAGGAAATAATAGAAAGGAAAGGGCCAGCGTGAGCAGATTTAAGGCCCCCAGAATGAGGAGCAACTGGCCTGAAACTCCGGCCCACTCGATGCCATCTACTGCCATTTTACTGAGCCGGATGATCACTAAAATAAGGGGCATCAGCACCGGAAAACTTAAAATGCTCATGATCCCAAATCCCGCGCTGGCTTTGGCGGAAATGGCGCTCATTAAACTGAGTACCCCACCCAGCC
Organism: Bacteroidia bacterium; assembly: GCA_016787895.1. Classification (GTDB taxonomy): domain Bacteria; phylum Bacteroidota; class Bacteroidia; order B-17B0; family Aurantibacillaceae; genus Aurantibacillus. Next base: position 269,052 of record JAEUTN010000022.1, read on the forward strand.
CTGTGGAGGCCAGGATCAGAACGAGCAAAAACAAACTCATGTTTTCTACTTCATTCCTGATAAAAAAGGCGTAAAAGAAAAAGGTCACGAGGCTGAGCACCAGCATCAGAATCATGTTAAACAACACTTTCGCAAAAATAAAATGCAAGGGAGAGTAATGCAGGTAGTTGAACAGGGCCTGTCCTCCGCTTTCTTTCAAAAAACTTTTTCCGCAAATGTTTACTGAGGTGAACAAGGTAATCACCCAAAACAAGGCGTTCCAGGTGGGTTTATCCACTTTGGCCTTAAAACACATAGCGCTTACAAAAATGGTTCCGATCACGTATACCAAAACACCGGCCAGAGAAGATTTCTGGCGGAATTCGAGTTGGAATTCTTTTTTGATTAGGGAAAGGAGCATAACTGCCCATTCTAATTTTTAATGATCTTCTTTAAGAAGACCTTTTCATCGGTTTGAATGGTGAGCAAATATACACCCTTAATTAGTCCCGAGAAATTTAATGTCACACCCAAAGGGCTTTGCTCCATTTCCGATTCTGAGAACACTTTTACTGTTTTACCATGTTCATCCATCAGGGAAATGGTATTGTAAGTGCCTTTCCAGGCCTGGCCTGCAAGCAACACCAATTGGTCGTCAACCGGGTTGGGAAGCACAAGGAGGTCTTGACTTTCCTGAATTTCCGCATTGTTTAAACATTCGCTTAACACTACAAAAAAGGTGGTACTGGTTTTGCAACCCATCAGGGAAGTTGCACTCACAGTGTAATAGGAAGTGGATACAGGAGTAAATGAAACCGAAGCTCCGTTCATACCCATGCTCCAGGTGTAGGTATTGGCGCCTGAAGCAGAATAATTCACCGGAGCACCAATGCAAACTATGGTTGGTCCGGTTAAACTAAGCGTGGGACTTGGGGAAACGTTGACCTGGTAAGCTAAAGACGCTGTGCAGCCGCTGATGGCATTGGTACCGGTAACCGTATAAACCGTAGTTGTTAGAGGAGTAAAAGTAATGGATGAGGCTTGTGCTCCGTTGCTCCAAAGGTAGCTATCCGCCCCGCTTGCGGTTAGTGTTGCGGCGTTTCTTGAGCAAACACTTGAGGTGCCGCTAATGCTCATCACCGGCGCGTCTTTCACAAAAACAGTAGCGACGGTTTGGGAAGTTGACCCTGCGCAACCAATATAGCCAGACAATGTGAAGTTAGAGGTGACTTGCGGTGAAACAGTGATAGAAGATGAATTAGACCCATTGCTCCAGGTATAGGAATTGGCGCCGCTTCCTAATAAGGTAAGGGATTGGCCGGGACAAATGCTGTAATTTCCAGAACTGGTACTTAAACTTAAATTGCCAATAGTACCAGAAACCACAGTTATATTATATGCTATTCTGCTAAGTCCATGTGAGGATGTAGCAGGACCAATACTTTGACCAACAAGAGAGGAATTGCTCAATGCTCCAAGATTGTTAGGACTATTAATAACTGAAAGCGAAGTATTGCCTGGCCGGGCGATATACAATTTATTATTAGGGCCAAGTTCCATGTACCCAAAATTATAACCGGCTGTACCAACCGAAATTACCGGATTTTTTGAAGCTATGATCGCAGGTGATGTATAAACATTTAAATCGTATTGAAAAATGTTCTGCCCAAAAATACTGTTAGTGTATAACATTTTACTATCAGGAGAAAAGGCAGTACCCCATGCTTTATTTCCTTCAGCTGGCAATACAATCGAATTACTCAGAACACCCGTTGCCATATTGAAATTGAACAATTCAAACTGATCCAGGCATGTTAAGGCATTAATTACTTTTGTGCCATCACGTGAAATTGTTAACTGCCCCATCGCATCATGAGCCCCACCATAGGAGCCACAACTGTGAGAAGATCCAATAGAACTGACAACCGACTGGGTGGCAATAGAAGTGGCATCAACCACAAACGCTACAAATTGGTTGTTACCCCATTTGTGAGTCAATAACCAGTAAGAACTATTGTTAGGGTTATAAATGGCGCATAACTTTTCAGTCCACCCTGTACCTAAAGACACATTTTTTTGAGCGGACACAACATCTCCTAAACCTCCATTCAAGGACATATCAACCACAGAATAATTTAAACTTCCCGGACTTGAAAATTCGGTCACATGAAATATTGCATACTTTGAACTGCACGGAATCGGCACAATCACTGCGCACTGTCCGCCGGAACCATGACCTACCAGTCCGTTACCATTTGGCATTACTACATTGTTTGCATTCCAGACACTCATGCCGTCAGTATAAAAAAGCAGGTTGCCATTTATATCTGAAATTGCACTTGTATTGTCGGGATTGTTTGTTAATCCGCTTGACACAATCGTAATTGGATTGGTATTAAAATTTAATCCGGCATAGTTGCCAAAGCGCCAATGATTGGCCTGCTGCGAAAAGGTGCTCGAATTGATAATGCAGCATAAAATGATTGGTAGAAGTCTGAATATTGTCATACTACCAAAATATGAAAAACTTTTTAATGTCAAACTTTCATTGAGTAAAAAAATCACCTGACTTTATAAGTGGTTATAAAATGGTGTTATGACCCTAGCCCATCAAATCCCTTCCAATATCCCTGCGGTAATATTTACCATCGTATTTGATTTTATCGGCGCTTAAAAAACTTTTTTTCACGGCATCTTCTATGCTTCTTCCAAAGGAAGTTATGGCAAATACCCTGCCCCCATTGGTCAGTACATTTTCTTCATCCTGTTTGGTGCCTGAATGAAACACCAGGGATTCTTTTACATCATCTAATCCCTGTACACGCTTGCCCTTTTCAAACTCTCCGGGATACCCCCCGCTGACCATCACCACGGTGGTGGCAATTTCATCAATGGTTTCGTAACTTTTGCTCTCAAGTGTTTGAGATGCCACGCCCTGAAGTAAATCCAGCAAATCGGATTTTATTCTCGGGATCACCACTTCGGTTTCAGGGTCGCCCATGCGGCAATTGTACTCTATTACCCTGGGTTCTCCATCGCAATTCATTAAACCCACAAAAATAAAACCACGGTAATCGATGCCTTCTTTGTTTAAACCCTTAATGGTGGGTTTTACAATTTGTTCTTCTACCTTTTTTAAAAATTCTTTGTCAGCAAATGGCACCGGACTCACCGCGCCCATTCCCCCGGTATTTAAGCCGGTGTCGCCTTCTCCAATTCGTTTGTAATCCTTGGCAGCGGGTAACAGTTTGTAAGAAATACCATCGGTTAATACAAAAACCGAAAGTTCAATGCCTTTTAAAAACTCTTCAATCACCACACTCGCACTGGCCTCACCAAATTTGGAATCCACAAGCATGTGTTTAAGTTCTTCTTTGGCCTCCTCCAGTTTATCCAGAATTAACACACCCTTTCCGGCAGCTAAACCATCGGCTTTTAAAACGTAGGGCGGACTCAAGGTTTCAAGAAAACGATAGCCCTCCTCGAGTTTATCTTTTTGAAACGTGGCATATTTTGCAGTAGGTACGCCATGCCTGAACATAAATTGTTTGCTGAAATCTTTGCTGCCTTCCAATTGAGCCCCATCCTTTTTTGGACCAATCACCGGAACAGTCCTTAATACTTCATCCGCCAGAAAAAAATCGTGTAATCCTTTTACCAAAGGATCTTCAGGGCCAACCAAAACCAGATCAATGTCTTTTTCCCACACCAGGTCTTTTATACCCTCAAAGTCGGTCACTTTTAGGTTCACATTAGTGCCACAATGCGCTGTACCCGCGTTACCGGGTGCAATGTATAAATTCTGAAGTAACTTGCTTTGCGCGATTTTCCAGGCAAAGGCATGTTCTCTGCCCCCTGAACCCAATATCAATACATTCATATACTTTGAAAGTACAAAAATAGGCGTTGTTGCTCCCCGACCTAATATTTTTTGCTTTTAAAGCTCTGATTTCCCCTGTCGCGTTTTTTCGCCCGCTTTTTGTTCTGGCGTTTCAGGGTCTCTTCGTTATCCACATGGCCCTCTGACCTGTTACGCTTAAACAGATAACGGTTGGCTTTATTTTGGCTGCGCCTTGAGCCTGAACTTTTGTAGGTCCAGGCCGGTTTGTCTTTTTTAAATAATCGCGATAAACGACTTCTTCTTCCACTGTTTCCACGGGCAAATTCATCGGCATGCCCCTTGCTTTTGGCTCTTTTAAGTACAATACTACCTTTTGTTTTCGCCTTTTTCTCCTTTTTTCTTCCGCCCGACTGGGCAAATACCGATACGGCACAAAAAAGACTCAGGAAAAGGAAAAGTATCAATCTGCTTTTTTTCAATGGAAAGAGGGCTATGGTCTCGTTTAAAGGCGCTTTAAAAAATCACTTTTCAAGAGCCTTGTACGTGGTTTAACAAAAAAGGCTACACAAAGTTAGGTATAAATGAGGCCTCTATTGGTTAAAGTTTGTGATTTAATAACAGCCGGACTTTCATAAAACCGGGCCCTTGCAGGCCATAAAAACAAAATAAAATCTATTTTTGAACGTTATACTATACCTTATAGGATGAGCTTTTTTTCAGGCTTCATGCCTGCCAGCCCTTGAAAACCGTTTTATTCATACTCCTGCTGATCACCTCGCAACTCAACGCTCAGTTAAACCCGCCCGAATTGAGATGCCTAGAAGTATTGAACAACGGACAGGTAAAACTCACCTGGATCAGTCCGCAAGACCCCAACAATCAGTTTTTCGCTTACAAGATATATTCAGCCAACAGCGCTACCGGATCCTTTTCCCTAGCCGGAACGGTAGGTGCTCTTGCCACCAATACGTTTGTGCACACTGGTGATGCTACCGGAACCAGTTTGTATTATTATGTCAACACGCAGTTTGGCTCAGGCGGCACAAACACTTCAGCCAATTCGGATACACTAAGAACCATCTTCCTGAATCTTATTCCCGGGGCCGTTGATCTTAAATTGATTTACAATCAACTGACACAACCCAAATTACCAAGCAGCAGCAGCACCTTTACCATACAAAAAGAATACCCCATGGGCACCTGGTCGCTCTTTGGCACCAGCCAGGCTTTGGTGTATCAGGACACCATTTCAGTTTGCGGCGACAGCCTTGCTTATGTTGTACAATTGCCCGATGCTTCCGGCTGTATCTCCATCTCAAACATACAGCGCGGAAAATTTTTTGATCAGAAACCACCTAATCAACCCTATGTGGATTCCATTAGTGTAATGCCAAACGGTCAAACCGTTCTGGCCTGGAGAATTCCGAGAGACGAGGATATTAATCTTTACAGCATACTGCAATTCACACAGGGAATAAACACGTATATCGACACTGTGCCAGGAAGAAACAGCACAGTTTATACTTACACTGCCACCACCGCCACCAGCACCAACATTCAATTGTACGTTGCGGCACGCGACAGTTGTGGCAACATCAGCACCTTTGACGACCAGCCCACCACCATTAATTTGGTAGCTGAATACGATGTATGCGCTTATAAAACCACCCTTTACTGGAATGCTTATAAAAGCATGCCTTCCGGTGTAAAGGAATACTGGATCTACCACGCGGTAAACGGCATAGGTTATCAGAAAATAGGAAGCACCACCGAAACCAAATTCACGCATTTCAATGCTCAACCGGGCCAAAACCTTTGTTATTTTATTCGTGCTGTGAATAACGCAGGTAACATTACTGCCAGTTCAAACCGTCATTGTTTTTTCAGCAAACAAGTAAAAGCGGCGGCTTATGTTTACATCAAAAAAGCAAGTGTTTCAGGCAACCATGCCATGCAACTGGAACTTTTACTTGATACTTCAGTCGCAAGTCAGGGTATTGAATTAACCCGTTCTGAAGACGGTAACAATTTTAGTACCCTTGCGTTTATTCCATACAACCAAACCAGGCATTATAGCTACAGCGATACCAACGCTGAGGTGAATAACAGAGCCTACTATTACAAGGCCATTGTGCGCGATTCCTGCGGCAACGAAAGAACCCTGAGCCCGATTACCCGTTCGTGTTTTTTAAACGTGAAGCAGGATAAGGACCTGCTCTTCACTCAACATCTTACATGGAATGCTTACCAGGGCTACGGAGGAGGGTTAAGCGGGTATTACATTTACAGAATTGTTAACCAGGTGGACAATACCACGCCCATTGGTTTCACCGATGTGTTTACCACAAGTTTCACTGACCAATTGGAGGATGAAGCCCCTGAAGGCACTCAGATTGATTACCGGGTCGAAGCCATTGAAGGCATTAACAACCCCTTTGGTTTGCGTGAAAAAAGTTTTTCCAATTCAGTACCCGTTTATGTGGAGGGAAGAATTTTTGTACCCAATGCATTTGCTCCCGAAGGCAGCAATAAAATCTGGTTGCCGGTAACTCATTTTGTTGATAAAAACGAATACCACGTACAGGTGTTCGATCGCTGGGGCCACAAAGTATTTGAAACCAACCGCGACGACGAAGGCTGGGACGGGGGAAATAACAGTTTCGGGATTTACGTTTACCTGATCAGTTACAAAAATGCCAGGGGTGAATACCTTGAAACAAAAGGCTACGTTACGCTCATCCGCTAATGTTTTACAACACCGTCGTGAAAAACTATTCTTTATCCAGCCATTAGGGTGCAGGAGGAATTGTACCTTTGAAGGCATGCTGAGGTTCGCTTCTATACTTCTTTTTATACTGAGTGTTTCCATCTCCTATGCGCAAAAAACAGCGGCAGCAAAACCTACGCGTATATTGTTTGTGTTCGACGCCAGCAAAAGCATGTCGGCCAAATTTGAGGGCACCACACGCATGGACGGGGCCAAACAACTCTTGTATAAATTTATTGACAGCCTGAGCAAAAACAAAAACTACCAGTTTGCCCTGCGCATGTATGGTCATAAAACCAAATATCCTCCGGGCAATTGCAAGGAGAGTGAATTAGTAGTCCCTTTTATGCCCAATAACCTTGCCGCCATCAAACAAAAAGTCAGTGAGGCCAAACCTACCGGCATCACGCCTATCGAACATTCTCTCACCCAATCGGCCAATGATTTTAAAGACAGAAACGCGCTTAATATTGTCATCATTATCACCGATGGCATTGAGGAATGTGGAGGCGACCCCTGCAAAGCGCGGCAAAAACTGCTCGACAAAGGCATTGTGTTTAAGCCCTTCATCATTGGCATTGGCTTAACTCCAAAACAAATCAAAACCTTTGAGTGTGTGGGTACCTTTTTTAATTTTGAAAACGACAGCACCTTCAGCACCATTTCCAACCTGATCAAACAACAACAAAACCCCAACAAAAGTTCAGCTCAGGTGAATTTACTCGACAACAAATCACTGCCCACTGAAACCAATGTGAACCTTACGTTTTATGATGCTTATACCGGCACATATAAATACAATTACATTCATACCTTAAATTCTGCTGATCGTCCTGATACTTTAAAATTGGATGAAAGCATTACGTACAAAGTGGTGGCGCACACCATTCCTCCGGTGCAAAGCAAGGAGAGCAAATTGTATTCAGGCATACACAACATTATTCCTATTGATGCACCCCAGGGTTTTCTGACCATTAACAGGGGTGATGGCCCCTATAACAACAACGCAAGAGTGAAGTGTGTGATCCGCAATGGCAAGGACATGAACACGGTGCATGTTCAGGAACTCAACACCACTGAAAAATACATCACCGGTGTTTACGATATTGAAATTTTAACCCTGCCCCGTATTCTTATTCCCCAAAACCTGATTGAACAATCCAAAACAAAAACCCTCGAAATTCCCAACGCCGGACAACTGACCGTTCGCTGCCTTGAAGCCGGTGACGGAGCCATACTGGTAAAACGTGGCAACAAACTGGAATGGGTGTGTAATTTAAGCACCCAAACCATTCAAACGTACAATTTACAACCCGGGGAATACGTTACGGTGTGGCGTGCGAAAACACTGAGGGGAAGTATTTATACCATTGAAAAAAAATTCAGTATTCGCTCGGATAATCAAACAGTAGTTGAATTTTTTAAGTAACAAGTTTATTCAAAGTAGTTTTCTTAAGAGGGCGCCCGGGCGCGCTATCGCTTCAAGCCCCGGTAGCCTATTGCTATGTTTGGCGAGCTCCGGTGTCTTTCGCCCTTCACAGGCAAAAGCCTCCTCGCTTCGCAAACATTACGCAAAGTCTTTACCGGGGCCTTTACGCTCAATCGCTGGCGCAACACTTCGTACTTTGGCTTCTGTCATTCTTTGAATAAGTCTAATCCTGTTATTCAATACTAATTTGAATTGAGTCGTCTTTAAAATACGACTTCATATTATTCTAAAATCAAGTGCACGTAACCTTGAAGATGAGCGTATCTTTTCTAAATAAATCTTTCCTTATTCCACAAACTCCGGCAAACGACCCAGGGTGCCAGGAAGTTTAGCCTTATCGGCTTTGGCTTCCATTTGTTCGGTAAGTTGTTTAAGCTCTTTAATCTGTGCATACAATATACCAAAACCTGCTTTCAGTTCTTTGAATTTATCTTCCAGAACTTTAGTACTGCCATAACTTTGGGCCCAGGTGTAATACACCATGGTTTCCATATCGTCAACAAAACCATTGGTAGTTTCAAACTCCCGTTTAGCTATACTTCTGTCGCCGTAGAGTTTTAGTTCAAGTGTTTGACATTTATTTTCAAAAACAGAAATATCGCTCAACAAGGTTAAGGCCTCTGTCCCACTCTTTGTGGCCGCTGCTTTCAGGTACTTCACACGTTCTTTCAAATGCGCATAGTAATCCGATGAAGCCAATACCACCCTTCTGAACTCGGCAATCTGCTGATTGGTTTCGTTTTGCTTTTTTAAATCCAGTGGAGGAAGCGTGTAGGCATTCAGAGATTTGATTTTTACTCCCGCCTTTTCGCTGAGGGATTGGGTTTGTCCGTTGGATACTTTTACAATTTGTGCGAAGTAATTGCCTGGCACGGCAGCCGGACCCTGATCGGGCTCATAATAAGGGTTCTCAGTATCCGGAGTTGCAAAGTTAACAGGTGCAGTTACTTCATAGCGCCCATCCCAAACCACCTGCTGCAAGCCTTTTTTATAATTGAGTTTTAATTTGCGCACTTCCCTTCCCCCTTCATCCGTAATCACAAGAAACAATGATGGGGCTATTTCATTGTCCTCCAAACGTATGCTGTCGGCAGAGGGGTAAAACACATCCTGTTTGTTTTTGATCTTTTCTTTCTCGGCTTCCTTGCGTTTGTCTTTTAAAGATTTGTATTCCTCATTCAAATACAAGTTCACAACAGCCCCAACGGGTGGATTTTTTGCCGTGTAAAACGACTCGCCCTGAAACGATTTTCCCCTGTGGCCATAAGGCCTAGATTCAATGTACACCAACGCTTCTTTAACGGGGAAAATGGTGTTTTTCTTCAGGTCCTCCTCTTTAATGGTTTGTAACAACGCATAGTTATCGAGCACATAAAACCCTCTGCCAAACGTAGCCAGCACCAAATCGTTTTCTTCCTTCTGAATGGCAATGTCGCGGATGGAAACCGAAGCCGGCATGCCGTTCATGAATTTAACCCAGTTTTTTCCCTGATCGAGACTAAAGAAAAAACCAAACTCAGTGCCGCAAAACAAAAGGTTGGGGTTTTTATGGTCTTCCGCGATACAATACACAGAGCCTTTCTCCGGTAAGTTGGAAGAAATGCTGGTCCATGTTTTGCCTTTATCCACGCTACGCAGCAAATAGGGTTTAAAGTCCCCCTGACGTAAATTGTTGAAAGCGGCGTATACCACATTTTCGTTGTGCTGCGAAGCCACCATGTATTGCACGAAGGTGCCAATGCTGTACCCATTTAATTTTAATTCAGGTACTCCCGGAAACTTATCGATTTTGGTCCAGCTCTCTCCTCCATTTTCGGTGACATGAATCAAACCATCATCGGTGCCCGCGTACAGGAGTTTTTCATTCAAAGGCGATTCGCACAATGAAACAATATTACCGAATAGTGAAGTCGACTGGTTTTTGGCTACCGCATCCATACTCCATACCCTGCCCATCACCGGCAATTTGTTTCGATCGATGCCCCGGCTCAAATCCGGACTGATCACTGTCCAGGAATCACCCCGATCGTTGCTTTTGAAAATTTTATTGGCGGCAAAATACAAACGTTTGTTATCAAAAGCTGAAATCAACAGGGGCGAATCCCAATTCCAACGCCATGCGGCCTCGCCTTGTTTTTCCATGGGTTTAATGGACACCTGTTCTCCTGATTTTCTGTCGAAACGAATCAAACCTCCGTACTGCCATTGGCTGTATACGATGTTGGGTTCCTTTGGATCCACCCGGCTCTGAAAACCATCGCCTCCAACGGTAACAAACCAATCGGCATTGGTGATGCCCGAAGCACTGATGGTGCGGGCCGGACCGCCTAAAGTATTGTTATCCTGAGTGCCACCGTAAACGTAATAAAATGGTTTGCTGTTGTCTACACATACTCTGTAGAATTGGGTGATGGGCAAATTGGCCTTGTAATTCCAGGTTTTGGCTCCATCAAAACTTTCGTACAAACCGCCATCACAACCAATGAGCATGTGTTTTACATCCTTGGGAAAAATATAAAGGGCGTGATTATCCACGTGTTTGCTTTTTTCGCCCAGAGGTGAAAAGGTTTTGCCGGCATTTTCAGATACCATGGCATAGGTGTCGAGAGAATAAATTTTGTTTTCGTTTTTGGGATCGGCTACAATTTCCTGGTAATAATTGCCGGCTGTTGAAAAATCTCCCTGTTTGTTCCAGCTCGCTCCGCGGTCTTCACTTCTGTATACTCCTTTGCCTTCGCTGGCTTCAACAATGGCATACAACACATCGGGGTTGGCCGGAGAAATGGCTAAACCTATACGACCCATATCGTTTGCAGGCATACCATTGCTAAGTTTGTTCCAGGTGTTTCCTCCATCTGTACTTTTATAAACGGCGCTTTCCGGTCCTCCGCTGATGTAGGTCCACTCGTGGCGGCGGCGCTGGTGCGCGCAGGCATAAAGCACTTCAGAGTTTCTGGGGTCCATGTGTATTTCATTGAAGCCGGTGTGTTCGCTCACAAATAAAACTTGTTTCCAGGTTTTGCCCCCATCGCTGGTTTTGTAAATGCCTCTTTCGCCTCCCGTGCTCCAAACCGGTCCATAAGCCGCTACGTACACCACATTAGAATTATTCGGGTCGATGGCAATCATGCCAATGTGCTCGGATTTTCCAAGTCCCATGTTTTTAAAGGATTTTCCTCCGTCTTCACTTTTGTAAACTCCGTCTCCATAAGCTACACTGCGCTGGTTGTTGTTTTCTCCGCTTCCTACCCAAATCACATTGGGGTTGGTTTTATCCAGTGCCAGGCAACCAATGGAGTAAACTCCCGCTTTATCGAAAATAGGTTCAAAGGTAGTTCCGGCATTAATTGTTTTAAATACCCCTCCACTGGCCGCTGCGATGTACCACACCGAAGGTTGTTTTGGATTAACGGCGATATCGCTGATGCGGCCCGAAGTCACAGCAGGTCCCAAATTTCGAAACACCAAAGCCGAATAAGTTTCAGGTTTTAATAAGGGGTTTTTAATTTCTGCGGGAGCACTCTCTTTTTGAGAAACAGCTTCCGTTTTGTTTTGTGCACTCACATCAAAGCTGAGGAGAAACAATGAAGCAGATAAAAGTAAAGACGTTTTCATGGCAAGGATTTTCCACAAAACTAAGGGAATCCCGGGGTCAAACAAGTTTACCATCCAGGACCTGAAAATTAAACATCTTGAATAACAGTGAGATAAAGAAGCAATGGCGCCGTTTGTATTTAAGTTTTAGTATCTCAAAGGTTTTCAAACCATAAGGCAGGACTGCATTCGATGAAGATATGCGGTGCCTTGGACGAAGTTAAACGGTGCCTTCGACAAGCTCAAGCACCTCGACAAGCTCAGACACCGCGACAAGCACAGGCACCGACACCGTCACAGGATCGGGCACCACAAGGCGGCTGAGCTTGTCGAAGCCGACGTACCTGAATCCCAATTTAATTTTCCTTTTTAGATTTGGAAGATTTTGAAAGTCCTGGCAATAGATCATTGCGACCATTTATTAAAGCTTCTTTCTTCGCACGGCTCCAACCCTGTATTTGTTTTTCACGATAAAAAGCAAGATCAATACGGTCAAACATCTCAATATAAACCAATTTAACCGGCAATCTTTTTTTTGTGTGGTTTGCTCCTAATCCTTGCTGATGCTGCGACAATCTCATTTCTAAATCTATTGTACTACCTGTATAATAGCTTCCATCGTTGCATTCTAAAATATATACATAACCTTTCACTGATTCCGTTTAGTATTAATTCAGTTTGCCAAATCAATAGAACTCTAAGGTGAATTCACCATTTATTATTCATGACCAACTTCATGTTTGAGCTATTCCTCAAAGAAGTCCTTTTCTATTCACTAAAATACTGATTTTACTGACGAATAGTATGAGATCAGCGGAGCATTCGATGAGTTAAACGGTGCCTTCGACAAGCTCAGGCACCGCGACAAGCTCAGGCACCGCGACAAGCTCAGGCACCGCGACAAACTCATGCACCGCGGACGGGATTAGATACCGAATGGCGGCTGAGCTTGTCGAATCCGACGCATCTTTGCTACCCATTACAACCTGAACATGTTTTCGAATCGTTAATAGTATTTAATCAATTTTTAGACTAACCTAAATTTATTTTTAGGGTATTATAATTAATTATATCTTTGCGCCATGGAAATTTCGAGTACAGAAGAAAATTACCTCAAAGCGATTTACGCTCTGCAGTCCTCCGGCGACAAACCGGGCGTCAGCACCAGCAGTCTTTCGGAGCACCTGAACAACAAGGCGGCTTCGGTCACCGACATGCTGAAACGTCTCTCCGATAAAAAACTCATCCATTACAAAAAGTACAAAGCCGTGTCCCTCACCAAACAAGGTGAAAAACTGGCCATCGCCATTGTGCGCAAACACCGCCTTTGGGAAGTGTTTTTGATGGAAAAACTGAATTTCAAATGGGACGAGGTGCACGAAATAGCTGAACAACTCGAACACATCAAAAGCGACGAATTGATAGAACGTCTCGATGGATTTTTGGGCCAACCCAAATACGATCCCCACGGTGATCCCATCCCCAACGCGAAGGGGGTTTTGCCCAAACCAAAAACCAGCGCCCTCAGCAAAATACAAAACAAAGGTCTTTACATTTTTGTTGGTGTAAACGAACACCATGTGGATTTTTTAAGACACCTCACGTCCATAGGCCTGAAAATCGGCGACCAAATCAAAATTGAAGAACACAACAGCTACGATGGCTCTTACCTCATCCGCATCAACAAAAAACCGGGGCAATACATCAGCCATAAAGTTGCTTCCAACCTATTAATTGAAATAAAGTCATGAGTAAATCATTAGAAGAAGTAAATGCCAGTGTAAACACCGAGAGAAGGAGCAGCTTCAGGCGATTGTTGGCCTTTTTTGGTCCCGCTTACATGATCAGTGTAGGTTATATGGATCCCGGCAACTGGGCCACCGATATTGCCGGAGGCAGCAAATTTGGTTACAGTTTATTGTGGGTGCTGGTAATGAGCAACCTTATTGCCCTTTTGCTTCAAAGTCATTGCGCCCGTTTGGGTTTGGTAAGCGGAAGAGATCTGGCGCAGGCCTCCCGTGAAAATTATCCGCGTCTTGTCAACTTTTTTCTCTACTTCCTGGCAGAAATTGCTATTGCCGCCTGCGATCTGGCTGAAGTGCTGGGCATGGCCATTGGTTTACATCTGCTCTTTCCTTCCATCAGTATCCTCACAGGGGTGTGCATTACAGTGTTAGATAGTTTTATTTTGCTCTTTCTGCTGAACCAGGGCATACGAAAACTGGAAGCCTTTATTATCAGTTTAGTGGCCTTAATCGGTATCTCCTTTTTAATGCAATTGTTTATCGCCAAACCCGAAATCCCCGAGGTGGTTTCCGGGCTTATCCCGTTTATTGAAAACGACGAAGCCCTTTACATTGCCATAGGCATTATTGGAGCCACTGTAATGCCCCACAACCTTTACCTGCACAGCTCTTTGGTACAAACCCGCTCTTTTAAACGCACCAATACCGAAATTAAAAAAGCCATACGTTTTAACATTGTCGACTCCGCCATCGCCCTCAACATGGCATTGTTTGTGAATGCTGCCATCCTCATCTTAGCCGCCTCCGCGTTTTTTATGAATGGGCAACATGAAGTCACCGAAATTCAGGACGCGCACTCTCTTTTGGCACCCATGTTAGGGAGCACTCTGGCCCCTATTTTGTTTGCTGTGGCATTAATTGCCGCTGGACAAAGCTCCACCATCACCGGAACACTGGCAGGACAAGTGGTGATGGAAGGTTACCTGAATTTGCGCTTAAGACCCTGGATCAGGCGTTTGCTCACGCGCCTCATCGCTATCATCCCTGCCTTCATAGCCATTTGGGTGCTGGGCGAAAGTGCTACCGGTAAATTGCTCATCTTTTCTCAGGTGGTGTTGAGTTTGCAACTCGGCTTTGCCATCATTCCCCTTATTCACTTTGTGAGTGACGGCAAAATCATGGGAGAATTTAAAATTCCCAAATGGCAAAAAATAATGTCGTGGGTCGCAGCACTGGCCATCATCAGCCTGAACATTAAAATGGTTTACAATGAAATCACGGATTTACTTGTTAACGGTTCACATCCCGTTCTGGTGAGTTTTACCCTGGTGCCCATCTGTATCTTTTGTTTTATGATGCTCATCTATATTTTGCTTCAACCTTTTATTATGAATCGCTTCAAAAAAACAGAGAAAGCCTTTCACAGCGATTTTCGTCCCTTGCTTTTAACCGAACTAAGTCCAAGTAATCGCATTGCAATCACCGTCGACTTTAGTTCAAGTGACAACAAAGCCATCAACAAAGCCCTGCAAATGGGTACCAAAGCTTCCACCTTTATTTTGATTCATGTGCTGGAAAGCACAGGGGCTGTGGTGTACGGCGAAGAGACACGCGATTTGGAAAGAGACGAAGACGGGGCCAAACTGATTGAATACCAGAAATTATTGCAACAAGCCGGTTTTTTAGTTGATATTCAATTGGGTTTTGGTGATGCCAAAAAAGCCATCCCCAAATTGGTGAAGGAATTAAATTGCGATACGCTGGTAATGGGCACTCACGGGCACCGTACCTTAAAGGACCTGCTATTGGGTTCTACAATAGACAGCATCCGGCACGAAATAAAAATTCCTATGGTGCTTGTTTAGACTCGGCAAACACCAAACGAATCAGTTTTTTTGCGTTCAATTGATTATCGAAAAGAATGAGCAATTTTTTGCGATCGTTCAGTTGCTCCTGCCGCATTTGAACACCGGCCATTTGGTTGATTCTGGAAATAAACTCCGCGCCATTCTTTGCTACAAACAAACCATCGTTTTCTCTTAAACCTGTACCTTCCAGCATTTCAGGATTACACACCACAAAACCGCATGTATTCAATACGTTCAGCAATTTGAGTTTTAACCCGGTGGCCTGAGAGGTATAAAGCACATGAACATTGGCCTGACGAATGAGTTGCTGCATGTGTTCATCGCCCGGACTTTTAATCAACTGCACGTTTTTGTTACGCGAGAGTTGCTGCACCAATCCCGGTGAAGGCTCTAACCCGGCCACGATTACTTTTTGCCTTAAGTGAGGAAAAACTTCCTTGCTTAGCCAAACCACAGCCTCCTCATTTTCAGAAACAGACAGATTACCGTGAAACAATACGTATGGTTCAGTTCCTTCAAGGGATTTTAATTCTCCCGGATGAAAACTCGGCAGAAATTCACAAGGCACTTCAGGGTATTTCCGTTTAAAATAATTCCTGTCCCTGATGTTTACCGCCAAAATAAGTGAAGCGTGACGAATAATGGCTTCATACCGTTTTAACTTAAATGCCTCCAGTTTTAGATACACCTTGTTCAGGAGATTTTTTTCGGCTTTGGCCAATCCTGAATAATAATCGTGTTCAATGTTGCTATGGCGGTAAATACAAAAGCGTCCCCTGAAAGCCTTGTCGCGCATAAGCCAGGTGGTGTGTAACACCTCGAAAAGGATAGGGTAATTGTTGCTGAGCAGATTTTTTTTAAGCTGGGCCGATTGCCTTGACCTCACCGTATATGGCAAGAGGGAAAAATGCGACCAAAGCGAAGTTTTTCGCGGGTAATACGTTACGGTTTCGCAATACGCGTTCAGTTCAGGTGCCGGCGAACGACCGTAATGAAAACAATGTAGATGAATTTTTACACCATTCTGGTGCAGGCACTTGATTTTGTAAAACACATCCATCACCCCACCGTAATTGGCGGGATAAGGCACGTCGAACGAAACAATATGCAAGTGCTGGCTCAGTGCACCAAAGATGATATTTTTTACTCGAAATAAAAACCATTGGCGTTGATGCCGGCTTTAAATTCCGCTTTTTTGCTGCCCATTGCCGAATACACCGTAATGTGGGAGCGCTGAACATAGTCTAAAGCATCCGAAACATAAATCTCGGAAGTGATTGGGTGAACGCCAATGCCATAAAAATGACTTTGCCCGGAGGTAACAAGTGGAACATCCGGTAAACCTGCAGCATTTACCGGCATTGCACAAACACCTTTGTCGATAAAATACAAGGTGTCCTTTTTTCCGTTTATGGCCAGTTTAAATGGTTCACGATTGGCCGCAAACACAAAGGATTTTTCCAGGTCATGTGTTGAAGTATTAATCAGGGAGAGTCGAGCCGGGGAAGCCGCAAAATCTCCGGAACTTAACACCCAAAGCTTAGCGTTTTTATCGGCCTGAATGCCGGAAGCGTTTTTTCCCACCCATATACTGTCCTCTACTTTGTCCTGGCTGGGATCTATCACATACGCATATTCTTTGTTCACATTGCACACGTATACTTTGTTGTGTAAGAGCACCATCTCTTCCGTCCAACCGGGCAAAACAATACTATGACTCAGGGCATTGTTGGACAAGTTAACTACAGAGATACAACCTGACTTGTAATCGCTCACATAAGCTTTGTTGGCACTTACCTGAAGCATGTAGCGGGGCGACATGAAGCCAGTGATGTTGCTGCTCAACTTAAAATTTTTATCACACACCACCACTTTGCCTGAATTGTTCACCACTATATAGTACTTATCATTGATGAGCACCATGCTTTGAGCCACATCGCCCAAAGCCATGTTGTTAACAGCTTTGAATTGGTCTTCCTGAACTTCGTTGTTCTTTCTGTTGTATAGTGAGATGGATGCATTACCGGAGGTGAAATTTCCTTCATTTACCACAAACACCCGTTCCGATGGTTCAGGCTCCTCCAGCACCAAGGGCTGAGGCTCGGGTTGGTCCTTCACGCAAGAGAAGAACACTGAACCAAACAGAAAGGATATTAAAAAAAACCTGGATAAAAATGCCATTTTACTCATCTTTAAGCACCTTGATGCGTTTGGTGGTTTGCGAGTTTGAAATTTCAAAAAGGTAAAGTCCTGATGGCAGGCCCGAAAGATCAAAAGTGTTAGAGCTTGCACTCAGTTCATTAGAGAATACTGTTTTGCCCTGAAGGTCGAGGATACGGAGTTGTGTGTCATCCGGAAAATTTCCTTCAGTTGATATCCTAACCAGGTCGTGAACGGGAGACGGGTATACTTTAACATCTTCCAAACCTTCGTTTTCATTCAGACCAAGGATGACACCATTGCTTGTAAAATTATCAAGAGCAAAAAACAAGGGTGTATTAATTCCAAATTGCCCTACGTCGGAAGAATACATCCAAAATTTCAGACTGTCTACTTCACCAAGTGAAGAGGTGTTTACCCATTGCCAGGTGTCAACAATATAATCCAGCGCACTGTTGTTCGAACGAAAATCGGCTAAATAAAACACAACACTGTCGCTTTTCAGCTGTCCGTTATCGTACCCTTTAACAGTGAGTTTAAAAAAATCAGGGTAAGCGCCCTGAGCAATGGTTGTTCCTGAGCCCGTGCCTGTTGTGTCACCAAATTTTCTTGAAAATCCATTGGCAGTATCTCCCAGCAACATCATTTTATAAGCGTAGGTGGTGTTGGTCACGTAAAAACCGTCAACTGTATTTTGCGCGGAAGCCAGTTGAATTACAGCCCGGTCCTGCCCCACCACAAATTTGGATGAAGCGTTGTAGCCTTTGTAAGCCCTTACGCCGTACAAATTGGTAAAGGTTCCATTGGCAGAATCATTCACGTTGGTGTAAGCGAATCCACCTGTCCAAAACCAGCTGTTACCAAATTTAGAATATTGGTGTTGAAACGTGGCATTTGCCGTGATAAAAGGAGCACCCGTTGTATCCTTGTAATACGTGTTAGGGCTCAGGGTGAAGGTCTCAAAATCTGCGACGAGTAATTGCCCCGTGGAATTGAGGGCGCAAAAAAGCATTAAACTGAGTAAGAAGGTTTTTTTCATTGTTTGTTGTTTATGGATTTATTTTTCTTTTGATAATTGGTTAAAACGCTGATGCCCACTTCAAAATTTCGCAGCGGCATGGCCCTTCCTTCAACCACCTGGTAATTCGAATTGAACAGGTTGTTGCAGCCGAGAAAGATAACCAGGTTCAGACTGTTTTGTGGATAGGTATAATTCAATCGTATTGAAGATAGATGGTAAGGATCCAGCCACTGTGAGTTATCGCTGCTGGTAAAACGGTAGCCGGTGTATTGTTGGAAAAAGCTCAGGCTGGTGCTTTCATACCACACCTTTGCCGAAGCCACAAACATATACCGGGGTGTATAAATGAGTTGTTTGTTTTTGGTATCGCTGTTAAGCTGCTGGGTTTCCTCAATCGTTGAAAGCACATAAGTGCTGTGAAGCGTGAATTGCCATCCAAACTCCTTGTTCTTATAACGCAATTGCCAGTCGGTTTCAGTGCCCCTGCTCCAAACCTCCTGGATGTTTTCGGGACTTGAAATCCCGGAAGGACCCGGTACCCAAAGCACCCAATTTTTTATTTGACGCGAATAAACTGAGCCTCCGATGGAAATTAAATACCGTTTTATGGGTTTTGTGTAAATGGCGCCTGCTTCATAAGTATAGCCTTCTTCGGGCTGGAGCTGAGGGTTACCGCCAGGTTGCCAGTACAATTCGTTCAAAGTGGGTTGCCTGTAAATTCTTGCAGTATTGGCCTGCAATTTTAATTCAGGCAGTATAAAATAATCCAGAGAAAGATTACCTGTAACCGGCAAAGTAGCCGCCGAAAAATATTCTGCTCTTAAAGAAACCGAAGCCTGCAGTCGATGATCAATAAACAGAGAACGATGGCCTAACAATAATGAGAATCGGTTTAAGCCGGGCTGGCCCACATAATTATCAGAAGTGGCTGAACTCAAGGTGCTGTTAATGCCAAAATGCAGGCGGTGATTTGTGTGGTAGTTCAAAAAATTTTCATTTTCCAGAACAATGGTTTTGGATTGACTCTTTGAATACAAAGCGATTAAACTGTCGGTATAGTTGATTTGCTCTATGAACCCGGCCCCCCTTATTACTGATTGCAGACGTGGTCCATTGTAATTCCATGAAAGCGTGCCACGTGCTGCTTTGTCGTATTGATATGATTTGCTCACAAAGATTTGATCCGCGGGGGGAATTTGTCTTTCGTTCGTATTTAACCATACATTAAATGCAAGTGAACTTCTTTTTCCGGTGATGACTTTAAATTCCTGCAGCAATCCTAAAAACCGGTAGGGGGCCTGATGTTGCGTAAGCACCGCTCCCGAATCGTTTTTGAATTTGTAGGTATTATTGGAATGGTTGCCATACAATTTAGTGGAAAGCACCCACTTTTTTTTACTGTACACCGCTGCTAATCCCACATTAGCGGTACCAAAACTGTTTGTGTTAACGTTTAACAATACACTGGTGCCGGTGTTGAAGGGACTTGAATTTTGTAATAAAATACTTCCGCTTACGGCTCCGCTGCCCCACAAAGCCGAAGAACCGCCATACTCCACTGCCGCTTTATCAAATAAAAACACCGGCAAACTGCTAAGGTCCGATTGCCCAAGCATGGGGTTTTGAATGTTGAACCCGTTCCACAACAAAGCACTGTGGTAGGCGCTTCCTCCCCGCATGGCTGTGGTGGACAAAGCTCCGGGTCCGTAATTTTTAATAAAGATGCCTGTGTTTTCGCTCAATAAGTCGTTCAGCGTTTTGTAACGGTACAAACTCAGCAAACTTGAATCGAGTTCCTGATGTTTTTTGCCGCTTGAAAATTTTCCGCTTTTCTCTATCACAATATCCACTTCCTTCAGAGTGGTGGTATCCTGAGCATTCACATCAACGCATACCATCAGCACCAAAAACAAAACACTTCGTTTAAGTAAACAAACGCGTATGCAATCGCTATTACGAATTCCTCTCACTCTTTTGTTAAATGCCTGCGTGTTTTGGCCCCAACTCCCGGAGGTTTCAACCGTGCTGCAAATGGCAGGTCTTCTGACTTATCCTTACCCGGGCGCCTTCCCATTCTTAACAGAACAGTGGCTGTAGAATGCGCGGGTGGTTTTAAGGACACACAGCAGCGGGAACTGTTGGCGAATTTCACACCATTCCCTATTATTCTTTTTCAAGAACCGTTTGCGACACAAATATACGATTTCAATGGAAAAATTTAATTTAATTTACAGTCCTTTCATGAGCGAGCTACAGATACACGACCTTATTCCTTACCTGGAAGGATTTATTACCGACAAACGCAAAGCGCGTTTACAGCAGGTGTTATCGCAACGCAGCGGGCACATGCGCATTGTGCTCGAAAACGTTTACCAGGCGCACAACACCAGCGCGGTTTTAAGGAGCTGCGATTGTTTTGGTGTACAACATGTGCATTTTATTGAAAACAACAATGCCCTGAAAATAAGCGAGGATGTGGCCCTTGGCAGCAGCAACTGGCTGAGCATTCACCGTCACAAACATGCGGAGAACAATACATTGGAAGCACTCACCTCTTTAAAAAAAGAAGGTTATAAAATTGTGGCAACAAGTCCGCATAAAAATGATTTTACCCTGAACGAATTACCGGTTGAACACAAATTTGCCCTGGTGTTTGGCACCGAACTCGAAGGCATTTCAGAAGAAGTGGTAAAGTCGGCCGATGCGTTTGTGCGTATTCCTATGTATGGTTTCACCGAAAGTTTTAACATCAGTGTAAGCGCTGCCATTTGTATGTATGAACTCAGCAGAAGAATACGCGAAACGGTGCCCAATTACCATTTGAGTGAAACAGAAAAGACCCGGGTGTATTTTGAATGGTTAAAAAACACAGTACAAAGCAGCGAGGCTTTGATTGAAGATTTTCTATCAAAGCAAAAATAAATCGGAAGCAATAGCATCGGCCTGCAGAAGTCCGGCTTCATTCAGAGAATAGACCCCGTTTTCAATCTTAAAAAACCCCTTCTTTTTAAGGGCTGATGTTTCGAAATGGCTTTTGAATGTCTCCCCAAAATGTGTTTCAATCCATTGCACATTGCAACCTCCCGAAGTTCTTAAACCTGTTAATACATATTCGTTGTAACGTTCATTGATACTGAGCACTTCTGATTCGTAATGTGCTTCACCGGCTTCAATGGCTTTGCAATACCTTGCATTATTGGCAACATTCCATTGCCTTGAATTCAGATCAAAAGAGTGCGCCGAAGGCCCGATGCCCAAATACGGTTCTTGTTTCCAATAGGCACTGTTGTGTTTGGCTTCATAACCGGGCTGGGCAAAGTTGGAGACCTCATAGTGCAAAAATCCTGCATCACGCAATTTTTTTCTCAGGAGTTGAAATTGCGCTACAGATAACTGTTCGTCCACCCCGGGCTCTTGTCCCCTTTTAATTTTCACACCCAGCTCCGTTTTTTGCTCAATGGTTAAATTGTATGCCGAAATATGGGTAGGCTGAAGGGCAATGACCTGATCAAGCGTTTCGGACCAGGAACCCAGATCCTGAAATTTGCTGCCATAAATCAGGTCGATACTGATGTTTTGAAAACCCTTTTCCTGGGCCAGGGTTACGGCCGTAACCGCATCTTCACGACTGTGTTTGCGTTTCATCCATTTTAACTCCTCTTGGTTAAAACTTTGCAAACCTATGCTTAAACGGTTAATACCGGCGTTTTTCCAGATGCTGAGGGAAGCTTCACTCACGTCATCGGGATTAATTTCAAGGGTGAGTTCAGCATTCGGATGGATGTTAAAATTACGACGAGCAGCCTGCATCAATTGTGTTAATTCTCCTTCTTCCAAAACGCTGGGGGTGCCTCCTCCAAAGTAAATACTGCTCAATTCTGAGCCAGGAAGATAGTTTTTGCGTTGTTCGAGTTCCAGAATCATGGCTTCAATCACCTTTCCCTTGTCTTTTAACACAGTGCTAAAATGAAAATCGCAGTAATTGCAAGCCTGCCGGCAAAAAGGGATATGAAAATAGAGTCCTGGCACCTGCATGAAATTACTCAATTTTCAGGGGCTATTTAAAATCTGCGTTTGATTTTTGCAGCCTGTTGTAGCCGCTTGGAACCTAATAATTATGAAGGGGTTATGAAAATCACATTAAGAAAACTTAAATTCCACTATATTTAAAAAAAATTATTATTTTAGCAGCCGTCTAACCTTAATGCAGAGTATGAAAAACACAAGAAAGTACACTTTTTTAGCGGCCGTTCTAATGATTCTGTCGATCTCCGGCTTTTCGCAAAAAGCTTTACAGAAAGCCGACGCTGCCTTCCAGCAACATCAGTATTACACGGCCATCAACCTATACAAACAAGTGTATGCGGATGCACCAAATGATAAAAAGCCGCTAATTCTGTACCGTTCAGGCTATGCCAGTCAGGAAATCAACGACTACAAAGGAGCTGAGGCCTATTACAACAAAGCCATCGCCTCCAATTACGACGATCCTATCGTGTATTTTAAGCTCGCTGAGGTACTTAAAAGCCAAAAAAGGTACGACGACGCCATTGTGGAGTACAAAAACTACAAAGCCAAGGGCGGAAACGCTAAAAAAGCCGATTTGGGTGTTAAATCCTGCGAACTGAGCCAGCAATGGACCGACAATCCTCTGCGTTATAAGATTGAGAACATGTCCATGATCAACTCCAAGGAAAGAGACTATTCTCCTGCATTCAGCGACAAAAAATACCAAACCGTTATTTTCACCTCCAACAGACCGGGTAGTTTAGGTGAACAAGACATTACCACCGGAAATTACAAATCAGATATTTACGAAACCAAAGTAGATAAAAATGGCAAGTGGTCAACCCCTGTTATTCTGCCTCCCGGTGTTTGTACCGAAGTAAATGAAGGTCAGGCCTGGGTAAGCAAAAAAGGAGATATGATCTTTTTTACCCGTTGTCCTGAAGAAAAAAACAAGGTGAACAAATGCGGTGTGTACATGGCCAAAAAACAAGGCAGCACCTGGGGACCGGCAAGTTTATTGCCTTTTAACATTGATTCCATTCATTTTGCACATCCTTGTTTATCAAGCGATGCCAAACGATTGTACTTCGTGAGCCGTAAGTCCGGCGGTTATGGCGGAATCGACATTTGGTACTGCAGCTTTGATGTTAAAACCAATAGCTGGGGTAACCCTGTAAACGCAGGACCAGCAGTGAACACCGAAGGCGACGAAATGTTCCCAACGGTTTCCAACGACGGAAAATACCTGTATTTTTCTTCCAACTATCACCCGGGTATGGGCGGTTTGGACATTTTTATGGCGGAAGCCGGTGCAGATGGAAAATTCACCAAACCGGTGGAGAACCTGAAAGCCCCAATCAACTCGTCTTACGATGATTTTGGTATCATTTACGAAGGCAAAAAGAACAAAGGCTATTTTACCAGTAACCGCGAAGGTGGTAAAGGTGGTGACGATATCTGGAGTTTCTATTTACCACCTTTGAACTTTACCGGAAAAGGTTTTGTATTCAGTGAAGGGGACCCAAATACCGGAAAAGGCAGAAATGAGCCTGTTGAAGTTGTAAAAGTAAAAATCATTGGCAGCAATGGCGACATCTCTGAGGTAATGACCGGAAAAGACGGAGCTTACACCTTTAAACTCAAAGAAAAAACCACTTACACCATTTCAACAGAAACCAGCAAAAGCTCAAAGTCTGCCAGTTTCCCTAAAGATGGGTACTTGTCCAACAAAGATCAGCGTGTGATTACAACCGTGGGTCTCGATAAATCCCAGGACTTTGTTGCCGACTTTTTTGTGAAGCCTGTAATTCCAAACCTGCGTATGCCTGAAATTCTTTATGAATTGGGTAGCGCTGCCTTACTTCCGCAATCAAAAGACTCTTTGAATTACCTGTACAATATTCTTAAGGACAATCCTGCCATTGTGGTGGAATTGAACTCCCACACCGATAGCCGTGGTAGCGCAGCCGACAACATGAAACTGTCGCAAGCCCGCGCTCAATCCTGTGTTGACTTTTTAGTGAACGAAAAAGGCATTGCTGCTGCTCGTTTGGTAGCCAAAGGTTTCGGAGCCACACAATTGTTGATTTCGGATGCCACTATAAAAGCAGCTAAAACCAAAGAAGAACAAGAAGCTTTACACCAAAAGAACAGAAGAACCACCTTCAAGGTATTGAGCTTTGATTATGTGGATCCAAACGCTCCTAAAGTTCAACCGAAACCAAAACCAAAATCGGAAGAAGAAGAGGAAGAAGAATAATCCTGAAAAGAATTCATAAGAAAAAGACCGCTGAAAGGCGGTCTTTTTTATTTTAGCACAAGGCATGGGTCAATTTGTGGTGTATAAATCGGGGGCTGGAAGCGGTAAAACATTTACCCTGGTGAAGGAATACCTGCGCCTGTGTTTGTACGATAGCTCCAAACTTCAAAGTAATTACAAACGCATACTGGCGGTTACCTTTACCAACAAAGCCGCGGCCGAAATGAAAAGCCGCATCATTGAAAGTTTGCACCGCATTTCCCTTGGTAACATGAAAGGCGCCGGTGAATTGCTATGCGCAGAAATGGGCATAGAGGCGCAAGACCTGAAAACAAGAGCTGCGGTAGTGTTAAAGGAATTGCTTCACCATTACTCCGATTTTTCGGTAAGCACCATTGATAGTTTTACTCACCGCTTGGTTAAAACCTTTGCCCACGACCTCAAACTCCCCGTAAATTTTGAAGTGGAACTGGACGAGGACCGCTTTTTTTACGAAGTGGTACGTGAACTGATTTCAAGAACCGGAGAAGATCCTTACATCAGCAAACTCTTAAAGGAATACGTTTTGCTTCGCTCCGAGGAAAACAGCTCCTGGGATCCTGAACTTC
The DNA here is from genome assembly GCA_016787895.1 of Bacteroidia bacterium. Taxonomy (GTDB): domain Bacteria; phylum Bacteroidota; class Bacteroidia; order B-17B0; family Aurantibacillaceae; genus Aurantibacillus. Next base: position 294,392 of record JAEUTN010000022.1, read on the forward strand.
TGATACAGAATTTTTCGAAATTACTGCACAAGGAAAACTCAGGCCCTTATGTTGAACGCCTTCGTGAGATTGATGAAGATCAGCTCAAAACCGCGAAGACCCAGATTCGGGAACACATCACTCAGTTTTACAGTCAAACACAGGCGCTGGCTTCCAAGGCCATACAAGCCATAGAAAAAGAGGGTTACACGAGTGAAGTCTTTCATTTTAAAGCCTCGGGTCCGCAAAACTTCTTTTATAAAGTCTATTCTAAAAACATTGTTCTATCTGACACAGAAGGAAAACGATTGCTGGAGGCCATCGAAAAAAACAAATGGTTCTCAAGTCAAACTAAGGAGGACACAAAAAAACAAGAGCTGGCAAATACACTAAGCAAACTGGCAACAGAACTTATCACTTACATTCAAAAAGAGCACAAACTGTTTTCACTTTGCCGCCTCATTGAAAAACAATTGTATCCGCTGATGCTTCTGAAAAAAATAGAGGAAATCAGCAGAGAACGGAAAGAGGAATCGAGGGTGGTGTTTATTTCGGAGTTTAACCGCAAGCTGTTTGAATTGATCCAAAACGAACCTACGCCTTTTATCTACGAACGTTTGGGGGAACGTTACCGGCATTTTTTGCTGGATGAGTTTCAGGATACCAGCAGCTTACAATGGCAAAACATGTTGCCCCTCATCGACAATTCGCTTTCGGGAGGATGGTACAATTTATTGGTGGGCGATGGAAAACAAAGCATCTACCGATGGAGGAACGCCAACGTGAAACAATTCACTCAACTGCCCCATTACGACTACGAAGCCGGTAACCGGGTGATGCAGGAAAGAGAAGCCAACCTCATCCGGAATTTTGAAGAAAAACTACTTGATAAAAATTACAGGAGCCTTAATACCATTGTGCAATTCAATAACAGCCTTTTTGCACAGCTTTCCTCCAACCTGCTGAATGAGGAGAGTGGTAAAATCTATCGAAACAGCACACAGCAAAGTATGGGAGAGGAAGGTGGCTACGTGAGTTTATTCACCTTCGATCCCAAACTACAGGAAGTTGATGAGGCCAATTTTGCACAGGTCCGTTTTCAGATTCAGGCGGCATTAAAACAAGGTTTTTCATACCGCGACATTTGTGTGCTCTGTAAAATGAACCAGCAGGGTCACAGCATCGCGCAGTTTCTGATGAAGGAACAAATTCCGGTCGTGTCTTCCGATTCTTTGTTGCTGGCTTATATTCCCGAAGTACAGGTGATTCTGGCCATGTTCAGATATTTGCTCAATCCCGAAGACAACATCAGTGCCGGACTTGTCCTCAACTTTCTGTTTCAAAAACAGGTGTTGAACGAAGATGAATTCCACCAGAGCCTTCAGGCTGTTTCCGGAAAATCCAACTTATTTGTTTTACTTAAAAACTATGGTATAGTGCTGGATGAAGCTCAATTGTACCGAAGCAATTTGTTCGACTTAGGCGCTGAACTCAGCCGTGTGTTTCGTTTAAACGAAGAAGACGGACTGGCCATACGTTTTTTTCTGGATGAGATCAACCATTTCCTGCAAAAAGAAAACTCCAACCTGAGTGAATTTTTAAACTGGTGGGAAACCCGGCAAAACAAAGCTTCTCTGGTGATTCCCCAGGACACCAATGCGGTTCGGGTGATGACCATTCACGCCAGCAAGGGGCTGGAATTTCCGGTGGTGATTGTTCCTTACTGCAACTGGAAAATCGACAAATTCAGGGAAAACTGGATTGAATTAAAAGAAAGCCGCATAGCTTTGCCGATTGCCGTGGTAACACTCAGCGAAAAAGCAGCGAATGCCGGTTTCGAACAAGAAATTGAAGAGGAAAAACAGGCTTTGTTGCTCGATAACCTCAATCTTTTGTATGTGGCCTTCACCCGGGCGGTGGAGCGCCTTCACATCATTTCACAAGACAATGGCAGCAATACCGGTGGGATCAACGCCTGGCTTTTGAATGTGCTGCAGAATACAATGCAAGCCAAAACAAACGGATATTATGAAAGCGGTTTGCCGGAACCAAAAAAACATACCGAAAAACAAAGGGGGGTGAGCAGTTATGCCATAGAGCCTCTGAGTTTTGGAGAAAAAAAGGTACAGTTCGCCGTGAAAGCGGCTTATTTGCACAATGCGAAAGAGGAAGACGCCCGGGCACAGGGCATTTTGCTGCACTGGATTCTTTCCAACATTCAATACAGCAGCGATCTCGACAAGGCTTTACAACTAGGTGAACTCAAAGGTTTTTACAGTAAAAAACAAGTGCCTGAATTAAAAGGTGTGATAGAACAGATATTGAACCACCCTAAAGTGGCGCCTTGTTTTAAAGAAGGCCTGAAGATTAAAAATGAGGCGGAACTGTTAACCGCTCAGGGTGAGATACTGAGGCCCGACCGCATCGTGTTTTTGGAAACAGAAACCGTAGTAATCGATTACAAAAGCGGCAAGGAACACCGTGAACAACATGCCGGGCAGGTGCAGGAATACGCGAATGCCCTGCAATCTCTTGGACATGGCCCGGTACGAAAACTGCTGGTGTACCTCGAAGAAAACAGAGTTGTAGAGCTAAATTAGTATCTTCGTTATCCCAATTGTCCACTAGTATAAAGTATGAAAAAAACCGCTCTCTTCTTTTTATTGCTCCACTTCCTGAACACGCAGGCGCAAACCAAATCGGGTATTGTTCTCAAAAACATGAACACCGGCCTTGCGCCAGGCAACGACTTTTACAATTACTGCAACGGCTCCTGGCAAAGCCAGTTTCAGTTGCCGGAAAGCGATGCCCGTTACGGAAGTTTTAACGAGATCTATAACAACAACCTCAAACGTATTAAGGTTATACTTGATAAAATGGCAAAGGATAAAGCCGCGGTGCAGGGAAGCGATGTGCAGCGCATACGGGATTTTTACCTGAGTGGAATGGATTCCCTGAGCCTCGACGAACAAAAGTTTTTTCCCCTCCTGCCACTCTTTAAACAAATTGATAGTTTAAAAACACCGGAAGACCTTTTGGCTCTGAAATCAGAACTGGATTATCTGGGCATACCCTTGTTTTTTAGCATTTATGTGGCGCCTGATTTGAAGAACAGCAAAAAAAACGTGTTGTACATTACCCAGGGCGGTTATGGCATGGGCGACCGGGAGTATTATCACAATCCTAAAAAAGAAAACATCCGCACAGCCTACAAATCCTACCTCAACAGCCTGTTCACACTCAGCCGGCATTCAGAGCAACAAGCTGCCCTGGCCTCTGATGAAGTGATGACCTATGAAACCAACCTCAGCAACGAGGCCCTGAGTAAGCAGGACTTAAGAGAAACGGAAAAAACCTACAATCCGTACACGTTTGCTGAACTTCAAAAACTCACCCCCTCATTTAACTGGACCAACTATTTTGCTTCCAAAAAAATAAGCATGCCGGATACTGTAATTGTTACCAGTGTTAGTTTTTTAAAACAGGTGGATGTGCTGATGTCGCGCGCGCCCATGAACATTCTTCAAATGTATGCGAAGGCCCAGGTGCTGATGAACGCGGCACCTTACCTTTCTGAAAAATTCCAGTACATCGATTTTAATTTCAGGGGGACAGCTATGAGCGGTACCAGGAGCATCAAGCCCCGTTGGGAACGAGTATTTAAGGCTATGGATGCCAACATGGGGGAACTCTTCTCAAAAGAGTATGTGAAACAACACTTTTCAGCGGAGTCAAAAGCCAAGGTGAATAAAATGATCGACAACCTGGTGGCCTCCTACCGTCAGCGCATCTCTACCCGCAGTTGGATGAGCGCTGAAACCAAAGTGATGGCCAACAAAAAACTCGATCGTATGATCCGTAAAATCGGTTACCCCGACAAATGGAAAACGTACCAGGGCATGGTGATTGGCAAAAAAAGTTATTGGGAGAACATTTGCAGCGCCAGGCGATTTGAACACAGCGACATGCTCAGCGAATTAAAAAAACCGGTGAACCGCTACAAATGGCAGATGACCCCGGTCACCGTAAACGCTTATTACGACCCCAGCACCAATGAGATTACATTTCCGGCAGCCATTTTACAAGCACCCTTTTTTGATCCCAAAGCCGATGACGCTGCTAATTATGGCACCATGGGCTCCATCATTGGTCATGAACTCACCCATGGCTTTGATGATGAAGGTGCGAAATTTGACGCCTACGGCAACCTGAAAATGTGGTGGACCGAAGCGGATTTTAAAAACTTTGAAGAAAAATCGGCACGCCTCGTTGAACAATACAATGCCTGTGTGTTGTTGGACAGTTTACATGTGAACGGGCAGCTCACTTTAGGCGAAAACATAGCCGACCTTGGAGGTGTTACCCTGTCGTATCACGCCTATTTGCGGTCATTGGGTACGGCAAAATCCAAAACACTGGATGGTTTCAGCGGAGAACAGCGTTTTTTTATTGCCTGGGCCCAGGGCTGGAAATCAAAAGTAAGAGATGAGGAACTCAAACGTTTGTTGAGTATGGATTACCACGCCCCGGCCTATATCAGGGCTTTTGTGCCCCTCACCAATTTAAAAGAATTTTATGAAGCCTTTGGTATCAAACCCGGAGACAAACTTTACCGAGAAGAAAAAGACCGAGTAGAAATCTGGTAAACATGTTAAAAAACCTGATCATATTGGTCCTGATTCCTTTGTTCCAGTTTGGGCAAATGAACAAGGTGCTGGAGGATTGGAAAAAAGACATGGACCTGGCAAGCGCAGGGCTTGGCTTCTGTGTGCTGGATGCCAAAACCAAAACGGTGTTGCTTGAACAAAATTCCCAACTAGCCCTAATACCCGCAAGCACTTTAAAAGTACTGACCACTTATGCAGCGCTTTCAAAACTGGGTCAGCATTACCGTTTTGAAACCCGTTTGTTTTATACAGGCACCCTGGATGCCGCGAGTGGTGTGCTCGACGGGGATATTTTAATTCTTGGAGGAGGCGACCCCAGCCTTCAATCGGAACTCTATAACAAAGACAATACTCTGGTGACGGATAAATGGGCCAAACTCATCAAGGAAAAGGGCATAAAAGAAATCAAAGGAAAGGTAATTGGCGACGCTTCGTATTTTGACCGCAATCTGCCAGGGGAATGGATTTGGGCCGATATCAGTAATTATTACGGGGCTATGCCCAATGGTTTATCCTTTATGGATAATAAATTCAAAATAGTTTATCAAACCGGGACCAAAGACACGGAGGCCAAACTTATCTCCTACTCTCCAAAATACAATACAAAAACAATCGATATCAGTTCTGAAGTGGTGGCTGATGGAACTTCTGATCAGGCTGTAGTTTATGGAGATCCTTTCGCTTTTAATAAACTGGTGAGAGGCACCTTGCCTCCCAACAAAAAACAGTACGAGATTGAAGCCGCCTTGCCCGATCCTGCCCTGCTTTGTGCTGAATACCTTTGCAAATCCCTGGCTTCGTTCGGTGTAAAATGCAGGATGGAACAGGCCGTTTCACGATACACCTATGTTGAAACCGGAGAAAACCGGCAGTTTTTATTCTCCCACTTTTCACCCGATTTGGATAATCTGGTGATACAAACCAATTTAAAAAGCAATAATTTATTTTGTGAAAGTTTGTTGAGAGCACTTGGAAAGGGCGATGCAAAAAAAGGTTTGGATGCGGTGATGGAATATTGGAGTCAAAGAGGTATAGAGCTCAGCAGCCTCAACATGAAAGACGGGAGCGGTTTAGCAAGGGCCAACACCTGCTCAAGCGCATTACTGGCCAACGCGCTGGCTAAAATTCACAACGACACTGAAAATTACAAGATTTTCCTTTCCTCACTTCCTGTTGCCGGAAAAAGCGGAAGTATGAGCAACATCGGCAAAGGAAAATGGATAGAGAACAACCTCAGAGCTAAAACCGGGTACATGGAGCGCGTACGGGCTTACACAGGGTATGTAAAAACCAAATCGGGAAAAGACCTGTGTTTTGCCATTCTCGTTAACAATTATACCTGTAGTCCGGCAGCCATGAAAGAAAAGATAGAGCGTTTTTTTCTGGCATTAGAGAGTTTCTAATTCATGAGAAAACCCTGAAGGGGGTTTGCGGAAAAAACGCCTAACCCCTTTAAGGTTCATCACGTATTTTCAAGTGAAATAGTTCAAAACCATCCCGAATAGAAAAGTCTTATTTGCTTAACTTTAAACCAGCAATTACCACTACTTATGCCCTACCTTATAAAAAACGCCACGCTCGTAAACGAAGGCGAAATCTTTGTCTCCGATGTACTCATCGAAAACCAAATCATTTCCCGCATCGACCGGAACATCGATAACCCAGGCCATTACACCGAAATTAACGCGGAAGGTTTGTACCTGCTGCCGGGAGTGATTGACGATCAGGTGCACTTCAGAGAACCGGGTTTAACGCACAAAGGCGAAATCTATACCGAAGCCAAAGCCGCAGTGGCCGGTGGTGTTACCTCTTACATGGAGCAGCCCAACACACAACCTCCCGCCATTACCGTTGAGGAATTGGAGAAAAAATACAACCGAGCCGCTCAGGTGTCTTTGGCCAATTATTCGTTTTTGATGGGCACCACCAACGACAACCTTGAAGAATTAAAAAAAGTGGATTACAGCAAAGTGGCGGGTGTAAAGATTTTTATGGGCTCTTCTACCGGCAACATGTTGGTTGACAATGTTCACAGTTTGGAGCACGTGTTCTCAGAAGTGGACGCATTGATTGTGACCCATTGTGAGGACGACCCCATGATCAAAGCCAAACAACTACAAATGATTCAGGAGTACGGAGAAGACCTGCCGGCTTATTTTCATCCCATCATCCGTAGCGAAGAGGCCTGTTACAAATCTTCTTCCTTTGCGGTGCAACTGGCCAAAAAACACAATACCCGTCTGCACGTCTTTCACGTTTCAACGGCAAAGGAGCTTAGTTTATTTACCAATAAAATACCACTGAAAGAAAAACGTATTACGGCCGAAGTGTGCATTCACCATTTGTGGTTCAGTGATGAGGATTACAAAACCAAAGGCAATTTAATCAAATGGAACCCTTCAGTTAAAACCCGGTACGACCGGGATAAACTTTTTGAAGCCATGCTCGACGGTACTTTAGATGTGATTGCCACCGATCATGCCCCGCACACCCTGGAAGAAAAATCATTGCCCTATTTAAAAGCCCCAAGCGGCGGACCATTGGTTCAACACAGCCTGGTGGCCATGCTGGACTTTTACCACCAGAAAAAAATCAGTCTTGAAAAAATCGTGGAAAAAATGGCACACAATGTGGCTGATTTGTTTCGCATTCAAAACCGCGGTTACCTGCGCGAAGGGTATTTTGCCGACCTGGTGCTGGTTGACCTGAACAAAGCCAACACTGTTCAAAAATCGAATTTGCTTTACAAATGCGGTTGGAGCCCTTTTGAAGGCCACACCTTTAAAAGCTCGGTATTAAAAACCTTTGTGAACGGGCATTTGGTGTACGAAGATGGGAAGTTTGATGAGGGACAAAAAGGGCAAAGACTTTTGTTTAATAAGTAAGTTACGTGCCCCCTCTTTCAAACTATCGCAGAAGCTTAATAACTCTTTCGCGATGGGTTCTGCTTCTGAACTTGAGTTCGAGCATATAAATGCCCGGTGGTAAATGCTGCACATCCATACTGACAGAAGACTCTAACACATTGGGGTAATGCGAAAGTTCATTTCCTTGAAGATCCATTAAGTGAAGTGCCTGAATTGGTTCAGATTTTGATTCTACCACTAAGTTTGAATAGTCAGTAGAAAAATAAATGGATACATTTTCTTTTAAGGCCAAGTTCTCCTCTATTCCAACACAGGGAGAGATCACTATCCGTATATAAGCGGTGTCAAAACAATGATCGTTTCCAAAAACCTGACTGAATTGATACCCAATTACATTGTTGAGTCCAATATTACCGAGCGAAGGAACAAAATAGTTTCCTGATAGTGCATTTCCGCTGTAAAAACCTCCTACGGGAGTTCCTTGCAAAAGAATTGGCGGATCATCTATACAAACCGTACCCAAAGGGGGCAAAACAACCGAAAATGGATGAATAGAAACACTCACTACCGCAGAAGGAGAAGAAGTGATGCCTGCAATAGTTTGGGTGACCGAATAACTCCCGGTACTTCCAATAATTGCAATTTGATTGGTGTCGCCATTCGACCATAGATTACCATAACTGGCCGAAGATAGCAGAGCGACACCAGCTCCCACAATATCCGGGGGACAAGCCACCGTGGAATTCATCACTGTAATAGTTGGAGTTGGTGGTATCTGAGATAACACAACCGGGTGCCTAAAAAGGCACTGTATCAGGATAAAAAAATAAAAAATACGGATTCTCATAAGCCAAGCTATTCTTCTATAAAAAATTTACAAGAACCATGCCATAAGTTTAATATGTTATCAGCCGTTGTGAGCAAAGAATATGTTAGAGCCCTTCTAAGCTTACCTGTTTATTGAAGCGGTCCACTTCGCACTTAGAAATATCATCAGGCCTGCACCAGGTATTTTAGCATTCGGGCAAATTTTCTATCTTTAAATCACGCCAGCTTTGCGAGTATCGACAGTGCGAATTATCAATCCGTTATTCTAATATATTAAATCAGTAAAGTCATGAAAAGAACATTAATTATATTTGGGGTCATTCTTTCTTTGACTTTTAATATTAGTGCAACTACTTGGTTTCCTGCGCAACACAAGTGTCCAGTATGCAAAAAAAAGAATATCTATCAGGAAATCGGAAGTTATGGTAGCTACATTTATAGTTGGCCCTCAAAATACCAATATATTTATTGGCCATTGACCGATTTACCATCAGTGTATAGCTGTATAAATTGTCATTTTTCTTCTTACTTGTGGGACTTTGATAATATTCCAAAAAATAAAATTGATACATTAAAAAAATTCTTAACTCAGACTAAACTTGATAAAAAATACAAAGACTATCTTGACATACCTATGACAAGGCGACTAGAAATTGCTGAGAGTGTATATAAAATTCTTGGAAGAGACACTCAGTTTTGGTGCGAATTTTATCGTGTAATTGGATATCATTACGATCAAGTAAAAGATTCAATTAAAGCCAAGGAGGCTCGTTTAAAAGCCATAGATTTAGCAAGGTTCATTCTATTAGATTCAATGTATATTGGTCAAGAGAAGGAAAACCTTTACATTATTGCTGCAATGAACAATTTTACCGGACATAAGGATAGCGCATTAATTTACCTTGATAAGGCAAGTTCATTAACTTATTCAAACTTGAAATGGGAAAAAAAAGATGTTGATAATCATGATGAATATTTAACTGATTTGATAAAGCAATACAAAGAATTTATTAGCAAGAAAGATGAAGAATAATAACGAAACGATTTTATTCTATTCAGATAAAGCCAATAATTCCATGGCTTTTAAAATTCAAGCCCTCATTAACTTTGGTGTAATTCGATAATTTTAAGTTTAGAATACCTCGCTTTCCAAACAGATAAGACTCAGCAGCAATTTTGTTATACACAACGACATAAGACTCTTTGTAAATTCAATTAAGAAAAATTCACTGTAGATTATGAACCCAGAATCCGAACATTGCGTTATCATTAGATTTGATTACGGACTAGACTCCTTGCAGCCTCTACACGACCTTGAAATTGAACTTGATTCAACTCTTAAACAAAATGGACATGGTGACTGCGACGGACATGAAATTGCAGAGGACCTGAGCGACGGCATTCTTTATCTCTATGGTGAAAATGCCGAAACAATTTTTAAGACCGTTAAACCAATCCTTGAGGACTGCTCATTTTTGCGAAACAGTAGAGCACTACTACGATTTGGACCACCAGAGGATGGTGTGAAAGAGATTGAATTAAGTCTCTAAAAACTGCATCCAACATCGGTCTTTCACCATCCGCACACAAGCCTGCCGTTTTTACTATTGTGATCACCCCATTGCTCCAATGAGAACAAATAAAAACTTATGCCATATCATGAACATCGGGTACACTAACTTTTATAACATTTCTCCAGGTACTTATCAATAAAGTTGTAAAAGTCATCCGAGGCCCATATAAGCTTTTGTGATGCTTTTCTGAACACAGCCAGATCTTTTACAGTTTCATCGCAGTAGAAGTACTTCTCAAGAACATACGCAGCGTTTTTGCCCCGTTCCATTTCTTCCATAAATTGAAAGCTCTTGTTCACAACAAAATAGTAAGTACCTTTTAGATACACTTCTGGATCCTGCCATTCGCAGAGCATAAAAAGTTCATTCTCTATGAGAACAGTACCCTGGTATGTTCCTTTAGCATAAATGTGTCGTTTCGAATTTATTGTGTTCTTTTCGTTATTTTTAGGTGGAAGGTATTCATAACACATTCTTACCTGGTCAGCCGTAAATTTTTTCTTTTCTCCATTAACTCTGCAAACCACTTTCTTGGAACCAATGGTCGGTGCCTTGTCACAAAGAATGGTATCTCCACTAGTTAAAACAACATAACTTGAATTATTTTGACCAATTAAATCAGTATTAAGCAATAAAAGTGCAGCGATAACTATCTTCTTCATGACATATAATTAAAACCAAAATATTGGTATGAAATATAAGAAAAAAAAGAACTAATCAGCGATTTGCAATCCGGTTTTAATAGCTAGGCTTATTTTAGTTTTTGCTTTCCGGAACCGATGGCAACCAGCAGGCATACGCCAAGTATTTTAGCATTCAGCCAAATTTTCTATCTTTATCTTCAGAATGGTTATCCGAAAATCAGCTGCGCCTTTGGCCAAACGTTAACACGCCTTAGTATGACGATAGGACAGTCAATATTATTTATTTCGTTACTTCTAACCCACATCATTATTTCATCTATAGGGACACTTGTTCTTATAAAAAGTATTCTTTTGACTCGAAGACAAAAGTTGCTAAATCTAATTTTACTTTGGACAATTCCAGTCGTCTGGTATTTCCTCATTAAGTCAGTTCATAAAAAGACACCAGGTTCTCATGAAGTTCCAATAAAAAATGATGTTTCCAGTCGGACCTTTTATGAAAGCGGACTAGGCGCCCCGGGAGCTGGAATCAGCAATAGAGGACAATAGGCTAACCCAGGTCTTGTTCCAGCCGGACAGAAACATGCGCTGGGAACGCACTTTAATTCAAAACACTTAAATCCTTAACTACTTCTCCCCCTTATAAATCGCCGCTACACCCCAACTCAGGCTTTTATAGGTGGCGTTTTTAAAGTGTTGTTTCAGTAAAATATCCACAAAGTCCTGATTGTGCGGGAAAGCTTTTACACTTTCGGTGAGGTAGGAATAGGCCCTGCGGTCCTTGGAAAAAATACGACCAATTAAAGGCGTGATATAAGAGAAGTAAAAATTGTAAAAGGTTTTTACAAGAAAATTAGTAGGATAGGAAAACTCCAGCACCACAAGGGTTCCTCCAGGCTTTAATACCTTGTACAAATTCGAAAGTCCCAGTTCCAGATTTTGAAAATTACGCACCCCAAATCCCACCACAATGGCATCAAAACTGTTTTCAGTAAAATGCAGGGCCTCTGCATTGCCGGTTTCCAAATGAATCAATTGATCGAGCTTCAGTTGCTTCAACTTTTCCCGGCCCACCTTCATCATGCCTTCGCTGATGTCAATACCAGTAATGGATTCGGGTTTCAGTGTGGCGCAGGCAATGGCAAAATCCCCGGTTCCTGTAGCCACATCCAAAATACGTTTGGGTTGTTTGGGTTCCAGTAGTTTTACGCATTTTTTTCTCCAGCCCTTATGAATGCCCGCTGAAAGCAGGGAGTTTAAAAAATCATAACGACCCGAGATGGCATCAAACATTTTAGCCACCTGCTGGTTTTTCGATTCCCGGTCCTGGTAAGGAGTTACCTTATCGTGCTGCATTATTTTACAAAATCAAGGTTCAGTGCTTCTTCCAGCAACTGCTCCTTATTAACAGGCACAACGCCTATTTGTTCGCACACCAAACCACCGGAAAGGTTAGCGATGGCCGCGGTTAAAATATCGTCGCATTCCATGGCTCTGCACAAGGATGCCACCGAAATCACGGTATCCCCTGCTCCACTCACATCGGCAATGCTGCGAATGTGCGCGCTTAGGTGTTCTTTTACTTTACGGGAATTGGTGATCACCCCTTTTTCAGCGAGGGTCACCAAAACGGTATCAATTTTTTGTTTTACCCTGTAGCTGCTTACGGCCCTTTGCAATTCATTGATGTTATCGCCGCTGATGTCCTGCTTAATGCCCTCGCGCAACTCCTTTAAATTGGGTTTGAACAAACTCACCCCTTTGTAGGCGTTAAAGTTTTTGTTCTTTGGATCAACACAGGTAGGGATACTTTTTTGTTTGGCCAGTTCAACCACCTTACTGATAAGTTTAGGATTGATAAGGCCTTTGTTATAATCTTCAAAAATGATCACATCAATCCGGTCGTGATGAAGAATGTAGGAAATCAAAGTAATCAATTGCTGGGTTTCATCGGCATTGATGTCCTCATCCACCTCTTCATCCACCCTCAACAATTGCGCGTTATTGCCTATAATGCGGGTTTTTATGGTGGTAATACGCTCACGGCTTTTAAGAATGCCCTTCTGAGAGAGCTTTTGTTTTTTAAGCAGGTCCAAAAAGGAAAGACCTTCGTTGTCGACTCCAATCACCGAACACAAAATGGGATTGGCGCCCATGGCCTGAATGTTCAGGGCCACGTTGGCTGCTCCGCCCAAACGCTGTTCCTTGCGTTTAACTGAAACAATAGGCACAGGAGCTTCCGGTGAAATGCGGTTCACACTTCCCCAGAGGTAATTGTCAATCATCACATCACCGATGATCAGCACATTTAAGTGGTTAAAGGATTTAAAAAGTTCGCGGATGCGTTCTTTTTTGATGGAAAACTTTTTCATGAATCTTTTTCTATTAACTGAGTTTTGCTAAGCCTTCTTTTAAACGTGTCATGGCTTTGCGAAGCACCTCTTCAGAAGCCGCGTAAGAAATGCGCAAATACCGGTCTTCACCGAAAGCCGCGCCGGGCACCAGGGCCAAATGGCTGTGCTCGAGTAAAAACAAACTAAGGTCGGTGGCGTTGTTTATTTTTGTGCCCTGATACGATTTGCCGATAAACGCACTCACTTCAGGATACACATAAAAAGCGCCCTGGGGCACATTGCATTTTAAACCGGGTATGTCTTTCATCATAGCTAACACCAGGTCTCTGCGTTTTAAAAACGCGTCGCGCATGGGTTTGATGTAAGTTTCATAATCCAGCTCCATGGCTTTGTGCATGGCTTTTTGAGTAATGCTGCTGGTGGCCGAAGTAAACTGCCCCTGAATTTTATCGCAGGCCTGGGCAATCCATTTGGGCGCCGCCATAATGCCGCCTCTCCATCCGGTCATGGAAAATCCTTTAGAAACACCGTTGATGGTAATCACACGGTCTTTGATAAAATCAAACTGCGCAAAACTCTGATGGCCTCCGCAAAAATTAATGTGTTCGTATATTTCGTCGCTGATGATATAGAGCTCCGGATATTTAACAATCACATCTGCCAAAGCTTTAAGTTCTTCTTTGCTGTAAACGCTGCCTGTGGGATTGCAGGGCGAACTCATCATCAACACGCGGGTTTTGGGTGTAATGGCGTTTTCCAGTTGCTGGGCGTTTATTTTAAAATCCTGCTCTACATCCGTTTCAATAAACACCGCTTTGCCTTCCGCCAGTTTTAAAATCTCCAGGTAACTCACCCAAAACGGGGCAGGAATAATCACTTCATCACCGGGATTCACCAAACACAACACGGCATTGGCTATGCTTTGTTTGGCACCGGTTGAAACAACAATTTCATCAGCGGTATACTCCAGTCCATTATCGCGCTTAAATTTTTTACACACGGCCTCCCTTAATTCAAGGTAACCTGAAACGTGTGTGTAGTAGGAAAAATTCTCGTCAATGGCTTTTTTGGCCGCTTCTTTAATGATGTCGGGTGTCGGAAAATCAGGCTCCCCTAAACTCAGGCTAATGATGTCAATGCCCTGGGCTTTGAGTTCTCGGCTCTTGCGGGCCATAGCAATGGTCTGCGATTCTGAAATGCGCTGTATCCTGTCCGATAATTTTCCCATAAATACGTTTAACTAACAAATCTAAGCACAATTTTAGAATGCAAGCAAAGCAAAGCCGGGGTTTATTCAGATTTTTTAGTGGAAAACTCCGGCTTGTATTGAATTTTCGAACCTGTGTCAGCGAATCAGATTTACCGTGCCCGTGAATTCCTTTTCTTCGCCAATGGTGTTGAGAAGAACAAGCTTGTACGTGTAAACGGCAATCGGACAAGGTTCGCCCTTTAAAGTGCCGTCCCAATTCCTTTCAGGGTCGCTTGTAGCGAAGATAAGGGCTCCCCAGCGGTCATAAATCTGCATTTCATAGCGTTTCACTCCTCTTAAAACCGGGAAAAATACATCGTTCAATCCATCGCCATTGGGTGTAAAAGCATTGGGGATGTACACGTTAAAATCGAGCAATACCTCTACTTTTTTGACAACCGTATCAAGGCAACCCCAGGTGTTTTGCACCATCAACACCACCGCGTATTGACCCGCATCATCAAACATATAACTTGTATTTTCAAGCTCATGGGTTGTGTTTTTTCCATCGTTGAACACCCACTGCCAATTGGTTTGAAATTGTCCTTCGCTGGTATTGCTGAACATCACGGGATCCTGATTTTCTATGGGTTTTACAGGAGAATACACAAAGTCCGCAATGGGTAATGGAAACACTTCAATAATCCGGGTCACCGCGCCCTTACAGCTTGTTTGGGCATCTTCAAAGCTCGCGAAGAGTTCAAAATTTCCCGGAACATTAAAACAATAGTTTACCATTTGGCTGCTCTGCGTTTGGTTATTAAAACTCCAAAGGGCGTTATTTAATTGGCCGCCTGTACTTGACAATAAGCTGTAAGTTGAGCAATAAGGAACACAACCGCTGGATTTTCCAACAATCTGCCCGCTTGGTTCCGGATCGATAATCACCGGTGTGCTGGTGTACCCTTTGCATCCATACGCGTCTGTCACCATTAAACTGTAATTGCCGGTATAACCAGTGTTACTGGCCATCAACCAGGTGTTTTGTTGCGAGGAACTAAAGTTCAGAGGCCCGGTCCAGTAATAATTTAACGCTCCTCCTCCACTGCTGTTTCCGTTCAGATACACGTATGCGTTCACACAGGCGCGTTCAGTAACTGTGAGCGTTGGTACGGGTAACACGCGCGTTCCAATGGTGGCGGTACTCACCGCGGTGCAACCGTTCACAGCGGTTCCGGTAACCGTATAGGTCCATACCTGAACATTGATGGTGGGATCCACCAGGGGGTTTGCACCACTCGCGGTAAACGTTCCGGGGCCTGACCAATAATATGTGTCAGCACCAAATGCGTTCAATTGTGCGGGTTCACCAAAACACACCAGATCACCTGTTGCATAAACAACAGGGTTTGGAAGTATGGTTACCGATGTTGTGTTGAAGTTCTTACAGGTGTTGGCATCTGTTACCTGCACCGTATACTCACCGGTTTGGTTCAGTTGCGCTGAAGCGATGGTAATGTTTTGCTGGTTGCTGTTGTATGCATTCGGACCGGTCCAGGTGTAGGTCACACCTGAATTGTTGACACCTAACTGGAAACTTTTTCCTTCACACACCGGAGCAGAATTAAAAGGCACAGGTAGCGGTAAAGGATGAACCGTTGCGGTTTGCGCTAAGCTTATAACACAAGGGCCGGTAGTGAGTGTAAGGGTATAAGTTCCTGAAGCAGGAACAGTAACATTCGGAATAAAAGGACTTATTGCTGTTGAGGTAAATCCATTGGGTCCGCTCCAACTGTAATTCAAGGCCCCGGAACTGGCTCCGGCATTGAATGTGAGCGTTTTGCCAAAACACTGTGGACTGTTGCTGGTAAATGAAACCACCGGCATTGCGGTAACAGTTGAGTGAGCCACGGCGGTGTTGCTGCAACCCTGAGGACTTGTGGCTACTACGGTATAATTGCCGGAGGCATTTACAACCGGGTTGGCAAGGGAAGGATTTTGAGAGAAAGAAACAAAACTATTCGGACCCGCCCATAAAAATCCTGCACCGGGAACAGAACCCGCACTTAGGTTTAATGTTTGTGATACACATACCGTTGCTCCGTTAGCCGATACGCTTGGTGTAGGATGTATGGTAAGGGTCCCCTGCGCAGCCGCCGTGCAGGAATTGGCCGCAGTAACCGTTACCTGATAAACACCACTTTGTGTGGGATGTGATACACTTAAGGTATTGGATTGAGTAACTGAAACAAAACCATTCACGCCCGACCATTGAAAGGCTGTTCCGGTAGATACACTAAACAACACGTTACTATTTTGACAAACAGGACTATTACTTTGAAACAAAGGATTGGGAACAGGTTTTAAAATGATGGAGGCCGTGGCGGATGAAGTGCAACTCAGTGCAGAACCTACCACTGTATATTCTGTGTTTACCAAAGGATTATCGGTATAGCTTGCACCGGTGAGGCTCAAAGGAGTTAAAGCCTGCCAGGTGTAACTACTCGCCCCGCTAACACTGAGTGTGCCGGTTTCTAACGGACAGATGGAGGTATTAGAAACCGAGAGTGTAGGATTTTGAATATAATCCACCAGAATGGTTTGGCTCACCACACAATTATTGCCATCACTGCTTTGAACTGTATAAATGTATGAACCCGCGGTAACTTCACTTGCGGTAAACGTATTGGTTGAAGGACCATTCGTCCAGGTAAAATTATAAGCAGGGCCTGGACCCGGTGTGCCCCCCGAATTGCTTGCGGTGAATGTTATTGAAGTTCCTGCACATGTAGTTGGTGAAGAAGCAACAATCACAGGATTTTGAGCAAAGGGTTGTGTAATGATGAACATATCGTTGATCGTACAGCCCGTTAACGCATCAGTGACCGTGGCGTTCCATAAACCGGAACTTAAATTGCCCGGATTAGGTGTGGTATAACTCAGTATGCCGTTGGTCCACAAATACGATTGGTTTCCGCTTCCTCCTGCAATGTTGGAATAATTGGCTGTGCCCGTGGCAGCCCCATGGCAGGTGAGGCTGGATGCATAACTTAAACTTCCCGTCAGAGGTATAAGCGAAGTGAATAAGGTGGTAGCACTATACGTGTAATTGTTACCAAAATCATGGACCGTGATGGTATAAAGTCCGGGACTCAAGCCACTGGCAACCGAATTGGTTTGGGCCGTGGGCTGCCAGGTATAGGAAAACGGACCCACGCCACCAATAGCTGTAACCGTGGCAGAGCCAAGATTAGCACAGGTAATGGAAGTACTATTGACTGAAATGCATGATAAAGTAATATTCACTGCATTTTGAATCGTATCGATGTAAGTACCATTGTTGTAATTCAGAATGAGGGAAACCGTATAGGTTCCCAAACCCGAAAACTGATGAATAGGATGGGCAACCGTTGTGGTATTCGATGGTCCTGAGCCCGGGTCACCAAAATTCCATAACATGCTGGTGAGTGTTCCACTAAAAGCGAAACATCCAACTGCTGCCACCGTTTGCTGGGGCGGACTTGTGAAGGAGGCTGACATACAACTAATACCATTGCTCATGGTACCTATTGTAGTTGTAAATTGCATGACAGGAGGAATAAAACCGCTCGTAATAAAATTCGGCAAACCCTGAGTGCTTAGATTTGGTGAAATGGATTGGCCATTGTTTATGTAATTGCATCCTGCGCCGGGAGCATTTGGATTATCAATAACGCCTAAAAAATTCTGACCCGAATGCGCCACATATATCTTTCCATTGGTGGCCAGCTGCATACAACCAAATCCGTTCGTAGAGTTCCAGGTGTACTGGGAAGCCGCAATGGCAGTGGCTGAACCGGCACAAAGATCAAACTGATGAAACTTAAAACCCGACCAAGCGCCACAATAAACTTTCGAAGCATTGGGTGAAAACTCTACCCATACCGCGTTTCCTCCGGCAGAAAGCGGTAAAGCCATGTGATTGGATAACTGCCCGGTGGTGGTACTAAAATCATATATATCAAGTATGGAACTTGAACAACCTGCTGCCACTTTGGTCCCATCCGGAGAAAGCTTAATGCTTCCGACCTGATTCGAATAATTCGCAGTAACATTCGACACCACAGGCACCGTATTCACACCCGCCGCCGTTACAAGATAGGCGAGGTAGGTGCTGACATTATAAAGCCTGGTAAGCACCCACACATCTATTCCATTCGCATGTTTTACAGAGGTTACTTGTTCGGTTGTAGGCGTAACAAGGGGAATGTTAATTGCCGTGATAGACCCAAGCCCGGCCGCAAGGGACATGTCAACAATAGAATACCGTAATCCGATTGTACCGCCGCCAAAATTGGCGCTGTTTGAAAAAACAAAATAAATGTTGTTGTTGCCGGGCTGTTTTACAATCACTCCGGATTGGCAGGCAGATGGGTGCCCCAGCATGGCGCCCGGAGCAGGCATCGCCGAATGATTGGCATTCCAGGCGTTGATGCCATTGGTGTAAAACAACAAATTTCCGGCCCCGTCAGAAATGGCAGAACAGCCCTCCGGTGAAGTCATGGCCCCGGTAACTACCGTTGGGGGATTGGTCATAAAATCCAATCCTGCATTCGCGCCGAAATACCATTTTTTGTTTTCGTTTTGTGATTGCAGACTACCAAACACAAAGAAAAAAACCAGAAAAGAAATTCTGTGTAAAGGAAATATAAAGCGACTGAAAGTCAAGCAGTTCAGTTTTACCAAATATAATGAATCAAAAGCCTTTGGTCAAGTAATTAACTAGGCCAAAACCTGTTTTTACTCAACACAATCAGGAAAATTGTTGTAAGAATAAAAAGTAAGTTCCGCTAATTCGGGTGAATCGTTCAGGCAAGAGCAATACCAAGGATGATCAGATCTCTCCTTTGGCCGTCCATTACAGCTACACCGGGCAAATGGGCCCATTGCTGAAACCCCAGTTTCTTAAATAACCTCAGACTAGGGGTATTATGTCCAAACACATAAGCCAAAATGGTGTTAATGCCCAAGCCCGGGGCCTTTTCAAGAGCATACGCAATGGCTGTTTTACCCAGGCCCTTGCCCTGAAAGGCTTGCTCAATGTATAAACTCAACTCTACTGTTGCGGAATACGCCGGACGTCCGTAAAAGTTCGAAACACTCATCCAGCCGGCATAGTTGCCCTTGAGTTCAATCACCCAGGCCGGACGATTCCCTTCCCTGTGTTTTTCAAACCATTTTTTCCGTTCCTCCATACTCTGGGGTTCCAGGTCGGCCGTGGCCATGCGTCCGGGAATACTGGCATTGTAGGTACCAAGAATATTTTCAAGATCTTTTTCTTCAGCTAATCGGAAGGTCACCATGCTTAGTACAAAAGGTTATTGTAGGGGTAACGTTTGATGTGAAGCTCTTTCACCAGAGTGTAAATCGTTTTTTTTAACTCCTCCACATTGTCCTTGTTTTTGGCACTGATAAACAACACGGGTTTGTTCAGGCCTTTCATCCAGGTTTTTTTAATCTCATCAAGAGAAATGTTTTCCTTGTGCATGGGTGTTAAATCGTGTTCGTGTTTTTGCACATAGCTAAAGGCATCGGTTTTATTGAACACCAAAATGACCGGTTTGTCACCGGCTCCTATGTCCTGCAGGGTTTGTTTCACCACATTGATGTGTTCTTCAAAATTTTTGTGAGAGATGTCCACTACATGAATCAGCAGATCCGCTTCCCGCACCTCATCCAGTGTGGATTTAAAACTCTCAACCAGCTGAGTCGGGAGTTTGCGGATAAAACCAACCGTATCACTCAAAAGAAAAAACAAATTATCAATGGTTACTTTGCGCACCGTAGTATCCAGCGTGGCAAACAATTTGTCTTCGGCAAACACCTGACTTTTGCTGAGCAAGTTCATGATGGTGCTTTTGCCTACGTTCGTATAACCCACCAGAGCTACTCGAATCAACTCCCCCCGGTTTTTACGCTGGGTGGCCATTTGTTTGTCGATATCACGCAAACGCTCCTTTAGCAAGGCAATTTTATCGCGCACAATACGGCGGTCGGTCTCAATTTCTTTTTCTCCTGCTCCACCACGCGTTCCGGTGCCACCTCTTTGACGTTCGAGGTGGGTCCACATGCCTGTGAGTCGCGGCAAAAGGTACTGGTATTGGGCGAGCTGTACCTGTGTTTTGGCATGAGCCGTTTGTGCCCTTTGTTCAAATATTTCCAGAATGAGCGTGGTGCGGTCGAGGATTTTTTTGCCCAATTCCTTTTCCAGATTTCGCTGCTGTGAGGGAGAAAGTTCATCGTCGAAAATCACCACATCAATCTGCTGTTCTTTCACGTAGTTTTTTATTTCCTGAAGTTTACCTTTTCCAATAAACGTGGCTTTATCCGGTTTTTCAAGTCGTTGGGTAAAGCGGTTTTTGGTGGGCAAACCATAGGTCATGGCCAAAAAAGCCAATTCATCGAGGTATTCTGTGGCTTGTTCCTGGTCCTGTGTTTTATTGATGACACCAACCAGAATACAGGTATGCACCGGTATAGCGGTGGAAATGGCTTTGGCTTTCATTCAAATTTATTGCCCTTTGATGCTGGTGTTCACGTATTCTGCCACCGCCTGAGCTTGTTCAGGACTCAGTTGAGACGCAGCAGGCATCATGCCTTTGCCCTGGGTGATGATTTGGTTGATGCCGGCCAGATCCAGCTGGGTTTTGCTCAAATCCTTTGAACCCGACATGCCCAATTTTCCATTGTTTCCGTGGCAGCTCGAGCAGTTGTTTTCATACAAAGCTTTGGCATCGCTCAGCATTTCATTGCCTTGTTTAGGAATTCCTTTGCGTTTGTGGTAAACTTCTGCCACCCCATAGGTTCCGGTAATTAACAGCAGACTCAGTGCGGCCAGAATTTTGTTGTGTTTTTTAAAGCCAACAATGGCAAGGGGAATGGCAACAGCCACCATAACCAATTTAATCCAGAACAAATAATCGTATTTGCCTCCGAATGGCAGTTGCGTGGAAAGGTATATGCCGGTGAGCAAAAAAAGTACAGAGATAATCATTTCAGACACCCTGAACTTTTTACTGAATGTATCAAGGAGTTCTTTTTTATCGCTGATGAGCAAAATGGTTTTGATGACGTAAATCAATAAAAAAAGTGTCACCACCAAATAGTGGGTATGCAGCAAACCTTTTACCATAGTTTAATTTTTGGCTTAAAAATAACACTATCTATCAAGAATAAAAACCCCGCCGGGCTTCATAATTTGCTATTTGTGCATAAATTTGAGACTTCATGAACCGGAAATCACTGCTCCTGCTTGTTTTGTTTTTTCTGGCCTTTGCCATAAGGTCCCAAACTACTTTTCCAAACAACGGCGCGCCCCACCCCAGGCACAGCGTTCATGCCTTTATTAACGTTTCCCTTTTCCTGGATTACGAAACCTTCATTAACAATGGTACGCTTGTTATAAAGGATGGGCTTGTTTTTGCTGCCGGTGAAAAAGTAAACGTACCAAAAGAAGCCATTGTGCACGACCTGAAAGGAAAATTCATCTACCCCTCGTTTATTGATTTGTTCAGCGATTACGGTATGCCTGAAACCGGCGCACAACGCCCTGCCCGAAATGGTCCTCAAATGCAAAGCAACGTAAAAGGCGCTTATGGTTGGAACCAGGCCATACATGCTGAAACCGAAGCACACAAACTTTTACAGCATCAAAAAGACAAAGCCGATGAATACAAAAAAGCGGGATTCGGTATAGTATTGACCCATAAACGGGATGGCATTGTGAGGGGCAGTGCAAGTCTTGTGAATTTAAGCAACAAAAAAGAAAACGCCTGCATTGTGAAGGACAGGGCCGCGGCGGTATACTCTTTCAGCAAGGGCAGCTCCACGCAGGATTACCCCTCTTCTCTGGCCGGATCTATAGCGCTGTTGAGACAAACCCATTACGACGCGCAATGGTACGCCACGGCGAAAGAAAACCGGGATTACAACATCAGCCTGGAGGAGTTCAACCGATTGCAGCAACTTCCCTCCCTGTTTGAAACCAGAGACAAATACGACATTGCACGTATCGCTCAGTTGGGAAAAGAATTTGGCATGAATTATTTGGTGAAGGGCTCCGGCAATGAGTACCAGCGCATCAGCGACATGAAAGAAAGTGGTTTGAAATTTATTCTTCCCCTCAATTTTCCGGATGCCTATGATGTTCAGGACCCTTTTGATGCAGAAATGATCACCTTAAGTGAGTTAAAACACTGGGAACTGGCCCCGGGAAATCCATCCGCATTCGAAAAACGATTCATCCCTTTTTGTTTAAGCAGCAGCGATCTTAAAAACAAAGAGCAGTTTTTTCCACAACTTAGAAAAGCCATACAATACGGCTTAAGCGAAAAAATGGCCCTCAAAGCCCTCACCTATCAACCGGCGGCTTTTATGAATGTTCAGAACCAATTGGGCGCCTTAAAACCGGGTTATCAGGCTAATTTTTTTATCAGCTCAGCTTCCATTTTTGATGAGGGGGCCGTGGTGTTGCAGCACTGGGTGCTTGGTGAGGCAGAAACCTTTTATGATCCTGAAAAGCCTGATGTGAGAGGTGAATACGTGTTGAAAGCAGGAAACAATAATTACAAGGTGAGCATCAAAGGCGAGTTGTCAAAACCTGAATCCAAAATTCAGGTTGACACCTCCAACCGGAAATTTACTTTTTCATTTGCGCCTCCCTTGTTCAGTTTCAGTTTTTTGTACGACTCCCTAAAAACAGTCAGAGCCACTGGGCAATACAATGCCAATGAAAGAAAAATTACAGGCCGGGGGCAGTGGGCGAATGGTGACTGGTTTGATTTTGAAATGTTACAAAATGCTGCTGCAGACAGTGCCACTACGAATCTGAAAAAAAGACCTGCGCAGAACCTGCAATTGGGCAAGGTGATTTATCCTTTCACGGCCTATGGGGAAGCCTTACCGGAAAGCGAAGGAGCCTTTCGTGACAGCTGGACCGCATTTAAAACCCGCTACAAAGCTATCCTGATTAAAAACGCCACAGTTTGGACAAACAGAGGGGATACCGTTTTGCAAGATTATGATGTGTATGTTGTGGATGGGCGTATCGTGAGAATAGCACCCAACATCGATGCACCCAAACTGGCTTTTGCCAAAATCATTGATGCCAAAGGCAAACACCTTACACCTGGTATTATTGACGAACACAGCCACATTGCCCTGAACGGAGGTGTGAACGAAGGCACAGAAGCCAGTTCGGCGGAAGTGAGAATGGGAGATGTCATCGACCCTGAAGACATCAACATTTACCGTCAACTTTCCGGTGGTGTTACAACAGCTCAGCTGCTCCATGGTTCAGCGAATCCAATTGGCGGACAGAGCGCGCTGATTAAATTGCGCTGGGGTCAGAATGCAGAAGGATTAAAATACGAAAAAGCGGCACCTTTTATAAAATTTGCCCTGGGCGAAAATGTAAAACAAAGCAACTGGGGCGATCACAACGTTATACGTTTTCCTCAAAGCCGAATGGGTGTTGAGCAGGTGTACATGGATTTTTTCATCCGCGCAAAGGAATACAAAACCCTCAAACAAAACTCCGGCAAAGGGGCTGTTTTCCGCATCGATCTTGAGCTGGAAGCCCTCTCTGAAATTTTGGAGAACAAACGTTTTATCACCTGCCACAGTTATGTTCAAAGCGAAATCAATATGTTGTTGCACGTGGCGGATTCATTGGGCTTTAAAGTCAATACCTTCACGCACATTTTGGAAGGGTACAAAGTGGCCGACAAAATGAAAGCCCATGGGGTGCACGCCTCAACCTTTTCCGATTGGTGGGCTTATAAAAATGAAGTGATGGAAGCCATTCCTTACAATGCAGCACTTCTCACCAAAATGGGTGTGGTTACCGCCATGAACAGCGACGATGCTGAAATGGCCAGGCGTTTAAACCAGGAGGCGGCGAAAGCGATTAAATATGGTGGCGTAAGCGAAACCGATGCTTTAAAAATGGTGACCCTCAATCCTGCCATCTTGTTACACATCGACGACAGGGTTGGAAGTATTCAGGTGGGCAAAACTGCCGACCTGGTGGTGTGGACCGATAATCCGCTTAGCGTTTACGCCAAAGCCGATAAAACCATCATTGATGGTCAGATTTATTTTGACAGAGAAGAAGATGAGCGTTTAAAAGCTTACATCAAATCAGAGAGGGCTCGCCTGATTGCCAAAATGCTTCAGGAAAAACAAGCCGGTGCTGGAACGCAAAAGGTAAAATCCAAACCCCATCGCTTATACCATTGCGATACCATGGAAACGTATGGGAAAGAAGTATTAAATTCATCAGAACTGGAAGTACATGACTAAACACGTGTTATACATATCGCTGCTGTTTTTAAGTCTTTCCCTTTCTGCACAGAAAAAACAGGATCACATCGCATTTATTAATGCCACAGCACACATCGGTAACGGGCAGGTTATCGAAAAAAGTTTGTTTGTGATAAAGGGCGATAAGATTGAAAGTATCATGGACATTACGGGGATTAAACTGAATCCGGCGGCCTTTGATACTGTGATTGACCTTTCTGACCAACACCTTTATCCGGCATTGATTAACCCCAATAACATTCTGGGCTTGCACGATGCAGAGGCCGTAAGAGCCACGGTTGACTTTGCTGAAGTTGGACAGTTGAACCCACACATACGCGCCTTAATTGCTTACAATACCGATAATCTGATTATACCTACCGTAAAAACAAACGGAGTGCTGTACACTCAGGTTACACCCAGAGGGGGTTTGATTTCAGGCTCCTCTTCCATCATGGCCCTTGAAGGCTGGAACTGGGAGGATGCCGTATTAAAAGCGGATGATGGCATTCACCTTGCGTTTCCGTCGAATGTTGAAGCACGTGCCGGTGAAAGTGATGAACACTACAAAAAACGCCTCACGCAGTACACCTCCTCAATGGAAGAACTCCATCGTTTTTTTGAAGAGGCCCGGGCCTACTACAATACAGAAACGCATCCGGAAATCAATCTGCGCTTTGAAGCCATGAAAACCATTTTCGCCGGAACCTCCAGATTGTATGTGCATGCCAACAAAGCCAAGGACCTCCTTCAGGTATTTTCCTTTGTTCGTCAACACGCTATAAAATGGCCGGTTTTGGTTGGAGGAAAAGAAGCTTATAAGGTACTGGGCGAATTAAAACAATCCGGAATTCCGGTGATGTTGAACCGTGTACACGATCTGCCCTCAAAAGAAGACGACGAGGTAGACATTGTGTTTAAACTTCCCGCTCTCCTTCAAAAAGACAGTATCTTGTTTTGCCTGCAACTGGAAGGCGATATGGAAGCCATGCAAAGCCGTAACCTTCCTTTCAATGCAGGAAGCGCCGTTGCCTATGGCCTGAGCAAAGAACAAGCCCTGGCGGCCATCAGTTTAAATGCCGCGAAAATCATGGGTGTTCATACACTCATCGGCTCCCTCGAAGATGGTAAATTGGCTTCATTCGTAGTGAGCAATGGCGACCTTCTTGACATGAAAACAAACGCTGTGATTTTGGCATGCATTGCCGGAAAACCTATTCAACTGAATAACAAACAAAGCGAACTCTATTTCCGTTACCTCAACAAATACAAGTTACGATAAACCACATGAGCGAAACCAAAATCATCATCGGCATTTCACAGGGCGACATCAACGGCATTGGTCCTGAGGTGATACTAAAAGCCCTGATCGAACCCGGCATCTGCGACATTTGCACACCGGTTCTGTTCTCTTCTCAAAAAACGGTGTCGTATTACCGCAAAGTGCTTGGCCTGGAAGAATTTAATTTTCACCCCATACGCGATTTTACACAGATCAATCACAAAAAAGTGAACGTGATGATTTGTTATGAAGAAGAGGTGAACATTGAAATGGGAAAACTCACAGAGATTGGCGGAAAATACGCGAGAATCTCTCTCGATCATGCCACAAAGGCCTTGCTGGAAAATCAGGTACACGCTCTGGTAACAGCACCCATTAACAAAAACAACATTCAGGGTGAAGGGTTTCATTACCCGGGTCACACCGAATACCTGGCCGATAAATTGCAAGGCGAGCCACTCATGATATTGTGTAACGAAAACGGCCTGCGTGTTGCTTTGGTTACCGGTCATTTGCCATTGAATGAAGTGGCCTCACGTATTACAACAGAAACGGTAAGCAAAAAAATCACTTTGTTTTATGAGTCTCTTGTAAAAGATTTTGCGATTCGTAAACCCAGGATCGCGGTGCTTGGCCTTAACCCTCATGCCGGCGACAACGGCACCCTGGGCAAGGAAGACCAGGAAATCATTCGTCCGGCCATTGAACAACTGAAACTCGACGCCTTGATCTATGGTCCCTACCCTGCCGACGGCTTTTTCGGTAGTGCAGCGTTTAAAAAATTTGATGGCATTCTGGCCATGTATCACGATCAGGGTCTTATTCCCTTTAAAACACTGGCGTTTAACGAAGGTGTGAATTTTACTGCCGGACTCAGCAAAATACGAACCAGCCCCGATCACGGCACGGCTTTTGAAATTGCAGGTAAAAACGAAGCTTCAGAACATTCCTTCCGGAGAGCTTTGTATACTGCCATTGATATTTACCGCAATCGCAAACTCTACTCAGAGATTACCGCCAACCCATTGGCTCATGGTAGTTTGAGAAAAGAGAGGTAAGCTTACCTGTCTTTTTTTGTTTTTTAAGCGTTGGTGCTTAACATATTTTAACTCGGGCTAAAACTTCCGAAGCCCTTGTCAATGCTATTTTTGCGAGACTTCTCAACCCCCTTATCCGAAATGATAGACATAAAAGAAATTAATGAAAAGATTGAACGCGAAAGTGCCTTCGTTGAAATTCTGAGTTTAGAAATGGACAAGGTAATTGTCGGGCAAAAAGGGATGATCGAAAGATTATTGATTGGTTTGCTCAGCAATGGACACATTTTACTGGAAGGTGTTCCAGGACTCGCAAAAACCTTAGCCATCAACACGCTTGCAAAATGTGTAGGCGGGCAATTCAGCAGGGTGCAATTTACTCCTGATATTCTTCCGGCCGACGTTATCGGTACACAGATCTACAACCAAAAACTGGAGCAGTTCTCGGTAAAAAAAGGACCCATCTTCGCGAACTTTGTTTTGGCTGATGAAATCAACCGTGCTCCTGCCAAGGTACAGTCGGCCTTGCTGGAAGCCATGCAGGAAAAACAAGTGACCATTGGCGACCAAACCTTTAAGCTTCCAAATCCTTTTCTGGTGCTTGCTACACAAAATCCTATTGAGCAGGAAGGAACCTATCCTTTGCCCGAAGCACAAATGGACCGCTTTATGCTGAAGGTGGTGATTGGATATCCAAACAAAGAAGAAGAACGTCGCATCATCACTTCCAATATTCAACCTCAGGGCATGCCTGTGGCCAATACCGTTTTAAGCCCTGAAGACATTATCAAAGCCCGTGCGGTGGTGAAGGATGTATACATGGATGAAAAAATTGAGCGTTACATTGTTGACATTGTTTTTGCCTCTCGTTTCCCTAAAGAAAACAAACTCGCCAAATTTGAAGGTTTGATTTCTTACGGAGGTTCCCCCAGGGCCAGCATCAATCTGGCACTTGCTGCCAAGGCATATGCCTTTATCAAACGCCGCGGTTATGTGATTCCTGAAGATGTGCGTGCTGTTAGTATGGACGTGATGCGTCACCGGATTGGCCTAACATACGAGGCAGAAGCAGAAAACATCACCTCTGAACACATCATTACTGAAATTTTAAATACAGTAGAAGTGCCTTGATTTTGAAAGTGTGGAAATTGTTCCAAAACTTTTAAAATAAACCAATTCAATTGACTCAGGGTGGAAACCAGTGAACTTTTAAAAAAAGTCCGGAAAATCGAAATCAAAACCCGTGGACTCAGCAGCCAGATTTTTTCAGGCGAGTACCACAGCGCGTTTAAAGGCAGGGGCATGGCGTTTTCGGAAGTAAGGGAATACACCCCCGGCGACGATGTGCGCTCTATTGACTGGAATGTAACTGCGCGATTTAGCTCCCCTTTCGTGAAAGTGTTTGAAGAAGAACGCGAACTCAGTGTTGTCTTGCTCGTTGACGCCAGTGCCAGTGGTTTATTCGGAACGCGGAGTCAGTTTAAACAGGAACTCATTACCGAATTGTGCGCGGTAGTGGCGTTTTCGGCTTCACAAAACAACGATAAGATTGGCGTCATCTTTTTTAGCGATAAGATTGAAAAATTCATTCCTCCTAAAAAAGGAAAATCGCACATTCTCCGCATCATCAGAGAGCTGATTGAATTTAAACCCGAAAACAAAACCACCGATATTCAGGTGGCACTTAAATACCTGAATAACGTAATTAAAAAAAGAAGCGTGGTGTTTTTGATCAGCGATTTTCTTGCCGATACCAATTACAAGGATGCTTTGAAAATTGCGAATAAAAAACACGATGTGGTGGCACTCCGAATCATCGACCGGTCGGAACAGGAATTGCCTAAAGTGGGTTTGCTCAAATTAAAAGACAACGAAAGTGGCAAAACACTTTGGGTGGATACTTCAGAGCCCTCGTTCAGAAGGCAGTTCGCTGTGAACCAACTCAAGTTTGAAGACGACCTGCGCGATACCTTCACCAAATCGGGAGTAGATGCCGCTAAATTGTACACCCACGAAAGTTACGTTACGCCTCTCATCAACCTTTTCAAAAAGCGCTGAGCATGAACTTCATTAGGCATAAACTGCTCTGGACCTTCCTGTTGGTTTTTACTCTATGTAAACATTCCGCTCAGGAAGTTCAAATAAACGCGGTTCTGGATTCTTCGAGGATACGCATAGGTGAACAGGTTAAGGTAGACCTCTACCTTAGCTACAATGCCAATGAAAACAAACTGAACGTACAATGGCCCGAAATAGGTGATACGTTAACCTCGTACGTTGAAGTTATTTCCGTTAGTGCTATCGACACCACCATTCCCGACAAAAACAAACCGGCTTACCTGCAATACCATCAACAACTTGTGGTGAGTGTTTACGACAGTGGTTTTTATGCCATACCCGGTTTTAAGTTTGTGTTTAATAAAGATACAGCGCATCCTCAATTCACTAATCCTTTATTTCTTGAGGTGCATACGGTGCCCACCGATTCAAGCGCAAAAAAACTAAAGGATATTAAACCTCCGCTACTGGAAGCCTTTAACTGGAAGTGGTACATGCAAGAGATTGTATACACAGGATTGATTTTTCTGTTGATTGGGGTAGCCATTTTGGTTTGGTATTTCCGCTCCCTTCGCCATCAGGAGATCGTAACAGAACCAGAAAAACCCAAAGTACCCGCCCATATCCTCGCCCTTGAATCGCTTGAACGGATACAAAAAGAACAAATTTGGAAAGATGGCAAGATCAAGGAATATTATTCTGAAATTTCAGATGCGGTAAGGCAATACATTGAAGACAGATATGGATTACCGGCACTTGAAAGCACCACCGATGAAATCATGCAGGCTTTCCGTTCGAGGGTCATCGACAGCCAAAGCAAAGAAAAATTACAACAACTGCTTCGTTTGAGCGACCTTGTAAAATTTGCAAAGCTCTTTCCCGAAGAGCACGAGCACGAATTGAGTTTAAAAGACGCTTTTGACTTTGTGAACGGAACTAAACGCGAAGAAGAGTTTTCTGTTAGTGAATCCAATGAAACCAACCCTCAGGAAGCGTGATCGATTACTTTAAGGACATACAATTTGCCGAAAAACAGTGGTTCTGGTTATTCCTTTTGTTACCCCTTATGATCACCTGGTACATCTGGAGAATTCATAAACACGAAGCAGAATTTCAGTTCTCTTCCTTTAATTTGTTTAAAGGCATTAAACCTTCCTTAAAATCCCGCCTGCGCCACTCGCTTTTTGCATTACGACTGTTGGCCTTTTCGCTGTTAATTACTGCTCTCGCCCGTCCTCAGTCCAAGAGCAGCTGGAAGGACACCAAAACAGAAGGCATAGATATTGCCATCAGTCTCGACGTGTCCCTTTCTATGCTGGCAAAAGATTTTAATCCCAACCGTTTGGAAGTAGCCAAGGAGGTTATCCTGAACTTTATTGATGGTCGACCGAACGACCGTATTGGTCTTGTTTTGTTTGGAGGTGAAGCATTTACCCAATGTCCCTTAACAACCGACCATAAGGTTTTAAAAAACATGTTTCCGCAAATTAAAGCTGGAATGTTAAATCAGGGAACTGCTATTGGACTTGGCTTGGCGAATGCCGTAGCCCGAATCAAAGACAGCAAAGCCAAAAGCAAGGTGATTATATTTATAAGCGATGGCGTAAACAACGTGGGAGAAATTTCACCTATCACTGCAGGAGAATTAGCCAAAACCTATGGAATCAGAGTGTATTGCATCGGAGTGGGCACACATGGTAAGGCTTTACAACCAGTTGCCATGTATGCAGAAGGTCAGTACGAGTATGATTACGTTGATGTGGATGTGGACGAGAAAGTGATGACAGAAATTTCGGAACTCACAGATGGAAAATACTTCCGGGCCACAGACGAAGAAAGTCTCAAAGCCATATACAGTGAAATTGACAAAATGGAAAAATCGATTGTGAGCGAGAGAAACTTCAGCAAAAAAGCCGAACATTTCCTGCCACTTGCCCTGGCAGCATTTTTATTGCTGGTGTTGGAGTTTGTTTTGCGTTACACTTTTTTCAAAGCCGTACCCTGATGTTTAAATTTGAACATACCGTTTATTTTTACGCATTTGCTGTAATTCCCTTCCTGGTTTTACTCTTTGGTTACTTTTTATACCAACGCCGAAAAAAGCTTCAACAATTAGGCGACGACCGACTGATTGTCGAATTGAGCCCCTACTCCAATTTGCGCAAACGTTTGGTTAAACTTAGCCTGTTCACCATCGCCTTAAGCAGCCTTATTTTGGCCATGTGTAATTTGCAAACCGGCAGCAAATTAACTGAAGTGAAACGCGAGGGCGCCGAACTTATGGTGTGTTTGGATGTTAGCAACAGCATGCTTGCCCAGGATCTTAGTCCAAACCGATTAACCAGAGCCAAGTACGCGCTTGAAAAAATGATCGATAAACTGGAAGGTGATCAGCTTGGATTGGTGATTTTTGCCGGAGAGGCTTATGTTCAGTTGCCGATTACAAGCGATTACAATGCCGCGAAAATGTTTCTGGAGTCCATTGGTCCCGGTATGGTCCCCGTTCAAGGCACTAACCTGGGAGCAGCCATCAATAAAGCCGCCGAATCTTTCAATAAAGAACAAGGCAAAAACAAAGCCATCATTTTAATCACAGATGGAGAAAATCACGAACCCGATGCCATTGAAGCGGCTTCCGCAGCATCTTCTGCAGGCATCATGATCAATACCATTGGAATTGGATCTGAGAACGGAGTGCCCATTCCATACATACAAAACGGTTTAATCAAAGGCTATAAAAAAGATAAGGAAGGCAATACCGTAATCACCAAATTGAATGCCGATATACTAAAAGAAATTGCTGCGAAAGGCAACGGGGTATACGTTCAGGCCAGTCAGGCAGATTTGGGTTTAAGTGCGATAATGGATAAAATTGATGAATTGGATAAAGCCAAAATCGACAGCAAAATGTATACCGATTACGAAGATCAATTCCAGTGGTTCATTGGTTTGGCTTTGGTATTGTTTTTGCTTGAATTTTTTATCAGCGAAAGAACCAGTGAATGGTACAAAAAACTAAATCTGTTTGGACATGCTTCAGGTAAATAAATTAACGTTCATGCCACTACTCCTTTTGGGATCTGTGCTTCAGGCCCAGCAGGACGCTAAAACCATTTACGAGGGTAACAAACAATACTATGGGGGAAGGATTCCTGAATCTTCTTCTACCTACGCAAAAGCCCTTGAACTGAATCCTTCCAACCGCAAAGCCAATTTTAATCTCGGCAATGCCTTATACAAAAATGCCCTGCTTATCAAAAGCGGAGAAATGGCGGTTCCACCGAATGCTAACATGACACCCGATTCTCTTTCCAACTTAATATTAGATCAGGCCGCTCAAAATTTTGCAGTAGTTGCCAATTCGGTTTCGAATAAAGACACCTTACACAGGGCCTGGCACAACATTGGCAATTGTTACCTGCAGAAGAAAGATTATAAACAAGCGGTTGAGGCCTATAAAAAAGCCCTGCGTTTCGATCCCAAAGACGAAGACAGCCGTTACAACCTGGCCTACGCCCTCAAACATTTGCCTAAAGAAAAAAAGGGAGGCGGAGGATCCAGCCAACAGCAACAAAATAAAAAAGAGGAGGACAAAAACGATAAAAACAAAAACGCTTCGCCTAAAAAAGACGATATGGACAAACAGCAGGCCGAACAAATTCTGAAAGCCCTGATGAATGCCGAGAAAAAACTACAGGACAAAAGGAAACAGAAACAGGACGCTCAAAACCCAACGACCGATAAAGACTGGTAAATGGCAGCGTTAAAATTATTTAATAAAGGTCAGCTCGCCTTAAATTGAAGTAACTTGCAGAAAATGAAAGGCTTTACCTCATTTTTAGTGTTTTTATTCATCTGCTTCACCCAAAAAGGGAGTGCTCAGGGTGTGGTTGCTCAGGTGAGTTCCAAAAAAGTGCAGGTAGGTGTGCCATTTGAATATGCGGTGGTAATTACCGTTAACGCCAATAATTTTACACCACCTTCATTTAAAGATTTTGACATTATCAGCGGCCCTAACCAAAGCAGCAGCATACAGTATGTGAACGGCAGTATGAGCCAGCAAATGACCATCTCCTATGGTTTGGTGGCAAAAAAGGAAGGAAAATTTACCATTGGGCCTTCGAGTGTATTGGCCAACGGACAAAAACTGGAAACCGGCTCAATTGCCATTGAAGCGGTTAAATCAGGCGCCGGACAAGGTGCTGCGGAGGATCCGGGTGCGCATAGTACAAAGATCAGCGGAAGTGACCTGTTCATTCGAACCGCCACCAGCAAAAACAAATGTTACATCGGCGAACAAATTGTGATTACGCAAAAGGTGTACTCCCGTTTACAAATCATTGGGTTTCAAAAGTTCGCTCAACCGACTTATACCGGATTTTATTCTCAAGCCCAGGAATCCATGAGCAAAGGCCAGGTGGCCGTTGAAAACATCGATGGCATCAATTACTACACCTATGAATTGTTCCGAACCATCGGCACAGCAAACAAAGCAGGTAAAATCGTTCTTGATCCGGTCGAAGGAGAAGTTGTAATTCGTCGTCAGGGTCAGTCAAAACCAAGAACGGTTTTCGAACAATTTTTCGGAGCACCGAGCTATGAGGACGTTCCTGTGAATTTAAAGAGCAGAAGCCTGGCGGTTGAAGTACTTGCACTTCCTGAAAAAAACAAACCGGCTAATTTTAGCGGAGGTGTAGGGGAACTAAGCGCAAGAATACAAACCAACCGTACAGAACTGAAAGCCAACGAGGCTTTTAACCTAAAAGTAACCATCAGTGGAAAAGGCAACATTAAACTGATTGAAGCCCCTAAGTATGAATTTCCGGAAAGTTTTGAAATCTATGAACCCAAAATTTCGGAGTCTGCGAATTCCAAAACCTTCGATTACCTGATCATACCCCGCTCTGAAGGCGAATACACCATTGATAACCTCGACTTCTCTTACTTCAATTTAAATTCAAAACAATACGTTACGCTGCCCTCTCCTCAATTAAAAATCAAAGTACTTCCTCCTGACGCGAACAGCAGAGGAGCTCAGGTGTTCAGCATGCAAACGCAGGTAAAGGAATCGGAGAACGACATCCGTTACATCAAAAAAGGCGATTTTGTTCTTCAGCGTTCGGGGCACGAGTTTTTTAATTCTTTCGCGCATCTGTTTTGCCTGGCATTGATTTTTATTGCCCTGATAACCGGGATGGTAGTGAGAAAAACTTATCTCAAACAAAATGCAGATGTGGTGCTGGTGAAAGAGCGCAAGGCAGCTCAACTCGCAAAAAAACAATTGCGCAGGGCTGAATCTTTTATGCTCAGCAACACCAAGGATGAATTTTATACAGAGATTTTGCTTTCCCTGAACAATTACCTGGGCCACAAATTAAACATACCTGTGGCGGACCTGTCAAAAGAGAAGGTGAAAGAAAGCCTAGCGAAGCGGAAAATTGACGGCGCATTATTGAATAGGGTGCTGGAGGCAATCTCTACTTGTGAGTTTGCTAAATATGCTCCCGGTGCGGTAAGCGGCGATTTGAAATCCATGTATTCCAATACCAGCAACCTGATTATCGAACTTGAACAAGCACTTAACACAAAAAGAACGTATGAAAAGGTGGTTTAATGTAATCTTTTTCTTTTTGGCAATTTCAGGGCTTCAGGCTGGCAATGAAACGCTTGTTCAGGCTGAAAAAGCCTATGATGAAAAGCAATACAAAACCGCCATTACCTTATACGAGCAATTGATAAAAGAAGGTTATACCTCTTACCAATTGTATTTTAACCTGGGCAATTCTTACTATAAAAACGGTAATCTGGGGCGTGCCATCCATGCCTACGAAATTGCCCGCAAACTTGAACCTGATGATGAGGATATAAAAATCAACCTTAGTCTGGCCAATTCAAAAACGATTGACAAAATAGACACTAAAGAAAACTTTTTCATCACCGCCGTTAAAAGCAATGTTCTTTCTTCTTTAACCACTACTGCCTGGGCCTGGTTAAACATCTTCAGTTTGTTCATTGCTGCTGCCGCATTTTTTATGTATTACATCCTTTCGTCCTTTGCTCTTAAACGACTATTTTTTGGAATTTCCATGTTATTTGCCTTTACATTTTTGATTTCTTTTTTTCTGGGCAGCTCTGCTGTAAGAGCCAAATCGGAAAACAAATTTGCCATCGTTCTTGAAAAGGAAGTGAAAATAATGAACGAGCCAAATGCCACAGCAACCACCAAGTTCCGACTCCATGAAGGCACCAAAGTTAGAGTAGTTGAAAACAACGGAGACTGGATGCTGATTAAACTTGAAAACGGGAATGAAGGCTGGTTAAAGTCTCTTGAATTAGGAGTGATTTAATTTCCGGTGATAAACAACTCCATGTTTTTCCGGTAAGTCTCAAATCCCATTTTTTCGGGCACTTCACCATGATCGGCTCCATCTACCATATGTTTTCGTGCAAAAACACCTTTGTAATTTTTATACACTACTTCACCGTGAGTTTTATAGTTCAAAAACAAATCGTTTAAACCATGTATCCACAAAAACGGCTGATTTACTTTTTTAATTTCCTCAGCATTATCAATTTTCAGGTCGGTAAAGTAAGCAGCGGGCATGTTTAACTGAGAGGCATCCTGCACCATCACCTCCGCACTGCCAAAAGGAGCCTCAAGAATTATTCGTTCAGGCTTCAACACCCCGGGACTTGCTGTTAATTCACAGGCAGGAGCACTGCCCAGACTGAATCCATACATCACCAAACGCTCATCGCTTAAACCTTTTGATTTTAACCACTCCAAACAGGCTTTTGTGTCCGCATACATGCCTTCCTCTGTGGGTTCTCCTTCGCTCAATCCGAAGCCCCGGTAATCAAACATCAGCACTCCAAAACGGTTTTTACTTCCGGTGTGTGCAAGCAATTTGGCTCTTTGCCAGTAAAAATCCATATGCCATTTGTTACCGTGACAGTACAAGATAACCGTATCGGTATTGATTCTGTTTAAATCCCCAATGTAAATTGCCTGGATATTAAAGGGGCTTGTTTCTTCTGTAGTTTGGGAAGCCAGGGAAAACCGATGAATCAGCGTGGAGGGGATGGTATAGGAGTCATCCAGGATAAAATCCTGTTCACCGGTGTAATTGTCTAAAAGATATTCTTTGATGGTGTTATCGTTGTTATACAAATTGGAATCCAGCTTTAAGCAGGAACTGAATCCGAAAAGTAAAACGAAATAAAGTATGGTTTTCATTTAAAACGTTCTGATAAGGTTATAATAAAATCCTATGCTTCCTTTACCGTTCAGTCCCACATAATCCACCACCCCTGGAGTATTGGGAATACCCATCCCAATAAATTTAAACTCAAATTGGTGCTGCCATTTTGGTTTAACGAACACGTAACCGAGTTGCAGGTTGGGTATCACATGACGTGTTTGTAATTCGTTATGGGCTTTGTATTTAGAAAATTCAAACCAGGCATTTAATCCACCATAGAGATAAGATGGTTTTTTAAACAAGTGGTAATACACATTAATATCTCCGCTTGGCCAGGCCCTTAGTGTTTTGGCTGTACCCACGCTATAGGCCAGCTGAAGAGCGGGTGCAGCCGACATACCCAGACCACTCTCCAATTCAAAGAGTTGACAACTTGCCCCGAGGTCGGCCTGCAGGTTACCAAACAAAGAACTTGTAAAATGCAAGGCACCGAAAGCAGTGATTGAGCTGTTGATACCCTGAGCGTATGCCAGGGTTGAAAACGGGATGGGAATAGGAGCTCCGGAATACATGATGCCGGGCCCTCCGAAAGAAAAAGAAATGGCCTTTTGGTTTTTTTCAAGTGGTTTTACAAAACGGGATGGGGCGCAGGAAAAAAGTCCGAAAAGAACAGCGGTTAAAAGGAGTTGTATGCCCCTTTTCATTAAAAAATATGTTTTTCGGCGTGGTATGAAGAACGCACCAGAGGGCCGCTCTCCACAAAACGAAATCCTTTTTGAAGGGCATAGTCCTTATAGGCCTTAAATTCATCCGGATGCACAAAACGGGCAACGGGTAAGTGTTTAGGTGTTGGTTGAAGGTATTGTCCAAGTGTTACTACATCGCATTTTACAGATGCCAGATCATCAAGACTTTCGTACACTTCCTGCTCTGTTTCACCCAATCCAAGCATGATGCCGCTTTTGGTTTTCACACCTGCTTTGTCCAAACGGTCCAGCACTTCGAGGCTTCGGTCGTACTTGGCCTGAATGCGCACCTGGGCGGTTAAACGCCTGACGGTTTCCATGTTATGTGAAACAATGTCGGGTCTGGCATCAATAATACGTTGCAGATTATCCCATTTACCTGCAAAATCCGGAATCAGACATTCGAACTTTGTTTCAGGACTAACAGCCCTTATCTCTTTAATTGTTTCGGCCCAAATGATGGAACCTCCATCCTTCAGATCATCGCGATCTACACTCGTAATTACACAGTGTTTAACCCCCATGAGTTTTACCGATTCGGCTACCCGTTTAGGTTCATCCCAGTCGGCCGGTTTAGGTTTGCCGGTGGCTACTGCGCAAAAACCACAACTGCGGGTACAGATGTTACCCAAAATCATAAATGTTGCGGTGCCAGCTCCCCAGCACTCACCCATGTTCGGACAATTACCACTTTCGCAAATGGTGTGAAGTTTGTGTTTGCTCACAATGCCCCGCACTTTCACGTACTCTTCACCGGTGGGTAATTTTACCCTGAGCCAATCCGGCTTTTTTACTCTTTGAATTTCTTCACTCAGTTCCATATCAATAATACTTTCTTCCGAACACAAACCCGAGTCTTAAACTAACCACAAAATTTTCGGAAGGGTTACGCGCCATGATGGGCAAAGCAATAGGAAAATAATCCACACACAAACCGAGTTCAAGCGCCCGGATAATGTTGGTATAATGCGCATATTCAAAACTGATATTAAACTTCCCGGTAATAACCGGACGAACCTTTATGCCATCAAAACCTTTAAAAAAGGAGGCCCGTCCGTTGATGCTATCGATGGTAAAGGTATCCTCATTAAAAGGTACTTCATCGGTGACCACATTATTGTATTGAACACGGTCTACCTGAACATAATAGGGTTTTAAAAACGCAATACCCGGTCCTATGGAATAAGAATACCTTACCTCAACCGCTTCAAGGTCGGCTTTATGGTAAAACACATTTTGTGAACCAAGGGCCGCTTTGAGTAACATCACGTTGTTGAGTTTTCCATAAACAAACCGTTTGCGATCGAAAGCATCGCCCACTACCTGAACTTCTTTGGGGTGTTTGATGTTGTTAAAGTCTATCTCAAAATAATTTCGCTGTTTTACGGTGACATGCTTTGACATGCGGTACAAAACGCCCATGCCCCGCGTATGTAAATAAATCGATCCGGTATGATCTTTTCTGTACAATACATTGTTATCACTTCCACCTTCGATGGCCTCGCGACCACCCGGTGCCTGTGCCTTTAAAACTCCGGCGCCAAGAAGCAGAAACAATGGGAAAAGGACCTTTTTAAACATCTTAACAAAATTAATTAATTCAACAGTATTATCCTATTTTTGTAAAAACCCAAATCCATGATAACCAGCAAAGTAACATACGTAGGGGGTCTTCATACCGAGTCTGTTCATCAGGCTTCCGGCGCGCACATTGAAACCGATGCTCCCAAGGACAACAATGGCAAGGGAGAAGCGTTTAGTCCAACCGATCTTACCGCCACTTCTTTGGCGAATTGTATGTTAACTGTTATGGGCATTGCCTCCCGAAAGGACCAGATTACTCCCATTGACGGCACCATTGCTGAAGTTACCAAAGTGATGTATGCCGATCCGAGGCGAATTGGTGAAATTCATATTACCCTTACTTTTCCAAAAGCGAATTTCAGCGAGAAGGAAAAAAAGATTTACGAACACACGGCTTACACTTGTCCGGTTGCAAAAAGTCTGCATCCCGACATCAAACAGCTTCTTACTTTTGTTTGGCCCTGAGGTATAGCCAAACTTAATTACCATGTTCACACATCTTCTCCAAGGTCTTCTTTCCAGGTTAATCGTTGCCCTTATCGGATTTTCGGTTTTGGTGATCAGCGCCAAATACCTTGGCGTAAGCACCCGGGGGGAGATTAGTCTCTTTTTATTCAACATTGCTCTCCTGCAAATTATCACTGAGGTGTTTACAGGCTATCACCTTGTACATTTTATGACCAAATTCCGTGCTTTTAGAATTTATGGTTTTGGTTTTGCTTTTATTCTATGCATTACTTTGATGGGTAACAGCATTTTATGGTTTGCCGGAAAACACATAGAAGGTTTTTTCTGGCAGGCTTTTCTCATCACAGCGCTGGTGACTTTGCACACCTTTCAATGCGTGATGATTCTCGGCCTTGGAAAATTAAAATTGTATTATGGTTTAAGTTTATTGCAACCGGCATTGCTGCTTTGTTTTTTGCTGGGTTATGTGTTGTTTACCTCCAACTTAACTTTAGAAACTTATGTGTATC
The DNA here is from genome assembly GCA_016787895.1 of Bacteroidia bacterium. Lineage (GTDB taxonomy): Bacteria > Bacteroidota > Bacteroidia > B-17B0 > Aurantibacillaceae > Aurantibacillus. The sequence goes on from JAEUTN010000022.1 coordinate 333,721, forward strand.
CTTTGCTGATTTCTTTTGGTTTGGCTACTCTCATTTCGTTTGGTATGCTATGGTTTCTATTAAAATCCAAAACAGACCTTAAACCCTTTTCTTCCTTGCCCATCCTTAAAAATGGTTTAGCGGCACAATTGGCCTTAATGATGTTTGTATTGGGGAATAAGTACAGTTTTTACCTGCTTGAGCCCGGTGCTGATTTGGGTTTGTATGCAGCAGCCATAACCATTACCGAATCGGTGCTGATTATTGTAAGCGCTATGTTACCGCTGTACCTTTCAAAAATTGCTTCTGAGTTAAGAACAGAGAAAACAAGCGCACTAACCTTAAAACTTGGGGCCTCAGCTGTTTTGTTATGTACTCTTGGTCTTATTTTTCTTAATGCTTTGCCTGAGAAGATCTACCTGAAACTGCTTGGAGAAGGTTTTAAAGGGATTAAAATGGTGATCCTGTATTATAGCCCTGCCGTTATCTTTACAGCCCTTTACCTCATCCTTTCAAATTATTTCTCAGGAAAAGGCAAAGCAAGCCTGGTGATGAAAAGTAATGTTCTGGGGTTTGTTATCACTCTTGTTGTTGGTCCCTGGTTAGTGAACACCTGCAATTTAAAAGGTGCAGCCATAGTTGCAATTTTGGTTTACGGTTTAAACGCCGCTTTTTTGACGTACCATTTTATTAAACAATCTGGCGGTATCCGGTTTATAAAAAACTGAAGGCATCTATCTTTTTCAGGATGATTGAATTGTGCAATCTATGTAAAAACCAACAGAAGCCAATTAAAAGGTATTTTAAATAAAACGCATTCAAATGTCTGCCAGATATAAAAGTCTCTTTTTTGTAATTGGGTAATGTTTAATTTAGATTAATAGCTACTGAATATCAGTATAAGTTAGTACCGTCATTTAATTCAGAAGCAAATACAGGTCTGTACCAAAACATTTAATATGAAAAAATTACTCTACCTGATTTCTCTGCTTTTTATTGCAGGATGTTACTACGGGCAATTAGGCTCCGGTTTGGTGTCACAGTATTACTTTAATGGAAATGCGAATGATATGGTTGGAAACAATCATGGTATCGTTAGGGGTGCGACTTTATCCATGGACCGTTTTGGGAGTCCTAATTCAGCTTATTGCTTTAATGGTCAAAACAATCTGATCAATCTAGGAACAAGCCCTTCATTAAGAACCGGCACCATGAGTATTTCATTTTGGGCTAAAATGACCGGTACCATTGTTAATTCAAGCGCCTATTCCAACCACCCTTTTATTTTTACAAAAGCCAGCAACCTGAGTGGGGCTTATGAAGCCTATTTTGTGGGCGTTTATAAATTCACGGATAAGATTGATGCGGCAACTTCCGACGCTTTTGGATTTCAAACTGTTTCATTTTCAAACGAAGTGGCCAGCCAGGATGTTTGGAGGCACATAGTTTATTCATTCACTACAGACTCCACTTATCTTTATGTTGACAACCAACTAAGCAATCAACTCTACAAAGGGTATTCCTCTGTATACCTTCCATCGGACTCTGTTGTATTGGGATTTGTTGGCAACATACCCAATGGAGGTACATTCAGCTGGCTAAATGGTTGTTTGGATGATTTCAGAATTTACAACCGGAAGTTAACCCGGGAAGAAATTGCTCAACTTTATCTGGAAACAAAACCAATAAGTAATTTTTCTTTTCCCGGTTCAATTTGCAGCGGAGAAACCAAGACCTTTACAGACAATTCAATGAATTCGCCGACTACCTGGGCATGGAGTGTGTCGCCAGCTACAGGGGTTACCATTAACTCGGGAAATTCACAAAACCCTTCGATCACCTTTGCAAATGCGGGTATCTATCTGGTTACCTTAACCGCCGGAAACGCCGTGGGTTCAGGCGCAGCAATCACCAAAACCGTCACTGTTTCGGCTTGCACCGGATTAGACCAGATGACTTCGGAAATTTTGGGTCTAAGTATTTATCCCAATCCTTCTGATGGGAAAATTAGTTTTAATCAATCGCTTCCTTTAAACAGTACTCTTCATGTTTACAATCAATTAGGACAAAAATTAAAAACATGGCTCATCAATTCATCTCAGCAATCAGAGCTGGATGGTTCGTTTTTACCAAAGGGGGGTTATGTTCTGCAAATAATATCAGGCGAGGATATTAGAATCATAAAATTAATTGTTCATTGATTGTTCAACAAGTGCGAACGTGCTTTGCAAACATTATAGGACATCGAGCATTATTTGCACTTTTTTTAGTAACCGGATTCTTAAGTATTTTTTAACAAGTAAATAAGTTAAATGTATTTTATAAGAAGAGATTTTCACCAGCAACCGTTAATTGCATTATCTTTATTCCGCACTTTCTATAAAGCAATCTGCTCATCGGATCTCTAAAAAAAATACTCGTATTCCTCTTCATTCTGTTTAGTTCTGAAATTTTCTCACAAATTCCAATAACTGGACTAATCGGCGCCTGGCCATTTTCCGGTAATGCGAATGACGTGTCAGGAACAGGAAATCACGGTACAATTATTGGTGGCGCGGTACTTGTGCCCGACCGGTGTGGAAACCCAAATTCTGCTTACAGTTTTAATGGTACAAATAGTGGGATACAAATGCTTTTCGCAGGCCCAACCGGAACGGTTTCCAGATCCATCTCCTTTTGGGCTAAAACAAGCAATACGGTCATAAATTCGCCACGTTCATCTTTTGATTATGGCACTGCATTTGGTGCAGGTGATTCGTATCAAATTGTCTGGAATTACTGTGGTCCGGGTGTTGGACTGGATGTTTCCAATCAGGCATTGATCAGAGGAAATAACTGCCTGCTCAATAATGCCTGGCATCATATAGTAGCAGTATATAATTCCAGTCTTAGCAATGTATATTCAACCGTTGTGTATTACATCGATGGTGTGGCACAACCCGCCATTGCCTGCAATGTGTCCGGAACCGGCGCAACCATTAATACCGGAACTGTATTTCCTATTTCAGTCGGTAAAAATGGAACTGGTGCCTCCAGGTATTTTAACGGTGTATTAGATGATTTTTATCTATATAACAGGCCGTTAACATCAGCGGAAGTTCTTCAATTGTATACTTTGATTCCCTGCACACCTCCTGTTTTTGGTAACACACTGGTTTGTTCAGGAACTTTTCAGACATACAGTGTTTCACCAATCAGCAACGCTACCTTTACCTGGACACTTCCGGGAGGCTGGACGGGTTCATCTTCAACCAATACCATTGGTGTAATTTCTGGTAGTAATTCCGGCACCATAACTGTGGCTGCATCAAGTACCTGCGGAGTATTTCCAACCTCCACACTTGCTGTATCTGTTCAAACTGTTCCAGTTTTGAATGTAGTATCGAGCAACTCTATTATTTGTTCGGGATTGGCGGCTACACTTACTGCCTCGGGTGCAAACTCTTATACCTGGATGCCTGGTGGCATTTCAGGTCAAACTATTCAGGTAAATCCTTTTGTAAACACAACCTATACTGTGAATGCTACACACAGCAATTCTTGTTCTCAATCTGCCCAAATTACTCAAAGTGTCGTCATTAACCCCACGGTTACTGCCAGCACTGCCGGTTCAATTGCCTGTAATGGGAACTCTGTTTCCCTTAGCGCCGCTGGGGCAACAAGTTATACTTGGTTACCGGGTAACCTGAGTGGCTCAGTAATTGTTGTAAGCCCGGCTACAAGTATGGTGTACACCTTGACCGGCTTTACACCATTTGGTTGTACTGGAAGCAATACACTTTCTTTATCAGTACCTGCTTCACTCACCCTTAACCTTACCGCTGCTTCTTTTACAGCTTGTCCTGGAAACAACATTATTCTTACTGCTAACGCTTCAGGTGGTACACCTTCGTATTCCTACACCTGGTCAAATTCCGCGAGCACTTTCTCCTCAACTTATCAGTCAGTAAATCCTGGAACCATCACTGCTAATGTAAGCGTTCAGGATGCGAATGCCTGTGTCATTAGCGCTTCTGTTCCAATCATTTTCATTCCTGTAGGTTCCCTTTCTACATCAAGCGTTTCTATTTGTCCGAATACAATTGCAACTCTCACCGTTACCGGATCCAGCACCTACACTTGGTTGCCTTCCGGCTTTGTTGGAAATACTTATACATTGGTCACAGGAACTGCTCAACAATTTACCATCAATGCCACGGATGTCTCGGGATGTATCACAACTGCCACTACAACAATCGGAATCAAACCTGCCCCCACGCTCTCCTTCAATACTTTTTCGATCACCTGTGGAAGTTTGGGTTCTGCAACAGTGTCGGCCTCGGGTGGTACAGGGCCCTTTAGTTACACCTGGACACCAACCGGCCAAACCAACTCAGTAGCAACAGGTCTGTTTCCGGGAACCTATACCCTTACCTTTTTAGATGCAGGCACGGGATGTGTGTTTACTCCTACAACCACCTTTTTTCCTCTGGTGCCTTTAACCGGAACGGTTTCCTCCACCAACAGCTTGTTGTGTAACGGCATAAACACCGGTACCGCTTCCATTGCCCTTTCCAACGGTTCGGGTACTCAAACCTATACCTGGACCAATTCTATCGGTGTTCTAAATACGGCAACCGTTTCGGGTCTTGCCGCAGGCATCAGCACGGTTCAGGTTATCGATGCCCTTACCTATTGCGCCGTTACACACACGTTTTTAATTACCCAACCCCCGGCCCTGAGTCTTTCTATTGTTGCCTCAACGCCTTCAGTGTGTGTAGGAGGAAGTATTTCTCTGAACGCTTCCAATTCAGGAGGTATAGCCCCTTACACTTACACCTGGGCAGCCGGACCTTCCGGCACTATTTTAAGTGTGAGTGAAGCTTCAGCGGGTATTTTTAATTATACCGTGAACAGCCTGGACGCTAACCTTTGTTTGAGTTCACTAACACATTCTTTAAGTTTTGTCCCTAACCCCACCTTAAGTGTAAGCAACGTGTCCATCTGTCCTTTGGAGACAGGTAGTCTTGTTGTTAGCGGAGCTTCCAGTTATACCTGGAACAGCGGCCTGGTTGGGCCTGTGTTTGCGGCAAGTCCTTCAGTAAACACACAGTATACGGTAGTGGGCTCAGCCCTTTCCTGCAGCAGTTCAGCCACCGCCTCTATCCTCCTTAAGCCCGTCCCCGTGGCTTTTGCTTCCAACAACGGACCAGTGTGTACAGGGCAAACCCTGCTTTTGTTTTCTTCAGGAGGCAGCGCTTCCTGGACAGGTCCTTTAAGTTTTACTTCTGCATTGACCAGCCCCAGCATTAATGCCAGCGCACAAAACGCCTCGGGTATTTACCAGGTGATTGTTACAGCGGCTAATAATTGTACCGCCTCAACCATCACTTCAGCAAGCGTGCATCCTGTTCCCTTCCTGAGTGTTTTAGGAAGTACCGTATGTGAGGGGCAAAACCTGAACCTGTATTCCTCCGCTTTACCCGGAGCCAGCTATTTCTGGCAAGGACCTGCTTTATTTACTTCAACCCTTTCCAGCCCTGTGCTTGTTTCCTCCAATACGCTTATGACAGGTGCCTATGCCCTGCACATAACCAGCGCGCAAGGCTGTACCACCAACGCTCAGCTTCAAGCCTCAGTGGCCCCCATGCCCAGTATCGCCATCACCGGCAACTCGGTAGTATGCCAGGGCGATAACCTGAGTTTGAGTGCTTCAGGCGCTGATACTTACGCCTGGTACGGACCTTCTAATTTTTCCCACAATACCGCTTCCTTCACCCTCACAAACGTTCACATAAATGCTGCAGGTTTTTATTCCTTAATCGCCTCTCAGGGTCCCTGCCAGGTAAACACCGGCTCTTTTGTTACAGTAAATGCCTTGCCGCAACCTACAATCGGCAATAGCGGGCCGGTATGCGAAAACGGTACGGTTCAGTTTTTTACCGGCCCTGCAGCAAGTTACACCTGGAGTGGACCACAAAACTTTAGTTCCAATCAACAGAATCCGGTTTTAACCAATGCGGGAAGCTCTGTTCAGGGCATTTATTCCTTAACTGTTCAGGACAATAATTCCTGCAGGGCTTCAACAGCTTCTTCCCTTCTGGTGTTACTAAATCCTGTTCCTGTGGTCAGCGGAGACTCGGTGTGTTTCGGGGAAAACGCTCAACTCAGTGTGTCAGGTGGGGTATCTTACCTGTGGCTTGGCCCCGCCGGCTTTACGTCCACCCTTTCCAGTGTTCTTATTCCCCAGGTCACCGCCACAAGCAGTGGCAATTATTCGGTGATTGTGAGTGCCCAGAACAACTGCACGGTACAGGCCCTTGTGCCGCTGATGGGCTTTCCATATGCTTTACCCCAGCCCATCATCTCAGGTAACAACAAACCCTGCCTTCACTCTGCCTTATTGCTAAGTGGCTCAGGCGGGATAGCGTATTTATGGTCGGGACCAAATGGATTTACTGCCACAACACAGCAATTTAGCCTGGTCTCTTCCAGCCCAAGCGTCTCAGGCGTTTATACCCTGAGTGTTATCAACGCCAGTAACTGTAGCGCTTCCGGAACCGTTCGGGTGGAGATTTTGCCCCTGCCCAAAGCCCAATTGCTGAGTTCCCTGAATCAGCAATGTGTACCCTTTTGTTCAGAATTTAATTTGGTGAGCGACAGCACGTCTGTTCCACTCAGCGGATCGAACATTTATTTTAACGGCCAAACCTTCACCACCAGCCCCTTTCAGCTTTGTTTCTTGCAGCCGGGGCAATTCAGTCTGAGTTCGGTGTTTACCGATACAAATGGTTGCGTGAATAATTCGGTGTTTTTACTGAATGCTTACCCTAAGGTAGTTGCTGATTTTTATTTTGAACCTCAACTTCCCCTTGCAGGTATTGATCAGGTGCAGTTTGTAAATGCTTCACAGGGTCAGGGACAAACCCAGTGGAACTGGCTTTTTATGGCCAACAACAACGATACGGTGTCCACCCAAAACTGCTCTTACCTTTTTGAGCAACCCGGCAAATACCCGGTGGTGCTACTGGTAAAAAACCAGTGGGGGTGCATAGATACGGTAATCAAAACGGTGGTCATTGAGGAAGAGTTTGCCTTTTACGTTCCAAACTCGTTTACACCCAACGGGGATGGCATCAACGATGTGTTTCAACCCAAAGGCATGGGCTTCACCGACTACACGCTGGACATCTATGACCGATGGGGAGAGCGCATCTTCTCCACTAACTCCTTCTATCAGGGCTGGGATGGTTATTTTAAAGGGGCACCTTGTCAGAATGGAGTTTACAACTGGGTCATACAAATTAAAACACCTCAGGGAATTCTCAAATCGAAAAACGGAACTGTACAGTTGTTGAAATGAGGCAGATTCTTAAATCAATTTATTAGAATAGTATTTCAGTAATGGAATCAGCTAAAGTTTATTAAAAAAAAGTACTTAAACTAAATACGCTATTCGATCTTCAAGCCTATACAGTTTGTTATTCAATTACTAATTTAGTGTAATGAGTTTCTAAATCACTATTTAATATAACAAAATAGGTTCCACTTTCTAATGAATCAATATTTATATTCGCTTCATTAAGGTCCTCCATATTTTTAAATGTAAATGAAAGCAATAAATTGCCTAATGGCCCTAAAACCTTGAGCTTGATTGGCCCCAAAATCTTGACTCCAACGTCGCTTAACTTAATATACCCATTCGAGGGATTGGGATAAACAATAAGTCTGCCATTTTCCTCATGAATTTCTTTAATCCCAACCTCATTATCACAGACAACAATTCGACCTGGTAAATTTAAACCCGAAAGGTTAGCACCACCTTGGCCTGCTGTCGCATTTAGAGAACTGTTGTAGAATGGCGATCCGCTGCCAAGGAAAACACCAGCCGCTCCACCAATTAATTGTGAACTTAAGTTGAGAAGTTGATTTGATGTCCATAAAACACCGCCGCCGCCGCCGCCACCTTTACCATGACAATCAGGCCCCGAATAGTTATCTGACCCACCATACCCGCCTTTTATTGAGACATTCAACGCAGTTACAGAGTTTACATCTAACAATACAGAACCACCGCCACCGCCACCGCCTTGCCCATCAATAGAGTTCGGCAAGAAATTAACATTTGTGCCTTCTGAATAAATGCTATAACCATTGCCAGAAATAGATGATGCCTTAATTATTACGATCCCTCCACCATTCCCGCCATTACTTGACGTATTATTGTTCTGGTGTCCTGCACCTCCTCCTCCACCCATGAAAACTAGACTAAGTGCATTGGAGTAACTAAGTCCCTCTCCTGCCATTCCTCCGGTTTGCATAACAAAGTTTGCAGGGCAACTAGCTGGACCATAAAAATCACCTCCGCGTCCGCCTTTGCCAAAGTTTGCACCACCACCACCTCCACCATTAATATCATTACCTCCTCCGCCGCCATTTGAGTTTTTGCCACGTCCAATGTCATTCGTAATGCCATTTAAAAAAACGCCTTCTCCTTTTTCTGCAAAATATGAATTTGGTTGCAAAAGCGAAGATTCGACGTAGCTTGTTGTATCCCCAAAGCATTGAGTGCTATTAGTCAGCACACTCCCGCCCCGGAATCCTTTGCCACTCACATCAATATTACTATTTAAAGTTAGCATTCCGCAGACTCTTAATGCTAGAATACCTCCTGAGCTTCCATTCCATGGCAAACAGCTAAGAGTTCCAACAACAAGCGCATTTTGATATACAGGAACTCTTACTAATTGAACTTTACCTGATGGAGTGTATGCCCTCTGCAAAGGGGCATTAAGAATTATACTATTTCCAATGACCGACGCGACTTCAGCAAATTCATATTTACCACAATTGTTATAAGAGGTAATCGAGCCATAGTTAATGCTGTTCGCAGAATTAACTGACACCCCTTTCATCTGAACAATTAAAACCTGATCAGATATTGTGATACTTGAGCTATTCGAAACCACCAAAGTGTTCCCACTGATACTGTTTACTTCAGTGTATACATTTATAATTCCAGAAATAGAGGAAGTTTGTGAAATAATAACATTAGAAATAAACAGAACTCCACAGAAAATACTACTTTTTCTCATAATTGAATTGAGTTAAAATTTTATCCCCCTTTTTGCAAAGAGGAGATCTATATGTTTATTCTAAAGCTAAGTAAAATTTTGAAAAAATCAAAATAATCAGCACCATATATAAAAACGCAATCTTTACATCCTTGATTTTAGGCCTAAAAGCCTTTAAAAAAACTAAAAAAGACCTGTATTCCTGAATAAATTCTATCTTTGGGAAAATTTTTCAATCGCGTGAAACAGGCGGAGATACTCCATTTTCCTAAGATTCTGGACCCAAGGGGTAACTTAACTTTTATGCAATACCCTTCGCAAATACCATTTGATATCCAAAGGGTATTTTGGCTCTACGACGTTCCGGGGGGTGAGTTGCGAGGTGGTCACGCCTACGAGTTGCAAAATGAGGTGATCATAGCGTTAAGCGGAAGTTTTGATGTGGTGATTACCCGGCCTGATGGAAATAAAGAAAAATACGCTTTGAACCGTTCCTATTATGGTCTCTATGTACCTGCCTTAACCTGGAGACATATCGAGAATTTTTCGACTAATGCAGTAGGATTACATCTCTCCAGCCACGCCTTTGATTCCGCAGATTATATCCGTGATTTTGAAACCTTTAAGCGGAAGAGCGTATGAACACATCCGTGAGTATAAGTGATTGCAGGGTAATAGAACTCGCACAAATAGGAGACAGAAACGGGCACATTACAGTCGTGACCAATAATTCCGAAATCCCATTTGCAGTAAAACGTGTTTTTTATCTTTACGATATTCCGGGAGGAGAGTCCAGAGGAGCCCACGCCCACAAAGAATGCCATCAGTTTTTGGTAGCTGTAAGCGGAGCCTTTGAAGTAGTGCTCGATGATGGTAAAAACAAACGCAGCGTTCATTTGAACAACCCTAAAACCGGCTTACACATCGTACCGGGCATTTGGGCCTCAGAAGTCAACTTTTCCTCTGGTTCCATTTGCCTGGTTCTTGCATCACACAATTATGAAGAAACAGATTATATTAGAAACTATTCAGACTACAAAACTTTCAAAAGAATAAATAATGGATAAAGAAAAGATTTTAAAAATTGTTATTAATCAGATAGAACAAGTCATCGAAACACTTCCTGATAATCAGAAATTTAAGGTCAACGAAGATACAGCCCTGTTTGGCCCAGGTTCAAACATTGATTCACTTTCATTGGTTTCCATAATTGTAGACTTAGAAATGTTATTTTCAAACGAACACAACATAGAAATTTCTTTAACTGATGACAGAGCTATGGCAAGAAATGAAAGTCCGTTTAGTAGTGTAAAAAGTTTAGTAGACTATATCACAGAACTGACAAACGAAAAATGAACAAAGGTTTATCCAGTCTAACTTTTATCAGTAATGTACAAAAATAAAGTTGTAATAGTAACAGGATCAAGCAGAGGCGTTGGATTGGAAATAACAAAACACTTTTTGTCAAATAATGCTATTGTTATTGGCTTAAGTAAAGGAAGCGCCAGTCACAAGCACAGCAACTATTACCATTTTTCAGTCGATCTTGGCAAGTCTGATGAAATTAATTCGTGTTTTAAGAAAATAGCAAAACAGTTTGAGAAGATAGATATTGTTATTAACAATGCGGCTGTAATGACTTCACAATACTCAATGATAATGCCTACAAAAAATGCGATTGACATGGTTAACGTCAACTTGCTTGGCGTCTTTTTTGTTTCAAGGGAAGCAGCCAAACTTATGAGAAACAAATCTCCTGGAAGAATAATTAATATTGGTTCAATGGCCGCCAGTCTTGAACCTGCAGGTGATTCCATATATGCTGCTTGTAAAGCTGGCATCAGTACTTTAGCCAATGTTATGGCAAAAGAATTTTCAATATATAATATCACCTGTAATACTTTAGCTATTACCGCGATTGATACCGATATGCTACGTCAACATTCAGAAACGGGTCAAACAAAAATTCATCAAATTATAAACAACTTGCCAATCCCACGTTACGCCTCAGCAGATGACATTTTGAATGTTATTGATTTTTTTGCTTCTGAAAAAAGCTCTTATATTTCTGCACAAACCATTTACCTAGGTGGAATCAATTAATAAAGATATAATAATAATAAGAAATCTAAAGATCTTTCCCTCTAACACTTACTTGTTGAGAAATCAGATTAGTAAGGATTGCCTGATTATAGATCCCGGGTTTGATACTGATCTCATTGACGCCGAAATTAAAAAGTCCGGCTTAAACCCAATTGCCATCCTGTCCACCCATGGTCATTTTGATCATGTTGCAGGCGTTGACTATTTTAAAACAAAATATAATATTCCTTTTTATCTTCACGAAAAAGATAAAAAAATCTGCCTTTCGATAAATTTTTACCTGAAAATAGCCAGAATAGATATGACTATCAGGACACCCATACCCGATATTTTAATAAAAGAGAAAACTCAATCCATTTCGATTAAATCCTTTAATTTAATCATACAAAACTTTCCAGGCCATTCGGATGGAAGCTGTATTATCCAATCAGAGAATTTCCTATTCACCGGGGACATTCTATATAGAAATGGCCTAGGAGCTGGAAGCATTCCCCGTGAAAATCCGAGCTTACTTCGGAGATCGATTTTATCTATTTTTAAGAGTTATTCTGACAATGCAATTATATTACCTGGTCATGGCGCCCCAGATTATTTGGGTAATATCAAAAACAACAATATTGAATTAAAGAATTATTTAACTCAAATCGTTTAAATTATGCCTGAATTTGGAATAGGAATAATTGCTGCAAGTCATTACCTGCCAACAAATGTCCAGTCCAATGAAGATTTATGCGAGTTAATTCCCGAATTAACGCCTGAAATCATTGTAAGTAAAACAGGAATAAAAAGGAGATACCACGTATCTCCAGAAGAAACTGCGTCCTCCATGGCTCTTGAAGCCTGCCGTAGCCTAATTGAAAAATCCTCCATAAAGAAAGAAGACATAGGCTTAATTGTTCTTGCTTCATTCAGCCAAGACTATCTTTTCCCTCCCCTTTCGGCTAAAATTCACCTCGAGCTTAATTTATCAAAAGAATGCCAAATCATTGATATCAATACAGCTTGTGCGGGTATGGTAACTGGGCTTTCAATCGCTGCTGAAAAAATGCAATTCAACCCTTCCATAAAAAACGCATTAGTAATTGGGGTTGAAATTTTGTCCAGATATACAGATAAAAGTGACAGAGACACTTCGATTTTTTTTAGCGACGGGGCATCTGCAGTAATGCTAGGCAAGGTTAACAGTAATTATGGATACCGCAATTCTGCATTTCGCACAGACTCTTCTACATATGAATCAGTGCGTATGAGAGGGGGGGGGTCTACTTATCCCGTTAATCAACCTATTTCTGACCTCAAAGCTTTATTTATCGAACAAAACGGGCTCGCAACTTGGAAACAGGCAGTCACCAACTTTCCTATCGTCATCCAAAAGCTACTTTCGGAAACTGATCTTGAGATAAAAGATATCGATTTTTTCATCTTTCACCAGGCCAACGGTTTTTTAATTGATTATCTCATGAGAAAAATGAAAGTACCATTGGATAAAACATATACAAATGTCGAGGAAATAGGCAACACTGGCTCTGCTAGCATCGGAATTGCGCTAAGCGAAGCATTTACAAAAGGATTAATAAAACACAATAGCCATCTAATAATTGCAGGACTAGGGGCTGGTTTTAACTTTGGCGCTTGTTTGTTTAAAATACAATAATATCATCTTACTGGCTATGACCAACTACACATCACAATCCTTAATTTTTTTAAATGAAATCCTGAATGAAATAAATCACAGGGATAAACTTCATTCGAAAAAAATTGAGGCCAATATTCAATTCGTTAAGAGTAATTTTCCAAATGAGTTCTATGAACTTTTAGGCTTGGTTTATCAATATTATTTTAAAGATAATAACAATGTAGGCGCATCAAAAATCGCTCAAGATTACCTTAAGATGATAAATGATTACCGTGTAGATGGTCTATACTTTTATAAACATGGAAAATACCGTTGTGAAAACCAGCAGATGGCTTTTGAAAAAGTATACTCCAATAGTGAGATAATGTCTTACTATATGAACGCTTTACTTATCTCGCAAGTACTATGGAAACATCATTTTAACATTTTCATCTATTTCCAAAAACAACTCAAAACAATTCTGAACAGAGAGGCAAAGTTAAAGGTTTTAGATGTAGGACCCGGTCATGGTTTTTTCTCCTACTTGGTAAAAAAGAATTTTGTGAATTATCAGAAAATGGATTTAGTTGATATTAGCGAAACCTCATTGCTTATGACAAAAAAAATTATTGGCTATGAAGAAGACAAAATAAAATACTTCAATAAAGACATTTTTCTCTTCGACGAAGACTCAAAATATGATTTTATTGTTTTAGGCGAAATCCTTGAACATCTTGATAATCCTAAAGAAATACTCAATAAACTCTCACAACTCTTGTCTGAAGATGGTGTCGTTTGGATAACAACGCCTACAAATTCTCCGGCTATTGATCACGTATTTCTTTTTAAGAACAGACAAGAAGTTCATTCGTTAGTTGAATCTTCAAACCTAGAAATAATTGATTCACAATCTTTTATAGCTGAGGATGTAGATGAAAAAACAGCAGATGAAAAGAGAATCACAAACCTGGTGGGTTTGTTCTGCAGAAAAAAACACTAATTCGAATAACATCAGCATGAAACTGCATCATTCAGGATTTATAGTGCAAAACATTGATATATGGGAGAAAAACATGCTTTTTGAAAAAAAACTTGCTGATATAATTGATCCCTTGCAAAATGCAAGGCTTAGCTTATATACAAATTTTAGTAATTCACTCATTGAACTTATACAACCGTTGAATAAAGTTGCTTATACATGGAATAGCCTTCAGAAAAACGGAGAACACTTTAATCATTTTTGCTATGAGATTAGTAATGAACAAGAATTGAAAGAAGTTGTGGCTAAAGCTCGTATGATAAAGGTTCTGGGGCCTATACCGGCTTTATTATTCGATAATAGAACTATATATTTCTATTATAATAGAAACAAACAAATTGTTGAATTTTTACTTTAATGATGCAAATTAACAACAAGCCATTAACTATATAATTCGAAATAAATAGTATTTATGGTTTTAGACTACACACTATCTTTTTATTGTAAAAAATTGACTTTCAATAGGAGAATCAACATTCGCTGAATAAACGAAAACTGATGGAAAACCTAAAATACACCGAAATTCTGCAACTGAACAAACAACTCAGTGGCACCATCTCGTCTGCACCCTACCAGATTGGCATTCTATCCAATGTGACCGTAAATGCGGGAAAAGAAATTTTAGAATACGTCTGTCGGAAAAATCAGATCGAACCCGCCATTGAGATTGGAAATTTCGACAACATCGTTCAGGACTCTGCTCTTTTTCAAAACAAAAATCTGGTGATGGTGTTTTGGGATACACTGAACATGTTTGATCAGGTCAGTGGTTTTTTTGAGGATTTAGAAGATGACACAATTGCTTCATTTAAACAAAAAATCTACTCCGAACTTTCCATGGTTTTTAATAACCTGAGCTCTACTCCTTCGGTTATTTTTAATTGTTTTTCTTCGGCTTATTACCCCATCAATGTAATTTCAGAAAGCAAAATCCATCGGTTTGTTTCAGAATTAAACCGTTATGTAAAAGAAAACGCCCCATCCAATTTTGTGTTAATGGACATTGATGCCATCTTTCAGCAACATGGCCTGTCGCAATGCTACGACCAACGATTTTACCTTTCTTCCAAAGCCCCATACACCGTAAATTTCCTTAAACATTACATGGTTACAATTGAACCACTGTTGCTAAGGAACAATGGTAAACTGAAAAAAGCGCTGATCCTCGATTGCGATAATACCCTCTGGCAAGGCATCATTGGGGAAGATGGCCTGGAAGGTATTGACATGGCTCCTTCCAGTAAAAAAGGCGTGTTTTTCCATAAAATACAGCAAATGGCGGTGTTTCTGAGTAAACGCGGAATTATCATTGGTCTTTGCAGTAAAAACAACGAAGCCGATGTTTTGGAGGTACTTAGAACCCACAAAGATGCTGTGTTGAAAGAAGAGAACATTGTGATTCACAAAATCAACTGGAACGACAAAGCCGCTAACCTAAAAGCCATCGCACAGGAACTCAACATTGGAACCGATAGTCTTGTTTTTGTGGATGATTCGGATTTTGAGATTAACCTGATACGCGAGAAATTGCCCGAAATACAATGTATACATGTTCCCACCCAAATTTCAGACTACCCTCAACAGCTGCTGAAAAACATCTACAAACTGTTTAATCTGAATCCTAACAAGGACGATCTGAAAAAAACAGAAATGTACAAACAACAGTTCCAAAGAGAAAGTGCCAAAGATCAGTTTGGTTCCATTGACGATTACCTGGCTTCCCTTGGCATTGAACTCACAGTGTTGGTGGATGACGCTGCCTACATTCCCAGGATTTCGCAACTCACACAAAAAACAAATCAGTTCAACCTCACAACCATAAGGTATACTGAAAATCAAATTGAGCAGTTCATGGAAAATCCAAAATGCTTCACGGCCTCCATGTTCGTGAAAGATAAATTCGGCGACAGCGGACTTACGGGAGTATGTATTTTAAAAGAGGACGAAGGCGATCCCCGGGTAATTCATATAGATTCATTGCTGATGAGTTGCAGAATTTTGGGAAGAAACATTGAGTATGTTTTTCTGGACCATGTGATTGAACTCGCCGAGAAAAAAGGATACAGCAGCATCAGAGCGCAGTTTATACCCACGAAAAAAAACGCGCAGGTAAAAGACTATTACGAGAAAATAGGTTTTGAACTGCTGAGAGAATCAGAAGGCACAAAATCCTATAGCCTAAATATTTCTACCTTTAAACCCCGTGAAATTCAATACATCAAAATAAACACAACATTAAACGCCTAAGTAAAGATGAACAATAGCAGAATAAAACAAGTCATGAGTGTGGTTTTTGAAGTGCCTCTCGACAGCATTAACGAAAACAGCTCTACTGATAATTTAGAAAACTGGGACTCTCTTCGCCACCTTAATCTCATCCTGGCGCTCGAAGAAGAATTTGGAGTGTCAATACCCGATGAAGAAGTGGGTAACCTTGTAAATTTTAAGTTGATCGAATTGACCATTAATGAACTCCTTAAGTAACATTGGTTTTTTACTGGAAGAATTCAGCAATTACGGCAATCAAACCGCAATTATCTGGAAAGATCAATCTGTTACCTATGCCCATATTCTTGAAAGGATAAAATTTTGGAGTGAAAAATTTCATTCCAAATATTCCTCCCGAATCGTTGGGCTTGAAAGTGATTTTAGCCCCGAAACCATCGCCATGCTGTTTGCGCTTATTGAAGCAAATGCGGTAGTGGTACCCTTTGACATTTTACATTCTGAAAAAAATCAGAAAAAATATACCATCGCTCAACTCGATGCACTTATCCGCATAAAGGACGAAAACAGTCCTGAATTTATAGAGTTTGCTCCACCTGAAAGTAAAAACCCGCTTTATATTCCAATTCTCAGTAATTCCAGGCCGGGACTGGTTCTTTTCACTTCCGGTTCTTCCGGTGAACCAAAAGGAGCACTGCATGATTTTCAAAAACTGCTCAACAAATTCAAAATTAAACGCAAAGCTTTGCGTACAGTCAACTTTCTGTTATTTGATCACTGGGGTGGGCTGAACACACTCTTTCATATTCTTTCTAATGGAGGCACAGTAGTTATACTTGAAAACAGAAGCCCTGACTACGTTTGTCAAACCATTGAAAAACATCAGGTGGAACTGCTGCCTACCTCTCCTACTTTTTTAAACATGCTGGTATTGAGCAGGGCCTATGAACGTTTCTCCCTAAAAAGCCTGAAACTGATTTCTTACGGAGCTGAACCCATGCCTGAAAGTCTTCTGAAACGTATCAATTCCCTGTTTCCTGACATCAAATTGCAACAAACCTATGGCCTTATTGAGTTGGGTGTGTTGCGTTCTCAATCGGAAGAAAATGGTTCGCTTTGGGTAAAGATTGGGGGCGAAGGCTACCAAACCAGGGTGGTGGATAACCTTCTTCAGATAAAATCCGACTCAGCCATGCTGGGCTATCTGAATGCTCCAAGTCCCTTTACTGAAGACGGCTGGTTCATGACAGGGGATACAGTAGAAGTGAAAGGAGAATACATGAAGATTCTTGGAAGGAAATCTGAAATCATCAATGTAGGAGGAGAAAAAGTGTTTCCACAGGAAGTAGAAAACGTTATACTTGAACTTCCGGATGTGGAGGATGTATTGGTGTATTCTGAAAGTAACCCACTTACCGGTAAAATTGTATGTGCAAAAATTAAATACAAAGGTACTGAGAGCAAAGCCGAGCTGATTAAAAAAGTGAAGACCTATTGCCGCACAAAACTGGAACCCTTTAAAATACCCGTAAAAATAGAGTTAGCCGATCAATCCTTTGAATCAGGCCGTTTCAAAAAAAGCAGAGTGAGTGGAAATTAAATTCGACAAGATTCTGGAAGGTGATTTTATCACGCTTCGAAAAACACAAGTGGAAGATGCCGCCGAAATTTATTCGTGGAGGACGGGACTGGGTGGGCAGTTCATGCGTCAACCCGACAACTATTCCATTCAGAGCCAGGAAGAGTGGATCAGAGGCCGTGGTAACAATGAAATCAACTATATTATTTTTGACAACATTTCCGGCAAAAAAGTTGGTGCAATTGGTATATATGATGTGAATCCCGTCGATCAGGTCAGTAATGTTGGAAGATTAATCATTGCCGATGAATATTACGGCAAATCGACACCTTATGGCTTAGAAGCATTGTTGCTCTCCTACGATTATGTTTTCAATAAAATGAATTTCCGTAAGATTACCGGCGATATTCTCGCAAACAATCAGGCCATGCACAAACTACAGGTCTTTTTGGGTATGGTGCAGGAAGGATATCTCAAAAACCACGTCATCATCAACGGGCAATTGCACGATCTTTATATAATGTCTATTTTTAAAGAGCAATTTAATACCGTGTACAGTAAAAAAGTCCGTTTCTTACTTCAAAACTTTAAAAAAGGCTGATTTCAAACCCATCAACAATGACTGATCTGCTTTCCATAATTCTGTGTTCTTATAAATCCAAAGAAAGACTCATTAAAGTCAGAGATCAGGTTCATAACGTTATGACTCAGGAAGGCATTCCTTATGAATTAATCATCATCGACGATGGTTCAAACGACACCTCATTTGAAATTGCAAAGAAAATTGAACAAACCCATTCAAATGTATTTGCTTACGAATTAAGCAGAAACTACACCTCACATTACGCCATTTTTGCAGGCCTGTCCAAAGCAAATGGCTCCTGCGCCACCGTAATTGCCGACGATGAACAACAGCCCTATCACCTGTTGGTTGAATGTTACCGAAAGTGGAAACAAGAAGGTCATAAAATTATTTTTCCCTACAGAACAGAAAGAGACGACCCCTGGACCTCCAAATTATTTGCCAACCTCTTCTACACGGTTATGAGCAGTGTTTCGGACTTTATATACCCAAAACACGGTGTTGACTCTTTTTTTATTGACCGGGAAATCATCGACCTCTTAAATACACGCATTCATCCAATTAATACAACCACTGTTACTGAACTGCTCCGTTTGGGCTTTCAACCCCACTACCTGCCCTATGTAAGAGGTAAAAGCACAGTAACCAAGTCGCGCTGGACATTTAAGAAAAAAATCCGCCTCGCTAAAGACTGGTTTTTTTCAACCTCTTCTTTTCCTATAAAATTCATCACCTTTTTAGGGGTCAGTATTTCCATTTTGTCCTTTGGCCTTATTGTCTTTTACCTCTACATTAAATTATTCGGAAATCCGGATTATTGGAAAGTGGGGGTACAAGGATGGATCAGTATTGTTATTCTTATTTCCTTTTTCTCAGGTCTTATTCTTCTCAGTCTGGGAATTATTGCCGAGTATATTTGGAGAATTTACGAGGAAGTGAAAAACCGTCCCGGCTACATCATCAAACAAAAGGACAAATCCAGTTAGTCTTTTCTGACTGTTTTCAGGTTGAGTAAATTCATGGCATTGATGCCCAGTCCTTTTACATTATGCCTTACGAGCCGTATCACTTCGTCGTAATACAAAGGAATACACGGGGCATCTTCAACAATTAAACTATCCATGCGATTGAACAACTGCTTTCGGGCTTGCTCATCCCGTACCAATAAAGCCTCTTCGTAGTACTTGTCAAATAAGGAATTTTTGTATCTGAAAAAGTTCACCCCCTCAGGTGTAAAATTTTTACTGTAAAACAAACTCATAAAATTCTCATCATCGGCATAATCACAAAACCACGACTTCTTAAAAAGCAGGTACTCCCCATTATTCACCGCCTGTCTGAGAATAGACGTTTTTTCTACACTGATGTTGGCTGTTATATTGTTTTCCGCTAATTGCGACTGAATAAATTCTGCTTGTTCCTTATAGCTGTCCGTAATATGGATTGTTAGCTCCGGAAGTCCTTTTCCGCCGGGATAGCCTGCTTCCTGCAACAGGGTCTTTACCTTGTCAGGATCATAGGAATACCCTTTCACAACTTTAGGGTCGTAACTTTTCGACCCCTTTGGAATAAAGCCTGCCAGTGCCGGGGTTCCAATTTTATTTCTCAAAAAGCGCACCAATTTTTCTCTGTCAAACGCGTGGTTAACTGCTTTCCTGATATTTTTTAAAGCCAGGGGCGATTGTTTCACAACAGCTAAACTGGTGTCAACAAGAATGCCGATGTAATCCGTTTTGAGAAAAGTATGCTTTTGCAGAAAAAACTTTGATTGGTAAAGCTCGCGCAAATTTCCTTCCTTATCCAGAACTTCATTAATGTTGAACGCATCCGCCCCGCTCAGCATGTCAAATTTCCCGTTCAACAATTCCATAAAAGCCGTTTCCCGGTCGCGGATAAATGAAACCGTTACCGCATCCAGATAAGGCAATCGCCTGCCTTGAGCGTCTTTTTCAAAATAGTTTTCATTCTTCAACAACACCAGCTTAGTGCCTTCCTCCCAATGTTTAAAACAAAATGGCCCGGTACCCACCGGGTGCTTTCTAAAATCATCGCCATACCGTTCAAGGGCCTCATGCGGAATGACACTGAAATACTTCATACTCAACAAACTTAAAAATGCGTTGAAGGGTTTTGACAATCGCAGTTCAAGTGTTGAATCGTTGAGCGCTACCAAACCTGTTTTTTCTCCCTGGTTTCCCTGTTCGAAGTGCGTCATTAAAGAAAGTGCGCTGCTTACCCTGCTATCATAGAGCCGCGAAAAACTGAATACAAAATCCCCTGCCACCACTTTCCTGCCCCGGGCATTCACAAAACAAGTGTCGTCGTGGAAATACACATCACGTCTCAGATGAAACGTATACTTTAAACCATCCTCGCTGATAAAATACGATTTTGCAATGCAGGGCACTACGTTCAAACTATCGTCAAGCTGAACCAAACCATTGAAAAGTTGGTTCACCGGCCATATGTTTTCGAAATTACCGGCAGCCGCAGGATCAAGTGAACTCAATCCATTCATTTCATTGTAATTAAAAACACGCTTGGAATCAGAAGATTTTTTTTTCTCCGAACAAGCGTTTAAAAACAATGAAATGATAAGCCAACCAAAAACGAACTTGTGCATACACAAAGATGCTGTTTCGCCCTAAAAGACAGCCTTTTAACTATTGGCAATTATACACAAAAGGGTGTGGAGATTAAGGATTCAGTGGGTCCTTTTGTTCTTTACCAACCGCGTCGAACATGAAGCTGAGCGTAATCCTCCAGGTACGCTGCAGAGGATTTTGAAGAGAAGTTGGTACCAGATAGGATCCATCCACATTAATCACTTTAAAGCGGAAACCCATTCCAAAAGTAAAATACTGCCGGGCTCCTTTGTTTTTTGATTCGTAAAAGTACCCCGCTCTCACCGAAAAAATATTATTGTAACAATATTCCATGCCGGTGGCAATACTGATCTCCTGCATTTCTTCTTTAAATCCACCCGGCGCATCATAAAAGGATTGTATCATACCCTGACCAACAGAAACATTCGGATCCATACCGGCTGCGATGATTGGTTTTCCGGTTGCAGGATCGGTAGCTAAAACCGGTTTACCATTAATCGTGTCGTATTGATAAATCGGAGGAGTTGGCACTAAAAGTTTATTCAAATCGAGGTAAAAACCAAAAGTATTAAATTCATCCAGGTCGGTTTTTAAACCACCCCCCAGCCTAAGATTGGTAGGGATGAAATTTTCATCATTGGAGTATTTAATTTTAGCTCCCATGTTGGTGATGGCAAGCCCTGCTGAAGCCACCGCCTTTTTTTCACCAAGCTTGAACTTATTGCTCAGAAAATACATGGAAAGGTCAACCGCCACCGTGCTGGCTGCATTACCCGAACTCCCGTTGAAATAAACTTTGCTGATGCCCGAATTCACATAACGTGTAGCAATTCCCAGGGCAAAGGTTTTTGACAGTTTTTGAGAAAAAGCCAGATCTATGGCAAATTCATTGGGTTTATAGTCGCTGGTTTTTACACCTTGAGAATTGGTTAATTCAATATTACCAAGGCTGAAATACCTTAATGAACCCCCAACGGTTTGACGCGAATTGATTTTTGCATACCCCGAGAGGTATGACATGTTGATGTCAGGCACCAAATGACGCAACCAGGGAGTTACAGTAAATCCAACCCCGTATTGTTTTTCAGCAAAAGCCAGCTTACTGCCGTTCCAGTGAATGGAGTTAATGTCAGGATCGGTCGCCGCACCCGCATCTCCCATCGCCCCCTGTTTACTATCTGGACTAATCATAAGGAAAGGTACTGCTGTTGTAATGGCATTTACCCCTCCATTCAGAGAGGTATTCGAAGTGCCAACATTCTGTGCCATTAATCCGGTAACAGAACCAATAACGCTTCCAACAAAAAATATCTTTCTAATATACATAGTGAGTTTTATCTCCGGCAATTCTTCTGAACGGCAAATTTACTAATTTAGTATAACCAATTTCTCAATTTTTTCTGCCTTTTTGTTGTCCGGTGTGGTAATCGAAAGGCGATAAACATAAACACCACGCGCCAGTTTGTCGCCAAATTCATCCCTGCCATCCCAATCAATTCCTTCCGTTTTAAACCCTTCACATTGTACGTTTTGCTGAATGGTTTTCACTTGTTTGCCACTGATGGTGTAGATTTGAAGCGACACTTTTAAAGGGGTGCAGGCCTGATTGTGTTCAAAGAAAAATTTGGTTTTGGTGCTAAAGGGGTTAGGATAATTTAACACGTTTTTCAGCGCCAATTCGGCACTTTCAGCTACCACAAACTCCAGAGAAGCGTTGCTGGAATTGTTTTGGATGTCCCACACCTTAAAACTCAGTTGATAATCTCCCACGGAGAGTTTTTCAAACGGGTATTTCACCCTTCCGCTCTGGTAACTGTTAAGGCCGGCCTCATAATAATCGTTCAAAATCACCGGTTTACTTCCGGCTTTGTTCAAAACCGCTGTGATGTCATGCCCGAACGAGGTGCCTAGTGTATTGATCCCGCTGGAATCAATTAAATCGGCATAAAACAAGGGTTTTTCATTGGTGATGCTTCCACTCACAAAATTTTTGTCATTCATGTACAAACTCACAACCGGTCCCTCATTATCCACCACCGTGTTGCCTGAGGCGCCACCAATCACCAATTGATTATAAAATCCGTTTGCGTCACTTGTTCCGTTGCTGGCATAAAACGTAATCTTACCTGGTCCGTAAGCAAAACTGATGTCTTTAGGCACCAAAAAGTTAAACGTGAAGTCGCCGTTAATCACGTGAGTTTTGCCGCGGAATAAGGTGTTACGTTGCAGTTTGTATTTGAATGGGCCGTTGACCAATGGATCAAAAGAGTCAGGGTCGTTAAGCAAACACACCACATCCTGCTCCTTATCAAAAACGGTTGAATAGACCACGCCATTGAAATTATTTAATTTGTTTCCAAGGGTGTCAGCAACGTAGCCGCTAATGGTAATTTTTGCTAAGGCTGACAGCGTGTCGATTTTTGAGAGGGTAACTGATTGGTTGTTTACGGAACTTGTGACCACTTTGTATTCGGGGTAAGCAAGAGTTAATGCAGGATCACCCAACAAATGAAAATTGGCATAATAATAATACTGGCCTCCAAGGGTTGGTGAAGCTTTGGTCAACCGGATGACATCCCCGAGGGTTGGTCGTTTACCATTGCTGAGTTTTGTAAACAGTTTATCCATAACCACGCTGTTTAAAACATCGTTGGTAGAAGAATAAGCCAGCCTGCAAGTTGTTAAAAGTGCGATGGCTGCACCTCTGGGGTTGAGCAAACAAAGTTCGCCGGCAGAGGTTCTTCCAGGATCATCGTAACGGCTGAATTCACAGGTAGCAGTAATAAACAGCGGCAACTTATTGAAATTATCCATGCTGTTAATGCTTGATATTTCCAATATGCGTTCTGCGGTTAAACCCAATTCACCTCCATGCCCGGTATAATTAAACAACAATACCCCCTTTTTGATTTTCCGCATCAGATCCTCCTCAGCATCCGGATACCGCTGCCCGCTCGGTGTACTGATGCGTTGGTAAGCATCAATGTAAATTTTATCGGTATTATATATCTTGCTGATGTTGGCCACATTTTGTGTAAGATTATCTGCACCTCGCATGTGAATGGCATCATCCCCATCGTCAGCTAAAAACAAAAGGTTGTTTCTCCAATCGCCCATGGGACTTTCGCTGCTTCCTGAACAGTTGAGCGGATCCTGTTGACTAACCTGAAAGTTCGGGTCCTTTTTATAGTAGTTTTCAATTTTTGCTATCACTGCATTGATTTCCTCTGCCGTTTTACAAATGAACCGGCCAACACCCACATCCACAAAACCCACACTCTCCGCATTAAATCCTTCTGTTGGGTCCATCAAGGCATAAAAATCGTCAGTTGCTAAACTGCTTGTTGAAGAAAGGGATTCGTGTGACTGATAGGTGGGGATAAAATTGGAATTGTTTACGGTGCTTCTCACCATGTTGTTGTAGGAGCCATCCCCCATCAAAAGCACATACTTAACCGGCCGCGGTGAAGACAAAGCATTTCCTCTGGTGTAAAGCATTCGTATAAAATCGCGTATGGCTGAAATATCCTGTTTGCCGCTTCCAAATTCATTGTAAATCTGGTCGATGGTGGCCACAGCAGTGCTATAGCCTTCTTTTTGATTATGGAACGCAGCCAAACGGTTGGCCTGGCTCACAAAATTGGGATGGGTAACAATCAGGTAATCGGCCTGACTAATGCCGTGTAAATTCTGGTTTTCAAGCTTTCCGACTTTTACAGGGGCATAAAAATCAGATTCAGGCGCAATGCAAAAGTCTTTCAGGGTATCAGTAGTTGAAACAAAACTCAGGTTGTTGCCATTGGAATTATATACTACTGAAAAGGGATGCAAAGGGTCCGTTACATTCCATAATAACGGGTTGCCTTGCTGAGTTTTTATTATGCTGAATTCACAAACCTTTCCGGGTCCGGTAACTCTGGTGTCTCTGAATTGAAATTGTTTGGTGTTCACTTTGATGTAACGTCTTGCGTTGATGGTCAATTTATCAAGGTAACCCAAACTCTTAGCGGTAAGTTTCTGTACAAGCACATTGATGGTGTTATTGTCGGTATTTAAACCTATAAATGCTCCTGAAGCGTAAGTGGCGTAATCGGCAAGATAGGAGCCGACTGCCAGAGAAGGTGTGGTTACTATTTTGTTTATCCCGTTTCCACTCATCAGAAATTGTGTGGTATCGGTGTGAATAGCAACAAGACTTAGCAAGGCGCGGATGGTATCGCCAACCACATAATCCCCATCATTCCAGCTGAAATTGTATGAATTTTGAACATCAAAATATTCCCCGAAAAACGCCCTTCCCGATTTTCCAAAATTGTAGCGGTTGTCTTCATGAAACGCGTAATAATCGTAGGTGCCGCTAAAAACATTGGGCGTTAAAGCCGAACCATTTTGCGTTCCAATTCTAAGTCCAGCTGTACTGCCAACCGTGACAAAATAAAAACTGCTGTCGCTGTAAAGGCTTTTCACCGCTTCAAATTTTAAGCTGCTGGCTACTTTAGGTTTCCTCCACTCAGCAGTACCTGTTGCATAAAAAAGTATATAATCCTCTTCATCAAAAACACCATCGTTTTCACCTGCTACAAAAATGCTGTTTTCCTCTAAGTCATCGTATCTGAAGGCGCCGTTTAATTCCGGTACCATTTTTCCACCATTGCCGTAAATCTGAATATTTCTGGGGTCTACGTTGCTCAAATCGATGCCAAGACCCTCAAGAAAGGGTTTGGTAATTTTATAAATGCCGGTTTTTACGGTGGCAATTTTATACCAGTCGCCAACTGATAGTACAGATTGGCTTTTAAAGGCAGAGCTTTGTTTCTGGAGCATTGAATTGTTATTACCTGAAATTTGCCAGTTCACCTCATAATCCACCAATTCCTCCAATTCATTGTTGGCAGTTAAACGAAAAGGAATCAATCGGTGCGGGTTTAAATTTTCGCGTCCACTCAAACCACTGACCGCGTATAACTGAAATGAATTGGTGAGATAGGTCGTGAAATAACGTTTTATTACCGAAGCATGGGGTTCACTTACTGGAACTACTTTCCGAATGAGCAAACCGGCTTTCGCAGTCTGATCATAGTGTGTTATTTTGGAGAGGACAAGAAAAGGCAGATTGTTCTTTTGACCGTCGTATTGTGCCCCTGCATACTCCACCTTCAGAAAACTGGTGTCTGCGGCAGAAGAGCGGATAATCAAAGAGGATTTGGCAACATCCTGACGGCGCGACAACACATCATTTTTTACCTGAGATGTCAGAAATGCAGATTGAAAAAGAAAAAGGACGGAGAGAAGCGGAATTTTCATTAAATTCATGGTCGGTCTATGAATTGGGAAAAGTTACAACTAATAAACGAGGGTCTATCTAAAATATTGTCGATTTTTTTTGTTTTTAAAAATGTATCTCTATATTTGTCAAAATAGGCCACCATATTACGTACATATGAAGCAACGCGTTCTGCTCCTAATACTAGTTTTACTTTCCATTCTCTCAGATGTAAGAGCGCAAGACCCGCAATTCACGCAGTTTTACGCCAACCCTCTGTACCTTAACCCCGCTTTCGCAGGCACAGCGCGTTGTCCAAGAATTTGCATGAATTACCGCAATCAATGGCCTAACCTCTCCGGTCGATACGTTACCTATTCCGCTTCCTATGACATGCACGTGAACGCTTTGGGTGGAGGTATCGGCGCCCTTGTCACTACCGACGATCAGGCTATTGGGACCTTAAAAACCACCAATGCCAGTTTAATCTATTCCTTTTTGGCCCCCGTAACCCGTCAGTTCTCCCTAAAATTTGCTTTGCAAGCCACTTATTTACAAAAATCACTGGATGTAGCCGCACTGAATTTTGGCGACATGATTGATCCACGCAGGGGTTTTGTATGGAATACCAACGAGGCCATCCCTCAAAATACCAAAGTAGCCGCCGACTTTTCAGCCGGTATGTTAGGCTACTCTAAAAATTACTTTGTTGGTTTCGCCGCCCATCATATTAATCAGCCTGACGAAGGCATGTTGGGTACCTCCCGCCTGCCGGTTAAAATCACGGCTCATGGTGGTGCCATCATCCCGCTAGAAAAAGGCAACGAAAGTTACCTCTCCCCTAACATACTCTTCCAACAACAACAAAAGTTCACCCAGCTTAACATTGGCCTGTATTATAAAAAAGGAGCTTTTGTGGCCGGTTTATGGTACCGTAATTCAGATGCCGTGATGGCTTTGGTAGGTTTACAGACCGATAATTTTAAATTTGGCTATAGTTATGACGTAACTGTCTCAAAATTAGCAGGTAACACTGCCGGATCCCATGAAATTTCAGCTCAAATCCAATTTGAGTGCAAATCCAAAAGAAAGCGGTACAGAACTATTTCTTGTCCATCTTTTTAACTATTTTTGTAACCTTTTACATTATACACCGTTACAGTCTTAATCAACTCATGAAAATGAAAATAAAAGCCATAAAAAGCACCAAATCCCTTGCCTTTGTACTGGCTGTTGTCCTGATTTCCTGTTCCCAGGAAAGATCTCCGGTAACAGGATGGGCCTACAACGACCCTTCTAATGGAGGATTTGAAAAACCACCATATGAAGAGCAAGAAACCGGCCCCGGCCTCGTTCTTATTGAAGGTGGTACTTTTACCATGGGTCGTGCTGAGCATGACGTTACCTACGAATGGAATAACATTCCCCGCAGGGTTACCATCTCCTCTTTTTATATAGATGAAACCGAAGTGAGTAACTTCGCTTATCTGGAATACCTCTATTGGACCCAAAGGGTATTTGGACCTACTTTCCCTGAAATTTATTACAAAGCGCTTCCCGATACCTTGGTGTGGAGAGAAAAACTAGCCTACAACGAACCTTACGTTGAATATTACCTCCGTCACCCTGCTTACAGGGATTATCCTGTTGTAGGTGTCAACTGGTTACAGGCCAATGATTTTTGTGCCTGGCGTACCGATAGGGTAAACGAGTTTATCCTGATTCGTGAAGGTCTTTTAGACCACACCCCTTCTCCTACCGATCAGGACTACTTTAGCACTGAAGCTTATTTGGCTGGTAAATGGCAAGGACAATTGAAAAACAAACTCCCTTCTTTCGACGGTCAAAATCCTGAACGTGAGGTAAGAATGGAAGATGGTATTTTCCTACCTAAATACAGACTCCCAACTGAAGCAGAGTGGGAATACGCAGCTTACGGACTTATTGGAAATACAATTGGTGAGCGTATTACTGATCGCCGTATTTATCCATGGAACGGTCATGGCGTACGTAACTCAAACGATGCCTACCTCGGTCAAATCAATGCCAACTTCGTAAGAGGCGCGGGTGACTACATGGGTACAGCAGGTTTCTTAAACGATAACGCCGACGTTACTGCTCCTGTATACAGTTATTGGCCAAATGACTACGGACTCTACAACATGTCAGGTAACGTTTGTGAGTGGGTAATGGACGTGTATCGTCCGAACACTGTAACTGATGCTGACGAGTTCCGTCCTTTCCGTGGTAACGTGTTTACCACTCAGGTGCGTGACTCCACAACTTTGGTTGGTGGTTACGGAGGTGAAATAGTTGCCAATACCGATGGCCCGATCTGGCAAAAATTTAAACACAAGGTGAACGTACCGGGCGTACATGGAACAACAGTTGATGAGCCTGTAGAAGTGACTGACAGTGTTTTTGCAATCCTTTCAGTAGATCCTCAGGAAAACAACAACGCCACTCCTGAAGGAAAAGCCGATATCCCCGGCCGTGTGCAATGGAGACAAGTTTCCAGTGCATTCTCCACCGATAATTTGGATGAACGCAGAAATTACAAAACCGCCGATTACATTAATTATCTGGATGGAGACGTAATGTCCAGTATTTATTTTGATCAGGGTGAAGCTGCTTACGAAGACAAATCCGGAAAGATGATGTATGAGTACGCCAAAACTTCATTGATTAATGATAAAGCCAGAGTATACAAAGGTGGCAGTTGGAGAGACCGTGCGTATTTCCTTAACCCGGGCGTAAGAAGGTATTTAGATCAAAGACAATCCAATGCCTGGTTAGGCTTCCGTTGCGCAATGACCCGTGTCGGCAGTCCTGTAGGTTTAGGAGGAAGATAATATTCTGTTAATAACTTAAGAAGAGCCCCGCTGTTTATACTCCGGGGCTCTTTTATTTTGCAGCATGCCTGAACCCATCACTATAGAGGAATTGTATGCTTGTTTCCGGGAGTCAGATTTTAAGATCTGCACCGATACGCGCAAATTAGAGCCGGGAGCTTTATTTGTTTGTTTAAAAGGGGAGAATTTTAACGCCAACCAGTTTGCAGCCAAAGCGATTGAATCCGGATGCCTTTACGCCATAGTGGATGAGGAACAATACCTCCGTCACCCTAACATCAAATATGTTGACGATACCCTTATAGCTCTGCAAAAACTGGCTAATTACCACCGCAAACAATTTAAGCTGCCCGTACTTGCAATCACCGGCAGCAACGGCAAAACCACAAACAAAGAATTGATTCACGCCGTTCTCGAAAAAAAATACAACACCATTGCCACCATTGGCAATCTCAACAACCACATTGGCGTTCCCCTCACCTTACTAAGATTAAGAAAAGAACATGAATTTCTGATTGTAGAAATGGGGGCTAATCATCAGGGAGAAATTGCCCAATTGTGCAATATTGCTGAACCTGATTACGGACTCATTACCAACATTGGTAAAGCGCATTTGGAAGGTTTTGGAGGCATTGAAGGGGTAATTAAAGGCAAAAGCGAGATGTATGTGTACATCCGCAATAAAAAAGGCAAAGTGTTTGTGAATGGGGATGACCAATTGCTTCGCTCCCTCTCTGAAGGGATTGAGTGCATCACATACGGTACCGGAGAAAATAACCTGGTTACCGGACGAGAGACAGGCCATGGAGAACAACTTGCCTTCGTGTACCATGTAAACAAAGAAGCCCGGTCAACAAAAGAAACGCCCCCCATTCAAACTTACCTGATTGGCAGTTACAATTTGCCCAATTGTTTAGCTGCGGCATGCATAGGCACCTATTTTTCGGTTTCAGACGAGCAGATCCGGGAAGCCCTTCAAAGTTACTCACCCAACATGAACCGCTCTCAATTGGTGAAAACAAAAAAAAATAAAATCGTACTGGATGCCTACAATGCTAATCCCAACAGCATGAAACTGGCCATTGAAAATTTCGCTAAATTGCCCGATGAGAACAAACTCGTGTTGCTGGGTGACATGTTTGAGTTAGGTGAACACAGCAGGGAAGAACATCAAAAAATAATTGAACTATTAAAGGAAAAGAAGATTACTAAAGGAATACTGGTTGGAGAAAACTTCAGTGCACTGAATCCCGGCCCTTACAGCACATTTAAAACCACTGCCGAATGCAAAACCTATTTGATGCAAGCAGCAGTCAACAATCACACCATACTCATAAAAGGTTCAAGAGGCATGAAAATGGAAGTATTACAGGAGGTATTGTAACGATGAAACCAAAGAAAAAAAACAGACTGATCACTTACATTTTACTTTCCATGTTACTGGGTATTGTGATTGGTTTTTTGATCAATCTTTCCATCACCAATAACCGCTTTCAACTCGCTGCTGATCAGTTCAACGGTATTACTCAGCCGGAGATTAAAAAGGCAGTGACGGAGCAGTTGCAGGCCTATGAAGCCGCGTGTTTTAAGCAGGCGAAAAAAGAGGTAGCTTCTGATTTTTCTATACTCAGCGATATTTTTCTGCACCTCATCAAAATGATTATAGCTCCCCTGGTGTTGGCCGTGTTGGTTTTGGGTGTTGCAAAAGTAGGAGACATTAAGAGTGTGGGCAGAATAGGTTTAAAAACACTGATTTATTTCACCACGGCCACCCTCATTGCATTAGCCATAGGTCTGGCTTTAGTGAACCTGTTCGAACCCGGTAAAGTTATGCAGCTCGATCCGCCGGAAGCAGGTGTTGAAACCGGCATTGCATCTTCAAAACAAACGTCGAAAAATTTTATTGATCATGTCATTCCTGAAAGTTTGTTCAGGTCAATGGCGGCTAACGATATTCTGCCCATTGTGGTGTTCTCCATCTTTTTTGGATTAGCCGCTGCAAGCATCGGAAACAGTGGAAAACCCATTATCGCTGCTTTCGACAGTTTAAGCCACGTGATGTTTAAGGTTACCAATTACGTGATGAATTTTGCACCCTTAGGTGTGTTTGGCGCTATTGCTTCTGTCATCATTCAACAAGGACTGGATGTTTTGAGTGGCTACGTGTATCTGATATTTTGCTTTTTTCTCGGACTTGTCTTTTTCATTACAGTGGTACTAGGCTTAATTTGTTTTCTATCTGGTATCAACTTCATTCGCTTGCTAAAGGACATACGTGAACCCATCCTGCTTGCCTTCAGTACTTCCAGCAGCGAAAGCGCCATGCCAAAAACCATTGAAGCATTAGAACAGCACGGCATCAGCAACCGCATAGTGAGTTTTGTACTTCCCATGGGCTACTCGTTTAATCTCGATGGGAGCATCATGTACATGACCTTTGCTACCTTGTTTATTGCGCAATGTTATGGTATTGAAATTGGTCCCGGCGATCAGATTAAAATGATGCTGGTACTGCTTATCACCAGTAAAGGCATGGCTGGTGTTCCAAGGGCCTCCCTCGTTGTTATTGCCGGCATGTTAAGCATGTTTAAAATCCCCGGCGAAGGGCTGCTTTTGTTGCTGGCAGTAGACCAAATCCTGGACATGGGACGTAGCGCCACTAACGTGATTGGCAACGCTGTAGCCAGCGCAGTTGTGGCCCGTTGGGAGGGTGAAAAGTTCTGATAACCACCGGTGTTAATTCTTGTGATGAGCCCAAAATCCCCCAAATAAATACTAAATTTGCGCCTTAAATTTTTATACTGTGGATAAAAAATCGTTGATTGGTTTGGGCCTCATTGCTGCCATACTCGGCATTTGGTTATACGCCACCGGACCTACCCCCGAACAAATTGCAAGAAATAAACAGATCAGGGACTCTGTTGAGCAGGTTCAGCGAAAAGCCCAACTTGAGGAAGCAGCGAAAATTGCCCTTGAACAACCCAAAGCGGATACCATTCGCCAAAGTGTACAAACATCTGACTCTCTTCAGCAGGCGGAAACCATCAGTCAGTACAAGGATTTTGCCCCTGCGCTGAAAGGTGAAAAAAAATATTTCACACTCGAGAACAACAAAATAAGGGCCACCATTTCGAGCAAGGGCGGGCAAATTGTAAAGGTTGAACTCAAAGAATACAAACGTTACGGCAAAAACGAAGCCCTGGTTCTATTTGATGAAGATTCCACCCGATTTGCACTTAGTTTAAACGCTTACGACCGCTCCAGAATTTTTCACACCGATAGTTTTTATTTTAAACCTGTAAAACAAAACGACAAGGAATTGGTGATGAGGTTAGAAACTTCAAAACCCGGTGCCTACATCGATTTTGTATACCAATTGAAGGGCGAGGATTATATGCTTGAATCTGAAATACGTTTCAGCGGCATGCAAACTATTATTTCTCAAACCGAAGATCAATTGCAGTTGAGCTGGAACATGCTTTACCCCGGGCAGGAAAAACACATTGTTAAGGAAAAAGCAGCCGCAACCATTTATTTTAAACAGGAGATCAACAGTCCGGATTACCTGAATCCACGCCAGGAAGAGGCTGAAGAAAAAGAATTGAACGAAGCCGATATCAAATGGGTGTCGTTTAAACAACAGTTTTTTAACTCCAGCATCATCGCCAAGCAAGTGTTTGCCAAAGCCGGAAGTTTAATTCACTTGTCTCCCCGCGCAACATCCGATCAGTATGTAAAAGCTGCCAGAACGGAATTGGGCATCCCTTTCCTTCACCAGCCGAATGAAAGCTTTGGCATGCAATTTTATTTCGGGCCTAACCATTATCAAACCCTCAAAGAATACGGACTCGGTCTCGAAGAGTTAATTCCTACAGGATGGAGCATTTTCAGTTACATCAACAAATGGCTGGTGATTCCATTGTTCAATGCTGATATTTTATCTCCTCTTGGCATGGGCATTATCATCCTTATCCTGACCCTTATTGTGAAAGTGATTCTTTTACCTATCGCTTATAAAACATACATGAGCGGGGCTAAAATGAGGGTGTTAAAGCCTGAAACGGACGCCTTGAATGAAAAGTTCGGTAAAAATGCCGATCCCATGAAAAAACAACAGGAAACCATGGCTCTATATCGAAAAGCCGGGGTCAACCCACTTTCCGGTTGTATTCCACTCCTGTTACAGTTTCCAATCCTCATTGCCCTTTTTGCTTTTATTCCTGATTCAATCGAATTGCGCCAACAGGCTTTTTTGTGGGCCGATGACCTCAGTACTTACGACAGCATCTGGACCTTTGGTCACGTGCCATTTATCGACTGGGCTTATGGAGATCACGTGAGTTTGTTTGCAGCCCTGATGTTTGTGAGTACCATTGTTTACACTTACATGAACAGCAGTCTGATGCCTCAGCAAGGCAATGCTCAAATGCCCGGAATGAAGTTCATGATGTATTTTATGCCGGTGATCTTTTTGGCAGTAATGAACAGTTACGCTGCGGGCTTAAGTTGGTACTATTTCCTGGCCAATATGTTCACATTCCTTCAGAATTTTATCATTAAAAAGATTGTAAGCGATGATAAAATCAGGGCCCAACTGGTGGCTAATATGAAAAAACCATTGAAGGTCTCGGGTTTTCAAAAACGCCTGGCCGAAATGGCCAAACAACGGGAACAAAGCCTTAAAAAGCGCTGATTAGCGTTTTTTAGTACTTTTTGGCTTTCCTGGAATTGTTAAATTTTTGTAGACCAAACTACTTTGCCTTAATTTAGTGCTGCGTTTTGAAAAAGAACAAATCCATAAAAGTACTGCTTAGTGCCATTTTGTTGTTACTGACAGCCTGGATTGCCGTTCCAAAGGTATACGTTCATGAACTCATGCACCACAACCACGAACTGGTAAAGGTGGGTGATGAAGCACAAGTGCAGTCAGAACAATCTACTGAGGACTGCGAATTTGAGCAGTACAATAAACCGGTATATTTCCACCTTTTTACCTTCATCAGTAAACTGGTTCCTGTTAAACCACGAAACACCCAGGAAACTTCTCACAACCAATTGCAGCTCCCTGCTGTATCTGTGCTTATTTCTCTCCTAAGAGCACCTCCTGTTACCGAATAATTCTTCGGTTTACTTCTTTTTTATTTTAATTCATTGCTTTAAACATCCTTGTTGTGTTTAAAAAAATTTTATTCATCCCCCTGCTCCTGGGCCAGTTCGTTCTGAAATCTCAGAACTGTAATTTGCTGCTGGAAGGCATTATCCGCGACGAGGATAATTCCGAGAACCTGGGCTTCGCCGTCGTAAAATTATTGTCTCCTGAAACCATTGTTCAGTGCAATGAGAACGGGTATTTCGCCATCAACAATTTATGCCCCGGCAACTATCAGCTGCTTGTTCAGCACATAGGATGCCGTGATACGGTTATCGCGTTTGAATTAAATAAATCACGTAAAATCACTTTTCGCCTGCCGCACAGCCACAACGAACTTCAGGCGATTGATATCCTGAGCAAACACGAGGAATTAAAATTTACCCAAAGTACCCAGAGTTTGGATGCCAAAACCATGGACAAAAGCCGGGGCCTGAGTTTGGCCGATCAATTGAAACAACTCAACGGGGTGAGTACCTTTAATACCGGCCCTTCCATTTCAAAACCTATGATTAATGGCATGCAGGGTTACCGGATTCTTATCCTCAACAATGGGGTACGACTGGAAGGGCAGCAATGGGGCAGCGATCACGCCCCTGAACTCGATCCTTTTATTGCACATCGTATAAGTTTAGTGAGAGGAGCCGCTTCTGTCCGATACGGCAGCGATGCCATTGGCGGAATTATTCTGGTAGAACCCGGTGAACTGCCCGATACGGCTTCGGTAACCGGCGAATTCAACACTTCCTTATTCAGCAACGGCCGTGGCGTGGCAAGTTCATTGCAATTACAGGGGTATTTTGACCGAATTAAAAATCTAAGCTGGAGGGTTCAAGGCAGTCTTAAAAAATCGGGGGCCTTAAAAACCCCCGGCTATTATCTGAAAAATACCGCATTGGAAGAAGCCAACTTTTCATACGCCCTGGAGTACCACTTAAAACATGCCGGTTTCAGGGTATATTATTCGCAGTTCAATTCACGTATAGGTATTTTCAGCGATGCTCATGTGGGCAACCTTAGCGACCTGCAAGCGGCCTTTAACCGCACGAAACCAATGGATAGTCTTGCTCAATTTTCTTATAGCATCGACCGGCCGTACCAAAACATTGAACATGAACTGTTAAAGCTGAGCAGCGATCTGCACACCGGGCAGCGTTCAAGAATTTACCTGAATTATGCCCTGCAATACAACATACGCGAAGAGTTTGACAAACACCGTCCGAAAAACGATTCCATAGCTGCTTTGAATTTACCTGAGGCCGAATACCGCCTGAGCACACACAGCGGGGAATTGATTTGGGAACACGATTACATCCGCACCATGCGCGGAAAATTTGGCGTACAGGGTATACTTCAGGAAAACAGGTATTTTCAGCGCTTTTTTATTCCCAACTACAATGCCTATTCCTGGGGTGTTTTTGGCATCGAACGCTGGATGTTGCCCCGTTTTGAATTTGAAGCAGGTTTGCGTTACGATTACAAACACCTGCAGTCCTATTATTATGAAGGATATGCATTGCAGGAACCCATACGCACATTTGATTATACAAGCTTCAATCTTGGAGGCATTTATAAACCCAATTCCAAATTAAGGCTTAATCTGAATGTTTCCAGCGGATGGAGGGCACCTTCGGTAAATGAATTATACAGCAATGGTTTGCATCATGGTATTGGAGCCATAGAGCGCGGAGATAAAAATTTGGGTACGGAAAAAAGTTTAAGTGCCATCAGCACCTTAAATTTCAATCACAAAAAACTCAGTCTTGAATTGAGTGCCTATACCTACAGTTTCAGAAATTTTATCTACTACCAGCCTTCCGGGAAAGCAGAACTTACCATAAGAGGCGCTTTTCCGGTATTTCTCTACCAACAAAACAACGCCAACATCAGTGGCGCTGATGCCACCCTGCTTTATGCTTTGTTTCGTGGTGTTGATGTAAAACTAAATGCCATGTTGGTGAGAGGAAGAAATACCGAGCTGAAGAATAATTTGTTATACATGCCCGCCGACCGGCTACAGCTGTTTATCAGTTTGAAAGCAAAAGATGGTAGAAAATTCAGGGATCTTTATGTGGAGCCTAATCTATTGTATGTTGCTAAACAAATAAGGGTTCAACCCGGTGTGGATTATGCCGAAGCGCCCGAAGCTTATCTGTTATTTGGACTGAACGCCGGAACTTCCCTGCTCCTGGGCAAACAATGGCTCATTCTCAACTTTTCAATAAGTAACGCCGCGAATACCGTTTACAGAGATTATTTAGACCGCTTCAGGTATTATAACGACGCTCTTGGTGTGAACTATACACTGAGATTACGAATACCCTTTACATTATACAACAAAAAATAAACCATAAATAAAAAACCATGAAAAAAACAATCCAAAAACTCGCCTTTGTGGCTCTGGCTTCAGGCCTGATTGCAGTATCCTGCAAAAAAGATGAAAAAACTAATCCTCCATCGCCGGTGCCACCGCCACCTGCCAATGAGGAAGAGTTAATCACAACCTTCAAGTTGTACCTCAGCGACGGGAGTGATACCACCGTGTATTTGTTTAAGGACCCCGACGGAGACGGCGGTATTCCGGCCTTTTACGGACCAGGTACTACAACGGCTTCCACCCAAAGTGATTCGGTAATTGTGTTAAAACCGAACACAACTTATACAGCAACACTTGTTTTTTTAGATGAAAGCAAAACCGTTACGGATACCATTTCCCATGAAATTGAAGAAGAAGCAGATGATCACATGGTATTTTTTAATCAAAGCAATCCATCAGCGCTGCCAAATGCTTCTGTAACTATTTCCGGCACGAATCTGGGCATCACGTATCTGGATAACGATGGGTCGACCCCTCCTTTGCCGCTTGGATTAATTACAAAATGGCAAACAGGCAGCACCGCAGGAAAAGCCCCACTGAACATGGCTCTGAAACATCAACCAGGCGTTAAAAACGGAACCTATGCACCGGGCGATACAGACATCTCGGTAAACTTTAAAGTATTGATAAACTAAACCATTCAAAAACACAAAAATCAGATAAGGTGATTGATTTACCTTATCTGGTTTTTTCAACCATCCAGCTTTCAAGATCTGATTGACTGAGTTCATAGTAGTCTACTTTTTTAACTACTATAGAATTATCCAGGTAATAAATGCGTGGTAGTTGTGCTGAAGCCAGTTGCACAAAGCTTTTACCAAGGCAGAAACTGTAAGGAATGTTCTCCGCTTTTGTGTCTTTAAGGAATTCAGGAAGTTTCTCTTTTCCTCCATTAAGCACAAAATAAATCGACAATTTCGGGTTATTGCGTTTAATCAAGCGGAACTTTTTTGCGGCAATACGGCAATGCGGGCAGGAAAGGCTAAGAAATGCCAAAACATGTTTACCCGTTCTTAGGTCAACTTTAGGAATTTCAACCTTCACCGAATCTTCCGGATGATAGAGTAATTCCAATTCCAATGGATAATTGACTTTCTCCTGAAGGTTGTTCGAAGTATAGGTATAATCTACAGGATTAATTATAAAAGGAACTGCAACAGCGCTTGTGCCAAGTATCGACAGGAATAAGGCATTGTATTTGAATTGCCAATTGTTTTGTATAAAATAAACCGGTACCATCAAAAGCAGCATCAGCACATTTTTAAGGATGGCCTGTAAAGGTGTCATTTTTAGATGTTCACCAAAACAACCGCAATTGCCTTCGTTTCCACTCACGAAAATTTGAATCGAAAGGTAAACGATAAAAAAAAGCAATACACCGGCCGCTAAAGGAAGACTAAAGGATTTTAATTTATAATTGGCAATCAACAATAGTCCGATAAATAATTCGAGCCCTATCATGAACCTGGCTTCAATTGGAGCCGTGTACCAATTGCCAATACCCAATTCAACAAAACTAAATTCGAAGGTTTCGATCACCGGGTGCAACTTGGTATAGGCAGAATACAAAAAAACCAATCCCAGCAGAACGGAAAACAGTATGGCTGTTAATTTGACGAGGATTTTCAAGAACCCAAAACTATTCATTTCCTTTCAAAGAAAAACGGATTGTAAATAAAAAAATCCCCTCTTTTTGGGAGGGGATCTTTAGAGTGTTTGACTTCTTTATTTCACTTCTTCGAAATCCACATCGGTCACATTTTCTGTGCTGTTGGATTGACCGGCATTTTGCTGGGTGTTATTGTTTCCGGCAGTTCCGGCACCACCTTCAGGCTGTCCTTGTGTAGCTTTGTACATGTCTTCACTTGCTGCTGACCAGGCCGCATTAATAGCGGTGAGAGCAGTTGCGATTTTTGACAGATCTTTAGCCGCATGCGCTGCTTTGAGCTCAGTTAAGGCGCTTTCTATGTTTGCTTTTTTCTCAGCCGGAATTTTATCACCGTATTCTTTCAGTTGTTTTTCTGATTGAAACACCATGGCATCGGCTTCATTGAGTTTCTCTACTTCCTCCTTGGCTTTTTTATCAGCTTCGGCGTTCATTTCGGCTTCGCGTTTCATGCGGTCGATTTCTTCCTGGCTCAATCCGCTCTTCGCTTCAATGCGAATGTTGTGTGATTTGCCCGTGGCTTTGTCTTTCGCGCTGACATTCAGGATACCGTTTGCATCGATGTCGAAGGTCACCTCAATTTGAGGAACACCACGTTGTGCCGGTGGAATTCCATCCAGGTTGAATTCGCCCAGTTTACGGTTATCGCGGGCCATTGGGCGCTCGCCCTGGTACACCACAATTTGAACAGATGGCTGATTGTCGGCAGCTGTGCTAAAATCCTGGGATTTTTTGGTTGGAATGGTGGTGTTGGATTCGATGAGTTTGGTGAACACACCGCCCATGGTTTCGATACCCAGTGAAAGTGGCGTTACATCCAGCAACAACACGTCTTTCACTTCTCCGGTTAACACACCACCCTGAATAGCTGCTCCAAGCGCAACCACTTCATCGGGGTTTACACTTTTGTTTGGCGCTTTGCCGAAGAACTTTTCTACCGCTGCCTGAATTGCAGGAATACGTGTAGATCCTCCAACCAATATAATCTCATTGATGTCGCCGGGATTCAAACCCGCGTTTTTCAAAGCCGAACGGCAGGGCTCAATGGTGCGCTGAATCAGGCTATCGGCTAATGCTTCAAACTTCGCGCGGCTAAGGCTTTTCACCAGATGCTTAGGCATACCGTTCACCGGCATAATGTAAGGCAGGTTAATTTCGGTGGTGGTGGAGTTAGACAGTTCGATTTTGGCTTTTTCAGCAGCTTCTTTCAAACGCTGAAGGGCCATTGGATCC
Source organism: Bacteroidia bacterium (assembly GCA_016787895.1). Classification (GTDB taxonomy): domain Bacteria; phylum Bacteroidota; class Bacteroidia; order B-17B0; family Aurantibacillaceae; genus Aurantibacillus. The sequence continues at coordinate 373,044 of JAEUTN010000022.1, forward strand.
TGACGAAGGTCGAGACCCTCATCTTTTTTGAACTCATCCGCCAACCAATCAATAATTACCTGATCAAAGTCGTCACCACCCAGGTGAGTATCACCATCAGTGCTTTTTACCTCAAACACTCCATCACCCAGCTCAAGTACTGAAACGTCGTGAGTTCCACCACCGCAGTCGAACACCACAATCTTCATTTCCTTGTTTTTCTTATCCATACCGTAGGCCAAAGCCGCAGCGGTAGGTTCGTTGATGATGCGTTTTACTTTTAAACCGGCAACTTCACCGGCTTCTTTGGTGGCCTGACGCTGAGCATCGTTGAAGTATGCCGGAACGGTAATCACCGCTTCGGTAACTTCGGTACCCAAATAATCTTCAGCCGTTTTTTTCATTTTCTGAAGAATGATGGCTGAAATTTCCTGTGGGGTGTATTTTCTATCGTCAATTTGTACCCTTGGGGTATTATTCTCTCCTTTTACAACCTGATACGGTACGCGTGCAATTTCAGTAGTTACCTCATCGTATGTATGTCCCATAAATCGCTTTATGGAATAAACAGTCTTTTTTGGATTGGTAATGGCCTGACGTTTGGCAGGGTCGCCTACTTTTCTCTCGCCACCATCCACAAAAGCCACAACAGAAGGGGTTGTTCTTTTGCCTTCATTGTTTGCAATAACCACCGGCTCATTACCCTCCATTACGGATACGCAGCTGTTTGTGGTTCCAAGATCTATTCCTATTATTTTTCCCATTTTAATTTGTTTTACCCTCAAATCTCAATTAATATGCCAAACAGGGTTTCGCCGGTCATTCTGACAGACTGTCACACGAAACCTGATTGAATTGGATAAAGTGACGGAATTCCCCTGATTGGGACTATCCCTTTGTCATGGCCCTTTTATAAACAGCCGGGAAGGTCGAGATCGGCTTCAAAAAAACTATACTTGCAGGTGCTTGGATCGCTTGCAAAACAAGAAATAAAGGAGTTAGAAATACTTTTCTGAATGTTGGTTGAATACCGGAACGTAAAAATACCGATGGCTTTGTTTTCGCTAAAATTACTATAAATGGGTTTGGTTTGACTGATGCTGAAAGAGGGTTTGGAATATTCCAGATAATCGAGATACTCCTGAGTAGACGCGTACACGAAATATTGAATTTTGTACATTTTGCGACCTACAAAAAAATTGGGGTCTTTACGTTTGTTCATTTCTATGCCTACGGCTGAAATTACATCCTGGCCCTTAAATTCATAATTGATGAATTTGATGCCGCCAATGGTTGTTACATCCTTTAAGTATTGATTGTTAAACGTGTAATCAATGTATTCGAAGTTTTTACCACTCACGCCAAGGGAATCATAATAATGCAAGCGCATCACGAGGCTGTATATTTTTGGGCCCTGGGCATCGTTTAAGTTGGGTGAAAATTTTACACTGTATTTTGTCGTTTTCCCGCTGTAATCAATGTAAAAATCCGGATTGTTAGGGGGGCTTCCAACAGGCGCGGGGTAATAAGGGGTGACAAATGGATTATAGCCCATAACATTGGGCGGACTCAGGGCTTTGGCTACTGAAGTAAAAACATTTTTGGTTCGTGTATTCTCTACACTTAAGGTATAGGTTCCTGTAGTTAATAATGTTTCATGATTAACATACACGCGTTGTGTACTATTAAATGCACCGGGATCGGTTTGAAGCAGGGAATCCTTGAACGAATACACCTTTCCGCCGGAATGACGCATCTTTACTATTAATTCCCCTTCCGGATAATTGATGGAATCGGCCACCTGTGCCATAAGATTGGCGTCACCCTCACCCAAAAAAACTTTGTTAATTCGTATGATATGCGTGTTTGAAGCCACATCCAGAACCGCGTAAATACTTGGAATTTCCTGGTAAGGTGCATTCAGCTCAAGCTTGTCTTTACATGAGCTAAACGTCAAAACGCTGAGCGCGATTCCAAAGTATAATATTGAGGTCCTCATAAACATCTGCCAAAGATAGGGGAATTTCAACTGTTGAGCAGGGCTTTTATTTGAAGGTGCAATTCCCTGTATAAAGTGCCGAATCCGGGGTACAAATGGTCATAAAAGCTTCGCTCGTGAAATACGCTTATAAAATACCCCCTACCCTGTTTAATGTCTTTCGCTATTGCGGCCATTTCTTTAATTATGGCCTCCTGCCCCATTTTATGGTGTATAGAATAGGCTCCGTCCATTATACAGAAGGGAACAAAATGCAAGTCGCCCGATTTTTCATTCTCAAAATCATAATACCGGAATGGAAAACTGGTTCCTGCCCTGAAACCGGCCGTATCGGAAAACCCCATGCTAAAATCTGCACAAATGCCCGCCTGAATTAACTGTTGAGGCGTGGTTCTGATATTAAACCGCAAAAAATGCTGTCTGCTGTATACCACGTTTTGACCCAAATGGTTTTCAAGCAGCAAACATTCACGATGGATACGGCCTTGTTCACTGCTACTATAATAAGAAGGGTGTAAACCCAGGGTAAGTGTATACCGTTTGAGTCTCCGAAACACCTCAGTAAAGCCCGCAGTACCCGGTTTTAAACCCCGGTCGTATTTTGTGCCGTTGCGATAGAGGAAAAAGAAAATCAAAGGAATGCCGGTCTTTTCACAAAATGCCGGCACCTCATCGTAAATATCAAAGGGGTCTTTTTGTTTTCCTGTGAGTACCTTCCATCTGTTCCTGAGATTTTTGAAATCTCCTTTCAGGCCATCTCTAAGTCCTGCCGCTAAGGTTTTCCAGAGAGGTCGCCCCTTGAAAGCATAGAGATTATCCACATCAATTGTACTTATCAGTTTTGCCCCGGTGGCGGGCCAGGGTGTATCCGGAAAAAGTCCTGTCAGTTTCTCTTTTAATTCCTGAAGACAAAGGTCCACGATCGGGCGTTGCAGTGTTTTGTATTTGAACAGTATACTCTGCTGCACACCAAATCGTCCATGTTCATCCGGTTCATACTTTTGCCATTCTTCGTACCGTGAAATAAAATAAAACACCATGGCAAAGACATCGTAGTTCATACCCGTCGGCGAATGGTTTGTTGTATTAACAAAGGCTTTTAAAAAACCCTGATCAAAAAGAAAATCCGGCTTGATTTCGCTCAGGCCTTTTTCTCCCAGAAGGCCATGGGGACTGATTTGTATTCCTTCTTTAAGGGGATGCCCTGAATAGTTGATTTTTAAACCGGGATGTGTTTTATATTCCTCAATTGATGTTGTGACCCGATACGCGATTAAAAATACCGTATGAAAAATAAACTCGCAGGTATGCTGCAGTCTGGAGTTTTGTGCATCACTGAAAACAAGACATTCAGGTGCCTTCGCATCGGGTAAGGGACTCAACACATCCTGTAGCGTTTTGTTCTGCACGTATTTGGTATTGGGGTTGTTATTCCCTGTTGCTGAGTTCAAAAGAACTTTAACGTTCTTTCATCTTCACATAGTACAAATTGCACTTTGGTTTCAAATCCAGTCTGTTTAAACCATAAAACACGACTCTGTTCTGATATTGGTCCCTTACAATAACCTTACTGATATCGGGGTCGGCTACCACAAGATTAAATCCATAGTTTTTGCGATCTCCGTTCATTACCAACTGAACAAAACGGGCAATGTCGAACACATACCGTTTTTTATCGGAGTCGTATTTTCCATTGTACCGGCTGAGGTTAGAAACGTTATAACTATGGCTGCCCAAACTTTCATTGCCGTTTTGATCAAGGGGAATAAGGGCAAGAATCGGCGGCACTTCGTACTTTCCACTGATGGGTTTAAAACTTTCATCTACATTAAAAATAACTTCGGCTCTGTTAACAGAAACATAGGAGGAATCGGTGGTGCTTTTTAAGCCTGGAATCTTCACCTTAATGATGGTACATCCCAGGCCTTTGAGAAAAGTGTTTTCATTGCCGGGCAAGGTATCGCCTTTAATTTGTTGTGTAAGCAAATAACTTCCACCCTGATTGGGTTGATATTCCACCGTATTGAATTTCACGGCCGCATCACCCGTGAAGGTAAAACGAAAACTTTCCTCAGTGGAGCCGGGGGTTCGTTTGAACCTCAAATACAAGCCACTTAATGAGGTACTGAGGTCGAACAAAGTAATGATTCCCTGTGCACTTACCGGGTTGAGATTACTTGTTTTACTGCTGATGTAAAACCCTTTGTATTTGGCCTGAAAGGCTGTATTGTCGACCAGAGCACCCTTGTCTCTTAAAATTGTTCCGGCAAAACCGGTATCAACAGCAATACGAAGTACCACTTTGCCGTCGATGGTAGTATAAGAACCGGTGTAGGCCCCAACCACAGAATTAGTGTTGTGAAGCGAGGTAATGTTCGTATAATAAAGACGTTTGGTGGATAAAGAAGAATCAAGGGGGTAAACCGAATAATTCATGATGGTGGAAGCCTCACCGGTGTATTCCAGACCACTGGCCTCAAGAATAATTTCAGCGGATGTGATTTGTGTCTGAGGTTCAAAGGTAAGATTACTGACTGCCAGATTCGCATTCAGATAAAGTCCCACATCGGTGCGTCCAAAGCTTGGGTCCTGATTGCTGCCCAGATATTTTAAACTGCCATTGAAGGCATAGGTTGAATCGTTGCCAACCGTGTACATCGACACCGGTTGCACTTCGCTTAAGGCAGCCTGCAACTGATCGTATTCCGGCTGAACTTCAAGCCCCAATGGGTTGCTTGGTTTTTTGCAGGAGAACAAAACAACAGCAAGGAAAAGAAACAAAGTGATATGTAATGTTGATTTCATTTTGACCGGGCGCGTAAAAATAGCAAATCCCATTCACGCTTGTTTGAATTCAGAACTTTTTATTTCATAAAAAACCCCGGAAAACCGGGGCCTTTAAATTGTATAACGTTGTTTTGTTTAGCTTAGTATGTTTGCTTCTTCAAGGATTTCATCGTAGAACTCGTTGAAAGCATCGATGTACTCCAGGTCATTCTTATATCCCAAAAATGCTTTTCCTGATTTTTTAATGCACTTCTCAAGTTCAGGATTCAGCTTTTCAGATGCTTGAATAATACCGTCGGCATATTCAATGGATTGTTTTAGCATGTTCAGGCAATTCGATTCTTCGGAAAGAAGTTTAATGTCCTTTTTGTTGAACCCGTCAAAACTAAGCTTATCAATAAACTTTTTATTGAGCGCCTTAGGGTATTCGTCCTCATACACTGAGATCACCACCTTGGTATCTGCAAAAAGTGGGTCCTCCTGATAATACTTTTTAATGTAAAGGGGCATAAGGGAGGTAAACCAACCGTGACAATGGATAATGTCCGGCTGCCATCCAAGTTTTTTAACCGTTTCGGCAACGCCCCTTACAAAAAACATGGCTCTTTCGTCGTTATCGTCGAAAAACTTACCGCTGTTTTTATCAGAAAGTGTCGCTTTTCTTGAAAAATACTCTTCGTTGTCGATGAAATACACCTGCATGCGGGCGGTAGGAATGCTGGCCACTTTGATGATCAGAGGATGATCCACATCGTTGATGACTAAATTCATGCCGGAAAGTCGGATCACTTCGTGGAGCTGATGCCTTCTTTCGTTGATGCAGCCGTACTTGGGCATAAATGTGCGGATTTCCTTACCGCGTTCCTGAATGCCCTGTGGTAGTTTTCTGGCTACTTTTCCGATCTGTGTTTCGTCTAAATACGGGGTGATGTCTTGAGAAATAAAAAGGACCCTTGCTTTCTTCATAGAGATAATACTCCTTTTTTAATGAGTACACAAAAGTAAGGAAATTTTCTGCGAATTTCAAAGGAAATAGTAGCTTTATGGCCATTTCGGATGCAAATTTTCACAACACGCAAGGGCTTAAGGGATTATCTGAATTCACTCGAAAACAAACACTTAAGTCTTGGTTTTGTGCCTACTATGGGGGCTCTTCACCCCGGCCATATTTCTTTGCTTGAATCGGCCAAAAAACACTGTGACCTCAGCATTTGCAGCATATTTGTGAATCCCGGGCAATTTAACGACCCCGATGATTTGAAACGTTACCCCAGAATGCCTGAAAAAGATGGGGAACTGCTTACAAAACATGGCTGTGATGTATTGTTTATGCCTGAAGTAGAGGAGATTTACCCTGAAAAGCCCAATGAATCCTATGATTTTGGCCATCTTGACAAAGTACTGGAAGGGGCCCACCGGCCCGGTCATTTTAATGGGGTAGCCCAGGTGCTCAGCCGGTTTTTTAACATTCTGCGTCCCGACAGGGCTTTTTTTGGAGAAAAGGACTACCAGCAAATGCTGATTGTAAAGGCCCTGGTGAAACAATTGGATGTTAAGGTGGAAATAGTCCCCTGCCCCATTGTTCGGGAACCCGATGGCTTGGCCATGAGCTCAAGAAACGCCCTTCTGAGCCAAAAAGAACGTGAATTGGCGGCTAACATACCAATATGGATGAATTGGGCCGCAAAACAGCTGACAGGCGCTACGATTGAGGAAGTGAAACACAGCTTACAGGAAGCCATTCAGCAACATCCTGAACTCCGGCTCGATTATTTTGAGGTTTGTGATGCAGAAACACTGAAGCCATTTTCAGGTCACCTGAATGCTAAGCCTGCAATTGCCCTCATCGCCTTATTCTGTGGTAAAATTCGCCTGATCGATAACATCCGTCTCAATTCATACAACTTAAAAGTTTAATTTTGGCCTTCAAATTTTTACAGCAGGACTCCCAACCATGAACCCCATAAAACCAGAAGACGCCTTTAAAAACATTATCTCACACAGTAAAGAGTATGGCTTTATTTTTCAAAGCAGTGAAATTTACGATGGGTTAAGTGCAGTATATGATTATGGGCAATTAGGCGCGGAATTGAAAAAAAACATCCGCGACTACTGGTGGCAGGCTATGGTTCAACTGCATCACAACATTGTTGGGATTGATGCCGCCATTTTTATGCACCCTACCACCTGGAAAGCCAGTGGGCATGTGGACGCTTTTAACGACCCCCTGATTGATAACAAAGACAGCAAAAAAAGGTACAGGGCCGACGTATTGATAGAAGAACACATTGGTAAACTTGAAGATAAAATTGCTAAAGAAGTGGAGAAGGCTGCCAAACGCTTCGAGAATTTTGACGAAGCCATGTTTCGCGGCACCAATGCGCGGGTTCAGGAGTACCAGAAAAAAATTGATGAAATTGAAGCCCGCTTTAAGCAAGCGCTGAACGACAACAATCTCGAAGAAGTAAAACAAATTATCCTTGACCTGGAAATTGTTTGCCCCATCAGTGGCAGCCGCAACTGGACCGACGTACGTCAGTTTAACCTGATGTTCAGCACCTCCATGGGCTCTGTTTCTGAGGAATCGAGCACCATTTACCTCCGGCCCGAAACGGCCCAAGGCATTTTTGTCAATTACCTGAACGTACAAAAAACCGGAAGAATGAAAATTCCTTTTGGCATTGCTCAAACCGGGAAAGCCTTCAGGAATGAGATTGTAGCCCGGCAGTTTATCTTCCGCATGCGGGAGTTTGAACAAATGGAAATGCAGTTTTTTGTAAAACCCGGTACGGAAATGGAATGGTACGCGTATTGGAAACAGGCACGTTTGAACTGGCATCTTTCATTGGGCTTAGGCGCTGAAAAATACCGCTACCACGATCACGTAAAGCTGGCCCATTATGCCAATGCTGCTTGTGATATAGAACACCGTTTTCCTTTCGGATTTAAGGAACTGGAAGGTATTCACTCCCGTACCGATTTCGACTTAAAACAACACGAAAGTTTCTCCGGTAAAAAATTACAATACTTTGACCCTGAACTCAACCAAAGTTACGTGCCATATGTGGTTGAAACCTCGGTTGGACTCGACCGTTTGTTTTTATCCATACTCTCATCCGCCTTAAAAGAGGAAACTCTGGAGGGCGGCGACACCCGTTCCGTATTGTGTTTGCCTCCAGCTCTGGCTCCTTACAAAGCAGCTATTTTCCCTCTTGTAAAAAAAGACGGTTTGCCTGAGCTCGCAGAATCCATTTACACTACTCTGAAATTTGACTTTAATGTTGCTATTGATGAGAAGGACACCGTTGGAAAACGTTATCGCAGGCAGGATGCCATTGGTACCCCGTTTTGCATTACCGTCGACCATCAAAGTTTGGAAGATAAAACCGTTACGGTGCGTCACAGAGACAGCATGCAACAGGAACGCATCGCCATTTCAGCCCTTCAGGAATTTCTTGAACAACGTGTGAGCCTGAAAGTTTTGCTGAAAACCTTGTAGATTAACCGGTTTATTTGAAATATGCAGCAATTTCTCTTGCCGTGTTTTCAAATTCCTCCTTGCTGAATTTCAACTTTTCCTTTTTGAAATCGCAGTCGCTCATGGTGTTGATGGGTATCAAATGAATGTGGGCATGAGGAACCTCCAGGCCTATCACCTGCATGGATAAACGTTTACAGGGAATGGCTGCTTTTACTGCAATTGCCACCCGGTGTGTAAAGGCCATCAAATCAAGGTAATCTTTGGAGGTGATGTCGAAAAGATAATCCGTTTCGGTTTTGGGTATCACCAGGGTATGTCCTCTTTTCAGTGGGAACACGTCAAGAAAAGCCAGATGATGTTGATCTTCCGCAACCTTATAGCTGGGAATTTCGCCACTGACGATTTTTGAAAAAATGCTTGACATGGTTTAAATAGAAATGGAAGTGATCTCAAACGTCACTGCTCCGGCAGGCACCTGAACGTCCACTTTATCTCCAACCTTTTTTCCCAAAAGAGCCTTCCCAATAGGACTATCCACCGATATTTTACCACTTTTAAGGTCAGCTTCGTTCTGCGCCACCAGGGTGTATTTCATGCTGGCTCCGTTGCTGAGGTTTTTAATGCTTACGGTTGTGAGAATGCTGGCTTTGCTCAGATCGAGTTTGCTGTTGTCTACAATTCGTGCATTGGCAATCACTTCTTCCAATTTAGCAATTTTCATTTCCAGCAAACCCTGAGCTTCTCTGGCAGCATCGTATTCGGCATTTTCGCTTAAATCGCCCTTGTCCCTTGCTTCGGCAATAGCCTGTGTGGCGGCTTTGCGTTCAACGGTTCGTAATTGATACAACTCATCCTTAAGCTTTTGTAAACCCTCTTCGGTATAATATCCTATTTGCTGAGCCATTTTGGTGTTTTTTTAAAGCAAAGAATCCCGAAACTATCGGGACTCCTTTAATGATTAAGTAAAGATACTACTTTTAGAGATTGATTCGAAATCCGAAATTATGTGTTCCGCTGAAGGGATTTGTGAAGCGGTAAGAATAGTCGAATCCTACAGTTGATTTTTTCTCGTTGAATGGTAATTCAAAGGTAACTCCCATGGCCGGTCCGGTGAACACCGTTCTGCGGGCTTCAGCATTCAAACTGTTCTCTTCGAAATAATATCCCCCGCGGAACATGAGCATTTCTTTCCAGGCGTATTCCACTCCCAGCAAATAATTGTCGTATGTAAAAGAATTGGAAGTAAAATTTCCGTTCACTGACAATCGGTGGTCTTTTGAAACCCCGGCGCTGTCTTTGGTCAGGAAAAAATCATAGGTCAATCCAATGTTCACAAGTGCCGGCAACTCAAAGCCATTGGAACGGTTCTGAACGGTCATTTCATAGGTACCGCTTCCGGAATTTACCTGGGTTTGAAGACTTAATCCATCGCCCTTGTAGGTCATTTTAGGACCCCAGTTTTTCAAAGCGATACCAATGTGTATGTTATCGTACTTTCCCGTGTGGTACTGCAGTCCGGCATCAACAGCGATACCTCTTGCGTTGACGTTAGGAATTTGCTCTGAAATCAGTTTTAAGTTAATACCACCATAAATGTTATCGGAAAACATTTTAGCATAGGACATGCTGATGTTATAAAAAGTTGGCGTGAAAGACCCCAGCCCTCCTTCGGGCATGTCCTCAGTGGTGATCTCGATATCGCCGGCATTAATCGCCACAACACCAAAACCAAAGGTTCCGGTTTCACCAACACCCTGGGTTAAACCAAAGCTATTGATGTAAATGTCGGTGCCTTGTAACCAGTTGCAGCGGTTGAATATAATCTCCGTTTTGCGTGTATAGGCTGTACCTGCAATGTTCAGGAATTGTGCCTCGAGGCCCCTTACTCTGGCGGAGTTGGAGCCAACCATACCCGAATTTCTCGCGTATGGATTAATCAGGAGCTGACTGGCGCCTGCCTGGCCCACACGTTCAGGATTTCCGGCCTGGGAGAATGCTGAAGCCAAAAGTAAGGCGGAGAGGGTGAGGTATTTTAAATTTCTATTCATAATTTCTTCGCTAAATCAGATTAATAGTTTTGAACGTCAAGAGGTCTCATTACCCCGAACCATTTTACAATCTTCTCTCCAATACCCGGAGCATCGATGTGGAAAATGTACAAACCACTCGCCACAGAGATGTTGTTCTGGTTCTTTAAATCCCACTCTTCGTAAGGCACCCGTTTTGATTTTTTACTGTCAGAGCCAACCACATAAAGATCTTCCTGCCCGCTTACATCGCGTTTAATCGTGCGAATCAAGGTACCGTTCATGCTAAAGATCTTCACGGTACACTTGTTTGGAAGGTTGGTGATGCGTACCTTATTGTCTGTTCTGTTCACTTCGTAGGTTGAACTGCCGTAGTATGGATTTGGAACAACCCTTATTTGATCCAAGGCGTTTTCAAGTGTTGTTGACTGATTGTAGAGTGTGTAAATATCGCTGGTGTTAAAGGTATACAGCGGGAAGTTGTTGTTTGCCGGACTCGCTTTAACCGCAGTAGTAAGTATAGACGGATTGTTTACACTCACCAATTTGTTGAGTGAGGAGTAAGGCTGATTGGTTTGGATGTTGGCCACACCATGGTAACCGTAGCGGTATGGTTTGCTTACATTGATTTGCACCCTCACATCAGATGGCATGTTGGCAGGATCTTTAAACACAAATCCGTTTTGAACTGTTGGTATGCTCACCCACATAATGTCTCTTTCAAGCGCATTAAATGGAGCCAAACCGTTACCGTTCATGCCTGAAGGTTTAGACTTTACTTCGGTAGTGAAATAATTCAACAGGGTAAACATCGCTCTCGCACCTGCATCATACGTTCCAACACCTGCGTATTGACCGTTGAATTCATTCTCCCAGTCAAAAATCGGGGTTGGATTCTGATAAAACTTGGTGCTGACACAATTGCCTCCGAACACGTAAATAAAATGTTTGCCTCCAAATGCATAAGGGAAAGGATAATTCACTCCCGCAGTTGGGTTCCACATCATGTCATCTCCATAATTTTCTTTTTGATAGGAGTCTTCACCAAAGGCCATGTTCAAACGTTCTCCGGTTTCGATATTGATGGCATAACCCGGGAACCAACCCATACCAACAGTGGAGGTCAAAGCTGCTTCTGAGGTTACACAACCGGGAGCGCCAAAAGCCACTCCTTGCTTATCAACAGATGCCTGATTTCTATAAGAGAAGAATATTGCATTGCCCACGCTGAGCTGCGATTTTTCCTGCATTTCCAAAACCGGACAACGGGTCCATTTGTTTTTGTCTTTGGTCATAACAACCAACACACTGTTCAGCTTGCGCAAATCGGTGTTGCCGTCCTGGCTTGGTGAACTGCTGGTGTTTTGGGAAGCATAATCCTTGGACAATTTGGTATCCTGAGCCCAGGCCTTACCGTTGAATCCGGGTCCGCAAAAAATACGTGCCGGGTTACCACCTGAACTTGGGAACACAGAATAATAAGAGGCACAAAGCGGGTAAGGAGCCCAGGTGCCGCCCAGAATGTTGCCATATTGTTTGGCAGGATCGTAAAAGGCCTGCACCTCTGTTCCGGATTTGGAATAATATGCATCCTCAAATCCCGCCGTTTTTGAGGCACCTGACAATATCCAGTTGAACGGGGTTTCGCTGTCGATATCCGGAATAGGAAGTAACCAGTCGGAAGCCCCATTTTCATATGCTAAACTTGCCCCGATAAATGAGCCTTCTTCAGGTCCTTTGTAATCGGCTGTTTGGCTTATAAAATCAGTAAACTTGTTTACAGACTCACCCGGATCAGCGACCTGTGTAATTTTCACCGAGAAGCCAAGATCCTGGAAAAAGTATTCATTGCCTACACGAATGCTTTGGTAAAGTGTATCTCCAGCGGTTATACCAGGTGTTGGTTCATTTGGGTGGTATTTAATACCGGATACCTTATCGGTTAATTCCCAACTGCAATTATCAGCATTAAGCGTGGCAATGGTGCCGGTATAGGTGTTGTTTGCACCCGGAATCATGGCATTGTTGCCACCGCTTGGCACCTGGCTTTTAATCGCATTGATATCGGTTTTATCCACCACATTGTGAATGAACTTAAACTCAAAATCAGAATTTTTTACATTCAGAGGGTCAACCACTTTTATGCTCACAGGCCCTTGTGCGTTTTCATATGTAATAACTTCAGCAAAATTATTTGTAACGATGGCATCCTCTGAAGAGCGTGTTAAGGTTAGCAGATTGCCTCCATTGCCCTGACCTTCATGTCGGGTTACTTTTGGACCAAATCCGTAAGCGGACTGTGCAACCGTTCCTCCTTTTTCATTGTCAGTTATGTGCGGAATGCCTGAACTTTTCTTGAGTTTGCGACCTTCGAGGTATTCCCGCTTTTGACCTAAGTAGTTTGCCGAAGGATTGGTGCTTGGTGCCACGTCCTGAGCGTATTCGAGATAACGGTTCCAGGCATAAGCCACTGCAACAAAGTAGTAAGTTTTGTTGTTAATCAATGAACGGTTCTCGGTGGTAGAAAATGCGTCCTGTGTAACCCTGAACGTACTGGTAATGCCTTGATTGGCGCCTTCCACTTTTACAATCGGAACATAAGCGCCGATGAGGTTGTCGATTTCGTAGTTCACAATACGACTTACATTGTTTTTAACGTCGCATTGAAAAATCGGAATGGCTTTTGTCCTGTCGGTTAAATCAGTTGATGAAACGTTGGTAGACTTCACCTGATACACGATGTATCCCTCAAACGCATAAAACTTGTTGGGATCTCTCAATTCCGGAATTGAAGAAGTAGGATCGGAGATAATGGAAATATCTTCTTCCAGATAGTCGTTATTGAATTTTTTGTAGTTATTCGATTTTCCTTTTTGGTTGGAGAGGTAAATAATCAGTTCATTGTTTAATTCCTGAACGGTCATATCAGGAGCTTCAGGTCCGTCGAGCAATTTAAAACAGTTGTCAAACAAAGCCTGTGCTTTATCGTCGGCGCTGTATAGCAATTCGAGCGACTCAATGTAACCTCCTTTAGTAGGGCTCTGAGCCCAGGGCATACCGAAGGTGATGTCGTTTACCGCACCGGGTTTTAAGGTGAATGGGCCTGCTGACTGGAGAAAACGACGGTCGCCGGGAAGGTTACCCGAAGCCTTTTCGGTCCAGCCGGTTCCTTGCACAGGATCTCCATCATAAACGAATGTAGAGGGTTGTGTTCCGCCATAAGCGTTACCACCAAAGGTGAATGGAGAACCGTCCTTCCAAAAGCCGGTCATGTAATTATAATAGTGAATTGCGATATCGGGGTTAGTGGTTTGAGACGGGAAAGCTCCGATATTATTGTTGTAGTAAGTAAAACGAGACATCTGTATGGTTTCTCCCGGTTCATCCGTGGTACCGTCGAAGTCATTGTCAATATTATCTCCGGCATCTGCCAAAGGACCTTTAAAGAAGTCGCAACCCAGGGCAGGAGGAAAATCCTGATAGCCGTTTACACCATTTGCTGATTCATCGAAAGGGTCGGCGTTGTAGATATAACCCAAACCTCTATCTACATCACAACCCACATAATCGTCGAGGTAATATCCCAAATCCGGGTCGTTCCATACTGTAAAATAGGTTTGTTTTAATTCGAAGGATGAACGGTTGATGACCTCGTAAGAATAGAAGGTCATGTTATTGATCTCATCGTTGGTTTTGAAACCAAAGGCCTGAGCCCTTACCTCAACACCAATAGGCACACCCTGAGTTTCGGTGTGAATACCTCCATTGTCATTAAACACCCAGAACAGGGTTAAGTCTCCATAAAGTTTTGTTTTACAAAATCCGAGGTTGTCTTTTTCGGCTTTGTTCTCAACGTCATACGCCGGATAATCTCCGCTTGTTTCAGGATCATAAAATCCGTCTGAGTTTACGTCAACATATGGTGCTAAACGGCGACCCTGGCGTTTGCTCACATCACCGTTTCCCGGCCAATTGAGAATGTCAGATGTTTTTGCACCTGTGGCCACATAATTGTCAACCTCTATGCGTGATACAGAAAAAATCTGGTCGTATCTTAAACACTCTGCAGGATCTGCAGAAGCGTTGGTTGTATCAAGGGGTCCGGGCCAAAAATCAATACCGTTCTGGCGATACGTCATGGCTGCCACCTTCAACTGTCCTCCGGCATCCAAGCCTCCTAGCCAAATGGATCCTCCGAAACAGGAAGATACACCCACGTTTCGGTTGGTAACCGCCGGAACGTAATAGTACGCGTTTCCGTTTCCGTTCAAATCCCACCACATGTCGCCACCACTGTAAACAATGGTTCTTACGTTATTGACCCACAGCTCGCGACTGGCCCTGGGGGCTGCGCAAGAGGCCATGATTTTTCCTCCTGATGTAGAGGAAAAACCGGAGGATTTGTTTTCTCCTGCCGCTTTTTCACGAGCTGTAACCGGGATCGCGAAGAGGGCTGAGATGATGATGATACTGATTCGTTTCATGGTATGTAGTTCTTTATCAGTGATTAGAATTCAAATAAAAGTCCGATGCGTATTTGGCGGGGTGTACTATAATTCGTTGGGTTGTTCATACGAATGGAATACAGGTCGATAAAAGACGCCGCGCTGTTCGCTTGTGCAATGGCGGCCTGAGCCTGAGTAGATGAAAGATATCCGTCATCGTCAGGTGTACCGGTATAATTGTATACGTTTAAAACGTTTTTTGTATTGAACAAGTTCAAAACCTGCAGATAGATGTTCAGATTGGCGTGTTTTCTGTTGTCCGACTCTTCTCTGCCCCATGACATATCGATGTTTTTGTCGATACGCAAATTGGTTCTGAAGTTCCAGGGTTTAGACGAACCGTTGATTTGACCAACGATGTTCGATCTTGTGTTTCCACCTTGGGTTGGTACCGGATCGCTCCAGCGGGTGTAAGGAGTACCTGAACCCAACAGGAAAGAGAGGTTAAATCCAACATCTTCGAATACATTAATTTTCTTTTCGTTTTTACGGGTGATGGTCCAGCCCTTGTACTCTTTTTTACGGCCAAAACGATAGTCGTAATTCAACACAAAACTATGACGCTGATCAAAATCAAGGGGTTGAAGCACCCTTAAATTAGGCTGACCGCTGCTGGCCAGGTTAGCGCCTGAGTTTACATTGGAACCGGAACCTTCAGCAAACTGAAGGGTGTAGTTAAAGTTGATGCGGGATCCGCCTGTTCTTCTGAAATCAAACACCGCTGAAAGCCCTTTTACAGTAGAGAAGTCAATGTTATCGTACATGATGTAGTTTTTCGGATAGGCCCCTACTACCGTTCTCTGGTTAATTTGATTGCGGAACTCTTTATAAAAAGCACTAATGGAAAGCGACGCGTTTTTTCTTTCGTTTAACACCTGTGAAAATCCAAACTCATAATCAATGGTGCGTTGCATCCTTTGATTTGGATTGGTAATAATCGGTGAGGTAGAAGTGGCGTTCAGGTAATAATACTCCAATGGTTGAATAACTGAGTTGGATGGGCGCTGTACTAAAACGTCGTAATGTGCGAAGAAGTTGGCCACATCAGATATCGGGAAGGAGAAACCCAAACGCGGCTGAGGAATGATTTCTGCTTTATAAGTGGTAAATCCACCCACCGACATGTTTTTTTCGTAGTTGGCAAAATCCTTATACAAAGGAATCGGACGACCATCGGATGAGTAAATCAAACTTGGATCGGAAATTTCTGCTCCTTCGGCATTGTACCATTTATCATCTTCGCGGTAACCCAGGATGGCCACCGGAGACTTACCGCCTGCCGGGTTTTGAGCCACATAAACCGCTGCGTCATCTGAAATGTTGCCCGGTACGTTATCGGTAAATCCTGAAGGAAGATTTTCCATTGAACCTAAATCACCAACGCGGGCCAGATCGTGTAAAGCGTATTTGTCTTTTAACACAGGCTGGTTAGCATCGTAACGGTCAATACGCAAACCCACAAGGAATTTAATGTCCTTGAAGTCGAATTTATCCATGATATAAGCAGCGGCATAAACCGGTTTAAAGGTTCCTATGGTGAACAGGTTGCGGCCATTCTCATCTTTATCATTCAAAAACTTATCGATAGAGGTGGTTTGTTTACTGTCTTCTGACTTAACTCCATCATGACGGTAACCGCTATAAGCTACGAGGTTAGCGTCGCCGGTTGTTCCTAAGAGGTCTTCGGCACTAAACATGTCCATGCTGAAGGTGGAAGGATCAAGGGCATCGGTATTTACAAAACCGGTGTAGTCTTTAGGTAGGCCGAGCTTTTCAAGCAGTTTTTCCGAAAACTGGGTTTGTTTATCCTCCTGATAGAGGTAATCAAAATAATAATAAGGGATAAGGCCTGAGAACTCCTGATTGAGAATTGGGTTGGAGAGATCCAATTCACGGGTGTGGTCGTTGGCAATCAATCGCATGCGGGTCCATAAGGCTGTTGCAGATAAGCCATAGGAACTCACAAAACGCTGATCCACTTCAAATCCAACAGACAAAGCGTGTTTTTTAACGTCGGTGTTAAAACTTGTCGCAATCCTGAAGGTGTTTTCTTCCCTGTAGGAGTAACCAGCAGGGTAAGTACCGAAGTTGAAATACAAATCGTTGTAGATCGTACCCGGGCGACCACCATTCAATACCCCGTTGTTACCCTGGATGTAGTTCATTGACACCACATTTGGATTGGATTGACTCACGAGGTAGGTCGTAAATAAGGCCGCATCGGGGTTCATGTCGCTTGCGGTGAATTTCACCGGCAATTCCTGACGACCGGTATAAGTATAAGCGTTTACCGCCTGCCCATTGACAACATAGTCGTCAACAAATTCGTAGTTATAGGCAAAATTTTCATCCAGGAAACTTCTGTCGAACTTCCCAATATATCCATAATTAAACACATTATCTTCGTGAAAAGGACTTTGTGTTTTAGTATCGAAGGCTTCATAACTCATCAAAAACTTGAAGTAAGAGTTGGAAAGCAAGGATTGTGTTTTTTCCTTATCCGCATTTGGGTTACCAAACTTCTGGGTGAGTGAAATCTGACCACGGTAGGTTTTGTTGGTGGTTTTGGAGTGGTTTGCAGAGTTGAACACCTGACTTAACATATTAGTACCACCAGAATATGGATTATAATAATCACTAAAATCATAAAAACCACCCAGGGAGATGATGGTGTTGTTGGTTGGCTGGTAGTCGATTTTACCATTCAAGGACACCCCACGTTGTGCAACATTTGGACGGAATTTTTGGGTGTACATATCGTCCTTGGTTACAAATTCTGATGAGCGAACAAATCCTGAACCTGAAGGGGATGGCAATAAGGGTTGATTTTTTAAATCCTGGAGTTTGTCGTCGTTCAAAACATAAATGTCAACAAATGGTGGACGAGGGTCTTTTATATAGGTACCTTGTCCAGAAATAAAGAATCCTAACACAGTACGCTCAGAAATTGAATCGCGTTTTTTCAGAATCGGACCACCGAAGCTAAAGGAAAGGGAGTTGTAATCGTAGGCATCGGTAATAAGGGAGGAAATCAATTCAACACCTCCAAAATATTTGGACTGAGGACCGCGTGTGGAAATGGAAATCGCACCTGAAGTTAAGTCACCCATATTCGCCGGCACACCACCGGTAATAACGTTGATGGATTCAATCCCTTGCTGAGAGATGTTGGGTGTACCAAATACTTTTACCCCGTCAACAAAATACGTGGTGTTGGTGTTACGACCTCCGCGTACGTTAAGTGCACCGCCTTCATCTGCCTGATAAACACCTGCAGTGGTTGCGGCCACGGAGTTAATATCTTTCGTGGCAAGATTTTGATAATCTTCGCGTGTAATGGTTTGTCCGGATTTGGTATCCGGGTCAATCAAAGGTACAAGGTAGGTTACCACATCCACCTCCTGAAGGTTGGTTCCTTCTCCACCCGCTAAGGGAATAGTAACATACGCGGTTTTACCCTCGCCCACAATCACGTCTTTTACCTCAGTGGCCTGATAACCTACAAACACCCCTTTCACGCTGTATTTGCCGGGTGCCAGAGGTTTAATGATCGCTTCCCCGTCCATATTGGTTGTTGCAACGCCCACCTGCACACCGTCGCGGTATGCCACCACGTTCGCAAAGGGAATGGGCTCTTTTGTCGCTTTATCCTGTAACAGAATCTTTATCGCCCCGTTATCACTTTGTGCTAAAGCCGACAAACCAAAGCAAACAACCATTACTAATGCTAAATAGATTTTCTTCATATAGTGTTAAATTACGCTAAAACGATTCCTTCAGTAAAGCCTTAAATTTATATACCCTGCGGCTTTCAAACAAAAAAAAATGCCTTTTATTTATTAATATACTAGTTTTCAACCGTTTAAACTTGGGAGTTTACCGTTTACATAAATTGGCTTAGAACAAATTTAAACACATCAGCTTTAAATTAAATTAACAGCTTAGAAATTGGCCCCGCTTTATTGATAAGTGGAATACAAGAGCCATTAAATGGTTTGGCAAACCGGTTACCACTTAGTGTTTTCGGAACCAACGGGTCAGAAAAAACTCCCTTTCGTTGTTATTGATGCGCTTCGACTTTTTACGACTGGCTTTCATGCGTTTTCTCACCTTTTTGGTTTGAATGCGTTTGTGGTGTTTTTTGATGGCTTTTTGTTCCGCCTTTTCCAGCTTACGTTTTTCTCTTTTTTCCTGTCGGATGCGTTTGTTGGATTTTATTTCCTGCCTTAAGGATTTTTCAGGGGGACCGGACCCTCTTTCCTGAGAAAAAAGTACACCCGTTTGAGTAAAACTCACTAAAATGCCAAGCAGCATTAAACGGGCAAAGGGTTTCATTTTTGGTAATGCACTACTTCTACTCCAAAACGTTTCAGAAAATCAACGCCCTCTTCGGCTTTTATGGCTTTAAAGCTGGCGTAACTGTGCTGGTAAAATACTTTCTTAATACCTACCGTATAAATCACTCTGGCACAGGCAATGCAGGGAGATAAGGTGATGTATAAGGTACACCCGCTCAGGCTGATGTTGTTTTTTGCGGCATATAAAATCGCGTTTTGTTCGGCATGCAGGGCCAGGGAGCAACTGCCTTTGCTGTCGCGGGGGCAACCCTCTTCGGGCCATTCTATGTCACAATTGTGCGTTCCGGCCGGAGGGCCATTGTAACCAAGGGAAACAATGCGGGTATCTTTGGTGAGAACCGCCCCTACTTGTGCTTTCACACAATGTGAGCGCTTAGCCAGGGTGCCGGCCAGTTCCATGTAAATATCGTCGAAGGAGGGTTTGCTCATAATTCAAAAATAAACATTCGGCCGAACACTAAACGGCCTCACTCACCACTTCTTTCACGTCGTCAGGTAACAAACGTTTTAAAAGGGCTTCGATGCCGGCCTTAAGGGTCATAGTGCTGCTGGGGCAACCGCTGCAACTGCCGCGCATTTGAACTACTACTTTGCCATCCACCAATTCTTTAAAGGTGATGAGTCCTCCGTCTTGCTCCACGGCAGGACGTATGTATTGTTCGAGCACTTCAATGATTTTGTTTTCCACTTCGTTTTTAGGCGCCACGTGCTGCGTGTTTACTTTTACGGTATCCGAAAAACTGGAATCTTTAGCGACCTCATTCACCGGGAGTTTTAGTATCACAGGTTCTGAGCTGTTCAGGTAATTGGTAATAAACACTCTTAATTCATCGCGGATTTCTTCCCACTCCACGTGGTCGTGTTTGGTTACCGTAATGTAGTTTGATGCAAAAAATACGCGCTTCACAAAGGGGAAGGAAAACAACCGAGCGGCCAAGGGCGCGTCCTTACCGGCACCAGAAGGTTCGTAATCAGCAGTGGCACCACTTACCAAAATAAGTTTATTGGCTACAAATTTTACGCTCGCAGGATTGGGTGTTTCTTCGGCGTAAACGATAAAGGGGATGTCTTTCAGGTCCATGTTTAGTATTGAAGCCACAAAGTTAAGCTTTAGAAATTGATTACTTTTACATGTAAAGGATTTATGTTTATCAAGACAGACTATCTGGTTATAGGTTCAGGCATCGCCGGCCTGAGTTTTGCGCTGAAAGCGGCCGAAAGCGGAAAGGTGATGCTGATTACCAAAAGCAACGAAGACGAAAGCAACACCAAATACGCTCAGGGAGGTATTGCAGCCGTATGGCACAGCGCCGATAGTTTTGAAAAACACATAGCTGATACCCTCAATGCGGGAGCCGGATTGTGCAATGAAAAAATTGTTCGGCAGGTGGTGAGCGAAGGCACAAAACGGGTGGAAGAACTTATTGACCTGGGCACACAATTCGACAGAAACGCGAATGGTCAATACGACCTGGCCAAAGAAGGTGGTCACAGCGAACACCGCATTTTGCACCACAAGGATGTGACCGGACTGGAAATTGAAAGAGCACTTTTAAAAAAAATTCACAGCCACGGCAACATCACGGTGCTGGACCATTATTTTGCGATTGACATCATTACCCAACACCACCTTGGCAAACGGGTCACATCAAGCACCCCCGATATTACCTGTTATGGGGCCTATGTGCTGAACACAAAAAACGGTCATGTGGACACCGTGCTTTCAAAAATTACCGTGATGGCAACCGGAGGTATCGGTCAGGTGTATTCCACCACCACCAATCCGGTGATTGCTACCGGCGACGGAATTGCCATGGTTTATCGGGCGAAGGGCAAGGTGAAGGACATGGAATTTGTACAGTTTCACCCTACTTCACTTTACAATCCTGGCGAACGTCCCAGTTTTCTAATCACTGAAGCCATGAGAGGTTTTGGTGCGATTTTAAAAACTGCTGACAACAGAGAATTCATGCATAAGTACGATGCGCGAGGTTCGTTGGCTCCCAGAGACATTGTGTCGAGGGCCATTGATCACGAAATGAAAACAAGGGGAGATGACTTTGTATATCTGGATTGCCGTCACCTCGACAGAAAAGGACTTATTGACCATTTCCCAAACATCTATACTAAGTGCATGGGTTTAGGGATCGACCCTTTTCTTAATATGATTCCCATTGTTCCGGCACAGCATTATTTATGCGGGGGCATTGCGGTAGATGAATTTGCCCAAAGCAGTATTCTGAATCTGTATGCAGTAGGTGAATGTGCCTGTACGGGTTTGCACGGAGCTAACCGTTTGGCCAGTAATTCGCTGCTGGAAGCGGTAGTTTATGCACACAGGGCCTTTGAAAATGCAAGGCTAAAATTACCTGAAATCAGCTTACAAGGCGGAATACCGGAGTGGAACGCAGAAGGCACAGAACATGCTGAAGAGATGGTATTGATTACCCAATCGCGCAAAGAAGTTCAGCAGATCATGTCGAATTACGTGGGTATTGTGAGAAGCTCCCTGCGTTTAAAGAGGGCTTTTGATCGCCTGGAAATACTTTACAAGGAGAACGAGGCCCTTTATGAAAAAACAACCATTACTCAGGCTCTTTCAGAATTGCGCAATCTTATCTGCATAGGCTATCTCATCATCAAACAGGCCATGGAAAGAAAAGAAAGCGTTGGCCTGCACTACCTGATTGAGTTCAAAAAAAAGGAAACGGTTTAGTATTGTTTTCAGCCTGATATTTTTTTACCTTTAATTAAGGCTAAATAAGTATTCACCATTTAAAACCGAATCTATGAAAAGAGTTTTTACCAAATTTCTGTTTCTTGCCATTTGTGTTTTCTCAGGAAGTATGTTGTATTCACAATGCGCTACAACTGCGGCCGGAGGTTCGGCCTCCAACATGTTCACTCAAATCCGAAATTCCACCAATCCTGTTGTGGCTGATAAAAATCTGAATACCGTGGTATTTATACACCGCAACAATGCCGGTGCCTATGGGGGCAATTCAGGGCATTTGCGTTACGATGTTTCGGTGAACGGGGGCCTCACCTGGACCAATGATCAGGGTGTTTTGAATCCTGTCAACTCTAATCTGGCAAGATATCCGAACATCACCATTCATAACCCTACAGCTAATGTGAATCCGGCCAATGCCTACATCAGTTACATGGCCGCCACCATCAATTCGGTAAATTCCACCTGGAATGGTTTGGTTTCGGGTGTAAGGCAATTAAGCGGGGCCGGAAATACAGAAAATTACAACCAGCCTGTATTAAGTCCACAACTTATCCCCCACTCTACAGTAAAAGGAGCGCCGGGTGTATATTGGGCGATTGATGCCTTATTCAACGGGGCTACCATTACCGGTTTCGCTATTTATAAGGGAACATGGAATCCGGGTAGTAATGATATTGTTTGGGCCACCAATTATTCCATCACTCCCAGTTTCGCCACTGCAGGAGTAGTTGGGGATTACAACATAGCTTTTGATCCAACGGGCACTTACGGGTGGTTTAGTTTTTTAAGCCGGCTTACCTCCGGGGCCACAAGCAATAGTGTTTATCAACCGATATTTTACAGAACAATAGATGGCGGACTTACCTGGACAGGACCTGTTCAGGTGAACCTTGATAATTTTTCCTGCGCTACAAACAATATTGTTTCACCAAATGCAGCCAGCACCAATTTTGAACATGATCTGGTGGTGGATGTGAATGGAAACCCTCACCTGCTAACCACCATCTGCACCGGAAACAATGGGTATTCGGTACTTTACGGATCATGGCACCACATGTTCGACATCACTCAAATCAATGGAGTTTGGGGAGCTTACGATATTGCTAATGTACAAGCCGGCAGAGGCAGCTGGGGCGTATCACCAAACATTGCCACCATGGACATGGCCCCACAGGCTGCCAGAAGCGCAGATGGAAGCAAGTTATTTTTTACCTGGTCAGACAACACAACCTACACACTTGGTGCCGCTAACCAAAATCCGAATTTCTACGGACGCGCATATGATGTGGTTCAAAACAAGTGGACACCTGTGAAAGATTTTACTTCCTGCAATCCTTCAACAGATGGTAAAATTTTGTTCCCGCATATTGCACCAGAGGTGCTTGAGCCTGCCGCCAATGTATACAAGGTTGCGGCCATCTATGGTGAATTCACAGTTCCAAATGACCCCTTATTTCCTTCCAATTTTATATTTCTGGATAACGTGATTTTTGCCGCCAATGAATTTACTATCAGTAACCCAACGGCTGTTGTTAACATCAATCAAAATGGGCCTTTACTGATATGTCCGAACAGCAGCTTAACCATCAGCATCAGCGGAACATACGGGCAAGTGCTATGGAGCAACGGATTCACAGGTAACCTGGCTTCCATCAGCACCAGCACCAACACCTTTTATACTGTTACGGCCCAGCAAAACTGTTACATTGGAACAGACACCATTTTTGTGAGCAACATGAGTTTTACCTCCGGTATCAGCAATCCTGCCATTTGTCGAGGCGATTCTACACAACTTGGAGTAAATGGTAACGCCTACAATTATACCTGGAATCCGGGAGCTCAATCCGGTACACTCGTCACGGTGAGCCCCACCATCTCCACTGTTTACACCCTCAGCGCCTCGGGCAACAGTTGTGTCAGCACACAAACCGTTCCGGTGGTTGTTTATCAATTGCCGGTGGTATCACTGCTGGGTCAGGACAGTGTTTGCGCAGGAAGTTCCATTTCTCATACCGCCACAGGAGCCAGTACGTACAGCTGGAGTCACGGTGGGGTTGGAAACATTTCCACCACTACTCCTCTGGCCAACACTATTTATACGGTCACCGGCATCGACACCAATTTTTGCGCTAATTCCCAAAGCATTTCCATCACCTTGGTGGCATTGCCAAGTTTAAGTATCAGCAGCACCCGCAGTGTCATTTGCAGAGGAGAAAGCGCTACGATCACGGTAAGTGGAGCAAACACCTATAGTTGGAACAGTCCGGCCTCGACTTCCGTCAGCATTGTTGTATCCCCCAGTTTAAGCACCAGCTATTCCGTTACAGGCACCAGCACTTTCGGGTGCAATGGAAACAGTAGTTTCACACAGAGTGTTTCGCTCTGTACAGGAATAACAATGGAAAACCCAGAGAATGAAAACGTGATGGTTTACCCTAACCCCAATGCCGGTAACTTTATTTTTCAGTGCCATTCGGCCATGGAAGTTAATTTCTACAACGAATTGGGGCAATTGCTAATGCAAAGGCAAACCAATGAGAGCGAGGGCTTCAAAATTGAATTTGAGGCTGTTTCAGCGGGACTTTACTTCCTGACCTGGAAAACTGAAAACGGAATTCAAACCCGAAAGGTCATTGTGAATCCCTAATGTTTTCGGGGTCTGAGCCCGATGGCAAAAGGATTATGCGCAAAAGCCCTGAAAAAAATTATCTTTGCATGCTTAATTTCTAAAAACAGATGGGACGTATTTTTGAAACCAGAAAAGCCACCATGTTTAAACGCTACGCCAAAATGGCCAAAGCGTTTACCAAGATCGGAAGAGACATTGTAATTGCAGTTAAATTGGGAGGACCGCATCCGGAATCGAATCCACGATTAAGGATGGTTATACAAAACGCCAAGGCAGTTAACATGCCAAAGGCCAATGTGGAAGCAGCCATAAAACGGGCCAGTGAAAAAGATTCCAGCAATTATGAAGAAGTGGTTTACGAAGGCTACGCACCCTATGGTGTGCCTGTGCTGGTTGAATGTACCACCAACAATCCAACCCGAACAGTAGCCAGCGTGCGTATGTATTTCAGCAGAGCGAACGGGGCTTTAGGCACCAACGGTTCAGTAAGTTTTATGTTCGAACACGTTGTGTTATTTAAAATTGAAGCCGGCAATTTAAACAAGGACGATCTGGAATTGGAATTGATTGATTTTGGTTTGGAAGACATCAATTACGATGAGGAACACAAACAGTACATCATTCAGGTACAGTTTGTTGATTTCGGTAAAATGCAGTCGGCGCTTGAGGAAAGAAAAATCAATGTGATTGAAACCAGCAAAACCTACATTCCTACTACTACTAAAGAACTCCCTGCCGATCAGGAAGCCGAAGTGATGGCCATGATCGAAAAAATGGAGGAAGACGACGATATACAGGCTGTTTACCATAACCTGGCCTGAGCTTGGAAAAAAAATGGAACATACTGCCGGAAGGGGATACTGAAGTTCTTCGAACCATACAATCCCAACTTAATGTTAGCCGGCACATTGCCTTGTTACTTAAACACCGTAACATCCTCAGCTTTGAGGAGGCAAAAAAATTCTTTCGTCCTGACCTGAATGACCTTCACGATCCCTTTTTAATGAAGGGCATGCGCGAAGCAGTTGAGCGAATTGACAAAGCCATCGCACAAAAGGAAAAAATTCTCATTTATGGGGATTATGATGTAGATGGCACCACCGCCGTTAGCATCGTTTTTAGTTTTTTTAAACGCTACTATCAGCAGCTTGAATATTATATCCCCGATCGTTACAAGGAAGGTTACGGCATTTCTTTCAGCGGCATCGATTACGCGTCGAACAATGGGTTCTCTCTTATTGTTTCACTCGATTGTGGAATCAAAGCCATTGACAAGGTGGCTTATGCCAATGATAAAAACATTGATTTTATCATTTGTGATCATCACCTTCCAGGCAATGAATTACCCGAAGCGCTTGCCATACTTGACCCTAAACAAGACGACTGTCCCTACCCCTACAAAGAACTTAGCGGGGCGGGAATCGGATTTAAACTCATACAGGCATGGAGCCAGTTGCACAACATCGCTCCTGAAATTTGTTACGGGTACCTCGATCTGGTTGCAACAAGCATTGCTGCCGATATTGTTCCCATAACCGGCGAAAACCGGGTGCTGACCACCTTTGGTTTGGAACGCATCAACAAACAACCCCGCCCTGGAATCAATGCGCTGTTGGCCCTTAATCAGTCGAAAAACGCAGTAACTGTTCACACATTAGTATTTGTGCTTGGTCCGCGCATTAATGCGGCAGGACGAATTGAGCACGGTAGCAAAGCTGTTGAATTGCTCATTTGTGAAAATGATGCGGAAGCGGAACAATTTGCCAGAGCCATAAACGAAACCAATAACCAAAGACGTGATCTGGATTCAGGAAATACCGGCGAAGCCATTGAACTGCTTGAAAATGAAAACAACCTGAACAAACGTTACACCACGGTATTGTTTAACCGCAACTGGCACAAAGGGGTGATTGGTATTGTGGCCTCACGACTGATTGAAAAATACTACCGCCCTACCATCATCCTTACCGAAAGTGAAGGCAAGATCAGTGGAAGCGCCAGAAGTGTCAAGGAATTTGATATTTATACCGCCATTGAACAATGCAGCGACTTACTGGAGCAATTTGGCGGTCATAAATTTGCCGCAGGCTTAACCTTGAAAGAAGAAAACATCGAAGCTTTTCGCGAAAAATTTGAATTGGTGGTTTCAGGAAGTATACAACCCGAACATCTGATTCCAAGAATTGACATTGACACGGAGCTGGAATTTCACGAAATCAGCGATAAATTTTTGCGTATCCTCAAACAATTTGCCCCACACGGACCTGAGAACATGAGTCCGGTGTTTTGCGCCCGACAGGTGTTTGATACCGGCTGGGGTCAGGTGTTCGGAAACAATCACCTGAAACTGGAACTGTTTCAAAAATCCAATCCTGCATTACGTTTTCAGGCCATCGCTTATGATAAAGGCGATTACATTACCTTTTTTCAGAAAAAAACACCCATGGACATTGTGTTCAAAATACAGGAAAACGGGTACCGTGGCAATGGAGGGATTCAACTCATACTTGAAGACCTTCGCATCAGTCAATAGTAAAGGTGTTGCGCCTGATTAATACATAAAGGCGAAGAGACAAAGCAATCGCTACCAAAGCCAAAGCAATTAATAAAGCCAGCCAGATGCCCGGAGTTTTCAAACCCATGGGGAATGCAAAAAGATATGCCAAAGGAATGGCGATGACCCAATAAGCCACCAGAGTAACATAGGTTGGTAATTTAACATCATCAAGGCCTCTCAAAATCCCAATCATGGTAACCTGTAAACCATCAAACAACTGAAACATGGCCGCAATAACCAGGAGTTGTGAGGTCAGCTTAACGATTTCAGGTTCGGCACTGAATCCCAATGGCAAAACGGAAGCTCCGGCCAAAAACAAAATTCCAAAAATACCCATAGCCGTTAAAACCAATCGTGAAGCGGCCAATGCTGCTTTTTTAACTTCAGCCCAATTGTTTTGTGCTTTGAACTTGCCGGCACGAATAGTGGCTGCCCCGCTGATGCCACTGGCAAACATGTAGGTGAAAGCCGCCAGATTCAAAGCAATGCCATGCGCGTCGATGTGTTCTTTACCAAAACGACCGGCCATTAAACCGGCAATGGAAAAGGCCGCCACTTCGAATGTAAATTGCAAACCCGCGTTAAACCCAATTCTTGCCAGATCGTTCAGTTCTTTGAGGTTGACTTTCACTTTGAAAAAATAAGCCCGTATTTCTTTGGTGAGTGGAGAACGAAACAAATAGAACAGAAATCCAAAACCCATGCATGATCTTGCAATGAATGAGGCCCAGGCCGAACCCATGTAGCCCATTTCAGGCAAGCCCATTTTTCCATAAATCAAGGCGTAATTAAGAATCACATTGATAAGGTTACCGCTGATGCTGATCACCAGGGCAATTCTTGTATTGCTTAAACCCTCGCAGTATTGTTTTCCTGTGAAAAAAAAGGAAACAGGCAACATGGAAAAAATAAGCACGTTAAAAAATGGAATAGCCAGCGTGGTAACTTCAATGGGTTGTTTTAAATGCACCATTAAACCCGAAGCAAAAAAAAGAAACAAAAAACACACTAAGGCAACACCAAAATTCAGGTAAAGTGAATTTTTAAAAAGTGAGGTTTGTTTTAAAGGATCTGAAACTTCTTTCGCAGCCGTTACCAAGGGCGTTGAAGCATAACTGACACCAATGGTAAACACCAGCAAAAGGGTATACAGGTTATTGGACACAATTCCTGCCGCCTGTTCAACAGCTCCCAATTTTCCAAGAAACATATTGTCGACAATACCCGTCAATATATGACCCACCTGAGTAATTACCAGGGGCCAGGCCAATTGCAGGGTTTGCAAACTGTGTTTATCGGTGAATCTCCTTTTCACAAGGAGGCAAAGATACTTTATTTGTTTCAGCTGTTGGGTGGTCTGCTTTTGCCTATATATAACTACTTGACAGAGGATTGTTTAAATTCGCAGAGCATGAAAAGCAAAGAAGAACTTAAGACATTAGTGAAAGAGGTGGAGGCTATTGCTAAAATTGCAGGAAATTACATTCGTACAGAACGCACTCACTTTAACTACTCTAAAGTAGAAATTAAAGGCTTGAACGACCTAGTGAGTCATGTAGACAAAGAATCGGAGCGCCTGATTGTGAAAGCGCTGAAAGCTTTGCTCCCGGGTTCCGGATTTTTGGTAGAAGAAAACACCAGTTCCGAAAAAGGCGATTATACCTGGATTGTTGATCCCCTTGACGGCACAACCAATTTTGTACATGGCATTCCGTGTTACGCGGTAAGTATTGGACTTGAGTACCAGGGCGAAATTATTCTGGGGGTGGTTTATGAAGTGAGTCGCGAGGAGTGTTTTTCAGCCATGGCCTCGGGAGGAGCCTATTTAAATGGAAAACCAATAAAAGTCTCGGAACGACAATCCCTCTCCGAAAGTTTAATTGCCACAGGCTTTCCCATTTACAATTTTGAGCATCTTGACAATTATTTGCTGGTATTAAAGGAATTGATGCAATGCACACAGGGGCTGAGAAGAATAGGTTCAGCCGCCAGCGACTTGTGTTACCTGGCTTGCGGAAGGGTGGATGCATTCTTTGAGTACAATCTGAATCCCTGGGATGTGGCGGCTGGTGCTCTGATAGTAAAAGAAGCCGGAGGACTGGTTCAGGATTTCAAAAAAGGAAACACATGGCTTTACGGTAAACAGATTTGCGCCGGTAATCCCATGTTGTTTGAAGAATTTTCATCGCTGGTGAATGCCCATCTGGGATAAGGCGCTTACCTTTTTTTAAACAACATCATGGCCCAGGTCTCTTCCCGGGCAGATTTCAGGAATTCCAATCCCAACTTTGCGCAAACCTCTTTTAGTTCTTCCTCATCGGTGGTGAAAAAACCGCTCAAATACAACAGCGCGTTTGTATTCATGCTTTTTACATACAGAGGTATATCGCGCTTCAAAATGTTTTTGTTGATGTTGGCCAATACATGGTCAAAAGGTGTTTCGTTTTGAAGGGCAGTAACATCGCCTTGCAGAATTTTAATATCCAAACACTGGTTGGTTTCACAATTTTCTCTGCTGTTTTCAGCGCTCCAGGCGTCAATGTCGATGCCGGTGACGTCGCTTGCTCCTAACTTTGAGGCAAGTATGGCCAAAATTCCGGTACCGCAACCCATGTCGAGTACCCTCTTGCCTTTAAAGTCCTGATCAAACATGGCTTTGCACATCAGGCGCGTGGTTTGGTGATGGCCTGTACCAAAACTCATTTTAGGCATGATCACAATTTCCTGAGCGTAGCCCTGAGCTTTGGGATGGAAAGGAGCACGTATGCATAGCAAATGGTCGACATAAACCGGTTCAAAGTTTTTTTCCCATTCCTGGTTCCAATTGCTTTGAGTGATAGTTTCAATCCTAAGGCTGTACTTAAAATCTTCGAATTCGTATTCCTCCGGCTTAAATTCTGCATTCACCGATTCGTCGACGTATGCCGTGAATCCGTTTTCATTTGTTTCGAAGGTGTCAAAACCCAGCTCCGATAAATGAGCCATAAGAATTTCAGAACCGGGTTGAGGGGGTTCCACATTAAAATGATACGCTTTGTAACTCATTGGAAGGCTTTAACGATGCTTGCAAATTCCTGTGGTTTCAAACTGGCTCCACCAATCAATCCTCCGTCCACATCGGGACAGGCAAAAAGTTCTTTTGCGTTTTGTGCATTACAACTTCCACCATACAAAACAGGCATACTTGTGGCAGTTTCAGTATCCACCAGTTCTGCCAAACATTGCCGTACAAACGCGTGCATGTTCTGCGCCTGCGCCGGACTGGCCGTTTCGCCTGTTCCAATAGCCCATACCGGTTCATAAGCCAAAATCAGTTGATTCATTTTTTCTTTGGGTACCTGAGAAATTACTTCCTGTAATTGTTTTTTCACAACGGCCTGATGTTGTCCTGCTTTCCTTTCATTCAGTACTTCCCCAAAACAATACACCACTTTTAAATGCTGTGCCAGTGCCCGATGCACTTTTGCCACAAGCACTTCGGCGTCTTCCTTGAAATAGGCCCGGCGTTCGCTGTGTCCAATCAAAACATATTCGGCACCTACCGAGTGAATCATAGCGCAGGATACCTCACCGGTATAGGCGCCCTTTTCATAAGCACTGCAATTCTGAGCCCCGGTGCTGAACCCGGTTTCACTTTGTAAAAGCAGAGCCACATCATTTATAAAAGGGAAAGGAGGAAATATAATTTTTTCAACCTCCTTCACCAAACGGGTCATGGTTAAAATATCTTTGGCGAGTGTAATGGCCTCCGCATGAAGGGTATTCATTTTCCAATTCGCGGCAACAATTTTTTTTCTTTCCATAGTTTTTAATTTACACGGACTCTGGGGTCGAGCAATCCATAAACAATATCCACAAGAATATTCATGACAATAAAAATAACTGCAAACACCAATGTGGCGCCCATCACCACCGGAAGGTCGTTGTTGTTGAGCGCTTCCACCACCGCGTACCCTATTCCTTTCCAGTTAAAGATCTTCTCCACAAAAACAGCCCCGGCCATGAGTCCGGCCAGCCAACCCGATACTGCCGTTACCACCGGGTTCATGGCATTTTTTAAGGCATGTTTAAAAATTACTTTGCGTTCCGGCAATCCTTTGGCTCTCGCAGTTCGTATGTAATCCTGTGAAAGCACATCGAGTATTGAACTGCGGGTAAGTTGAATGATGATGCTTAAAGGCCGCAAACCCAAAGTAATGGCAGGTAAAATTAAATTGCTCAATTGCAAGGTTCTTCCTTCCCACACGTCAAATTCGTACAAACTTCCGGAAGGCGTTAATCCCGTATAATCCTTCAACACATACCCGAAAAGCCAGGCCAACAGTAAACCCGCGAAAAAGGAAGGGGCACTCATGCCTATGAAAGTAGATAACACAAACACGGTACGATCGAAAATGGAATTTTTACGCAGTGCCGAAAACACTCCCAATAAAATGCCGAATAAGGAAGAAAAGAACATGGCGGTTATGGCCAAAACCGCGGTTTCGGGCAGTGTATCCCCTAAAATTTCAGAAACCCTGCGTTTGGAGATATAGCTTTTCCTGAGGTAGGGGTACTTTAAAACACAGGTTGTTTTGCTGCCAAGTTTAAAAAGCGGAATCCAGGTGTATTTGTTGGGGTTGAGGTACCATAAACTTTCGGCATTGTTCAGTCGATGCACAGAGAGCGGAGAGAGGTCATTTAAATAGAGCAGGTATTGTTCGGTCATGGGCCGGTCGGTACCCAAATCCTTATGAACGGCATCGATCGCCTCTTTGCTTGCTCTTTGACCGAGTATAACCGAGGCGGGGTCGCCGGGCACCACATTAAATAAAAAAAAGATGGCAGAGATGACCCCGAAGAGGACTAAAAGGGAATAACCGGCTTTTTTTAAAATGTAGCTGAACACTTGTGGAGTAGGATGGATAAAGCGCTAATTTAATTAATTATATTTATGAAATTAATCCGGCAACGGCTGTTTATGACTCAGGTTCTGTCCACAACTTTCATTTGAATTTCCCTAAAAAAATAGTTACTATAATGTTGCTTTTCCTAACGACTCTTCAAGGGAAATCGCAGCGAATTGGCATTGTTCTGAGTGGAGGCGGTGCAAGTGGCTTAAGTCATATTGGTGTTTTAAAAGCCCTCGAAGAAAACAAGGTTCCCATTGATTACATCTGTGGCACCTCATTCGGCGGACTGATTGCAGGCTATTACGCGGCAGGTTTTACTCCTGATGAAATCCGTACTATGATTTTACACCCTGACTTTTTGCTCATCACCCGCGGGGAGCTTCCGCTCAGAAATAAATTCAATTTTTGGAAAAGAAGCGACGACGCTTCCTGGTTTACCTTAAAATACAATTTCAGCAACAATTACCTTCAAAACATTCCCACCAATGTAATCAACTCTACTTCCATAGATTACCTGCTGATGGAAGATTTTTCGGGAGTATGCAATAAAATGAAGAACAATTTCGACAGCCTAATGGTTCCATTCCGATGCCTGGCCTCCGACATTCAAAACAAACAAACCATTGTATTTAAAAATGGGGATTTGGCCAGCGCCATACGGGCAGGCATGAGTTACCCTTTTTATTTAAGACCCCTGACCATTGATGGCAAGCTGTTGTTTGACGGTGGCTTGTACAATAATTTCCCAAGTGATGTTTTACTGAAGGATTTTAATCCCGATTACATTATTGGCAGTAATGTTGCTGAAAAAAATCCCCCGCCGGACGACGACAATATTTATCTGCAGCTGCGTAACCTTTTAATGAGCACTACAAATTTTCAACCAGTTTGTGATAACGGTGTTATCATCGAACCATGGAACGAAATGGGCACATTTAATTTTGAGCTTGCCGAACGTTTAATCGACAGCGGTTATGCGGCCACTATTCGACGAATGCCAGAGATTCTCAAGAGCGTAAGCCGCAGAGCGGATAGTTCGAGCCTCAGCCGGAAGCGAAAACAATTTGCAGGATATAGAAATCCCGAACTGATTTTATTTAAAGATGTGGAGGTTAGAGGTTTCAACGCCAAACAAACGGAGTACATTCAAAAGAGCATCGTTTTCAAAAACGAAGCCTTTACCATGAAACAATTGCGCAAACGGTATTTCAGAATCAGCAGCAACGACAAAATTAAAAACCTCTATCCCCTGGCCAAAGCTGACAGTTCCGGAAATTACACGCTACATCTGGATGGCAAAAAAGAAAAACCCTTCTACATCGACATTGGCGCCATTATTTCCAACCGGCCCATCAGCGAGGGCTTTTTAAGTTTGCAATACAATTATTTGGGCAGAATTGGCCTCAGCGCCTATATTAACGGGTACATAGGGAAATTGTATTCAGGCTCCTACAGCAGGTTGCGTTTTGATTTTCCCGGAAAGGTGCCTTACTACATTGAACCTTCCTTTACCTGGTCGCGCTGGGACTATTTTAACAGCAGCGTGTTGTTTTACGATTTAAAGACCCCTCCCTATCTGATACAGGAAGACCGGTTTGGTGAACTTAAAGCAGGTATTCCTTTGGGTAACATAACCGAAGCCAATATTGCCGGAGGTTTCACCGAATGGAAAAACGAATATTACGAAAACGATCAGTTTACCAAAGCGGATACAGCAGATATCACCTATTTTGATTACTGGTACCTGCAGGGCAATTACAGGCTGAATTCCCTGAACCGAAAAATGTATCCCACCGAAGGGAGTCTGATAAATTTCAGGGCCCGCTATTTACAAGGCCGCGAAAGTTACTACCCAGGCAATACCAGTTTAGATACCGTAAGTTTTACAAACCTGAATCGAAATCCCTGGTTTCAATTGAAACTTACAGTTGACAATTACATTAAAACAGTAAAACAATTAAAATTTGGATTGTTTGGTGAGGCGGTTTATTCAACACAAGGGTTTTTCAGCAATTACCAGTCGACCATACTTTCAGCCCCAGCCTTTAATCCAACACCCGAAAGTCAAACCTTTTTTATGGACCGTTACAGGGCCCACAACTATCTTGCCGCAGGTTTTAAGATAATTACCACGCCTTTAAAAAGTCTCGATTTCAGGCTTGAGGCTTATATTTTTCAACCCATACGCAGCATCGTAAAAACAGCCGAAGGAAAAGCAGTTTACAGTGAGCCCTTCTTTTACCGTTACTTTTCAGGCCTGGCCGCTTTGGTTTACAACAGTGCTATTGGTCCGATCAGCATGAGTGTCAACTACTATGAACAACCCGAAAATCCTTTCAGCTTTTTTTTCCATATCGGTTACATCATCTTTAACCGAAAGTCGATTGATTAATCAGTAGATGAACTATCCAAAATGATGCGTTCCGTTTGATGCCACTTTAGTTACTTCCCACTAAATAATTCACCAGTTGAACCAAAGAGGTGGTAATCACCACACCGATCACCAACCAGATGAATTGTTTCTGAGGAATATATTTCAGCAGTTTTTTTCCAATCCAGGTTCCCGTTATGCTGATTACGATTAAGGCAGGCAGTAAAACCAAAATTTCTTTACCGATGTAACCGTTTAAATAATACACCACGGCACGGCTGCTATCGACGCCCATATCAATAAAAGCGGAGGTACTGATAAAAACATTCTTTTCAAGATTAAAAGCTGCTAAAACAATGCCTCTGATGGCGCCCCCTGTTCCCACAAATCCGGCCACAAAACCGGAAGCAGCACCACCGGCAATCAGGTTTCGGTTGTTTTGCTCAAGACTTTTAGTGGAATAGATGAGGAGATAAACAGAGAGTGCTATTAAAACGATACTTAACAACAACTCCATTTGCCCTTGAGGAAAAAGTTTATTCATCCAGGCACCCAGTATTACAAAACTAACTGCCGGAATTCCGAGTTTAAGAACGATGGTCTTATCGATTCCGTCTCTGAACAAAACCATTTTTGATGCATTACTAAACACATGAAAAACGGCGGTGATTCCCAGAATCAGATGAAAATCAAAAAAAAGAGAAGATATGGGAACAAAGAGGATGGAAGAACCAAAGCCGCTGATGGTTCCGAGAATCTCCGCGAAAAAGGCCAGTATGTAAAAAATATAATATTTCTCAATCACGGTTTGGCTTTACGTTTCACAAAAACGGCCACGATGGCGCTGGTTGCTATACCCATGAGAGGTGCAAACAGAGTACTTTGCCGGATATAATTAGAAAGGTTAAAATAGTTTTCTGCCTGTTCCAGGGTCATGTGGTTTTGTTCGACCGTGTATTGAATGATATGTTCAAAATAATCAGGGGTAATAAACATAAAGGTGATTACCTGGGAAAGTGGACTTAAAATCATTACCACCAGACTGATGATAACACCACTCAGAAAACCTTGCAGATACGACATTGTTCCGTTATAATAATTTTTCCGTTTGTCGATCAAGGCTACTACATAAAAGGCAATGGCGGGTAGTGCCACAAAATTTGTATAGAGGGCGTGTTTCCCAATAAACTCATCGTGCCAGCCCAGGCCCTTTTCCAAAAGCATCCACAACAGCATCATTACGGTGAACAACACTCCCCATTTTAATTCAATGCCGTATTTTTTTATCATTAAGCTGCTTTGGAAAATTAATAGTCGGAGAAGAACTGCTAATTAACAAATATAAAAAAGCCGGAGAATTTCCGGCTTAATCCTGAGTTTAAATTTTACTCCCAGTTCACTTTAATACCAAATCCCTGTTGAACACAGGTGTTGCCAAACATACCCAAATCACCTATGTTCGAGAAAGCCACGCCTGGTCTGACTTCATAAAACAAATGGGTTCGTTTCCAGAACTCACGTTTTTTTCCCATCCTGAAATCAATGCCGAGTGGCGCATTAAAACTCATCCCAAAGTCGGCAGCATTTCGGTAATACTCATTTTGATAGGTAAATGAATCATCGTAGTATAGGTAATAGAAGGGATAATTCTGCATTTCATTGTTATCGTCAATAGAACCACTCACTCCATATTCAATGGTGGTGTTAGAATTCAAGGAAATGCCCGCTGTGAGGCCTATCCCACCATAAAATTGCCACCTGGCTTTGGGATTGGTTCTGAATATGCATGACACGTCCAAACGAATTTGATCGGAGTTATGCCGCATATTGTAATTACGGGTAATGTTAGAATCCAGGTAGTAAACAGAGCCATTCGTTACCGATATCAGGGTATCGCTCCTGAACGAATTCGTTTTGGTAAGATTATTGGATAAGTCGGTAACACTCATGTAAGTGAACCCTAAGCGAAGTATAGGATTTTTACGGTAAGCTGTTTTGTTTTTATTGGAGAAACGAAAACCCACATTCGCGGCAAACTGACCATTAATGGTTGACCATACATTGGCCGATTGGTTGAATCCCGTAAAATCAGCCTGAAGCAGTTTAGAGCCGGGTGCCAACTTCTGGAACTCGCTAATGGTACCATATTGTTGCGCCTGCGCATACCAGCCAAACAGAAGGTTAACTTCACAGGCATTGAATCCCGTTATGGGTTTAACCGTATCCGTTTGTGAAGAAAGTGGGTAGGCTATTACGCATAAAGCCAACCAAAAAAAGAGCTTTGTTTTCATTGAATAGAATTTTAAGGGTGAACGAATGAAAGCTGAGAATATTGCACAAAATTACGGCACATCCATCGCAATAACTCAAAAATGAGGAAAATCATGTTATGTATAAAGGCATTAGACTGCACCCGATGATAGGATTTCCTAAAACCTGTATTTCTTTGTAAATTCCAAGTTCGAATGCTTTCCTCTCAATGAACCACGAACTCTCTTCAGCTGCCTATACCGCTGCAAGGTTTATTAACCAAACCAAAAGGCATGTGTTTTTAACCGGCAAAGCGGGCACTGGCAAAACCACGTTTTTGAAGTACATTGTAGAAAACACACATAAAAAAACAGTCATTGTGGCCCCAACCGGGATAGCTGCCATTAATGCCGGTGGTACTACTATCCATTCAACTTTTCAATTGCCCTTTGGAACATTTGTGCCGGTAAGCGTTTACCATACCAAATCTTCAGGCTTACAGCTGAATGATAAAAATTCCTTGTTCCGAAACCACCGCCTGAGTTCAACAAAACGTGAATTGATTCGTGAAACGGAATTGCTCATCATTGATGAAGTTAGTATGCTGAGAGCCGACTTGCTGGATGCGATTGATGCTGTGATGCGACACGTGAGAGGAAAAAGTCATTTGAGTTTCGGAGGTGTGCAAGTGCTTTTTATTGGCGATCTGTTTCAATTACCGCCGGTGGTAAAAGAAGAGGAAAAACAGGTGATGTCGGAATTTTATAAAAGTCCTTACTTTTTTGATGCACAGGTGCTTAAAAACGATCCTCCGGTTTACATTGAACTCGACAAGATATACAGGCAAAACAATCCGCGGTTCATTGATCTGCTGAACAATTTAAGAAACAATACTCTGAACGAAGATGATGCCAATTTACTGAACGATTATTATCAACCCGGATTCAAACAAAACATCAACGACAATTACATTTACCTCACCACCCACAATTACAAAGCACAGACGATCAATAGCAATTTCCTTGGTCTATTGAAAACCAAAAGTTACCGTTATGATGCTGAAATCAGCGGAGATTTTCCTGAAAACATGTATCCTCTTGATAAAAGCCTTGAGTTAAAAGAAGGCGCACAGGTGATGTTTGTGAAAAACGACCTGAGTGGCAAACAAACCTATTTTAATGGTAAGATAGCAAGAGTAAAATCGCTTTCAGAGCGGATCATAACCGTTGAATTTGAAGATGGAAGAGAACAAAGTGTTGGGAAATACAGCTGGGAAAACAAACGTTTTGTGGTGAATCCGCAAACCAATGAAATTGAAGAGGAGGTGTTAGGAGAGTTTAAACATTATCCGCTTAAGCTGGCCTGGGCCATTACGGTACACAAAAGTCAGGGCTTAACGTTTACAAAAGCTATAGTGGATGTGGCCGATGCTTTCGCCCCCGGACAGGTTTACGTGGCGCTTTCGCGTTTACGGGATTTGAACGGATTAATATTGAGCTCACCCATTAATTTCAGAAGTTTACGAGGCGACAGCAGCATTTCGGAATTTGCGGAAAGTTCAGAAAAACAAAGCGAGCTTAGCGAACAACTCAATCAGGAAACCCTCAATTACCTAAGCTATTATTTGGGTTGGTGTTATGATTTCTCTTATCTCAAACAAGTTCTTCACGAATTTTGCATAGAACTTCAGGATCACAAATCAAAATCCCTGAAATCCAAATTCAGGGAGTGGCTAAAGGGCAAAGACCAAAACATGGGTGAATTGGACGCGCTGGCGAAAAAGTTTGCCGCACAGTTAAACACCATTCTTGCGCAACAACACAATCAATTGAAGGAACACCTGAGTAAACGGATAAACGACGCGCAACAGTATTTTAGCCCCTTGTTGAAAGATCTGAGTTCAGGATTGCTGGTGCAGATGGATGTTTTAAAAGAAGAAAAAAGAAATAAAGTTTTAAGTGAAAAGTTCGCGAAGCTGGAAGTACAGGTGTTTGAGCAGATTAAAAAAATACGCAAATCGGTGGCTTTGTGTCACTCGGTTCTAAGTGGTTCCAATTTCGGAAAAGAGGAGCAAACCCAATTACTGAATGCTGAAGATAGGAAAAAGGATTTGGAGGAGGTGAAGGCAAAGGGTAAGGTTGAGGTTGATGCTTCGACGCCTCTTGGGCACCCCAATGACAAGTTCAAGGACATGGCTCAGGACAAGTCGCTCAGCACAAGGGTTGAGGCTAAGGGGGCAAAAAAGGAAAAAGGCAAAAAGAAAGAGAAAGGCGACTCTCAAAAATTCAGTTTTGATTTGTTTCGTCAAGGCATGGGCATTGAGGAGATTGCAAAAACACGAAATTTAGTAGTGAGCACGGTAGAAGGGCATTTAGCCCAGTATGTGGCCAGTGGGGAGCTGAAACTTGAGGACGTGTTAGAGGGAAATAAAATTCAAGCCATACGCGATGCCATCACAGAGTTGAACACTGAATCCATAAAACTGATTCTGGAAAAATTAGGAGAAGGGTATTCTTACGGAGAAATTCGATTGGTATTGGCTACTTATAAGGTCAAGTAATCTCAGCAAACCGTATGGCACGCGAATCGGCATAGAACTTTTTTAAAATAATTAATCTATTATCCAGGCGATGATTGATAAATTAGAAACACTAGTACCTGAATCGACTTACCACATTTACAACCGGGCAAATGGTTTCGATAGACTTTTTCTCACTGATAAAAACTACTTGTATTTTCTCGAAAAATACAAACAATTCATTTCTCCAATGGCAGATACGTTTTGCTATTGCTTAATGCCTAATCATTTTCATTTTCTATTAAGGATTAAACCTGAAAATGAGCTCAGAAACTTCTTTGATACTAAAACTACCCTTAGCGCAACCCTTCGAGGGTACAGAACCCTCGAAGGGTCTGCGCAACAGAAAGCTCTTAGTTTATTGATTAGCCAGCAGTTTTCTCACCTAATGAATGGCTATACCCAGGGCCTAAACAAAATACTCAACCGGAAGGGTAGCTTATTTATGCATCCATATAAAAGAAAAAAGGTAAGCGACACTTCTTATTTGACAAATTTAGTGAAGTACATCTATCTTAACCCGGTAGAAGTCGGAATGGTTCTAAATCCTGAGGATTGGGCACACTCCTCCTACTCAGCCCTACTCAAACAAGAAAATAAACTTATCAATGCCAATGAGGTAATTTCATGGTTTGACAGTCTTGAAAATTTTAAATCATTTCATGCCATACCATAATAAATATAGTTTAGGCCTTCAATCGAACTTCACGAACCCTCTACCAAATTTTTGATGGCTTCCACTATTTGTTTCCATGCATTTGCGGAATGCCCGGCCGCCTGTTCGTTTGGAAAACCTTCCTGAGTTAACTGCAATAAAGTACCATCCCCCACCGCTTGCAATTCAAACCTGACCAGAGAGTAATTTTCCTCCTTGTCCTCAAGCCCTGAAAAACCGGTCCAGTAGGTGTATTGCACTATTTTATTCTTTTCAATGGCTGTGATCTTTCCTTTATCGCGGTACTGTTGTCCCTGGTACTCGCCTTCAAAAATGATTTCACTGCCAAGCGTCCACTGACTACTGGTGTTGGTGCCAAATAAATACACTTTTATTTTTTCAGGATTAACCAATGCATCCCAAACCCAATCGGGACTTGCTTTGATTTCGATGCTTGCTGTGGCTATTAAGGTTTTATTCATGTGCTGTAAAGAAATTCATATTTAAAGTACTTAGCAAGTACGTTTTTTAAAATTCGATATTTTACGTTTACCATCAGCCTTTTAATTAAAACAAGGCCAATTGGGCTTTGGAAGCATGGGGGTTAAAATCGCTGCAGTTAAATTCAAAAGCTTTTTCCTGGATATAGGTTTTTCTGGAAAGTTTGAATAATTGAGAAATGGACTCTGCTATCCTGCCCTCCCCACGCAATCTCACGCCGCTTCGGTGATCGCTTACCTTGCCGCCGTGGCAATCAATGATCTGGCTCCACACTTTATCAGCCTTATCCGGAAAATGGGTGCTGAGCCATTGTCTGAACAGTACTTCCACTTTGCCGTTTAAACGCACAATGGTCATGCCTGCTCTGCCTGCCCCGGCGTTTCCGGCCGCTTTTAACACATTGGGAATTTCGTGGTTATTTAACCCGGGGATAATGGGTGCCATCATTACTCCGCAGGGAATGTTGTTTTTGTTCAGGAGTTCCATAACCTCAAGCCGGGATTTGTAGGAGGCGGTGCGGGGCTCGAGCAATTGCCTGAGTTTTTCATCGGTGCCGGTGATGGAAATCATGACGTGCACCAGATTTTGAGCCGCCATTTCCTTTAAAATATCAAGGTCTCTTTTAATTAAGGCGTTTTTGGTGATGATGGCCACCGGGTGTTTGTATTTTAACAAGGTTTGAAGGATGCGGCGGGTGATGCCCATTTCGCGTTCAATGGGCTGGTAACAATCGGTATTGCCGGAAAGCATGATGGGTTTTGGCACCCAGTTTTTGTTGGACAATTGTTTTTCGAGCAACTCGATGACGTTTTTTTTCACCACAATTTTGCGTTCAAAATCCAATCCGGCGCTGTAACCCCAGTATTCGTGCGTATTTCGGGCGTAACAATAAGTACAACCATGTTCACAACCCTGGTAGGGATTGAGGGAATACTCCAAACCAATATCGGAACTCTCCACCTTGTTGATGATACTTTTGGGGAAGGTGTAGATGATTTCGGTTTGGGGATTAGCCACCTGGGTTTCATCCACACTTTCCGGAATTTCGGAAACGTAGCTGTGTTTCAAAAAGCGGTTGGATGGGTTAAAGCCTGTGCCCCGGCCTTTAAAAAAGGCGTTTGGAGCGGATGTTACAGATGTTTGCATACACGAATTTACAGCCTGTAATAGCAATGTATTGCTACAATTTGTAGTATTATGGTAAATCAATTCTTAGTAAACTTGTACTGTGTAAGGGGCCTTGAAGTTTGCGTGAGGCCCGTCCGACCGAAAGCAAGTCATTCATCGATCGT
Source organism: Bacteroidia bacterium (assembly GCA_016787895.1). GTDB lineage: Bacteria > Bacteroidota > Bacteroidia > B-17B0 > Aurantibacillaceae > Aurantibacillus. The sequence continues at coordinate 414,639 of JAEUTN010000022.1, forward strand.
ACGGGCGGGGACGGCAACAAACCAGTTCTTCACACCAGCCGGCCCAAACATGTACTACATGTTTGTCCTGAGCGAGAATGCGTGAGGGCCCCGAAAGCTCTCGAGGGCAGCGTAAAGCCGGCAGCCGCGATTGAGGGGAAAGACGAACCTCGCGGCGAGGACTTGTAGCACGGCAACAAGCCAGTGGCTTGTTGAGCGAGACTGCGTGAGGGATTGAAGCGAAAATCCTTTTGTGAGGTACGAACAAAAGATTGAAGCGTAAAGCCCGACCCCTGAAGCGAGGCCTGTGTTTTATTTAATGCCTCTGCTTCAGGGGACACGCCCAAAAAAGTAAAGAAAAAATGTTCGCCATTATTGACATAGAAACCTGCGGAACGAATTTTGAATTCAGAAAGGGGCGCATTACTGAAATCTGCATTTTAAAACACGATGGCCTGAGTGTGATTGATCGCTTCACTACGCTGATTAACCCGGAGTGTTATATTTCGCCTTACTTTACCAAACTCACCAACATTAGCAACGAAATGGTGGCCGATGCCCCGCGCTTTCATGAGGTGGCTCCCAAAATACTGGAGATGACGGAAGGTTGCGTGTTTGTGGCGCACAACGTGGGATTTGATTATGGGTTTATTAAAGAAGAGTTCAAATCACTAGGTTACACTTACAAACGCGACACACTTTGCACCGTACGCCTAAGCCGCAAACTGATGCCGGGACGCATCTCCTACAGTCTCGGGCACCTTTGCGCCTCACTGGGCATAGAAATTTTTGGAAGGCACCGGGCAGAGGGCGACGCGGTGGCGACGGCGCAGTTGTTTGATTTGCTGATGCAACTGAAAACCCAACACCCTCAATACAAAAACATGGGGGTAACAGAAATTATGACCCGCAAGGTGGACAAGATAAAACAGTACGTACTGAACAAACTGCCGGAAGAATGCGGGGTGTATTATTTCAGGAACAAAGAAGGGGAAGTGATTTACATAGGCAAAAGCAATAATATGTACCAAAGGGCCCAGGCCCATTTTAAAAACGATGCCAAGAAGAGTAAAAAAATGCTGAACGAATTGCACAGTGTGGATTTTGAATTAACAGGCAGTGAACTGATTGCCTTATTGTACGAATCGGAAGAAATAAAAAAACACCAGCCCAAATACAACCGCATGCGTAAGGCGGAGGCGTTTACACACAGTTTGGAATGTTTTAAAGACGATAAAGGTATTTTGAATTTTAGGGTAAGCGAAAGTAATACGGTTGAAGAGCCTCTGGTGTCTTACGCTTCTTATAGTTCGGCCCGCAGCCGATTAGAAGCCTGGCTGGAAGAAAAAGAACTTTGCCTGCGTTACTGTGGATTGACCGGGGAGGAGGCGGTGTGTTTTAACCATCAGATTAAAAAATGCAGGGGCATTTGCGCCGATGAAGAAGCCGTGGAGGATTATAACAAACGCGTAGAATCCATACTTAAGGAATTTGAATTCCCCTACCCTGATTTTGTGGTGTTGGATAAGGGCAGGAAAATGGGAGAATACTCAGTGGTACTGGTGGAAAACAACCGATACAAAGGCTTCGGCTATTTTGATGAAAGCGCGGGGTTTCAGTCGGCGGAAGAACTTCGGGGGCAAGTGGGGTTCAGACCGTATTACCCCGACACCGGTGAACTGCTGAGGCATTTTGTAAAAAAAGGAAAAGGTAAACTGATTAAACTGCCGGCGGGGGAATGACTGCCAACGACGTCTACTTGATTTTTTACGCCAGGGGGAACAGTACCCGATATGCGAACTTCCCACTTCCCTTGTCGCGCTGCTCGAACCGACATGCTAAACAAGGTGTCACGCCGAGTGAGGCAGGAATGCCAGTGCGTGGGGCCTTGTATCGAGGCGTATTTAAGGGGTTAAACCCAACGAAGCGTTCTCGATACGCGCTCCACCCACTCGCGCGGCTGCGCTACTCGAACTGACAGTGAAGGTAGGCTTCCCGATACAAACACAGAACACTTCCTTGCCGAACTGTTCGAACTGACATGTCAAACATGTTGTCACGCCGAGTGAGGCAGGGAAGCCGGAGCGTAGAGCCTTGTATCGAGGCGTATTTAAGGGGAATAAACTCACGAAGCGTCTCGATACACGCGCCTCCCATTTGCCTGGCCACGCTACTCGAGCTGACATTGAAGGTAAAGTTCTCAATACGCATGAAAAACATTTCCTTCGCTGTGCTGGTCGAACTGACATGCTAAACAAGGTGTCACGCCGAGTGAGGCAGGGAAGCCGGAGCGTAGAGCCTTGTATCGAGGCGTATTTAAAGGGATTAAACTCACGAAGCGTCTCGATACACGCGCCTTTCATTTGCCTGGCCGCGTTACTCGAACTGACATTGAAGGTAAAGTTCTCAATACGCGTGAAAAACATTTCCTTCGCTTTGCTGGTCGAACTGACATGCTAAACAAGGTGTCACGCCGAGTGAGGCAGGGAAGCCGGAGCGTGGAGCCTTGTATCGAGGCGTATTTAAGGGGATTAAACTCACGAAGCGTCTCGATACACGCGCCTCCCATTTGCCTGGCCACGCTACTCGAACTGACAGTGAAGGTAAAGTTCTCGATAAGCGTGAAAAACATTTCCTTGCTTTAAAAAGCTAATTATCATTTATATTTTTTTTCAAACGGATTTTTTAATCTTCAATTAATATTTTTGGAGAATATTACTCTATTCGCATGACACGATTATTTAAAGTTATCTATCTCTACATTTTACGATGCAGTGATGGAAGTCTTTACACAGGAGTAACCAATAACCTTGACAGAAGAATTGTGGAGCATTCTATTGGCCTAAATCCTGAATCGTATACCTATAGCAGAAGACCTGTGAAATTAGTTTTTTATGAAATGTATCAAAACTTTGATTTAGCATTTGAATGGGAAACAAGAATTAAAAAGTGGAGTAAAGCCAAGAAAGAGGCTTTGATTGCAGGGGATTTTGAATTATTGAAAACACTTGCGAAAAAGAAATTTAAAGATAAAAATAAGGGAAAAGAAGTTGAGTAATTTAAAATCGCCGTTGCGTCTCGATACAGCCTCCTCACACAAGCTCACGCAGGCTTACTCGACGTGACCAGGCCTTAATGTCAGTTCGAGCCCGCCTGCCGGCGCATGGGTCTGGGAATGGCGGGCAGGTAGGCCCCTGTGCATTCGATATGGGCCGTATCGAGAACTGAAACTATAAGAAATTAACTTTATCACAGCGCCTCGATACACTGCTCCGCCCACATCCCCCGTTGCAGCACTCGGCGTGACAGTTTATTTTAAGATTATCGGAGTGCATTACCTGCCAAACGATGAAGTACACATTCTTTGTACATTTACTTCATGAACAAAGATCTCAATTACCTCTCCATCAACCGCGATTCATGGAACCGCCGAACACCGGTGCATGTGGCCTCTGAGTTTTATGGTGTGGAGGAATTTGTAAAAGGAACATCCTCCTTAAAACACATTGAACTGAACCTGCTGGGGGATGTAAAAGACAAACGTATTTTGCACCTTCAATGCCATTTTGGGCAGGACACTTTATCTCTGGCCAGAATGGGGGCCAAGGTCACCGGGGTGGACTTCTCCGACAAGGCTATTGAAGCGGCCAACACGCTGGCCAATAAAATCAATACCGAAGCCCGCTTCATTTGCTGCGATATTTATTCCCTTCCAGAACAGTTAAACGAAGAATTTGATATGGTGTTCACCTCATACGGTACTATAGGCTGGTTGCCGGATTTAGACAAGTGGGCCAAAGTAATACACCACTTTCTGAAACCCGGTGGTAAATTTGTGTTTGTGGAATTTCATCCCGTGGTTTGGATGTTTGACGACGCGTTTAAGGAGATTAAGTACAATTATTTTAACACCGGCCCTATTTACGAAACCGAAAGCGGTACCTACGCCCAGCAGGATGCCCATCTGAAAACCGAATACATCGGCTGGAATCATTCAACGGGAGAAGTGCTAAGTAGTTTACTCAACAATGGTATTGAACTGCTTTCTTTCGAGGAATTTAATTACTCACCCTACGCCTGCTTTCAAAACATGGTAAAAATAGATGAGGATAAATACCAAATCCCGCATTTGGGCGATAAAATTCCTATGGTGTTTGCACTCTTAGGACAAAAAGATAAGGCTTGAGCGCCAGGTTTATTTTGGTTGAGCTTGGTATTCATGAAGTAAGTATAACTACTTGCTACACACCATAAATCCGATTTTAATCAGTTGTTGTTGTTTGTAATTGCTTACAAATGGAAAATCTCTATGTGCCCGATTTAAAGACCGTCTTTTACTGTCCTTAAGATGTTTTTTTCGATCTCATCAAATACAAGTCCCCTCCTCTCAAATATCCGCTCGGCTGTTTCGAATAATTTTTCCAGTTTGTATTCCTGCAAACCTTCGCTGCCCCCCCAACTGAAACTTGGAATGTGTGTTGGTGGAAATCCTCCACCGTAAATGTTGCAGCCCACACCCACCACGGTGCCTGTATTAAACATGGTATTAATACCGGATTTGGAATGGTCGCCCATCATCAGGCCGCAAAACTGCAAACCGGTGTTTTCTAATTTTTGTGTTTTATAAGAGTAAAGATTCACGTTGGCGTAATTGTTTTTTAAATTACTGTTGTTGGTATCAGCACCCAGATTACACCACTCGCCCACTACTGAGTTGCCCAAAAATCCATCATGGGCTTTGTTACTGTAACCCAGAAGTACCGAATTGTTGACCTCCCCTCCTACTTTGCAATGCGGCCCAATACTGCTGGGCCCGTATATTTTAGTGCATAGTTTTAATACACTGTGTTCACCCAAAGCAAAAGGACCGCGAACCACCGAGCCTTCCATAATTTCGGCCTCTTTTCCAATGTAGATGGGGCCGTTTGTGGTGTTTAAAATACAAGCTTCCGCTTTAGCACCTTCTTCGAGAAACACCTTGCTTCTATCACCAATCACCGTAACCGATGCACTAAGCGTTTGGGATTTCCTTTTTTTTGAAATGATTTGCAAGTCGGATTCTATACCCATGCCGCACTTTTGGAAGAGGTCCCAAACCCGTTCGATGCTGTTGTACTCTTTAGCGTAGTTGATTCTCTTGAATGTGTTTATTTCTGCCGGTTTGCGTAATAATCCCCGGTAAGCCAACACCGTGGTTCCTTTAAACAAGGCCTGATCAGGGTGCAATTCGGTAATGGCCTCCACCAGGGCTGGGTCAGGTACAAGTTTGGAATTGATGAAAAAGTTATCCTCTCCCAATTCGGCCGGGTACTTTTCCTTAAGGTAATTACGGCTAAGGCTGCTGCAGGGGTATTCTAAATTCGCGGCCCATTTTTCGCGCAGGGTAAAAATACCCAGACGCAATTCAGAAACAGGTTTGGTAAATGTAAAAGGAAGAAGCTGTTGCCAGACTTCTTCCTCATCAAAAAGTACAACATTCATAGGTTAACTCTTAACCGGTTTGGTAATCTTAAATTCGGTGCGGCGGTTGATCTGATGTTCTTCATCGGAACAGCCTACCCCATCCTTGCATTTGTTCAATAGTTTGGTTTCCCCATAACCGGTGGCTTTCAGTCGGCTTTTGCTGATGCCTTTGCTCACCAGGTATTCAACGGCTGTTTGCGCGCGTTTTTTAGATAACCACATGTTAAAGCCCGCGCTGGATTGGGAATCAGTGTGGGATTTGATTTCCATAATAAACTTGGGGTTTTCGAGCAATACTTCCACCGCTTTGTTCATGATGGTTTGCGCGGCGAGATCAAGATTATAATCACCATAAGCGTAATAGATGTTTTGTATGATTGTGACGGAAAGTTCCGACTCCTCTTCATCGTCAGGATGGGATTCCTTGGCGGCCACAACCACCGGGGCCACTTTCTTTTTCTTTTTGGTGTCAACCGGTGCTTTGGTGCTGAATTGTGAAGGGTTCTGCAATTCGGCAATTTTCAACCAGGGGTCTTCAACCACAAACTCACCCATCATGGTTTTATCAGCTTCCATCACTTTGAAAGAGAATTTGCCATTAAATATCTCAAGCGTTCTGTAAATTACCCCTTTGTTATCGGCTATGTAGATGCGGGTAATGCCCTCCAAAGCAGGATCATTCTCTTCCGTTTCAAACAGATAATTTTTATCAACGGGCAAATTTTTAAAATTAAAACGTCCGTAGTCTGTTGTCACCAGCTTTTGAATCAGGTTGCCGTTTTCATCTCTGATAAAGAGTTTTAAATTGGCAATGGGATTTTTATCCTGATTATAAACTGTACCATACACATCCATTACCAAGTTCACGTCTTCCGCGTCCATTTCCTGAAGGGTAGTACGATCCGAAGCAAGAATTTTGAAATTAAATTTATCTTTTCCGGTATAATAGGTTTGAATTACCTTACCGGTTTTGTTAGTGAGGGTTACTTTGGTGCCTTCGGGCAAATCAATGTCCGACTCTTCGACAAACACCTGATAATTTTGATCAGAAGGAATGTTACGGAACGCAAAAGCACCGAACTCATTGGTAGTGGTTTCCTCAAGCACGTCCCCATGTTCTCCAATCAGTTTTAACCTTGTGTTTTTCAAGGCTGTTGATGGTTGATCCCCGTATAACAGATTACCCGCAAACACCAAATCATCTTCGGTGTATAATTCCGGTAAAGCATTGGGATCCATTGGAAGGTTCTTAAACGCGAACTTGCTGTCACCATACTTGTTGGTGACTTTCTGAACGGTTGAATCGTTCACCGTCATATAAAAGCGGGCTTTTGATGCCAATACAGGATCGTCTTCTTCAACAATGGCCATGTATTTTTTATCGGCGTCCAGGTTTTTGAAAGCAAACTTTCCAAATTCATCTGTATACGTGCTGTCGATTACTCTGCCATTGGCATCCAATAGTTTTACTTTCTTCTGTTTGGCAAAATCCCTCACGTTTTCGGTCATCAACAGGGTGCCGGAAACAATCAGCGATTTATCGGTGTAACGGTATTGGTAAATATCATCTCTCCCTTTTCCTCCTACCCTATCAGACGAAAAATATCCGGTGGTATCGTCCACCTGAGCAAATCCAAAATCGTCGGTGCTGCTGTTCAGGTTCAATCCCTCGTTTCTTAAAAGCACCCAGCGTGAATTTTCTGATTTGGCGGTAAAAATATCCAGTCCACCATATCCCGGAAGTCCGTTGGAAGAAAAATACAATTTGCCCGATTTGGCCAGAAAAGGAAACATTTCGTCACCATTGGTGTTCACCTCCGGACCAAGATTATAGGGGGCGCTAAAACCGGCTGAATCGAGCTTGCACATCCAGATGTCCTTACCCCCATAACCTCCCGGCATATCGCTGGTAAAAAACAAAGCGGTGTTATCAGGACTTAAATTGGGTTGAGCCAGAGAATAGTCGTTGCTGTTAAAAGGGAATTCCAAGGGTTTTCCCCAGGATTTCTCTGTTTTTTTGAAGATGTAAATTTTTGCAGTAAAGGTTGAGGATTTGCCTTTCACTTTTGTGGTTCGGGTTAAGTAAAGGGTATTTCCGTCGTTGGACAAACAAGCCGGACCATCATGGTAAGGAGAATTTAATTCAGGAGCGAACTTTTTAGCTTTGGTTCCGGAAGCTCCGGTAACATCGCTGATAAAAATATTGAGAAAGGGTTCCGCGTTATTGGCGGAATTGTCGTTCAAATCAAACTCTTCCCGTTCAGCCGAAAACAAGAGTTTTCCATTGATGTATTGGGGTGCAAATTCAGAGCGGGTGGTGTTGATGCCTGTTACATTTTGTACGGCATATTCGGTAGGATTGGCGGCCAGGTTTTGAATTTCACGGCAAAACTTTACTGCTTTTTTTGCGCTTTGATCATCGGGTTTTTGTTTGAGGTAAAGCTCATACTGGTCTGCCGCTTCGGGGTATTTGTTTTTAGATTTTAGGATTTGAGCGTAATTAAGATGGAATTCAGCAGGAAGTTCGTTCAGGGTATCTCCCGGTAGATTGAACGCTGTTTCGTAAGCCTTCTCCGCATTGTTATAATCGTTCATTGCTTTGTAGGCGTTGCCCAGCTTAATATAGGCCTCTTGTTTCTTTGGGTTTTTACCTTTGGTATCGGCCTTATAATAGGTCACCGCCTCGGTATAACGCCCAAGTTGATACGCTTTATCGCCCTTTTTTATTTGTGCCGGCAAACTGAGTGTCAGCAGAATGCTTATGGCTAAACTATATCCAACAGTTGTTTTCTTTTGCATACTTTACAAAAATCTTGGGTTAACTATTTTTACTTTTTTAGGTCCCATATCAAAGCCAATCATAATTTCGTGACTTCCGCCCAAGCGGCGCGCATCCTGTATTCCGGTATCGTAGGAATAAGCGGCGCGAATGGTGCTGGTGATGTAATATTGAATGAGGAATCCCGGCCCAAAATCGCTTCTGTAAAAGGCACCTAACCATAATTTTTTATAGAGAAGAAAATTCAGGTTAAGATCAGTATTTACTTGTCCGCTCACAAATTTTACCAGCACAGTTGGTGCAAATATCAAAGTTTCGCTGAATTTAAAGGATTTTCCTGCAGTAACAAAAAGGTGTGTTTTCAGTTTATACGTAATAGACCCATTGTTAATTTGGTATTGCGCAACACTGGGCGAATTGAGGTGTGTGGCGCTAATTCCAAAGAAAAAATCGTTGCTTTTCAGGTAAGCCCCCGAACAAATATCAAGTGAATTGGAAACCTGATCCTGAACAAATACATTGGGATTTTCGGTAACCAGCATTTTGATTTCTTCTGAATTAAACTGGTATCGGTTGTATCCGGCACCAAGTCCCAGGGATAATTTCCACTCCTTACTGAAATTAAGCATATAGGCGGCATTGCCGTAAAACCCAAACATGTTTTTTGGTCCCAGTTTATCGGTTAAAATGGTAACTCCAACACCCAGGTTTTTATCGGCAATGGGGCTATGTGCACTAAAGCAGGAGGTAAGCGGAGCACCATCAATACCGGCCCATTGCTGACGAACCGAGCCGGTTGCTGAAAGGCCGTTTCTCGCCCCGGCGTACGCGGGATTGATAACCATCTGGTTAAACTGATAGAGGTTGTACTGGGCATCCTGCTGGGCCTTGAGCAGGTCGCCGGTAAACACTAAAAGCAAACAAAGAATAACTATATTTTTCATAGGCATTAATTCTTTAATAATTCAATCCAACCTTTAATTGTGGAGGAGTTGTCTCCAAGTTCTAGTATATAAAAATAGGTACCTGAAGTTAAGGTCCGTAAATCTTCATCCTGTGGCCATCGAATATCCACATTATTGTAATTGTTTACATCGTAAAGTTTGTTCCCCCATCGGTTGTAAATGGTGAGGCGGTTATTGGGGTACTGCTCAATGTTCTCTATATAGAAAAAATCGTTGATGTTGTCGTTATTGGCGGTTACACCATTATAGATGGTAACATTACAAGGTGGATTAACGTCGGTAACGATGTGCGGACCAGTAACAGTTGAATCGCTGATAGTTCCTCCACCGCTAAGAGGCCGGGTGACAATCACCGTCAAAAACAAGGTATCAGCTCCCAGGCTATCCAAAGTGCTGCAGTTTTTAGAGGGGCAAAGGGTGGTGTCGGACCAAAGGTAGGTGATGGTGTAAGTTGGGAGGGTATTACTTAAACTCACGCTCAGCCTACCATCTTTTTTACCAAGGCAGGACACGTTGTTGGTATACACCGTAACGCTTACACCGGGGAAGACATTAAAATCCTGTAGAAAACCCTGGGTGATGGTGTTGGTGCCTCCATTTACCGTTTGCACAAACACCTCGCCCACATTGTCAGTAAGTGTGAGGGATAAACTTGGGCTAACGCGGTCCTGGCCGGCGGAGTTAATCACCTGATGAGGGGTTTGGGCCTGAGTTTTAATTGTAGAAATCAAAACAATTATAGAAAATATATAACTAAATGTTTTCATTGAATTTCTTTTTAATACACTCTAAATCCACTAAAATGTGTGTAATAGTTGCTACTCCCATAAACAGATTCAGTAGTACCTTGAAAATGGAGCACTCGTACAGTTATTACATCACCTGCATTTAACTTAAGGGTAGCACTTAAGTCATTAGAATGATAATTTGTATGACTGGGACACATTCTGTATTTCTCAGCAACTCCATTTACAAAGAAAGCTACAAAGCTATATCCATTCACATTTGCCATAGCAGTCCATGAAACTGTTGTGTTAAATTGATATACTCCTGCAGTCGGGGCTACATACTGATTGCCAGCAAAGTCAACTCCGTCGTCATAATCTTCATTTGCAAAGAGAACTTGTGTCCAAACCCCGGTTGCTACTGTTTGATTAACTGAGGCATATACCATGAACCCTGTATTACGAGATCCATTTTGCCAACTTGCATTTCCACTTGCGTCTGAAGTGAGAACCTTGTTAACCCCTTGGGTTCCATCAACCAAACGTGTGGTACCATTAACATGTAACGTTGCTGTTGGAGCTGCTGTATTTATACCCACCCTTCCAATACTGGTTATTCTTAATGCCTCACTAAGCGAGGTGCCGTCATGAGTACTAAATGCCAATTCCCCTTGAAATGCACTTCCTGCATTAACCATTGATATCCTAGCAAGGTTTGTAGGAGTGCCTGCAGTAAACAGACCACTAAAGTCAATCTTGGCAACATCTCCAATACCGTTTAATGCTCCTTGAATCTCAAAAACTGCAGGTGCATTTGCATATACTGATGACGAACTAAGGGAAAGATAGCGACCAGTTCCAGTATAAAAATTCGGTCTATTTGTTCCAATGCCGACATTACCGCCAAGGGGGTTTAATAAGATATCTTCAGCATTACCTGAGAAACCGGCCTGCATCCAGGCTGCATAACCTGGTGATTGTTGAAATCCAATATCCAATACATCACCAGATGAAAAACGAAGACGTTGCCCCCCTAATGAAGAAGCAGCACCGCTAATATTGGCCAGCAAAGGTGAATTAGTAGTTGCGAATACTTCCAATTTTGCAAGCGGGTTGTTGGTGGCGACACCTACGTTTCCTGCGGTTGTAACTCTTACCGCCTCAACATTATTCGTTCTCATAACTAAAGGTTGAGCGTCACTGGTTCCAATAAAATTCGTTGCCGGATTGGTTCCTGAATTACCCAACAAACTCCAACTTAAGCCTGATGCGTCAGCCCAGTTTGCATTACCAGAAGCATCAGAAACCAGCACGCGATTTGCTGCCTCAGTACCATTCACTAAGCGAAAGGTACCGGCTACATGCAGGGAAGCAGTTGGAGCCGTGGTGCCAATTCCCATTCCACCACCCATGAATATACCCGAGTAATTGTTGTCGGCTCCACTGACGGTTACAAACAAACCACGATTGGGTTGGTTAACAGTGGCTGGCCCCCAGGAACCTGTGGACTCAATGGTTAAGCCGGTTTTAGTGCTGTTGCTACCGCCAGCCTTGGTTACCAAATTTCGTATCACCATACCATCGTTACCTACGGAACGTGTGCCGGCATTAATCACTTCGAGCGCTCCTCCTGAAATACCTGCGGTGGTGTTGGAAAAAGAACCTACATAACCAGTGGAAGTATTTACCGCATCCGAAAACTTCACATTACCTGAAACTTCGAAAGTCGCAGTTGGAGAAGTGATGTTCACCCCAACTCTTCTGTTATTGTCCGCAACCAATATGTCGGTAAAAGTGTTTGTTTGTGCTCTAAATGCATAAGCACCCGCGTTATTTTTGGAAATTGTTACAAGTCCACCATCTAAGTAACCAGCATAGGATGCAATACTTGCATTCGTTTGCTGTACCTGCAAACCATGCCCTACTCCTGAACTTGAGCCATAGAGCGCAGTACCCACACCACTAGAACTTACACCAATACCTCCGGCATTTGTATTTTGAACAAATAAGCCGATGTTCCCATTCGTTGAAACTTCAATTCCCCCCGAAACGTTTGCAGCATTTGTGTTGTTAACTCTTAAAATTGCTGTGGTGGTGGTTGCTGTACCCGCTACATCCATCACACCAAGCGGAGCTGCGGTACCAACTCCTACATTACCAGCTGCTAAAATGTAAATGCGTTGTACACTATTTGTTCTGATACTCAAAGGTTGAGCATCACTGGTTCCAATGAAATTGGTAGCAGTGGTAGCGGCATTTCCACCCAGTCCCCAGGCACTCGCAGTAGCGTTTTGCCAGCTGGCGTTACCCGAAGCGTCTGAGGTCAACACACGACCTGCAGCTTCTGTTCCATCTACCAAACGCATATTGCCGGCAACATGCAAGGTAGCGGTTGGATTTGCGGTGTTGATACCCACACGGCCGATATTATCAATAACCATGCGACCGGCGGTGCCTGCGGTCCAGAAATTAAACTGATCATTGTTGTTATTGTAACGGATTTGCCCGCGGGTGTGGTCAGCCGCATAACCAAATCGTATGCTGCTTGTACTGGCCGTTCCGCTGATTATACCAAGGTTTGCATTGGCTGTGCGTTCCAATTGCAAATCTTCGGTTGCAGTAACTGTACCGATGCCAATATTTCCATTGTTTTGAATGGCCATTAATTCTGTTCCGCCAAAACTTTGTGCCCTGAATGCATAATATGCGGCATTGTTTTTACCAACCGTGGTTAATCCACCCTGGAAATAACCCGCAGATACAACCGTTGTTCCGGTATTCTCTGCATAAACAGATGGCACACTATTGGAAGAGTTTACGGCATTGATCGCACTGGCCGTTGAGTTAATGGTTAAGGCTGTTCCTGCCGCGCCACTGTGTAAGATGGAAACGCCAACGTTCGCGTTTGTGCTAACATCCAGTGCATTCGAGGCATTCGAAGCATTGGTATTCGTTACACGCAGTATGGCCGATGTGGTGGTTGCCGTTCCGGTAACATCCAGAACACCCGTTGGCGCTGCTGTTCCGATACCTATGTTTCCACTGGACAGTATAGTCATTCGGCTGACACTGTTTGTACGGATACTTAAGGGTTGAGCATCACTGGTTCCAAGGAAATTACTAGCTGAAGTGCCGGCATTACCGCTTAAACCCCATGCAAAATTGGTGGCCGTACTCCAGGTGGCATTTCCTAATGCGTCGGAAGTCAGAACTTTGTTTAAACCTTCTGAGCCATTTACCAACCTCACGCTTCCGTTCACATGTAAACTGGCCGTTGGTGCAGCTGTATTAATTCCCACATACCCTGTGGCGCCGTTTACATAAATGATATCACTGTTTGAATTTGAACTGATGTGCAAATTGGTTTCTGAAAACAAATGCATGTCGCTATCAGTTGTTAAAAGATCGCCAATTGCGCCAACCCTTGCCGGGGTATTGTCGTTAAATGAAAGGAAACCCTGTGAGAGCACACCGTTGCTGTTGCCCCTGATGGCTAACTGACCATAATTAGGGGTGATAGCGCCCTGCACGGTTAAACCACTTCCCAGTGAACTGTTGGTGCTTAGTCCATTGATCAAAATGCCTCCCCCACTTTTAATCACCATACGTGCAACGGCAGAAGTTCTCAACTGCAAATCGGCTGCGGTAGAAGTACCTAAATAATCTGTTACCGGATTAATACCAGCATTGCCACCAATTGACCAGGAATTAGCCGAAGGAAGAGTCACGGTGTTGGTGTTCGGACCAACCGTTAACACATTGCCTGTGACACTTAAGGTTGGCGCTATGGTGACGGTGTTTGAAGTTGGTCCGGAAGTAAGTACATTGTTTGTATAGGCAAGATTTGGGGTGATGTAGGCTGAAGATGTTCCGGATGTTAGAGAACCTGTTGCCTGGCTGTAAGCAAATGTGGGTTGATCAACACTTACAGTAAAGTTGTTTCCTGTGGTAGGTGATACTATTGCAATGCCGGTGCCGGTGATGGTTGGACTAATGGCAGCAGGAATATTAATGGTAAAATTATTCGGACTTAAACTGCTTACCCCCGCTGCACCTGCTGTGTTTGTTATAGCGATACTAGCTGGCGGAACATTGATATCAAAACTGTTGGTGCCGGATGAAGTAATGGTACCAATGCCAGAAGATGTCAAGGTTGACTGAGGACTAGCTGCAGGCGCATTCACCGTATAATTCGGGAAGGTGCCGGTAACAGTGGCTGCTCCTGTACCACTTAAATTGGTTTGAGGAACGTTGATGTCAAAACTG
>JAEUTN010000019.1 GCA_016787895.1 Bacteroidia bacterium
AAAGGGTTTCCAAGGAAAAGAAGAGCCAAAAACAACGAGAAGGAGAGTAATGATTTTTGCATAAGTACCTGTCTATAAAAAGGAAAGCTAAGATATTAATAATTTTTGTACAATTTCTGCCAAAATGAGGGAATACAGCGCTTTTTCGAGGGAAGTCCCCTTTTTTTACGCCTTCCCGAAATTCTCTTCCAAGAATCCCTGACTGAATTCAAAACTTATCGCTTATTGATTACTTTTGAGGCGCTTATGCCGGAAAATACCATAGCTCTTTTGCCTGAACACGTTGCCAATCAAATAGCGGCAGGCGAAGTGGTGCAACGCCCGGCCAGCGTGGTTAAAGAATTGCTCGAAAATGCCATCGACGCAGGCGCCACGCACATACGCCTGCTTTTAAAAGATGCCGGTAAGACCCTGATTCAGGTGATTGATAACGGAAAAGGCATGAATCCCTTTGATGCCCGCATGTGTTTTGAACGCCATGCCACCTCCAAAATTTCAAAAACGGAAGACCTCTTTCAATTGCATACCAAGGGTTTTCGCGGTGAAGCCCTGGCCAGTATTGCCGCCATTGCCCAGGTGGAGTTAAAAACCCGGCACGCGAACGATAGCCTAGCGCAATTGGTGAGTATCGACGGGGGTAAATTTATCGGACAGAGCGAATGCCAGGCCCCGCTTGGCACCAGTTTTACGGTAAAAAACCTGTTTTTTAACGTGCCGGCCCGCCGTAATTTTCTGAAAAGCGACACTGTTGAACAAAAACACATTATTGATGAGGTGGAACGTGTGGCTATCCCCCACGCCAACATCCATTTTACCATCACGAGCAACGGAAACGAAATTTTAAACCTTCCCCCCGGCAACCTCATGCAAAGGCTGAAATCCTTGCTGGGATCTTACATTCAAAAAGAACTGGTGCCCATTGACGAAACCACCTCCTTTGTGAAAGTGCAGGGTTATGTGTGTTTGCCCAATGCCGCTACCCGATCCAAACGCGAACAGTATTTTTTTGTGAACAATCGTTTTGTGCGCAATCCTTTTTTGAACCACGCTATTTACGAAGCTTACAAAGAACTAATCTCCTTTCAATCCCATCCAAAGTATTTTATTTTCCTGGAACTCGATCCCAAGGACATCGACATTAACATACATCCCACCAAAACGGAGGTTAAATTTACCGACGATAAAACGGTGTACATGTTGCTGGTGAGCTCTATCAAACGGGCCCTGGGCAAGGCCAACGCCGGCCCTACACTTGATTTCGAAAACGAAATGAGCATGGATTTGCCTCTGAAGCCCGGGCCCAACGCCTTTGCTGCGCCTTCGGTGAACGTGAACCCGAATTACAATCCTTTTCATTCCCAAACACCACAGGACAGTCCGCTTCAAAAGGTCAACCGCCAGCATTGGGAAAGTATGTTTGAGGGATTTAAACAGGAAGTTGACACCCTGCCCTCGCCCAACCAAAGCGCCATGGAGCACCTCCGGCAGGAGTCGCTGGATTTTAAGGTATTTCAGCTGAACCTGAAATATCTGGTAACCGCCTACAACGGGCAGGTAGTTATCATCGACCAGCAAAGGGCTCACGAGCGTATATTGTACGAACATTTTCTGAATGCAAAACCAGATACCCCCATTGCCACCCAACAACTGCTTTTTCCCGAACAGCTGGAACTGAGCGCCAACGATTTTCAACTCGTGAAAAGTTTACTCGGAGAATTTAAACAACTGGGCTTCGACGTGGAAGTGTTTGGAAAAAACGCCATCGTTGTAAACGGCACTCCCTCTGACCTCGAAGAATCCAATGTAAAACACCTGCTGGAGGGTATACTCGAAAATTTTAAACTCAATACCATCGATTCCAAAATCGAAAAACGCGACAACCTTTGCAGGGCCATTGCCCGTAACTCCTGCATTAAATACGGTAAAGCGCTCGAAAGCGGGGAAATGAAACAATTACTGAACCATTTGTATGCCTGCGAAAACCCCTTGTACACTGCAGGTGGCAAAGTGATTATGATGGAACTGGAAGCAGGGGAAATCGAAAAATTCTTTAAACGCTGATGAACTTCAACAACCAATACCGTCCCGGCCCTTTTGGTCACCTGCCTGTGGTTACTAAAAACATCATTCTTATTAATGTGGTGTTGTTTGTGGCTACCCTGGCTTTTGAATCACAAGGTATTTCCCTCATCCGTTACCTGGGTCTGCATCACCATCTGGCAGCTGATTTCAGACCACACCAGTTCATCACTTATATTTTTATGCATGGGGGTTTTACGCACATTTTCTTTAACATGTTTGGAGTGTACATTTTCGGGCAGGTGCTGGAACAGGTGTGGGGACCCAAACGTTATCTGATTTTTTATCTGCTCACAGGTCTTGGTGCCGCATTGGCGCAGTATCTGATAATGCATTTTGAAATTATGGACACCCTCGCCGCCATCAACATGGAATTTGACAACCCCGGTTTGAGCGCGGCTGACAGAACTTACCTCATCGATTACAAATACGATTACCTGAATAAAAATGTAATTGTTGGCGCCTCAGGTTCTCTTTTTGGTTTGCTTGGAGGCTTTGGCATGCTGTTCCCCAACCGCGAACTCTACCTTTATTTTTTTATTCCCATCAAAGCCAAATGGCTGGTGATACTTTACGGTGGCCTTGAAATTATGGCCGGCTTTCAAAACAACCCCAACGACCCTGTGGCTCATTTCGCGCACATCGGCGGTTTACTGGTAGGTGTGGTGCTGGTATTGATTTGGAGAAAAGACCGAACTCATTTTTATTGATCCCTGCATGTCTTTTTTTGAAAACATAAAAAACACATTAAGCCGTCACGGAATTCTCACCAAACTCATTGCCATCAATGTCGCCGTGTTTCTCACCATCAATCTGGTGGGCAACCTCTCTCACCTGAATTTATTGCCCTTTTTTGGCTTGCCTATTGGAGGCTCTGCCTTTGTTACCAAATTCTGGACCTTTTTTACATACATGTTCACCCACATGAACCTGGGGCATTTGTTCTGGAACATGCTTTTGTTTTATTTTATGGCACAGGTATTTTTTACCATACTCGGGGAGAAAAAATTACTGTATCTGTACGTGATGAGCGGATTGTGCGGAGGCGCTCTGGTGCTGATGCTGGGATTGCTTTGGCCCGCATCCTTCGCTGATTCAATTTTAATTGGAGCTTCGGCCGCGGTTTTGGGAGTAGGGGCGGTTATGGCGGTATACGCGCCCAATTACCGCGTGTTTCTTTTCGGAATTCTTGAAATGCCCTACAAGTATTTTTATCTGCTCACTTTTGCACTCAGCACCATCATTGATTTATCGGTAAACACCGGGGGTAAAATTTCTCACATGGGAGGAGCCGCTTTCGGTTTAATTTATGGCCTCTCCCTGAAACGCGGCACCGACCTCTCCCGTTTTTCATTTGGTTTCAAAAAGAAAAGCCACTTGAAAATTGTGTCATACAGGTCCGAGGAGGAGCCAGGTGTTGTATCCGGAAACGAAGAGCAGCGCATGAACCGTTTGCTCGACAAAATCTCAAAGGGAGGATACGACAGCCTCACTAAAAAAGAGAAGGACGAACTTTACAAACTTTCTCAAAAGAAAAACTAAACGGCAGCTTCGTTTACCTGTTGAAAACGTGAAGCAATTTGTTGCGTGAAACGCTTTACAATTGTTTACTTTCGGTATACGCAATGTGTAAACGGACGCTTATCTTTTTTTGTTTGCTGCTGAACACCTTTTTGGTTTTTCCTCAAAAAAAGGCCGGCAAAAACCCCCGGCTCGAACTGGCTAACAAAGAACTTCAAAGAGGCAATTACCTTACTGCCCTTCCTATTTACAAAGCTGAATTCAAAAAAGATTCCACCAATATTGTTACCAAATACAAACTGGGCATTTGTTATTTGCACACGCGCATCAATCACGAGGAGGCCCTCAGTATTTTGCAGGAATGCAGTTTGAATCCCAAAATGGACCCTGAAATTCACATGCATCTGGGCAGGGCTTTTATGCTGAACAACCGTTTGGATGAAGCCATTGTTTGTTTTACCCGCTACGGGGATTTACTTCCCAAACAAAAAGAGGATGCCAATCACTACATCCGTCAGTGCAAAAACGCCCAGGCTTTGATCAGCCTCCCGGCCAGTGCCACTTTTCAAAACCTCGGTAAAACCATCAATTCCCCTGAGCCCGATTACCTTCCTTTGGTAAACAAAGATGAAACCATACTGGTATTCACCAGCCGAAGAAAAGAAAATGTTGGAGGGAAAACCGTAGAGATGGATGGGTACCGCAACAGCGACATTTATTACAGCGAGATAAAAAACGGCAAATGGTCTCAGGCCCGAAACGGAGGTCGTTTGCTGAACACAGCCCTGGATGAAGAAGCGGTTGGATTGAGTGCCGACGGTCGTGTAATTTTTGTTTACATCGACCACATTGATAAATACGGCGACCTTTATGTTTCACGCAGAAACACCGGTACCATTGAGTTTACCAAAATGACCGCTCTGGAGAAAGTGGTTAACAACAAAATTGAAACCAGTGCCTGCGAAAGTGAAGAAGGCGACATTCTGATTTTTGCCCGGCGTGAATCCATCAATTCCACCAGCGACCTTTACATTTGCCGTAAACTGCCCACCGGTAAATGGTCACAGGCACAAAAACTCCCCGAACACATCAACAGCCCTTACAATGAAGATTCGCCTTTCCTGTCCTATGATGGAGAAACCCTTTATTTTGCAAGTGACGGACTTAACTCCATGGGAGGATACGATTTGTTTAAATGCAAATGGAACCGGGAAACCAATTCTTTTTCCAATCCTGAAAACCTGGGCTGCCCTATCAATTCAACCGACGATGAAAGAAGCATCAGCGTGACCTTCGATAACAGTTTGGGATACATCAGCGCCTTCAGGCCGCATGGTGTGGGTGACCTCGATATTTACCGGATAAAATTCAACGACGATGATCCGGTGAGCCGGGTGTATTCCGGAACTGTTTTTCTTGGGGACAGTGTTCAAAAAAACCAGTCGCATCATGTTCCGGTGAGTATACTGGCTTCCAATTTACTTAGTGGTATGGAATACAATTTTACCCCTTCTTCAAAAACCGGTAAATACGTAATGACCCTTCCCGATGGTTTGTATAAGATTGAAGTGTTTGCAGAAGGTTACCAAACCTTTGAAGAAGAAATGCAGGTATCTGATATGGGCAAAATGAGCATAGAGTACAACAAAAACATTTTGCTCAAAAAACTGGATTAGTGTTTTGAATTAATGCCGGTTGACCTCACTGGCAAAGGTTTCCTCGGTGCTGTGCATTACGTGCAACTCCCAACCTTTTGGATACGGGGCTTCGAGCAAGGAGCCTTTTAGCAGATACGGAAAGAGTTCAGCGTACGTTTCGATGTGGTGAGCACTGACCCTACGGTAAATGTGTGAACGGTGCAATTGCGAAGGGTGTTTGATGCCCGCTGCACACATCAATTCCACTGCGGCTTTTACAGTTTCGTGGTGGTAATTGGCCACCCTTACTTTCTTGTCGTTTACATCGAGCCCTTTAAACAAGTTTGGATCCTGTGTGGCCACACCCGTTGGGCAGGTGTTTTTATTACACTCCAGAGCCTGAATACATCCGATTGCCATCAACATGGCCCTGGCTCCATTGCACATATCGGCACCAATACTAAAATTTCTTACCAGATCAAATCCGGTGTGCACTTTACCAGAGGCAATAATTTTAATGTGTTTTTTAATGCCAAATCCGTGCAAAGCGTCGTACACAAAAGCCAGACCTTCACGCAAAGGCATACCCACCGAATTGCTGAATTCAATAGGCGCTGCTCCGGTTCCACCCTCTCCTCCATCCACAGTAATAAAATCAGGCATAATGCCGGTTTTGATCATGCCTTTGCAAATCGCAATGAACTGACTTTTTTGGCCTATACACAATTTAAAACCTATGGGTTTTCCTCCGCTTAATTCCCTCAGGCGTTTAATAAAATGGAGCATTTCAAGCGGGGTAGTAAAAGCGGTATGATAAGGCGGAGACAAAACGTCCTTGCCTTTTTCCACCAAACGGATTTTTGCAATTTCATCGGTTACCTTGGCGGCCGGCAAAATACCGCCGTGTCCGGGTTTCGCCCCTTGCGAGAGTTTGATCTCTATCATTTTTACATTGGGCAAAGTGGCTCTTTCCTGAAAAGCTTCGTAATTAAATGTTCCATCCTGATGGCGGCAACCAAAATACCCGGTACCAATTTGCCAGATGATGTCCCCACCCATTTTGAGGTGATAAGGGCTCAGCCCCCCCTCGCCGGTGTTGTGCGCAAATCCTCCTAATTTGGCACCACCGTTCAAAGCCATTATGGCATTTTGACTCAAAGAGCCAAAACTCATGGCCGAAATATTAAAAATACTGGCCGAATATGGTTGTTTACAATCCGGACCGCCTACCGTAACCCGTGGGAATGGCGCGTGGTGATCCATGTGCAGAGGGGTGATGGAATGGTTGAGCCATTCGTAACCGGTTTCATACACATTCAATTGGGTACCAAAGGGTGTGCTGTCGTTAACTTTTTTGGCCCTTTGATAAATAACGGTTCGGCTAAGACGGTTGTAAGGTGCTCCATCGGTATCCGATTCCACAAAATACTGGTATACTTTTGGCCGCATCCATTCAGCCCACCAGCGCATGCGCCCTACCAAAGGAAAATTCCGTTTCAGGGAATGTTTGGTTTGAACCATGTCCATGATGCCAATCCCAACTAAGGGAAGAACAATGAGGTACAACCACAAAACAGAATTCCAAAAATAACCGAGGGCACCCACCAGCACCACAAAAAAAACAGAGAGGAGAATAAACACTTTTTTCATACTTAAACCGGATAAATAGAATAATTCAGAACAAGTAAATGTAATAATTCCTTGTTGCAAAGAAAACTAAGTGTTCAGTATGTATTGAAATTTTTTCGGGATGCTTACCAACCACCGTTCATGTTCATACTTCTCATCATTTGACCTTGCGCGGCAGCTTGTTGATTCCTCTTTTTTACAAGCGCTTTGTATTCTTTTAGATTGAGAAATTTTTTGCATTGCTTCGGACCTAGTTGAAATACCTCCTCAGGGATTTCACTTGTACTTATTCCTGTTACGTATACCCGGGTGCTGATTCCGGTTGATTTAGAATATGATTCTGTTTTAAGAACCGCGCCTCCCAGAGAACGCATGGCCGCTTCCAGTGGGTTGTGTCCCATGTATTGTATCGCCGATTGTTTGCTGTCCCAGGATTGAATTTCTTCAGTGTACCATACGCTCATCTCTTCGGAGGTACTCATGGCTCCTTTTTGATTTGTTTTGTATTGAATGATGGCCTTTTTACACGTATACCCCAGAATTTTAGATGTAAGGTCGAGCTTCTGAACTATTACATCGCTGATGTTTAAGCCTTGGTCAAGGCTATCCTGTAAGGTTTCGGCCCTGCTGATACGGGCACAGTCTTTTTCCTTAGAACTTGCAATATACAAGGTGTCGTGTTTTTGCAATTGCGTCATCGTGTAGCCCGGCATTACCATTACCGATAAGTAGTGTTCTCCTTTGGTATACGTAATCAATTTTGAATTGCTCTGTTGCAGCACTTTATTTATCATCTCATTCTCGGAGCTGGTGCTGGTTTCGGTGGTAAAAGTGAGGGATTGTGAAAAAGAAGAAAGGGTCGTTATAAGAATGGCCAATGCAATATATGTTTTCATACCTGAGTTTTTGTAAAAATAGAAACTTAATTCTAAAATAATAGTTGTGCTTTAAGTTGTGCAATTAAATCGGCATTACAAACCGGTGCTTCCAACCATTGAATTTTTACCTCTTCCTTCTCCATCTTCCTGAACCAGGTCATCTGACGTTTTGCATATTGGCAAATGGCTGTGTAAAGTTGTTCCGTCAATTCGGTTTTGGTGATTTTATTTTGTAAATAATAGGATAGGTATTTGTATTCCAATCCCAGCTCTTGGAGCCTTTCGTGTGACACCCCATTTTTCAATAATCCCTCCGCCTCATCCACCATTCCGCTTTGAAGTCTTTGTATCAATCGTTCACGGATGTTGTTCCTGTTCTCGTAGGTGTCTATCCGAATACCAAGATACAGGGGCTTATACTTATCCTCAGGAAAATCGGGTTCAACCTGGTTTTTGCTGAGGTAACGGGCTACCTCTATCCCCCGAATGATGCGCTTTTGTGAGTTTCTGTCAACATGCCTACTACTTGACTCCGGCATAGCGTTCAATTGAACAAGCAATTCTTCTTTTGAAAGCTGATTTAATTCTTGTCTAAGCTTATGATCCTCCGGAATTTGTGTGAATGAAAAATCCTTTCTCAGGGCATCCAGGTAAAGACCGGTGCCTCCGCAAAGAAGAGGAATTTTTTTCTTCTCAAGAACTTGTTCAAAAGACAGTTTTAATTCGCGTATAAAATCATGCAAATAAAATTGTTGTTCGGGTTCAAACACATCGATAAGGTGATAGGGAATCTCTTTTCCCTGAACCGTATACGCCTCGAGATCCTTGCCCGTGCCAATGTCCAGCCCTTTGTATACCTGCCTTGAGTCCAGACTGATAATTTCAGCATCTAAAACATAAGCCAAATCACAGGCCAGTCGGGTTTTTCCGCTCGCCGTTGCTCCCAGTACAACTATACAATTATGGTTTTGCAAGCGGAGTATAAATCAGTTTTAAATTCCCGGCGTCATTTAACTCAAAGTGTGTTTTGGCGTCCGGCGATTCATCCCCTTTTTCCAAAAGTGTTCTTTCAAAGTTTTTGCGATTGATCAGAAAGCGTTTGGGTTCCGTTTTTTCAAGGCGCTTAAATCCGGCTTTCACAAAGGCATCGCCTTCACTCCATTGTCGATCCACATAGGTCATGATATCGCCTACCTTTTTTTCTTTTACAAAATGTTTAAGGAGTTTACTGAGACCCCCGGTGATGGTATAACCCTTTTTACAACAAAACCGGATGAGTTCAAAGGAGCGTTGATCCTCCCGCAAACGGCGCATTTTTCTTCCCTTGGAAAAACTGGCAACCGCCATCAACTCCCCCTTGTAATACAAACCATAGTTGGAAGCACTTTGGGTAGAGTTCATCAGGTGATAGGTTTGCAGAAATTGTTCCGCTTCTCCTTTGTTTACTTTTTTCAGCTCGCAGTTTCTTGCAAAAATTCTTTGGTTCAGTCCCAGTTTGGACTGAATGATGGCTGCGATCTTTTCAGGCTGTTTAACCAGGTAATCGATGGGCAAGGAGAGGCTGCCTTTCGCGGGGGCATTCCTTTGTTCATTCCGGATGATGTGAATTCGGATGGCAGACTTCCCTTTAGAAATTTGTATTTCACCTGACTTGATTTCAAAATCAAGATGAAGAGGCGCGAGTATTTCTTTCAATGGATGAATATGTGTTGCTAAACTATTCAGGGTACCCGCTTATAAAATAAAAATCCACCTTTCAAATACGAAAGGTGGATTCCGAATACTGTTCAATCAGGCATTTACGGTGCTCATGGCTTTTTTGATACAGTCTGCCACCTGACTTGCCAGTTTGCTCATGTCTTCTTCGGTCCAGGTGCAGCGTACACCAAAGGAAATCAAACGCCCAACTACTTCCTGCGATTTTGGAAGATTTAAATTTTTATAATCCTGAGGAGCGCCTAAAACTTCGATTGGCAGTTTAGCGGCTGTTTTTAATTCTTTGATGTGTTCCCACTGGTTGATGAAGTGGTACATGTTGGTGTACCAGTAATTAAATCCGGTGACTCCCGCTTTGTTCATTTCGTCCACCACACGTTTGGCGGACGCGGTATCCGGCAGCATCAGGTTCAGGAAGGTGCCTGAATCTCCGTTGGCATCCCCCAGCTTAGCGAATGAAACCCCTTCTATTGCCGAAAGTTTGGATTGCAGAAATGCTTTGTTT
Organism: Bacteroidia bacterium; assembly: GCA_016787895.1. Lineage (GTDB taxonomy): Bacteria > Bacteroidota > Bacteroidia > B-17B0 > Aurantibacillaceae > Aurantibacillus. The sequence continues at coordinate 9,966 of JAEUTN010000019.1, forward strand.
TTTAAATTGTTTTTGCGGATGAAAGGTACTTTGCGTGTTTGCGCAGCACCTACAGCGGCGTGCAATTCGCTGATGCGAAAATTAAAGCCAATCACCGGATGATTTTCCATGCCCCGGTTGTTGCCTGCGTGATCGTGACCATGGTCGCAAAAATTATCCGCCAGTTTATAGGTGGTTTCGTGGTTACTCACAAAAATTCCACCCTCACCTGCAGTAGCGATTTTAAAAAAGTCGAAAGAATAGGCTCCGGCCTGGCCGAACAAGCCTGTGTAGGTGCCTTTGTATGATGCGGCAAAAGCCTGACCTGCATCTTCTACCAAAATAAGTTGGTGTTCTTTCACCACAGCCATAATTTCATCCATGTTGGCATTGCCTCCGCACATGTGAACCAAACAAACGGCTTTGGTTTTGGGTGTCAGGGCCTTTTTAATGCCATCGGCGCTCAAACACAGGGTTTCATCAATTTCAGCGAACACAGGCAATGCGCCCAGCATTAATACGGCTTCAATGGTAGCGATATAGGTAAAAGGCGGGCATATAACTTCATCACCGGTGCCGATTCCACTGGCCGCAAGCGCTGCCATGATAGCCGCCGAACCGCTGGAAACAGCGAGGGCATGTTTGGCTCCGGTAATGGTTTTTACTTCCTGTTCAAAATCCTTGGCTTTCCAGATGTTTTTACGTTGTGCATCGTGGTTAAAACGGAATAAGATGCCTGTTGAAAGCACATCTTCAATTTCTTTGCGCTCTTCGGCGCCAAACAATTCGGTTCCTGGCATTGCGTTAAAGTTTTAAAGTTTAAAGGTACAATTATTTGCAGGTTTACACATGGGTCTGCTCCCGTTCTTTACAGGCCTTTTTCAGAGAAACTGAGAGCAATCAGTTTTTTGTTTTCAAAATACGCTTCCAGTCCGGCTTCATCAAAATTGAGGCAGGTTTCGCCCCAGGGCAGCACTTCCTTTTCGCTCAATGGGTAATTGTGTTTTTTTAGCAGTTCAATCAGGGTTTTTTCATTGCTGCCCATTACTTTCTCGCCAAAAAGCAGGGTATCGGGATGTTTACATTCGGCTGAACAGAAGAGGCTTTTGTTGTTAAGGTCAAAAAACAAACTCAGGGCAAGATGGTGGTAATGCCAAAGTAGTTTGGGGCGGTTGAACACCTCATCTTCCAGCACTGTCTCTTCGTCAGGAGCACCAAAAACCGCCTTGGCTTCGCCCGGATCGGCCCCAAAGGCAAGGGAGGCAAAGCCTGAAAGGACTTGTATTTCGGGTGATGGGTGCATGGCTTTGAAAATTACGCAATTGGCCCAAGACCAGGAAAGTTGGTGAAGGGAAAAATGTCAAAAAAAATTTTGCAGAACATTAAAACTCAACTATATTTGCAGCCCCGATTTAAGAATTTGTTTCTTTGATCAGCGCACACGAAATGTCCGCACTTTGGTTTCGACAAGCTCGACCAAAACGCGGACGATTCCTGCGAAAAAGATGTAATCCCACGCAAGTGTGGGTAATACGATTCCGTAGCTCAGCCGGTAGAGCATTACACTTTTAATGTAGGGGTCCTGGGTTCGAATCCCAGCGGGATCACGAAAAGAAAACCAAATCGGGTTAAAAGCCTCTGAATCTCACGATTCAGGGGCTTTTTTGTTTTTGGCATCCTCCCAAAAGCACAAAAAAAACCATCCGAACACATCAAAAATTACAGCAGTTCGGTTAGCAGAGTTTTTGCATTAATTTGCTAACCGAATGCCCTGTATTGCCCTCCTGTTATGGGCTACAGCCATTTGACTACAATGCGCACCAATTAAAATTAATGGTCTAATCGGTTAGCAAAACAAAAACTATGGAAAACGCTCTTCCAACTTCATTCTCAATCCTTTTTTGGCTCTACCGTCAAAGGAAGACCCAATCAAATGAATACCCAATATTCATAAGGGTCACCGTCAATGGGAAACGCTCTGAAATCTCAACCCAGAGATCC
>JAEUTN010000006.1 GCA_016787895.1 Bacteroidia bacterium
GGACCCTGCCAGTAATAATTGTCAGCGCCCGTAGCGCTCAGTTGCGCGGGTTGTCCGAAACACACTAAATCACCTGCGGCATTTACCACAGGGTTAGCAAGAATGGTAACAGAAGTTGTATTAAAATTTTGGCAACTGTTGACGTCTGTTACCTGCACCGTGTATTCACCTGTTTGATTCAACTGAGCTGTGGCAAAACTAATGTTCTGCTGATTGCTGTAATACCCGTTGGGTCCGGTCCAGGTATAGGTAATACCACTGCTGTTCACACCCAACTGAAACAATTTTCCCTCACAAACCGGCGCCGTATTAAAAGCAACCGGTTGCGGCAAGGGATGTATGGTAGCAAATTGTGAAGCGCTCAGTACACAGGGGCCCGTTGTTAAAGTAAGGGTATAATTTCCTGAAGAAGGCACCGTAGCATTGGGAATGTTAGGACTCACCAAAGCAGAGGTAAAACTGTTCGGACCGCTCCAAAAATAATTCAAAGCCCCTGAACTGCCAGAGGCATTAAAACTTAAGGTCTTGCCAAAACACTGAGGACTGTTGGAAGTAAAATTAAGCGTGGGTGAAGCGGTGATGGTGGCATGCGTTACGGCTGTATTGGTACAACCCTGAGGACTTGTGGCTGTAACAGTATAGTAACCCGAAGCGTTCACAACGGGATTATTAATCACTGGGTTTTGAATTAGAGAAACAAAATTGTTTGGTCCCTGCCATACAAAGTTCGATCCGGGGAAAGAACTTGAACTTAAATTAAGGGTTTGAGTAACACAAAGTGTGCCTCCTGTTGCCGATACCGTTGGAGTTGGGTTAATAATTACTGTTCCCTGGGTGGCCGCTGTACAAGCGTTCGCCGCAGTTACCGTTACCTGATAAACACCACTTTGTGTGGGATGGGCCGCGCTAAGAACATTGCCTTGTGCCACTGAAACAAATCCATTTACCCCACTCCAAACAAATGAAACGCCTGTGGAAACGTTGAATAATAAATTACTGTTTTGACACACCGGGCTGTTACTTTGAAACAAAGGATTAGGAACAGGTTTTAAAATAATTGAGGCAGTGGCAGAGGATGTACAACTCAAAGCAGAACCAAGCACAGTGTATTCGGTATTTACCAAAGGATTATCGGTGTAGCTTGCACCGGTCAGACTGAACGGCGTCAAAGCCTGCCAGGTATAAGTACTGGCCCCGGCAACATTGAGCGTGCCGGTTTCCAAAGGACAGATGGACACGTGTGAAACCGTGAGTGTAGGGTTTTGTATGTAGTCCACCATAATGGTTTGATTCACCACACAATTGTTTCCATCGCTACTTTGTACTGAATAAATGTAAGAGCCCGCTATGACTTCACTTGCCGTAAACGTATCAGTTGGAGGACCATTCACCCAGGTAAAAGTATGCGTAGGACCTGGTCCCGGTGTACCCCCGGAATTGCTGGCGGTAAAAGAAATGGAAGTTCCTGCGCAGGTCGTTGGGCTCGAAGCTACAATCACCGGATTTTGAGCCGGTGGCTGGGTGATGATAAAGATGTCGTTGATAGTGCATCCCGTTAATGCATCTGTAACGGTTAAACTCCAAAAACCTGCACTTAAGTTGCTGGGCGTGGCGGCAGTAAGTGTATTGGCGCCACTTATCCACAAATAATTCTCAGAACCTGAGCCTCCTGCCAGATTAATCACAGCGCCTGTACCAGTTGCTGCTCCAAAACACGTTACACTGTTGCTGTGAAGAACGGTACCTGTAAGGGGTATCAGAGATGTAAAGATGGTTTGTGCTGTGTACGTGAAGTTGTTTCCAAAATCATATACTGTAATGGTGTAAGAACCCGGACTTAAACCCGTGGCTACTGAATTGGTTTGATTGCCCGGCATCCAGGTATATGAAAAAGGTCCTACCCCATTTAAAGCTGTTACCGTTGCTGAACCCAGGTTGGCACAGGTGATGGAAGTACTGTTCACGGAAATGCAGGGCTGGTTAACGTTGATGGTTTGTTTTAGCGTGTCAGTTCCACCTCCGCAACTGTAATACAAAACAAGCATAGCGGTGTAGGTTCCAAGGGAGGTGTAAGCGTGTGCGGGGCTTGACACTGTGCTGGTGTTGTTTGCTCCGGAAGCAGGGTCACCAAAATTCCATTGAAAACCGGTTAAGGAAAAGCCATTGCCCGCGCAACCAATCAATGAAAAATTCTGCACTATGGGTGGAGGTGTAAAAGAAACAGTTTGGCAACCAAACATGTTATTCACCGTATGGGTGAAAGGCGCCTGAGGAGGTGGTTGATTAAACAAACAGCCCGGAAAATTCGGTAAGCCGTAATATGCTGTTTTAGGAGAAATGCTTTGAGAAAGATCAACAAAGTTGCAGGCCAATCCCAAAGCATTTGGATTATGAATTACCCCCAATGCTGATTGGCCCCATCGCGAAATATAAATTTTTCCGTCCGGTGCTAATTGCATACTGGAAAACAAATTGGTATTCACAGTGGCTGTGGCAATTGCCGTTTGAGAAGCCACTATTGCAGTTGGTGAACCTGCACAAAGATCCCATTGAAAAATCCCTCCATAATTGTTATACACGCCACTCCATAATCTTGAACCATAAAACTTAGTACCATCCGGAGAAAACTCACATCCGTAACCACCCCACCAATTATTCAAGGTAAAATTACTAACAGCCAGGCCCAAAGAGTTAGAAACAACTCCGGTGGTATTGTCAAAATCATACAGTTCAAACCCGGCACCATTGAGGTTATTCCAATTCGCATTATACATAGCACAACCAAGCTTTTTTCCGTTAGGAGAGATTTTCATGCATCCGATATCGTAGTAATAAACATTGTTCACCGACCAGTTTGGTGCAGCTGACAATACCGGATTAACATTAACACCCATATTGGTCACTAAAAATGTCCTGAACATTGGAGAGATATTCACATAGTTTGCATCTCTAACAAGCACCCACCAATCCACGCCATTACAATGTTTGGTGGCCGTTAATTTCTCTGATGTATATGCTGTTGATAAGGTGGCATTTTTTACGGTTACCGAACCCTGACCGGCAGCCAGACTCATATCCACTTCAGAATAATATGCACCTGTTGGAAAATTTACGTTGTTACCACCGGTTACTGTAAAAATGTAATAAACGCTCGGACTGCCCGGTTTTTTGAGGATAATGGCGGATTGCGAAGGGGTCCATTGTCCATTCAGTCCGGTGCCGTTGGCCATGATGTTGTGGCTTTGGTTCCATACACTTATACCATCGGTGTAAAAAAGCAAGTTACCTGCTCCATCCGCAATGGAAGCACAACCTTCAAACACTACCATAGATCCATTGGCAAGCGCTGTAGGAGGATTCGTAGAAAAATTTAACCCGGCACCGTTACCGAAATACCATTTTTTTGCTTCGTTTTGAGAATATAAAGTCAGGGTCAGAAACAGACCAAAAAAGACAAAAAGGTATCCCGGGAATTTTTTCAATTCAATCAGTAACAAGGGAATAGACCCTATCAAAGTTAGGTGTTTTACCTTCTTTGTCCCAGAATTTCACTCATTGAAAGAAGGGATTCACTCGTTCATCTCCTTTTTAAGAAAATAAGCGGTATGAGACTTTTTGTTCAGGACCAACTGTTCCGGTGTGCCGGCAAACAAGATTTCTCCTCCCTTTTTACCGCCTTCCAGCCCCAGATCAATAATGTGGTCGGCCACCTTGATAATGTCCATGTTATGTTCAATCACCAGAACCGTGTTTCCATGATCCACCAAACGGTTCAACACCTCCAGCAATACGCGAATGTCCTCGAAATGCAAACCGGTTGTAGGTTCATCCAAAATATAAAAGGTGTTTCCGGTATCACGTTTGCTTAATTCGGTGGCCAGTTTTACGCGCTGGGCCTCACCCCCGCTCAGTGTAGTGGCTTGCTGACCAAGGGTAATGTATCCCAAACCCACATCAAACAAGGTTTTCATTTGACGGTAAATGCCGGGTACATTTTCAAAAAACTCACAAGCTTGCTCAATCGTCATGTTAAGCACATCGCTGATGCTTTTGCCTTTGTACCGAACTTCCAGGGTTTCGCGGTTGTAACGCTTGCCGTTACAGGTGTCGCAGTTCACATACACATCCGGCAAAAAATTCATTTCAATGGTTTTCACCCCTGCTCCACCGCAGGTTTCACATCGTCCCCCTTTTACGTTAAAGGAAAAACGTCCGGGTTTGTAGCCTCTGATTTTAGCTTCCGGCAATTCAGCAAACAAATTACGAATATCGCTGAACACATTGGTGTAGGTAGCCGGATTGCTTCTTGGGGTTCGGCCTATGGGCGATTGATTAATCTCAATCACTTTATCAATGTGTTCCAATCCTTTTATGTTTTTATGCGGCAAAGGTCTTTTCTCGGCCTTATAAAAATAACCGGCCATGATTGGATACAGCGTTTCGTTGATCAAACTGCTCTTCCCGCTGCCACTCACTCCGGTAACGCAGATGAATTTACCCAAAGGCAGTTCAAGTGTTACGTTTTTTAGGTTATGCCCGGTGGCCCCACTTAGTACAATGTTTTTTCCATTGCCTTTTCGGCGAATGCCCGGAGTTTCAATTTTAAATTTTCCGGTAATGTATTTGGCCGTAACGGTATCAAAGCCCAGCATTTTATCCGGTGCCGCTGCAGCCACCACTCTTCCTCCATGCAATCCTGCACCCGGACCAATGTCAATCACATAATCGCTTTCAAGCATGATGTCCTTATCGTGCTCCACCACCAACACACTGTTACCAACATCTCTCAGGTTTTTTAGTGCCTGAATTAAACGGTGGTTGTCGCGTTGATGCAAACCAATGCTGGGCTCATCCAGAATATACAACACACCCACCAGTTGGGAGCCAATTTGTGTGGCCAGGCGGATGCGCTGTGCTTCACCCCCACTCAGGGAACGAGAGGAACGGTTCAGCGTTACATAATCCAAACCCACATCCAGCAAAAAACCAATGCGGGAGCGGATTTCCTTTAAAATTTCGTGTGCAATCAGGTTTTGTTTTTTATCGAGACGTTTTTCCAGATCCTTAAAAAATTCCTGCAAAAAGGAAATATCAAGCTCAGAAAGTTCAGCAATGTTTTTTTGATCGATCTTAAAGTAGAGGGCTTCTTTTTTTAATCGGGTCCCTGAACAGGAAGGACAGGTTTTTTTGTTGGTGAAGCCCTGCACCCAACGCTGCATGGCCGCTCCATCGTCTTCCTCGGCTTGCCGGCTGATGAAAGTGGCAATGCCTTCAAAGGAGGTATTATAGGAGCCGGCCTCGGTGTTCACTTTAATTAGTTCTTCGCTGCCATATAAAATCACATTCACAGCCTCTTCACTCAGATCCTCAAACGGCGTTTCCAAAGTAAATCCAAACACAGTGCCAAGAGCTTCTATTTGATTAAAAATCCATCCACCCTGCCCCTTCATCACACCAATGGCGGCTATGGCTCCTTTGGCGATGGACAGTTTGGGATTTGCCACAATTTTATCAATGCTCACTTCGGAAATTTCTCCTAATCCATTGCATTGTGGACAAGCACCGTATGGAGAATTGAAAGAAAATAAATTCGGAGCCGGTTCATCATAACTAATGCCGGTGCTCGGACACATAAGGGAACGGCTGTAAAAACGAACGGCGCTAGTTTGTTTTTTTGGTTTTTTACTTTTTGTATCCACCGGAACACTTTCACCCACCATCATGCTGCCTTTTCCGTGTTTCATGGCCAGATCGAGGGATTGCGCCAGACGCTTTTTTACATCGGGGTTAATCTCCAGCCGGTCGATTACCAATTCGATATCATGAATTTTGTATCGATCCACCTGCATTTTGGCCACCAGGTCTTTAATTTCCCCATCCACTCTTACCTTGTTAAATCCCTTTTTGCGCAGCTCTTCAAACAATTCACGGTAATGCCCTTTACGCCCCTTTACCACAGGTGCCAGCAATTCAATGGCTTTGTTGTTAAATTCTTTCAGAATTAATTCAATGATTTGTTCGTCGGTGTAACGCACCATTTTTTCACCGGTGTTATACGAGAAGGCTTCTCCGGCCCTGGCAAACAACAAACGCATAAAGTCGTAAATCTCCGTAATGGTGCCAACTGTAGAGCGGGGGTTTTTATTTACCGTTTTTTGTTCGATTGAAATTACTGGACTTAATCCTGAAATCTTGTCCACATCAGGACGCTCGAGGTTACCAAGGAATTGGCGGGCGTAGGATGAAAAACTTTCAATATAACGACGTTGCCCTTCGGCATAAATGGTATCAAAAGCCAGAGAAGATTTCCCACTGCCACTAAGGCCTGTAATTACCACCAGTTTGTTGCGGGGAATTTGAACGTTTATGTTTTTAAGATTGTGTGAGCGGGCACCCATCACCTCAATCATTTCATCCTCATCAATTAAAATCATAGAATTCAAAGTTAAGAGAGTATTTTCGGGAGTACAATGCGGAATTTCATTTGCCTTGAGATTGTTTACATTTTTTCGAACAATTCCTTCAATTAAAAGTTTTAAGCGGTGTTTTGTAAAAGGTAATTTTTATTAGACTTGTCATACCATATGTCAACCTCTCAACAACTCATTGAAAAGTACAGGCTGAACAACCGTTTTGGTGAATTTCTCGGTATGGACTTCAGCCTCCTGAAACCCGGAAAAATTGAATGCCGACTGAAGATTCAGGAGTTTCATCTGGCCACACCCCGCTCGGCTCACGGTGGGGTGATTGCGGCGCTGATTGACGGGGCTTTGGGTGTTGCGGCTTTGTCAGCTGTTGCACACGACAACAAAGTGGTGAGTACGGTTGAATACAAACTGAATTTTTTAGCCCCGGTTTTACATGAGGATGTACTTTGCGCCACAGCCGAAGTAGTTCAACAGGGTAAACGTTTGTTGGTGGTGAATTGTGACGTAGTTTGCGAGAACCGCAACAAGGTGTGCCTTGCCAAGGCCATGGGTACTTTTAATGCCTATCCGGCTGAGAAGGCAGGTTATTAAGTTCAGAGGAATGAGTTTTTAGGTGCACTTTAGTTTATGTTTCTGCACCATTCACATTACTTTTTTCCGCCTGGCTTTTGTCGTTTACTTTTTTTTTTGTAAATTTAATGAAACAATTGCTCATGAAAACAAGCTTCACACTTCTTTTTATACTTGTGTTTGCCCTCCCGCAAAGCATTAAGTCTCAAAATTACCCCTCCATTGGGGCCTATACAGTGATGCCGGCGTTTTATGGGCCTGTTATAGTTCCTACAAAGTTCGTGACGGCAACCACCATTTTAAATCAGGGGCAGCATTTGGGAACCTCTTTCACCATAACTCCTCCTGGACCAGGCGGTTTGGGAAAAATTGAATTAAGAGGTTGTTATTATGATGGTCAACTTTTACCGGCCACTCAAACATTTATTGATACCTTTTATGTTGGCATGTTGCAAGGTGGAGATTCGTATACAGTAACTTTCAGAGCTTATCTCAGCTCTTCCTCTGCTTCCTGTGTTCCGGTCGACAGCAACCAGATTTCCTTTTTTCATACGATTCCTATTGTTGAATCTCTTCAGGAATGGAGTGAGAATGAAAAGCTGCTAACCTACCCAAATCCTGCTAAAAATGAATTTATACTTGAAACCAGCGGGCAAATTGGTCAAGTTCTTCAAATCAGGGATGTGGAAGGAAGATTACAAAAAGAGATGGTAATAGAGGAAACGCAAACACGGCTTCAACTCAACACCCTTAAAGCGGGAGTGTATTTTTACAGTATACTCAAAGGGCAAAACAGTATTGTTTATTCCGGTAAAATTTTGCTCAGTCCATAACCTTTTCAATCAGAATGAAAATACAATCCCTGACGTTTTTCCTGCTTCATTCAGAATTTATTACATTTACTGTAACAAACCGTTAAGAATTTTTCCTGTTTCCTCCGGTTTTGTTTTCATGCTCTCCTTTTTAAGATGAATGCTTATCCTCACCCGGTTAAGTGTGATCTGAACTAAAAAAATTGTTCAACCTAAAAAAACAAAATCATGAAACAGGTCATTGTTATTTTATGTTTGCTATTCCTGGGCCCTACATTACGCTCTCAAAGCGGCATCAGCAACCTCAGTTTTGAGAATTGGTCGAACACCATTCTGGGTCAGGCTCCAACGGGATGGTTTGGCACGAGTTTGAGTCAGCAAAACAGCGGGGCTCAGCACGGCAACAAATATGTTAGAGTGAGCGGTACTTCACCGAGTCCCAACTTAAGTGGCTTTTTATCCCTCGGCGGATTTATCGGCAACTCCGCCAATTCCTTCGTGCCTTACACACAACGGCCGCTTTCTTTGAATGGTTTTTACCGTTGCGGAGGTATGACTAACGACGATTCAGTGGGTTTAATAAGTTATTTAAAAAAATCGGGAAACCTTTTGAATTACGATTACCTCTTTTTTAAAACCAACACCTCTGATTGGACCTCCTTTTCATTGGTTTACACGTATTTTGATAGTCAATTTCCTGATAGCATAAGCATTTGGGCCATGTCGAACCCACAAATGATGGGCGGAGGCCAAAACACAGCGGGGACCTACCTTGAACTCGACAATCTGTCGTTCAGCTTGGGTACTTCGCTTGATGAACGCTCTATTGGCAGCGGTTTTTTGATTTACCCTAATCCGACCAACTCAAACCTATTTATTGTTTCAAAACAACCTGAAGCGGAGAAGATCATGATAACAGATATGGAAGGCCGATTGATTGAGCAACAGAACATAACCGATGAACTTACACTAATTCAACTGGTAAATTACAACAATGGTTTTTACCTTTATACTATTAACGATGCCACGGGAAGAAGGCTCTTTAGTGGTAAATTCCTGGTCATCGATTTAAATTAAAAATCCACACTATGCCTGCAGAAAAAAGATACAAAAGTTTTTGGGAGTTTTATCCTTATTACCTCACTGAGCATTCCGATATCAAAAACCGAACATTACATTTCATAGGAACAGCACTGGTGATTGTTTTGTTTTTCCGGTTTATCGTTACGTTTAATTGGACCTATTTTGTTTTAATTCCTGTTGCAGGATATGGTTTCGCCTGGTTCGGGCACCTGATTTTTGAAAAGAACAAACCGGCTACCTTTGAGTATCCTCTGTGGAGTTTAGGCTCCGATTTTGTTATGTTTTTTCACATCCTTACAGGGCAGGTCAAACGCCAAATTCAATTGGCTAAAGAACAGCTCGAACGGGATGCAAATCAAAAACCGGAATAAACTTTTAGTACTTTTCGAGCTTGTCTTTAAAGTTGAGACTTTCCCGAGAAGCGTGAATCTTTACGTTTAACAGCAGCTCCTTGCAACCTGTGTTTAAACAGTTTTCCTGAATCTTCTGAATAAGCGCATACACAGCCTCTGTACTGCCTTCCACCACTGTTTCAAAAGGACAAACCTGATAATTCAAGCCGCTTTTTTCAATCAGTTCAATGGCCTGATCAATCAAGGCAATTTTAGAGCCATTTTCAGGAAATGGCAATAATTGTATAGCGGCGTTTATCATTCTCATGGGGTTTGAATTTGGAGTTGGGATAATTTTTGGTTCATGCTGTTCACCAGGGCCAGTAGAGATTTTTCGGCCATTTTCAAGATAAAAGGGTTCAGGTCGCCCTGCATTTCTACAGCAGAAGTACCGGTTTGTTCCGCTTCTCCCTTGAAGTTAACCCTTAATTTAAAATTAAATTTTGACAAACCTTCGCTGCTGAAAAACAAGGTCTCGTATGGTTTTTTTTCCGCCAAACGAATGCTCATGGGAGTGATGCCCTTGATGTTGAAAGAGCAGGAATCCTTATCGTACGTGAAATTTTCAACCTTGTCATCGGGCAGTATGGATTTAAAATTGCCGAAATCGGAAAGAAATTCAAACAACTGTTTTATAGAACTAACAGTTGGCCTGGGCTCAGCAGAGAGTGTAAAAGCAGCCACCTTTATTTTACCAGACTTTGTGCCCAGCCCGAAGGATTAAGTTTCCATTGTTTCAGGCTCTCCACATCTTTTTTGGCAATGTATTCCTTTTCAACCGCCGTTTCTATCAAATTGGAATAATTGGTCAAGGTTCTTAATTCGCATTTTGCCTTTTTAAAATTCGCTGCAGCTTCTTCAAATTCGTAGGTAAAAATGGCCACCATTCCCTTCACCACGCAGCCGGCTTCGCGCAGTGCAGCCACCGCCTTTAAACTGCTGCCACCAGTACTAACCAAATCTTCAATCACTACCACACTTTGGCGACTTTCCAGTTCCCCTTCAATCATGTTGGTGAGTCCGTGTTTTTTGGCTTCACTCCTTACATAAACAAAGGGCAAACCCATTTCCTGCGCAACCAAGGCGCCCAGGGCTATACCTCCAGTTGCCACGCCTGCGATGACATCGGGTTTTCCGAAATGTTCAAGTATACTTTCAACAAACTGCTGGCGGATATAGGTGCGTATTTTTGGATACGATAAGGTTTTGCGGTTATCGCAATAAATAGGAGACTTTAACCCTGAAGCCCAGGTGAAGGGATGTTCGGGTTCAAGTTTTACGGCTTTTATTTGTAATAAAAATTCGGCAATTTTATGGGCCGGGTCATCAAATGCGTTCATAGCGCAAAAATAATATTTACTTAAGGTTTGGTACCCCCCTATTTATGAACAATAAAATTTACTTTGGTGACCATCACATGCATTTTATCTCCTCTGAATCTCAAGTTTCGGAGAATGAGGCCATTAATTTTTACGAGCTCAGTTTGAAGAAGGGCTCTGAGTTTGCCAGGGTATGCCGTGATTTTTTAAATCAGAACCGGAGTATACAGTTATTGCTCAGGGACATACCATTTGAATTGGTATTGGAAGAATTAAAAAAAGAGTTCCGTTACATTGAAGCGGCCGGAGGTTTTATCCAAAAAAAAGATGACTTTCTGTTCATTCACCGCCACGGCAGGTGGGATCTTCCCAAAGGAAAACTTGAAAAAGGAGAAGGTATACGTGAAGCCGCGGTAAGAGAATGTGAAGAGGAGTGCGGGGTGAAAAACCTTAAAATTGATAAAGCCCTGGGTTCCACTTTTCATTTATACCCTTATAAAAAAGACATTGCGCTTAAACAGTCGTATTGGTTTTACATGTTTACTGATTTTGAAGGACCACTTGTTCCGCAAACCGGAGAAAGCATTGATGAAGCCCGTTGGTTTAAATCGCCACTGGTGTTGAGCGAGGTACTGCCCGACACCTATTTTACCATCCGCGACGTGATAACCGAAGCCCTGGTTTTATCGAAAGGGAATTGACTTTATTACCAATTAATTTGCACTTCGTCTAAAGCCCAAAACTTTACGAAACTCGTGAATAATGATTTCGTATATTTAGGTGCAAGTTTTTCTATCGCTTCCTTCTTGTAAGGAAGAGGAAAGTCCGGGCAACACAGAGCAATCCGCCATCTGAAAGGGTGGGTACAAAACCGAAATGTTTTGTAACAGAGAGTGCCACAGAAAACCAGGTAGCCCCGACTGCCGTAAGGCACGTCAGGGTGATAGTGAAAACGTGAGGTAAGAGCTCACGGGCATAGACAGTAATGTTTATGTTGGGTAAACCTCGGGTGTTGAAAGACCAAATAAGTTGCAGGCTGAAGGCTGCTCGTCTTCTCCCATCCCGAGTAATCGGGACATTGGGAACTGCAATGGGTAGGTCGCACAGATAAATGATAGATATACCCCAATTCGTTGGGGTGAAACAGAACCCGGCTTACCAACTTGCATATTTAGTACCGAGTATGAAAAGAATTTTTATCCTATTCTTCTTTTTACTGTTCAAGGCGGTGAGTTTAGCTCAATGCCCGCAAATTTATAACTCTGCCGGAACCTTAACCAACAACCCTTCTTTTATTTCCTGCAGCGGAGGCGCATACAACATGAACATTCAATCCAATGTTGCCTGGGGCCCTTATACCATCAACTGGGGAGATGGTAGTCCAAATTCCGTTGGTGCTTCCTACACCGCGCTTTCGCTTATACCACACACCTACGCCGCTACCACAGGCACCTATCAAATCACTGTTACCATCCCCGGTGTAGCCTGCACAACCACCGCCTTTGTGGTGATGGAGCTGCCAACCAATGCTGTAATCAGTATTCCACCGGGTTTACCAACTCTTGGATGCGCTCCAAAAACACTCACCTTTCAAAATACCAGCACCAATGTAAGCGCCAACACCTCGTTTACCTACGATTTCGGAGATGGTTCGCCAATTCAAATCTTTAATAGCAGCAATGCCGGCGCATTAATCACGCATACCTACCTGAAAGGCACCGTAAACTGCCAAACCCAGGTAAATTTGTTCGCTAAAAACTACTGTAACATTGTGCCTTCGAATTCCACATGGAATCCCCTTCAAATTTATGATTTGGATGACGCCATGGTAACACCGGATCAGGTTGTAAAATGTTACCCCGATACTACGTTTATTTTTACCAACAGCACCAACCGCAATTGTGTACCTCAGGGCAACACCTTTCAGCGCCAGGAATGGTGGAACTTTGGCAACTACTGGGGCGTTGGGCACGACAGCATTTTTAACTGGAGCCCATGGCCGCCCACCATTCCCAGAACCATCGCCTATCCCGGTTTAGGAACCTATAATGTGATGTTACGCGACAGTAATTTATGCGGTATAGATACGGCAATTATCAGCGTGAGTATAGTAAGCCCACCCAGCGCAAGCTTAATTGTACCTGGTGGAAATTTGTGTCAGAACACCAGCATTACGTTTACAAATGCAAGTCCGGCCGGAAGCAGTTATTTATGGAACTTTGGAGATGGTGGTGGATTTGTAAACCTGGGTAACGGAAATAAAAACCACACCTATACCTCACCCGGCACTTATACGGTGCAATTGATTGCGTTTATTGCCGGAGGAGCAGCCTGCAGAGACACCGCGAGTGGTGTGGTAACCATACTTGCTGCGCCTGTAGCCAATTTTACGGTAAACCCAAATAGCGGATGTAACAGTATTCTGAACGCTACCTTTACCGAATCCTCAAGCTTAGCTGTGCAGTGGAATTGGAATTTTGGTAACGGCAACACCAGCACCCTGCAGGTACCGCCCACTCAAAACTATCTTACTACAGGCGTATTCACCGCTTCTTTAACCGTTACAGCGAGCACCAGTTGCGTGCATACTCGAACCGCATCATTAATCGTAAGACCCAAACCGGTGCCTGCCTTTGCCCCCATCTCAGCCTGCGTAGGCGCTATCGCCAATTTCACCAATACCTCCACCGTTACGGGCACTAATCCAATTACTTCGTATACCTGGAATTTCGGCGACGCTTCGGCTATATCTACACAAACCAATCCCGCTCACACGTACACCGCGCCAAACACCTATTCCGTAAAACTGATTGCAACAACTGCCTTCTGCATAGACTCCATAACACAAACCGTTTTGGTGAATTTAAAACCCATCGCCAATTTTGTTTTTTCTCCAACGGTCGCCTGCCCGCCATTTGCTGTTAGTTTCAGTAACACCTCCGTTAACAACACCTCTTCCTTTTGGAGTTTTGGTCCCAGCCCTACCGCCACCTCTAATTTAGCAAACCCCGGCTATACGTATCAAAACAACGGCCCTGCTTTTTTAAATTATACCGTAAGCCTGATTGTTGGCACCGGGGCCGGTTGCAGCGATACTATCAGCAAACCCATCAGTGTGCGTCCCTTGCCGGTAGCTGACTTTACCACCACGGGTTTTTCGGGTGGCTGTTCGCCCCTGCCTGTTACGTTTTCAAATTCTTCAACGGGAGCCACCACCTATACCTGGTCCTTCGGAGACGGTGTGGGTTCAGCGGCTACCAATCCTTCACATGTTTACAACAACAATTCCCTGTTGTTGGTAACCCATACCATCACTTTAGTAGCCACCAATTCTGTGACGTGCAGTGACACCATCCGAAAAACCATACAAATCTTCCCGCAACCTTTTACCAGTTTTACCATGATACCTGCCAGCGGATGTACGCCCCTGCAGGTCACCTTCCCTTCGGTGCCCGGGGTTATTTCTTATACCTGGAATTTTGGCGACGGCTCTTTTCCGGTTGTGGCTACAACGCCTACAGTACATGTTTTTACGAACACCACCACTGCCAATCAAACGTTTACAGTTAAACTAATTGCTCAAAACGGTTTTGGCTGTATTGATTCCAGCAATGGTTACCCTCTGGTTTTTCCAAGGTCCTACGCCGACTTTACAGCAACTCCGCTGCAGGGGTGTACACCTTTTAACGTTTCATTTTTAAACGGAAGCTCAGGTCACGCTACCAGTAACTGGACATTCGGCAACGGCTTGAACTCAAATTTACCGAACCCAGGTACAACATACACCAATGCGTCGGGAAGTCCTTCCCAAACTTTTAGTATACGTCTGGTAGTGGCCAGTGTGAACAACTGCAAAGATTCCATTGAAAAAACCGTTCTGCTTTACGCTCAACCCAAGGCCGGTTTTGCCCTTGATACCCCGGCTTGTTCACCAAAAGTAATGACCTTTACCAACACCTCCACCGGAGCCACTACGTATTTCTGGAATCTGGGAGACGGTTCCACTTCAACTTTCAGTAACCCCGTAAATTTGTATTCCAGTTCCCTCGACCAGTATTATCCTGTGCGTTTAAAAGCTACCAACGCGTCAGGTTGCAGCGACTCCTTAACCGTGAACATGCTCATACATGGCAAACCCACCTTTGAATTTGATCCATCACCCGATAGTGGCTGCACCGTACTGAGCGTTAATTTTCCTTCCGTTGTAGGTGTAAATTCTTACTTCTGGGATTTTGGGGATGGAGAAGCATCCAACACTGGAAACGTAACGCATTTGTATACCAACAATGGGGTGATTGACAAAAATTTTAATGTTGTGTTGATTGGAAAAGACAAATTTGGTTGCGCCGATACGAGCTCAAAAATTATTAAAGTGTATCCCCGACCCACCGCTAAATTTACCGCTGCACCATTAAGCGTATATATTCCGGTTCAACCTGTGTATTTCGCCAATTTAACCAGCAACGGGAATTTTTACAAATGGGATTTTGGCGACGACGGAACATCTGAAGAATTTGAACCTTCACACCTTTACACCAAGCCGGGTGAATACGTGATTACATTAATTGCAGAAAATACGAGAGGCTGCAAGGACACCTTTCAGTTGCCGGAAACCGTGAAAGCGCTCGACGAATCCAGCATCATTATTCCAAATGCCTTTACACCCAATCCTTCGGGTTCACCGGGTTTAATATACGACCCCAATGATTTGAGCAATGATATTTTTCATCCCGATGTAAGAGGCGCTGAAACCTATCAGCTTAGTATATTTTCTCGCTGGGGCGAATTGTTGTTTGAGACTACCAATCCGCGTGAAGGCTGGGATGGATATTACAAAGGGGTGCTGTGTACCCAGGATGTTTATGTTTGGAAAGTAAAAGCCACTTTCCTGGATGGCAAAGTACTCACAAAAACAGGAGATGTATTACTTTTAAGATAAAGGCATGCGGCAGTTACACACCATACTCCTTTTTTGTTTGTGCTTTACACTTGCTCATGCTCAGAAAATTTCGAAAGATGACAGGAAAAAAGCCAACGACCTGGCCTATGATGCCCAACTGCGTTTTGATCTGGACGATTATTATGCGTCACTAATCCTCTACCGGCAGGCGCTTCATTATAACCCGCTTCACGAAAACGCCGGCGTTAACTCCGCACTATGTATGTTTCAATTGGGTTACAGCATCGATAGTTTAGTTCCTCTTGAAAACAACCTCACCTTATCGCGTGTACCGGATGCCACCTTTTATCTGGCCCTTATCAAACACCGGCAAAAAAAGTTCGACGAGTCCACCTTGCTGTTGCAGAGCTACAAAAAAATAAAATCCAACAAACGGTTAAACAATAACATTGAAGTGGATTTCAGAATCCAACAGAACGTTAACGCCAAAAACTTTCTTGCCAATCCCGTTGAAGCTTACATTTCTAACATGGGTCCGGCCATTAACAGCGAATTTCACGACTATGTGCCGGTTATCAGTTTGGATGAAACAAGTTTGTATTTTACTTCCAAACGCAGGAACACGGATCAGGACAGCTTAAACAGCGACAGGCATTACTTTGAGGACATTTATGTTTCTCACTATATCAATGCAGCCTGGCAAAAAGCCGTAAATATGGGCCCTCCGGTTAATTCAAAAACCAACGACGCCTGTGTGGCATTAAGTCCGGATGGAGAGCGTATGATTGTTTACCGTACATCAGAAAACATCATCAGTGGCGATTTGTACATTTCAAGAAAAGGAAAAGACGCGACCTGGCAAACACCTGAAAAATTACCGGATGTTATCAATTCCCCTTACATCGAAAGCAGCGCTTGTTTCAGTATGGATACCAGCGAAATCATTTTCAGCAGCAACCGGCCGGGAGGTTATGGTGGAAAAGATCTTTATCGCATCCGCAAACTGCCTAACCGGCAATGGTCGAAAGCCTATAATTTGGGGCCCGCAATCAATACCATTTACGACGAGGACGCGCCTTTTTTGCATCCTGACGGGCTAAGTTTGTATTTCAGCAGCAAGGGCCACAACAGCATGGGGGCTTATGATGTATTTTCCAGTACCTACGATGCTGAAGCCAATAGTTTTAGTGAACCTGAAAACCTGGGTTACCCCATTAATGATGTAAGCGACGACATCTTTTTTGTGGTAAGCGTTGATGGCAAAAGAGCGTATTATTCTTCCGAAAAAGCTGACACATACGGGCATACCGACATTTACAGAATTGATACACGATTTAAATCCAAAGAAATTGTGGTACAAACCGGAACCATACTTCTTGACAGCCTTCCACAAAAGGCAAGGTTAAGCGTTTACGAAATGCCGGGAAAACAACTGCAGGGAATTTACAGTTCCAACTCCAATAGCGGTCAATTTGTTCTGGCTTTGAGTCCGTTTAAAACCTACACTGTATTGATTGAAGCGGAGGGTTGCAAAGAACAGGAAATAACCCTGAAGGCGCTGGTGACTGAATTCGACCCAAGAAGTATAATCGTTCAACTAAAGAAAAACGATGCGCAGTAAACTGGGAAGGTTCATAGTCGTGTTTTTGGCTCCGGTACTACTGAGTGCCCAGGAAGTGCAGTTTACGCAGTTTTATGCCACCCCCCTTTTTCTAAACCCTGCCTTTACCGGACTCACATACGGCCATCGGTTTTCGGCTAATTACCGCAACCAATGGCCCGGCATCAAAACCACTTATGTTACTTACATGGCGGCTTATGATTATAACGTGAGCAATTTGAACAGTGGCATAGGTGTTTATTTTTTGCAGGACGTAGCGGGAACATCTAACCTCGTTACTTCGCACAAGTGTTTTAATTATGCCTACAGTATAAAAATTAACCGTACTTCCGAGGTTCGTGCAGGTATGTCTCTTGCACTTATGAGTAAACGTTTGGATAACTCCAATTTGATTTTTAACGATCAGCTGGTAACCGGGGCAAGTACTTCTGCGGAAGCCGGTGCGGCGCAAAAAATCAATTACTTCGATGTGGGATTGGGAGCCCTCTATAATTCGCGAAACATTTGGGCGGGTATGTCCATCAAACATTTGAACGAGCCCAACACCAGTTTGGTAGACGGGGATTTAAGCACATTACCGGTATACCTGAGTGTGCACGGTGGTTACCGTTACATCATTTCTGCAAGAGGGGCGGGAAAAACAAAACTGGAAGAATTCGTAAGTGCCAGTATGCATTTTCGCAAACAGGAAAAATACGACCAGCTTGACATTGGAGCCTATTATTTTAAAAACATCATGAATTTTGGCCTGTGGTACAGGGGATTGCCCTTTAAAAAATACAAGGCCGGTTATGGAAATCAGGAAAGCATAGCCATTCTGGTTGGCCTTGAAATACCGGATAAAAACTTCCGTGTAGGTTACAGTTATGATGTCACCATTTCGCGCCTGGGATTTAATAACAGTTTGGGCTCACACGAAATCTCCATGGTTTTTGAAATCGTTCAAAAACGTAAAAAATCCAGAAGGGTGCTGATCTCCTGTCCAAAGTTTTAATTTTGAAAGAGGGGTTATATTCACTCTTCTAAGGCTTCCCGGTAAATTTTCCTGCCATAAACCCTGAGTGATTTGTCTAAATCAACAAACTCCGCGGAAGAGGCTTCCACAAATGTGTTTTCGCTGTCCAGCCAGGCAATCATGGCCTCTTCATAATGATACGTTTTTTCTTCATGAACCTTTCTTGCGAACAGTGTATCTGTCCAAATGGTCTCGGTATATATTAATCGGGTTTTATAAAAAAACCAGGACACCCTTTTTTCAATCCGGCCTTTTTCCACTACTTCAATGGCCACGGGTTCATTGTTGAAGTAATACAAGCTTCGATATCCTGTTTCTGAATTCAGCTTATCCACTTTACGGAATGAAATCAAATCGGATTTTAATTTAGCAACTACTTCATCAATTAAAGCTACTGTGCTTTGGGACCTTGCTTTAAAAACAATGACTAATAGTAAGGCGAAGAGACCAAATTTACATCTCATGAAAAACTGTTTTATGTATAACCCGACTCTTGTATTTGGTTACATAAACTTATTTAGCCAAATGGCTGAGCATTTCTCCGCAGATAAATTCGGCTGCATGCCCATCCCCATAAAGTTTCGGAAATTTCAGACCGGAATTGGCATAAAGCTGTGTAAAAGCAGATTTGATGCGGTTTTCATCGGCATCGGCTACAATAGCTGTTCCACATTCCACCAATTCCACCCATTCGGTCTCCGGTCTTAAAATCACACAAGCCTTCTCAAAATAAAAGGCTTCCTTTTGAACGCCTCCGCTATCGGTCATTACCAAGGCACAATTTTTTTCAAGGGCAATCATCTCCAGGAAAGAAGCCGGTTCAGCAATCACAAAATCGGCATTTTCCTTCACGGCCCTGTAAAGCTCAGGGCTTAAATTTTGTGACAATAATTTAGCGGTGCGCGGATGCAGCGGTAATAATACCTTCAATTGGTGTTGAATGGAAAGGTCGTTAAGCGATTTGAACAAAGCGTTTAAACGGGGCGGCTCATCGGTGTTATTGTTGCGGTGTATAGTGGCGAGTATAAACCTGTTCTTTTGAAGCCCATACTGTTGCAGAATGGTGGTTTTTTCTTCGGCCACTTTGCTAAAATATAAGCTGTTGTCGTACATCACATCGCCACATTGATAGGCTTTGGGATTATCGGCTCCAAATGGCGGCAGCGGCTTTTCCTTAAACCCTTCATTCAGTAAATTTTTAAATCCGGTGGACGTAGGCGAAAACAAAAGCGTGCTCACGTGATCGCAGAGGATGCGGTTCACTTCTTCGGGCATGGCTTTGTTAAAGGACCGCAGTCCTGCTTCAATGTGCACTACCGGCACATGTATTTTGCTTGCCGCCACAGCCCCCGCAAGCGTTGAATTGGTGTCTCCATACAACACAATGGCATTGGGTTTTTCATTCAACAGAATGTCCTCAATGCCCATAATCATAGCAGCCGTTTGTTTGCCGTGGGAACCCGAACCCACATTAAGATTGTAATCGGGCACGGGAATGCCCAACTCATCAAAAAACACCTGGCTCATGTTGGCATCGTAATGCTGCCCGGTGTGTACAATGATTTCTTTGATGGTATCGGAGAATTTGTTTTTAATGGCCCTGCTCAGTGCAGCGGCTTTAATGATCTGGGGTCTGGCCCCAATAATGGTTACGATTTTAAACATAAAGATTAGAGCAAGTGCTCGTCGGCAAAACTTAAATAGGTTTGATCACCAATAATTAGATGATCCAATAAAACAATATCAAATAAGGCCAAAGCCTCGCGAATTTTTTTGGTGATTTGTTTGTCCTGCTCACTCGGAAGTACCTGACCACTGGGATGGTTGTGGGCCAGAATGATGCCGCTGGCTGTGTGATCGATGGCAGCTTTACAAATCAGCTTCACGTCCACCACTGTGCCTGATACACCGCCTTTGCTCAAGTGCACTTCTTTTGTAATTTGATTGGCCCGGTTCAGGAGCAGCACCCAAAATTCTTCATGCGGTTGATCCATCAAATGGTGACGAATGGCCTCGTAAGCTTGTTGACTGCTGGTGATTTTTATTCTCTCAGTCGGATCACTTTCCTTTCGCCTGCGCCCTAATTCAAAGGCTGCGGCTATTTCTATGGCTTTTACCTCCCCCACCCCTTTGTATTTCTTTAGGTCGGCGATGGACAGTTTTGCCAATTCGTTGATGCTGTTGCGGTGCTCAGACAGCATACGTTGAGCCAATTGTAAAGCGGTTTCATCTTTGTTACCCGAGCTCATCACAATGGCCAGCAACTCGGCATCACTCAAACTGTGCCGGCCCAGCTTTAACAACTTTTCCCGCGGCCGGTCGTCCTCGGCCAGAGACTTCATGTTTAAATGGTTCTCCAGAGATTTCACTGCCCCTAAATTAAGAAATTGATTTTCATTCCCCTATTCCTTTTCCTAACTTCGTGAACACCTATGTCATTCTTCAAAAGGGATTCTCTGAATATTTTTCAAAACAAAGAATTCCGGCTTTTTATATACACCCGTTTTTTACTCACTCTGGCCATACAAATGCAGTTTAGCACCATATACCTGCAGGTGTATTACGAATATTCTAAAAATGAATTGATGCTGGGTTTCATCGGACTTTCAGAAGCGGTCCCATTTATCCTTACTTCCCTGTTCAGCGGACACATTGCCGATACCCTGCCAAAACGAAGGATTCTGCTTCTTGGTATTCTGCTTTTGATTCTGGGAGCGGTGTTTTTGATCCTGAATGCCATGCCCCGGGTTCAGCTATTACACCACTTGGGACTTTATGCTTTGTTCTCCATTGTGTTTGTGTTTGGCATTACCCGTTCATTTCTGGCTTCCAGCTCGAATCCATTTTTAAGCCAGTTGATTCCCCGGGCCCAATATGCCAATGCCGCCACCTGGAACAGCACCGCCTGGCACACGGCCTGTATTTTGGGCCCGGTGGCCTCAGGACTAATCTACGCCTACAGCACTCATTACAAAGCGGCCATTTGTCATTTTGTGGAATTGTTGTTGTTCACAGGGGCTTTTATACAACTGTTCAGAATTAAAAACAAAGGTTTGCCACAACTCAACACTATAAGTGAGAGCATTTTCAAAAGTATGCGTGAAGGTTTAGGTTTTGTTTACAAGAGCAAAATGATTCTGAGCGCGATTTCTCTCGATCTTTTTGCTGTTTTGTTTGGAGGAGCTGTGGCCCTGATTCCTGCCTTTACCGATAAAATTCTGCACCTGGGACCTGAGGCCTATGGTTTGTTAAGAACAGCCCCGGCCATAGGTGCAGTGGTGATGGCCGGCATCATGGTGTTTTATCCTCCGGGGCGTAAAGCGGGGCGTGCTTTGCTTTGGTCGGTGATTGCCTTTGGCTTATTTACCATCGGTTTTGCACTCAGCAAAAATTACTGGCTGGCCTTTACCATGTTGTTTTTAACAGGGGCTTTCGACAACGTGAGCGTGGTGGTTCGACATAGTATTTTACAATTGATGACCCCCGACAACATGCGCGGACGAGTGAGTGCCATCAACAATATTTTTATTGGGAGCAGCAATGAGATTGGAGCGTTTGAAAGTGGCCTGGCCGCAAGAATAATGGGTCTGGTACCTTCTATTGTGTTTGGAGGAGCCATGACCATTGGCGTGGTGTTGGGCATCAATAAAATTAATCCCGGTTTGAGAAAACTCGACATCAGTAAACTGTAAAGACATGAAGGAAACAGAACTGAAGTCTTTACTTGATGAAGCAGTGGATACCTATAACCGTAAGGCCTTCATTGAAAACGACCCCATCCTTATCCCCCACCGTTTCAGCAAAAAAGAGGATATTGAGATTGCCGCTTTTTTTGCAGCCAGTTTGGCCTGGGGTAATCGAAAATCCATCATCCAAAACACCTCCAAACTCATGATGTGCATGGATGAGGCCCCGCATGAATTTATTCTTCAGCACACCGCCAGGGACTTAAAACCATTTAGAACATTTGTACACCGCACCTTTAACGGAAACGATTGTGTGTTTTTTATTTCGGCTCTTAAACACCTTTATACCAAACGCGGAGGACTTGAAGCCGCTTTTACTCCAAACAACAAACCAAATCCGGCGTTTAAAGACCGACTTCACCATTTCAGAGAATTGTTTTTGGAAGTAAAACACCTGAGGCGCAGCGAAAAACACCTCTCTGACCCCTGGAAAAATTCATCGAGCAAACGTTTGTGTATGTTTTTACGGTGGATGGTGAGGAAAGACAAACGTGGAGTAGATTTTGGTATTTGGAGAAGTATCCATGCTTCTGAATTGTATCTTCCCCTGGATGTGCATACCGGTAATGTGGGCCGGCAACTGGGACTTTTGGAACGCAAACAAAACGACTGGAAAGCCGTTGAGGAAATCACTCAACAACTCAGGCGGTTTGACCCGAATGACCCGGTGAAATACGATTTTGCCTTGTTTGGATTAGGTGTGAATGGCATTGTAAAATAAAAAAAGGGAGACTTAAGAGCCTCCCTTTTTTAGTAGAACTTCTTTCTAGAGTATTGCTTTTTCGCGAACAGCGTAAATTTTTGAAGAAATGCTCTTCATTTGTTCTTCTTGCAAATCGGCCGGTTGTTTAATGGCTACAATTTCGGCATGAATGGGTTCCAGCTCTGCCAGCAAATTCTGAATCTCTTTATCGGTTTTAAAATCCTGAAGCAGTTTAACCAGGTTACCGAGATGAAAACGTTGCTCCCATAAATTGGTCCTGACTTTTTCACGCAAAGCAGGATCCTGTAATTTTTCTCCCGCCTTACAGCTCAGGTATAAACTTTCGAGCCATGAGCCTGTGAACACTGTGGCCGCGGTTTGCACACGCTGATTGTTGCGCAGGTAAACATCACTCTTCACCAAAATCTCATCCCATACTGTGAATAAGCTATCCTTGTTATCGATGTTGGATTCAAAACGTTTGCCTACCATGCTGTTAATGGAACTTTGCATGCCAAGGGCTTCGCTGAGCTGAATAATGGTTTTAAGGTAATTAAGCACATCCTGACCGGAGTTGTTCATCATGGCATAGGCCATGTCCATATTGTAAATACCCATGTTAATGCCTTTCTTAAATTCTGTTGAATAGGCACTGCCTTGTTTGGAGTTGTGCAAAATACTATTGTCGTAAGGAATACCCAGAGCAACAATATCCTGCATGCGGTTGGCCGGTGAAGGAATGTTGGCAATGGCAAAGTCAAACTTAAACTTGGTAGTGTCGTTCAGCTCTGTGCTCATAGCAGCGCTGTCAGCTGATACAGATTCTTGAGCGTGATCGTGTTCAGCACCACCGCAATTGCTTAAGCTTAACAAAGAAGCAAGAGGAAGAAGATAAATGAGATTTTTCATAACAAAATTAATTAGGGCAAATGTATAAGATTTTTTGATTTACGACATGTTTCATCCACTAAATCAATGGGATGGGTGTGTTAAATGAAAGTTATGCCTCAGGTGGTTTCGGAACCACCATACAGGTAAATCGGCAGGTGCACAAGAGTTCGTTGTTTTGATGAATGATGCTAATATCCCAGACTTTTACTTTGCCTTCAGATTTATAAGGGCGGCAGTGGGCTTTAACATAACCTGAAGTGGCCGATTGTAAGTGTGAAGCATTGATTTCTACACCTACACCGATAAACAGTTCGCGGTTAATGCAGCACCAGGTGGCCACTGAGCCAATGGTTTCGGCCAATGCTACCGAGGCCCCGCCGTGCAGGAGTCCAAAGGGTTGTTTGGTGTTTTGATTCACCGGCATGCTGGCCTCCAGATAATCCTCACCAATAGCCGTAAATTCTATGCCCAAATGCTCGCCCATGCTGCCTTTGTTCAGGTTATTCAGCATCCCGAGGCTAATCTCTCCTTTCCAAATGGAATTCATAAAACAATTTCGTTTTTACACGGTTAAATGTATGTTATTAATCGCATATTGCATTTGATGTTGTTTCTGATTCCCGGAATAAAAGCTCTGATAAAAGGAAAGTCGCCAAAAAGCCTTCATGACCTATCCGTTAAAACAATTTCCGGACAATTAATTCCACTTGCGCAATTTAAAGGCAAAAAACTATTGATAGTTAACACAGCCAGCCTTTGTGGCTTTACACCCCAATATAAAGCCTTGCAAACGCTTCATGAAAGGTATTCAGCTCAAAACCTGGTAGTGCTCGCCTTTCCCTGCAACGACTTTGGCCGGCAGGAACCCGAAACGGAAGAACATATTGCGGAGTTTTGTACCACTAAGTTTGCACTTTCCTTTGAATTGATGGAAAAATTACACGTGAAAGGACCCCGGCAACACGCTTTGTACACCTGGCTTTGCAACAAAAAAGAAAACGGCGTGATGAATTCTTCCGTTTTATGGAATTTTCAAAAATACTTGGTGGATGAAAATGGGCATTTGGTGGATGTGATGGCACCATGGACTAAGCCTTTGAGTAAGAAAATGATCAACTGGCTGGAGAACGAAGCCAGCTTTCATCACGCTTCGTAAAAATACACCTTCAGCTGAACCTGGGGTTTGGTGAAATCAATCTTCCCGGTTTTTACCCTATGAACATTAATGCCTGTGCGGGTTTTCAAATCCAGCATCAATTCCTGTTCCTTACCCGGTAAAATCAAATCCAGCTTATCGTAATTAATCACCATCACTCCTTCCCTTTTAAAAAACACATTTCTCTCAAAAACATAGGTCACCAGTAGAAGTAAAAAATTAATCAATCCTATAAAAAGAAACTCGTAAGCATCGGGGGTGCTTTTTAACTTAGTAACGGCAGAGATCAATCCAATGGCAATTACCAGAAAAAGATAGGTCATGTCTTTTATGCTCAGGTCTTCGGTACGGTACCTTAGCATGCTAAACACCGCAAATAATCCAAAAGCAGCTCCCAGACTCATTTCGATGCGGTTGAGCAAAAAACAAATCAGAAAAATGATGATGTTAAAAATAAAAAAGGTAAAAAACAGATCGTTGTGTTTGTATTTAGGAAAATACATAAAACGCAGCAGCACCAAAACCGTTATAAAGTCCAGTAACAATCTCCATCCAAACTTATGAATGGTTTTCAGAAACTCATGGCTGTCTGAAGTGATAATTGTTTCCAGCTCTGTTTGTAAAAGTGTCATTATTAGGAATTAGTGAAGGAATGTGCGATTCAGAGTTTTGCTAAAACCATCTCACAAAAAACAATCTTAATTTAAAACATTAGTGCTTATCCAGCTTACTGGTGTGGCGGCTGTAAATAAAATAGATCAGCAATCCCAGCACCATCCAAACGGCAGCAGAAAGCAAGGTAAACTTATCCAAAGCAATGATCATGAACGAACACACCAGTATTCCAAGAATGGGCACCAAAGGCACCAAAGGGGTTTTAAACGGACGTGGAATCTCAGGACTGTTTCGGCGCATCACCCAAATGCCGGCACACACGATAACAAATGCGAATAAGGTACCGAAGGAGGTGAGGTCACCTGCCACACTGCCCGGAACAAAAGTCGCGAAAATGCCTACAAACAAAAAGAGAATCATGTTGGATTTGTAAGGTGTTTTGTATTTAGGATGCAGGTGCGAAAACACATTTGGCAACAACCCATCTTTTGACATGGAAAAAAATACCCGCGATTGACCCATGAGCATAACGAGAATCACCGAAGAAAATCCTGCAAGAATGGCAATGGTTACACTTGTAGCCAGCCAGCTGTAGCCCA
This sequence comes from Bacteroidia bacterium, assembly GCA_016787895.1. GTDB lineage: Bacteria > Bacteroidota > Bacteroidia > B-17B0 > Aurantibacillaceae > Aurantibacillus. Next base: position 25,851 of record JAEUTN010000006.1, read on the forward strand.
CCATGTATTTTTGTATGGCGTAGGATACAGAAGCTTCTTTACCTGCTGCTCCGTATTCGCTCCAATGCGTTACGCCGGTGAGTACGTGTGAGAAAAGGATGTATAAAATAGTGCACACCACTAAAGAACCCAAAATACCAATGGGCATGTCGCGCTTGGGGTTTTTGGCTTCCTGAGCCGCCGTGGAAACGGCATCAAAACCAATAAAGGCAAAAAATACGATGGCCGCCCCGCCTAAAATACCACCATAACCCCAGGTAAAAATGCCTTCATGACCCGGCGTACCCTCAGGAATAAGATAAGGGGTATGGTTTTCGGGTCTGATAAATTGCCAGCCAATAACAATAAATACCAAAACGATGGCCACTTTAATAAACACAATAATGCCGTTAACGATGGCCGACTCTTGTGTGCCCTTGATCAGAAGAAGCGACAGGACTAATAAAATCAAAAGTGCGGGCAAATTCATAATTCCTTGAAAAGTAGTCACCATGCTTTGAAAGTTGGGCGCTAATGAAAGATACTGTTCATCTGAAAGAACCAAAATTCCATTCTTTGCATTTTGAACCAGGTCAGCCGGAAAGGCCGCGAGGGCATCGCCAATCACCCGATAACTTTTTTCGAAGGGAGAATGGCACCATTCATAGGGTATGGCTCCACCCAATAAATTATTCAGGTATTCGCTCCAGGCAATGGACACGGTTGCTGCTCCAAGCGCATATTCCATAATCAGAGCCCAGCCAATGATCCAGGCTACCAATTCGCCTAAAGTAGTGTATGCGTAGGTATAGGCACTTCCTGCAATGGGTATCATGGCAGCAAATTCAGCATAACACAATCCGGCGAAGGCACAACCAATGGCAGCCACCACAAATGACATGGTTACTCCGGAACCGGCGCAATCAGAAGCCGCAGCTGCTGTTCGCACAAATAAACCGGCACCAATAATGGCACCAATTCCCAAGGCTACCAGGGACCACATGCCCAGGGTTCGTTTTAAACCATGTTCTCCTGCACTCGCATCGGCAAGTAATTTTCCCAGATCTTTTGTCCTGAATAAGTTCGACATCTTCTTTCTCAATTTTTTAATACGCTCAAATTAACATATTTTAAAAAGAATATACAAAGGGGAATGAAAACAAAAGAAGTCCATTCTTGATTTGTTCATGAATATCCCGATATTTGTTTCATCCTTGCGCTGAAGAAATATTTTTTCCTCCTCTTTGCTTCGGTTTACACCCTTAGCGTTTTAGGCATTCCCGTCTATTTTCATTATTGCGGAGGCGAACTTGAAAAGGTGGATTTTGTGACCAAAGGCAAGAGTTGCTGTGAGGACCAGGAGTCGGATGTTCCTGAAGAAAACGACGGATGCTGTAAGGATGAAACACTTGTACTTCAGAGTGCGAAAGACGTCCTGGTGAAAAAAGACGAGCGTGTGGTTAAGCAGTCCTTAATCCTCCTTTATGCAATCCTTCCTGATTTCAACAAACACGCGCTGCTCCCGGGCCATGTAGGCAAAAACCTCCTGATTACAAATCCCTCCTTGCTTAGTCAGCAAAAACTCATCTCCACATTTGTTCTTAGAATTTAGGTCGGGCATTCACTTTTGTTGAATTCCCCTTTTTTTAAACCTAAATTATTTTAATCATGAAAAATTTCATTTTAATGGCCCTGTTCTTTGCGCTGCAAAGCATGAATGGCCAAACCACAGTAAAAACCGTTATTATTAACGTGGATGGCGCTTGCGACGATTGCAAGGAACGTATTGAAAACGCTGCCGATATCAAAGGTGTAAAACTCTGCAACTGGAGTCCCGACACCAAAAAAGCCGTAGTGACTTACGACGAGGCTAAGGTGAGTGTTGAGCAAATTGAAAAAGCAATTGCGGCCAAAGGTTACGACACTGAGCACTTCAAAGGAGAAGAGAGCACATACAAAAAACTACCTAAGTGTTGTCAATACAGAGGTAAGAAAGAAGGTTTACACCATTAATTGTTCATGAAATCAACAATGTATTGGCTGTTGTTGCTCTGCATCAGCAGTAACACGGCTTTCTCACAAGTGAGAGGCAAGGTGGCTGAAATCAACGACAAAGGCGATACCCTTGGTATTCCGGGGGCTATCCTCAGCTGGAAAAGTTCCACCCTCTCAGCCGTTACCGATACCGAAGGTTTGTTCAGCATCCCGGTTGAGCCCGGAAACACCAGTCTTTTGGTAAGTGCCATGAGTTTTGATAAGAAGGAAATCACGGTAAAGGAAAACGACGTCTTTGTTCTTATTCTGCTAAAAAGCAATGTCACCCTCAATGAAGTGGAAGTGGTGCATTATACCACAGGCACTGAAATTTCTTACCTCAAACCCATCAAAACAGAGATTCTTAACGAACGCTCATTAATGAAAGCGGCTTGTTGTAACTTATCTGAAAGTTTTGAAACCAATCCCAGCATCGATGTGAATTTTACCGATGCGGTTACCGGCACCAAACAAATTCAGATGCTGGGTCTCTCGGGTCAATACGCTCAAATCACAAAAGAAAACATGCCCTACATGCGTGGTTTGGCGAACAATTATGGGCTGAGTTTTATCCCCGGAACCTGGATACAATCCATACAATTAAGTAAGGGCGTGGGTTCGGTGATCAACGGGTACGAAAGTTTTACAGGGCAGATTAATACAGAATTACAAAATCCGGATAAAAGCGATCGTTTGCACTTTAATACCTATGTGAATGAAAATGCCCGTAATGAATACAACCTGAACCTAAGGCAAAAACTGAATCCTTCGCTTTCAACGGCATTGTTGTCGCACATAAGTTTTAACCCTTTTGTGCAGGATTTGAATAACGATGGTTTTGCCGATATCCCAACCGGTAAACAGTACAATTTCATGAACAAATACAGCCTACAGTTACCTGAAACAGGCTTTGAAGCTCAGTTCGGAGGCTCTTACCTGAAAGACAGCCGCAACGGTGGACAGTTTGAAGGATTACAAGGTGTAAATACCGATTCCATGCCTTTGTACAAGATTTATATTGAAAATGAAAAATGGGAGGTGTTCAGTAAAACGGGATACATTTTTAAAAAACGTCCTGCCACCAGCATGGGCCTCCAGCTTTCTTATCTTGAGCACAAACAAAGCGGACAGTATGGAAACCGAATGTACACCGGAAAAGAAAATACCTTTTACGCGAACGGTATTTTCGAAACCTATCTGGGTTCAACCATAAACAACATTCGAAGCGGATTCAGTTATATGGATGACCTGGTGAACGAAGGTCTTGACAGTAACAGGTATAATCGTCACGAAAAAGTGGCAGGTTGGTTTGGGGAATTTGCCCATAACAGAGGTGAAAAATTCAACCTGGTGGCTGGTCTCAGGGTCGATTACCACAATTATTATGGTGTGTTTTTTACACCCCGTTTGCATATGCGTTATGCTTTTACACCAAATTCGATATTCAGAATTTCAGCCGGAAGGGCCTTACGCACAGCTTCTTTGTTTACAGATAACGCCAGTTTGCTGGCTACATCGCGTTTATGGAAAATCGAAGGTACCAACATTAGCCTGCCTTATGGTTTAAATCCTGAAATAGCCTGGAATTACGGCATGAACTTTACCCAACGTTTTAAAATCAATTACCGGGAAGCCTATATAACGCTGGATGTGTACCGCACCGATTTTTCGCAACAAGTGATAGTGGATGTGGATCAAAACACACAGGAGGTGCATTTCTATAACCTGAACGGTCCTTCCTATTCCAATACCATGCAGTTTGAATTTAATTTTGAGCCCCGCAAACGCCTGAACATTAAAACCGCTTACCGTTTTGTTGATACCCGCTCTAAATTCTCAAACGACGTGTTGCAAAAAAGTTTGGTGGCCAAACACAGGGCCTTCATTAATTTCAGCTATGAAACCCGAAGGAAAAACTGGTTGTTTGATTTTACAACCCAATACAATGGCAGCAAACGTTTGCCAACAACCGAGTCGAACCCGACAGAATACAATAGGGAAAACTTTTCACCGGAATTTTTTAATTTGCTGGGACAGATCACTTACTTAAAAAAGTTCGAGAAACAAGAGTTACATCTTTACCTTGGAGTTGAAAACCTTTTGAACTACAAACAAAACAATCCCATTGTAGCTGCTGACAAACCGTTTGGCAAGTACTTCGACGCCAGCATGGTGTGGGGGCCCATTTATGGAAGGATGCTATACGCGGGCTTACGTTTTAAAATTAAATAAAGTTATTTGTTCAAAGAATAGATGAGCACCAGAAGAATTGGTGCAAAAAAACTGGCCATATAAAAAAGTAAAACCAGTATTTTTTTAAATCCTTTCAGGTCGAAACGAAGGTCAACTTTTAATACAGCGCTGATGTGTTGCACAATAAGCGGTTCAAAGGCGCTGTATTCGAGTTTACCCGGTGTAAGGCCGGCGTACTTTCTGGGGAAGGAAAACAAAAGGCAATCCCTGATGAGCCAGTAATTTTTATCCGGGAGATTGTCGTAATCGCTGTGGTAGTTGATCTGTTCCTGTTTCAGATAGTCCCGAATTTTTTGGTGTTTGTTTTCATTATACAATTCAAGGCCTATTAAAACAGGTATAATCACCAGCAAAGGGCTTTTGAGTAATAAACAAAGTACAAGCAATACGATAATGGAAATAATTCCAAACACCAGTCGAATCACATGATTATCCTTAAAAAAAAGGGTTTCAATCAAACGACCTCCGTCTAAAGGATATACCGGTAAACTGTTTAATAAATTAATGACCAGAAAGGTATTCGCTAACATCTGTACCGTGTCATTCTTCCACTCCCTGTTCAGCCAATAAAGTACCGTGCCAATAAGGATGCCGGGCACTGGCCCTCCCAAAATAATCAAACTGAGTTGCCATTGCGATACCTGTTGTTTTTTGCCGGAAGTAAAGGCCCCCAGCAAGGGCACAATAAAGATTTTCACGTTTTTGTAATTAAACAAACGCATGAAAAGAAAGTGACCCATTTCGTGAATAATAATAACCAGCAGGATGGCGGCAATGTAGGCCAGGTTTTGATCAAAGATGAAATAAAACAAAAGGGCATACACCAATAAACCAATCAATGAACGGCTCAGGGCATTCTGACTCTTTTCAAGCATCACCGGCTTCGGTGGGTAACTGATGCCTGAAGCCAGGGGTTCATCCTGATGTATATTCCCGGTTTCCTCACTCATACTGAAGTTGGTTTATTGAACACATGAAATAAAAAATAAACACAAGCAGCAAACAACAAAAAGGCACCGGTTTGATGCAAGGCCCCGAGAAACACCGGAACCTGGTAAATCAGGGTAAACACACCCAAAATAAATTGTACTGTTACCATATAAATTAAAAGTGTTACTGAAAAGTGTTGATCCTTGTTTAACTTCAGTTTTTCGGAGCTCCACCAAATATAAGCCACACACAGCACCACCACCAGGGCCAGCATACGGTGCACAAATTGTATGCCACTTGGGTTTTCCATTACATTTTGAAAAAAAGTTTCTTTCATGTACACCTGCTCAGGCATCCAGTGTTCTCCCATTTTAGGCCAGGTATTAAAAATATGGCCGGGACGGAATTTTGCGGCATCGTGCTCAACAAAACCTGCTGTGAAGGCACCATAGATTATTTGTAAGGTCACAACAAACATCAATACAAGAGATGCGTATTTTAACCGCTTGACTTCACCAGGTTTTTGATCAGCGTTTGAAAAAATTAGTTTTAGGGCAAACCAAAAGGTAAAAGCAAACAAGGTAAAAGCGCTCATTAAGTGAGTTGCCAATCGGTAGTGACTCACCGCAGGTTGTTTTTGTAAACCGCTGTACACCATCCACCAGCCTATTACCGCCTGCATGGCACCCAGAAAAAACAGACCTGTGAGAGGAAGCCACATGGTTTTGCTTATTCTTTTTTTAATTAAAAAATAAAGGAAACCGAACAGAAACACATACATCATCAACCGGCCAATCATGCGGTGCACATATTCCCACAAAAAGATGGGTTTGAATTCCTCCAAAGTCATGGTGTAATTTATTTTCTGAAACTCCGGACTTTCCTGGTATTTTAAAAAGCGTTGCATCCACATCTCTTCGTTGAGGGGAGGAACCGAACCCATAAAACTCCAATCGGTGATTGACAGGCCTGAATGTGTTAAACGTGTTAAACCGCCTACCAGCACCATGATGTATATGAGCACACAACCACTAAGTAACCAGTAAATAAGCGCTTTGTAAGGAGACTGAGAAATGCGATTCATGAATACGGGGACAAATTTAACCTGAAATTGTTTACCAAAACAACTTGAGGAAGAATTCCTTTACTTTTCGTAAGCACCAACCGTTATACTTCCGGAAGAAATGGATGCGTTTCTTGAATTTCCTTTAATGTCTATAGGGAATTTTCCGGCATCGCTGATGGATTTTGCCTGTGTAAAACCCTTGATTCGGATTTCATCGGGTTTTGTTTCAAAATTGTACGCTGCTATATCTTCATACTCCAAAGGACTATCGCTCTTTCTAATTTCAAGGTAACGGCTGGCATCACTCAGGTCGGCATTGCTGCGTATCCAGCAGTTGCTAAAAAAAGGATTTGCCGTGTATGTAGCCGCGTTTTTTACGTCCACCGTGAGTTCATTGCTTAATTGTCCGTCGATGATGCAATTTCCAAAATAACAGGAATCGAGAGGCAATACCGTTTGTTCATAATAATTGTTCACCCTAACAGTACTCTGTTCTCTTACTTTTCCTTTGCTCCAGAAATTTGAAAAGGTACAATGCAAAAAAGTGTACTTCCCTCCTAAGCTTAAATTCACACTGTGTTCCTGGCAATTGCTGATCACGTTATTGCCTCCGTAAATATTAAAGGCCACCGCATACAAACCCCAAAGGCTCATGTTCTGAATACGGGTATTGGTAAGTTTCAAACGACGCGGGTTAATTGTATTGCTAAAATCGGAGGCAAACAGTTCAGCCTGTACACCGATGTACCCATTTTTAATAATGGCGTAGTCAATCACATTGTTCACGCTTCCTTCATTGATCCAGATTCTGTCCCATTGCCCTGGTTCATCCGCATAATCAGCTTCACGGCGTGCTCCCTGTATAATCACTTCGTTTCCTTTTTGACCAAGAATTTGTATTTCTCCTTTTCTGAACACCCAAATCCCTGCTTTGTAATTCATGTAAATTCGTGTGCCGGCTTTAATTATAAGGGTTTGGGCCGAATCAGCCACGAGGTAACCATAAATAACATGGGGTTTGTCGTTGGGCCAGGTGACCACGGTGCCGGTTTCCGAAGGTCCTACCGTTGAATAGGGAAAATAACTGCCATCCTTGAACTTAATGGCATCTGTTGGATAATGGTAATAAGCATCCTGTCCCCAGGCCTCAAGAGGAAGTTCCTGAGTATTGCCGTTTACCGTAAAAACCAATTTATCGGTTATAATCAGTGGGGAATTTTGATTGGTTGGATTTACGTTCACCTGTATAAAAATATACATGCTGTCGTTCGCGGCGAGTTCAATGTCTTTAAAGCTGGTTCCGGGACTTCCGTCCACGTTAATAATAAAAGCCGATTGCGCACCACCCTGAAGAACGATGGATGAAATTTTAATTTTCTGATCGTTTTTATTTCGAACCCGTATGTTTTGTGTAGATGAGCCTATGGTGGTAAAAACCGTATCGAATAACACCGAATCCTGAGAAAATTCAAGCCTGGCAGAGGGATCTGTAATGAACTTATCCTTCTTGCAGGAACTACTGATTAAAAGAATAAAAAGGATAAACCCAAAAAATTTAAGAAACTGTAGCATATGCGCTCGCAAATATAAACGTATAAATCCGGTTTCTATTGTGAATGCTCTGACTTAAGCCGCCCTTTTTTTAAATAAAAACACCCCGTTGATTTTGTTCAGCGGGGTGTTCAATTGGAAGGGCTGTGATTAATTCTGTATGATGATCTTCTGATTCAGGGCAGTGTTTTTGGTTTTATCGCTGATGATGTAAATGCCCTCACTCAGGCCTTTTACATTCACCAAGTGATTGTTACCCTCGTTCAAACTCAGCTCCATCACCACCTGACCCAGTTCATTGATGAGCACAAGGTTCATGTCTTCTTTTGAACTGATGTTGAACTCTCCGTTGTTGGGGTTTGGATAAATGCTCAAGCCAATAGGATTGTTGTTTATCTCATTCACACCAATACATGCCGATACACGCACGGTTATTGTGGCTGTGTTCATACATCCATTGGCATCAGTGCCCTGTACTGTATACGTGGTGTGGTTTTGCGGTGTTACCGTGACTATGCTGCC
>JAEUTN010000010.1 GCA_016787895.1 Bacteroidia bacterium
GTAATGACATTCCTACAGACAAATGGTGGACTCGAAAATAACTGGCGCTAACAGCCAACTGGCGCCACCGGGACGGAGCCAGCTTCTCGTAAGCAGGCCCTGTTTATTAAAGCGGCACCTTCGGTGGGACGTTGTGGCGGGCCTGCACCAGGTATTTTAGCATCCAGACAAATTTTCTATCTTTAAATCCGACTGGTTCTCCATATGCCGGCGAGCGCCAGTTGGCAAAACGTTATAAGCAATAAGCGACCCAGACCAACTCCTAGAGACTCATGAGCATCAGGGCTTACAATCAGTACGACGTCTTCATTTTGACAAAAGACCTCAATTCGGAAATAAGGAGAGGAATGAAAGGCGTCATTCTCGAAAAATATGATGACAAAAATTTCTTGGTCGAATTTGTCAAAAAAGACGGGACTAATTTTGAATATGAAGGCGAGTCTTTTTTTACCATCGATTCTTCCTTCATGACCGGACAATGACACGCTTACTGCTTATAACAGCCAACTGGCGCCACCGGGACAGAATACAGCTTCTCGTAGGCGCCGCCTGTTTTAAATTAAGGTCGCTTCGCGGGGACAATAGTGGCGGCGGCGCAACAAACCTTTTAACATCCGGACAAATTTTCTATCTTTAAATCCGACTGGTTTTCCGTATGCCGGCGAGCGCCAGTTGGCCAAACGTTAGCAGGCATTACATGAAACGACATACGTACCTTTTTTTGACTTTATTCTTGACGATTGGTTTATGGTCGCAATCTGACTTTAGTAAAGACTTGTTAATTAATAAAACTCTATTCAAATGTTTGGACTCTATCCAGACACTTAAACTATTGCCAAAAAATGACACACTCTTTTTTAATGACTTAACTCTACGACACACCAACGAGTATTTGGCAACTGATATTGGGCATCAAAGAGACTTCACAAAAGACACGGTGATTAATGACTTATTTTTGAGATCGACAACATTATCTGTTTATAGTCTCTGGCCTAGACACAAAAGTTATCGATATAGCTTGGACTTCGTAATCAATCATATTGAGGACCAAGAAATCACAGTTTCTTACAAACTATTTAAGGTTGTTTACAATGGTGGTAGTTTCACAAAACATGAAATCGGACCTGAAATCCAATACACAATAAGGACAAAAAAGAAACTCTCAGAATATTTAAATGATGAGTAACGCCTGCTAACAGTGGTCTTGCGCCAGCCGGACAGGACCCTGCGTAGGCAAACGCTGTTTTTCTAAAGGCCCGCTGCGCGGACGGACATTTGTGGCGCGTTTGCTTCAAAATCTTTATCTTCACGGTGGACTTCCTTTCGATTAGCAGCAAAAGTTTGCGAAATGCGGCCGGCGCAAGGCCACCAAACGTTAGCGGCAAGTGTGGCCGTGACATACAGACGATATGACCATAGACAACTTATTATCAAAACCTGAATTTTATTATTGGTATCTCATTCCGACAGTTATTGGCTTGGCTCTCCTTTTATTAACAACCAGACAAATAAGAAAAAAGGCAGACGCAAAAAATGTGTGCTTCACTGTTTCAATATATTTCCTCGTTCTCCTTTCCCAATGGGTCCTAATTCAGATATTTTTTGTTCCCAACACTGGGGCGACACATTTTCCACATGAAGCGACAGCGTTTTCGATTATACTGGCGACAATCCAATCAATATTAAATAGACGTGACAGAACAAAAAGTGCGGACTTTGGAAGCCACACCATCCGCTAACAGCCAACTGGCGCCACCGGGACGAGAGGCACGCTTCGACTGCTATCGCACATGACTACGCACGCTCAGCGCGACGGCTTCTCGTAAGCAGGCCCTGTTTATTAAAGTGGTCCGCTTCGCGGGCGGGACTTTGTGGCGGGCCTGCACCCAAAGTTTTAACATCCGAACAAATTTTTTATCTTTAAATCCGACTGGTTCTCCGTAAGCCGGCGAGCGCCAGTTGGCAAAACGTTAGCGGGCATTGCAGGCGGACAATCAAATACAAAATATTAGTAAATCGACACTCATGCAAATTTCCTCTAATTCATATGCTACTCCTGAGAAAATAGGACGGTCGACAACATTCATGTATTTCATTCTCTCATTGGTTTTAGTTTATTTAGTTTATATTATTCTGATTGTAATTTCGCAAATACAAGTAGTAGGAATACCAAGTACTTTTCTAGACATATTTAAGCTATTTATAAAGACAATGGTTCAATATGTTTGGGTTACATTTTTTATGCTAATTTCATTACTCACGACTCCCATTTTACTATTTACTATACCGATCTTTACATTAACAGTGTTAATTTATTCAGGTAACCTAGCGGGTAGACTAATTATATTAAAAAAGAAAAATATTTATTTAGTCGGCATACTGACTATGTTCTCAATCTATATAATTGTATTTCTCGGTTCAACTTTCGTTTATGTTTTATACGATTTAATAAAAACTAAATTTGAATGTTCACTTTATATATTAATTGAACCTTTTAAATTCTTTTTTCTTCCTGTTTTAATTTCCGGAATAATTAACGCTTGTATCTTAGGACCATTTCTTGGAAAAAATATTTATACTTTAGGATGGAAAGCGGGTTTAGTTGGTTCTAATTGAAAACATAAAACCTTTCTCTGAAATCGTTTTTAATGCTGCTAAAACAATTTTCTCTTGACAACATTAATTCTTTTTGTTAAATATTTATTAGGACGTCAACAAATGCATATTACGTTAATTTGGGACATAAAGCAACGACCCGCTAACAGCACCTACAAGTTATGCCGCGCATTTCGGTGTTGTAAATTCAGGCGGACATTCGTACATTTAAATTTACAGACGGCGGCACAACTTGTAGCCGCAAAACGTTAGGCGGCATTTTAGGACAACAATGACGGAAATAACAGAATACATATGCAAACATTGCGGTAAGACGCACACAGACTTGCCTGCAATAGCGTTTATTACCCCTTATCACTACGACATTTTATCAGACAACGACAAGGCAAATATTGCGACAATTAATGAGGACTTTTGTGTAATTGAACATGAAGACCAAACAGACTTTTTCATAAGGACTACATTAAAACAAAAGCTTGTTGACAGTTGTGACTTTCTTGAATATGGCATTTGGGTTTCATTAAGCGAAAAAAGTTACGACGACTACAATGACAACTTCAATAACGACAATCATGAGACAACATATTTTGGTTTTATTTGTAATCAAATACCTGAGTACGAGCAGACACTTAGTGTTAAGACAAACGTAAATACGCAAAAAGGTAATTCCAGACCAATCGTTGTACCTCACCAAGACCAAATGGACAACAAATTTGTTTTTGACTACTATAATGGCATCACACAAGAGGAAGCCATAAGTCGCGTTAAAGCAATGCTGGACAATTAAAAACGACCGCCTAACAGCAAATAAACGTAAGCGGGCGGACTCGGTCATCGCTCGGTGCGAAATAGCGGTCGCTGACGCGTTTTAATTTTGCACTCGCTAATAAACATTGTATCTTTAATTAAACATTGTGCGTGTAGACGGTGGAAGCAATAAAGCCCGCCTACGTCTATTCGCCAAACGTTATATGCCAGTTATTCGACAAATACTCCTTTGCATTTTTTATCAATTGACTCTGAATATTGGGACTGCCCAGTCATTGGATTCCATTCGATTCAATAATTTTCACAAGTTGACTGAATTTCGAAGCTTCAGCAATAAAAAACCTTACGTATTAACTCGCGAGAATTATAATTTGCAGCAGATTAGCGGTGGACTGCCCGCATATTATTACACAGACGTTCGTACTCTTATCTTTAGACCTGATTCGACCTTTGAAGAAGTTGTTCAGTACCCTGACCTCGGTAATCTTAACTCGAATAGCGACTTACATTCTTTCAAAGACACTTGTTATCTTAAGGACAATATTATTGCATTCACAGGAATATACTATGTTTTGAGTGACACGATTTACTTCAAGTACTTAAATGTTTTTGTTATTGACAATTTAGCTTATGGCTATATCGACTCATATTTTTCTAACTCAAATAAGAATCTATCCATTTCAAAACATTATATAAGTCTATACATAGTTTGTCGGTTTGACAAAAAAAGGACAAGGAAATTATTCAGGAAAAACTCCGAACTTTACGACACGACAGGAACTAAATGGTATGGATTCAAATAACCGGCATATAACAGCCAACTGGCGCCACCGGGACCCGCCTTCGCTTTGTTCAATTAATCTTCCATTTCAAAGCTTCGGCGGACAATGCAGCTTCTCGTAAGCGCCGCCTGTTTTCAATAAGGTGCCTCCCCGACCCCACAAGCCTAATCCAGTCGGCGGGACAGTTGTGGCGGCGGCGCATCAAACTTTTAACATCCGGACAAATTTTCTATCTTTAAATCCGACTGGTTCTCCGTAAGCCGGCGAGCGCCAGTTGGCCAAACGTTAGCGGTTATTGCTATTGGACTCGAACGGACCTTTAAACAAATCAAGACAAATACTCTTAATTAAATGACTACCGGACATATTAATAAATTTAATATTCTCGCAATTTACCTAACCTCTCTTGTTCTTACAGACACTGGAGTAGGTTTTTCTCAAACAAAGACAACTGAAAATTTCTACACGACAACGGGCATACTAATTTCGGACAGTTCATTTATTATTTCCAAAAACCAATTACTTAAGTGGAGATTGGTTGAAGATACTGTAGTAAAGAAAATCCATAGCACAATAGAATATCCAATGATGATGTTGGAGGCTGGGATTTCTCTAAAATTCATTTATTCATTTAAAGTTGACAGGAGGGGAAATCCAATTGATATAAATTTCGAGAAATACGGACAAGCCAGTTCCCAAATGATGCCGCTTACTTATCTATTTCCACAAGCGGACACTTCAATAAAAAAGCAAATAGGTCAGTTAAATGGTTTACTCAAGCCTTTATTTAACTCCAGACAGCCAGACAGTCGGTATTATTTGCCATATAAATTTGAAACATTTGAACTCAAACAAGATCAAGACAAAGTGAAAACTTCATTTAAAATTTCGCTTGGATGGATGGTCTTTGTTCATCCAACACCTTTTTATGAAGAACCCTATAGACAAATAGAAGCGCCGAAGGGTGTGACATGTACAGTTCTGGAGCAACCCATAAAAGCTATTCCGAATCAGAAGAAGAAACGCAACAACCGCTAACAGCCAACTGGCGCCACCGGGACGAAAGGCTGCTTTTTCGCAAGCAGGCCCTGCTTATTAAAGTGGCCCGCTTCGCGGACGGGACTTTGTGGCGGGCCTGCGTTAGGTATTTTAGCAGTCGGACAAATTTTATATCTTTAACATCAGGCCAGCTTTCCGTACGCCGGCGAGCGCCAGTTGGCCAAACGTTAGGTGCAAGCCGGACACAGACTATGACACACTTTAGCATATCAAATGGACGCTATTATATGCTGACATCAGCCAGCATTTATCTCATATTTCACTATTTAACTCTAAGTCTCGACTGGACACGAAAGAATTTTGAATTCATTTTGAGTAACGATTTTAACTTCATGAATGTCCTTCTCATCCTTTCATCATGCGTAGTATTTTTGACCTTTATATCTTACTTTTCATTTTACGACTTGCGGCTCCTGAAAGGACTATCCATTTGTATAGTTTTTCTTGAACTAATCTACCTGACTATCCCTTCTCTTCTTGGCCTTCCGGACATTGCTAATGACATCTTAGCTGCGGCGACAAATGTTTTGTACATAATTTGGGTATTTCTTGTGCTAAGACTCGACCGGACAAAGTTTCCGGCAGCTAAGTCTTTCAAACTATTTGCAAAAATGTGGCTATTGGCCTTGATTCTTACAGCAACCTTTACGTTTCTTATGGGGTGGACAGACTTCCCAGCTTTGTTTGCTCCTCATTACTTTTTCTTAACTCTTCCCTATTTTGCTTTACTAAAACTTGCTGGCAGACTACGAAACAGGACAGAACTGCAACCGGCCAGCACCTAACAGCCAACTGGCGCCACCGGGACAAGAACCTGCTTCTCGTAAGCGCCGCCTGTTTAAATTAAGGTCGCTTCGCGGGGACAGTTGTGGCGGCGGCGCATCAAACCTTTTTACATCCGGACAAATTTTCTATCTTTAGCTTCAGACTGGTTCTCCGTACGCCGGCGAGCGCCAGTTGGCAAAACGTTACCACCAATAGGGGCGACATTCCGGTAGACAAAAAGCATCGCGGTAAACAAAAGACTTTTCGTTTCGACTTGCAGACATTTTACACAGGCGACCGCACAGCAGCTCTTTCGGTTTGACAAGAACATTCAGGTAAAAAGATTTTAAAAATTTTTGCCGACGCACTTTTTTGGCTGAAGCCATAGTAACAGCCATCGCACGACCTCCTTTTCGCCTCCTTCGTAAGGCGGATTGGCTATCCCAAGCTGCGGTCGTTTGTAATTTTTCCGTTCCTCCAAAAATCCAAACCACCTCGCGCTCACGCACAGATGATAAAAAAATGTCTTAAATTTGGCTATTGTTTCATATATTCATTCTTTTAATCTAAATCTAATAAACAACGATACTTTTTTAGCAATTTAAGAGTAACAAGGGTAAATAAATGATAAATAATCTAATAGGTCATATCAATAGTACAATAAACAATAAGTTAACTGAAGACGATATTCGATTAATTTCAGAAATTTTCCATGCAAAAAAATTAAGGAAGCATCAATATCTGATACAGAGCGGTGATGTTTGTAAAATTGCAGCATTTGTAGTGAAAGGAGCATTGAAAAAATACACAATAGATGCCACAGGCAAAGAGAATATTTTAGAGTTATACATTGAAAATTGGTGGGCAGGAGATAAGGAGAGTTTTATGATTGGTACACCAACGCCATACTACATTGACGCTTATGAGGATTCTGAATTGTTGGTGATCTCAAAAGATGATTTTACAAATAAATTAAGCAATCTGTCATTTATAACTGAACTAAACAACGTGTTAACTGAAAGGCAATCCTTTCAGCTTATGAAACGATTGCATTCCTCGCAAACACTTACCGCGGAGCAAAAATACGAACAGTTGCAAGATACCTATCCCGAATTTTTTCAAAGATTTCCGCAACACATTATAGCCTCATACCTAGGAATGACAAAGGAAACATTAAGTCGCATTCGCAAGGCTACCGCAAAAAAGTAATTATAAATATCCCCTTTGCTTTATAAAAACGTTGATCCAGATCAACGTTTTTTTTTGCCTTACCTCATCGTTCTCTAGGGGGTTGACATTGCATCTTTGTACCATAAACTTTAAAACAAAAGAAATATGTCAAACTTAAAAAATTTAAAAGACCTGCATCAAAATTATGTTAATGCAGGCAAGCTGTTAGAAGGCTTTGAAAAGTATTACGCTGAGAATGTTGTAATGCAGGAATTAGGTGAAGAACCAAGAGTTGGTAAGGAGACCAACCGAACCCACGAAATCAACTTTGTGCAAAGCATGAAAGAAGTACATGGGGCAGGCATCTTAGGTTTTGCAGAAGATGTTGAAAACAACAAAACCATGCTTGAAAGTTGGATGGACTTAACTTTTGCAAACGGCTACAGAGCTAAAATGCAGCAAGTCGCAGTTCAGACTTGGGAAAATGGTCTAATTGTAAACGAACTATTCTATCATAAATAATTACACACGATAATTCAAATTTTAATAATCTAAATAAAAAATAACAACATGAAAAAATTAATTTATCCGGCTTTATTTGCCATCGTAATTTCTACATCAGCATTTACAGTAGTAAACAACGCAACATCTTGGAGTGTTAAAGAAGACACTTACTCTGTGAAATTCACAAGTAGCAAAATGGAAGGTAGTTTTAAAGGATTAAAAAGCGAATTGTTTTTTGACGAGAATAATTTAGCAGCCTCAAAATTATCAGCTTCTATAGATGCAAATACTGTAAATACTGGTAATGGTATGCGCAATAAGCATGCGAAACAAGGTTTAGATGCAAAAACTTTTTCTACCGTAAAATTTGTATCAAACGCTATTACTAAAACTTCAAGTGGTTATGAAGCTACAGGTAATCTTACAATTAAAGATGTCACAAAACAAATTAAAATTCCCTTCACATTTACTAAGAATGCTGAAGGTGGCGTATTTGCAGGTACTTTTTCAGTAAAACCGGCTGAATATAATGTAACAAAAGGCGGTACACCTGAAGTATTAGATTTTCAACTTAATATACCTGTAACAAAATGAACTGGAAACAAACACTGATAATGGGGGTAGCAGGTAGCCTGCTATCTTCATTAGCAAGTATCATCTATTTGAATATTTACAAGGAAGCATTGGTTGTTGACTTTAGTAAGGTTGCCGGAACTTCAAATATTATTGCTGCTTGTTCAATTGGTTGCCTGCTTATGGCTGTTGGTTACAAGTTAGCCATAAAGTGGAAGGGAACAAAAACTATTGGCTGGTTAAATATTGCGTTCAGTGTATTTAGTTTCGCCACAATTGCCGGAGTAATGGGCTTCAATCTTCCTTTGGACACTGAATCACCAGAGTTATTCCCAGGTATGATCATACCAATGCATTTTTTTCCAGTTTTATCAATATTAACTATTTATCCATTTTTTAAAATTAAATAATCATGACAACAACAACTAAAACTTCAAAAGCAATGCACATCTCTTTATGGGTAGTGCAAGCATTATTAGCCGCTATGTTCCTTATGTCAGGTTTTATGAAAGCATCCATGCCTGTCGAAAAACTTTCTGCAATGCTACCTTGGGCTACTTCAGTTCCGGTTGCTTTAATTAAATTCATTGGTCTAAGTGAATTACTTGGCGGTTTGGGATTAATCCTTCCCTCTTTGCTTCGCTTCAAACCAACATTAACTATTTGGGCTGGGTTGGGTTTAGCCACAATTATGCTACTTGCGATTCCCTTTCACATTTCAAGGGGTGAAACACCATTGATTGGTATGAACGCAATGTTTATGATATTGTCACTATTTGTAGCATGGGGCAGAAGCAAAAAAGCACCTATTTTACCAAAATCTTAAACTCATGAAACGCAAGCAATTCATTAAAAGTATTCTAGGAACTACACTGTTATTATCTATGGACGGTATATCAACAATAGCAAATGCTATCACGCTGCAAAATGCAAAAAATGCTAACAAGTCAGATGAAATAGCCTCTTTTGGAACTGTTCATCTGAACAATACATCAATTGAAAAAGCCATTACGTTTTGGACAAAAGTAATTGGTATGAAGTTGAGAAGTCAATCGAATTCAGTAGCTGAATTTGGCACAGAAAATAAGACCTTGGTGGTGGTTCATCAAACAGCTAAATCTGCATTCAAGGAGGGTTATAGTGGTTTATACCATTTTGCCATTCACCTTGCTACTAAACAAGAATTGGCTAAGGCAATTTATCGCTTGCAACAAAATAAGTACTCTTTTTCTCCCATAGACCACACCATGACACAATCGCTGTATCTGACAGATTATGATAATGTAATGGTTGAATTAGCGTTAGAAACACCAGAGCGCTTTAAAAGAGTAATTACAGAAGGTGGGCTTTTTATGGAAGACACCGATGGAACAGTAAGAGGCGCTTCTGCACCACTAGATACAGAAGAAATTCTTAAATGTCTTGCTGAAAAAGACTTGAGTAAAATCATTAGTGACGATGCAAAAATCGGTCATATTCATTTTTATGCCAAAGATGTAAATGAGAATAATAACTTTTACAAACAGTTAGGATTTAAGCAGTCTAATTATTTTCCAAATTACAAATTTGCTGACCTCGGAGCTGGTTCATCATACACACATCGAATAGCAATGAATTCCTGGCATGGTAATAACAAGCCTCTGGCACCATCTACCAATGCAGGGTTAAAGCATTATCATATTGTTTTCAAATCTAAAGAGCAACTTTTAAAGTCTATTAAGGCAATTGATAATGTACAGGAAAAAGAAGGTAATTATTGGGCAACCGATCCTACAGGAGTTGAGATATTCCTCTCAAATAATTAATAAGCAACAATCTTATGCTACAAAAAATAGTTTTAATACTCGCTATTCAGTTTTCTATTATGATTAGTTGCAAGTCTCAAAACAACAATAACTCAATGACAACTGATACATCATTACAATATATCATTCGACAAAGCAAAGACAAAAATGTAAGCGCTCATTTATTGGTGCTCCTACATGGACATGGTAGCAATGAAAATGATCTGTTCTCATTTAGTTCACAAATTCCGGAAAACTGGATAGTAGTCTCTGTTCGTGCTCCCTATACGTTAGGCGAAAACAGTTACCGATGGTATGATGTGAAAATGGTAAATGAAAAAATTGTCGTTAATATTGAAGAAGAAGAAAAAAGCAAAATAAAATTAATGCAGTTAATTTCTGAAATAACCCAAAAGTATAATGTAGATAGCAAAAAAATTATTGTTGCAGGATTTAGCCAGGGAGCGAATATGGCTTCATCTGTTAGCTTAACAAAGCCTGAAAAAATAGCGGGCTTCGGTGTTTTTAGTGGGCGTTTTGTTAATCAATTAAAACCCTACATAAGCTCTTCTGTTTCCCTGAAATCATTGAAGTGTTTTCTTGCTCATGGGAATAAAGATAATATGTTACCGATATCGTATGCCAGGGAAAATCAGCAGATGCTCCAAAGCCTTGGCATTTCGGTAACTTTTTCAGAAGATGTAGTTGCTCACTCTATCTCGCCAAAACAGTTTGGTGAATTTCTTCAATGGTTAGATCAATTTTAAACAACACATCAAATGAGTGATTTAGATTTTGAAAAGCTTTTGGCAAGAAATACAGAACATTTATCAAAACTTCATGATATTGTTCAGCAAACATTAATGGAGGAAGAATCTTTAGTTAATAAGTTATTGCATCCGGAAAAAGAGACATTAACCTTTTCAGAAAATCTCTCAGACAGAATTGCGCGATTCGGAGGCAGTTGGAAATTCATAATACTTTTCTGCACCACCATGATTGGATGGATAATTTTCAATATTGTTTCACCATTTAAAATTGATAGTTACCCTTTTACATTTCTTAATTTATTGTTGAGTTGTGTAGCCGCACTTCAAGCCCCAATTATTATGATGAGCCAAAATAGACAATCGGAAAAGGACAGATTGAAAACGGACAACGACTATATGATTAACCTTAAGGCAGAGTTGGAAATCAGATCACTACATCAAAAAATAAACATTATGATGCAAGATCAGTCTAAAACAATTCTTGAATCGCAGTCAATGCAAGTTCAACACATGAATGAAATTTCAGAAAAGGCATTTAAGATTAACAAAAGACAAACTGAGGTAATAGAGGAGTTGATCATAAAAGTAAATTTACTTTCTGTAAAATCATAGAAGTTGTAAGTAAATTAAATATTTCATTAACATAGCTTTAAATTTTTAGCGATTATGACACAAATAAATTCTAATTGTGACGAAATAGGTGGGAAATTAGTACGCAGACTGTGTTTGATCACCATTACCAGCACAGCGGACAACGGCAAGACTTATCTGCCGCTCATTTTGCAAGCACTTGTGTCGCTTTAAAACCAAGGCATATAATTTATTTGGCGCCACAAAAGCTTGCAAAATCTCCCGCCCGCCTGTGTGTATCGAACTGTGTGTAAAAAGCCGACGCAAAAATATTTTAAAAAGGGGACGGTATAAAAAGGACATTTGGAAAGCTGCTTTCCTCCCCAATAAATCCCGACATTAAAACAATTAAGCACGACAAAAAATATGCGGACACTTAACCAGTCGCGTAATCTGTGTGCGCCCCTACTAGGTGGTAACACCAAGCAAGCGTAATTTTTTGTGTGTTAACGTTCAAATGTATAACTTGGACAAGCAAAAAACTAACGCTTGCTTGGAAACCGTTATGTGCAAGCCGGGCTGAACCGAACAGACATATCAAAAATATTGAAGAGTTTATTTACAATTTTGTTTTATCTGATGATTACCGTCCTAAAAGCACAGGACACAACTTTCTTTTCAAATGGTAGACCAGAAAAAATTCTGGTATTTGATCGAAACAACCAGAAAACGGGAACCTGGATATGGTATAACGAAAATGGGGACACTAGTAGTCTCAAGCTTCACGATGAAAAGGGAAATATTAAAGAATGGAGACAATATTTTCCTAGCGGAAAAATTAGATTCATAATTATTTCTCAAAATAACATTCCCACAAGTCAGAAAATGTTCTATGAAAACGGGCAACTTGACTATATTCTAAACTATGACAGCACGGGAGCTAAGACTGGAGAATGGAAGCAATATTATCAAAACGGACAATTGTATGAGGTTGGCAGTTATAAAAGAGGAGAAGAAGTTGGTGAGTGGAGACGTTATCATCAAAATGGACAAATAGCTGAAGTTGGAAAGTATGAAAACGGTTTAGAAGTTGGTGAATGGAAATATTATGACAAGAGTGGGAAATTGAAATCAAGATGATTAAATCTTTCGATACCGGCCAGCACATAACAGCCGCTAGCCGGCCAGCCCGGACGGAGGCAGTTTCTGAGTATGCAAACGCTGTTTAAATTAAGGCGTGCTTCGCACAAGGACATTGTTGCGCGTTTGCTTCAAATATTTTAATTTCACGGTAGACAGACGGACGTTTTAGCAGCTAAAGTTCTCGTAAGGAGGGCGGCTAGCGGCCAAACGTTATGCGAAACCAAGCCAACGGACATTAATTTAAAAAAGGACGCGCACAGCGACAGCACTCGCCGACAAAACAAACCTCGGTTAGACATCACAACGCTCAAGGACTTCAACTCAATAATTTCTCGGTAAGTTTGTTTTGCGGCCGGACCGCGCATCAGCCGCACAGGCAGACATCAAACAATTAAATCTCGCTTCGACAGGCCGACGCGCACAAGCGGACCGCACGAAATCAACTTCAGGTTTTGGGTTTTCCGGACAAAATTAACCTTGACATTCGTAAATAAATTCCTCTAAATAACAGGGTGACGTCGGGACGTCACCCAAAACCTGGCTTGGCATCGCATAACACCAAGCAAGGCTTATGCCGCGCATTTCGGTCTTGTAGTTTCGGTCGGACATTCGTATATTTAAATATCTGGACGGCGGCACAAGCCCTGCTTGGAAAACGTTATGTGCAATAGTTCTGGACATGGGAACATTATTTAGAATTTTTATCATGGCGGTGTTGGTTGGACAATTTTCTTGTACTAACCAAGGACAATCGGAAAAAAATTCAGAGACATTATCGCCGGACTCCAGACAGAGTTCAAAACCATCTGACCAGTTGCCTGTTGAAAATCGAATCGATACCGTCTTTATTGCTCTTCAAGGAGACTGGAAAATGACACGAAAATACTCACCTTCCGGAAAGACCATTCAGACAGACGATGCAATAATAATTACAGTACGAGACTCCCTTGTGCTCAAGAGCGTCGGAAATAAGATTATTTGGGCTGATACCTTATTTCGACATTTCTATCATGACAGTATATCTGAGTTTTATCCAAAGACAGAAAATAGGTCTGGACTTCTATTTGACGAGAGACATCCTAAAAAATTAACGCTACTATATGGTAAAGGTGACCTCGGCGGAGAGGACTACTTAAAGATTGAATGAACTACTGCACATAACAGCCAACTGGCGCCACCGGGACAGAGTGCAGCCATACGTAAGCGCCGCCTGTTTTCAATAAGGTGCCTCCCCGACCCCACAAGCCTAAGCCAGTCGGCGGGACAGTAGTGGCGGCGGCGCACCAACTCTTTTAGCATTCGGACTATTTTTCTATCTTTAACTTCAGACTGGTTCTCCGTAAGCCGGCGAGCGCCAGTTGGCAAAACGTTATGCCCAATTATGCAGGACATCGATCTTAATATTCAGAAAATACTCGACAGGTACTCCGTCGTTATGACGGACATAAAAAAAAGGACAGAAGTAATTAACTTATATCTTCATAAAGGTCTGACAACAGGTTATGTGGCGACTGACGTAGACGCGGTTGCATTACAGTTTAGAAAAATATTTGAACACATCGCACTATCATCCTTGGTTGCTCATAAAGAACAATACGCAAAACAAAGAAAATCCTTCGCAACAGATTGGAAAGCAGACAAGATTATTAATACAATAGAAAAAATAAATCCTCACTTTTATCCTATTCCAACAAAACAGGTGATTGGAAATAATGGAAAGGTGGAAAAAACAATTACAATAACAGAAGGTTTCTTGACTAAAAACGACCTAATAGAAGGGGTTAATATATGTGGTAATATCCTTCATGCTGACAATCCGTTTTCTCCATATAAAGACTTTATTTTTGTGAAAAAACAGTTCCCCATATGGCAGACAAAAATAAGAACATTACTAAATCATCATCAAGTACAATTGTACGATTCAAAATATCAAATCTGGTGCGTAATGCATGGTGCCTCGGAGGACAAAAATCTTAATGGACGGGTAAATGTGACACTTATGAAGCTTGTAGGACAAGCATAACTGGGCATAACAGCCAACTGGCGCCACCGGGACGAGAACAGCTTTTTCGTAAGCGCCGCCTGTTTTCAAGTAGGTGCCTCCCCGAACCCACAAGCCTAAGCCAGTCGGCGGGACAATAGTGGCGGCGGCGCATCAAACCTTTTAGCATCCGGACAAATTTTCTATCTTTAACATCAGGCCAGCTTTCCGTCAGTCGGCGGACGCCAGTTGGCGAAACGTTAGGCGTAATTTATGGACGCACAATAATTCTCCATAACTACCGTTCTGACATTAAATATCATAGCAATGTTTAGACAGACTATTTGGACCATCGTAATTTTGCTAGTTCTTGTTTCATGCAAAAAAGAAAAGTTTCCGGACAAAGACAATTTAATTAGTACATGGACAGAGCAAACGGACAATTCATTTAAGCATAAATTAGTTTTTGACACTGAGACAATGATTTTTCACAAATCAAACACTATTGACACATTTTCATATCGACTCGACAAAAAAAACAAACTCATTTTCTTGACATTAAAAAACAATTCTTCTATTGGTGAAAGCAGTCATGAAATCTTACATAATAAAAAAAGTAAGACACTCACTATTTTTGGACTTTTCCCGACCACTGATAAAGCTACCGAGACAAAATTCAATAAAGAATAAACTACGCCTAACAGCCAACTGGCGCCACCGGGACGAGAACAGCTTCTCGTAAGCAGGCCCTGTTTATTAAAGCGGCACCTTCGGTAGGACGTTGTGGCGGGCCTGCTCCTACTCTTTTAGCATTCGGACAAATTTTCTATCTTTAAATCCGACTGGTTCTCCGTATGCCGGCGAGCGCCAGTTGGCAAAACGTTAGCACTAATTGCCGAGAATTCACGTTAATAAAACATGACGAGAAACAAAATAATTATTCTCAGCATATCCTTTCTGACAATCCTAACAATCTTAAATTATGGATCAATGTTCTATAACCAACTGACTGGTAATCCCGGAACTTGGGTAGAATTTTATCAATTTAAGGAAACTGACAATTTGTTATCTGATATTTTATCGGTTAAGCAAAAAAACAAGCAAGTTTGTCCACCCAATGACACAATATTTAGCGAGGACAAAAATGGCTGGACTTATGTTCCCTTCTATAACGATAAAATTTATTATCATGTTTGGGTTCAAGGGACCACATTAGTATTTAGTGGTACATCGACAACATCAAATTATTTAGATGCTCAACGCATTAACCGTGACATGAGTTTTATAACTCGGCAACTTACATTAAAACGTTTTAAAAACATCGTACTTGACAAGTTAACTTTAAAACTTCCGGACAGCTAAGCAAGAGCTATCAGAATGTCGGCAACTAGTGCTAACAGCCAACTGGCGCCACCGGGACAAAATGCCGCTTCTCGTAAGCGCCGCCTGTTTTCAATAAGGTGCCTCCCCGACCCCACAAGCCTAAGCCAGTCGGCGGGACAGTAGTGGCGGCGGCGCGCCAACTCTTTTAGCATCCGGACAAATTTTCTATCTTTAGATCCGACTGGTTCTACGTATGCCGGCGAGCGCCAGTTGGCAAAACGTTACCACCAATAGCCTCGGACTCTTAGTTATGACCACGGACACTAATACGGACTCTTTCGATCAGGACTTCTGTTCTTTTCTCGAATATCATTTGAACCGGACTTTTGCAAACTCCGCGGACGACGACATTCGAACAATTTGGTGCGATGGTATAAGTCCCGACGCTATTGTCAAGACAAAAAAGTACGTTAACGACAACCGAAGACTCCAGACAAGAGCCTGGATTGGAAAAGACGGACAAGACGAGTTCGATATGACTGTCGTTTTCGGTAAAATGGCATTGAGTAAATATGCCCGAGGACTTGATCTCAAGGACTGTATTCCGTCGGACACGTCGATGAATTGGGTCGACATTCATCTTGACAACAAAACCATTGAACTTCGGTTGGACTGACGATTTGGACTTCACTTCAAAATTATTGATCTCGGCTACTGGTGGTAACAGCCAACTGGCGCCACCGGGACAAAATACAGCTTCTCGTAAGCGCCGCCTGTTTTAAATTAAGGTCGCTACGCGGGGACAATAGTGGCGGCGGCGCATCAACTCTTTTAACATCCGGACAAATTTTCTATCTTTAAATCCGACTGGTCTCCGTAAGCCGGCGAGCGCCAGTTGGCCAAACGTTACCTGCAATGCGACATGAGAAAATCACTTTTCATAATTTTCGTCTTCACTTCTATTCTTAGCAGCGGACAACTGAAGACTTTTTCTATTGTACCTGTTGCTATTGACAAGAAAAAGTTCTCGCATGACAGTCTTGATATTATAGAAACATACCGATTCAATCATTATACTGTAACTATTGGCTGGACTCTTGAGACACCACAAAAGCCAAAACTTTTAATTACCAACAGAGCTGGTAGAGTCATTTACTCAAAACTCGGACCAAATGACAGTTATTTCTTTCGACCGACTTTCTTTTCAGCTGATCCAACCAAAGACCCAACAATAATTTTAGCAGAAACTGGTTCAGAGTACAGTTGGGGGAATACAGTAATTGAAATACATAGTGACTATGCGAAGCGATTTGGAGATTTGGACGTGGCTCTCTTTGACACGCTCGACAATATTTCTTCAAACATTGCTCCGATTACGAAAATTACAACTCTCAATGGTTCATATTTTTTCAATTTTAAAGCATATCAAGTTGTTTATAATCCAGGCGGACCGAAGGAAAAAATATTTAATGGCGCGGACATCTCTTTTATTTATAA
This sequence comes from Bacteroidia bacterium, assembly GCA_016787895.1. GTDB lineage: Bacteria > Bacteroidota > Bacteroidia > B-17B0 > Aurantibacillaceae > Aurantibacillus. The sequence goes on from JAEUTN010000010.1 coordinate 17,306, forward strand.
GGACGGGGATTTGAAACTAGAAACGCACAGCAGGTAACAGCCGCTAGCCGGCCAGCCCGGACGGAGGCAGTTTCTGAGTATGCAAACGCTGTTTAAATTAAGGCGTGCTTCGCACAAGGACATTGTTGCGCGTTTGCCTCAAATATTTTAATTTCACGGTAGACAGACGGACGTTTTAGCAGCAAAAGTTCTCGTAAGGGGCCGGCGGCTAGCGACCAAACGTTATAAGCAAGCCGACTGCGGACCGACACCAAAACAAAATGAATCTCACTGGACAATGGAAAGGTATCATCACCTTCGGACCTGAATACGGAGACTGGGAGGACAAAGAACTTTATTTTTCGATGGACCTCAGACAAACTGGTTTGATCATAGAGGGTACCGCGGTCGACACAGGAGGTGTTGGTTGTAACCCAGACATTGCGGACATTAAAGGCTTCGTTGACGGAGATTCAATAAGTTTCCGTAAACAATATCGTTCGACAGTCACCGAAGACGAGAATGGTATAGAGATCGTTGAGAAAGGAAAGCCTTCACCAGAGGTTGAGTATATTGGAACAATTGACCGGTCTTTCGATAAAATTGAAGGCGAATGGCAAATTAATGTCGCAGTGCAAAAACTCAAAGACGCTTGGTTAGACGAAACCTGGACAGGACAGTGGGAAATGTCACGGACCTAGAAGACGACGGCCAGCTTATAACAGCGGCTAAGCCCCACCGGGACAAGAACAGCTTCTGTAACTGCAGCTGCTGCGCCTTTTAATGGCCGCTTCGCGTGGACACAGTTGCGCAGCTGCTTCAAATATTTTAACTTCACAGTGGACACTAGAGCGTTTAAAACCGGCGGCAACTGGAAATGCCGGCGGGGCCTAGCCGCCAAACGTTAGCACCAATGCCGGTCGGACATTATGGAAAGACAGAATAAATATCTTTCCGATGGACAACTCTCGCAAAAGTCACTTTCTGACCTTCGTAAAAGACACCAACACGGTAATCCCCAATTCTAAAACGGTAAGCAGACTTATGACCTTTTAACTTCTTAGTGTTCGGTATTTCGGACAGGTTCTGCGCGGACTCAACGTCTTCAATCAACCTTGACAGACTATTCTTTACTGACTTTAATGAAATTTTATCAAGGTCTTTATAGAACTTATCTAAAAACTCGACCTCCATCAAGCCTTGAGCTTTTTCATAATCGTTTCTCTGCTAACTTTCTTCGATCTGTTAACCGACTTCATCATTCTGGCTAATCCAAGGTCTTCTAATTCTTCAGCTGACATTGAAGCAGTCGAAATACCAAGTTTTTTAAGTAAATCAGACAAGAACTTATATTCTGTCTGGTCTTTGGCTTTAATTACAATTCCTTTCATACAGACAAATATAATAAATTACCGGCACAGGTGCTAACAGCCAACTGGCGCCACCGCGGACAGAGGGCAGCCATACGTAAGCGCCGCCTGTTTTCAATAAGGTGCCTCCCCTACCCCACAAGCCTAAGCCAGTCGGCGGGACAATTGTGACGGCGGCGCATCAACTCTTTTAACATCCGGACAAATTTTCTATCTTTAAATCCGACTGGTTCTCCGTAAGCCGGCGAGCGCCAGTTGGCAAAACGTTACCACCAATTGCTGAACTAGACTCTCTGAGACGGCCAATGTTCAAGGACTTTGATTTCTCTTTCAATTTTCTTACATTTGAATCATGCCGACCGTATTATATATATTCGGCTGGCGATTGTTCTTTTATTCCAATGAAGGTTCTGAGCCAGCTCACATTCATGCCGAAAAAGGTGACATGGAATGTAAATTCTGGCTCCTGATCGAAGAAGTTGAAATTAAAGAAGCGTTTTCGTACAATATGACTCCGGCGTCGACAAGAGAAGTTAAGAAAATAATATATCAACATTTTGACCTCATTATTGAATCCTGGAACAATTACTTTAAGAAATCATGATTGCAACACATAACATTAAGGACATTTCGTTCGGACAAAACACCATTTTATTATTGATTGACGGTAAGTCGATTGAATTATCTCTTGACAAGGTTTCAAAAAAACTCAAAGACGCTTCTGAATTGCAACGAAAATTCTTTAAAATCTCTCCATCAGGTTACGGAATCCATTGGCCTCTAATTGACGAGGACCTATCTGTAGACGCCATTCTAAAATTAGCCAGTACTGAATAATCACAACTGGTGGTAACAGCCAACTGGCGCCACCGGGACGAGCACAGCTTTTTCGTAAGCAGGCCCTGTTTTTTAAAGGGCACCTTCGGTAGGACGTTGTGGCGGGCCTGCATCAGGTATTTTAGCATTCGGACAAATTTTCTATCTTTAAATCCGACTGGTTCTCCGTACGCCGGCGAGCGCCAGTTGGCAAAACGTTAGGCGGCATGCGGACGGACCTTAGCCTTAAAATAATTTGTTAAAAGACTTGCTTTTTGTTACCTGAACAGGTAACTTTGACCTGTGAGCGATTTTATCCGGACAGCATATGTTTATGGGCACTCCTTTTGGGACTTCTATAACTCACAGACAAAGCAGGTTCAGGTTAAAATAGACTGGGTGATTGGCCTGGTCCGGACGGTCAAGATGGTTCCTGAAAAGTTCTTTAAACATCTTGAGGGTACGGACGGGATTTATGAAATGCGCGTAAAAGTAGGTAGTGACATCTACCGAATCTTTTGCTTCTTTGACAAGGGACAATTGGTCATCCTCCTCAACGGCTTTCATAAAAAGACCGACAAAACACCCAGACAAGAAATAGAAAGAGCTGAACGACTTAAAAAACAATACTATGCCGACAAAGAAAAATAACAAACTTGTTTCCTGGGACAGCCATCTCGACAAAAAATATGGCAAGAAGGGATCTGCTTCACGAAGCAAATACGAGGAAGAATTCGAGGCTTTTAAAATCGGGGTTCTCATTCAGGAGGCCCGGAGAAATCAGCAATTGACACAAGAAGAACTTGCCGAAAAAGTCGGGACAACAAAAAACTACATTTCGCGCATTGAAAATGACGCCAGTGACATCAAACTTTCGACTCTTCTTAGAATTATTCAAGAAGGACTCGGCGGACATTTGAAACTGACCTTTGACGCATAGATTTACGCACGACCGCCTAACAGCGCACAAGCCTTATGCCGCGCATTTGGGTCTTGTAACTTTCGGTTGACATTTGTACATTTAAAAACACGGACGGCGGCACAAGGCCTGTGCGCAGAACGTTAGGCGAAACCAAGCCAACGGACGTTAATAAAAAAAGGACACGCACGGCGGACGCACGCGCCGAAAAAACAAACCTCGGTTGGACACCAGAACCCTCAAAGACCAATACCCAATAGCATCTCGGTAAGTTTGTTTTTCGGCCGGACAGCACATCAGCCCTCCCCTACCCGCAAATCCATCGCACGGCGGACAGCAGACAAGTTAATTTCGCTTCGACAGGCCAACTCACAAGCGGACCGCACGAAATCTTCTTCAGGTTTTGGGTTTTCGGGCCAAAATAAAATAGACCTCGGTAAAAAAAAGTACTCTAAAAACGGGTTGACGTCGGGACGTCAACCAAAACCTGGCTTGGCATCGCCTAACACCAAGCAAGGCTTATGCCGCGCATTTCGGTCTTGTAGTTTCGGTCGGACATTCGTATGTTTAAATATCCGGACGGCGGCACAAGCCCTGCTTGGAAAACGTTATAACCAATACGGCGGGGAGACTCGGTAAGACATGACAAGAGTAAAAATGCTGATAATTTTCTTCTTTCCCGTCATCTTAATTCACGGACAACAGACATTTAAAATTGACGGGACCAAAGCAGTCGTCGGACAAACTTACACTTCATGGACAATTTGCTTTGACTTAGTGAGTTCCGAAGTAATTATCGAATCTACTTGTAAATTATCCCTTGACAGTATTCTTGCCTTCCTTAAAAGTAACCCAACTACCACTGTGGAATTGGGCTATCATACAAATGATCTTAAAGGCGCAAAATTCAATTTGACATTATCTCAACAAAGGGCAGAGTCGGTTAAAAGGTATTTTGTTGGACACGGGATTGATTCACTGAGGATGGTTGCTGTTGGTTATGGCTCAACCAAGCCGTTGACAAAGGAAGACAGGCAATTCGAAAATGAGTTTAAAAAAAACAATTACTGTACAGTCCCACCATATCGCGGCACTAGACGTCTAACAATAAAAATACTTAGTAAGTAAGCGGACAGGCACGAATCTGTGCGTGCCGTACTGGTTATAACAGCGCACAGCCGGCCAGCCCGGACAAATTGAAGGTGCTAATCTCCGTAGCCAGGCCCTGTTTAGGTTAAGGCCCGCAAGCGGACAGTTTTTTTGGCGGGCCTGCTCAAATTTCATTAACTTCGGTCAGACGCGCGGTTGTTTTGGCACCAAAAGTTCTCGAAATGGGCCGGCGGCTGTGCGCCAAACGTTATGTGCCATTTGTAGGGACAGTCGTTTTGCCGCAAATTCCTTCATTTTGACATCAATCCAAATTAATTTATCTTTATAGTAATTCTAAATCAATGACAACAACAGACCAAATCCGCAATGGAATTATTGAAAAACTCCTTACTATTTCAAATAAGGACTACTTAACTGCGCTTTTTCAATTAGTTAAAAACAGTCCGGCAGACAAGGACACAGTTAAGCTCACAGAGGAACAAGTTGTAATGTTAAAGCTCAGTGAAAAGGACATTAAGGAAGGGAATTTGATTCCTCAATCTCAACTTGACAAATCCGATTTAAAATGGCTAAAAGGACTGTAGTTTGGACTGAAACTGCAGCCAAACAACGTAGAGAAATTCTAAAGTATTGGATTAAACGAAATGGTACAACAACTTACGCTGAAAAATTAATCAAAATAACGGCTGAGCAAGTCAAGGTAATTCTGAGCAACCCCAAACTTTTTAAAATGGCGGACTTTCCAGATACGCATATTTCGGTTTTAGGACACTTCAGTATCTTGTATAAATTCACAAAGGACACCCTTATTATTACAGCCTTTTGGGACAACAGACAAGATCCTAAAAAACTTCTTGACATTCTCAGGAAAACAAACGGCACATAACAGCCAACTGGCGCCACCGGGACGAGAGGCTGCTTTTCGTAAGCGCCGCCTGTTTTCGTTAAGGTCGCTTCGCGGGGACACCCTTCGACAGGCTCAGGGTGAAATTGTGGCGGCGGCGCCTCAGCTATTTTAGCATCCGGACAAATTTTCTATCTTTAACATCGGGCCAGGTTTCCGTCAGTCGGCGGACGCCAGTTGGCAAAACGTTATAGGTAAGCCGTTGGACGTACATAGACCGACAGACAATTATGACCAGACATCTTCACTTAATATTTATATTTCTCAGTGGCCTTTGTTCGGCTCAGACAATCAATCCAAAGGAATTAGTTGGACAATGGGTAAGGATTTACGATAAAGACGAGTTTGGAAAAAATATTGAAGTAAATAAGGAGAATATTGACACGTTAAATTTCTTCGCTGACAATAGGTTTTTGAAGAAACAAAATGGGACTCAAGAAACGGCCACTTGGATTCTGGATTCAAAAACAAAGACGATTCAATATAAAAATCTTGTATATAAAGGTCTAATACTTGGCCAGTATATTCAATTAGACCCAACAGACTCATGGGCTGACATCGGGATCCTTACAAAAGACACACTGACCATTCTACAATGTTGGGAAACAGACCCACCGTCACATTGCACTTCTTGGTATTATATCCGAACAAAATGACTGAACCAATTTGGTGCAACGGCCTACCTATAACAGCCAACTGGCGCCACCGGGACGAAATACAGCTTCTCGTAAGCGCCGCCTGTTTTCCATAAAGTGCCTCCCCGACCACACAAGCCTAAGCCAGTCGGCGGGACAGTTGTGGCGGCGGCGCATCAAACCTTTTAACATCCGGACAAATTTTCTATCTTTAACTTCAGACTAGCTCTCCGTAAGCCGGCGAGCGCCAGTTGGCAAAACGTTAGCAGTAATGCTATGAGCTGCTGACGAAATCGACAAAAACTACTTTGACGATTTCTTCAAATCCTTCAAACCCCAATCAGACATACTATCGATAATCGGTAACAAAGTTTGACCATATTTTGAAATTTTGTATTCCACTCTTGGCGGAATTTCTGCATAAATAATTCGTTCCAAAATTTTGTCTTCTTCCATTTCTCGAAGTTGGTTCACCAACATTTGCTTACTAATATCAGGAATTGCTTTTTGCAACATTGAAAAACGATTACAGTCTTTTCTAATCAAATGAATAATAACAGGTTTCCATTTGCCACCAATTTTATTCAAGCAATGTGTAACTGGACAATTGTTTGGGTTAAATTCTTTCGTTTTTCTTTTATTTTCCATTGGTCTATATTTTTAGACTATAACGACAATTATTGACTACACTATTTATTTGGACAAAGGTAATAATTTTGCATCTGTAAAATCAAATAAATTTAAAATATGGTTACGAAAAAAATGATAATTGGAGTATTGCTGATAATCGTTTCAGCAATTGGAGTAAAGGCGTTTGCACATTCACGTCTATCAAAAGAAGAAAAGGTAAAACATATTACCGAAAAAATGGCAAAGAAACTTTCACTTTCGGAAGAACAGAAAGCAAAAGTATTTCAAATTAACCTTGACAGAGCCAACGGTCACGAAGACGCTTATAAACAAGGTAGAAAAAAAGAAGTTATCCATAAGGCAGTTGCAAAATGGAGAACTGATTTAAAGCAAGTTTTAACTGCTGAACAAGCACAAAAATTAAAAATTTAATGAAAGCCATTATTCGCTTAAAAGCAGGCAAAGAATTTTCTACAATGAAAATTCATAACATTGAAAATCCCCAAACACAATCGGGAGAATTGAAGGTAAAAATGATAAGCAGTAGAATCAATCCTGTGGATATGGATTTGATGAAAGGTTTTCCTTCTTTGAAATACAAAATTCAACAAGTTGGCGGAATAGACGGGGCAGGAATTATTTTAGAAATTGGAAAAGGTGTTACAAATTTTGCTATTGGCGACAAAGTCTTGTTCTATCGAATGTTCAGTGACATTGGTACTTGGGCAGAAGAAATCACCATTCCTGCCAACTATTGTGCAAAAATTCCAAACAATATTGACATTAAAGAAGCAGGTGCAATTGCCTTGCCTTTACTTACCGCTTTTGATAGTTTGCAACAACTCAACGCTAAAAAAGGAGAAAAGATTTTGATTCACGGCATTGGTGGTGGAGTTGGCTTTCAAGCATTACAAATAGCCAAACTAATGGGACTTTTTGTAATTGGCACAGGCAGTCAATCGGACAAAGCCGTTTTAGATAAAGCAGGACTTGACCAATTTATTGACTATAAAACACAAGACTTTTCGCAGGTTTTACGAACCAGAGAAGTTGATTATGTTTTTGACGTACTTGGTGAAGACATTCTTAAAAAATCAATTGCTTTACTGCCTAAAAAAGTAGTTTCTGTAAAGTTTGTTGATACAGCAAACATGCACAAAGCGGGAGTTAACTTACCAGGTATTATGAAATGGTTAATGAAAATAATGATGGGTAAATACGTGAAACTCGCAAAGAAAAATAAGGTGGAACTCATTGGACAAGTTACCGGAGCAAATGGAAAAATGCTTCAAAATGCCTTAGACTCAATTAGCCAAAATTATATTTCAAGAGACTTTAAGACACTTTCTTTGCATGAAATTTCCACAAATGGAATGACCAAAAATGATGTTGGGAAAGTGATCATATTCTGATAAAATAAACAAGCACTACTGCATAACAGCGGCTTGGCGTCAGGCGGGGTTTTGTGCTTCGTTTGACGCTTTTTGCGTATATTTAAGTTTCGGCTTCGGATTAACTTTTGTGCGAATAATCCCGCCCGAACGCCAAGCCGCAACCCGTTACAGGTAATAGCGCGAACAATCCCTTCAATACAAAAATTCCGTTCGACAAAAGTTCTTTTCGGTAGAAAATTGACAATATCCCGACAAAACTTTCGTTTAAGGTACAGTCAAAATGCTTGCCCCAATTCATATTCGTTACGTGCTGACCATTTTATTTATGGTCCTTTACATTTCGCTTGGCTTCATTTTCAGACTTGAGGCAGTTTCTTATCTGCTTCTTGGAGTTCCTTTGACAGTAATCTTTCAATTATGTATTGCTCGACAACCCCTTCCTAAATTATGGTTGCGTGACAGCGACAAATTTCGTTTAAATAAATTAGGCTGGACAATTACACTTTGCTTTATTGCTTTTCCCATTTACAAGACAATTCAATTAGCAACCCAAGACGAATTAACGTTATTAAATCTAGGTTACTACTTCGCAACTATTCTCGGTGCGTTTGGTGCTGGTTACTGTTACAGTAATTTTACGAAAAAGACAGCGAACAACTTTTTACTTTGCTTCGGAATTACCGCAATTCTCAGAATGGGGTTTTATTTTCTTCCTTTCCTCTTAGGCAAAAGCGAATTCAATCCCGACTACATTCGAGCAATTAAATCATTACTGACATATATTCCTGTTGCATTCGTTGTAGAAGAAGTTGTGTTTCGCGGTATGCTCGACACTTATATTCATCAATCAAAACAATTAAACGGCGTTTGGTCAGCTCTCTTCATTTCAGTTTTGTGGGGCTTATGGCATTTGCCTTTATCCGCAGACGGATCAAAACCAATTTGGTTTGTTGCTTTAGGCTCAATAACAATTAGTCTTTGGGGGATTATCCTTTGTATATTTAGGCGCCTGACGGGAAACATTGCAGTTCCCGGTTTTTCTCACGCCTTTGCAGACGCAATCCGTGACGGCTTAAAATAAATAACGCGGACACCGACAGTTAAGCTTTGTGCGCCCTACTACCTGTAACAGCGGTCTTGCGCCAGCCGGGACAGAACCCTACGTAGGCAAACGCTGTTTTCTTAAAGGTCCGCTTGCGGCGTGACGCTTCGACACCCTTCAACAAACTCAGGGCGTAGGCTCAACGCATGCATTGTGGCGGTCCGAAACTTTGAAATAGTCTTCAATAAATCAACATTCTTGGTTCCGTACATTCCCGACGAATCACACTCCATTGCAGATTTCAATGCGAAAAATTAGTAGTGGCCAAAAGATAAATTATCCAGGTGATCAGAAGTTGCAATAACACCACCAGAGTAGCCAACACTTTAAATACACTGCTGTTATGGCCCCTGAGCAAACGGGTCGCCAGATAAAACAACAAAGCGTAAAAGGCAAATACTACAGCAACACGGGGTATCCAGTTTTTATCAGGCATAGGCAGGGCCAACAAAATGCATGCAACATAAACAGCCAATCCCAACCAAAACAAAGCTTGCCTCCAGCGCCTTGCCAGCATTACTGAAATCAGCAGACAGCCGGGAAAACTCAGCAGGTAAAACATCAACACTAAACTTTCGGGTATAGTATAAATGACCTCGCGATTGGACAAGTGTCCTCTTCCAAGACAAACATAATATCCGCATTTAAAAGGGGGTAGCCGGGTACAATCATACCATAGCCACCAGCGATTGTCGTCCCTGTAATTGCCATACAACACCAATTCTCCGGCCTCTAAGGCCCAATACTTCCCATGCCGGTTTTGTTTTACATATTCACTGTACACTACGTCGCCCCTTGGTCCAAAAACCATTTTCACGTGTTTGTCCACCTGCTGCGCAAAACGGAAGTAGCTCATCGGTAAGTCGCGCCTGGAGGAACTGTAAACCATTTTAGTATTGTAATCAATGCTGAGAATCCAGTCTCCGTCTTTTGAAAAATAGTCCAGACTTAGGGTGTCCAGCCCATTCACGCGGTAAACCAAAGTTTCCTGATACTTTTTACCAGCATTCAGATAGGTAACAACCCGCCTTACTTGCCCTATACCTGAAGCACTAATGAAAATAAAATAAAGGAGGATGGGTAAACGAAACATATTTGGCAGAACTAAATTAACATATTCCCCTGTATTCCCGGAAGCACTTAATCCTGAAATAATATTACAATTTCTATTCATTCAGGTAAAAAAGAAGATGAAATGTAGTATCACAGCCTATGAAGAGCAAGAATGAAATTTTTTCTTGCTGTTAATTAAATAAAGGAATCAAACCTTCATCTTACGAATCAAGCTTGTTTTTTATCCTTTTTTATCCTGACAACATTTTTCTTATTTTAGCATTGGGCAATCCCACATTGAATAAAACATTCTAATTCCATGACATATGTCTTCCGTCAGCACACAGGATGAACGCATCGCAAAAATGAGTTTTACTACAGTTTATCCTCTTTATCTGGCCAAAGTGGAGAAAAAGGGCCGTACCAAACAGGAATTACACCAGGTAATAGAATGGCTAACAGGTTTTGATGAACACAACCTGCAACAAATGATAAAAGAGGGCCTGAGCTTTGAAGGCTTTTTCAAACGCGCTACCCTTCATCCAAATGCCAAACACATTACAGGGCTGATTTGCGGCTATCGTGTGGAGGACATTCAAAATCCCTTAACACAAAAGGTCAGGTATTTAGATAAATTGGTGGATGAACTGGCCAAAGGTAAAGCCATGGAAAAAATTCTTCGTAAACCTTAAGCCAAAACGATGGAATCCACTCTTTTTTCCACAGCTCCTGAATGTGAAATTGTTAGTACCCGCATTCTGAATAGCCCACAGGAACTGGTGTTCAGGGCCTGGACTGAACCGGAGCATTTAAAAAACTGGTGGGGTCCGGCCGGTTTTAGCAACACCTTTAACACCTTTGAACTATGGCCCGGAGGAAAATGGAGTTTTGTGATGCATGGTCCCGAAAAAGGAAATTACCACAACGAATGCGAGTTCATTAAAATCGAAAAACCCCAACTCATTGCCTGGAAGCGACATTCCAAACCCTTGTTTAACGTGTTGGCAACCTTTGAGTCTTTAACTGCCGACAGCACAAATCTGGTGTTCAAAATGATTTTTGATACAAAAGAAGAGTGCAACAAACTGAAACCTTTTGTAATCGATAAAAACGAAGAAAATTTTGACCGTCTGCAAGCCGAATTGAACACCATGGCCCTGGAAACCAAAGAATCATCTAAACAGAACCAATGAGCAGTTACAAGATGAATCCCAAAGTGGATTTTTATTTTACTAAAGCCTCCAAATGGCAGGAGGAATATTTAATGTTAAGGCACCTGGCACTCAACAGCACACTTACAGAAGAGTTAAAATGGGGAGTACCCTGTTATACCTTTCAAAACGCCAACGTGGTTTTAATTCATGGTTTTAAGGACTATTGTGCCCTGCTCTTTCATAAAGGCGCATTATTAAAGGACCCTAAAGGCCTTCTCATTCAGCAAACTGAAAACGTACAAGCCGCGAGACAATTACGATTTACCAGTGTTCAGGAGATTGTAAAACTAAAATCCATCATCAGCGCTTACATCAAAGAAGCTATTGCCATAGAAAAATCTGGTTTAAAAGTGGAATTCAAAAAAACCACAGCTTTTAAAATCCCGGATGAATTTCAACTACAACTGGATATGCATCCCGGTTTAGAAACCGCTTTCAAAACACTCACACCGGGTAGACAGAGGGCTTACCTGCTCTATTTTTCATCTGCAAAACAATCCGCCACACGGCAGGCTCGCATACAAAAATACATTCCTCATATTTTAAAAGGAAAAGGCATAGATGACTAAAATGACCACCTCGGTTGAGAAGTATTTATCAGATGGTTGCGGACGCTGCGCACTTGGCGGCACACCCCATTGTAAAGTTCATCGCTGGGAAGCCGAACTGAAAAAGCTGAGGGCCCTGGTGCTCGACTGCGGGCTGAACGAGGAATCGAAATGGGGTGTGCCCTGTTACACCTACCGAAACAACAATGTACTAATAGTGGCAGCGTTTAAGGACTACTGTTCTATTAATTTTTTTAAAGGCGCGCTGTTAAGTGATACGGATGGTTTGCTGGATAAACCGGGAGAGAATACTCAGGCGGGCCGTTTGATTCGTTTCACCAATGTGAAAGATATTGTAAAGGCAGAAAACACAATTAAAGCCTATATCTACGAAGCCATAGAAGTTGAAAAAGCCGGTGTAAAGATAAAACCCAAAAAGGTGGATGAATATAAGATGCCCGAAGAATTTCAAAACAAACTCAAAAAGATGCCAGGTTTAAAAACAGCCTTTTACGCTTTAACCCCCGGGCGTCAAAAGGCTTACCTAATTCACTTCTCAGGGGCGAAACAATCAAAAACCCGGGAATCACGAATTGAAAAATGCATCCCCAACATCCTAATCGGTAAAGGACTTTACGACTAAACAAGCGATACACCTAAACCATTATAATATGAACAAGGACATAAAAGCTTACAACGCTTACCTTACTAAAGAAGAACAAAATATCACCAATTCACTGGCTGAGTTCATTGACAGCCATTTACCTGAAGCGGAAAGCAAAATATGGCACGCTCATCCTGTTTGGTTTTTAGAGGGCAACCCCGTTGTTGGCTACAGCAAACAAAAGCCGGGTATTCGTTTGATGTTTTGGAGTGGTTTGAGTTTCGAAGAGGATAAACTGAACGTAAGTGGCGGCAAATTCAAAGATGCTTCTATATTTTATACATCCGCTGAAGACATCAATACAAAGGACCTGAAACGTTGGCTGAAAAAATCAAAAACCATACAGTGGGATTACAAAAACATTGTAAAACGCAAAGGCCTGCTGGAACGATTAAAATAAATAGAAAACAAACCATAACTTAAACCACCACCTCTATGAAACTATTAAAAACACTTGTATTGCTTTGCCTCTGCTCTTTCGCCGTATTCGCATTCATGCCTCAAACAGAAGAGTTATTAAGCCAGGTACCCAAAACCAGGGAGGAATTTGTTGAGAGCGAAAAAAAGACCATCGCCACCATTGATTGGCTCGAGAATACCCCAATTCATGAGCAAACTGAAAAGAGAAAAAAGCTCAACGCTCTGCTGCTGGCATGGATTACCAATTCACCAACAGTAACCATTGAACTCCAGGCCGAATTGTTAGAATTCTCCAAAAAAAACAATGCTCTGCTGATGTATTACATGGGCGGGTGGACAAAATATGCGCTGCTGAACAACTATTCTACTGACCAGTTGAAATGCAACCTCGCTGCTCTAAGAAGCGTGTGCAAAGCCTACAAAACAGGCGATTTTACCAAAGATAAAAACGTTCAAAAATTATTGGACCTTGACGAGAAAGGCAAATTAGAAGGCTGGATTCAAAAACAGCTTGCAAAATAAGTCAGAAATTTCACAGGCAGATAAACTTATACTTAGGATTTTACCTCCTTGCGCCCATCCGCATGCAAGGCAAAACGTCCTGAATTTCTGTCGTGCACCTGGTCGTACCTTGGCCATGGCCAGCCACCGAACTGGGTTTTGTGATAATCTTCAAAAGCCTGATTGATCTCTTCTTTCGTGTTCATAACAAAGGGACCATATTGTATTACCGGCTCACCAATGGGTTTGCCCTGCAGTACCAGTATTCTTGCTTCTTTTCCTAAGTTTGAAATCAACAGTTCCGCCTCGGCCTGAACCTGAATGCTGTGGTAGTTATTTATTTTTTTTCCGGCAATTTGAATTTCTTCACCCTGGTAAAAGTACAATACCCTGTTAATGCCTTTTGACGCGGCAGGAAGGGTCCAGCTGCCACCGGCCTCAATTTTAATGTTCCAGATGGCTACTTCGTTCGCCGGGTCAGAGGCCCAGGAATTGGGAGGTGGTGAAGGGGATTTAAGTTTGCCTAAGCGCCCAGCCATCACTTCTACCTCTGTGGTTTTATTGTTCCCGTCCTTATGTTTTAGTTTTGGAATGGTGTCTGACCAAAACATTTTAAAATGCGGATCCACCATCTTATTGCGTTTAGGGAGGTTCAACCAGATTTGAAACAACTCCATAGGGTTCTCTTTGTCTTTACTAAGCAGAGGAAACATTTCAGAATGCTGAACTCCTTTACCGGCTGTCATCCATTGCACGTCGCCATTTCCATAACGTCCTGCTGCACCCAATGAATCGGCATGATCAACTAAACCTTCCCGAACCACAGTTACCGTTTCAAAACCCCGGTGCGGATGACCCGGAAAACCCGGCACACGTTTGCCATGGTACATGCGCCATCCATCTTTGATTATAAAATCATCGCCCAAACTCCGCCCTGCCAAAGAGGTGGCTGGTCCGCATTGTTCATTGCCCTTAGGGAATTTGTCCTCATGATGAACACAAAACAAAAAGGGATCCAGGGTTTCCCACTGAAAGCCCATGGCTTTGATGTCAAGAATCGGGCTTTTTTGTGTTTGAGCCAGCAGTTCGGCTTCCGCCTCCTTGTAGTTTTTAGCAACGCCAACAAAAGGGGCTGCCATTAAGGAGGCAAACCCTAAACTGATGCGATTAATAAAATTCCTGCGGTGAAATTTATCTTCCATGGCTTTGAAATTGATTGCAGGAACTAAGTTAACAAAGAGAACTTTGTTTCCCTTGTTTTTAACAATTGATAAAAGAAGTCTTTATGGATTGGGCTCCGCCGGAGATTTCCTCCACAGCTCTTTTTGAAACTGCGCATTAGAGAAGTCCTCACCGAGAATCGAGGTGTTGCCGGTAAAACCTCCCAGATGTCCCAGCAATTTTCCGTTCTTATCCAGCACCCGGCTTTCCTTATCCATCACACAGGTGCCTTCTTCAAAAAGAAACACTGCTTGCCCCTGAAATTCCAATTGTTTAACGCTGGCATCCTTGCAGGCAGAGGAAGCAGAAAACCGGTTTATTTCCTGAACGATGGGTTTTGGAAGGGCTTCAGCATTCTGAATGGATTTACAAGCCATCAACCAAACACAACACAGTATCAATAACAAAGACTTATTCATCCTTAAAGAATGAAAGTTTGTGAAGGTCGATGAGCAGGATGTTCTGATAATAAAAATTCAGAATTTGTTCGTAGGTATAGCCCTTTTTACCCATACTCATGGCGCCTTCCTGGCACATACCCAAACCATGCCCATAGCCTTTTCCGGTAAAAAGGATACTATCCTTACAAATAGGATGAATGCTGAAAAAGGTGGATTTCAATTGCAAATCCTGTCTTACGCCTTTTAAAGGCACTTTGTACTCGTTCATTTCAAGAAAAATCTTTCTTTCGTCCTGACGGAAGTTCAGGGCCGCTTCTTTGGCACCCGGGTCTTCCACCGGGTAATTGTGTTTGAGTTTCAAGTAAGACAACCAATCTTCGGTGAGCATTTTTCTTTCCCAGCGGGCATTGGGCATAGCGATGCTGAAAGAGTCGTTCACGCTTCGCAGATAGGTGGTTTTGGAGCCCCACACATCTTCGCTGTTGGCGGTTTGCCCACCGCTGTTGCTGTGAAAGGCTGCTACAATTAAATTGAGATTTTCGTCGACCACCACTTTGTTTTTGGTGGCTTCAATTGCTGAAAATATTCTCATCTCCCGGGGTTTTCCGAAATACGCCTGGCAATGTACCTGATCGCACAAACTAAACCCTTCTTCTACGTGTTTGTTGATGTGCGCCAAAGCAAAGGTTCTTGCCAATATAGCCTGCACCTTATAAAACTCAAGTGAAGAACGCGAACCGGCCTCAGCCTCGGTTACACCGGCAATGTAATTGTCCAACAAAATTTCATTGATGATACGAATGCCTCCATCCACAACCGTACAGGAGATGTTGCCCTGATAAGTTCTGATTTTCCGATCGGGCTGAATGAGTTTGATTTTAAATTCGTTTAAGGGATCCTCGGTGTAAAATTTTACATAGGCGTAGGTACCCAGATTTTTGCTGCCCTGATACAAACTTACACTGTCATTTTGAAGTTTGAACCTGAAGTTAAAGGCGTCTTCATTCAGTTCAAGTGAATTGCCATCGGCCATTACCCGGTAAACTCTCGGACTCATCATGGTTTCGAATTCACTCAGTTTTAAATGCGCAAAAATGCGGATGTACACAAATTCAGCCGGCACAAAAAAGGAGGAGAACAGACCAAACACGATGGCCAATAAAAAGGGGACAACTATTTTTCGCTTGACTTTAAGCATGGTTATTTTTTGCGTCTGCTATCAATTGTACAGCCAAACGTTCAGAAGCACCTTCTCCGCCTAACAGTTTGAACAGTTCTTCATAACCTTGGTTCAATTCGGCTTTTCGTTTTGCATCGTGCAACAGCAGTTTAAGTTCATCACTGATGTTAGTCGGAGTAAGATCATTTTGAATCAATTCTTTCACCAAAGCTCTGTCTAAAATCAGGTTGGGCAATGCTATGTACTTTACATTTACCAACCGTTTTCCGATAGCAAAGGACAAACTGCCGGCCTTATAACACACCACCTGTGGTAATTTAAACAAAGCGCTTTCAAGGGTTGATGTGCCGGATTTAATAATGCCCGCGCTGGCGTATTTCATCAACTCGTACGTTTGGTTGTACACGGCTTTCACCTTATAGGTTTCCAGTTTTTTGTAATAGTCTTTTGAAATGCTGTTGGAAGCGGCCACTACAAATTCGTAATCAGGAAACTCCGGTATGACCTTTAACATGAGTTCCATCATGCGATCCACTTCCTGCATGCGGCTGCCCGGTAAAACAGCCACTATGGGTTTACCGCTAAGTTGGTTAACTGCTGTAAATTCTTCCTTCGATTTTAACAGTGGAAGTTTTTGTTTGATGGCATCCAGCAAAGGATGTCCAACAAAATGTACCTTAAGATGATGCTTCGCATAAAAAGCTTCTTCAAATGGAAGAATCACAAACAACTTGTTCACGTATTTTCGAATCTCTTCTACCCTGCCCTCTTTCCAGGCCCACACCGTTGGAGAAATATAATAATCCGCCTTTATTCCCTGTTCAAAAGCCCATTTGGCCATGCGCAGGTTAAACCCTGGATAATCCACCAGCACCAACAGGTCGGGTTTGAATTGTAAAATATCGGCTTTAACTTTTTTGAAATTCTTTTTAATGGTACCCAGGTTTTTCAGCACATCCACAAACCCCATAAAATTCATTTCACGGATGTGAATAGAAGCGGAAGTGCCACTTGCGTTTTGCATTTCATCGCCTCCGGTGAAGGCAAAAACGGCATCCTTATCCCGTTTCAGAATCTCCCGCATACAATTGGCGGCGTGCAAATCTCCGCTGGCTTCTCCGCTTATGAAATAGTACCTCATTAATCCAGTTCGGGTTCGTGATAATAGGTGACATAAGCCACGAGGATAACGTAAAGCACAATGCTAATGATAACCCCTTTGCTGAACCGGTCCATTTTTTTATTCAGGCCCAGATAAAAAAGCAAAAGATTCGACAAACCACAGAGTTTGATCACATTGCTGAGTAAGTAACCGTTTTTGAGGTAATAGATAAAACGAACGGGAAATGAAATCTGGGAGTACAGAAACAACCAGTACAGAAAAAATACCACAACAGGAAACAGCAAACCAATCAATAAACCGGCCCACCAGGTGTCCATTTTATACATCCATGTTCTCATTTTTCGAAATACGTTAAGTCGTTCAACATTTTATGTGCTGTGAGGTCGGCCTGGGTTGGTACCACCGACACATAGCCTTCTGACAAAGCCCATTCGTCGGTATCCCTGGCTTCCGGTTCAAAGTTTACAAATTCACCTGTTAACCAATAATAGTCTCGGCCATAAGGGTCTTTGCGTTCTTCAAAACGTTCAACCCAATTGGCTTTTGATTGACGAACCAATTTTATACCTTTTATTTCATCTGCTTTTAATTTAGGCAGGTTAACGTTTAAACACACGCCTTTGGGCATGCCCTTGCGCATCACCTGCTCGATGATTTGTGAAACAAAAGGTTCTGTTTGTGTAAAATCAGCTTCCATGGAATAATCGCACAAACTGAATCCAATGCTTGGCGTACCTTCCAGCGCGCCTTCAATCGCCGCACTCATGGTGCCGCTGTATATCACATTGATGGAGCTGTTGCTGCCATGGTTGATGCCGCTAAGAATTAAATCGGGTCGTTTTTTAAGTATATGGTTCACTGCCATTTTTACACAATCCACCGGCGTTCCGCTGCAGGCGTATTCCATTAAGGCATGATGGTAGCTGGTTTTTTGTATCCTCAGTGTAGAATTAATGGTGATGGCGTGACCCATACCACTCTGTGGTTTATCAGGAGCCACCACAATAAGGTCCCCATATTTTTTTGCAATGTTGGTCAAACATTTTATTCCCGGGGAATAAATGCCATCGTCGTTGGTAACAAGTATGGTTGGGCGAGTGCTCATGCAGCTAAACCATAAAGTTACGGGAAAGTTTAAGGCCAATCCAGTTGTATGAAAGGACTTACTAAGTAACAAGTGTTAATTTTTACGAATAGGCGATTTTGTTTTTGTCAGTATTGACAGGCCCTGAGCGCATTCTGCTAAAATGACGTTTTTTTGACGTTGGCATTTAATTTGACGTTCACTTAAGAAAAAAAACCATGTACGATCCCCTCTTACTGATCATTAGTTTAGTGTTTATGGGTTTGGGTTTGCTGGTCAGCGTCCGGCTTAAATCCAAATTCTCTCATTACTCTCAAACCCGCCTGCTATCAGGCTTAAGCGGAAAACAAGTGGCCGAAAAAATGCTGCGCGATAACGGCATTTATGATGTAAAAGTTAGCAGTGTAAACGGCATGCTTACCGATCACTACAATCCTCTTAACAAAACAGTGAACCTTAGTCATGAGGTTTACAATGGCAGCTCCATTTCCTCAGCGGCGGTAGCAGCCCACGAATGCGGACACGCCGTACAACACGCCACGGCTTACCGCTGGTTAAACTTGCGCAGCCAACTTGTTCCTGCTGTGCAAATTGCCAGCAGCGCAATGAGTTTTCTAACCCTGGGTTTATTTTTTCTGGCCTACTTATCCCCTGCTTTAACCAACACCATGTTGTTAGTGTTCATTGTTTTACAAGGCTCCATTACACTTTTTAGTTTAATTACTTTACCGGTTGAGATCGATGCCAGCCGAAGGGCTTTGGCCTGGTTGGACCAGTCGGGAATAACTTACCGCGAAGAACACGATGGTGCTAAAGACGCTTTAAAATGGGCAGCTTACACCTACGTAGTTGGCGCTTTGGCTTCCATTGCTACTTTGCTCTATTACATCTGGAAATTTACTTCAAACAACAGAGAGTAACTACCTGATCTCCAAAAACAAAAACGTCCCGCTAAAAGCAGGACGTTTTTTTAATGTTGTATGTGTTCCTATACTTTTTGTTGGCTGTATTTTGCTATAAACTCCATTACTTTATCCACCATTTCAGAACTTCCTATCACCAAAGGAGTGCGTTGGTGCAATTCTTTGATTGGAACTTCCATAATGCGTTTTTCGCCGGTACTGGCTTTCCCTCCGGCTTGTTCAATAACAAAAGCCAAAGGATTGCATTCGTATAATAATCGCAGTTTACCGTTTGGTGATTTTGTGGTCACCGGATAAATGTACACTCCTCCATTGATAAGGTTACGGTGGATGTCAGCTACTCCAGAACCAATGTAACGGGAAGAATAAGGACGACTGCTGGCTTTATCTTCTTCCTGACAATACTTGATGTATTTTTTTACACCATCGGGAAAATGGAGGTAATTGCCTTCGTTAACCGAGTAGTACACCCCTTTTTGAGGGGTTTGCATGTTGGGATGAGAAAGGCAAAATTCACCGATGGAAGGATCAAGCGTAAATCCGTTTACGCCTTTGCCTGTGGTGTAAACCAGCATACAGCTTGAACCATAGATAATATAGCCCGATGCTACCTGTTCGGTACCGCGTTGCATAAAATCCTCAATGGTACCCGGTCCCTTTAAAGTGACACGGCGGTAAATGGAAAAGATGGTGCCTACCGATACGTTTACATCAATATTGGATGAGCCGTCGAGTGGATCCATAGCCACCACGTATTTGGCGTTTTTTGAAATTTCGGTATCAATGGGAATAATGTCTTCGTTTTCTTCAGAGGCTATGGCACAAACTTCTCCTCCGGCCTTTAGCGCTGCAATAAACTGTTCGTTGGCGTATACATCCAGTTTTTTAACCCGTTCACCCTGTATGTTGGTTTCTCCGGTTTCACCCAATATCTCCACCAATCCGGCCTTGCTCACCTCTCTGTTTACAATTTTGGCGGCAATGCCAATGTCTCTTAATAATCTCGACAATTCGCCCTTTGCATAGGGAAAATCGGCTTGTTTTTCAATAATAAATTGCCCAAGCGTCATCACGTTCATGTAGTTTTAGAATTAATGGTTAAAAATAGCGATAAAAATCCATTCAGAACGATGGATACGGCTTACTGTTGGGAGAATTCCCTGCCGATGAATTCGCGCCAGTCGCTGAGGTTGGCAATCACCTGAAGTTGACGGTATTTGTAGTGGAATTTTTCTTTATCCGTTTGGGCGTTCAGCACAGAAATACGGTAGCGGTCGTAATTTGAAAGCGCAAATCGTTCTTCAGGGCTCAATTTTAAACCACTGAATTCCTTATCTCTAAGGTCATTGATACTTTCTACACTTTGTTTTCCTGCTTTGTTCAGCAGAATTGATAAGAAATCGTTCTTCAGGTCCACATCCCAAAGTTAATATGAAAAGCGCTGCAATTCGTGGAAATTAGACGAGAGTACCAACAAAGCGTTGTTAATTGTGCTTAAATTTAGACGATTGTTTTTTCAGCATCGATATGCGCAAATTCAGCTTATTGACCATTGCCCTTATTTTATCGATTAAACTGCCTTCTCAAAAAAAGGGCCTGTTCGATCCGGTTGCGCTTTGGGGGGTATCCCATCCTTTTGCGGCGGCTAAAATTCAAAAAATCAATCGTCAGTGTTTATCCATTTACAATCAAAAAGAACTAAAACAGCGATTAGACAGTTTTAGCAGCGGAGGTCAACTCGATGCCTTCCGCCACGTATTTTTTATGGCCGCCTTTCATCAAAAAGTAAAAGCAAAAAAACTCCGAAAACTGGGCAGGGCACATGAAAATAAAAATTACCGGCAATTTTTAAAAGGAGAAACACCCGGTGAATGGCAACACGACAGCCTGTCGATGGTGATGGATTTGCATAACAACGAAGTGGCCTTTGGTTTAAAAAGTGAAACCCAGCTGCTTTCACTTGAGGAGTTAAAAGAAAAGGTAATTCAGTGTTTGCTCAAGGGTGAAGCACTGATCATGAAACGCAACCGTAAAGGGCAGTTGCTGAAGTGCGACAACACGGTTTTAAAACCTGAGGATTACGGTCATGTTTGGTACATCCCGAAATGCCTGGTGAGCTCAAATCAGGCTTTGGCTGACTGAATCTCGGAGTAGTTCAGTTTACAGTTCAACCACTCCCCATCGAACTGTGAATGGTACTTTTTGTAAAAGGCGATGGCCGGCTCGTTCCAATTCAGCACTTGCCACTCCAAACGTTTTACCTGCTCTTCTTTTGCAAGTTGCAGCACCCGTTCAAACAGCCGACTGCCAATGTTTTTGTTGCGGTGCTTTTCCGTAACAATAATGTCTTCTAAAAAAATGCATTTGCCTTTCCATGTGGAGTATTTGTAATAATACAGGGCCATGCCCAGCACCTCCCCCTGCTCTTCGGCGACAAAAAACCGGAACAAGGGCATATCGCCAAATCCCCATATTTTCATTTGTTCCTCACTTACTTCCACTTCGTCCGGCGCTTTTTCATAGAGGGCCAACTCCTTCACCAATTTTAAGGCCGAGGGAATGTCGTTTTCAGTTCCTTCTCTGATTAAGAATTTCATTTTTTACCGTAGGTTTTTTTTAAGATCACTTTTTGCAGAATGCGCTTAATGATGAGTTCCGCCAGAAGGTCTTCCCAAATTTCGCCGGGATGTTCTTCTGAAAACCGCTTCACTTGCCGTTCACTCAGGTCAATTCTGTAAAGCAACTCGGGCAATTTTGAAGCAGAGCTCTTCTCCATTTTTTTCAGTTGGGTACTGATGACTTCTCTTAATTGTTCGAAAATAACAGGGAGCTGCTCAGTAAATTCCGTATCACAGCCTGAGACCTCAAAATCTTTTTTTAGCTGAAGACGGAACAGCTCAAACAGTTCCTGTTGAAGGAGACTGGCCTTTATTTCAAGTTGATCCATTTGGTTTGAGCAGCAAACGTTGCACCGGTTTTTGTTGCAGAATATGGGATTCGATGATTTCCTTCACGTCCTCCTTTTTTACATCCACGTAAAACGTACCCTCAGGATAAATGGCTACAGTTGGCCCGAAATCGCAAATACCAAGGCATCCGCTTCTATTGGCGCGGGTTTTAAGATTCACTTTCAGGTCCTTGAGTTGTTTTTTAAACTCTGCTACCAGGTCCAAACCATGAGCTTCCCCACAACTTCTTTTTTCGTTGTTTTTGCGTTCGTTGGTGCAAACAAAAACATGAATATCGTATACCATAAACTTTTACTAATTTAAAGTGTTTAAGAAACATGGCAAAGATACTGATTAGCGGAGGAAACGGCATGTTGGGAAAAGCAATAACCGGGGAACTTCTCCACAAGGGCCATAGTGTAAGTTGGTTGTGCAGAAAACCGCTAAAGGAAAACAAGGTAAACGTGTTTTTATGGGATCCGGAAACCCGAAGTCTTGATTTGAATGCATTTGAGGGAGTTGAGCAACTCATTATTTTAAATGGCAGCAACATCGCCGGCAAAGCCTGGACCAGAGTAAACAAAGCGGAAATTTACAGCTCGAGGGTTGATAGCACGGCATTCCTGCTGGAAACCCTGCAAAAACAAAACATCCTGCTCAAAACCATTTGTGGTGCTTCTGCCATTGGCTATTATGGAAATGAACATGCAGAAGAATTTTGCGATGAGAACACAGCAGCCGGTAGCGATTTTCTGGCCCGGGTATGCAGGGACTGGGAAAAGGTGTATGAAACGCGCACGCCCCCACAAACACGTTTGGTTATTTTTCGCATCAGTGTTGTGCTTAGTGAAAGTGGTGGAATGTATGCTAAACTGCACCCATTGGTGAAAGCGGGATTAGCCGCTGTAATAGGAAACGGGAAAAACTACATTTCATGGATACACATACAGGATTTAGCGCGTTTGTTTGTGTTTGCCATTGAAAACCCCGCTGTTAGCGGCATTTATAACGCCACAGCCCCTGAACCCAAAAATTTAAAGGAGTTCATTCATGAGATGGCAAGAAGTTTAAACCGAAAAGTGGTACTTCCCGCAATTCCTTCGTTTCTTATTCGTATGTTTTTGGGTGAACGGGCTTCCTTAGTAGATAAAGGCTGCAGAGTCAATAATGAAAAGGTGCGTCATTTGGGATTTGACTTTGAATTTCCATTGCTTCCTTCCGCCCTGAATGATCTTGCACATCAAAAGATCCAGCGCAGGTCCTGAGCATCTGCCTCAAAACGTTTTCCCTCAAGATCTTCCAGCAGCAGCAATCCGGTTGGTCCGGTGCCATTGACTTTTAGTACGGTGTTTTTACCATTTACTGAAAATTCCCTCCACTCGTCGATGCCAAACAAAAGGCTCTGGTAGCGCCTCTGCAATTGTTCGGTTTTTCCTTCTTTCAACAGTTTGTAATACTTCTCCAATGAATGGCAAACGGCTCTTATCAGCGCATTGGCCTCAAAATCAAGGTCAGTTAATACACTCAGGGAAACGGCATTGGGCTGCTGTTCGAATTTTTTCTGATTCACGTTCAT
This sequence comes from Bacteroidia bacterium, assembly GCA_016787895.1. GTDB lineage: Bacteria > Bacteroidota > Bacteroidia > B-17B0 > Aurantibacillaceae > Aurantibacillus. The sequence continues at coordinate 41,021 of JAEUTN010000010.1, forward strand.
ACCTATGCCTATAACGGAACTCAGCAATTTGTTTTCGATCAGGTTGTTTTCAATCAAAATACCACAGAGTTTTTTGGAATTGACGAGTATGTCATTCGGCCATTTTATTTTTATGTCAAATTGGCCTTTATCAAGAATAGCCGCAATTGTGTCATAACACGCCAAAGCAGTCATCTGGTATAAAAACCTTTGGTTTTTGAGTTCAAGAAAGGATGGAAATAAAATCACCGACATGGTGATGTTGCGCCCAGGTTCTGAATCCCAGACCCTGGAACGCTGACCACGACCCTGTGTTTGTGCGCCCGCATACACCACCGTTCCCTCTTTAGGCTTAACGTTCTTTAACAGCTGCATGGCATAGGAATTGGTGCTGTCTACCTGAGGCAAAAAAATGAGATTTCTCCCTATAAATCCTGTTCGCATTGGGTCAAATACCTTAAATTTGCTATTTGCCGTAAACCTAATAAAAATTAAAACCTTCAGCACCCAACACCCCCCTATATGGCCATTAAAAAGCTAACAAAACCCCTTCGAAAAAAGACCAGTGCACCGGCTCGTAAAAAAACCGGCACCTCTGTAAAAAAAACAAGCGCTTCAAAAACAAACAAAGCAACTTCCGCGCTCGAAAAAGAGAAGGAAACGAAGGAGGCCAATGTTTTAGCTAACCTCGACAAACAAAGAAAAAGCGGAGTTAAACGGCCTAAAAAGAAAGCCACCGCCAAACAAACCATCGATTTGTTGGATGCTGTTGTAGAAGGCATGAAAGAGCGTAAGGCTAAAAACATTACGGTGCTGAACCTTAAGACAATCGAAAACCGGGTGAGCGATTATTTTGTGATTTGCGATGCCGACAGCAACACCCACGTAAATTCGATTGCCGACTCGATTGAAGAAACAGTTGAAAAACTGAATGGAGAGCGGGCTTTTCATACCGAAGGACAGCAAAACGGAGAATGGATACTGATTGATTACATTAATATTGTAGCCCATGTGTTTCAAAGAGAATTTCGTGAACACTACAACCTTGAGGGTCTTTGGGGCGATGCCGAAATCACTTACATCAACTAATACTACCGATACAACCAAACAATGAGCGAAGAAACGAAAGAACCCATAAATAATACAAGCAGCAACAAAAGCAGCAGCCCCAGTCCTGAAGAGGAGCGTAAGCGCCAGTTTGAGCGCATGAAGGAAAAATTCGGAAAACAAAATCCCATGGGCGGCAACAAAGGCGGCAGTGGAAATAATTTTTACTGGATTTACGCCGCAGTGGTGGGTGTATTGTTGTTTTTTGTGTTTTACGGCAACAATTTTAACTCGCGTTTAATTGAAGTGAGTCAGGGTAAATTTTACCAGGAAATGCTTTCAAAAGGAGATGTGAAAGACATTGTGATTGTGAACAAAACCATTGCCAGAATTACCATTAATCCTGACAGTGCCTACCAGTGCGACCGATACAAAAACGAAAAAGGGGTTTCTTTGTTCCCTGATAAAAATTTCAAGGGCCCGCACTTCTTTATTACCATTCCATCGATTGATAATTTTCTTTCCGGCATAGAAAGAGTGCAGAACGAAGCAGGCATTCCGAAAGACAAACAAGTGTTTGCCAGGAGCGTGGAAGAAACCAACTGGATGAGCGATCAGCTGACCTGGTTGTTACCTATACTCATTATGGTGGCCATCTGGATTTTTATGATGCGCCGCATGAGTGGTGGTTCAGGCGGAGGCCCCGGCCAGATTTTCAACATCGGCAAATCAAAAGCCACCTTATTCGACAAAGACACTCATGTGAACATAACCTTCAACGATGTAGCCGGATTAGATGGCGCCAAAATGGAGGTGATGGAAATTGTTGACTTTTTGAAGAACCCGAAAAAATACACCGACCTCGGCGCGAAAATTCCGAAAGGTGCTTTATTGGTTGGCCCTCCGGGTACCGGTAAAACCTTACTGGCAAAAGCGGTTGCCGGAGAAGCCAAGGTACCCTTCTTCTCCTTGAGCGGTTCTGATTTTGTGGAAATGTTTGTGGGTGTTGGGGCTTCACGAGTGCGTGACCTCTTCCGCCAAGCCAAGGAAAAAGCGCCATGTATTATCTTTATTGATGAGATTGACGCCATTGGTCGCGCCCGCGGCAAAAGCATCTCGGCCGGCGCTAATGATGAACGTGAGAATACCCTGAACCAATTGCTGACCGAAATGGATGGATTTGGAACCAACAGCGGTGTGATTATTTTAGCTGCTACCAACCGCGCCGATATTCTCGACCGTGCTTTGATGCGCGCCGGACGTTTCGACCGTCAGATTTACGTTGACATGCCGGATTTGAACGAAAGAAAAGAAATCTTCAAGGTGCATTTGCGTAAAATTAAAATCGACGAAAGTGTTGAGATTGATTTTCTGGCCAAACAAACCCCCGGTTTCAGCGGAGCCGATATCGCCAACATTTGTAATGAAGCCGCGCTGATTGCAGCTCGTTCGAACAAAAAGGTGGTTCAGCGTCAGGATTTTCTGGATGCGGTAGACCGTATCATTGCCGGTTTGGAAAAGAAAAACAAAATCATCACCCCACAGGAAAAACGTGTGATTGCGTTCCATGAAGCAGGACACGCAACCGTGAGCTGGATGCTGGAACATGCCAGTCCCCTGGTTAAAGTGACCATAGTGCCTCGCGGCAAATCGCTTGGTGCTGCCTGGTACTTACCTGAAGAGCGGCAAATCACTACTGTTGATCAGATCATGGATGAAATGTGCGCCGCTTTGGGCGGAAGGGCTGCAGAGGAAATTATTTTTGGAAGAGTAAGTACAGGTGCTTTGAGCGATCTGGAAAAAATCACCAAACAAGCTTACGCGAGCATTGTGTATTATGGCCTGAATGAAAAAATAGGAAACATCTCTTATTACGACAGCTCAGGACAAAGCGAATATTCGTTCAGCAAACCCTACAGCGAAACTACAGCCAGAACCATTGATGAGGAAGTGAAAAAGATGACGGATGTGGCCTATGCCAAAACCAAGCGTATTTTACTTAACAACAAAGAAAAGCTGACTACCCTTGCAGAAAAATTGCTGGAGAAGGAAGTGATTTTTAAAGAAGACCTTGAAGATATTTTTGGCAAACGTCCTTTTGATAAACCCGAGGAACCGGAAGCAAAAAAGGTGGAAGCACCACAGGTGAATCCTCCTGAACTGAACGCCTAAGAAAATGAAACGCCATCTCAAAAGGATGGCGTTTTTGTTTACATTCTTTCAGGCACTTGTATGCCCAGTAAACCCATGGCATTGTTCAGCACCTGCGCGCAGTTTGCCGAAAGTGCCAAACGAAACCTGCGTTTGTTGGCATCCTCTTCTTTTAAAATACTCAGGTCGTGATAAAAGCGATTAAAGAGTTTGGTGAGTTCGTAAGCATAGTTGGCAATTAAGGCCGGTGAGTATGTGTTTCCAGCCTCTTCCACTACAGCTTCAAAATCGTAAACACCACGCAAAATTTCTCTTTCCAAAGGATGAAGGTCGGTAACAACGTAACTAGATTCGTTTTCGCTGGATTTACGCAGCACTGATTTTATACGGGCATGAGTGTATTGAATAAAGGGACCCGTATGCCCATTGAAGTCGATGCTTTCCTTTGGATCGAAGAGCATTTTTTTCTTTGTATCGACCTTTAAAATAAAATACTTAAGGGCGCCCATGCTCACGGTTTTGTAAAGTGCGTTCAATTCTTCAGCTGAAAAATCATCCACCTTACCCAACTCTTCTGTTGTGGCTTTGGCGGTGTTGTACATCACCTCAATCAGGTCATCGGCGTCTACCACTGTGCCTTCACGGCTTTTCATTTTACCTTCGGGTAATTCCACCATACCGTAGCTGAGGTGGTAACATTCTTTCGCCCAGGTGTAATTCAGTTTTTCGAGAATCTTAAACAGGGCCTTAAAATGGTAATCCTGTTCGTTGCCAACGGTATAAACAATCTGATTGAGTTTTGGGTAATCCATGAATCGCTCCACGGCCGTGCCCATGTCCTGTGTGATGTAAACACTGGTGCCATCCCCTCTCAGAATAATCTTCTCGTCCAAACCATCCGCACTTAAATCAATTGCAATAGAGCCGTTTTCCTTTTTATAAAACAAACCCTTTTCAAGTCCTTGCTGCACCACTTCTTTCCCTCTCAAATAGGTATTGCTTTCGTAATAAATCTTATCGAAATCAACTCCCAAACTTTTGTACGTCACATCAAATCCTTCATACACCCAGGCATTCATGGTGTTCCAGAGTTTCAATACCTTTTCATCCCCTTTTTCCCAAAGCCTGAGCATTTCCTGGCACTCCTTCATCAAAGGTGCTTCTTTCTCTGCTATTTCCTTGTTTGTGCCCTGCTCTACCAATTGAGCGATTTCTTTTTTGTAGGCCTTATCAAACTCCACATAGTATTTACCAACCAGGTGATCGCCCTTTAAACCGCTGCTTTGTGGAGTTTCTCCTTTTCCGAATTTTTCCCAGGCCAGCATACTTTTACAAATGTGTATGCCACGATCGTTCACCAGATTGGTTTTAATAACGGTATGTCCGTTCGCATCCAGAATTCTGGCCACCGAATAACCCAGCAAAATATTTCTCACATGCCCTAAATGCAGGGGTTTGTTGGTGTTAGGCGAAGAATACTCCACCATAATGGTTTTACCGGTAGATTGGGCTTTTTGAAACCCATACCGTGCATTGGATTTTACGGTTTCAAAAAAGCTTAACCAAAAACCGGAAGACAAAGAAATGTTTAAAAAGCCCTTCACCACATTAAAGGCTTGAACCTGCGCGTTGTTCGCCAGCAAAAAGGCACCCAATTCGTTCGCCACTTGTTCCGGCGACTTTTTTGTTTCTTTGGTATAAGGAAAGGTGACTAAGGTAAAATCCCCTTCAAACTCTTTTCGTGTTTTCTGAAAGCTGATGGTGTTGGTATCTAGTCCATACAGGGTTTTAAGACCTGATTTTACGGATTCAAATAAGAGTTGCTCGGCTTTCATAGGGCGCAAAATTAAATAAAAAAGCCACACGTATTCACCTGTGGCTCTTGAGTATTATGGATTGGAGCTTCAGAACTGATCCAGAGCTTTAACCGGGTCGTTGTTGATTTTAATGTGAGTTAAACCCGCGCTTTTTAACCAGGCCGCGAACCAGGCTTTACCCTGACCTTGCTTTAAACTGATGTTGATGGCCTGAAAGTCACCGTTCAACTGATCGAGGGTGCAGGACTCAACTGCTTTGTCTTTTCTTAAAGCGATGAGTATTTTATCAAGGTCCTCCTTTGAGCCGGCCTTGTAAATGTCAATTCTTAATACGGTGACTTCAGCGAAAAAACGATTGGCATCGGCCGCAGCAGGGTGTTTAATAACTACCGTTTTGTTTGGGTAAACCTGAGCCTGAGCCGCCGGTGTTGAACCCTTAGCGCTTGAATAAAGGGCGTCCGCTGAGAGCGCCAGGAGAAAACAGGTAAGAAGGAAATTTTTCATAGTGAAGCTAGTTTTACCAAATTTAATAAATAAAGCTGAATTGGGCTAGCGCTTCTTTTTAAAGAATTCTTTCAACATTACCTCGCTCTGGTTGGCCATTAAGCCGGCGCTTAGTTTTGTTTTGGGATGCAAAAGGTTTTTTTCAATTAGCCTGTAACCCCGCTTTTCATCACTGGCCGCAAACACCAGGCGGCCTAACTGGCTCCAGTACAAAGCACCGGCACACATTACGCAGGGCTCGAGGGTCACAAAAAGGGTGCATTCATTCAGGTATTTTCCGCCCAAAGCGTTGGCCGCGGAGGTAATGGCCTGCATTTCGGCATGGGCCGTAACGTCGTTCAAACGCTCTGTAAAATTGTGAGCCCGGGCAATAATACGGTCTCCGGCCACCACCACAGCGCCCACCGGAATTTCACCTGCATCAAGGGCTTTTTGAGCCTCCTTAAAGGCTTCTTTCATAAAAAATTCGTCGGTATACAAGGGTTCTAATGACATTGGCAATTAATGTCGGCGTTGGTTTGTATGTCGTCGATGCGTGTAATGGTGTCGCAATCCAACATGAGAATTTTATAGGCATATTGGCCTTTGAATTCCTCTTTGGGATGTACAAAATATTCCCCGCAGGGTTTGTTTCTGGGGGCGCTCACATCGTAATTGATTTCAAAGTGCCTTAATTCGATTTTCAATAAATCCACATTTTTTCTCAGGCAATTCAATTTGCACTGGGCCTTATCAGAGAGCACAAAATGCTGGCGTGCCAGTTCGTACATTTTAATTTCATTGGGTGAGGAGCAGGTGCGATTGCCAAACATGGCGTAAACTACCAAAAGTCCGAGTAGGAGCCCAAATCCGTAATATTTCAGGCGTTGCATAAATGTCATGCCGCAAAGGTAATGGGATTTTTGAGCGGGTCAAGAACACCGGGTCAATTAACGATCGAGCCAGGATTTAAATTCCCCTACCCTCTCCCGGCTCACCACAGCTGCTTCTTCGTCCAATGCATTGGCCTGTATTTTCAAACGGTTGTTAAAGTAAGTGCTCACTTTTTGAATAGCATTGATATTAAGGATTGTTTTGCGGTTGATCCTGAAAAACAGCTCCGGCGACAACAAACTTTCCAATTGATCGAGGGTAAAATCAATGGGGTAACGCCTGCCTTCCTCTGTAACCAACAGTACCAATCCTTCCTCAGACACAAAATGGGCCACCGCTTCCGCTTTGACGCTGCTGATGGTTTCGCCCATTTTTACCATAAAGCGGTTTTTAAATGGTTTACTGTAGTGATGGTAGGCAGAAAAAATAGCTTCTGTGTTGCTTTTGACGGGCTTCAGGCGTTTGAATTTCTCAAGGGCGCTTTTTAAGTCCTCTAAAGCGATGGGTTTTAATAAATAGTCGATGCTGTTAAGTTTAAAGGCTTGAATAGCGTACTCATCAAAGGCGGTGGTGAAAATGATGGGCACATCCAGTTTCACTTGCTTAAAAATTTCAAAACTGATGCCATCGCCCAAATGTATGTCAACAAACAACAAATCGCAGGTCACCCCTTTTTTAATTTCCTGCACACTTTTTTTAACGGAATCGTATTGGGCCAGCACCTGAATGGATTTATCGACCCGTTCGAGTAAGCGCACCAGATGTTCGGCGGAAAGTTTTTCGTCCTCTATAATCAGTACGTTCATTTTTTTTCAAGCAAAGGCAATTTTACAATAAAATGCTCATGGGTTTCCAGCACTTCCACTTCTTTTTCGGTAAAGTAGAGGTAACGCTGGCGGATATTACGTAATCCGGTGCCCGAAGTCCCCTCAATGTGGGAACGGCGTTGCAGATTGTTTTTTATAATCAACTTTTCGCCCTCTGCACTGAGTTCAATTTTTAAGTGGTGTTCATCCGACACCTCGTTGTGTTTAATGACGTTTTCAACCAGGTATTGCAGGGCCAGAGGAGGCAAATAAAGGGTTAATGCACGATCAGGCACCTGCCAATCAAAAATCAGGTTTTTGTCGAAGCGTATCTGTAATAAAAAAACATAAGAGCGAATGAATTCCAGTTCTGTTTCCAGCTTCACCAATTCCTTATCCTGAGAATCGAGCAAATACCGGTATACTTTCGACAATTGATTGATAAAATCCGCGGCCTTATCCTGATCCTTATACACCAAAGAGGTGAGTACACTTAAATTGTTAAACAAAAAGTGGGGGTTCACCTGGCTTTTCAGGCTTTGTAATTGGGCTTTCACTGTTTCGGTTTTATAGCGTTCAACTTCCAGCAGAGATGCTCTCCAATTCCTGAAAAACTGTGTACTGACTTCAATGGTGAGAATAATTACCGAAACAATCAGACCCATGATCAAACTTATCTTATTCAGAAACACTTCCCGGTCAGGCGGAATTACACAAATAAAAACATTGTACAGCTTCATTGGAAGAAGCAAGGCCAAAGAGGAGTATACCAACGCTACTACGAATTGAACAAACAAACGTAAGGCGGGGCGTTTAAGCCAGGGCAGCTTTTGGTTCAATCGGTGATCAATCATTAAATTTCCTTCCCAAATTAAAAAGGTGATGAATAATGAAAGCACATAATCGTGCATAGGATTATGATCATCAACTGATTTAGGCATCATTTGATTAATGAGCGTGGCAATGCCAAGGCCCAAAAGAATCATATAAATAAAACGCCGTTTGTTGTTACGCATCAGGTAAAAGTAATCATTTGTTCATTTTAATTGGCCAGTCTGCCAAGCGCTTCCACCTTCAGTAGCCAGGCCTTTCTTTGTTGCTCGTTTAAAAAACGAAGTTCACCGATTGCGCTAACCTTCACCGGTGTAATGCCACAAAACTCTAACGTTCTTTTTTTGATTTGGTTCACCGAAGGTGCACCGTAAATCCATTTGTAAAACCACGACGGGGTATCAGAGGTATAAATTATTCGTGCACTCCTGCCTTTCAGCAATTTATCCCACCAAGGCCCCTTCTCTTTGTATTTAAATGCAAATCCGGAAAGCAACACTCTGTCGAAAAACGCTTTTAATGCAGCAGGCACCGAGCCCCACCAAACAGGATGAACAACCACAATGTGATTGGCCCAGATTAATTTTTGTTGTGCCATTTGCAGATCCGGTTCAAGTTCCTGCCCAGCCTTTAAGCCATTCATCTGATTATAATTGAACTCCAGGTCAGCCACAGAAATGGTTTCAACCTTGTGTTCTGCTGCTAAGGCACCCTTTGCATAGGCTTCTGCCAAGGCTGAACAAAAACTGCTTGAGTTTGGATGACCGTTGATGACAAGTATGTTTTTCATTCTAGAATTGAACTTTATATATAAAATTCGGGAAAATACCAATCTGATATGCTGTATTAACCGTTCCGGTAACAGGATTGTAACGTTGTGCAAACACGTTTTTATTATTGGTGACGTTTTGTACGTCAAAGGAAATGGTTTGAGACAGTTTGCGCGAAGCGGAATTCATGGTGTAGCTCATTTTAAGGTCGAGACGTAAAAAGTCGGGGTGGCGCTGTGAATAAGCATATTCATCGCCCATCAGCACTTCGTTGTTTGCTGCCTGTGAAGCTTGTTGATCTACCGGCGTGTAATAACGTCCGCCGGCTTGTGTGAACTTCATATCAAAACTCAGGGCATTGCGTTTATTTTTACCCAGTTTAAATTCTTTGCCGGCCAACACATTGTACACGTATTTTCCGTTAAAAGCCGTATTGTATTCCACATTATTGCTGGCTTCAAATTTTGAATCGTATAAAGAGCCTGTTACCATACCATAATAGCCCTTGCTGAAAAACTTCTCAATGGTTAATTCCACGCCATAATTGGTTCCGCTGCCTTCATTTACCAGATAACTCACTTCCACAGGAGCAAAGCTGGCACCCGCATTCAGCATAGAGAAGCTGCTCGGATATTGCGTCACTGGCACGTTGCTCAGCATCTGATAATACACCTCCGATTTTAAGCGCCAATCTCCAAGCGGTGAATAATCGTACCCCAATACAAAATGCTGTGAATTGGTAAATCCAAGATCGGTGTTGGTTTGCGTGGTACTGCCGTCGGGATTTTGGGTGCGGTAAAAATACACGTCGGTGGGCTGGGTTTGGCTGTGCATGCCATATCCCGCGCTGAACGCATGCCTGCGGGTAAGCTGGTATTTTAAACCCATGCGCGGTTCAATGGAAGTGGAGCCGTTTAAAGTGAGGTACTGGCTGTGCAAACCCAAATTCAAGGTGAGTTTTTCATTAAAACTGTATTTGGCATGAGCATAGCCCTGAAGTAAAGTGGTAAGATCATCGGTATCCCAAATTTGTATCCAATCCGGGGTATAGGTGCGATCACGGTAAAATAAATTCAAACTCATTACTTCTGTAATTAATCCAAATTTGGTGAAGAGTTTTGCATTCACTTTTGTATTGAAGGAAGTATTCAACACGTAATGGATGCGTTTTGTAGTGTTTTCAAGCGTTGTGGTGGTTTTTCCATCCGCGTAAGCTACCGTATCTTCGAGGTAATTGGAAGCCGCGTAGGTAGTGCCAACAACAGTATTAAAATACGACTTCTGACCTACTTTGATAAAATGTTTTAGTCCGATGAGTGCCATGTCGCTGCTGAAATAACTGTCCTTGCTTGGGTCGGCAAACAAATCGGTGGTGTCAATCTCATCGTGCAAAAACTCAATATTGCTTTTTCCGGCCAAACCAAAGAGGGTAAATTTTCCGAGTTTGCTATTGCCGCTGTTTATTTTAAAGGAGATGTCCTGATAAAAAGGGGTGGCTGTGGTGCCAATGGGCAAGCCAATTTCCTGTGCCAGACCGGTAAAAGAATAGCGGTAGGCAATCAGGTAAGAAGAGCCTTTGGCTTTGTTGATGGGTCCTTCTGTCATGGCTTCCAGGCCGGTTAGAGCGCCCAACTGTATGGTGTGTTCGTAGGTTTCTGAATTGCCGTTGCGAAAGCCCAGATCAAACACCCCGGCGTTGGCATTGCCATACTCCGCGGGAAAAGCCGAGGTGAAAAAATCGGAATTCCTTAATACATTCGGGTTAATAGCGCTTACAGGACCTCCGGTGGTACCAATGGTAGAAAAGTGATTGGGATTGGGAATGTTGAGACCTTCAATTCTCCAAAGTACCCCCACCGGTGAATTTCCGCGGATCACCAGGTCGTTGCGTGAATCGTCGGGTGAACTTACCCCGGCGAAATTAGCAGCCAGTCGGGCCGGATCGGAGCGTCCCCCGGCATAACGGTTCACCTCTTCCATTGAAAAGGAGCGCCCGCTTACACTTACCAATTCGTTGTTGGTTTCGTTCTTTTTGGTAGTACTCACCACCACTTCTTCCAATCCGTTAATGTTTTCTTCAACGCCCAGATCGAGTACCACTTCTTTTCCGGCGGTGACCACCAAACTGGGCACTACTTTTTCTTTATAACCAAAATAAGACACTTTCAAATCGTAGCGACCTGCTGCTACACCGGTTATTTTGAATTTTCCATCTACGTCACTCACCGCCATTTTCAAAGGCTCGGTGCCCAATACAATCACCTGTGCGCCCGGAATGGGACTTTGTGAAACCGCATCGAAAACAGTTCCGCGAATCACCTGTCCGATGTTTTGTGCTTTTATGTCTGCGTTTATAAAGAGTGTTGTAAGTGCAATAAAGAAAAATAAATGCTTTTTCATGGGTTTGTAAATTTAGGGCAAACCTAAAGCAGATACCGAGCCTTTTTATGTAAATAATTGCTGAACTGTTAAATTAAGGGGATGAGTTGTAGAATTACACCATTTAAATTCATAAGCATTTAAACCCCTGATAATTGTCTACTTCTGATTTATAGCTTTCAACTAAGGGTATCCGCTTTCTGAATTGTCTCAGGTGTAAAGGAGCCAATTGTTTGCCTGAAAATGTATCTTTGTTTGCCTTAGCAAAACAGTGGAAATAAACGGACAAAGCAATTGGGAGCCTATCAGCCGGGGCGACAAACAGGCTTTTGAGCAGGTGTTCAAAAGCTATTATGCGCTGCTGTGCCGGTATGCCAAGTCCTTGATAAATGACATTGACGAAGCAGAGGAAGTGGTACAAAACACCTTTTATATTATCTGGAACAAACGCGAAACCCTTGAAATTAAAGGTTCCATCAAGGCCTATTTGTACCGTGCTGTGCACAACGATTGTTTAAACAAACTAAAACACCTGCAGGTCAGAAAAGCACATGCCGATGATTACAAACACAACAACTCCGGTGCTTATGATGACAGCGGGAAGGTATTGCAGGCAAAAGAACTTCGGCGTAAAATCGAAGAGGCCATTGCCGCTTTGCCTGAACAATGTGGCAAGGTGTTTCGCCTGAACCGCTTTGAAGAACTCAAATACCAGGAAATTGCCGAACAATTAAACATCTCCGTAAAAACAGTTGAAAGCCACATGGGAAAGGCGCTTAAACACATGAGGGAACAATTAAAGGACTATTTGCCCACCTTATTTTGGGTAGTTTGGTTCTTAAAAATCTGGATGGACTGATGGAACAGCAAGACATTGATAACTTAATTGCAAAAGCACTCTCGGGAGAAGCCGGGCGGGAAGAGTTATTGCTATTGGAGGATTGGAAAAAAGAAAGTAAGGAAAATCAAAGCTATTTTGAAGAAAGCAAAGCCATTTTCGAACGTATAACCTCCTTTAAAGAAGAAGTTCCGGTAAATACCGAGCTTGCCTGGAAAAAATTAGAGAGCAGGCTAAATGCTCCTGAAGGCAGGGTGATTCCGCTTTTCAGACGAAAAGGCATTTTGCAGGCTGCGGCTTCAATCGTTTTATTGGTAAGCATTGGTATTGTACTGAATTGGTGGTTCAACCAGGTTACTGAAGAAAACATGGAGCTGGCTACCACAACAGAAACTCAGGAAAAAACCCTGCCGGATGGCAGCAAGGTGATTTTGGATAAAAACTCGAGTCTTAGCTACACATTCACCAAAAAAAAGGTACGCCAGGTAAAACTCAAAGGCATTGCCCATTTTGACGTGATACACAACAGTGAAAAGCCCTTCATTATTGAAGTAAACGAAGTTATGATAAAAGACATAGGCACTTCTTTTGAGGTAAAAGCCCTCCCGGAAAGCGAGCTGGTGGAAGTGAGTGTTGAAGAGGGCGAGGTGCAATTTTATACTGCCAACTCTATCGGTTTGCGCCTGGTAAAAGGCGAAAAAGCCTCATACAACAAACAGAATAAAGAATTTCTAAAACTGAGTCCCTCAGCTAGAGCTTTAAAACCAAATCATTTAACCCGGCGGTTCAATTTTGAAAATACCCCATTATCGGAAGTGATTGAAGAACTCAATAGTGCTTACAACAGCGATATCCGTTTGGAGAATTCCAGAATCGGGAACTGCAGACTTTCTGTATCCTTTGATGATGAACAACTTGATGTGCTTCTTTCGGTAATTGCTGAAACGCTGAATCTCCAGTTAAAACAGCAGGACACCACCATTATTCTTCAGGGAGAAACATGTCCTCAATAAACCGCATAACGTTTCTGTTTGGTTTAACGTTCATCCTTTGGGTGGGTCCAAATGACGCGTATGCCACGGTACCAGCCCTGGAGCGCAACCTTGAGTTAAATCTGAAAAACGAAAAGATCAGCGTTATTTTAAATAAAATTGAAGAGCAAAGTGGAGTGATTTTTTCCTATTCTCCTCAACTCTTTAAGGAAACCGGCCCCATCAGTATTCAACTAAAAAACAAAACGGTGAGGGAAGCGCTAGCGCAAATTCTGCCCGTAAGCGTCATGTACAGAGCCAAAAACAACTATATTATTCTGAAAGAAAAACCAAAAAACAAAAATCAAAAAACAAAGGAGGTCAGTGGCTACGTTTACGATGTGAGCAACGAAAAAAAAATCGCCAATGCCAGTGTTTATGACAAAAACACCTTAGAATCCACCACCACCAACGAGTACGGCTTTTATTCCTTAAGCGTACCGGCCAACAATTCCAGCATTACGGTTAACCGTTTCAATTATCAGGACACCGCGGTACATCCTAACACCGGTTCCGCCATTACCAATATTCCTTTGCAGCCTAAGGGCGACAGCCTGGTGAAAAATGACAGTGCCTTGTGGCAAAAAAAATTCAATCAAATCAGTAAACAAACCGATTACCTGGTAAACAAGTTCAATAACTACATCCACAATTTAAACGTTACCGACAGTCTTGAAAGAGACGTACAAGTGTCGTTTGTGCCCTTTGTTGGCACCAACCATAAACTTTCAGGAACTGTTTACAACAGAATTTCTTTCAATATTTTAGGTGGCTATGCCAGGGGCGTAAAAGAATTTGAGTTGGGTGGACTCTTCAACATTGACAAAGAAAACGTGAGTGGTTTACAAATTGGGGGCTTGTTTAATCTGGTGGGCGATAGTCTGCGAGGCACACAAATTGGGGGTGTATTAAACCTCAATGGAAAAAAAACCAGTGGTTTGCAAATTGCCGGACTTAGCAATATCAATGGGGGTTCGGTAAAAGGCGTTCAAACCGCGGGGCTTTTGAACATCAACCAGAACAGCATGATCGGCCTGCAAATTGGCGGCTTAATGAACATCAACGGACAGGAACAAACAGGTACAGGTATTGCAGGACTCTTCAACCTCAATAATAAGGTACAGGGGGTTTATGTAGCAGGCATCGGAAATATTCAGGATACGGCACAAGGCGCTTTAATCGCGGGGCTATTCAATGTCTCACAACAGCAAAAAAACACCATAGAAATCGCCGGTTTGTTCAATTACCTGCAAACCGGAGAAAGCCATTCGCAAATTGCCGGTTTATTTAACCGAACCCAAACACTGAAAGGTATTCAGGTTGGATTTATAAATTATGCCGATACAGCAAGTGGCATCCCGATTGGCTTTCTGAGCCTTGTAAAAAAAGGCGTGCATCAACTGGAAATCAGCGCGGATGAAGTACAATACCTCAATTTGAATTTCAGATCAGGCGTACCGGCCTTTTACACTATATTCTACTCCGGTCTTCAGCCCTCTTCCGGCGAGGTTTTGTGGTCGTTTGGTTACGGACTTGGCAGTTCCTTCCGCATAAAAGGGAAACTTCGTTCGGATATAACGATAAGTGCCAAACATTTGAGTTACGGCTCTTTTTATCAGTCACCCAGCGAACGCCTTCAATTCTACTGGGGACTGGAATATAAGATTGGCAAAAGGATTTCTGTTGCAGGGGGGCCGGCTATGAATTTTTACTTTACTGACCCAAAGGGTGATACGTATCAAGCCAAATATGCTCAAATGGCACCCTTTGTGCTGGGTGAAACAAACTATGCCAATGGCGTGAATATGAAATATTGGTTAGGCGCCCAGGTGGCTTTGCGTTTTTTTTAATACCCACTAAGGGTTTTTTGTTTTTGAACTGTCCGGTAACTATAAACCGACAGTTATGAAAATTCTCCATCTCCTTTTGATTGCCTCCCTACTCTATTTCATTGCGAAATATTGTTTTAACATCATCTCAGAAGAGGAAGATTTCTCTTAAAAAAAGGAATTATGAAAACTCTGAGATGTTCCCTCCTTGCCCTGTGTTTTCTATTAACACCGGCACTTGAAGCCCATTTACCGGAAGCGCATGCGACTTATCCTAAAAATATCCTGTTCGTACAACCCATTGTGCCTGCTTCCTGTGTTAAACCGTTCCTGGCAGCGCAGGCCTTTCCGGTGGCGAGGTACTGTACCGGCTTCAAACAAAAGAGCTCCCCGTTTTCAAAGCCCTTGAAACTACGTTTTCAATTGGGCAAGTACATGCTCTTACATCTTAGTTACAATTAATTTTTTTTTTTGACTAAGGGTAAACCCAGGCCTGTTTGTCATACGCTTAAACAAAACAACAGAATTAAACATGAAAGCTTTAAAAATTTGCTTACTAAGTTCAGTACTATTATTTATCAGTTTAAAAACACAAGCCCAACAACTTACCCAAACCCTCAGAGGCAGTGTGGTAGACAAAGCCTCACAAACGCCTATTCCCGGAGCAATTATTCAAATTTTGAATGTAAGTCCCTTAAATGCAACCAGCAGCGATGCCAACGGAAACTTCCAGGTTAAAAATCTTGAAGTTGGCAAACAAAGCATTAAAGTCAGTTACCTGGGTTATAAAGATGTGTACCTGCAAAACCTTTCCTTGAATTCGGGAAAAGAGCTGGTGCTGACGATACAGATGGAAGAAGACATCACCAACATGGAAGAAGTGGAAGTGGTGGCCAAAGCCGATAAAAATAAACCCCTCAATGAAATGTCAACCGTTAGCACCCGTGCCTTTTCAGTTGAGGAAACCCAAAAATTTGCAGCGGCTGTGAACGATCCGGCGCGAATGGCCACCTCCTTTGCAGGTGTTGTTCAGGCAGGCGATGGCAATAACCATATTTCCATTCGCGGAAATTCCCCCAACGGTTTGTTGTGGAGGATGGAAGGGGTAGAAATCCCCAATCCCAATCATTTCTCAAACGTGGGTACTTCCGGAGGAGGCATTTCCATTTTAAGTGCGCAATTGCTAAACAACTCCGATTTTTCAACCGGCGCTTTTGCTTCAGAGTACGGGAATGCCCTGTCAGGAGTATTTGATCTTAAATTAAGAAAAGGAAATAACCAAAAAAGGGAATACACCTTACAGGCCGGTTTTTTAGGCCTGGATGTGGCCGCTGAAGGTCCGTTTAAAAAAGGCTACGAAGGCTCGTATCTTGTCAACTACCGCTACTCTACCCTTTCTATTCTTGGTAAACTGGGCGTGCCTTTAGGCGATGCCATTACCAATTTTCAGGATTTGTCGTTTAATGTTTTTTTGCCCACCAAAAAAGCCGGAAGTTTTGGACTTTTTGGTTTTGGTGGTTTGAGTTACCAATCAACCCAGGCCAAGCAAGATTCCCTCTTATGGAAAGAGGATGGATTTTACCGTTACAACAGCAAGTTTTTCAGCAATACCGGCATGGTTGGCGCCAGTCACACCCTTTTGTTAAAGAACCAATCATACCTAAAAACCATCTTGGCGGTTTCCGGTACTCAAAACGGGTACTATCAGGAAAAGATGCAGGCTGATTATTTGACTTTTATTAAAGATTACGACCAAAGTTACACTCAAAGCAAAATCACACTTTCATCAACTTATACCCAAAAACTAAACTCACGCAACAATTTACGCAGTGGTTTTATTGTGAATCAACTCGGTTATAACCTTAATGAGAAACAATTAAACGATAGTTCCATTCTTGAGGAGAAAATCAATGTGGATGGAACTACACAATCCGCGCAGGTTTTTTTTCAATGGCAACACCAACTCAATCAACGCCTCAGCACAAATCTGGGCATGCATTATTTTCATGTGTTCCTGAATAACTCCTGGTCGGCCGAACCACGGGCAGCTCTGAAATACAACCTAAACGAAAAAAACACACTTACCGCAGGATACGGCTTACACAGCCAGATACAACCGCTTGGGGTGTATTTTGCGCAACCAACTCAAACTGACGGCGCGTATACCACACCTAACAAAAACCTGGGACTCACCAAAGCGCATCACCTGGTACTTGGTTACGACTACATTCTTAATTCTTACTCCCACATTAAACTTGAAGGGTATTACCAGCATTTGTTTGATGTACCCATCAGTACCGATAAGGAGAACACTTACTCTATCCTGAATTCCACAGATGGTTATTATACCGAAGCTTTGGTAAACAATGGTTTAGGAAAAAACTATGGGCTTGAACTCACCTACGAACGGTTTTTACACAACAACCTTTACTACTTGTTGTCGGGTTCACTTTACGAATCAAAATACCGGGCTTCCAACCTGCAATGGTACAACACACAGTTTAATACCAATTACGCCTTAACGCTCACCCTGGGCAAAGAATGGGCCCTTGCCAATAAACAAAAAAACCGGGTGCTTGGATTTAATATAAAATCGGTACTGGTGGGTGGTTTCCGTTACACACCAATTGACTTACAGGCTTCACTTGCCAGCGGTGAAACCGAGGTGATAGCCGATCAAGCTTTTGAAGGTAAATGTCCGGATTACTACCGTCTGGACTTAAAAGTCAGTCTAAAAAGAAACTACAACAAACTCACCACAACCCTTGCCCTTGATTTGCAAAACAGCACCAACAGAAAAAATACAGGCGGGCAGTATTTTGATGCCACTACCGGTGAGATCAAATATTGGTATCAGGCCCCCTTGATTCCTGTGCTGAGTTACAAGCTGGAGTTTTAAAGCGGCAAAGCGCCCGGCCCGGCATTTATTTAAATACCTTTGGGCATGAAGGTTGATAAATACATTGCCACTACCGGTTACTGCTCCCGACGCAAGGCCAATGAGCTTTTGGATGAAAAAAGAGTGAAGGTGAACGGCAAAACGGCCGGCTATAATGCTGAAATAAAAGAGGGCGATGTGATTTTGATTGATGGGGAGGAACTCCATGCCAAACCCTTTGTACAAACCCTCATCGCCTATCACAAACCAAAAGGCATAGTATGCACCAGCGAAAAAATTGAAGGCAACATTGTTGATGCGGTTGGGCATGTTCAAAAAGTGTATCCCATTGGCCGTTTGGACAAGGATTCGGAAGGTTTGATTTTGTTAACCAATCAGGGCGAATGGATAGACAAGATTGCCAATTCAGCCAACGGGCATGAAAAAGAATACATTGTTACCTTAAACCTGCCCGTTCGAAAACAATTTTTAAAAGAAATTTCAGAAGGCATAACCATACAAAAAGAAAAAACCAAACCCTGTGTGGTAAGCCTGGAGCCCAACTCTAAACGCATTTTCAGAATTATCCTCACCCAGGGGCTTAACCGCCAAATCCGGCGCATGTGCAACGCTTACGACTATCAGGTCATTAAATTACAAAGGGTAAGGGTCATGAACATCACCTTGGGTAAACTGAAACCCGGGGAGTGGCGGGACTTAACAGAGCTGGAAAAAAAGGAATTGTTTGAGCGTTTATTGGTTTAGAAAGTTTAGAAGGTTCTATACTGCCTAATTAGAAATCAGAAATTTGAAATCAGTTTGAAGGTTTAAAAGTTTAAAAAGATTGCAGTTTCTCTCCTTCCGAACTACCGAATGGAAAACGCCACTAATTTCTCGACCCGATAGCTATCGGGTTTCACTGATAGAGGCAAGATTTCACGAATGGGCTTAAATAACATGGACCTGTCATGAAGCGAAGCGATAGCTTCTGCTTAATGCCTATACAAAAGGTCCTTCCTCACTTTTATCCATAGCTTGATGGTTTATTGCTTTCTGCATCCTGCCCTGAAACCACCAAATGGTAAAGGGCAAAAACAAAAGCGTGAGAAAACGGGTAAAATAATCGATATCGGTAAACTCAAAATACCGGTGCGAAGCGTTTTGCCTCTCGTATTCAACCGTTACAAGGGTAAGGTGAATCAAAAACATCACATACAAACTCAGAAAGCCGTAAAAAAACAATAACAATTGCCCCGATAACCAGCGGGTTTGCAGCACCCCGGGCAAGTTGATGAGAAAAAAAGCACTGAGGATAACCGACACCAGCAGCAAACCCAACATGTAAAACAAAAGGGTTCGTTTGCCTGTACTTTTGTTTTTTTGCACCTGCACGGCCACTGCATACAGGTAGAGCAAATGAAAAGGAGGCAGGGCAAAAAAGGCCAGTTTATAAGAGCCGGAAGGGATTTTGGCAATGCCATTCACCAATGCATTTGAATTGGATGCTGAATTCATAATTGTGGGTTTTGTTCGGGGATAAAGTTCCATTATGTCACATTCAAAAAACAGGGTAGTTTTCCCGTATGGGGGAGGGTATTTTTCCCGGGGTGCAGGGGGGTGTTTTTCCCGGGGTGCATACGGGAAAACTACGGGGGTATGAAATTTGGAACTTGGTGGTATATTCACAGACCTTAGCAAACCAAAACCCCAACGTATGACAACAGCTCAAAAAACCCTTAGAAAATGTTTGTTTGTTCTTGCTACAGCCTTCATCGTCGCCTGCGGCTCAGAAGGAGAGGAGGAAAAAGAGGACTTACTTCCTGTGACACAAAGTGACACCCTTGAAGATGTGCTCGACCTGGGCATGCACCCCATGGGTTCAGATACCGCTGAAAACTACATTGATTCCACCAATCTTTTGCTATCCATTAACAGCACCCAAAGCCTTAACCTGCGTCTGGAACAAATCGATAGCGCAGCCCTGGCCGGCTTTCGGTGGCGCTCCAATACCCTGCACAAAGCCCACAACCACACACAGCATTATGTAAGCGCGGTTCAAATTTGGTTTAGTTTGAACAACCAAACCATACGATGTTTGTACGAACCCCTGAGTTTGTGCAGTGCCGATACCGGCAAAACAAAAACCTATACCGTATCCAACAGCAACACCTATTACCTATACCGAAACGACAGCTTTGTGGTGGCCGGCACCAATGATCTTGGTAAAATAACCGCCTACCAGCAAAACATTAAGTTCAGGGAAAATCCTCAGTCAACGCATTACCGTGATTTTGTAGTTGACCCAAGCGATGCGGGTGACATTACTTCGGTGATTTACACTTTTCAGGAATTTGATTCTGTAATGGTAAGTAACAAAGCACAGCGCTTAAGCCTTTGGAACTACGCCTACAGAAAAAACACCACAGCCGGTGTAAGAAGCCGGCACAGCATCCTTTTGGCGCCAGACAGTTTTGCCCTGAACAATCTGCACAATCCCAAATCCATTCGCCTGCCCTTTAAAGGCCGTTTTGCGAACCTCGCCAACCCCTGCCCACCCTCTTGTGCAAGCGTAAGTTTTCAAACGTATTAATGCCTGAGCGCCTTTTAAAATTGAAACATAAAGTACAGCTATAGAAAATAGTTTTCTAACTTCCTGACAAATTAAACGCATGACCTGGAGAATGTTTTACGAAAGTTTTGGTCACGTAATCGCACTGATTGCCGGTGGCTTCGCGTTCACGCGCATGCAAACCTTTCATAAACTTTTGTATTTGCAGATTCTCCTGTATGCTTTGTCTTACGTTTCAAGCTATCTTGTGATTACTTACCAAAGGACACATCAATTGACTTTGAATAATTTATGGGTCCTGAATAGTTATTCTGCGATTGAAGCTGCTTGCCTCCTGTTGGCCTTTTATACCCAACTTTATCAAAAACGGGAAAAACAGGTTCTGGCCTTGCTTGTACTCCCCTATCTGGTTCTTTTGCTATACGATTGGAGTGCACATTCCATTTACAGTTTTTACAGTCTGAGTTTTTATGCGGAGTGTGTGTTGTTTGTACTGATATATTCCTATTTATTATACAGAATCGTTCACAGGCATCCTACCGAATGGAAAACCAAACCCGAAACCTGGATGGTGATTGGCCTTATGCTGTATTATGCGGGAACTGCGCCTTACATGGCTTTGTTTAATCTTTTGAACCAAAGCCATACAAAACTTCTGTACGTGTTGCACCTCATCGTGAACGACCTGCTGTGCAATGCCAGGTATTTGCTGCTTGCACTGGGATTCTGGCTGCTTTATAAACAAAACAAACCCCTCCAACGCGCATGAACCAGGAAGAAATCGTATTAAGCATCGTGAGCACCTCCCTGCTCATGCTCCTGCTTATTGTGATTATCGCCATTGCTTTTGTGATTTCGGCAAGACAGAAACTTAAACAGGAAATGCTGCTGGCCGAAACCAAATTGCAGTACGAACAGGAATTGCGTCAGGTAGAAAACGAAGTGAGCGAACAGATGATGAACCGCCTTTCACAGGAATTGCACGACAACATCGGGCAACTTCACACGGCCATGCACATACAAATTCAAAATCAAAAACTCGATCACCCCGAATTGAAAGAAAGGTTTGAAACCGTTGAAGCCTACCTGGGAGAAGCCACCCGGCAGTTAAAAATTCTGAGCCGCACCTTAAATTACGATTACCTGGGCCATGCCGGTCTGCTGAACACACTCGATATTGAAGTGGAGCGTTTGAAAAATTTAAAACGCCCTGAGGTCTCCTTTACCAAAGAGGGTTCGATTAGTCCCTTAACCAAAAACCAGGAATTGGTGGTGTTCAGACTATTTCAGGAGATCACACAAAACGCCTTAAGGCATTCGGGGGCCAGTAAACTTAAGCTGAGTTTAAATTGCAGTGAAAACCAATTCAGGTTTAGCATCAGCGATAATGGAAAAGGCTTTGATGTGGAAAACACCCTGGCCTCAGCAAAATCCAACGGGCTGCACAACATTTTTAAACGGGCTGAACTGGCCGGTTTAAAAATAAAACTGCAAAGCGAATTAGAAAAAGGAACTACATTTGAAATCAGCAAACTTTAATTTCTGAAATTGAATCCCGAAAAAAAAATATGCCTGGTTGACGATCATGTGATTGTAAGGCATGGTTTAAAAGTGTTAATTGAAAAACTGGGGCCCTATGTGGTTGCTGAAGAATACGACGACGGGGCCGACTTTTTAGAAAACCTCAACACCAACCAATTGCCCGATTTAGTGTTGATGGACCTGAGCATGCCTAAAATGGGAGGTTTGGAGGTGATGAAACAACTGCATGCTGCGAACCTGAAAGTTCCGGTGTTGATACTCACCCTGAATGAAAACGAGGACGTGATTATACAATTGTTTCGTTTGGGTGCCAGGGGGTACCTCACTAAAACGGCCTCCTCCACTTCCATGAAAATGGCTTTGGAGGAAATTTTCAGAAACGGGTATTTCCACAATGAATTTATGCGGCTTTCGCTTGAAAACAACGCTTCAGCACAGGCCGGCGAAAAAAGCCATCCCCTGCTGGATAAAATGAGCGCCCGGGAGCGTGAGTTTTTAAAGCTGGTGTGCCATGAAAAGGAATACACCTATGAACAAATTGCAGACCTCATGCAAGTCAACCCCCGTACGGTGGACGGTTACAGAGAAGGTTTGTTCGAAAAATTTTCAATAAAATCCAAAACCGGACTTGTGCTATTGGTGCTTAAGCACAATCTTTACGGACAATTGTAAGTGTCGTAAAGCAAGGGAATATGGAATCAGCATCAGGTTTAAAACCGTTTTTTTTGGAATTGTTCGAGTACAACCGTGCGGCCAACGAGGCTTTTATTACCCTGTTGAACGCCAACGAAAAACAGCTCAATGAAAAATGCGTGTCATTGATCAACCACATCATCAACGCCCACCACATTTGGAACAACCGCATCGAAAAAAAAGAACTGGCATACGGGGTGTGGGAGATTCATAAATTTACCGACCTTAAACTGCTCAACAATGGCAATCACGCCATGAGCAAAGAACTCTTAACCGATTATTCTCTTGAGAACAAGGTGGATTACATCAACACCAAAGGCGAACTGTTCAGCAACAGCGTGCGGGATATTCTTTTTCATGTGATCAACCACTCCAATTACCACCGGGCACAAATTGCCACTACGCTCAAAAGTTTGGGCATTGAACCTCCGAAAAGCGATTACATCGTTTACAAAAGGTAAAATTTTACATCTCTGTCTTCCGCAGTCCTTAAGCCTTCCCGACTGTTTACCGGTTTTTTAGCATTCTTCTGTTTGAAAAAGTTGGATTTATTGAGTAGTATTAACTCAAAAAAGGACCAGGGAATATGCCGGTAGAAATCGTTAAAAAGCTCATACTCTCCTTTCTCAATAGAAAGGGAAAGGGCAGCTACTCCAGTAACCGGGAA
The DNA here is from genome assembly GCA_016787895.1 of Bacteroidia bacterium. Classification (GTDB taxonomy): domain Bacteria; phylum Bacteroidota; class Bacteroidia; order B-17B0; family Aurantibacillaceae; genus Aurantibacillus. Next base: position 64,225 of record JAEUTN010000010.1, read on the forward strand.
AGGGCCAAAGCTTTTTTTAAACTCAAGGTGTTTATACGGCACGAAACCACCAATTGGTTTATGATTTGTGTAGGGGTTATTTCAGCCGCTTTTGGGCTCAAGAGTTTTTTGCTTTCCAACGGATTCATTGATGGGGGCATTACCGGCATTTCATTGCTTATTTCGGCCAAAACCGGCATGGGCATCTCTATCCTGATTGTGCTTTTAAACATTCCCTTTATCCTTTTAGGTTATCATCAAATCGGGCGCAACTTTGTGGTAAAAACCACCCTTGGCATTTTGTTGCTGGCCCTTTGCGTGGCCGGCATTGAGTTTCCGGTGCTCACCAGCGATAAACTTCTGATTTCGGTTTTTGGTGGATTTTTTTTAGGAGCGGGGATTGGCTTGAGCATGCGAGGAGGCGGGGTAATAGATGGCACCGAAATTATGGCCATTTACCTGAGCAAACGCATGGGCCTCACCATTGGAGATATTATCCTGATTTTCAACATTATTATCTTCTCATTTGCGGCCTGGTTGCTGAGTTTTGAAACCGCCTTATATTCTATTTTAACCTATCTTAGCGCCTCCAAAACCGTTGATTTTGTAATCGAAGGCATTGAGGAGTACACAGGCGTTACAGTAATTTCAGCTAAAAGCGAAGAAATACGGCTCATGATTACCCAAAACCTGGGTCGGGGCGTTACGGTTTACAAAGGCAGCCGGGGCTATGGAAAAACCGGAGAAAAAAACGACATGGACATCCTTTTTTCGGTGATTACCCGATTAGAGGTGGCCAGATTAAGTACAGAGATTGAAAAGATTGACCCTTCGGCCTTTGTGATTATGAACAGCATCAAGGACACCAAGGGCGGAATGATAAAAAAACGTTTACAACAAATTAAACAGAAGAAATAGATTTAAAGTATGTGGAAATTATTCTCAGGACTCCTGCTCAGAAATAAACTGGTTTTTACAGTTGCGGTCCTGCTGCTTACCGTTTTTATGGGTTATAAGGCCTATAAAATGGAACTGTCCTACGAGTTTGCCAAAATTTTACCGGATAACGACAGCACCTTTATCGAATACCAGAATTTCAAAAAAATGTTTGGTGAAGATGGAAACGTGATGGTTATCGGATTTCAGGACAGGAATTTATTTCAGGCTGAAAAATTCAGCGACTGGCAAACGCTGAGCACAAAAATCAAAGAAATCAAAGGCATTAAAGAGGTCCTCTCCCTGCCCACCATTTATCAAATGTTCAGGAACGACACCCTTGAAAAATTTGATTTCAGGCCTTTGATAAAAAATCAGGTGACATCTCAGGCCGAAGCCGACAGCATCAAAGCCCAGGTACTGAACCTTCCGTTTTATGAAGGTTTGGTGTTCAACAAAGAAAGCTATGCCACCTTAATGGCCATCACCTTTACTAAAAAGGACCTGGATTCGAAACGCCGGCTTGAAATTGTGGACGAGATTGATGCCTTAACGAAGGTGTTTTCTTCCAAACACAACATTGAGCTGCATTATTCAGGGATGCCTTACATCCGTTCGCAACTGATGCGTAAAGTGTCTCAGGAGATGACCTTGTTTTTGGTACTGGCCGTTATCGTTACGGCCATTATCCTCTGGATGTTTTTCCGCTCGTTTTCCTCCGTGGTATTTTCCATCATTGTAGTGGCCATTGGCGTGGTATGGTCCATAGGTATCATGGAGTTGTTTGGCTACAAAATCACCATCCTATCCGGCCTCATTGCGCCGCTGATTATGGTGATTGGTTTGCCCAATTGTATATTCCTCATCAACAAATACCACAGCGAGTATTTGGCTCATAAAAATAAAATCAAGGCCCTGGCCCGCACCATCGAAACCATGGGCGTTACCTTGTTCCTGGCCAACATCACAACATCCATAGGTTTTGCCGTGTTGTATTTCACAAAAAGTTCCATGCTGGTGGAATTTGGCGTGGTGGCCGGCATCAGCGTAATGACCACTTACCTGATTACACTCGTTTTAATTCCGGTCATCCTGAATTACCTCCCTACTCCAAAAGCCAAACACACCAAACACCAGGAAGGAAAACGCATTAACAAAATCCTGGAGACCATTGACCAACTGGTTCAACACCGCAGAAAAACCATTTATCTTGTTACCACCTTAATCACCATTATTGCAGCAATTGGCATCCGGTACGTGAATTTAAACGGATATGTAGTGGATGATTTGCCGAAGAACGACCCGGTATACACCGACCTGCATTTTTTTGAATCGCATTTTAAAGGCGTTCTGCCCTTTGAGATTTACATTGACACCAAAGAAAAAAACGGACTTTTTAAGGACAATGCCCGGGCGCTATACAAAATCAAACGTTTGCAAAGCACCATGGCTGAATTTCCGGAATTTTCAAAACCCTTGTCGATTGTTGAGGGCATTAAGTTCTCTTACCAGGCCTACAAGGGCGGGGAGGCCAAATTTTACAAACTGCCGGGCATCACCGATTTGAAAACCCTGGCTGAATTCTCCGATTCCTTAAGCGGGAAGGAGAACCGTTTGCGTTCCTTTATTGATTCCAATAAACAAATCACAAGGGTGAGTTATCAGGCTGCAGACATTGGCTCCATGAAAATGAAGTTGCTGATGAAAGACCTTAAGCCAAGGATAGATTCCATTTTTGATCCAAAGGAATACGATGTAAAACTGACAGGACACAGTTTGGTGTTTTTAAAAAGCAACGATTATTTGTTGTCCAATCTGATTGAGAGTTTGATTATAGAAATCATACTCATTGCGATTGTAGGTATTGCCCTGTTTCGTTCGGTTAGAATTATTTTGCTTTCCAAACTCCCCTGTTTGATTCCTCTGGTCATCACAGCGGGCATCATGGGCTTTTTGAACATTCCGTTTAAACCCTCCACTATTTTGATTTTTAGTATTGCCTTTGGTATTTCATCCGACGGCACCATTTATTTCCTCACCAAATACCGGCACGAGCTTAAAAAGAAAAGGAAACATTCCACTGAAGCCATTTCCGCTACCATCAAGGATACCGGCTTGAGCATGGTTTACACCTCTATTATTTTATTCTGCGGTTTCGCCATCTTCTCCGCCTCAAGTTTTGGTGGAACAGTGGCTTTGGGTGTTTTGGTTTCGCTCACCCTGCTCCTTTCTCTATTCACCAATTTATTGTTATTGCCTTCCATCCTGCTCTCCATCCACAAAAAGTCCACCAAGGATGAAATCATCGCGGCACCATTGATTGATATTGACGAAGAGGAGGACGAGGTAGAACCGGCGATTTAAGAGAATTCGATTTGCAGGTTAAGCCGGGCTTATTGCCCTGTGTAATGCCTTAGATAAAGGTTTCTCCAGCTAAGGTTCGCCAAAGCGTTGGCTTCCTCCAGCAAAGGTTGATCATCGGTATTCACCAGAGTGGTTTTTTCTAAATCCGGATGAACTTCAAAAGCCAATTCGGGTAATTTTTCAAGGGAGGCCACCAGCATCAGGTTACGGTGATGTTCATCGTTTGAATAGGAACAAAATTTTATGTGAAATCCCTGCTTTAAAAGAGTGTGGTATAGAATGGAAGTCCCTTTGCCCAATTCCCCACTGCTATACCCATGCCAGTTGATGAGAATACGGGCTTTTTTACTGAGCTGTGTTTTTAATTTAGAGAGGCTCTCTGTGGTGATGACGTGAGAGGGCTGTTCTTCAGCTTTAAACACATCTGCCAGCACCAGATCGTAACTGGTTTGGTTGGCATTTAAAAAATGACGGGCATCATCGTTGAACACCTTCACTTTTTTGTCCAATCCAAAATAATGTTGCGCGGCGTAAATCACCCGGTCATCAAATTCCACGGCCTGAACCTGAAATTTTTTATCCGACAAAACATTGGAAGTTAATCCTGCTCCCAATCCTAATACCAGAGCCTTTGAACCGGGAGCAAATCCACTGCACAGGGAATCAAAAACCCGCACATATTCCGATACCGACTGACCCGTAGCCAGGTCCATTTCACTTTGAATGATGTCGTTTACTTTTAACAGGCGAATGGTTTTTTGATTGTAGTTTAAATCCTCCACCTCTACCCTACCCATAATTCCTTCAGAAAGGTAAAGCAGGGCTTGGTTTTTTAGTTGTGATTGCAGATTCAGAACTACCAGGCCAGAAGCAATAAGGGCATGGGTGAACAAAAACTTCCATAAAAGCAAAGCGCTGCTTACAAAAAGCAAAATCCCAAAGGACAAAAGGGTGATTTTTAGTCCCAGTTGCGGCATCAGGTAAAATCCACAACCAAATGTGGCCAGAATTCCTCCAAGCGTAGATATGGCATACACTCCTCCACTTACCTTTCCGGCATCTGCCTGGCTTTTGCTTTGCAGCATCACAAATAAGGGAGAAGTGGCGCCCAAAAAAAACACCGGTGCAAACAACAATAAAACAGTTGCTCCTATCATTGCAGGAAAAAAGGAAATGTAGGCAATGCGTGGTACCAGGTATTCGGCCGTAAATGGCATGAGCAGAACAGAAAGAGCAGCGAAAGAAAGAATGAGAAACAAACGTTTTGCAGGATCTTTGGATTTAGCGCTCCACCAGCCACCGGTAAAATAGCCCGATGCTAGCGCCAGAAGAGTAATGCCCAAAACAGAAGCCCACACGTAAAGACTCGATCCGAACACGGGAGAAAGCAAACGCGCGCCGCAGAGTTCCACAGCCATCACCGTGGCTCCTTCAATACAACTTAATACCAATAACTGTTTTTTCAACTTAAGCCTGATTAATGTGAAAATCCACAAGTCCTTCAATGGGCGATTTTAAAACCTTACCCAATTGGTATCCGAAGTCAGCGGCCACCTGGCTGATGATCTCCTGGTATACATAACCTACTGAGCCAACAATGCCGATTTTATAGGATGTTGAATTGCTGTACTTCATGATTTGTTGGGTAAAAAAGGAACGGAAACATTCCAGGAGCACTTTTCTCACGTGGGGATGTTCCAGATTCGAATGCATAAACCTGCTCACAGTGGCCAGGTATTTTGAAGGCAAAGGGGCTTTGTACACATTTTCAAGAATTGTCTCCCGGTTATAACCCTCTGTTTCGAATTTGGATTTCAGGTCGGTGGGTAATTCTCCTTCAAAATAATCACGGATAAAATACTTTCCAATCTGAGAACCACCGCCGTGATCGCTCCAAAGGTAACCGGCTGAGGCCACGTTTTCGATGATGTTTTTACCATCGTACAAACACGAATTGCTGCCGGTGCCCAGTATAGCCGCTATACCCGGGCTGTTGCCGCACAGGGCTCTGGCAGCTGCGAGTAAATCGTGCGATACTTCAATGTGAGCGTTGGGACTGATGCTTTCAGCTAACGCGTGCTGAACAAGTGTGCAGTTTTTTTCGTTGGAGCAACCCGAGCCATAAAAATAAATGCGGGCGATTTTTGAAGTCCACGCTTTCAATTCAGGAAGCAGGCTTTTTATCAGTTCTTCTTTGATCTGCTGTTTGGTTTGAAAATAGGGATTAAACCCGGTGGTTTGGCAGGTTTGTTCTTTCTTTGCACCATTCAACACTACCCAATCGGTTTTACTTGAGCCGCTATCTGCAATTAACACTATCATGGCGCAAAATAACAAAAAAAAACCGCCTCGGTTGGGAGACGGTTTTGAGTGAGTGCAGGTTGACTGTTATTCCGCTGCTGAGGTTTCAGCAGGTGCTTCGCCTTCGGTAGCTGCCGGAGCAGAAGCGGCACTGGCTGCTTCCGCCATTTTAGCGGCGATTTTAGCGGCTTTTGCTTCTTTCACGGCTGATTCGTTTTTCAAACGGGCCTGAGCCTGTTCGGTTGATTCTTTTTTCAAACGATCGTGTTTGCCAAGAATTTTACCGGATTTCTCATTTTGCCAGCTTGTGAACTTTTGTTCAGCCTGAGCTTCGGTTAAAGCGCCTTTTTTAACGCCTTCCAAAAGGTGTTTTTTCATCATTACCCCTCTGTAAGAGAGAATTGCACGACACGTGTCGGTAGGCTGTGCGCCTTTCATCAACCAGTTAAGGGTTGAATCGAAATTGATGTCGATTGTTGCAGGGTTGGTGTTTGGATTGTAAATCCCGAGTTTCTCAATGAATTTTCCATCGCGTGGTGCCCGACCATCCGCAACTACCATGTGGAAGAAAGCAGAATCTTTCTTTCCAAAACGTTGTAGTCTAATCTTTACTGCCATTTTAGTTGTTTTTTAATTCAGGGCGCAAATATCGCCATTTAATTGTAAAGGGCAAAAAAAACAGGGCATTTTCTGGTTCAATCCCTGTAAAAAGTGCTAATTTTGGGGCAAAATTCCTTTTTTATCATGCAAATCAAAGAAAGAGGTATCATTCTGATTCCCATTGATTTCACCAAACAATCGCTTTTGGCAATCAAACAATCTTACAATCTGGCCCGTTATACCCACTCCAAGCTCGTATTGCTACACGCTTTCGAGAAACCGGGAGAAGAAAGTGAGGAAGCACTCAGAAAGTTGTGCCAGCAAACCGAGCAGGAGAGCGGAGTGCCAACTGAATACAATAATATTAAAGGGGATGTTTACGTTGAAACCTACAGAATTGCTGAGGAAATGAAAGCCACCATGATAATTGCGGGGCTCGAAAGTCACATGAAATTCAGGGATATTATCGGTTCCAGCGCCAGTAAACTCATCCGCAAAGCCCCTTGTCCGGTTATTACCATACGCGGGGATGAACACCGCGACGGCTGTGAGAACATTCTTTTGCCCATCGATTTATCCAGCGAAACCCGCGAGAAAGTAGATGTGGCCATACAATTTGCGAAGTATTTCGGAGCCAGCATCCGTATTTTAGGTGTTTTTGACATCAATGACAGCGAATACGAGAACCGCTTATTGGCTTACGCCCATCAGGCCAAACAATTCATCAAGGGCAAAGGCATTTCCTGTACCAATAAATTTATTCCTACCAAAGACATCGCGCAAACCGTGGTGGACTATGGCAATAAAATAGAAGCCGACCTTATCATGATCATGAACAAACCTTCTTTGAATGTGGTAGAGTTTTTCGGCGGTACCGATGCCCAGAGGATTGTGGACATCAGCAACATTCCTGTAATGACCATACAACCTGAGAAACGGGAAAGTGTGACCCATTTCGCTTCGGGAGTTTAAGATTAATTTGCCTGAATTTTGGCGTATTTGTTGCTGTTCGCGGGATCGAGCAGCATGAGAATTTCCAAAGCTTTGTTTTTATCTTCGGGTGGGGCTGACTTAAAAATGTTCACCAACTCATCCGCCTTGGCGTTAAAAAACAATTGAATGTTATAGTTCGCCGGACGCGCATTATACACCGGCTTAATCAATTCAAGCGAGGCAAGCACTACTGCTCTGCCCTCGTCCACATTCTGATGCATCACATCAAGGCCTTTCCGGCTGTAATCGTATATACAATCCCTTAAGCCTTTAAACAAAGGCTGTAAAGTGTTTTCTACCAACCAATACCGGTTTCGGTTCGACTGGTTGCTTTTCCAGCCGGGTTCAACCGCCGATTGCGCATTTTGAACTATGAGCATGGCTTTTTGCCAATACTCGGTGCCGCCCAGTGGAGAAAAAGAATCGTAGTCCATGGCAATCACAACGTAAGCGTAATAGGCCAACACCGAAGTAAGGTTGTTTTGAAAGGTATTGATGTTAAAGTCCAACTGAGAGAATTGCTGGTAGGTAAAATAAAAATTATCGTCTTCACAATTGAACAACTGGGTGTACATTGAGCTTTTGTAAACCGGGCGCCTGCACTGCACCTGAATGGAACCGGAATACTGATCGCTGCTGATTTTTTGTTTGATGGTGATAAAAAACGAACAATCAATGCGTTCCTGTGGAGCAAACACGTCCTTGGTCCAGCGGGTGTTGTTCATGAATTCAAATATGGATTTTTCGAGCTGATCAAAAATTTGTTTTTCGGTTGTACCTTGAATCTGATCGGAGTTGATGGTGATCTGGCAGTTCAGTTCCTGTGCTTTAATTGAACGGTTGTAACACAGCAGACAGAGCAGGATAAGGGGTGCCTGAAAAAAAGATTTGATTTTTAAAGATGAAATCGGCATTTTATTTTTTTTGAGTCCTTTTTTGAATGATGAGTTGAACCAATTCTTCTGCAATTTCGGTTTTAGATTTAAACCCTAAATCTATTGTATTATTGTTTGGCAGCACAAAAATCACCTGATTGTTCTCTGCATGAAAGGCCTGATTTTCGGCATTTGTTTCGTTGGCCACAATCAGGTCGCAGTTTTTACGTTCGAGCTTTTCCCTGGCGTTTTTCAGTAAGTTGTCGGTTTCCAGAGCAAAACCCACTAAAAACTGACTTTGTTTTTTTTGACCGAGTTCTTGAAGTATATCTTTGGTTTTCAGTAATTTGAGATTTAATTCAGGATTTCCCTTTTTTATTTTGCCTTTCTCCGCTTTTTCGGGGGCGTAATCTGCAACCGCTGCCGAGCAAACCACAATATTTGCTTGAGCATACCGGTGAAGCATTTCGGTGTGCATTTCCTCAGCCGTTTCAACCGGTATCACCTGAATTTGCCGGTGTTTTACTTTTAAATGGCTGGGGCCTAACACCAGGGTTACCTCTGCCCCTTGTTGGGCCAAAGCTTCAGCAATGGCCACCCCCATTTTTCCGCTGCTTCGGTTACCAATAAACCTCACCTGATCAATAGGCTCATAGGTTGGACCTGCATTCACCAAAGCTTTTTTCCCTTTTAAAGGAGCTTTATCCAGAATGTAATCCTTTATGAACTTCAGGATGTTCTCAGGTTCAGCCATGCGCCCTTCGCCGCTCAAACCGCTGGCCAGTTCACCGGTTTCAGCCGGAACGATGTGTACTCCGGAATCCGATAAACGTTTCAGGTTGGCGGAAACCGATGGATGCCGGTACATTTCAAGGTCCATAGCCGGCGCAACTACGATACTGCTTCTTGCCGATAAATACGTGGCGAGAAGCAGGTTATCACATTGTCCGCTCACCATTTTAGCAAGTGTATTCGCCGTAAGAGGGGCAATGAGCAGAAGGTTGGCCCATTCAGAAAGTTGTACGTGGTTGTTCCAAACCAGATTGTTATCAAAAAAATCGGTGTACACCTGATTTTTACTCAGCACGGATAAGGTTTGAGGAGTTACAAAGTCGCGGGCGGATGGGGTCATGATGACTTTTACTTCTGCCCCCTCTTTCACCAGCAAACGCACTAACGCAGCGCATTTGTAAGCCGCAATTCCGCCGGTAATTCCAAGAACTATCTTTTTACCTGAAAGCATGATTCCCCCTGTAACGAAAAAAGGCAGTTTAGCGTGTGCCAACTGCCTCTATCTTATTGAATGTCAATTTATTTTTCCTCTTTGCTCGGATTTCTGAAATACACTTTGTCTTCCATAAACTCCTGTACAGCAATCAAAGCCGGTTTAGGAAGTTTTTCATAATGTTTGGAGATTTCAATTTGCTCACGGTTTTCAAACACTTCTTCAAGGTTATCGGTGTGGCTGCTGAATTCCTGCAATTTATTTGAAAGCTCTTCCTTAATTTCAGAACTGATTTGATTTGCTCTTTTGCTGATAATGGCAACAGCTTCATAAATGTTACCGGTTACGCCGTCGAATCTTCTAACGTCGCGGGTCACGATACTTTGTTCAGCGTTTGTTTTCTTAAAATCCATGTTAATCCAGGTTGTTTTTAATTCGCATGCAGGAATTGTAGATTGTTTCTGCGCGGCTAAGGTATGAACTATTGGGGTATAAAGCTAAAAATTTCACATAATTTTCGATAGCCCCGTTGATTCTTTCCTCCTTTTTATTAAAAACACTGTTTATAGCGAGAAGGTAGTAGGAATCGATGGTGAGAAAGGCAATTTCCTCGTTGTAAGGGCTGTTTGGATAATCCTTTGCATAGTCCTTTGCAGACACAATAACCGCCTTCCATTCGCTGAGTTTGTGGTATTGTTTTATGATCTCGTAGTCCTTTTTCTCCAGCTTGTACCGAAGTTTATCGATCAGCAAATTACAGGTATCTATTCTCTTGCTTTCAGGGTACATATCTACAAAAGCCTGAAACTCCTTGATAGCACTTTTGGTATTGGTTTGATCGAGTTTATAATTGGGTGAATTCAAAAAATAACAATAGGCATTCATAAAATAACATTCCTCCACATGTTTGCCGCCCGGAAACTGCCTTGCATAATTTTTAAAATGGTACTGGCTGAGGATGTAATCCCCGAGGTGGTATTCGCTCCAGGTATAATAATAGTAAACTTCCTCGGCCTTTTCAGTACCCTTCACATAGGGTATCAGTTCTTCGTAAAGTTGTGAAGATTTGATGTAGTATTTTTTATCGAAATACTCTTTTGCCTTGGTTAATTTCAGGTCGTAATCCGTGCTCTTGAGCAGGCGGTTGTAGTTATCACAGGAGTATAATCCCGCCAGAATAAAAACCAGAGCTATTTTTAGGAATTTCAAGTTGACGAAAGTAGGGAAAATATCAATAAAAAAGCCCCTTTCGGGGCTTTCTTAGGTGTGATAAAACTTGTTAATTCTGGTTAAGGAATTTCAAAGTCTTAGTTTGGTTGTAGTTGTTAGTGATTTTAATCAGATAGTTACCTGAAGGTTGGTTGTTGAGATTGATCTCAACACTTTCAGAAGTTACAACCTGAGTAGAAATCAATTGACCAAGTACGTTGTACAAAGACACGGTGTTGGTTCCCTCTAAGCCTGAAACCGTTGTTTTTCCGTTCACAGCAGGGTTAGGGAAAAGAAGAATCTCCTGACCGTCGTTCGCGTTAGCGGTAAGTCCAAGGCAAGGCGCAACAGTTTGAGTGTAGGTTTTAGAATTTACACAACCGTTAGCGTCGGTACCGGTAACAGTGTAACCGGTAGTAGCGGTAGGGCTTACAACAACTGCTGCAGTAGTGGCGTTATTATTCCAAACGTAACTTACTCCACCGGAAGCTGTTAATGTAACCGGCTCCCCTTTGCAAATAACGGTTTTGCTTGGAGTAACAGTGAGTACAGGGTTAGTTGATGTAAATACAGCTTCGATACCAAAGTGCGCTGATAATGGCACAAGTGAAACGTAAGCACCTCCGGCAATCGGACAGCTAAAGTAGTTGGTTGGTGCAGGGGAAGCAGGCAAAGATGCAAACGGGTAATAACCTGTAGCATTTTGAGTTTGCGCCAAACCAATGTGGTAAACGGTACCGGCGGCAATGTTCTGCAAACTTGGGAAATCGAATTGAACATATGATCCCAGCATGGTTGAACCAATGGTTACTGTTTGAGTTGTAGCAAGAACAGCGCCAGCCTGATCAAGTAAAACACCGTAAATTAAATTTCCCGGAGTTGCTGCGTTGGTAGAGATAGCGCCTCTGATTCCTTTAAGATCGGCTGTAACCGGTTGCGTGTATCTTGCCGAAACAATGCCTAAGCCGGTTCCACCGGTTCCAAATCCGATACTGCCAGAATAGGTTCCAACTGGAGGATTTCCGGCATAAGTGGAGCAGGTTACACTTTGGCTCCAGGAAGCCGTATTGTTATTCGGAAATTGATCAGGAAGTACTGAAACGGAAATAGTGTTTAATCCGCTGTTTTGAGGATTAAATGTAGCGAAAGTAACAGTGGTAGCGGCTCCACCGGCTAGTGAAGGGATTACCTGACTGTCGGTGAAATTGTTTGCACCGGTAACCAAAAGTCCAACGGCGATGTTCGTTAAAGTACCAACACTTCCGTTTTTAACATCAACAGTGATGGAGTGTCCTGTATTTAAGGATTGAGCTACTTTTCCCGGTGCTTTGAGGTTGGTTACGGAAATCTCGTTCGTTGCAGTATTCACCGCCTGAAAAAGAAATGCAGGTCTGAAGTTACTCAGCGTCATGGTGTTTGGATTAGGCGTAATACTTGAAGCCGCAGTGGCTCCGCCATTGGTTAAGGAGTTGTTGGCATCAATGGTGGATGGATTAGCCGTATCGAAAGGACCCGCCGCATCATGTGAAAAAGCCACATAAATAGCGCCTCCGGTATAAACAAACGGAGTGGTGAGTGTAAGTAAAATAGTAGATGGTGCTGTGCCAACCGGCATGGTGATGGTGCCTACGTAGTTAGTTGACATCCCTGTTAAAGCATTGGTAAAATTGGTTCCTTTGTTATAGGTAACGTCAGCGGCATTTTGAAGATAAACCGTAAAGTTTCCGGTTACCGGCACTGAACCTGTACCGTCAACAAGGCTGAACCCAATATGCGTAATATTGGTACCGGTTAATGAGGTTAGTTCAGATGCCCTAACCAAATAACAGGCGTTTTGATATTTTGTGTCAATCATGCCATTCGGCGCTCTGAGCTGGCTGGATGAATTGGCCGGAGGAGCCTGAAGCGTAATATTCGGCTGCGCAACCAGGGATCCCGCAATAGAAACCGCCGCAATAACGGCTAAAGTAAATTTTTTCATTTTTGAATTTTTAAGAGTTAGATGTTCAAATATATTAATATTTAAACAAAACTTCAAAAAAACAGGCCCTGTATGACAAAATTCATGTTTTCTAGCCGCACAGACGTTTTTTAAACCTTCTATGGTTTTACAGGGATTCAGACTTACTTTTGCACTAACTTACGCTTATGAAAAAACTGATACTATTTTCCCTTCTTTTCTCCTTCTTTACCCTTTCGTCTCAAACCCAAACACGTCCCGAAAATTGGTTCAATTTGTCTCCTGATCAGGACTCTGTGCCTGGTGTTGGGACCGAAAAAAGTTACGCCGAATTACTGGCCTCCAAAAAGCCGCTTACCGTAATTGTTGCCGTGCTCGATTGTGGTGTGGATTATACCCACGAAGACCTGAAAGACGTAATGTGGACCAACCCGGGAGAAATACCGGGGAATGGCCTTGATGACGATAAAAATGGTTATGCCGACGATGTTCACGGATGGAATTTTATTGGGGGGAAAGACGGGCAAAATGTGGAGTACGATAACCTCGAATTGACCCGCTTGTACCGCAAACTTAAACCGATGTACGAAACGGCCAACCCAAAATCTCTTAACAAGAGTCAACAAAAAGAATACAGGTTCTTTTTGAAACTTAAGGCAGATTATGCTGCTAACCTTGAGAAGTATTCCGGAAACTACACTCAGCTTAAGGACATGAGCGGTCGTTATACCCTGCTCTATCAAAGTATAAAACCACAGCACAAAACTGACTCGGTTACCCTTCCTGATCTGCAAAACTATACCTCCTCCAACGCCACTGAAATGAAAACCAAAATGGAGGCCATGCGTTTTCTTAAATCCGGCGCCGCTCCCGATCTGGGCGCGCTGCTCAATGGCATTAACGAAGCCTACAACTTTTATAAGTCCTATATGGAGTATTCTTTGAATCTTGACTTTGATCCGAGATCCATTGTTGGTGATGATTATTCCAATTCATACGAAAAATACTACGGCAATGCCGATTGTAAGGGGCCCGACAGTTTTCACGGAACACATGTGGCGGGCATCATCGCAGCAAAACGAAAAAACGGCATTGGCATGGACGGCGTTGCAGGCTTTGTTAACATTATGGCGCTTCGCTGTGTTCCTAACGGGGATGAAAGGGACAAGGATGTGGCCAACGCCATTCGGTACGCCGTGGATAACGGAGCCCAAATTCTGAACATGAGTTTTGGAAAAAAATACAGCTGGGATAAAAAGGTGGTTGATGAGGCTATAAAATACGCTGAATCAAAAGGTGTATTAATTATACATGGTGCCGGCAACGATAATGTGAATGTGGATACACTTGCTTTTTACCCCAACAAAAAATATGCAGGCAAGGGCGAAGCCGGCAATTTTATTGAAGTTGGGGCCATCAGCTGGAAAGGAAAAGAAGAACTTGTGGCCGACTTCAGTAATTACGGTAAAAAATCGGTTGACCTTTTTGCTCCGGGAGTTGATATCTACTCCACCGCACCGGAAAACACGTATAAAGATGCGAGCGGAACGAGTATGGCCGCTCCGGTGGTGACAGGTGTAGCGGCGGTACTCAAATCCTATTACCCTGATCTTACAGCGAAAGAGATAAAATCAATTCTGATTAAGAGCAGCCTTAAAACGCAAACCAAACAAAAGGTAAAACAACCGGGAACAGAAAAAATGGTGGAATTTGGTTCTTTGAGTAAAACAGGAGGTATTGTAAATCTTTACGAAGCATTAAAACTGGCGGCCAAGTACTCTAAAATTAAACCTTAGTTGGTGCTGCTTTTTTTGGAACAAGCTTAACTAAAAATTTAGAATTTAACACTCAGCCCTCCACACAGGATTGGTGCTCCAAGTGCTAATTCCATATGCAAACCAATGTTTTGGGTAATAAAATACCGTAAACCCAATCCGGTTTTAAACGATAAGGCAAGTATACTTAGATCTATATCAGGAATGAAAAACGGATCATTCGTAACATAGGTATATTTTAAACTGTTTGCACCCAAACCAACCAGGGCGTAAGCATCAAAACTTTCTCTGCGGATAAAATGAAAGTTGGATCGAACCTGAGCTCTTACGGATCTGTAATTGAATTCGTAGTCGTAAAGCTGATTGGTAAAAGGGATTTGTTCCTGATACGAAAACGTTCCTTTTAAATAACCGAATTCAGCTCCCAATCCAATTCCATTTGTGAGCATATACTCATAAACAAGGCCTACCGGACCCTGAGATGTTGTCTGGAGATTCAATTGATCAACACTTGCAAACGCCTTGATAATGGTATTTGATAAACTGACACCATAGTAGAGATTAATGGAATTATTCCCTTTTTCTATGGTTTGAGCAATGGAACCTGCACAAAGGAGATGTACAAGCAAATAAGTACAAAGGCGTTTCTTCATGCTTTGGTTGTTTGTACCAAAACTAAAACAAAATACTATGCCTGCAGGTTTTTGTAATACTTTTTTCTGGTTTCCTGAATCGCCGGATTTTCCAAATACTCATCATACGAACACACCTTATCAATAATGCCTGCAGGTGTGATTTCTATTATCCTATTGGCCACGGTTTGCATCAATTGGTGGTCATGGCTGGTAAAGAGTATCGTGCCTGCAAAATCTTTCAGGGCATCGTTGTACGAAATAATACTTTCCAGGTCTAGGTGGTTGGTGGGTTCATCCAGAATCAGCAAATTCGGATTCATCAGCATTAAGCGGCTGGTCATGCACCTTACCTTTTCCCCCCCACTGAGCACATTGCATTTTTTCAACACTTCCTCTCCGCTGAATAACATTTTTCCAAGAAAACCCCGGATGTAAGTTTCGTCTTTGTCCTTGCTGAACTGCCTTAACCAATCAATCAAATTCAAATCACTTTGAAAATAATTCGTGTTGTCATTCGGCAAATACGCCATTGAAATGGTGGTTCCAAACGTATACCTGCCGGTAAACTCCTTTTGTTCCCCGGCTAACACACTGAACAATCCTGAAACTGACAATTGATTTTTTGAAATAAAAGCGATTTTATCTCCTTTTCTTACATTGATATTGAGTGAATCAAACAAGATTTGACCATGCTGCTTCAGCATCAGGTTTTCGATGTTTAAAATCTGATCCCCGGCTTCTCTTTCCTGCTTAAAAATAATGCCCGGGTATTTTCGGGTACTGGCCGGAATTTCATCAATGGTGAGTTTTTCCAAAAGTTTTTTACGGCTTGTGGCCTGGCGGCTTTTGCTGGCATTGGCGCTGAAGCGGGATACAAAATCCTGCAACTCCTTGCGTTTGTCTTCCACTTTTTTATTCTGGTCGCTGCGTTGTTTTAATTGCAGCTGACTCATGGAGTACCAAAAACTATAGTTTCCGGTGTAAATGCTCATCTTACCAAAATCAATGTCACAAATATTGGTACACACGGCATCCAAAAAGTGACGGTCGTGGCTGATCACAATCACGGTATTTTCAAAGTCAGCCAAAAAATCTTCCAGCCAGGTAATGGTTTCCACATCCAGATCATTGGTGGGCTCATCCAGCAATAAAATGTCGGGGTTACCAAAAAGTGCCTGAGCCAGCAAGGTTTTCACCTTTTCTTTACCCGATAAATTTTTTAACAAGGAATCGTGTTTTGCCGGCTCAATGCCCATGTTGGTTAACATTTCAGCGGCTTCACTTTCAGCGTTCCATCCGTTTAATTCGGCAAATTCAGCTTCCAGTTCGCTGGCCTTTACCCCATCTTCATCCGTAAACTCTGTTTTGGCATAAATGGCATCCTTCTCTTTCATGAGTTTATAGAGCCTTTTGTTACCCATAATCACCGTTTCAAGCACCGAATAGTCGTTGAACTCCGAGTGGTTTTGTTTCAGCACACTCATCCTCAGGCCCGGTAAAACTGTCACCTTACCTTTAGTGGGTTCAATTTCCCCGCTAAGGATTTTCATAAAGGTGGATTTTCCGGCACCATTGGCCCCAATGATTCCATAACAGTTTCCGGACGTGAAATTGACGTTTACCTCGTCGAACAAAACCCGTTTACCATATTGCAACGAAACGTTTGAAGCCGATATCATAGTAGTTTTTTAAGGCCGCAAAGGTACTCATTCAGAACCAATTTTTGCTGTTTAAAGTCTATTCTTAGCTTTGTTGTATGCGGTTTTTGCTCTTTTTTATGTTTCTTTTTCTAAACGGAAAGGCTCAACAGCAGTTTAAGGGAAAAGTGCAGGACCGTGAACGCCAAGCCGGCATCCCCTTTGTAAGCATAGGTGTTCCGGGCAAACCAATTGGCACCGTTAGCGATGAAGAAGGTTACTTTCTGCTTTCCGTCAGCGAATATAAACCGGGCGACAGTGTACGATTTATGGCTGTTGGATACAAAGCCCTTAGCATTGCCCTTTCAGAACTAAAGGCAAACGAAGTTCATACAATCACCCTTGAAGCAAGTGCCGTGGAACTGGAAGAAGTGGTGGTAAGGCCGGGAAAGTTAAAATACAAAAAACTGGGCGTAACATCCTATAGCAAAAACAACTGTACGGGATTTGCTGATGTAGGGAACAACTGGAAGGGCTCGGAAGCCGCCGTGCTGTTTCGCACCGACAGAGAAGTGGCTCTGGAATATTTTGCTTTTTACGTCATCCAAAACAAATACCCTGACAGCCTGAGTTTTCGTTTAAAATTCTATAAAAAAACCGGCAACAATTATGTTGGGGCCATAATTGCAAACAAAGCCGTAATTTTTAAAATCGGAACGGCAAAAGGGGAAGTTAAAATTCCGCTTAAGGAATACAACATCCGCCTGAAAGAGGATTTTTTTGTGAGTCTGGAATGCCTTGAAGATGAGCTTGACATCCGCAAGTTCTGTTATTCCGGTTCCCTGAAGGTGCCCTCCTATTACAAGGTTAAAGCTTTTTCAAAATGGCACAGCACAAGAGGCACTAACACCGGAGGAGGAGGCGCTGATTTTAACCTGATGGTTTCTTATTCACCCTAATCGCTTTTTAATTAGCGTGCCTCCAAAAACAAACAAAATGCGCTTGTTTTTTGTTGGCAAAGAGTAAAAAGCTAAAACAATTCTTTACTTTGTGTCCAGTTAAAATACAATTACCCCCTACCCGATTTTTAACAGGGGTCCAGAGGATTAGCCATATGAACGAAAAAATAAAATTACTCGATCAAAAAAAGTCGGAAGCCCTTTTGGGTGGTGGTCAAAAACGCATTGACGCGCAGCACAAAAAAGGCAAACTCACTGCCCGGGAGCGGATTCATTTTTTAATGGATGAAGGCAGTTTTGAGGAAATTGGTATGCTGGTTCAGCACCGCAGCAACGATTTTGGATTGGACAAGGAAAAGTACCTCGGAGATGGCGTGGTGACCGGTTATGGTAAAATTAACGGTCGCCTCACGTATGTGTTTTCACAAGACTTTACGGTATTTGGAGGGAGTTTAAGTGAAACGCATGCCGAAAAAATTTGCAAAGTCATGGATCTGGCCATGAAAAACGGTGCGCCGGTAATTGGATTAAACGACAGTGGTGGAGCCCGTATTCAGGAAGGTGTGGTTTCATTAGGCGGTTATGCTGATATTTTTTACCGTAATGTTCGCTCAAGCGGCGTTATTCCTCAGCTATCAGCCATCATGGGACCCTGCGCGGGAGGTGCCGTATACAGCCCGGCCATGACCGACTTTATTTTAATGGTTGAAAACACAAGTTACATGTTTGTTACCGGACCTAACGTGGTAAAAACGGTAACACACGAAGAGGTAAGCAGTGAAGAATTGGGAGGAGCCATAACCCATGCTACAAAAAGCGGTGTCACACATTTTGCCTGTGCCAATGAGGTGGAAGCGATTAATTACCTGAAACTTTTGCTGAGCTATATGCCTCAGAATTGTGAAGAAGATGCGCCTGCCCTTCCCTATGAAGCGGGTGATGAACTTCGTCCCGGACTGAACGACATTATTCCCGAAAACGCCAATCAGCCATACGACATTAGAGAGGTGATTGAACAGGTGATTGATTCAGACAGTTTTTGTGAGGTACACAAACTGTTTGCTGAAAACATTGTAGTTGGTTTTGCCCGCCTGGCCGGAAAAAGCATAGGCATTGTGGCCAATCAACCGGCTGTGCTTGCCGGGGTTTTGGATATACATTCCTCAACCAAAGCCGCGCGTTTTGTAAGGTTTTGCGACAGCTTTAACATTCCGCTTTTAGTATTTGAAGACGTTCCCGGCTTTTTGCCCGGAACCGATCAAGAGTGGAATGCCATCATTACCAATGGCGCGAAATTGTTATATGCTTTTAGTGAAGCAACAGTACCCAGAATTACTGTTATTACCAGAAAAGCTTATGGTGGGGCCTACGATGTGATGAATAGCAAACACATTGGAGCGGATATGAACTTTGCCTGGCCCAGCGCCGAAATTGCCGTGATGGGTGCCAAGGGCGCCGCGGAAATTATTTTTAAATCCGAAATAGCGGCTGCTCCGGATAAGGTAGGTAAATGGAAAGAAAAGGAAAACGAATACCAAACCCTGTTCGCCAACCCTTACCGCGCTGCCGAAAGAGGTTTTATTGACGAGGTAATAAAACCGGAGGAAACCCGTGTAAAACTCATACGTGCCTTTGATATGATGAAAAACAAAGTGGATAATTTGCCTAAGAAAAAACACGGTAATATTCCTTTGTAAAAAGGTACAAGGCCATTTATACTAAAACCAAAATAACAATTTATACTCCAATCACCATGAAAAAAACAATCCTTCTTGTGCTTTTATTAAGTGGCTTAAACGGGATTTCTCAGGAAAAACTGTTCAGGTTTGGCTTTCTTTTGAACACCAATGTAACTTCCTTAAGTGCTGACCCGGAGATTGGCACTGTAAAACCCCAACTGGCTTTTGGAGGCAGTGCCTTTGCCAGACTGAAGATTCTTTTTCTTTATGCTGAACTTGATGCCGGATTCGCATCACATGAAGTGAACGTCTCCAATACGGTTTTGGGCACAAACTATGATTACAATTATAACTTTAACGGCCTTGACCTTTCCGGGATATTAGGCTGGAGGGTAATTGGTATAGGAAAACTGGGGAATTTCAGGTTATTTACCGGTTTCAACATTAATAACTACACAAAAATCAAAGTCACCTCCAATGGTTCTTCAGTTACTGATCCCTCCATTAATACCGGCAACAGTGCATTTTTGTTCGGAACCGGCGTTGACATTTGGAGGATTGTGTTTAACCTGAAGTACAACATTGGCCTGACTGATCTCAGCAGCTTATCCACGCAGGAAATGAAGTCAAGCTCATTCGTGGTTTCATTGGGTATTAAGTTTTAAGCAGATGATGAAGGATGAAAAACGCCCCCAATTGGTTGGAGTAGACTTCAGCCATCTTGTTGACAATCTGATCAAGTTGTTGTTGCTCTATTTTTTACTGGGGTATTGTGGTGATATACTTCAACCTTTTTTACTGATACTGGTTTGGGGAGGTATTATTGCCATTGCCACACATCCCATTTTTTTGTTCCTAACAAAACTCTTCAAAGGCCGTTCTATCCTGAGTTCAATCCTTGTAACCGTCATGATGCTTAGCATTATTGTTGTACCGGGCTGGTTGGTGATTGACTCCTTACTCGAAGGCATCAATCATTTAAAGACCATGTACGAAACGCAACGTTTGGTTATTCCGCCCCCATCCGCTTCAACCCAACACTGGCCTGCATTTACCAAACCCCTGATTGACCTTTGGACAGAGGCTTCAGTGAATACAGCTGAAGCCATTCAGAATCACTCGGATCAACTGAAGGAGGTTGCGATATGGACTTTTGGCGCTTTATCCGGATTCAGCAAAGGCTTACTCCAGTTTATCGCCTCTGTTATAATTGCCGGAGTTTATTTTATCTATTCAGAGTCGATTCACAACACATCAATAGGCATTTTCAGGAAACTTGCCGGAGAACGGGGTGATCATTTGGTTGAAATTTCAATTACCACCATTCGCAATGTGGTTAAAGGTATATTAGGGGTTGCGGTTATACAGGCCGGCATGGCAGGCATTGGTTTTTTTGCAGCCGGTGTGCCCTTTGCCGGTTTATGGACTATTTTATGTTTAATTCTTGCCATTGTTCAAATAGGCGCCGCACCGGTGGCCATCCCTGCAATTATTTACGTGATTTCGGTCAACTCAACCTTAAGCGCCACGTTGTTTACCATTTGGATGTTAGTGGTTTTATTTATCGATAACGTTCTAAAGCCTATTCTGCTGGGTAGGGGTGCCCCTGCTCCTATGCTGGTTATTTTTCTTGGTGCAATTGGTGGATTTATTTCCCACGGATTTATTGGTCTTTTCTTAGGCGCTGTGATACTCACGCTGGCCTATAAATTGTTTCATACCTGGTTCAGTGAACCAAAAGAAACAGAAGCTGTTGATACAAAGCTTCAAACTGAAACAGAGGGGGAAACGAAAACCTAAGCCTGGCCTAAATCATAGAATTCAGAACAGGAATCCGATTTTTATGTGTTTATAAACCACGCCCAACTCAGGGGCGTACATAGCCGTGAATTCCATTGGCATTACACCGAGGTTATATCCTAAACCCAAGGAAAAACCATTCAATACTCTGGTATTGTCATGAACATAAATTTCATCATAGGTTGAGAAATCATAAAAGAGAGAATTGGCTCTTGCCAGTATAAATACATCTCCATGTACCTGATATTGCAAACCTATCTGACCGATTAAGGCCGACCTTGAGGTAACCTGACCTTCGTTTAAGCCTGCAAAAACCATTTGTTGACGAAACAAGGGCTGAATACCTCCAATGAAAAAATTATCAAAATCAAATCCCTGAGAATGGTAAGTCAAACCAAGATTCGCATGATAAAAAAAAGTGAGTTTTTTGTGTATGGGAATGTATTCGAGATAATCAAAACGGGCACGATAAAATTCAGGTTTACCATCAACGATAAAGGAAACATCGGCCTGTTGCCCCGTATTGTTATACACCAGAATATCTGCGTGGCGGTTGTACACTACCCCGGTTTCCAACCTCATCAGTCTTCCGGAAGTCGGGAAATGAAAACGATCGGTGGTATTGTTTTCGAGCTTGAGGTATGAATAAAGGTAATTGTTTGTGCCGTCTATTTTATTCACAGCTGAAACATCAGGGTAAAAGTGATTTTGCTGGTAATTGGTACCAACACTCAAACTCCAATCCACACCAAAAACATGGGAATAATTCAGGTCTAAACGCGAAAAACGCAGATTGTACAAGTATTCCTTGGTAGCATTTTCGTAAATGTTCCAGGGCAGGTTTTCGTTCAGGTATTCAATATTGATAAAGTCGTTGGCTTTTCTTCCAAAAGCCTGACGGTGCTGAACAAGTACCCTTAAGTATTCCCCGACCGCAATTTTAAACATGGTTCTGGATTTATCCAGCAGCAAATTTCTTACAGTTATATTGGCCAAAACGGCAGGTCCGCTATAAGAATGAAAAGACAAACCCACTTTCGCCTGGGTGAGCATGGTTTCCTTTACTATGCATTTCAACTTTGCATGGCCTGGTTCAGCAGGTATCAACTCGTAATAAATATTATCGTAATATCTGCTGGAATACGCTCTTCTGAAACCCCGGTTGATTTGTTCTGCTGTATAGCTTTTGCCGGTTTGTATATCGATTTTATCCATTAACAGATCTTTGCTGGTATTTTTGATGCCAACAAATTCCATTTCATCAATCACAATGTTTTGTATTTCCGGTAAGCGCTTCTCGGGATCGTACTTTACAGGATACAAACGATTCAGTGAATCCGCCAATCGTTTAAAATAAGGATAATACAACTTCCCTATTTCTTTCCCGATCCGCATGATGTCATCGCTGGCACCAAAACTGCCGGCGCTGTATTGATCCACCGGAGGTTCTATAATCACGTTACAAAGTTTTTTCTCCTTCACCAGGTCCTCTGCATCCCGGTATTGTGTGATCTGGTAAAACACATCGAGCGCTGTATTTAGTTTTGAAACATCAGGTAAACCTGGAAACAGATTCACCCCGATCACAATATCGGCCCCCATTTTTTTAATATCGGTCACCGGAAAATTCCGGATGATACCGCCGTCCACCAGCTTGGTGGTATCCACATCAATGGCCGTAAACACACTGGGTATAGCCATGCTGGCCCTCACCGCTTTTACAATTTCACCTTTTGAATGTACTACAGCTTTGCCCGTTGATAGGTCAGTAGAAATGCATTTAAAAGGGATATTAAACTTTGAAAAATCTTTGATGTTATATACCGGAAGAAGGAGTTCATTCAACTTTAACCAAAGCTCCTCCGATTCAATTAATCCTGTTGCTATTTTTGGTTTCAGCCCTTTCATCCCCACTTCAGCAGAATACTTACCGTACTCGTCTTTCTCATCAATGCTGATGTCGGTATAACTGGGTTTATTGCTCAGCAGCACACCCCAATCCAGTTTGTCCACTTCCTTCTCAATTTGTTTTCCGGTATAACCCACCGAATACAAAGAACCCATCACGCTTCCCATGCTGGTACCGGTAAGAAAATCAATTTTTAATCCGGCGCTGTCAATGGCTTGCAAAATGCCAATGTGAGAAATGCCTTTGGCTCCGCCCCCGCTTAACACCAGACCTACTTTTGGGCGCTGAGAAAAGAGATGAAAAGACAGTAAATAAAAAACAATTAAAGAAAGATATCTTACCTGAAGGAAATTTTGCCTCATACATTAGGGTATAGTAACACGAAATTAACCTATTCCATGTTCATGTACAATGCAAGCCAAAAAAAACGACAGCACCCCTGTTGTTCCGGGGGGGGTTTAGAGAAAACCAGGAATACAGGTAAATGGCCATCAAAACGGGTAACCAAATCCAATAACAATCCCGCTTAAAGGCAGTTTGTTTTGCCAAATCCATTTCGAGCCTTCAATAAAAATGGGCGCATATAACAGAAAACCATAATCCAACCTCAGAATCAGATAGTCGATATCCAGTCTGAGACCGGCACCTGCTGTGAGATAACTGTCTTCTATAATTTTTCCCCAACGAATACCTGAATTCGGTCGTTCAGGGTCTTCCCTTAACAGCCATATGTTTCCGGCATCCGTCCAAAATGCCCCTTTTAACCTCACACCTAAACTAAAGCGGTACTCCAGGTTCATTTCAAGTTTAATATCCCCCACCTGATTCACTTCACCTTCGTTAAATTCGAGATATCTTCCCGGGCCAACACTTCTGGCATTAATAGGTCTTAAACTGTTTGTGCCTCCAATAAAATATTGTTTAATATATGGCATTTGCGAACTGTTTCCGTAAGCGATGCCGAATCCACCAATGTGTCGAAATACCAGTGAACTTAAACGGCCTGTTTTAAGGTAATATCTGTAATCGTAACTTATCTGAATAAACTGTGAAATGGGTAAATTAAAAAACGTTCGGTTTCCTTCTGTGTCATTGGTGAATAATCGGTTCATCAAAACCAAACTGTTACCCGCTGTTTCAAGTCTCCCCTGAAAAAACATGCCAGAGGGAACCTTTTCGTTACTGCGTTTGTCTAATACATATGTATAAGCGGTACCTACAATAAACTGATTCACCAAACTTGTTCTTAAGGACGGATTTTCGAGTACAAGCGTATCGAATCGCGCCGTTGTTTCAAGAAGATCAGAAAACGTGAGGTTGACCAGATCCAAACGGTGCCGGCTGTATTTTGTTTTGTTCCACTCAAATCCATAAGAAGCATTCCAGCTAAACATTCTGAAATACTCTTTTCTGTCGTTGTACTCAAGATTTAAACTGGCAAATTGAAATGGCAGAGAGTTTGAAGTTCTGGGTAACTTTACCACCCTGCTGGAGAATGGCGCCTTCAATATACTTCTGACGGAAACTCCGGAGGATCTGGAAATTCTTTCCCGGAAAATGCCGATAGGGAAATCATAGTAATAATCGGCCTCCACATACAGGTTTTCGGCTCCACCAAACAAATTCAACTGGGTTACTTTAGCTCCAATAGAAGGGCCAATGTATCCGGCTGTTTTATAACTCCCTTTCACGTTAAACGAAAGCAGGGTTGCGTCAGAAGTGGTTAAATTGAGCCTGGCCGCTACACTCGAAGAATCACCCGAAAGCGCATCGTAAGTGAGCGAATTCGATTTAAAAATTCCCAATGATGATAAGAGATCAATGGTTTCCATGGATTTCGATAAAGAATACACATCTCCTGACTTTATAAAAATTAAACTGTCAAGAAAACTTTTTCTCAATTTTCCATAGAGGTAATTATAATATCGTCCGGGCCGGTTTTTTTGTTCCGTGGAGTCAATGGCGAATAAAAACCGATTAATGCTTACCCGGGTCAGTTTTGACGGAGGGAGGTTGTTGTTTATTCTGATTCTGATATCCACCACTTTGCTCCTGCCTATCGTATCCGCTTCTATAATGATATCGGCCGGCTGGATGTAAAAAAAACCATCGTTTCTCAGTTGTTTAAATAACTCCAGTTTTTCATTTCTAAGAGTATCCAGATTGTATTCAAGCCCTTTTCTGAGAACGGTTCGTTTTTTACAGGCTTCAATCGAATTTTGAAGTGCAGCCTGAGATGGCTCGAGTAAAAATTCAACGTTTCGGTACTTAAAAGCTTCAGCAATTTCAATCGAATATTTAACAAAGGCCTTTTTTTTATTTCTACGGTAACGTATTTCTAAATGACCTGTTGTTCCAAAATGCCCGTAACCTTCGAAGAGCTCAATCAAACGTTTCAGTTTCAGTTCCGGCTGAATGTCTTCAATTAACACCGGCTCTTCCCCTAAGTTATTTCGCATCCAGAAACTGAATCCTTTGGTTTTATTGTTATAAAACCAATTGTACATGATCAACCGGATAGGAATTCCCCGTACAGTTGGAAACCCGAACAATGAACCGTTTGGCAGGTCCCAAACTGAAATATACGCCGCGCTGTATTTTACACCACTGTACTTTAAGACAAAAGGCCGAGGTTCTTTTTTCTGTTTAAGTATAAGTTTAGACCCTATGTATAGTTCTTGATTTTGCTGCAAACATTTAGTTCCGGAACAGGAGTAAAAACCTGTGATTATAAGAAGTAAGGATATTTTTACTAACAGCTTCATCGGGATGGGGTAAAGCTTGAATCCTTACTTACACTTCTGAATATATTTTTGAAATATTTGCTGTATTTAAAAACAATACCCGATTCATCCACCTGTCCTTCAATGGGTCCTCTATACGTGTTTTCCCTCTGCAATAAAAGAGAAATGTCAGGATTTTCGCGTAACACATACTCCAACTGAATGGTACCCAAAGGTGAAGTGCGGGTTGCTGAAGTGTGTTGACCCAGCTCAAAATCACCGCCTACTGTTATTTTCAAACGTTCATTCCCGAATCCTTTTGTAAAACTGTAACCAATTTTATTAGCGTTTTTCGATCCATCCGGATTTTCCGTATTGGTATTATCCACATGAAAAGAAAGTTCAGCGTTTTTGATGTTCCTTCGGGATATCTCATTCATTTTTTTTACAAGACTTGTCATTGTAGGATTTCCGGACTCTGTACCACTGTTGATTCTGCCAAAAACAAGCATATTTATAGCGTAGGCTTCCCTAGTTTCTTTTGGCAAAGCCGCTAACATGTTCTGCACAGCAGCGTTTGCAGAGCTAATCTCAAAATTAATCTGAATGGATTTCAGAGGTTTTTCTTCAACAAGGGCTTCTACAAAAACAGGCACGAGGTTTTTCTTGTCATCTAAAGCCGGTGACATTTCGTTCGGTGTAACCCGAAACGTTTCCACACCTTTAAAACTAATGAAAGGATTCCGGGGATCACCTCTCCAATCTAACTTGGCCAGAGAAATCGACATTTCAATGTCCGACACCATGGGCACCTCGTAATAAACCTTACCGTCGGTGCTGATTACAGAGCCAAAGATATCCGGAACCATATCAGCTCCGGTTCTTAACTGCAAATTACCGGAAGCATTAAGTTTCGCATACTCCTGACTGGATTTATTAAACAACACATAAATATCGGTAGAGCCTAAATTAACGTCCACATTCCAATCCAGAGAAAACGGCAACCTTGACTTTTTCTTTATCAGCTGAACCTTCTCTGATTTAGCGAATGAAGTAAAAACCACATCTTCCGATTCATTCAGTGTCACTGCTCCTTTGTAATAGTGATAAACTGTTCCTCCTTTTAGCAGGTTCACTAAACCTTTGATTCTAATTTTTTCACCCTTGCCTTGTAATAAAAGGTTCGATTCCAGTAAAAGTTTTCCTTTTGTTAAGGAAAGCGGGTTTTGTGTATTTAAAACATAAAATTTCTCTGTTTTGAGACCAATATCAAATTCACGATCACCAAACAATCGCATGGAACCTTTTAAAAACAACCTGTTATTCTCTTCATCCCTGATTTCAAAGTCTTTCAAAACAAGTTTATCATCTTCAATAAACAAGGTTTGATTGTCAATCCATCCCGAAGCTCCCAACTCTTTCACGCTAAACCTCATTTTATTAAAATTTATATCACCATTCAATGAAGGCGTACGACCGGTGTATAACTTAAGTTTGCCGTTTAAATCTCCTGAAAACTCATACTTATCAGGAATCAGATGCAGTACAGAATCCACATATCCCAAATCGAGTTGAGCAATGTTCAATTGGTGAAAGAGGCCATCCTCAAGGCTGTTAGCAGAATACTTCACATTCCATGCTGAACTCATGGCCTCAGCTTCCATACTGGTATTTGAATAGCTCTTTTGAATTTTAAAGGAAGAATAACCGAGATCGATAGTATCAAGAAAAATGGAGGTCACTTTTCCGTTTACGTTCAACTCATCTTTTTCCGGCACATACCTTGCATTCATGGATAAAGTAGCTTTGCCTTTAATGTCTTTAATGAACAAATCAGCAAGTGGCCCGAGCTGAAGCGAATCCACAGTTAACTCCATTTGTTCATCATTCCCTTTTAGTTCGATTCCCTGACTGCCATTATGAAAAGACTGATTGCCCAATATGGTGAAGCGTTTTTTATCAATGAGAATGCCTTCACCGGAATCAGAAATCCAGGTTTGCCCGCCTAAGCGTAAAGGTTCGGAGTGATTAAAAAACAGGCCTACTTTGTCAGAACTCAGGCTAACATCTCCGCCAATTGCCAAGGGTTCTTTTACGCTAGGAATGTACCCCTTAAGCGTATAGTGTATTCTATCTTTTTGGTTCAATTCCACTTTGGCAAATAAACTGTCAAAATCAACCCATGGATTTGACAGGGTTTCTATATTCAAATCCCCCTGCTTCTCCTCTTTGTTATAAACCCAATTGCCACGAATTCCTTTAGCCTTTGAGCCCTTATAGGAAATGATCGGAATTATCAGGTTGGCTTCAACAGTGTGGTTTTGAGCTTTTATAATACAGGATTGCAACTGAGCGTAAATTTTCTGATTCAGGAACATTTCGGTTATGTTGCTGTCAATAACCATTTGAGAATATACATAGATGTCAGGAATGGAATCCAATTGCAAACCGGGCTGTTTGATCCAATTCAAAAATTCCAGGTCCAATTTGCCATCTAAAACCAGAGCCGTCTTGCTCTTTACCTGAACCGAAAAGGATTTATGGTTGAATTGCAGGTCAATTGTTGTAGCATCAAGGTCCGTTTCCAGGCCCGTTATACCTTTTAACGTACATGTATCCAATTGCAATTGGGCCGATTTGTTTTCTCCGGCCCACATCCCATTACCATGAAAGCTAACAAAACCTGAGCCTCCTTTAAACCCTTTATAAATGCTGTTTAGATTTTCGATTCTCAGCTTCCCCTTAAAATCCAAATTCTGTTGCTCAATCGCTTTTGTATTCAACTCAATGTCCGCCATCCATTCCTTTAATTCGTCCTCGAATCTTAATCTGAGAAGTTGATTGTTCATACTCAATTCAGCATTCAGGTTCCGAATCCGCGTGTTGGCATTTACAATAGTGTCCACCTCTAAGGCCATATCCAGGCCGTTATAGGAAGCAAGGGAGGTCAGATCTATGAATGAGGAAAGATGAAGACCGTAAGCACGAAGATCAAGCTCCGATTTTGGAGCAACTTTTTTAAGTTCCAGGTCCTCCGATTTCAAATCCAGGTCCGCCATCCAATGGTTTCTGAGATCTTTAAACAGTTTTACGGAAAGCTGCGCTTTAGTATCATTGATGCTGAACTGACCTTTAAGGGTATGGTGATTTTGTTCACCCGTTAGTTCAAAACCTGAACTTAAGGTAGCAGAACTCCATTCATCTGGAAGTTGAACGTAAAGGTACCGCGTTAGTTCATGGGCATGAATTTGAAGTGGCGAAATTTTAGCCTTGTACTTGTTTAAATTACCGGCACCAAACACATTGGCAGTTAGCTTCACTTTAGTATGTTCAAGTAAGGAAATCACAAAATCATTTACCTTTAACGTATCATTAATAAGGGCCACACCGCCTTCAACAAACACATCCGGCGCATTTGGTTTAATTAACCTGATATCACGATTTATCCACTGTATGAGCCCGGGCGAAATGGCCGATTTGCCGATCAAAGCCTCCAAGGTATTCCCTGATTGGGTTTGTTTGGCTTTTATCTCGCGTATGTCAAGATCTACACCGGGCAATTTCACCCTGAGGTTTTTAATTCCGGCTCCTTTGTGGTTTTCAACTCTGATTGCATTCGATTGAACGGCCACTTTCAGGGTGTCTTGAACCAAAAATGAAAGGGAGTCTAAACTGACATTAGCCCCGGCATAATTATTCCAGCCATGTAAATGAAGTGCAATGTTTGAAAATTGAGTAAGAGCATTTTGATTCCGGATTTCAAGGTCGAGGGAATTGATTTGAAGGCGATTCACCTGAAACTTTGGCACCCCACCAGGCACAACAATTGGAGCGGGAGTTTCTTCCGTTTTGACCGGTTTCGAGGGACTATGGTAACGAAAACTGAATCTTCCATCTTTATAATTCAATTCGTTGAGTTGAATAGAGTCGTTCCAGTACAATTGATTTAAACTCAGTTCAGGAAAGGAAAGATCAATGGTGTCTACACCATTCTGAACACTCAAAAAAACCTTGTTCAAAGCCACCTCATTAAACTTTAACACCGGAATCACACTGTATGAAAAAGGAGCATCACTTGGATGAATTAAAATATCAACATTTTCGGCGTACAGGCGATTGCCCGAAAACTCGCTGTTCATAAGCGACCCAAGCGACAAATCAATTTCAGCTGAACCAAGGTTCATCTTAAAATTAGGTTTATCAATGGTGAGATCCTTAATTTTAATGGAAAACGGAATTTGCACCCGTACTGAGGCAAATGTAATTCCACTTTCCTTCAGGGTGTGAATAAGGTAATAGTAGGCCGCTGTAATCAGCAAAACAATCAGGCCCAGGCTATAGAGCAACTTTTTCACAGGCAGTCAATTTTCCTCAGGCCTCAGGTTTCCATTTAAGGGATTCGCACAGCGTACACAGGTATTTTACCTCCAAATCAGAAGCGAGGTAGTTAATGGGCATGCAACCAGTTTTCATAGATGACATCCATTAAGAAAATACTCAGGATTAATAGACTAAAAAATATTATGTAGGCCAATAGACTTTGAATAATTGTTTTCCAGTAGCTTCTGGTGTTAAAGAACTGGCAAAAGGTCCAGATAAAAAGGAATAGATCAGTGCAGGCGTATACGTTTTTAATCATCTCAATGTGTTCAGAATTGTTTAAGGACAAGAACAACGGAAACGTAAGTATCCTTACAACCAACCTTTGGCCGGTGAGAAAAGCATTGATAACAAGATGTTCCGTAAAGTTATAGCCTTGCTTGCGAAAGGCAATAAAAGTACCTAAAGCATATATTGGAATCGAAAGAATACTAATTAAGGCATAGTGCTTACTAATCCAGTTGTTTAAAGCCACCATGCGGTTCGCATCGGCTTCCATAACGGTTTTTTCCATGGCTTTAAACACATCCACATGCCAATAGTGGTATAAAAATCCAAAGGTACCCGCCAGAATTATAACCATTGAAAATGGTTTGAAGTGTTTTACTCTTTTACCTTGTAAAAACTCGCGGATACTATGGCCGGGCCGTGTGAAAAGTTGCTTTAAGGTATACAGTATGCCCTTATCAACATGTAAAATCCCATGCTGAAAGTCATGCCACAAATAATGAAAATTCAATTTCTGAACCTCAGCCTTTTGACCACAATGATGACAATAGCTGTCAATCAGGGCGGTGCCACAGTTGTTGCAATTTTTGTCTTGAGCTGAGGGCTGCAATTGTGAACGACTTATGGTGTATAGAACTCCAATGCAAGTCCGAGGTTCAACATTTCCAATTTAGAGACCGACTTGGTTGGAGGCAGGTTTTTGGAGATGAGATACGTATCCAGGTTACCGGCAGAATAATCGGCAGACACTTTGAGTCCAAGCACATTTTTAATGAGTTGTAAAGTAAGATCAGCCCCAAAACTATAGGCAAAAGCAAAGGCCGATTCGTATTGCACAATATCCTCATAAAACAACACATTGTTGGCATCGTACACTTTTAGTGTAAATGGACGGAAGGAGTTATACAAAACACCCGCTTGTCCGTTGATTCCCAGTTTCAGTCTTTTGGTAAAATAAAAGTCGTAATTGAGCCCAATGGTACTCAAAAAGGGCTGGTGCTGACCTCCATCCACCTCAGCTTTTAACCCAAGATAGTCGGAGAACTCTTTTGACATGGCCTCCTGATCAATATCCATCCAGGAATAAGTGGAATGAAACACATAAGAAAGCCCATTTTTTACCCTGGTTTTGGAGTCAAAAACCACACCCCATCCCGGGGCTGCAAAACCACCATTATTAATATCTGTACTTCCAAAATTACCAACAGGGCTGGCGATGAAGGCTCCAATGGCAGAAGCCTTACTTGGGTAATTTACCCGTTTTGAGGCAGTAGAGTCCTGGCCGTACAAAGGGGAACAAAAGAGTGTTAAACCATACAAAATGAGCAAACTGGCAGTTTTAAAACACATGTTTTTCATAGGATTAAAAAAAATTTAAAGTTGATTTCAATTAGGATTTAAGAGTTAAACACAATATTAACGTTTTTTGTTTAAATTGCACCGTTTCATAACTAATTGGTTATCAATATCAATATTGCAATACTGAAAAAATATAAATTGAAAAAAATTGGTTTCAGTACAAACAAATAAAAATAAGGTGTTAGAACAACAAGTGTTACAGCACGATTCGCGCCGTGTTTCAACTTTTTCAGTTGTGCTATTTCTGCTCTTTATTTTCGGCAGAGCATTCAGCCAACAAGAAGGCGGCATTCGCATTGAAAGTAAATACTCAAAACTTACCGCCATAGACACCAATTACATTTATAAATACAATTCCCGGCTAGTGATAGGTCCTTGCCTTTCTTACCGCAACTATAACATTGTGCTTCATCCCCAGGTTGCAGTTGACAGTGTTTTTATTCCCAATTTGAAATGGAGATCACCCTCCAATCGGTTTTGGGGAATCGACTTTAGTTATGACAAATTCGGATTTACGTTCAGCTTTTCAAGTGTTGCGCCAAAAAGCGAGAGAGAAGAAAAAGGGGAATCCAGTAGTTCGAGTTTTGGTTTTACTTATGGGGGAAACCGCTGTTTTGTTGACGCCTCCGTGCGGACCTTTCAAGGTTTTTACGAAATGAACAGCATGCTTTACGACTCTACGCTTACCAGCTATTACCAAAGTCCAAGTCTTTCCAGCGTGATGCTCAATATTAAAGTGTGGTATTTTACCAACCATCATAAATTCGCATTCAAGTCGGCCTATGGCGGCTTATACCGGCAACTCAAATCGCAAATGACCTTTGCGTTCAGCGGAAATCTTCATACCAATACCATAAATACCGATAGTTCAATCGTGCCTGACCCTGATAAAACGTATTTTGATAATGTTTATCAAATCAAAACGGTAGCATGTGCCGGAATTTCCATTTTCGCCGGAGTTGCCGCCAACATTATCATAAAACGATCCTATTTTATCAATCTGGCCTATTTAGCAGGTCCCGATTTTCAGGGATTGAGCACCTATACCAATTTTTCGGAAACACCTACCACAAAATACTATACCAATTATGCTCACGACATTCGATTTGCCACTGGTTTCAACATGAAAAACTGGTACTTCACGTTTACGCTTAGCCACGATCTTAATCGCTTTAATAATGATCTTATTATTATTAGCGGTCGATTAAATTCATATAGCTTAAACTTAGGGTATCGGTTCAGTGTGAAAGAACCTAAATTGTATAAAAAGTTTCAAAACACCTGGCTTTATTCTGCTTTTTAAAACATTATAAGAAAAACAGTAGTGCAATGCTAAATCACTTCCCCTTCGCCAACCATTTCCGGAAAACATGGATACTATTTTCCCTATGCTGTTTATCCTATTCAGGTTTTTCGCAATATAAGAGCACAGGGAAACTTTTTGTACCGTATTTTTTGTATCCTGTCTATCCTGCCATTCCATCTGCCGAGCCATTTCATCCGGGGTTTTCGCTGAAAGAAAACAAGATGATGGATAAACTTCAAAACATGACCAATTGGGTGCAGTGGTACCTGAAGTATTTTCCTTACCCCTATGCCTCGTATAGCAATGAAACCAACTGGCTTTTCGGTTTGGGCAAATACAATGCATTTACGCTGGGTAAAAAGGGAGTGAAGGACTCTATCACACAGCCATCCAGCATAAACACGTTTTTATATGCCACACTCAATCAACAATACAAAGTAGTCATTGAGTCCAACCTCATGTTCCATAAAAATAGAGCCATGTGGAAAACAACATTGGCTTATGTAGATTACCCATTGGAATTTTTTGGTATTGGTAACGAAACTCAGTTGGAAAATCAGAGAACCTTTGTTACCACAGATTGGCAGTTGAGTACACAGTACCTTCTTAAAATCTGGAAAAATTGGTACACAGGCTTTGTGTACGACCTTTATGATTACAAAAAGGCTTATCTGATAGAGGATGAACACTACCCACCAAACTATACCATTGACGGCGATCATGTTTTAGGAACACAATCAGGGCTTGGTGTAAAAATATTGATGGAAGAACGCGACAATCGTTTGAATGCAAGACGTGGTTATTTTACCGATGTAAGTTATCAGGTGTTTGCCAAAGCGCTCGGAAGTAAATACGATTACAATTTTTTTCAGGCTGATTTCAGATATTATACCCCCGTGTATAAAAAAATCACGCTGGCAAGTCAGATTCATACTGAGGCAAGATTCGGGGATGCCCCTGTTCAATCGATTTCTTTACTTGGGGGAGACTATTATATGAGGGGTACTTACAGAGGGCGATACAGAGATAATATGCTCTTAGATGCCCAATTGGAATTCAGATTTCCGATATATTGGATTATAGGTGGAGTTATTTTTAATAGCATAGGACAGGTTGCCCCCACCTATAAACAAATGAGTTTTGATGCTTTCCACTACAACTATGGCGCCGGTTTACGTTTGCAAATGGATTCAGAGCACGACGTGAACATACGGTTTGATGTTGGCCGAAGCAGTGATCAAACCATTTTTATTATAAATGTTCAGGAAGCCTTTTAAGGTGCTGAAATAAAAAAAGGCCCCAATTCCGGGGCCTTTTAATCTTCTGTTCAAATGAAGGATTATTTTTTCGCAGCAGCGGCTGGTTTCGCAGCAGCGGCAGCAGCAGGTGCAGCAGCAGGTGCAGCTGTTTTTGCAGCGGCAGCAGGTGCAGCGGCAACTTCTTCAGCAGGACCAGCATTTCTGGTGGTTTGAACACTTACTACGGTAAGGTTTTTTGGGTGCAGAATGGTAATACCGTCTATGTTGATATCTCCGGTAGCAATGGCTTTACCAATTTCCAGTTTCTCCACGTTAAGGTCGATGTATTGCGGGAGTTTAGAAATTAAACCTCTTACTTTCAACTTACGCATTTTCAGTACCAATTTTCCACCGGCTTTAACACCTTCGGCGCTACCGGTAGTTTTTACGGGTAAAAACACAGCAACCGGCTTGTCTTCCGTTACCTGAAGAAAATCGGCGTGAATCAACTGGTCGTTCAATCTGTGAAACTGGGCTTCCTGAAGTACTGTCTTGTACGATTTGCCTGCAACTTCTACGTTTACAATTTTGGTTTCCGGAGTAAAGATGATGTCTTTGAAATCACGGATATCGGCACTGAAGTGAACTTGTTCACCGGCTCCGTAAATTACACATGGCACCTGACCTTTGGCTCTTAGCGCCGCAGCGTCTACTTTCCCTACGTTCGCTCTTGGCGAACCGCTCAATTTTACTGTTTTCATTTTTTGTTTTGTTTTGAAGCCTTTGAACTGCCCGTTTCAGCTCTAATGCTTCGGTTATGTTATGTTATACGGGTTAAACTATAAAGTTGCTGCTAATGGATTCGTAATTGTGCACGCTGTTAATCACTTTTGCAAAGAGATCGGCTACACTGAGTACCTTGATCTTAGAACTTTGCTGGGTGAGTGGTATGGTGTCGGTAACAATTAACTCTGCCAATTTCGATTTTTCAATATTTTCATAGGCCTTACCTGAAAGCACCGGGTGTGTGCAGATGGCCCTAACACTCAATGCGCCTCTGTCCATCATCATTTCAGCCGCTTTGCACAAGGTTCCTCCGGTATCCACCAAATCGTCTACCAAAACGATGTTTCTGCCCTCGATCTCTCCTATGGCTGTCATACTTTCGATCACATTGGCTTTAGCTCTTTGTTTGTAACATATCACCATATCAGCGTTCAGATGTTTGGCATAAGCATTTGCACGCTTACTACCGCCCATGTCTGGCGCAGCCATAGTGAGGTTGGGCAGATTCAACTGTTTGATGTAAGGCAAAAAGATGGTAGACGCGTAAAGGTGGTCAACTGGCACGTTAAAGAACCCCTGAATCTGGTCGGCGTGCAGATCCATGGTCATTACCCTGGTAGCCCCCGCCACGGCCAGCATATCGGCTACTAATTTAGCTCCTATGGCCACACGTGGCTGGTCTTTGCGGTCCTGACGGGCATATCCAAAATACGGAATCACCGCCACAATGTGTCTTGCACTGGCGCGTTTTGCCGCATCAATCAACAACAACAATTCCATGAGGTTATCGGCAGGCGGCATGGTGCTTTGAATGATAAATACACTGTGCCCGCGTATGCTTTCCTCATAAGAGGCCTGTAGCTCCCCGTCGCTGAAACGGTAATGCACCACTTTACCCAAAGCCGTGCCATAGGATTTTGCAATCTTTTCGGCCAAGCCCTCGGTTGCGATACCGGAAAATAATTTAACCTGAGTTTCCATAAATGGGAGGGCAAATATAGGGTTTTTTACGGTTTTAGAGCCAAAAAAGCGGGGATTTAATGCAATATTTTGCAAAAGATGGAAACAAAACTTACATTTGCCGCCTCTTAAACGCCTCGGTGGCGGTCCCGATAACTATCGGGATGGTAGAGGCGCCCGCCTGCAGAAGCTAAAGCCTGCGCGAGGGCGGGCAGGCTGGTCTCAAACACCAGAACACAAGTTTGAAAAATGCCCGGGTGGCGGCCCCGAAAGCTTTCGGGGTGGTAGACGCGTTGGCAAACAGGTTCGCAAACACCTGAAAAAAGTTTGTTTAAATGCCCGGGTGGCGGAATTGGTAGACGCGCTGGTCTCAAACACCAGTAACTTCACGGTTGTATCGGTTCGACCCCGATCCCGGGTACCATAAAGCAAAAAGCCTTTCGATTCGTTTCGAGAGGCTTTTTGCTTTGTAAGAGGTTTTTTAATTTTGGGGTAATGGCCTCTGTTTATATACTTTATTCCTCAGGTCTTGATAGGTTTTATACAGGAAGTTGTAATGACCTATCATATAGAACAGATCAACATTTGAATAAAGAATACATAAAAAGCTTTACATCAAAAGCAGATGATTGGGTCTTATTCTGGCACTTTGATGACCTCAGCTATAAGCAAGCAAGAGCCATTGAAGCTCATATCAAAAGCATGAAAAGTAAAATCTATATCCAAAATCTAAAAAAATATCCTGAGATTATGTTGAAACTAATAGAAAAGTACGCTTAGTGGCGGCCCCGAAAGCTTTCGGCGTGGTAGACGCGCCCGCCTGCCGAAGCTACGGCCTGCGCGTGGGCGGGCAGGCTGGTCCTGCTTGCCGGCGCCTAGACCAATGCTCTAGCAGGCAAGCTCAAACACCAGTAAATCACGGTTGTATCGGTTCGTCCCGATGGTTATCGGGACCGATCCCGGGTACTAAAACCTCTCTGTCCCGATAACTATCGGGATGAGAGGTTTTTTAATTTTATACCAAGGTGTTTGTTTACGGTGCATTTCTTTGATACATCATCTTCAAATTCACTGAAAATCGTTCATCATGACCCAAACAATTCCTCATCACTCTGCATCTTGCATTTTGGTCCCGGTTTAGGGTTATTCACCATCTCGTACTTTTTAAAACCCTTGCTTTCCTTGTCGTACTTCACCTTTAGTCTCACTTCCGAGCGAATGGTTACCCCTCCCCTTACGGCGGCATTCCAATTGCCCATGCCCATGATGGTTTTTTCAAACATGGTTTTAAATTCTGCATTATCACAAATCACCATTACTCTTTTAACACTTCCATCAACGTTAAGTTGTATTCTTAACTCCGCCTCCACTTTTTTGGCTTGTTTTTTTTGCTTTTTATCTAAAACGAAACTGTTTATAAAAAACGCATCCAGATCCTCATCTCCATTGCCATAAAAGGCAGGTCTGCATGCCTTGGGATCTTTGGCTCTGCGGGGTTTATTGGAGGACGGTTTTTTAGCCGCAACGGCCGGTTTGCTCACTGGTTTTTCAGCAGGTTCCAGCTCCGGATCAGGCTCTGTTGCTTTGTTTTCATCCGCTTTTGCAGGTGCCTCAGTTTTTGCCTCAGGTTCTTTCGTCGGCTTTTCATCTGATTTGGCTGCTCCCACCCCTGCCGCTACCACCACCGCAGGAACCGCCACATCCGGAGCTTTTGACGCTTTTTCAGGCTCCTGTTTTTTATCTTCTGCTACGGTTTTTTGCACGGGTTCCGCTTTTTTCTCTTCTTTAGGAGGTGGTTTCTCAGCGGTTTTATAATAAATGTAAAAGCCCTGAGCCTGTTTAAAAGCCTCTCCTCCCGCTTCCGGCGTACACTGGCAAATGTTTTTGTATTTTGTTTTTTCCTGAAAAAACTCCGGATACGTTAAAATA
The DNA here is from genome assembly GCA_016787895.1 of Bacteroidia bacterium. Lineage (GTDB taxonomy): Bacteria > Bacteroidota > Bacteroidia > B-17B0 > Aurantibacillaceae > Aurantibacillus. Next base: position 101,970 of record JAEUTN010000010.1, read on the forward strand.
AGGTTGTCCCAGCGCTCCATGTTGTATTCTTCCCTGTTCTCCAGATCTCCCGGGCTATCTTCAGAAAACACCAACACGATTTTTTGAATCGTACCGCTTCTCAGGGCATCAGCTTCTGCCGTTGAATTAACTCCATCAACCCCCCTCTTGGAGCGCACAAAAACGTAATTGTCCGATGGGGAAGTATAGGCCCGGGTAAGGGAATCAGTATCGAAACTTAAATCGTAATAAGAAGGCTGACTGTAAAGAACAGAGCCAAGGAGCATAAATGCCGTAAGAAAGAGGGATGTATTTTTTTTCATGGTATTGAGGCTGTAATACTAAAAAAATATTTTGAAAATAATTTGGGGTTCAAGAAAAAGGATGAAACAAAGGACCAAATGGACGATTTCAAACCCAAAGATAAAAAGTTAAGCGGCTTCTCCCAGTTAAAACACCGTTTTGAAGTGTGATAATAATCATCTTTTGATATAGGTCTTTTATTAACTTTATGCTAAGTCTCTTAAGCTATTACTTATGAAAACCATCCTCGTACCTACCGATTTTTCAAGCTATTCGGAAAACGCCATGAACATGGCCATGCTTCTTGCCCGCTCTTTAAACGCAAGACTTTTGATGTGCCATGTAATTCAAGTGCCATTAGCCATTGGTGAGATACCTTATGCCCTGCTCGAAAAGGAGAAAAATGAACTAAAACAAGAAGCTGAAATTAAGATGAAGGCCTTGGCCTTAAAAATTGAACATGCGGGCGGAATTAGCTATCAAACAAAGGTATTGGATGGGGAACTGCTCACTGAACTATTGGAAATCATCACAACCGAAAAGATTGATCTTGTGATTATGGGCACAAAGGGGGTAAAAAATATTCAGGACGTGATTTTAGGCAGTACTACTGAACAACTCATTTCGAATAGCCAATGCCCGGTGATGGCTGTACCCGCAGATGTTCACTTTAATACTTCTATGAAACGACTCACTTATGCAACCGATTACCACAAAAGCGACCTTCAGGATTTGCTGCAATTGATTGAAATTGCCTCCTCCCTGAAAGCACAGGTCAACGTGCTGCACGTGTCGGGCGATGAAATTAATGCGGAAGAAGAGGTAAAACTGATGTCGGATTTTATGAAGGAGGTGAGCGAAAAATGTTCGTACAACAACTTGTCATTTCAGATTTTGCACGGGAACAATGTGCTGCAGAAACTTCAGGACTATCTGAATGAAGAATCAACCGATGTGCTGATTACCTCAACGCATCACCGCAGTTTGGTTGAACGTTTATTCGGTAAAAGCAATACCCTGAGTTTGGTCAAAAAGAGTAAAATTCCGGTTATCGCCTTTCATTACAACTCAAAAAACTAAAATCCGTCTTCAGAAGGGTGGAATTGGCGCGTTTTAATATATTTGTGATACTATCCATTATTCGCGTCCTTCATGAAACATGTACTCGCTTTTTTTCTACTTTTTATTTGTATTTCGGGGTTTTCTCAGGACCTGATTGTAACAAAAAGCGGAGACCAGATTCAATGCCATATTCTCAGCATTGACACACTCAAAATTATCTACCGGCTGCGAAAGGAAAGCCCAAGGCATGAAATCGCCCGAACGGAGGTGGAAAATTATTACCTGAGCAAAGCTACAGCAAATGAACTGGAATGGATTAACCGGCCTTATGTTGAATTTTTCTCCCTCGGATTTTCAGGTGGTGTCGCCTATCCTACCGGAGATTTTGCAAGCATGGATGCCAATTCCGAATTGTCCGGTTTAGCCTCCAGGGGCTTCTTTTTTAATGCTGAGCTCAATTTTAAACTCTCGAAATACATTGGCCTGAGTGCAACCTATATGAGTCAAAAACACGCCTTGAAATATCTGGCCGTAAGCAATGCGTATAATTCCTATTTCGGAACAAGTAACTTTACGGCTGGTGGAGGGGATTGGCTGATTAACGGGATTTTATTTGGATTAAATTTTGATTTGCCGCTCAAACAAACAGAAGGGCTGAGCATTACCGGTTACTTTGACGCAGGTGTACCCAAATTCACCTTTCCTGAACAATACGTGGAGGGCAACCCCAACCCACAAATTTATGTTGGTACAACTAAACTCACCATGAGTGAAGTTAAAACCAATTCGGGCGCCATAAAGTTTGGCCTGGGCCTGAGGTACAAACTGAATAAGTACATTGCCCTTCATTTGTCAGGCAGTTATTTTTCCGCGCATCCTTCCTTCTTTAATATTTACATCAGTTCAACCAATGGGTACAGCGATACCATCAATTACGAACAGGAAATAAAAACCCTGAACCTGCAGGCCGGTTTGAGTTTCCTTTTCTATAGAAAATAAACGCGCAAGCCCATTTGATTCTAAAATTTTTATATTTGTTGTGTTAATTGATTTTCTTAAAAAAAAACCGACTATGAAAAAACTTTTCCTCCTGCTGTTCATTTGCTCCTCAGCTTTATTATCTGCCCAAACAAAGGGAAGTTGTTTCCTGGAATACTATGATTTGTTTGTTACCCGAGGCGTAAACCCTATACCCGATGGCATTCAAAACGTAATTGTGACCGTAAGGGATACGAAAGAGAACACCTGTTTTGCCACTATGGGTCAAATTGAAGTTAAAGGTGGGAAAATTGTGGGGAAACTCAAGCTGAAAAACAGGGCCGGGGAGTACATTAAACCCAAAAACACCCTTCACGAAAAATACAACGATAAAGAGGCTCCACTAAAAGCTGACTTTACAATAAACAAAGGCATGTCGCACAATTTCCTCACAAAGGACATGAAAATTGTGAATGTATTTTTCATCGATTTTTTAAAACCTCAGGCTCCTTCACTGGTGGAGGCGCCTCCGGCAAAAAAACTTTAAGTACTTCATCTTAGGCATTACTTAATTTCTCTTTCCTTACCTTAGGGGGATGAAATTACTGCCTCTTACACTGCTTTTGGCACTGATATGTGCCTGCAGCACTCAAAAGCTCAACAAATCGAGGGAACTGAACCGAAAAGGCAACGAGGTGCTGAACCTCGAGTCAGGCGTTTCAGAAGCCGATGCTAAAAAGGCGCTTGGCTATTATTCCAAAGCCTACCGCAAAAACCCAAAAAGCGAGGTAGCTTGTATTGGCAAAGGGCTTTCATATTATTATCTGGGCAAATACGATAAATCTCTTATCGAATACAGCAAAGCCATATCCCTCAACCCAAATTCATCCACCGCTTATAACAACAGAGGCCTCACCCATGCTGAAATCAAACAATACAGCGAAGCCCTGAACGATTACAAAGAAGCTATTCGTTTAAATCCCATCGACGCCATACTGTATTACAACGTGGGCCACCTTTACATGAGTTTGGATGACACACTTAATTCAATTATTTATTACACAAAGGGCATTGACCGGGATCCGTATCATGTGTCCTCCTTTTACAACAGGGGCCTTATGTTTATGAAGGTGAACAAATACGATTCGGCTATTGTTGATTTTGAGCGGGCCGCCGAATTACAACCGTCTTATACTGACGCATACAACGAATGGGGTTTGTGTTATTATTACAGCAAACGTTACGAACAAGCCATCCCCTTGTTTTACCGGGCCTTAAAAACCGACTCCACTTACTGGTTCGCTTACACCAACCTTGGTATTTCAAAAAAAGCCCTGGGGCAAATCAGGGCTGCTGAAGCAGATTATAAAAAAGCTTTACGCTTCGACCCGAAAGACCTGAACACCAATAACAATCTGGGTAATCTGTATTTTGATGAGATGAATTACGATTCCGCCCTTGTTTATTACAGCAAAGCCGTGTGGGCCGACAGTACCTTCAGCACGGGGTATTACAATAGGGCGCGCATCTATTACAATCAGGAGAAGTACGAAAAGGCCCTTGCGGAACTGAACACAGCCATACACCTTGACAGCACTTACAGTTATGCATATAACGAAAGGGGTCGCGTTTATTTTCAGTATAAGGAGTATAACAAAGCCCTGGAAAACTACAACGCGGCCATTCGGGTCTGGCCTGAAAATGCGGTAGCCATCAACAACAGAGGACTGGTGTATGAAAAACAGGAAAAGTTTGCTCTGGCCAAAACCGATTATCTGCATTCCATCCGACTGGATAGTTTGGATGCTTCCACCTGGGATAACGTGGCAGGTATTTATAATGAATTGGGCAATAAAGATTCGGCCTATGCCTGTTACGCGCATTCCATAAAATTAGATAGCAGCAATTCTTCAGCTTATCATAACCGTGGGCGTATGTATTATTTTGATGGAAAGCTCAAAGAAGCCATGCTGGATTATGACAAAGCCATTGCATTGGACAGCCTTAACTCCAACGCCATCAATTCAAGGGGCATGCTGCATTCACAATTGGGTCATTATGAAAAAGCGGAGCGCGATTTACAAAAATGCATCCGCATAAAACCGGATTACCTTTACCCCTATAACAACCTGGCCAACTGTTATTTTAAAATGAACAGAAAAGAGGAGGCCTGTAAATACTGGAAAATAGCTCTTGAAAAAGGGTACAAATACCAACCCGAGTGGAAAAAAGAATACGGCATAGATGATCCTGTGGAACTGGTGAAGCTGCACTGCGGGCCTTAAATCACTTGATATTCTCAATTTAATGGCTTAACCGCAAGGTTAGTAAGCCCTTAGTTCTTAATAAGCCTCAAGGTGTAACTTTTACCCTTTTGCTCAAGCTTCAATAAATACAAACCCTTTTTTAAGTTCGACACATTCAATGAAGTTTGCGATTCTGAGCGAATCAGCAATTGTCCATCATATGAATACAATGTAATAAAAAATGCGGTGTTGGGAAGTGGCAACAAAACCCCGATAAGATCACCACACGGATTTGGATAAACACCGAAGTTTTGCAAAGCGTATTTTTCCTGGATTGAAGTTAAGCTGCTTCGGTACCTCAAGTAAATTCTAAAAAGCCCCGAAGCCTCCTTTTGATGGTAATAGAGTTTTTGTTTATCCACACTTGGACTTGCCGCTTCCGGAACAAACCCCAAATTGCTGTGTATTACAACAGGCAAACTAAATTTAGTGGTTGTGCTGTTTCTCACAGAAACACAAATTTCGGAGTTAACAGTTGACTTTAATATTCTGGTAAAATACAATTCCAAACCATCTTCGGTCACCTGAGGCGCGTAAACAATGTAATTGGTATCGTTCACATTTGAAAAAACAGTATCGGTTAAATTCAGTTTATTAAATGTGGTATCGTTCACCTGTTGTGCAACTCCTAAACGCGCCTTACAGGGCATGCCAAACGCACAGGAATTAAAATAGGCGTTACAGTAATACAACAAATTGCCCTGGTGACTTATAGCAGCATCCATTATTAACCAACCGGGTGTGGCAATATTAAAATCTCCATAAACCCTTTTTATTGAACTTACATTTCCTGAGGAATAAACACCTTTGTGCAAATTCTCTATTTGTATAGGATAATTTCGCAGCGATACCCAATAGAAGGTATTGGAAGAATCAAGTGAAGCCACCCCATCCAAATGATTGGGTGTGGGGTCGTAACAACCATTTACCAGGCCAATATAATTAAACAAGGTATCGTTAACTCTGGTTGCATAATACAAATTGGTGTTACCTCCTGAATTAAGTGAATTAAAAAACAAGGTTTGGCCATCCCTTGATATAAAAGGTTCCATGGCATCAAAGGTCAAACCATTGATGTTTACTTTTTTCTCAGGACCAAATAGGGGGTAGTTTTGTGAGAAAAGTGTGCTCGTATACCAAAGAAAAACAAAAAGCCATTTTACATTATATTTCATAGTTCAATTTAATTAAACCGTATGAAAACCAGTTCAGATAGTTGAATATAAAAACACCTAGTTTATTTTCCCATCCTTAATTACATCCACCAGAGAAGGATCCAACAAAGTACTGGTGTCGCCCAAATTACCGGTATCGCCTTCCGCTATTTTGCGTAAAATCCTTCGCATGATTTTTCCACTGCGGGTTTTAGGCAAGCCGGGAACAAACTGAATCTTATCCGGTTTTGCAATCGGGCCTATGATACGCGACACGGTTTGAAGTATGTCCTGTTTTGTCAGATTGGGGTCGCCATGACTTCCGTCGTGAATCACATAGGCATAAATGCCCTGTCCTTTGATATCGTGCGGGTATCCTACCACAGCACTTTCAATCACACCTGCGTGCATGTTGATGGCATTTTCCACTTCAGCAGTTCCAATTCTATGTCCGCTCACATTCAGCACATCGTCAACCCTGCCCGTAATACGGTAATTGCCCTCTGCGTCGCGCAAACAACCATCGCCGGTGAAATACTTGTTTTCATAGGCTGAAAAATACGTTTGTTTGCAGCGATCGTGGTCCCCATAAGTGGTTCGTATCATACCCGGCCAGGGGGCTTTGATGCACAAATTACCACTTACATTCTTCCCTTCTATTTCCTTGCCGTTTTCATCCATCAAACAAGGCTGTATACCCGGTAAAGGCAAGGTAGCAAAGGAGGGTTTAGCCGGGGTTACATTTGCCATGTTGGAAATCATGATGCCACCGGTTTCGGTTTGCCACCAGGTATCCACAATAGGGCATTTGCCTTTGCCAATGTTTTTATGAAACCAATTCCAGGCTTCTTCATTGATGGGTTCTCCAACAGAGCCAAGTACTTTAAGTGAACTCAAGTCTTTGCCTTTGATGTAATCCAGCCCAAAGCCCATCAAGCTTCTGATGGCCGTGGGTGCTGTATACAAAATATCCACCTTGTATTTATCCACAATTTCCCAAAATCGTCCGGCATCGGGCCAGGTGGGAATGCCTTCAAACATCAGCGTTGTGGCACCCGCGCTTAAAGGGCCGTAAACTATATAGGAATGTCCCGTAATCCAGCCGATATCCGCCGTACAAAAATGCACCTGAGCGGGCTGGTACTGAAATACATTCACAAAGGTGTAATTGGTCCACACCATATAACCTGCTGTGCTGTGCACCACCCCTTTTGGTTTTCCGGTTGAACCGGATGTGTAAAGTATAAACAAAATATCCTCGGCATCCATTATCTCAGCAGGACAATCAGGATTACCAAGGGTTTCCACTTTTTTAATTTCATCTTCCCACCACACATCCCTGCCTTTAATCATACTCACCGGGGTGCGGGTGCGGGTGCAAACAATTACCCGTTTCACGGTTTTGTTTCCAACCAGCGCATCGTCGATCACACTTTTGAGCGGGATGTCCTTGGCGCCTCTGAAGGCTCCATCACAGGTAATAATAAACTCCGCCGAAGCATCCTGCAAACGATCGGCGATAGCCTGAGCCGAAAATCCGCCAAAAATAACAGAATGTATGGCTCCAATGCGCGCGCAGGCCAAAGTAGCAATAGCGAGTTCAGGAATCATACCCATGTAAATACAAATACGATCGCCCTTTTTTACACCATTGCTCTTTAACACATTGGCAAATTGCATCACTTTAAAGTGAAGTTCTTTATAGGTCAATACCCGGTGGTGTTCTTCAGGATCATTGGACTCCCATAGAATGGCGGGCGTATTGGCGTTTTTTTCAAGATGACGGTCCAAACAATTTTCAGTAATGTTTAGTTTAGCACCACTGAACCACTTCACATTTGGTTCATTAAAGTTCCATTCGAGTACTTTGTCCCATTTTTTTTTCCATTGAAAGTGATTTGCAACAGAGGCCCAGAATGTCTCGGGATCTTCTATGCTTTGCTGGTAGCTTTTGTGGTATGCTTCCTTTGTTTTTATCTGAAACGGATACATTTTAGCATGGTATTATATACGAATTTATCAATTCCATGGAATTCATACAATACACAGGTTCATTGTCTTTTATCGCTTCCCCTTCAGCGATACATTTAAACAAACAAGGCAAACTGAGTTCTGTCTATACTTTCCTTTGCAAAAGCCTGAGAGGAGTAGGCTTGTAAATACTCATACAATTCCCTTTTATCTGATTCTTCTCTAAATACACCTGAATAGAGTTTATCAAAAGGAGAACATTTTTTTAATGTAAACTCACAATTTGTTACATGCAAATACACCATGGTAGTAAACAATTTTTCGTGCCCCAGCATTTCTTTGATTGACATTAAATCCACCCCATCCTCCAGCATATGGCTGGCGAAACTGTGCCTTAACGTGTGCAAACAAACACCCTCTTTACTGATGCCTGATCGTTTTACGGCTCTTTGCATCATTTTGCTGACAGTTGACCTGCCAATCGTTTCTCCGGGGGAACTGTTAAACAGAAATCTCAGCGGTTTGTATCGCAGAAAATACTCTCTTAGAACCGGCAGAAGAGCTTCCGAAAGGGCAAGGTACCTGTCTTTTCTACCTTTGGCCTGCCTTACATGAATCAGTTTTCTTTCCCAATCGATGTCACTGATTTTTAGGCTGCACAATTCTCCCAATCGCAGGCCGGCCGAATAAATGAGTTTAAGTATGACCTGTTCTTTCAAGCGGGGTGTGGTTTCGAATAACAATTTACATTCTGATCTGCTCAAAACAGCTGGTAACTTTTTTCTGGCCTTGGATTTTGGGAGGGTGTATTTCATGACCTCTTCTCCCAAAGCCTGTCGGTACATTCTCAAGGCACTAATGGTTTGCTTAAAGTGGCTTTCGGAATGGGGTTCACCATTTGTTTTAAGAGCTGTCAAAAACCGGTTGACCTCCTGTACACCGCACTGTTCAGGCATTTTACCAAACGCATAACTAAGTTCAGCCAGTTTTCTCATATAACAATGATACGTTCGCTGTCCAAGTCCTTTTAACTTTTGTTGCTCCTTCATTATTTCTATGCAGCTTGAAAAATCAGGAAGTTTTCTAAGCACCAACTCAACCATTGGGTTTATTTTTGATTTCATATTTTCAGATGTATATTCTTAAGATTAAACTGAGGTACTATTTTGCAAAACTTTTACAAGTAACATTTTAATTCGAAAGGCTTTTGTCTATTTTTGATTAAAGCATACAACTATGACGTTAATAATCGAAGAAAATGGACATAAGGGAAAAAGTGTTGCCACTGAAAACGGTCAACTAGCCGGAGAAATGCACTATACCTGGGCCGGACCCGGAAAACTTATCATCGATCACACCGAAGTGAACCCCGATTTTGCCGGACGCGGAATTGGCAAACTCCTTCTGATGGAACTGGTAAAAATGGCCAGAGAGAAAAAAATAAAAATTCTGCCCCTTTGTCCTTTCGCCAAATCTGTATTTGAAAAAAATCCGGAAATTAACGACACCTTATTCTAATCCTATGCTAAATTCATATTTAAAAAAGGCCTCTGTGCTTTTACGGTATCGTTTAAACATCAGTGAAGATAAAGCCAGCGATCAGGAAATCATTAACACCATTCAAAAAGGCGTGGTGTTTAAAGGCGTGAATTTATGGACCCTGATTTTTGCAATAATCATTGCCTCAATAGGTCTGGATGTTAATTCCACCGCAGTGATAATAGGCGCCATGCTGATTTCTCCACTCATGGGACCCATTATGGGAATTGGCCTGGGGGCCGGTATTGGAAACTTAGCATTGCTTAAAAAAGCAGGGAAAAATTTACTGATTGCCAGTGGTATTGCCCTCATGACTTCAACCACTTATTTTGTACTCTCACCCATTCATCTGGCCCAATCGGAATTGCTGGCCCGTACAAGCCCCACCATTTGGGATGTGTTGATTGCTTTTGTTGGCGGCACAGCAGGCATTGTTGCAAGCACGAGAAAACAATTTAACAACATTATACCGGGCGTGGCCATAGCCACCGCTTTAATGCCCCCGCTTTGTACCGCAGGTTTTGGATTGGCGAATTTGGAATGGTCCTACTTTTTTGGCGCGCTTTATTTGTACCTCATCAACTCGGTTTTTATAAGCATCGCCACCTTTTTAGCGGTAAGATTTATGAAAATTAATCCTACTGATGGTTTAAACGGAGCGGCTCAAAAGAAAATACGGAACTGGGTAGGTCTGATTGCTGTTTTAACCATTGTTCCAAGTATTTATCTGGCCTATCGTTTTGTTTCAAAGGAATATTTTACCCGCAATGCTACCCGCATGATTAACGAAGAACTGGTAAACAAAGGGACCGTAGTTCTGAGCAGAAAAGTAATTGCAGAAAAAAGAGAGATACAGCTGTTTTTGCTGAAGGAAAAAAACCAGGATTCCATTGTACAAGTGCTGAACTCAAAAACCAAACACTATAACATTTCAGAAGCCAGAATCATCTTAACACATAAGGATTTAACGAATCTGGGATTAAGTAAAGAAGACCTCATGCGAAAAAATGCCCTTGAACAACTACTCCAAAGGCAGCAAAACAGGTTGCAGGCGGTTGAGCAGGAAATTTCAGAATTAAAACAGGCAGCTCAATTCGACACGCAATTTATGAACGAAAAGGAGCGTGTCATTCGCGAGTATTCCACTTTATTCGGCGCATACAAAGAAATGGGTATCGAAAAAACATTCACTTACACCCCTGATGGTCCGAAAGACACTGTGGTTGCTGCACTTATAACACCTTTCAAACCCCTTTCAAATAAAGAAAAAAAGAACCTGAGCGATTGGCTGAATTTAAAATTCAAACCTTACCAGGTAAAATTAATTTTGAATTAATCCTGTATCAAATAACCCAATATGTCAGGACACAGCCTGCTCATTGCATCCATAGAAAAACATCTTTCACTGAACACACAGGAGCAACACCGCATTTTACTCGCATTCACTACACAGTACATTAAAAAGAAAGAGTTTTTTCTCCGTGCCGGTGAGGTGTGCAAACAGGTGGCCTTTGTGTTAAATGGTTGTATGCGATCTTATGCGGTCGACGAACAAGGTTTTGAACACAATTTGCAGTTCGCGCCCGAAGGCTGGTGGATCACCGACATGAACAGCATCATTCATGGAACAGCGGCCCGCCTGAACATCGATGCCATTGAGGACACGCAGGCGCTTTTGCTCAGCCGCGATCAGCAAGAAGGTTTGTTAAAGGAAGTGCCTAAACTCGAACGGTTTTTTCGCATCATCAGTGAAAAATCAATGGCCGGAAGTCACAAACGTTTGATCGACCAGGTAAGTGTGAATGCACAAACGCGTTACCTTAATTTTTGCGACCAATACCCCGGACTTATACAGCGCCTGCCTCAAAAACAAATTGCCTCCTACATTGGGGTGACTCCGGAGTTTTTGAGTAAAATCAAAGCTGAGTTGTTGAGGAGGAAAGATTAACAAATTTGGGCGCATTTCGTGGGCGTGCCCCCGACGAAAAAAACCAAGTTCACACTGGCAGTTTTTTTGTCGGGGTCGGGCTTTACGCTTCAATCTTTTGTTCGTGCCTCACAAAAGTATTTCCGCTTCAATCCCTCACGCAGATTCTGATTCGCCTACGGCACATGCTCGCTCAAACATCCACTGGATGTTTGCCGTCCCTCACGCAAGTTCTGATTTGACTTCCGCACAAGTCCGCTCATCCCGCAAATATCAGGAGGACACTGCAAATTAGTCTCCTTCATAACCTATGAAATTTCTTAATCTACATTAATGGAAAGGGACTCTTCCCTACCCTAATTTTGTACCATCAAAAACAATTTAAATGGACAGAAAAGATTTTCTTAAAAAGGGTTTGCTGGGAACAGGCATGTTTGTGGCAAGCACCGCCGTTCCCAACCTGCTTCAAAACAATATTGATGAGCTGAAGGAACTGGAGATTATTGGCTTTAACCATTTACCCACCACCAATTCAAAACTTATGGAAAACAGCATACTGCACAAAGCCGATACCAGAGGTAAGGCCGACCACGGCTGGCTGATGAGTTATCACACCTTTAGCTTCGCCAATTATTACAATCCCGATCGCATGCACTTTGGTGCCCTCAGGGTATTGAACGACGATCGTGTAAACCCCGGAATGGGTTTTGGTACCCACCCGCACGACAACATGGAAATTATTTCCATTCCACTGGAAGGTGATCTGGAACACAAGGACAGCATGGGCAATGTTGCTGTAATTAAAAACGGCGATGTACAAGTGATGAGCGCCGGAACCGGAATTACCCACAGTGAATACAATAAAAACAGTGACCAATTGGTAAAGTTTCTACAGATATGGGTGTTTCCGAACAAACGCAATGTTGCACCGCGTTACGACCAAATCACCTTAAAAGCGGCTGACCGGCACAACCAATTGCAACAAATTGTGTCGCCCAACCCAAACGACGCCGGAGCCTGGATTCATCAAGACGCCTGGTTTCATTTAAGCAAAATGGACGCCGGTAAAAAGTTAAGTTACACGCTTAAGAAAAACGGAAACGGTCTGTATGCCTTTGTATTGAGTGGTGACCTGAAACTCAACGGACAATTGCTTAACACCCGCGATGGTTTTGGCATCTGGAACACCGAAGCATTTGAACTGGAAGCCGTTTCAGGAACCGAAGTGCTTCTGATGGAAGTGCCAATGGCGATACAATAAGTTAAAATTAAAAAGTCAAAAGCTAAAAGTCAAAAGAAGAAAATCAAAAAAAGTCGGCAAATGCAGTTGCCTGCGTTAGGGATGCGTAGGGTTTAGCCACCGCAGGGCCGCCATTTCGGCGGACCGAGGAGGCCGAAGCGAAGCGAAGCCCAAAGCAGCCCGGCGGCTGTCGACGAGAGGAGACAGGCGAACGCCCATATAATCAATAAAAAACCAAATCATAAAATAAAAACCAAAAACAAAATGAGCAAATTAAACTGGAACTTAGACACAGCGCACAGCGAGGTGAACTTCAAGGTGAAACACATGATGATTACCAACGTGAATGGAAAGTTCACCAACTTTGATGTGAAAGCCACCTCGGAAAACGAAAACTTTGAAAACCCTGAAATTGAATTCACGGCCAACACCGCTTCCATTCACACGGGTTCAGAACAACGCGATCAACATTTAAAATCGGCGGACTTTTTCGATTCAGAAAAATTTCCTGAATTGCATTTCAAATCCAAATCCTTCAGAAAAACAGGGGATGGAGAATATCAGCTCGATGGAGACATGAAAATTAAGGACGTAGTAAAACCCGTGAGTTTTAAAATTGAACACAGCGGTTTACAAAAAGACCCCTGGGGGAACATGAAAGCCGGTTTCAGCATTGAAGGTAAAATTAACCGCAAGGACTTTGGATTGACCTGGAATGCAGCCCTGGAAAGTGGTGGTGTGCTGGTGAGCGAAGATGTAAAACTGAATGCCGAAATTCAGTTGGCAAAAGCCTGATTCAAATTTTCTATTTAGAAACCTCTCTTTTAAGGGAGGTTTTTTTATGCCCTGAAACGGTCGATGATCATATTGACCACTTTTTTATCGATTACCAAACTCACATCCAAATCTTTTAGCTTTGAAAGTGGTATCCAGCGAAACACCTGCTTTTTGTCTCCGTGTGAATGCAGGTCCTTTAATTTTTCGGGATTAATCGGATTGACAAGATAATACACCGAAATCACCTGGATATTGGGGTCAAAAGCCGAAGGCACATAAAAATCGGTGGTGTAAAAATGGCCGGTAATGTCCACCTTCAGGGTGAGCTCTTCAAAAAATTCCCGTTGCAGGCATTCAATGGTTCCTTCCCCAAACTCCAATCCTCCGCCTGGAAATTTGGTTATGGGCTTACCCATCACCACTTCATCTGAAACCAAAACGGCGTCCTCATGTATCAGTACACCGTATACCCGAATAATGAATTTATTAGCCATAAATTAAAGTTACAGTATAAAAAAGGAAAACACAAGCGAAATTCAGGAACAATTTTTGGTCTCCAGCCTAAAATCGCCTAGCTTTGGAAGGATTGAAAAAAATACTGGCCATAGGGGTTTTACTATTACTGCTGATGATCAGCGGCTCGCATTTTATGTTTGTGCGTTACGTAAAATCCCAAAAACACCATTTCAGGGCGCAGGTGCTTAAATCAGGCAGCAAAGAGGTGTTTGCCTTCACTATGCCAAGCTCAGCCCTTTACAAAGATAGTAAGGGATTGGAGTGGAAGGACAAGGGAAAAGAACTCGTTTTAAACGGAACCTACCATGAAATTATTAAGATCACCTGCAAAAATGGTATCGCTACGCTTTTACTGATTCCTGATGAATTGGAAAACCAACTCTTTTCAGATTACTTTAGCCTCCGCAAGCACGATGCCGGCTCATTGCCCGGCACTCTGCTTTATTTTATGGGCATCCTGTATTTTCAGGAGTTAAATGATAGCCTGTGTGTTATGAAAGAGGTTCTGCTTCAATGCATTCAAAGAGAACCTTCTTTTAACTTAAGTTCTTACACTGAAAAAATCATCAAACCTCCCCTGTTCAGGATTTTCTGATAATCCGTTTCGAACACTTTTTGATTTTATTTCAATAACATTTAACATGAAAAAATTTATCTTTTCATGGTGTGTGCTATGCATCGTTTCCTTGCATGCGCAAACCATTACGGTAAGCGACCATTCGAGTCGTGAACCCATAAGTAACGTCGTTATTTACGACAAAAACAACGTTACCGTTATTACTGACTCCAGAGGGAAGGCAGACCTGAGCACCCTGGATAAAAATTCACAGATTACTCTATCGCACAGTGCTTACCAAACCTACGTGCTCAGTGATGAAGAAAAACAAGGTCAAATCATTAACATACGGCTGATTCAAAAAAGTGTGGTGTTAGACGAGGTTATACTCTCCGCTAATCGCTTTGCTGAACATAAAATTGATGTTCCTTATTCTGTTATGGTTATCCCCCAAAAGGAGATTGAATTCAGCAATCAACAAACCAGCGCCGATCTTTTACAAAACACCGGGGCCGTGTTTGTGCAGAAAAGCCAGATGGGCGGTGGCAGTCCGGTATTGAGAGGTTTTGAAGCCAATAAGGTGCTGATTGTAGTAGATGGTGTACGCATGAACAACGCCATTTACCGCGGAGGGCATTTACAGGATATTATAACGCTTGATGCCAACATGCTTGAACGCACTGAGGTTTTGTTCGGGCCTGCCTCCACCATTTATGGAAGCGATGCCCTGGGAGGTGTTATGCACTTTTATACTAAAAACGCGAGGTTTTCGGTGACTGACCAACTTGAGGTGAACACCAATGCCTTTGCCCGCTATTCCAGCGCCAACATGGAAAAAACAGGACATCTGGATGTAAATCTGGGATGGAAAAATTTCGCCTCCCTCACAAACATCACTTACTCCGGCTTCGACGACCTGATGAGTGGCAGCAACAAATTAGCCGGCACATCAAGTTCGTGGGATAGAAATTACTATGCCGGACGATATGAAACGCTTACTTCACCCGGAGGCACAAAAGTGATGCGCGATACCATGATCAAAAACCCAAACAACAATTTACAAGTTGGAACCGCCTATTCTCAGCTGGACCTCATGCAGCGTTTTGCACTAAGAACCGGAGCGCATCTTACGCACAATCTTAATTTTCAATACAGCCAATCCTCTGATATTCCTCGGTACGATCGTTTAACGGAAATGAATGCGCAGGGAAAATTAAAGTTTGCCGAGTGGTATTATGGTCCCCAAACCCGTTTACTGGCCGCTTACACGCTTAATTTTGACAAACACGGTTTATTGAGCGATAACCTGAGGGTGATTGGAGCGTACCAGAAAATTCAACAGGACAGAATCTCCCGGAATTTTCAAAGTAACAACCGTAAAACACAAATGGAAGACGTTAGTGTGATTTCCCTGAATGTTGATGCCTATAAAAAAATGGCTCTGAAACACGAGTTCAGGTATGGAGCTGAACTTCAACTGAACAATGTTGTGTCAACTGCCAATACGATGCAACTCATTACGGGCGATGTTCAACCGGCTCAAACGCGGTATGCCGACGGAGGTAATACCATGAATACAATGGGCCTTTATGTATCGGATGCCTGGGAGCTTGATGAAAATTTTGTGATCAGCGGTGGCCTGAGATTTACGATGAACCAACTCGTTTCAGAATTTAAGGACACCACGTTTGTAAAATTTCCCTTCACCACAGCTGAGCAAAACAACAGCGCACTTACCGGAAACCTGGGTTTTACCTGGAAGGAGGACAATGATTATAAGGTGAGTTTGTTAATGAACACGGGATTCAGAACACCCAACATCGACGACATGAGCAAGGTGTTCGAAAGCAGCAACAGTATTTTAATTGTTCCGAACCCGGATGCCAAACCGGAGTACGCCACAAATTTTGAACTAAACATGAGTAAGGTAATGGGTGGTAAATTTAAATTTGATGTTACCGGTTTTTACACCTTGCTTGAGAAGGCCCTGGTACAAGCGGATTTTGTATTCAACGGAAACGATACCGCGGTTGTAAATGGCGACACCATGAGGGTTCAGGCCATGCAAAATAAAAATTCGGCATACATCTATGGATTTTCAGCGGGAGCTCAATTTGATTTTAATGCAAAACTCTCCTTTAAAACCATACTCAATTATACCTACGGGCGCTATTCTGATGTGAATACCAACAGCGTAAGTCCATTGGACCACATTCCTCCGGTATTTGGACAAACCAGCCTGATTTTTAAGGAGAAAAACATGGATGCAGAGTTTTTTGTAAGGTATAACGGCTCAAAAAAACTTTCGGATTACAGCACCAGCGGCGAAGATAACCTTCAATACGCTACGCCCAATGGCATGCCGGGTTGGTTTACCCTGAATCTGCGTTTGGGTTATAGTTTTACCAAAAACTTCCGTGTGAACGCCGCTTGTGAGAACATTAGCGACAACCGCTTCAGGGTGTTTGCAAGCGGGGTGAATGCACCTGGACGTAATTTTATAATAAGTTTACGTTATAAAATCTGAAACTAATTATTTAAATAGTAAGGGCTGTCAACACTCGACAGCCCTTTATCGCCCATCTTTATATCAATTATCCATACATTTGTCGGGGTATGGAATTTCTCTTAATTGGACTGGTATCGCTGATTGCCTCCGGCCTTACGTTTTTCTCCGGCTTCGGGCTTGGCACTATTTTATTACCGGTATTTGCCTTGTTTTTTCCGCTTGAACTGGCCATTTCTCTCACAGCCATTGTTCATTTGCTCAACAATCTCTTTAAACTTCTGCTCACCTACCGTCACGGAAACACCAGGGTGGTTTTAACCTTTGGTCTGCCGGCTCTGTTCAGCGCTTTTATTGGTGCTTATGTGCTGCAAAACCTGAGCGGATTAGCGCCTTTGCATACCTACCAGCTCGGCGACAAAACATTTGAAATCAGCCCCCTTAAACTGGTCATCGCCTCCCTCCTGTTTTTTTTCTCCTTAATGGAATTGTTGCCCGGGTTTAAGAAACTGCAATTTTCTCCAAAGTACCTTGCTCCCGGCGGACTACTCAGTGGTTTTTTTGGGGGCTTAACCGGAAATCAGGGGGCCCTACGCAGTGCTTTTCTGCTTCGCGCCGGTTTAAGCAAAGAAAGTTTTATTGCCAGCGGGGTAATGATTGCCTGCATGATTGATGTTTCGAGGCTCAGCGTGTATTCGGGACACTTTCCTGATTTTAGTGATCTTAAAACGTTCAGCCTTCTGCTTTGTGCCGTATTATCAGCGTTTTTAGGGGCCCTTTGGGGCAACCTGCTCGTAAAAAAGATAACCATCAATAGTCTGCAGATTTTGGTTTCGGTGTTTTTAATTGTTTTCTCGGTTCTGCTCGGAATAGGTATTCTTTAGGAGGAATATAAGGTAAGAAGTGACTTTTATCATTTAATTTTATAAAAATCCTTCTTCCTGTTTTGTTTCAGTTCTCAGGCAATTTGTATTTTTGACAGGAACAAACACTACTGATCATGAAACACTTCACCTCTACCCTGTTGCTAATTTTATTGGTCTCATTCAAAGGCTTCAGTCAATCTAAAACCTATGTAACTTCAGGCTTAGAACTTATTTTTTCCTGGGCTGAGATAAGTGATAACAACAAAGGGGAAAGTGCCGACCTGCGCTTTGCTCCTGTGATCAATATTCAGAGTTTCACTCATCTTGATTTCAGTGAGAAGTTTGGCATTTATTCAGGCCTGGCGATACGCAACGTGGGATACATTTACGGCAATTATAAAACACCGATCACCGCAACAAATACCATTAGTACAACCTATGAAAAAAGATTCCGTTCATACAATTTAGGTATTCCTGTGGCTTTTAAACTCGGCAACCTCAACAAAATGTTCCTTTATGCAGGCTACGAATTGGAAATTCCACTTCTTTACAAAGAAAAAACTTACGAAAATGGAGATCAATTAGACGGGATGAAAATCACCGGCTGGTTCAGTGACCGTCAGCAATCCGTATACCATAGTTTATTGGTAGGCATTCAATTTCCTTACGGCATGAATTTGAAATTCAAGTATTACCTCACCGAATTCCACAATCAGAATTATGTTGCCAGCGACAATTCCAAACCCTACGCCGGACTTTTATCCAATGTGTTTTACATTTCTTTGAATTCCATGCTGTTCAGAAATGCCAGTTTCGATCCCAGCAACAAAGAATAAGTCGAAATCCCGAATACTAAACACTTAAGTTGTCCGTTCACTTACAAGAAATTGTAAATACCCGGCACGATGGCCCGTTCAAAGGGCATAAATTTTTTACCACTCCTTTAAACTCTTATATTCGTGGCAATTATGCCGAAATGCCTTGTCATTATACCCACTTACAACGAAATCGAAAACATCGAAAAGATGATTGGGGCTGTTTTGTCCTTACCGGCTGATTTACATTTATTAATAGTGGATGATGGGTCGCCCGACGGAACCGCTCTCGCTGTAAAACAACTTCAGACCACTCACAAGGGGCGTTTGCATTTGCTTGAACGTTCGGGTAAACTGGGATTGGGCACGGCCTACATCACCGGATTTAAATGGGCACTGGCGAAAGATTACGATTACCTATTTGAAATGGACTGCGACTTCTCGCACAAACCCGAGGATTTGTTGCGTCTTCTCGCGGCTTGTGAAAAAGGGGCTGATTTGGCCATAGGTTCGCGGTATTGTAAGGGAGGGAAAGTGCACAACTGGCCTTTCGGAAGAATACTCATGAGTTATTTCGCTTCCGTTTATGCCCGAATGATTTTGTGGTTCCCTGTGAAAGATACCACTGCAGGTTTCAAATGCTATAAACGAAAAGTACTTGAAACCATACCGCTTGACAAAATTCGTTTTATGGGTTACGCCTTCCAGATTGAAATGAAATACCGGGCCTACAAACTGGGTTTTACTTTGGTGGAAGTGCCGATAGAATTTACCGACAGGGTGCAGGGCGTGAGCAAAATGAGCACCAAAATCTTTAAGGAAGCATTTCTTGGCGTGCTGCAAATGCGTTTTACCAGCTGAAGCCTTTTGGTTTATTTCACCAATTCCCCGTTTGCTCTTAGCAACTCCGCTTCGGCAATTTTTACACTGTACAGCGCATTGATGTATCGGTACTGAGCATCCTCCAGGTTTTTCTGGGCCTCAATGATTTCCAATAAATTGGTTTTACCAACCCTATATCGCTCCATGGAAATAACCTGCAATTCGCGTGAATCCATCAAATTAGACAATTCCAGTTCCGCAATTTGTTTGCTCAGCAAAAATCGCCTGTAGTTCAACTGAACCAGGGCATCTACCTCCAGTTCGGTTTGTTTTAAGATGATTTGCTGGTTCAGGTTCTGTAAATTCATTTCCCTTACCAGGTTTCTGTTTTTGTTGCCATTGAATAACAGCCAGCCGGCGGTGAGTTCGGCAAACAAACCATTCTGGTTATTAGCGGCTAAAAATCCGGCCTGACTTTTATTGTTTAAATAACGGTAGTCTAATCCTAAATTCAGATAGGGCAATTGGCTGGAGCGGGCTTCTTTTATGTACTGTTCTGAAATCTGAGTTTGTTGTTTGGCAATTAAAATCATCGCGTTCCTGGAAGTGAGGTTTTTTTTCAGGTCCTCGATGGTAGGCGAATAATTCACCATGATGGTATCCTCGGTAGTGTAATCTGTTTCAGGCGACAAACCGATTAAATTGTTGAGTTTGGTTTTTGCATCCAGCATTTGTAATTCCATTTGCACGATGGTGCTTTTGGCCCGGTTTTCATCGCTCTGCGACAGCAAAAAATCCACCTTGGAATCAGACCCCACTTCCATTTTCAGTTTGGCTATCTTTTTTCTTTCCTGATAGATGAGCAGGTTTTGTTTTTCGGTGCGTATCATCACATCTATGCTTACGATGTTATAATACGCCAGCATCACCTCGTAAATGAGGTTCTCCATTTGTTGCCTTAACTGCAGAGCCGTTAAATTTTCCGTTTGGTTGAGCCGGCTTTTAATGGCGAACATTTTGCTGCCATCGTACACCTTCATGTCGAGGTGCAGCGCGGCCGAATAACCTGAAGATTGGGCGTTGTTTCTCTCCTGAGTGGTGCCGTTTACAAACTCCTGAAACGAATTGATGTTGGAAAACACTGCCCCTCCATTCACACTCAATTGTGGAGACATACCGGCGTTTCCTAAATTATTCTGAAGTTGGGCAATTTGATTTTGATTTTTCGCTATCACTACTGCGAAATTTTTCTCCAGGCCTATCTTAATGGCCTCCTCCAGGCCCATGTAAGTTTGGGCGGATGCCGCTGAAACCAGCCCCACTAAAAAAATGCAATATTCAAACACTCTAGTCATTCTGTTTTAGTCCCGGGGATTAACTTTATCTCTTACAAAAAAGGAATAGATAGCCGGAATCACATACAGCGAAAACACCATCGATAACAGCAAACCGCCTATCACCACAATGCCCATGCCTACCCTGCTTTTTGAACCCGCTCCCAAACTCAAAGCAATTGGTAAAGCGCCTAAAACGGTGGCCAAACTGGTCATTAAAATGGGGCGCAACCTTGCCGTGGAAGCTTCAATCACCGCCTCCTTCACTTTCATGCCTTTGTCGCGTAACTGATTGGCAAATTCAATAATCAATATTCCATTTTTAGTCACAAGGCCAATTAACATAATCATACCAATCTGGCTGAAAATATTCAGGGTTTGATTAAAATACCAAAGGGAAAACAAAGCTCCCGCAAGTGCCATTGGTACAGTAAGCATAATGATGAAGGGCTCAATAAAACTTTCGAACTGAGCCGCGAGAAACAAATAAATCAGCAACAGGGCCAGAAAAAACGCAAACAAAATATTGGAAGAGCTTTCTGAAAAATCACGGGAAGGCCCTGTGAGTGAAGTCACAAAACTGTCATCCAGTTCCTGTGCCGCAATTTTTTTCATTTCTTTAATACCATCGCCAATCGTTTTACCCGGGGCTAATCCTGCTGAAACGGTAGCCGACTGGTAACGGTTGTAGTGGTACAACTGAGGTGGACTGCTTCTTTCCATCACAGATATCACATTGTCCAATTGTATCATATCGCCCTTGGCATTGCGCACAAATAAATCGCTAATATCCCCGGGGTTATCCCTGTTTTCGCGGTTCACCTGGCCTATCACCTGGTACTGTTTATCGCCATTGATAAAATACCCGAAACGCTGACCGCTAAGCGCCAATTGTATGGTTTGCGCCACATCGGCAATGGAAACACCCAGCACACGGGCTTTGTCGCGGTTAATTTCCACTACCAGTTCCGGTTTATTGAATTTCAAATTTACATCCACACCCTGAAACACCGGATTTTTATTGGCCTGTTCTAAAAATTTAGGAAGTTTCTCCCGCAGTTTGGCAAAGTCCTGAGTTTGCAATACAAATTGCACCGGCAAACCTCCTCTTGGTCCTCCTCCTGATGAAATGGTTTGCTCCTGAATAATAAACACACGGCCTTCTGGAAACAAATGTAAATTTTGATTCAAGTAAGAAGCGATTTGATTTTGCGAGCGTTTACGTTCAGAAGCATCGTTTAAAGCCAGCCTTACAAATCCTGTATTAGCCGCACCTGAGCCTACAAAGCCGGGTGCAGTTACCGTTAAACAAATGCGTTTTTCAGGAATGGAATCCGTCACAAATCCCGAAATCCGGTCCATCACCTCGTCCGTAGCCTCAAAGGTTGTGCCTTCAGGAGCTGTAACCACCATGCGTAGCCAGTTTCGATCTTCGAGGGGAGACAATTCCGATTGAAGTTGAGATCCAAAGTAAAAAATAGAACCTAAGGAAAGACCAAGGATGGTAATGGCCCATTTGCGCCTTTCCATAAAACCTGTTACTGATTTTCGGAACCAGGTGTCCAATGCCACAAAATACGGTTCGGTGGCTAAATAAAATTTTGATCGTTTGGTGGGGTCCTTACGCACCAATTTTGCATTCAGCATGGGTGTCAGGGTAAGAGACACAAAAGCGGAAATTAATACTGCGCCCGCCAGCACCACACCAAACTCCCTGAACAAACGTCCTACAAACCCTTCCAGAAAAATAACAGGCATAAACACCGCGGCGAGGGTCAGCGAGGTAATAATCACAGCTGCGAAAATCTCCCTGGTACCTTCAATGGCCGCTTCTTTTGGTTTCATCCCCTTCTCCAGCTTTTTGAAAATGTTTTCTGTTACAACAATTCCATCGTCCACCACCAGGCCCGTTGCCAGCACAATGGCCAATAAGGTGAGTACGTTGATGGAATAACCCAGCAAATACATGATAAAAAAAGTACCGATCAAAGAAACAGGAATGTCGATCAGCGGGCGGAACGCAATTAACCAGTCGCGGAAAAAGAGAAAAATAATGAGGATAACCAGAACCAAGGCTATTAATAAGGTCTCAGCCACCTCGGTAATCGACTTTTCAATGAAGCGTGTATTGTCTAATGCAATATTAATTGTGTAATCCTTTGGCAGGTCTCTTTTTAATACTTCGTAGCGTTTGTAAAATTCATCGGCAATTTCAAGGTAATTTGCGCCGGGTTGTGGCACCAGGGCAAGTCCAATCATGGGTGTTCCTGATTCTTTTAAAATGGTTTCCTCGTTTTCAGCGCCTAACTCCACCAAAGCAATGTCCTTTAAACGAATCATGTTGCTTTCCTCTTCCTTCACAATCATGTTCTCAAATTCAGGAACGGTGGACAATCGACCTATGGTGTTTACAGTAAGTTCGGTGGAATTGCCGGTAATTTTTCCTGAAGGAAGATCCACATTTTCTTTCGCCAGTGCTGCTTTTACATCCAGTGGTGTTAATCCGTAAGCCGCCAGTTTATCGGGTACCATTCGGATGCGCATGGAAATACGGCGTTGCCCCCAGATTTGCACCGAACTCACCCCGGGTATGGTTTGCAGGTTTTGTGCAATCACGTTTTCTGCATAATCACTTACGTCAAGAATGGAACGTGTGTTGCTTTTTAAGGTCATGGACACAATGGCGTCGGAATTAGCATCGGCCTTGCTTACCACAGGAGGAGCATCAATGTCCTGAGGCAATTGCCTTAAGGCCTGCGACACCTTATCGCGCACATCATTGGCAGCCGCTTCCAAATTGGCGCTGAGGATAAATTCAACCGTGATGATGCTCGAACCCTGGTTGGATGAAGCAGAAATGGAGCGAATACCTTCTATGCCATTGATGGCTTTTTCAAGCGGTTCGGTAATTTGAGATTGAATGACATCGGCGCTGGCGCCTGTATAATTGGTGCGTACGGTAATAACCGGAGGATCAATGGATGGAAATTCCCTGACACCAAGAAATTTAAACCCTATGGCACCAAACAAAACAATCAGCACCGACATAACGATGGCCAGTACCGGACGATTAACGCTGAGGGAGTACAAATTCATCTTAATCGGCTTTTTGGATCAGCTTGATGGGAATATCTTTTTTAATGGACATTAAACCGGAGGTAATAACGGTATCCCCTTCGCTTAAACCTTCCAACACCAAAACGTTTTTATCATTTCTTGGACCGATTTTTACCGGTGTTTCAATAGCTTTTCCTGCAGAATAACGAAAAACCTTATGGCCTTTTAAAACAGGTACAACACATTGCGTAGGCACCATCAACTGTTTGGAAGATTCTCCAAAACCCAGGTAAACTTTGGTGAAAGTGCCCGGCAGCAAATTGTTTGAACCCTTGTACAAAGCTCTTACTCTTATGGTTTTTGTGGCTTCCTCCATTTTGGGTTCTATGGCATAAATTTGAGCCGTATAGGATTGTGCACCCAAATCGTTCTCCACCTCGAAGGTAATGCCCATGTCGGTTTTTACATCCTGACTGTATTTGCCGGGAATGGAAAATTCAACAAACAAGGGTTTGAGCTGAACCAGAGAAACCAGGGTTGTTGATGTGCTTACAAAAGCGCCCTCACTCACATTTTTTAAACCCACTACTCCGGTGAAAGGCGCTATAATACTGGTTTTGGCAATCTGGGCCTGGTAATACTTTTCATCCGCGCGCAATACTGAAATTTCATTCTCCTGCATTTCGTATTCTTCTTCACTTACCCCATTGATTTCACGCAGTTTTTTCAAACGGTTTAATTTTTGTTCCGCCAATTTTAACTGGGTGTTGATTTTCAGTAACTGGGCCTGAAAATCGGCATCGTTAAGTTTTACCAACACATCACCTTTGTTCACCTGTTGGCCTTCTTTAAAGTAGATGTTTATCACTTTCCCGGAAATCTCCGGCATAAGACTCACTTCATTCAAGGCACCGGTTTTTCCGGCTGAAAATATCCGGTTTTCATAGGGCAGGGCTTTTACCACAAAATAATTCACCGCCAGCGGGGCTTTGCCGGCCTGAGGGCCCTTTTTCATTTCTTCCTTTGAGAAAAAAACAAACTTAGAGGCCACAACGGCTGTAAGCGCCAAAATTATAATGAGCCAATTGGGGATTTTTTTCATGCAGATCTTTGAATACGTAAGTTTTTCGAATGTCCTGTTACTGTTTAAAGTTTGATGAAGCGGGTCATTGGCTTCAAAATGAGGCGAAAAACTAAAAATACCCAATCATCTTGACAAATATCAGCTATACACGCTTTCTACAAAAATTATATATCCCTACTTTTGGAAGTTTTAACATCTATTCTATGAAATTTCTGCTCAAAGCACTATTACTACTTTTTTCATTCGCCATTTCAGCTCAGGAAGAACAACACCTTAAAAATCTTAGAATGCTGACCCATGGTGGCGACAATGCCGAAGCCTATTTCAGCTTCAACGGCAAATTCGCATCCTTTCAAAGTAACAATGCTGCCTGGGGATTAAAATGCGACCAGATTTTTAACCTCGACATTTCAAAAGCGGCTCAGGACAGTTTGTACAAACCCCAACTCATCAGCACAGGAAAAGGAAGAACCACCTGCTCCTACTTTCTGAAAGACGGCAAACACATCCTTTACGCTTCTACTCACGAAGCCTCTGACGATTGCCCTGCAGCCCCTGAAATGAAAGGCAAATACCTTTGGGCGGTGTACAGCAGTTTTGACATTTACGTGGCCGATTTAAAAGGCAAAATCAAGAAAAAACTCACTACTACACCGGGCTATGATGCCGAAGCCACCGTTTCGCCTGACGGAAAAAAAATTGTGTTCACCAGCACCAGAAGCGGTGATCTGGAACTGTGGACCATGGACATTGATGGAAAAAATCAAAAACAAATCACCAATCAACTCGGCTACGATGGGGGCGCTTTCTTTTCTCCCGATGGCAAAAAAATTGTGTTCAGAGCCTCGCGTCCGAAAACTGAAGAAGCCATAAAAGAATACAAGGAACTTTTAGCCCAGGGCCTGGTGGCTCCTACTGAAATGGAAATTTACACCTGCAATGTGGATGGCAGCGATTTGAAACAGGTCACTCAATTGGGCAAAGCCAACTGGGCCCCCTTTTACCACCCTTCCGGCAAAAAAATTGTGTTCTCCAGCAACCACCACAGCAAACGTGGTTACGACTTTCAGTTGTTTATGATCAACGCCGATGGAACAGGTTTAGAGCAAATTACCTTTCAAAGCATATTTAATGCCTTCCCCATGTTTTCGCCCGATGGGAAACAACTCATTTTTTCTTCGAACAGAAACAATGGGGGTACAAGAGATACCAATCTGTTTATTGCTGATTGGGTTGATTAAAAGGATCTAGTAAAAATAAAAGGCCACAATCTGATCTACGTTGCCCGTTTGGTTATGGCAATTCACGCAGCCGGCCGGATCGGCATAAATACTGGATTGTACCTCTCCTTTCGAAGTCATTTTTCCCCAAAGCCAGGAGTTTCTGTATTTATACATGTAGTAGTAGGTAATTGTTTGACTGGAGGCATTCACCAATTCTTTAATCACCAAAGCCCCTTCAGGCATAGCCGAACCCGGTGGAAGCTTTCCCATCTGACTTAAAGCCGAAAAAGCTCTTTTGTTAAACCTCAATTTAAATGGTCCGTGTGGACCATGAACACCTGAATACACTGCCCCTGAATCGTTTTTGTAATAATTGAAGGAAGCACTGTGATTGATGCTGTCTAAAAAAACCGATTCATTAATTCTTAGTCCTTCCCTTTTCCCAACATCTTTTGAGCAAGAAAGCAAAAACAAACAAGCAAGTGGTAAGATGAACTTCATTTTTGGAATAAAAAATTTAATTCGCTTTTATAGCTTGTAATTTGCTTATGATTACAGGAATCAGTTTCTCCCATACAAACCTATTGCTTATGGTGTGTAAAGCGTTCTTTTTCATGCTAAGGAGGTGTTGCTGGTCCAAACTCAAAAACGTTTTTATAGCCTCTTTTATTGTATGTGAATCAGCATTTGCCATTAACAAACCATTCGATGAATTCACCAATACAGATACAGCCCCTACATCCGTGGCCAGCACTGTGAGTCCGTTACCCATGGCTTCCAGCAACACATTGGGGAAACCTTCGCTCCAGCTTGGGCACAACAACACATCGCAGGAGCGCAGAGTATGTGTTAACTTTTTCTTGTCCCTGATTTCTCCGTGATACACAACCTGGGGGTGGGTGATTTTTTTGTCCTCAGGAATGGGCCCCACAAAGTGCATTTCAAAAGCCGGCACCTCTTTTTCAGCGAACAATCCTTTTAAAGCCTGGTTCAGTTCCTCAATGCCTTTTCTTCTTTCGTAACGTCCTAAAAACAAAAAGCGCGGAGGCACATGCGTTTCGCTGATTTCATCTGCTGCTGAGCCCGCTTCCAAACCCGAGGGCAATTCAATAATGTTTTTTCGCTTTACCCCAATGGACTCGATCAAATCTGTAATTTTTCCACCATAAGAAAATACCACATCGGCCTGTTGTGAAATCCATTTCACGGGACGACGCAGCAAAACCATATGCTGCAATTTGGTTTTCAAATCAGGCGACGTTTGAAACATTTCGTAGCCATGAAACTTCACCCCAATGGGAGGGCACTTGATCCTGCCCTTTTTCTTTTGTTCAATCAGGTACCAGGCCGAAAAACCCTTGGAATAAATAAAATCGAAAGTATTGAGCTCGCCCTTTATGCTATTATAAATTTGTTTTGAATACCGATAGGAGTCGTAAAGGTAATGCCCCGGAAAACCCGGACTTTTGGGAAACTCCAGCACCCTTGAACGAATGAATTTTTTTTCCTCATCCGTAAAAAATTCCAGTTGTCGAATGTCGTATTGGCTCTGGTTGAAGTGAAACAAATGCACCTCCACCCCATTTTGAGCCAGGTATTTACAAATGTAATAGGAGTGTTTTTGCATACCGCCCAGCACATAAGGCCAGATTCCATCGGTAAGCAGGGCAACTCTCATGAAAAAAATTACTTGCGGATGTACATCACCTCCTGCACCGCTTTAATCACCTTGGCCACATTGGGCAAAGAGGCTTCAATCAGCGTTGGGGCGTAAGGCAGCGGTGTATCGGCGGTTGTAACTCTCAAAACCGGGGCATCGAGGTAATCAAAAGCCTCTTTCTGTACTTTAAAAGCAATTTCGCTTGAAATGCTTGCCAAAGGCCAGGCTTCTTCCACCACCACCAAACGGTTGGTCTTTTTCACCGATTCTATCACGGCATTATAATCAATAGGTCGCACACTTCTCAGGTCAATCACTTCCACGCTAACGCCTTCTTTTTCCAGCTCAGCAGCGGCGGCCAACGCCACTTTCATAATCTTTCCGAACGACACAATGGTCACGTGTTCTCCTTTGCGTTTAATATCAGCCAGGCCAATAGGAATCAAATATTCTTCTTCTGGAATTTCGCCTTTGTCCCCGTACATCTGCTCACTTTCCATAAACACCACCGGGTCGTTATCGCGTATCGAGGTTTTTAATAAACCCTTTGCGTCGTATGGGTTGCTGGGCACCACCACCTTTAAACCTGGACAATTAGCAAACCAATTTTCAAAAGCCTGGGAGTGCTGTGAACTCAACATTCCGGCGCTGGCGGTTGGGCCGCGAAAAACAATGGGCACATTGTATTGTCCCCCGCTCATGCTGTACATTTTAGCCGCGCTGTTAATCACCTGGTCAATGGCTACCAAACTAAAATTAAAGGTCATAAATTCACAAATGGGTCGCAAACCGTTGGCGGCGGCACCTACGGCAATACCCGCAAAGCCCAGTTCGGCAATGGGTGTATCAATCACGCGTTTGGCCCCAAATTCGGCCAGCATGCCTTTGCTCACTTTATAAGCCCCGTTGTATTCGGCCACTTCTTCTCCAAGAAGAAACACATTCTCATCGCGGCGCATCTCTTCCGACATGGCCTCGCGCAAAGCTTCCCTGAATTCTACTGTTTTCATAGTTGTATCGTGAAACCAAAAATACATATTTCCCTGTGATTAGGCTCATCTTACACTATTTTTCTTGGGCGCCTTAACGGGCCCTCACTACTCGCTCTTTGCTTGGCTGAGGCCTGCGCAAAGGAGCTTATACACGCCGTTCGGTCCCGGGCGCAGGTTCAGGGACTTGTCCAAGGAAATTAAATTTTAGAACTCTATTGTTGAAGGTACCGGCAAATTCACTATATTTAATTAAGCAAGCGTATTTCAAAACCAATTCGATGAAAAAAATCTACCTCCTTACCCTACTGCTTTTTTCTTTAAAAAACCTAAACGCTCAGGTGGTGTTTTGTCCCCCGGGGGCTAAATGGAGTTACAATTGGGCAAATTCCATGACACCCTATCCACTGGCTGCTTACAATGATCAAATTGTTTACACCGGCGATACGATTATAGGAGCAGAAACCGTAAAAAAACTTCAACATAGTTTTTTTTCTTATGAGTGCCTCTTTGCCGAATGCAACCCAACCTATTTAAAACAAATTGGTGATACTGTTTTTATGAAAAACCCCTGCACAGTGGGTGGTTGGCAGATCCTGTACAATTTTGCTGCAGTAAATGGAAGCAGTTGGCAGAATACGATTACAAAAGGACCCACCTCAGCTATTACATGCACCTATAATATCTCTATTAATTCAATCAGTACAGTCACCATCAACGGAATGCCGTTAAAACAAATGAATGCAACTTATCAATTTTATTATGGCAGTAACCTAAGCTCTAGCACTGAAACCATAACAGAACGGCTTGGCTCCTCCCGCTACTTGTTCAATTTCCGAAATTATATTTCTACGGATTGCAATTACATTTCCCGAAACTTATGCTATACCGATAGCAGTTTTGGCCTGCTTCAGTACACTCAATTCCCTTGTAACTTCGCCAACCCTGTTGGAATGAATGAATACCTAAACACTTCCAACAATTTAAACATCTTCCCCAACCCTGGCTCAGACGAGATAGAATTTGGATTTGAATTTAAAACCGGCAATTGCAACATTGAATTCACCGACTTAAGCGGACGAGTTGTAAAACAGGTACTGATTGATAATGATGGTCCGCTGAACATTCGCGACCTGGAAGAAGGCCTGTATATTATTACTGCATTTTCTTCTGATGGAGATATCTTGGGCAGAAGCAAATTCCTGAAAACGCATTAAGCCCGTTTGTTCTTTATTTTCAAGGGTTTTCGGCCCTTTAATTCCCAAAAAACCAAAAAAGCCGGACATTTCTCGCGAAATACTTTTTTTATCCCCAGGTTATACCTACATTTGAGCACTTCTTTCGAAGATTGTATTTTTATCCTTTCGTAATTTCTGTTACAATTCGATCACCCTACACTTTTCTGAGCAGTCAAAATCCCGGTATTCAATGGAATATGGGTATAAACAAGACTTAACGCATTAAACTCTGCCTGAAAGCAGGGGATAATAAAAACAAAACAATAAAAACCAATAACCGCCCAACTTAATCGAAGGGCACAAAACAAAACAACATGAACAAAGGAACAGTAAAATTTTTCAACGACACCAAAGGTTTCGGATTTATTAAAGGCGAAAACGGACAAGAGATTTTTGTACACGTAAGCGGCTTAACCGAAGACATTCGTGAGAACGACGAAGTAACCTACGATATCGAAATGGGAAAAAAAGGCGAAAACGCCGTTAACGTAAAATTGGCTTAATTCATTTTTGTCATACTTTAAGAGGCCGTCTGAAAAGATGGCCTCTTTTTTTTTGCCCATAAGCGGAGTCGAAACCTGACAATAGTCATCACCCCTTTTTCCCCACCACACATTCAATCAAATCCTTTTCCTGAAGGTATTGGTTGGCAAGGTCGCGCAACTCGTTTGGTGTTACCGATTTTACAGCATCAAAATACTTGTCGTAAAAATCATAATCCAAACCAAACTCCCAAATGGATTTAAATTTATCAGCCAAAGAAAACGGACCGTCCACACTTCTTAAAAAATGCCCAAGGATATAATTCCTTACCGTTTCCAGTTCATTTACATCCACCAATTCATCGCGCAGCAGTTTTATTTCCTTGTAAATTTCTTCGAGTGCTTTGTCGGTCACATCGGCCCCCACCTCTGTAGAAATAAAAAAGGAACCGGCGTGCACTAAATTGCTCAACCCGCTTCCAATGCCGTAGGTATAGCCTTTGTCCTCACGTATATTCGCCATCAAACGCGAACCAAAATACCCTCCAAGAATGTTGTTGAGCATTTGAAATTTAAAATAATCAGGGTGCGTTTTATTGAACAACAATCGCCCTACCCTGATGGCTGACTGAATGGCGCCTTCTTTGGCAATATAGTGTTTGTTTTCAGCGGGTTTTTGAAAGCTCATTTGAGGGGTCTTTAAAGGACGAATGCTTCCCCAGGCTTGTTTTCCAAACTTCTCATTCAACACCTCCATCAAATTCTCAGGTAACAAACCCGAAGCAATGATGGTGCAATTGCCGGAGGAATAATGCGTGGTAAAAAATGTTTTAATGGCATTCAAATCAAGGGTATCAAAATCCTCGTCCTTTACCATTAATCCATAAGGATGAGTGGGGCCATACAACAACTCGGCAAATTTTCGCCTTGCCAGTACACTTACTTTTTGGGAGTTAATGATGTGGCGTTGTTTTTTGTTGGCCACGTGAATTTTAAATTCGTCCTGAGGAAAGGTAGGATACTTCAGCATCTCCTCAAAAAACACCAGACTTTCCTTCACGTATTTGTTCAGGGTGAAGAGGGTAACCGAGGCAAAGTCCTGCTCTACCTGAAGTTCAAGATAAGAACCATAAAAATCAATGCCTTCGCTGAGTTCGTTGGCGGTGTAGGAGCGCGTGCCGCATTCGAGTAAAGCATTGGTGCAGGAGGCGATTAAAGTAGAAGGCTGGTAATACATGCCAGCGCGGAACAAAAATTCAATTTTGCAAATCTCCTGAGTCCCCGCCGATACTGAATAAAAAGGAATACCATTGTTAAGGGTCCGGGATTTCGCCGGAATTACCTGAATACGATCGATGGTTTTAAAAGCGGGGGCTTGTTTACGGTTCAATATCATTTAGAGTAAGGGTTTTTGAGTCACTTTTTCAATGAAAGGATAATATTCTTTAGGTATTGTAAAATTAACACCTGCGCCATGAAGTTCATAGATATTTAACTTATGGACTGACACTTCCAATTCATGTTTATCGATGTTCCAAATGTAAACCTTCATTGTATTTAATCCTTCGGGGATTGGTCCAACCGTAAGTTTAAGTGTCTTTTTCTCCCCGTTCAAATCATCATCCAGCCAGTGTAACTGGGCTCTGCTGTAATAAACCGTTTCGTTGTTAGCGTTTTCAACACTTAAAACTAAAAAGGACTTAAATGGAGAGGGTACTTTTTTAAAAAACAGCTCAATTTCCAATTCCATGGAATTCCTGGAACTCAAACTACTGTCCTGGATCTTTAAAAATTCGAGGAACTCTTCTTGTCCACTATAATAGCGCGGCAAGCTATCCAGTTTCGCAAACTGTATACGTTGTATAGGATGTTTACGTTTTAATAGAACATGATCCCAGTATTTGTCCACCATTAGTTCATCATAAAAAGGATCGTAATAGGGCTTTTCTCTTCTTTCAGCAATAAAATAATCACAATTCATTCGCATAGGAAATGCGATATCCATTGGATTTAAGGGTGAGCCTCCTCTGTAATTCATAAAGGCATAGTTCATTTCCCTGTTTACGTGCCCTCCAATGGTGAAAGGCTCAGGAAACAGTGCCTTTTGTTTAAGCAATTCCGTATAAAATGCCTTAGGAATAACATGATAAAAATAATGCGTAAAGCTTTCAAGATTATAAGATAAAACAAAGTAAACCAAACTTGTGCTTGTGAATAAGAGTGCCACAGCTTTTGATAACAAAGCGGGTACGGACTCAAATAAAAAAACCAAAGTCAATGCATAAATCACATACAGATAAAGCCCGGTCCGATCTTCTGGGTAATTCACTTTTAAAATCTGTTTCTGAAGGTAGATGCCAATAACCAATGCAGTAAAAACAAAAGTGTAAAATACTCCCGGTTCAAAAATCGCCATGATGCGAAAGGGGCGTTTGAAAAAATGCACAATTGAAAAGCTTAATGCCAAAAGAAAAAGAAAAAGCAAAATAACCTGAATCCAAAGCGCATTGCTTCCGAACACAAATTGCATCAATGATTTAAACGTTACTTGCCAGTAATCTTCTCCCCAACCACTGTCCAGTACACCTTTTTCTTTATAAAAAAAGGAAAATTTTATCCAGAACAACAGAACCAACAGGTTCATCCCTTGCAGAACAAAGTTTTTCAGGCTGGTCAATTGTTTGTGATACAATTGAAATGCTAAAACCAGAAGCCACAACAGCAGCACAAGTACCAGCAAGGTAAGATTAGCCGCTAAGGCAAGTTGAATGCAAAGAGAAAAGAGGACAAGTGCCTTAAACCTCAAGTTTGAAAAATACTCTTGAAGAAAAGAAAAACCCAGCACCATCAATGCCATGGATAAACCATACCCCCGGCAGAGCTGGAAAAAGTCGAGAAAGTTGAACGTAAGAATAAAACAAGTGATCAATAGAACACGAGTGGCATAATGCTTCAAATAAGGAAAAAACCGGTAAACACCCCAACACAATAACAGAAATGATAAAAGATTGGGCAACCTGAGTACAAATCGGTGCGAACCGCCAAGGTGGTAACAAATGTTGGCCAAAGCGCTGTTTAAAACATGATTGTTTGTGTAAACGTGTGCTTTGTATGGCAGGTAATCATCACTCTGTACATAAAAGAAAAAGGTGGAGGCCTCATCGTGACTGAAGGGAATAAAAAAGGCCCTCAAAGCCACAACAACAAACACAATGCCACAGAGTAACCAATACAGTCGTATAAAATTTTTCTCTAAGAAAACGTTCATTCAAGCAGGTATTTTTGGTGTTTGTTGAATTTTTCAAGTGTGCGGATACCGGAAGAAGAAATGTGTTCAAACTCCTTATCACAATAAATGTTCACAATGTTGATGTTGGGCATCAGCTCCTGCATGTAACGGTACTGGTTTTGCTCGTATTGAAAATCAGTTGAATTTCTGAGCCCTCTGATTAACACCGGATCATCCCCTACGGCTGTGAGAAGGTCGGTAAGCAAACTGTTGTAATGTTCAATCTGCCGGTTTTGAATCGATTTGGGAATCTCCCAGGTTCTTTCATCCTTTGCAGGATTTTGACCTATGGCAATAATCACCTTATCAAAAATACGCTCGGCTTTTTGCAACACATTGTAATGCCCTTTGTGAAAGGGATTAAAACTTCCCGCAAACACAGCTATGCGCGGCTTAAAACCCTGCAAAAATTCCGCGTGCAAGGCACTGTTGGGCTTTGATTTTAAAAACTCCAGACGAATTTTCACGTAGGTTCGGTAAGGCAGGTGTTGGTGTAGCCTGAATTGTTCCATTTCGTGCAGGCAACTCTCGTTTAAAGGGTGCGCTTTGTCAAAAAAAGCACTGTCGTTAAAAGTGTCCATTTATTTCCTGGCTAAATAATACAGCGTACTGCAATTGGTTTCGTTCAAAATCAGATTGGCCTGAGCGCGTATGGCTTCAGGGGTAACGGCATTGTATTTTTCTATTTCGCGGTTAATCAGGTCGGCATCGCCCAGCAATTCAGAAACCGCGAGGTTGGTGGCTTTGGTGAGAATGTCGGTTTCACCAAAAGAAATACTGGATTCCACCTTGTTTTTGCATTTTTGCAATTCTTTTTCGTCTACCAGTTCGGTTTTGATCTTTTCCAACTCCGCTATCACAGCCGCCTCAGCCTCTTCCATTTTTACATGATCCGGAATTTTCCCGCTAATCACCAGCAGCCCCTTGTCCATGTCGCCCATCACATAGGCGTTCAGTTCGTTGAACAGTTGTTTATCCTTCACCAGGGTTTTATACAAACGCGAGGAATTTCCCCTGCTCAGAATATCCGACAACAAATCGATTGTATAGTACTCCGGATCGTAGCGCGAACACATGTGATACACTTTGTACAAGGCGCTGGCCGGAACATCCCGTTCCACCGTAAGTTTTCGGGCCTCGGTTTGTTTGGGTTCTGCCGGAAGCTTGCGCCGGGTGCGAACACCGGCATCAATGGGTTCGAACCATTTTTCGGCAAGGGTTTTAACTTCATCGGTATTCACATTGCCGGCCACTACTAATATGGCATTCGACGGAGAATAATGTTGTTTGAAAAAATCTTTCACATCCTGCATCACGGCCTGTTCGATGTGCGCGATTTCTTTTCCGATGGTGGCCCATTTGTACGGATGCACTTTATACGCCAATGGTCTTAGCAACAACCACACATCACCATAGGGCTGATTCAGGTAACGCTGTTTAAACTCTTCAATCACCACGCTGCGCTGCACTTCTAAACTTTTATCGGTAAAAGCCAGACTCAGCATACGATCACTTTCCAGCCAAAACGCGGTTTCCAGATTTTCAGGAGGAACCGTACAATAATAATTGGTAATGTCGTTGGTGGTAAAGGCGTTGTTTTCTCCCCCCACCATTTGAAGGGGTTCATCGTAATTTGGAATGTTCACACTTCCGCCAAACATAAGGTGTTCGAACAAATGGGCAAAACCGGTTTTATTTTCATCCTCATCGCGCGCGCCCACATCGTATAGCAGGTTAACACAGGCCATGGGTGTGCTGATGTCGCGATGCACAATCACTTTCAGGTTATTTTTTAAAGTAAAGCGTTGAAATTCTATCATACGGGTGTCAGTAAAGTTATTAATTAATCAGGGCAATCTAGTCCAACGACTTTTCAAGTGCAGCCATTGTTTTGACCTGTGATTTAAAAGCGCTCCAAATTTCCTCTACCACCTCAGCGGCGGGTTTTATTTCCCTTATCATGGCGCTTACCTGTCCTATTTCGAGTTCTCCTTCCTGCAAATCCCCTTCGAACATGCCTTTTTTGGCCCGGGCCCTGCCCAGCAATGCGCTTAATTCCTCCTTGCTTGCCCCTCTTTTCTCCGCCGCATCGACCTCCTGAAAAAATTTATTTTTCAGTAATCGCACGGGGGTCAGTTGTTTTAAAGTGAGTTGGGTATCCCCTTCATTACTGTTGATGACGGTAGTTTTAAAATTGAGGTGCGCGCTGCTTTCCGGGGTAGCCACAAAACGGCTGCCCACCTGCACCCCGTCAGCGCCCAGGGCAAACGCGGCTGCCATTTGGTTTCCGGTGGCAATGCCTCCGGCGGCTATCAAAGGCAAACGCACGGCTTTCCGGATTTGCGGAATCAGTACCAGAGTGGTGGTCTCTTCTCTTCCATTGTGTCCACCGGCTTCAAACCCTTCTGCCACAATAGCGTCAACTCCGGCTTCTTCGCATTTTTGGGCAAATTTTACCGCGCTTACCACATGCACTACTGTTATGCCTTTGCTTTTCAAATGGGAGGTCCAGGTTTTGGGGTTCCCGGCAGAGGTAAACACAATCTTAACGCCCTCTTCTACAATAATTTCCATTAACTTTTCAATTTCCGGATAGAGGAGCGGGACGTTTACACCAAATGGTTTTTTGGTAGCCGCTTTGCATTTTTGAATATGGGTTCTGAGCACATCGGGGTACATGCTGCCTGATCCTATTAATCCAAGCCCACCGGCATTGCTGACGGCGCTGGCCAGTTCCCAGCCGCTGCACCAGATCATGCCGGCCTGTACAATCGGTTTTTCAATGTTAAAGAGTTGACAGATGCGATTTCCCTTCATAGGCGTTATATTCAGCCGGAAAATTAGCTTTTTTAAGTGTATTTAGCTTAAAGCCCCTGTTTTAATTCACTTTCGGCAACGCAAAATATTTCTATCTTTGAAATTCTGTTAACGCGTGCGCAAGTCCCTCTTCATACTAATTTCTCTTTTTACAGCAGGATACATGCAATCGCAATGGCTCTGGGATTTTGGCGGCAACGTAGGGGCATCCAATTACCTGGGCGACATTGGTGGGAGTGAAGGTACCGGCAGGGCCTTTGTGTCGGATATGAAATTATCCCAAACCCGCTGGAATGTTGGTGGTTTTGCACGTTACCGCTGGAAACAAAAAACCTCCATCCGTTTAGCACTCGATTATTTAAGGGTTCAGGGGGATGATAAATTAACCACAAACCCGGCCAGGAACTACAGGAATTTCAACTTCAGAAACGATATTTTTGACCTTGCTTTTACCTTCCACTATTACTTTTTCGAAAACAACGACCTTGGCAGGACCTACCGTTACAGAAACGGTATGCGTTTGTATTTTTTCGGAGGTTTAGGCACCTGCATGTCGAATCCCAAAACATTGTACCAGGGCAATTGGGTGGCCTTGCAACCTTTGGCCACCGAAGGAAAAACCTATTCCAAGTTTTTTATGAATATTCCCCTGGGTGCCGGAGCCTATTTTACATTTAATAAAAAACACCGCATAGGGATTGAATTAAATTACCGTTATGTGTTTACCGACTATCTGGATGACATCAGCGGGCAATACCCCAGCGACCCCGGTGATGATTACACCAGAGGCCTCATTTTGAGAACTCCCGAACTGGGTGATGCCGCTATAGCAGCCAACCCCGGGGTTTATTATTCCCACACCTGGGGGGCCAAGCGCGGAGAAAACACCAACAAAGACTCTTACGTTACGCTTAGTCTCAGTTATTCCTATGTCATCCGCGGCAGGGCAAGTTTCTACCGTATGAAAAACACAGGCTACTTCAGCAAAAAACGTAAGATGCGCAAAATCAGAGCCAAATTCTAAAGTTTTTGTTCACGTTTATCCTTCTATGAATACCTAATACCATATTAACAATGATCACAGCCCATTCTTTACTATCACCATTTTTTAAGTTCGTTTCACTGTTCGTTTTTATTTTTCTGCTTTCCTGCACTTCCAAAACACCGGAGGGCATTGACACTTCGGCGGTCAGCAATTCATCCAGCGCCGAAGGCAAAACATCAGATGTGCCCGATATCAAATTTGATGAAGAAGAATTTGATTTTGGAAAAATTATTCAGGGAGAAAAAGTGAGCCACTCCTTTTTTTTCAGAAACACCGGGACTAAAAACCTGATCATCAGCAGTGCCAGCGGAAGTTGCGGTTGTACAGTTCCCGAATGGCCAAAAGAACCCATCCTGCCCGGACAAAGCAATAAAATAGAAGTGATTTTTAGCAGCGAAGGAAAAAGCGGCTACCAGGAAAAAACAATCACCGTGGTAACCAATTGCGAACCCTCCACAAGGGTGATACGCATAAAATGCGAAATAATTGTTGCCGAAACCGCAAGGTAATGCCTACATTTGCTAAACATTTAAACACTAAAAAAACAACGAAACAATGAACGAGTTACTGATTTTAATGATGGATCCAAAGGGTCAAGGTGGTGGTGGTGCTATGAATTTTGTAATGATGGGAGCCATAATTCTAGTATTTTACTTTTTTATGATCCGCCCTCAGATGAAAAAAGCCAAGGAGCAAAAAAAATACATTGAGGCTTTGAAAAAAGGCGACAAAATTTTAACCATTGGCGGTATTTATGGTAAAATTGTTGAAGTAAACGAAGACGCCACCATACTGATGGAAGTGGAAGACGGCACCAAAATGAAAATCTCTAAAAACGCTGTATCACACGACGCTTCGCTTAACCTAAACCAAAACTAATCCTTTGGCTTCTGCTAAAAGCAAATACAGTTTAAACACGAAAAAGCCTGGAAAAACCAAGGCTTTTTTTATTTGCCTTGGCATTGCCACCTTCTTATGGTTGGTACACTCCTTAAACCGAATTTACCCTTACACTTTTAAAATTCCCGTTGAGTTCAGAAACATACCGGTGAACAAACGCCCCATGCTCGAACTGCCCGAATACATCAGCGTGGATGTGAAAGCCAGTGGCCTTAAACTGGCTTTGATTCAGTTAAACGAATCCAAACGGAATTTTATCATCGACTTCAATCAGCTCAAAACGGTTAACCGTGAACAGAATTATATTCTTTCGTCATCGGCCCTGAACCTCAACAAACGCTTCCGCTTCGAAGCGCAAATCAAAGGAATCAGTCCCGATACCCTGTATTTCAGTGAAAAAACGGGTTATCAGAAAATTGTTCCTGTAAAGGTGCCCCTGTATGTTAAATGCAAAGAAGGGTATGGTTACAAACGCCCTGTTCTTCAACCGGCTTTCCTTACCATTTGGGGCGACACCAACATCATTGAAAAAATAGACACCCTTTATACCCAGGCGCTGAGCTTAAATAATCTCAGCCAAAGCACCCAGGCCCAGTTGCAACTCATTAAACCCAACGCGGAAGTTCATACCACCACCAACGATGTTTCGGTGAGGTTAGATGTAGCCAGACTGATACAGGAAACCGTGAGCATTCCGGTTCATAGTGTAAAAACCTTGCAAAACCAACAGGTACGAATGTTTCCATCGAGCGTAAAGGTTACCTTCACCTCCCTGCAAAATGCCTTTAGCATGGCCGATACCCTTCAGTTCAAAGCGCAGATTAATGTGGAAAAGGTCAACCCCAAAACAAACAAATGTCCGGTGTTTCTTGGAAGTGCCCCAAAACAAATTACCGTTTTGGAAATAGAACCGGCGGAAGTTGAAATTTTAATCCTTAAAAACTGATGGTGCTTGGATTAACAGGCGGGATTGGCAGTGGTAAAAGCACCGTAGCTCAATTGTTTGTTCTGCTGGGCTGGAAACACTTTAACAGCGATCAGGCAGCTAAGGCACTTTATTTTGAACCAAACATCAAAAACAAGGTAAAGGCTTTGTTGGGCGAAGACAGCTACCACAGCAATGGCCAATTGAACAAAGCCTACATCAGCTCAAAGGTGTTCAGCGACCCCGCCCTGCTCAAGGCCTTGAACGCCCTCCTCCACCCTGCAGTTAAGGAAAAATTTGAGGCTTTTTGCCGGAAGCATAAAAACGCTCTTATTCTTAAGGAAAGCGCCTTGTTATTTGAAGCCGGGGCTGAGCAAAGCCTTGACAAAATTGCAGTGGTACTTGCCCCCGAAGAGTTGCGCATTCAAAGAGTGATGGAAAGAGATCAGCTTAACAGAGAGCAAGTGCTGGGCCGTTTGAAAAACCAAATGTCGCAGGAAGAAAAAATGAAAAAAGCAGATGTGGTGATTATGAATGATGGAAAACAGTCATTAATAGAACAAGTGATTAAAACACACGAGGCTTTGATTAAAAGCTCCAAAAACTAAACACCTCCGGTTTATGTACAGGAAAGATTATTTACAAAGGCAATTCGAAAGCTTTGGTAAAGTTTTGGCCGCGCTTATGGGTCTTAGAAAAAACAAAGACATAGAAACGCACGAAAAAGAGTTGTTTTCTGCCTTCATTACCTACACTCAATTTAAGCCTGAACAAATTGAAGCCTGGTCACAGGAAGAATTTGTAAAAAATCTAAACCTGGAATCAACTTTAAGTTCAGCTCAATTGCGCATGCTTGCCGATTTGATTTACGAGAAACTACAACTTTACCTTGAAACCGGTGAGGAGAAAAAAGCAAAAAACTTAGGATTGAAGTGTAGTCACTTGTACTCCCTCATTCAGGAGGACCTCACCCAGAACGAATTTAATCTCGAGGCCCATTACCGCCTGAGTGTTCTTGAAACTCTTAAAAACCAGTTGTAATCAGTTAAAATGCGATTTTGAACCATTGATAATACCAATCACACTGCCGCTCAATTCCTGATCAAAAAACGGAGAGTTCGCCGATCGGGAAGCGTTGTTTTTTTCCGTCAGCACCGTTTTACCGTTAAGGGTAAACAGGGTTAAATTCGCGCTTTGGTTTTCCGCTATGCCTTGCTGTTCCAAACCGAGAACGGTTCTGGGTCCGGAGGTAAATGCGCGGATAATGGCATTGATGTTTTTTTCTTTCAAGCCTTCCAGCGCGCAGGAAAAAGCGGTTTGCAAACCAAGCATACCAAAATCCGACAGGTCAAATTCCAGTTCCTTGGCTTCGGTATCGAGGGGACAATGATCACTTACAATCACATCAATGGTGCCGTTCTCCACAGCGTTTCTCAAAGCCAGCAGGTCCTTTTTTGAACGCAGGGGGGGATTTATTTTTGCATTGGTATCAAATTCCTTTAAAGCGGTTTCGTCGAGAAACAAATTAACGGCGGCCACACCACAGGTCACGTTCAGTCCGGCTGATTTGGCTTTGCGGATTAATTCCACCGAACCCTTTGAACTGATGCAGGGAACATGCAACTTACCTCCCCCGTATTCCAGAATACTTAGGTTGCGTTCAAGCATAATTTCTTCTGCAAGCGCAGGCATGCCTTTTAAACCAAGCGCAGTAGAGGTTTCTCCTTCGTTCATTTGTCCTCCATGCGTTAAACTCTCGTCCTGGCAGTGGACCATAATGAACGAATCAATACCTGAACTGTATTGCAAGGCTCTGAGAAGCATTCCGGAATCCTGAAGACCATGTTTGTAATCGCTGAAAGCTATAGCTCCCGCCTGTTTCATGTCGTACATTTCAGAGAGGTCTTTTCCTTTTCCTCCGGCGGTAATGGTGCCCAGGGGATACACATCCACTGCTTTATTCCGGGTTTTGCCCAAAACGTATTCAATTTGAGCTTTGTTATCAATTGCCGGTTGATTGTTGCTGTGAAGGCACAAAGCGGTAAAACCGCCTGCTGCTGCTGCTTTGATTAAGGAGTCAAGTGTTTCGCGGTGTTCAAATCCGGGTTCCCCCGAAACGGCCTGTAGGTCGATCCAGCCCTCTGAAACACAGAGCCCTTCAGCTTCTATGACTTTCGTGCCTCCGGAAACAGGCAAGGACTTTTTGATGGCAGTGATCTGCCCTCCTTCAATGAGCAAATCCATTGTTTTTCCATGGTGTTCGCTTTTTTCAGATACCACTCTGGCTTGCCTGATTAAAATAGTCATTCGTTTATTTTAAAATTCGTAACACAACGCTTTCCGCTAATAGAAATACAAGAGCTAAAATTATAAATAATTTCCATAACCGTTTGGGCTCACTTCCCTGCAACACCTGTTCTGTAAAATCCTTTTCTCCGGCGTTCAGAATTTTCACGGTGCTCAATTGCTGTTTGCGGAGCTCATTTTCCAATTCTTCAATGGAATAACAATTTAGATCCGACTCGATGCGCTCATAGTTAAAGGCCAGTGCCTGAAGGGTTTTACTGCCCTCCTGTAAGGTATAAAATCCCGGAATTGTGATTTGGTCGCGGGTGAACAGCTGCAGCGCATGTGCAGTGTTTCTTAATTCAGGAATAATTTCCACTGTGCTGTCAAGACTCACAATTCGGGGTGGTGTCTCCTGCCCTGAATACACTCCCGAATAATACAAGGCGGTATTTGATATTACAGGGTAATACAAGGGCGCTTGTTTAATCGCGGTAAAACACATGCGGTAAAACGTCGGCACAAACAAAGCGTGTTTGCTGAAACTGCCGCTTGTGTTATTGAGTGAAGAGGTAAACAAATACACTTCCGCTTGTTTGTACTTTGATCTGCCCAGTAAAATATCCCCATTCATTAATTTCAATAAGGCATCAAAATCGTTACGGCTGTTTTTATTGAGGCGATAATGTTTTTTTATGAGTGGAAGGTTTAAATCCTCTTCCAGTTTTTCGAAAACCCCTGAAAAAAAACCCGAAGCCAGTTCAATTCTCTCAACCTTCAAACTACTTGTATCTGCAGCAGCAAAGCCGGGCAAATTGAAAGCATTCAAAAAACCCGTGTATCCCGGGGCGGTTTCAGCATCTGAAGGAAGAACGACGATAGCTCCCCCTTTTTCTGAAAAACGCTGCAGTTCCGACACCAGACCGGAAGGAACCTCGCGCAATTGATTCAAAACAATCACCTCCACTTTTCTGAACGTGGAATAGTTGATCTGAGACTCGGTTCCAACCGCTACCTGGAACAAACTATCGTTGCTGAACAAAGCTTGCAGGGCATCTCCCGTTTGGTTGTTTCCGTGAATCAGATACACCGGGATGTTGACTTGAGAAGTGAAGGCAAAATAAAATACATCATCAAACGTCACAGGATAATCGTCGATTTTTACGGAGCCAAAATGAAGCCCCGATGTTTTGCATTCGAAGGTAAAACGCAGTTCGGTAAAGGCCCCCGGTAAAAGCGAAAAGGAGCTGAGGGCCATAGGGTTGCCATTTATAAGGAGTTTGGCGGAGCCGGATTCAATGGTTTTATCCCCTTTGTTCAGGATTCTGGCCCTGAGGTGTTGAATTTCTCCACTTTGTTGAACCGGACTTTCAAACCAGCAGCTGTCAATGAACACATTGTTAACGAGATTGGGAACAAAGGGAACCAGCGCGATGGGTGTACTGTCTTGTGCGCGAAGTTGTGCGAGGTCAAATGTGCTTTTTTGAGCGTCGGAAAGAACAAACATCCGTTTGGCCTTTGAGCCGGTGCCATTCAGTAATTCTCTCTGGCGCTCAATCACCCGGCTAAGTTTTCGGGGCACAGGGCTTGATCTGATGTCATCGATCAGGGCGATGGCTTCCTGTTTATCGCAAAACCGCTGTTGTTTACCCTGAAATTCATTGGTAAGGATCTGAAATTTATCCTGTATTCCAAAAGCGTTCACCAATTCCTTCGCTTTTTGCCGGGCCTGATCCAGCAAGGGACCATTGCGCCCGAGGTTCTCCATACTGAAGGAATTATCGATGTATAAACTGATGTATCGGGACCCGGCTTGTACCTGCGCATTGTTTTTATCGCGGATGACCGGCTGACTGAAAGCCAATACCAGAGCGGCTATCATTAAAATGCGAAACAAAAGCACCAGGAGTTCCCTCAACCTTGACCTGGATTTGGTTTCTATTTGAACCTGACGAAGAAACTTTACATTGGTAAAATAAACCTTCTTGTATTTCCTGAAATTAAAGAGATGAATAATTACCGGAAGAGCCAGTGCGGTTAAAGCCCACAGAAATGAGGGTTGGAGGAAAGTCATCGCAGGCAAAAATACAAAATAGACAAGGGTTTATACCCTGCCTGAACAATTAATGGAAAATTTATTGTCCGGGGCAGAAAATTTTAACTGAAGCGTCTTTTTGAAACAATAATTTTGTATATTTACTCATCGTTCAACACCAATGAAATCAGCACTTGCGTCCATAGGTAAAAATCTCATTCTGATAGGGGTTTTGTTTTTTTCAGCCTTAAACTATTTTGCGCCTTCTTATAGTTGGAAGGAAATTGTGTCGGCACAAATACTCGCCGGTTTAGCCTATGTGTTTTTGGGTTGTTATGAGTACCTGAACGCCAGCTACAAAGCTTCTTTGCCCATTCAGCGTTACCCTTATTTTACCAGCTCCTTTTTTATGTTCAGGGCTTTGAAAGTGGGCGTATTCCTGAGTTTTGCCATCTTATTGCTCCTGAGCGGAAGCAAGGTCCAATACCTTGCCCCCATCTGTTTTATCATCGCCGGAACCGAGATGGTGATTACGGTACTGAAGTTCAGAAAAGGTTTGTGTTTCGTAAACATTTACGCGAATTACATTCTCATCCTTCAGCAAAGGGCCATGAAGGTATTTGCATCGGAATTGATGATTGTTGAATTCAGGCACGGAATTTTTTACTTCATCAAAAAAAACCACAAATCCCTTCAGATTAACCTGGAGCACATCCATGAAAAGGACCATTTCCTGCAATCCATTCATACCTGGATAGTCAGAAACCATGTGATGCTAAGCGAGGAATCGCGTCATAAGATTGAGGAACTCATCACCCATTAAGCGTTTAAGCCCCCGGTTTCTTTCTGAAATTCCCTCTTATCCCTTTCTCAAACAGGCATAAAAAAAGCCTTGAAGTTTTTGATTTTCAAGGCTTTGTAGTAGCGGAAACGGGAGTTGAACCCGTGACCTCAGGGTTATGAATCCTGCGCTCTAA
Source organism: Bacteroidia bacterium (assembly GCA_016787895.1). GTDB lineage: Bacteria > Bacteroidota > Bacteroidia > B-17B0 > Aurantibacillaceae > Aurantibacillus. The sequence continues at coordinate 146,628 of JAEUTN010000010.1, forward strand.
CCATCTGAGCTATCCCGCCATTTTCAGGGGTGCAAATATAGTATTTTCCTGTTTATTCCCCACAAAATGATAGGATTTATCCTAAGCCGTAAATAATTTTTGAAGCTTTTATTTGCTTTCTACTCTTTATTTTATACATTTCCCAAAAAAAAAATTGGTATGTCTAAAAAAAGCAAGGTTCTGAATAAAAAGGTAAAGGCAAAAAGCAAGGAGAAGAAAGCTCAGAAAAAGAACTCAAAACCTGCTGCTCCAAAAAAGAAAACCAACAAACCGGCGAAAACGGCGGTAAAAAAGAAACTTGCGCCTAAAAAAGCAAAACCGGCAGCAGCCAAAAAGCCTGCAAAACCGCTTGCTAAGAAAAAAACGGTAAAACCTCTGGCAAAAAAGGCAGCAAAACCTGCTAAAAAAAGCCCGGGCAAAGCTTTGGCAAAAGCTAAAGTTGTTGCCGGCAAAAAACCCATTACTAAACCGGTTGCAAAGCCACAATCGAAACCGGTTCACGCACCTGCAACAGTGAAGGCAGCGGCCCCTAAGAAGGCCGAACCCGCAGCTAAAACCCCTGCGAAGGAAAGCCCTAAGAGCAAAGAAACCAAAACACAAAAACCCGAAGCCCAGCCCTCAGTGTTCAGCAAACCCGAGAAAAAAACACCGGAGGTACTTGCCGTACAAAATACTTTACCTGTAAAAAACAAGGAAGAAATACCTCTTTCTAAAATCGTTTCCATATCAAGTTCCATTACCAACGCGGTTAAAAAAACCGATTCGTATTCCATTAAACCCGAAAAAGAACCGGCCGGTAAATTTGAAATGGAATTTGTCATCCATTCCTCCGCTGAAATGCTTTATGAGTTTTTATCAACTCCAAGCGGACTTTCAGAGTGGTTTTGCGACGACCTTAACATTCGCAATGGTATTTATACCTTTATCTGGGACGACCAGCTCATGCAGGCCAGGCTGTTAAAAACGGTGGAGTTGCAGGTGGTTCGTTTTCAATGGGTGGATAAAACGGATGGAAGTTACTTTGAATTCAGAATTCAAAAGGATGACCTTACCAACGACATTTCCCTCATCATCACCGATTTTGCAGAAACTTCAGGAGAGCGGGAATCGGCAAAACTTCTATGGCAAAGCCAGATTGAAAAATTAAGACACGTTATAGGTTCCATCTTTTAAAAAGAAACCCGGTTCAGCCGGGTTTTTTTATGCTAAAACCTTAAGCTGATGCCGGTCAGGAAGTTGACAGGCGCAGCAGGTGCTACAAAATTAAAGGTGCTCAGCCGGGCCGAATCATAGTAATAGCTGTAGGTATAACCGTTGGTGATGTACTGTGTGTTAAGCAGATTGTATACCGATAGCATAAAGATAATTTCAGGAATCACCCTGGTTTTGAGGCTGTAATTCACATTCAGATCAAACACGGAATAAGGATCAATGCTCCTTTTTAAGTTACTGGTATTGTCGAGGTATTGGCGCCCAACATTTTTATTGATAAGACTGATTTTTAAATTCTTCACCGGTAAAAAGGTAAACAGAAGCGACGAAACCGTTGAAGGAGAAAATGAAATGTCGGTGTTGGTGTATTCCCTGGTCACTTGTTTATATATGCTGTAATCGGCATTGCTGCTGTCAAGGTATTCGGTGAACTTAGCGATGGTGTTATCGGAGAAAGCGATATTGCCGGTGATCTCAAACCACTTCAACATTTTGTAATTCAGATCCAGCTCAAGACCCATGCGCCGGCTTTCGGGAACATTCACACGGTTGTAGGCTCCCACATCGTTCACCTCTCCGTTGAGCACCAATTGATTTTTGTACTGCATGTAATACCCGTTCAATCCCGCTTTAACCCGGGTGCTGCTGAAATTTAATCCCGTTTCCAAATCCGTCAGCTGCTCCGATTGAGGCCTGCTTTGGGGCGTGCTTTGCACAAAATCATCGCGGTTGGGCTCCTTGTTTCCCATCCCAAGCGAAACATAAGCATCCAGACCTCTATTCAATTGTACATTGAGTCCGATTTTTGGATTAAAAAACGTGTAGTTCACATCCTGCATTTGTTGCTGATACTGCTCATTAAATCCTAAAAAAGAATACAAGACCTTTCGCACCTGCAAGTCAACAAACAGGTTGGTGTTCGAAAAGGGCCTGAAATTGCTTTTCAGGTAAAGGTTGCCTTCGCTTTTAATGGCATTGTTTCGGTAATATTCATAATCTATACTGCTGTTGGAGGCGTATTGCGCCCAAATGATTCTTCCGAAATGAGCACCTCGGTAGGTGTTGGCTCCCCCACCCAAAACCATTTGCAGTCGCGAGTTGCTTCTGTAGGTGAGGTTAAAGAGCGCGCCAATAAAATCATTGTCCAGCCACAAACGCCTCACCATATCGCTTTGAGTTATGGTGTCGCCCGCGGGTGTGATAACATTGTTTAAACCATACTCCGCCAGGTTTTGATCTTCCTTGTATTGTTCGTAATAGCCTTGTCCTTTGGTATAATGGGCCGTAATGTTGGCGTGAAGTTTTTGAGAAAACTGATGGATAAAATGCAATTGAAAATTATTTTGAGTGTAATTGTCGGTTTCGTTGTTGTAATAGTTGATGTTACCAAACTCATTGGTGTATTGTCCTGCCATGTTATAAGTGCGGTTCCCTTGTTTTACCGAATCCTCCGGCACGTAATACCAGGCCTGGTAGGTTTTTTCCTTACCATAAAAATTAATGAATTTTAAAACAGATTTCCCCTGATAATACGCCGCCGATAGATAATAGGAACGAAGATCAGAACTCGCCCTGTCGATGTACCCGTCACTTTTGATTAAAGAAGCCCTCAGATCCATTACAAACTTATTTTCTATCAAACCTGTGCCGGCGAATACCGTATTTCGGAAGGTGTTAAACGAACCCGCGGTACTGATAAGGCCCGCATGTGCTTTTTCTTCAAGGGCCTGGGTTCCAAAATTAATACTGGCTCCAAATGCACCTGCCCCGTTCACGGAGGTGCCAACACCACGCTGCACTTGTATACTGTTAACACTCGAAAGCAAATCAGGCATGTTGACAAAAAAAGTACCTTGTGATTCGGCGTCGTTTACCGGCACCCCATTGATGGTGACATTTATTCGTGTGCCATCGCTTCCGCGGATGCGTAAACCGGTGTAGCCTATGCCATTACCTGCGTCGGAATTGGCTACTACTCCCGTAAGTTGATTCAGGAGCATAGGCGCATCCTGCCCCAGATTGTTCGCTTTGATGGTTTCTGCATTCACATTGCTGTGTGCAATGGCCTGCTCCTTTTCCACCCTGCCGGACTGAACCAATACCTCGTCGAGATTTTTATTGCTGATCTCCATCACCCTTTGAAACCCCTGTTTTAGTGGTAAGACAAGCGAATCGTTGATGTTTTTGTACCCTAAACACCGTATTTGCAAAAGATAAGAACCGCAAGGAATATTTTTGAATTCAAAAATTCCATTCTCGTTGCTTTGTGAAGCGTAGGCGGTGTTTTTCAATTGCACAAAGGCAAACGCCACCCCCTTGCCTTCTTTATCTGTTATCGTACCGGTGAATTCACACTGCGCTGTGAGTTGCGCTAAACTTACTACAGAACCCAGAAGTCCTGTTAACAACCATTTTAATTTCATTTTTACATTTTAATAATTAAACATAACAACACAAGGGGTGGTGTTATTTTTAACTATTCTCCCTACGCAGGCATTACCCTGTTCAGGTGCTTAACAGCAAGTGTTGGTCACCGTTCTGTTAATGGGTTTGATCTCAGCCTTGATTTTAAACCTTCGCGAAAACTTCCGGATAAATTTAAAGTACAACAAAGCACCCCTTAAGATGTTGTAAAAGTATAACTCTTTGGCTGCAGTTCAAAAAATAGTTTTGAAATGTGAAAATAATACGGAGTTTTGCAGGACTTGAAATCAAAAAAACGCATAGCGATACTGGGCAGCACAGGCAGCATTGGCACCCAGGCCCTGGAGGTGATTCGCGAAAACCCTGAAGCCTTTGAAGCCGAGGTATTGGTTGGTCATTCCAACGCCACATTGCTTATACAACAAGCTTTGGAATTTAAACCGAATGCTGTGGTGATTGCCGATGAAACCAAATACCAGGAAGTAAAATCGGCCTTAGCCCCACACGATATTAAAGTATTTGCCGGTGCAAAATCCGTAGAACAAATTGTGGAAATGGAGAGCATTGACCTGGTGCTCGCCGCTATTGTTGGTTATGCAGGACTTTCGAGCACCTTAAACGCCATTCGTCATAAAAAAAATATTGCCCTGGCCAACAAAGAAACCCTGGTGGTAGCCGGCGAACTGGTGAGTCGTTTGGCTCAGGAAAACGGGGTGAACCTGTACCCGGTGGACAGCGAACATTCGGCCATCTTTCAGTGTTTGGCAGGCGAATGGGAAAACAAAATTGAAAAAATTATCCTCACCGCCAGCGGGGGTCCTTTCAGAGGGAAAGACAGAGCTTTTCTGGCGGATGTAAAAAAAGAACAGGCTTTAAAACATCCGAACTGGAGCATGGGCGCTAAGATTACCATTGATTCCGCCAGCTTAATGAACAAAGGTTTGGAAGTGATTGAAGCCAAGTGGTTGTTCCATCTGAAAACATCTCAGATTGAAGTGGTGGTTCATCCTCAAAGTATTGTGCACAGTTTGGTTCAGTTTGAAGATGGCAGCATCAAAGCCCAATTGGGTTTGCCCGACATGAAACTGCCCATACAATACGCCATGGCTTATCCAAAACGAATCAACAATACCTTTCCGCGTTTTGAGTTTCACAAATACCCTCAGCTCAATTTTGAAGCCCCGCGGCCCGATGTGTTTCAAAATCTTCAGCTGGCTTACAACGCCATTGAAAAAGGGGGCAATATGCCCTGTGTGCTGAATGCGGCCAACGAAGTGGTGGTGCAGGCTTTTTTGCAGGATAAAATTGGTTTTCTGCAGATGAGTGAGGTCATTTCTTCCACGATGGACAAAGTGAAATTTGTGCGGTCCCCGGATTACCAGGATTATGTGCAAAGCGATGCGGAAGCCAGACACATAGCAGGCTCCATGCTGTGATTCTTAATTAAGTCTAAATGCTTACCTGAGCGGGGAAAATTCCATGATTTTCACGTACATTTACGTTTCTCAAAATTAACGCATACCCTACTAAACACACCTATGTTCATTAAGATCGCACAATTATTTCTTAGTCTTACCATTTTAGTTTCATTACACGAATTCGGGCATTTTTGGTTTGCCAAACGTTTCAAATGCAGGGTCGATAAATTCTATCTCTTTTTTGATTTTCTGTTTCCCTTTGCATCAGTTATGAATTTCGCCATCTTCAAGAAAAAAATTGGAGATACAGAATACGGCTTAGGATGGTTTCCCTTTGGTGGTTATGTTCAGATTGCCGGAATGGTGGATGAACAAATGGACAAGAGCCTGATTGATTCTCCGCCTCAGCCCTGGGAGCTCCGCAGTAAGCCGGCCTGGCAGCGCCTTCTGGTAATGATGGGAGGTATTCTGGTGAATTTTGTGCTGGGTTTGCTCATTTTCTGGATGTGTTTGTTTGCCTGGGGGAAAGAAACCCTGCCCATGACCGGCCTGCCGCATGGCATTGCGGTTGACAGCACAGCGTATAATATGGGTTTGAGAAACGGAGATTACATTACCTCGATTGACGGGCAACCCGTGCCTTCTATACGCCGCATCCCCATTGAAATTATCATGAACAAAGCCGAAAGCATTCAAGGCGTTCATGAAAACGGCGAAAAATTTTCAGTGCCTGTTAAAGACAAGGACAGGGCCTTAATTTTAAAACGATTAAAAAAATCCAACTTTATCGCACCACGGGTGATGGTAAGTGTTGACAGCATCGACAAAACCAGTTTTGCTGCCAACTCGGCCTTGAGAAGCGGAGATTTGATTATTGGAGTGAATGATCAACCGGTTCGGTATTTCGATGAGATTACCGCCAAACTCCGTCAAAACAGCGGCAAAAAAGTAAAACTCACTCTATTGCGCGGTCAGGACACCGTGCTAACGGCTTGCAACGTAAGCGAAAGCGGCACCATTGGATACTATCGTAAGATTTTAACAGAACCCAAAATCACCAAACAGGAATTTAACCTGCTCAGTGCGTTTACTCAGGGTGTGGCCGATGGCATGGAATTGCTCATTATGCAAGCCAAACAGTTTGTGGTGATTTTTACGGTAGAAGACGCACACCAGCAGGTGGGTGGATTTTACACCATGGTTCAGCAAATGGATTCAAGCTGGGACTGGCAAAATTTCTGGATGTTCACCGGTTTTTTATCCCTTGCCCTGGCCTTCATGAATTTTCTTCCTATTCCCATGCTGGATGGGGGGTATATCATGTTTATTTTATGGGAAATGATTACCGGAAAAAAGGTGAGCGATAAATTTGTTTATTATGCCAACAACGTAGGGTTGTTTATTGTACTCGCGCTTATGATATATGCAAACACCGATTGGTTAAGGGATTGAGAAACATGCATCCATTGAATAGTTCCAAATTGTTTGCACTGGCCTGCTTCTCATTCATGAGTGTTGGCCTTGTGGCACAGAATAAAACCATCAGCGAAAAGGAAAAAACCGACCGTGGCCCTGCAACGGCACACAAAACCATGATTATTCCTTTCGAACCCAGGTTGTATTTGGGGGAGATTGATTTTGCCATTCACGCTGAAACCAAACTCAGTGCAAAACAAATCAAATTTCAATTCAGGGATGGGCTGAACGAACAAATTGCAAAAGCACTGAAAGCTTCTAAATACGGGGTGGTGGACCTGATGGAAGACACTGTAAAATTTAAAAAAGATACTGAAGCCATCTACGGTTGCCTGAGTTACGATTACATGAAGGTGCCGGATCAGAACAATTATCAGCCTCCGAAAAAAGAAAAAAGCAGCAAACCCATTGAGAACGGCCAGTTGAACGTTGAAACCAACAGCGACCAAAGGTTCATGAACGCTAAACTCAGCAATTCCAAACTGGTGCCTCAACTCGCCGGAAAGTACAAAACGGATGTGTTTGTGTTCATCAATCAACTGGACATTAAAGCCGGTGGAACCAATGAACCTGCGCAACCTTACAAAACACCCAACACAAAACGCCGGATTGTGGTTCACTACACCGTTTTTACCAAAGATGGCAAAGAAATTAATTCAGGAATTTTGGAAGAGGAGTTTGCCGAAGACCTGAATGTTCCAAAAAAAATCATTGATAAACATTTCAGTAAACTGGCGCAAACCCTTGTTATGCGTATCAATAAAGCTTTATACCCCTCAGCAGTGAAATAAAAGAGTTACGGTTCCACCGTTTCCACATAGCTGATCTTCATCTCTACCCTTCTGTTTTTCTGACGACCTTTAGGCGTGTTATTATCAGCAATGGGTTGGGTTTGTCCAAACCACTCCACTTCAATCTTCTCATCAAAAGCGCCTTTTTTCACAAGGTATTTTTCAACTGCCTTGGCGCGTTTTTCTGAGAGCAACATGTTTTTTTCAGGATCACCCTGATTGTCGGTGTGGCCCGAAAGCTTGAGCGTCCAGTCGTCCTTGTGTTCAATCAACAATTTGGCAAGGGCGTTGAGTGAAGCGAAGGATTTAGCAAGAATCACGTCCTTGCCGGTAGCAAATTCCAAACTGGCAAAGGCTTTTTCAAGAATGCGTTTTTCCGCGGCTTTCATTTGTGGAGGCGGAGGCGGCGGACAACCATTGAACTGAGGTAATCCTACCACGGTTTTACAGGAATCGTCTTTGTCTAATATTCCGTCTTTGTCCGTATCTGGCCAAGGACAACCTTTGTTTTCAGCAGGACCGGCCACATCCGGGCATTGGTCGTCGAGATCGAGAATCTTATCCGCGTCACGGTCAGGACAGCCCTTGTATTCTTTTGGGCCAAAAATATCAGGACAAAGGTCCTCTTTATCCATTGTACCATCAGCATCCTTATCAGGACAACCATGGAATTCAAGAAGACCTGCTACATCCGGGCAGGTGTCGAGGCGGTCAATGATCTTATCCCCGTCACGATCAGGGCATCCCTGAAACTCAACGGTTCCGGCTGAATCAGGGCATGCGTCCTTCGCGTCTGTAATGCCATCCCCATCTTTATCAGGACAACCCTGAAGCTCTTTTAATCCCGGAACTTCCGGACAAAGGTCTTCCGAGTCCTGCACGTGGTCACCATCCTTATCCGGACAACCCACAAATTCCCAAATGCCCGGCACTTCCTTACACTTATCAAGACGATCGCTGATGTTATCCTTATCCATGTCTTTCACACGCATGTAAGGAATCGGTAAACGCAGAAGCATGTAAGCGTTCATGCCATAAAAATCGCCGGTAAAATAATTCAGAATATCGTTGGTGCCGATACTGAGCGGCCCCAGGCGCAATCCAAGGCCCATCATCACAGGTTTCCCATGCTGCGCAACAAGCGAATTGTAGGTAAAAGGTACAGAAAGACCAAACCATGGCAGATCGATGCGTGGCCCCAGACTCAGGTTAGTGTACTCATAAAGCTGAACCGATTTGGTTTTAATGGGATTAGGAAGGTTGGCTGTAAAATTGACGTAATAACATTTTCCGAGGTGATAATCCACCTGGGTGTTAATGGTGGTGGGCAAACTCACTTTAAAGGTGGTGCTGTTTGATGTTGATGGAAAAGAGTCTTTCATTAACTTATCAAAACCTGCAAAACTATCCACATTCAATTCGGTGAAATCCCAGTAATTAAAGGTCGCTGATACATCGTTGGAGTACTGACTCTTTTTGTATTTAATACCTCCAATATCGTTTATGGATAAAGAAGCTTTTAGTTTGTATTTGTTCTGGTCTCTTCTCCAAAGGTCCGTTTCTCCATCCATGTTGTATTTGTATTCCTGAAAGTCGGGCCTCCACTCATACACCGCTCCAATGTCAAAACCAAATCCAAAACTGTATTTTATTTTGTTCAAATCAACGGAACCTCCTCTCAGGGCCTCATCGTAGCTTTGGGAAAAACCATAGCTGAGATCGGAGGAGATAAAGGAATACACGTTCACAGTATCTATCACATACTCCAGATTTCTGATAGAATAGTAGCCTGCCCCGGCCCCCTGAAGAAGTTTGGCAGTGAGGCCTGCTTTCAGAAAATGTTTTTCTTTGTCCTTGATAACGCGCGCATAACTTAGTCCATAATCAGCCCAGGTCATTTGAGCAGCGGTAATGTCATCGCTTTTGAAATTTTTCAAAAACAAACTGGGATCTTTAAATTCGTTATACGCTGCGTTGGCAAGGTCGCGCGACATGCCATCCAGGTTGATGTGGTTCCTTACACTCATGGTCAAAGCCAAGGCGCTTTTTCGGTCAAGATTAAACATAAAGGAGGCAATCACCAATCTGGAACTTGAATAAGCTGAAACGTTATTGTCTCCGGGATAGATAACCAGACTGTTTTTGTAATAATTGGCGTCGCTGCTATCCGTGTTAGCGTTTTGAAAAGGAAAACGTATGGTTTTGGGATTAAAAATGCTGCCCGAGAACTCCAGTGCCGAGCGTTTGATGCCAACGTAATTGTTATCCACGCTGGTATTCACTCCACCCAGCAGTAAGTCGAATTGCATGCGACTATCGGCAATGTTCGCAGGATTACTGAAAACGGTAACAACGCCGGAATAGTTGTTGTTATGCAAGCCTAAAAAATCCTGCGCCGTAACGAGCCCTGAAAAAAGACAAAGTAAAACAGAGAGGAGATGACCTTTTGTTTTGTTTAGCATGTAAACAAATATATAAAATAAGCTTAGAGTTTATCCTACATTCGACGAGTGGCCTGTTTCTACTTTTCAAACGCCTGATGTTACTAACTTCAACCGGTTTTTAGTCGACGAGGCTAAACTCAGAGGAGGCAAAAATGACCCCATTGATTTGAATTTCTATCACGTGTTTGCCCGGATGCTGCTGTCGCGTGCTGAAATGCTGGAAGGGATGTTTTTTCTGAAAGCTCAGAATTTGGTTTGGCAGAAGATTCACTTCTTTCAATTTAAACACTTTGGGAAGCAAACTTCCCGAGGGTTTGCGGTAATGAACTTTATAGTCAATGGCCAGCTTTTGAGGTTTGTTTTTTTGAGAGCGCAGTTCAAATGAGAAATGAAGTGGATCTCCAATCCTGATTTTTTTTGCGCCTAATTTTAAATTTTGAAGCGACAGTTTTGGTTTTTTTTCGAATGCAAACAGGTTTAAACTTTCCGTGTCGCCTTTTTTAATCAGCGTACGGCAAGCCCGCTTCACAATCCAGGCCGTATGTGGGTGACTTAAATCCCATTTTTTCAAATACGCTACTAATTTTTCAGGATGGTCTTTGGAAATATCGTTCAGATGGTTGGCAACCGATTTTCTCACGTACAAACTCTCATCTTCTTTTAACTTGCTGAGCAAAGGCAATGTGTATTCAGGGTTTTTTATAACCTCATCGAGTTTAAAGGACCAGGGGAGTCTGGGCCGGCAACCCTCGGAAGAAAGCCGGCGTACATGTTCGTTTTTGTTTTCCGCCCACACCTCCATGTGTTTCATCGTTTTTTTAAAATCGAGTTTTAAAAATTCACGAATGGCAAATTCAGAAGAGCCAAAAACGGTAAAGTACTTCAAGGCTTCAAGAGAAAGGTCAAAATGGTCCTGTCCGTAAAGCGCCACAAAATCGGGATAAATCAAACTGGTGTAACCTTGTTTTGTTTTTGGCGCGGTTTTACGGAGAATGACCAAAGCTTTCGGAAAAGGTTCGGGTAAATGGGCTTTCATTTCCCGGGTAAACAAACGTAACCTTTGATTGAGTTCCAGGGGTTCGAGTTGCTGTTGAATGGCCTTTAAAAATGAGCTTTCATCAAATCCACGGTACTCCGATTTAATTTGTGTGGACAAATGAGCGGCAAAGGCTTTGTTGAACATTTCCTTGAGTGGTTCCATAGCAGTTAAATTTGCAGAATATATTTTGGTGTTCACCACAGATTTTTCAAGATAGTTTAAACTTATTCTGAAGGAATTCCGGAAAAGGCCCCCTACCTTTGAACATCTTCCTGATGAAAACCAAACTAATTCGCTACTGTACGATTTTTGCCTTCGTAATAGGGACTAATCCCCTTGGCGCTCAGGATAGCTTAACACCGCAAACCAAACAAGTAAAAATGGTAGAAATTGAAATCTGGTCGGACGTGATGTGTCCCTTTTGTTACATCGGCAAACGTAAATTTGAATCGGCACTTCAAAAATTCCAAAACAAAAATCAGGTAAAGGTGGTATGGAAAAGTTATCTCCTTGATCCGGCACTAGTGTCTGATTCCAGCAAAAGCATACACCAGCACCTGGCTAACAGCAAGGGTTGGACGCTGGATTACGCCAAAGAGATGAGTGATTACGTGAGTGCCATGGCGAAGGAAGTGGGTCTGGATTACCATATGGATCAGGTAAAAGTTGCCAACACCTTTGATGCGCATCGCCTGATTCAACTGGGTAAACAAAAAAACAAAGGCGATGACATGGAAGAAGCTTTGTTCAAAGCGTATTTCACTGAGGGTAAAAACCTGGCTGACCCTGAAGTCTTAAAAGCCATTGCCTCAGGCATTGGAATTGAAACAGAAGAAACCGAGGCCATGCTTAAGAGCAAAACCCTCGCGAAAGAAGTGCTTGAAGATTTAAAAGCGGCGGAAGAGATAGGGGTTACGGGTGTGCCGTTTTTTGTGTTCAATCGTAAATTCGCGGTGTCAGGTGCGCAGTCGCCTGAAACTTTTTTAAACGCCTTAAAAAAGGCCTGGGAAAACGAGTAACTTAAGGCCGGATAACAAAACAGGGCTTGAAAACATCCAGTGTAAGTGAGTTAAAAAAAGAACTTCAGCAATTGCCGGTTGAAGACCTGGTTGGTTTATGCACCGCCCTGGCTAAATATAAAAAGGACAACAAGGAATACCTGGATTATTTATTATACTCGGCCCATTCTAAACCTTCGTTTGTGCGGGAAGTGAAAGCTGAAATGGAGGTTCATTTCTCCTCTATTAACAAAGAAGCCAATTTGTATTATATCAAAAAAACGCTTCGAAAAATTTTACGTTTGCTCAATAAGTATTGCAAATACCTCAGCGATAAAGCTTCGGCGCTTGAATTACACATGTATTATTGCAGTTTACTTAAGCACTCAGGAATACCGTTTCGAAAAAGTCAACTGATATTGAACCTTTACGAACAGGAGTTGAAGAAGATACACAGTTTACTTGGCGGAATACATGAAGACTTAAGAGCCGATTACACGGAGGAAATTGAAAAACTGATGGCGTACTAAAATCATGGAAGGTTTAAACCCTCAATTATTAATTGACCTGGTGACGAAACCCATGCCCTTTGGGAAATTCAAAGGCACCCTGTATTATCGTTTGCCGGTGTATTATCTGGAATGGCTTAAGCGCAAAGGATTTCCTCCCGGACAAACCGGCGTATTGTTGGCTACACTTTACGAGATTAAACTAAACGGTTTGGACTTTTTACTTGAAAAGATAAAATCACAACACGCTTAATTCAGAAACCTTAGCGTTCGATTCTGTTTTTTAGTCTAAGCCCCTAAACCCCTCTGCGGATTGTAAACACCCTTACAAAGCATTCAATACAAGTCTTTTAGACCTTTAGGGCCCAAAAACGGTTAATTTTATATATTTGACTATCAGTTATTTATGGCGTTTTACTGAAAGTTTTAAACAAACGTAACCCCCATCTGCACATTTTCGTCTAAAGAATAAGTATCTTTATCTAAGATATAGGTATTTTGGTCTATAAAAACACTGGTATTCATATTTCAAAAAACATATGCTTTTTAAAAAATTACGGTTTCTGAGTTTAGTTCTGGTTTTAGGTTTTTCTCAGCATTTATATTCTCAAAATGTTGGGAAAACGTCTTTAAATGTTAGTGCTACCGGAAGTAAATTTGCATCAACTGTGACTCCGGTTCCGGCTACAACAACACCGGTTCAGGGCTGCGATGAACCCGAGCCTGATCCCTGTGATGGAAATACATTTACACAAGGTGCCTGGGGTGCAGGGAACAACAATCCGGCCAGTACTTATCTCAACAGCTATTTTTCCACTTACTTTCCTAACGGATTAACCATAGGTTGTGGCAGCAGACAGTTAAAACTCACCAGCGCTGCAGCCGTTTTTGCTTTTTTACCTTCAGGAAGCACCCCGGCCATTTTACCAACTGGTACTTTAACCAATCCCGGAGGCGCTTATTCGAATGTCTTGGCCGGACAGTTGGTAGCCCTGACCTTAAACATGGGTTTTGACGCCAATAACGCCGGATTTTCTCCCTCAGCCCATTCATTAGCAAACTACACCATTACTTCAGGTACTTTCTCCGGCATGAGTGTAAGTGCCTTCTTAAACCTTGCCAATTCAATAATAGGAGGCTGTAGTTCACAATATAGTTACAGCCAGTTGAATACTGCCGCTACCGCTATCAATGAAAACTACGATAATAACTCAAGTAATGGTTTTCTGGTTTGTCCTCCGGTGTGCAACATCACTGTAACCGCTGTTTCCGGTAGCATTTCCTGCTTTTCAGGCAACACCAATGTAACTATCACTGCCACTGGAGGCACAGCACCGTATACCGGAACCGGCGTTTTCAGCCGTCCAGCCGGTGTTCATTCCTTCACCGTGAGTGATATTTATGGCTGCCAGTCGGTGAAAACCAAAACCCTCACCCAGCCTTCACAATTGGTTGCTACAGCTTCAAATGGAAGCATTTCTTGTTATGGTGGAACCGCAAGCATTTGTGTAAATGCTTCAGGCGGAACCCCGCCTTATTCAGGCACCGGAACCTTTACGCGTACAGCCGGCGTGCACTCTTTTACTGTTACCGACAGCAAAGGTTGTACTTCGGTGGTGAGCAAAGTATTGACCCAGCCTGCTCAGATAAATGTTTCTGCTACCAACGGAAGCATTTCCTGTTATGGAGGTACTGCAACCATTTGTGTTAACGCTTCAGGTGGTACTGCACCGTATTCCGGAACCGGAACTTTTACCAGAACAGCAGGCGTTCATTCCTTCACCGTTACAGATAACAAAGGCTGCACTGCAGTAATCACCAGAACACTCACTCAACCTGCTCAATTGATTGTTTCTGCTACAAACGGAAGCATTTCTTGTTACGGTGGTACAGCCACCATTTGTGTTAATGCTTCGGGAGGAACTGCACCATATACCGGAACCGGAACCTTCACGAGAACAACAGGTATTCATTCATTCACGGTAACCGATTACAAGGGTTGTACGGCTGTTATTACCAAAACACTCACACAACCTTCACAATTGCTTGCTACAGCTTCGAATGGAAGCATTTTTTGTTATGGTGGAACGGCAACCATTTGTGTAAATGCCTCAGGCGGAACCCCGCCTTATTCAGGAACCGGAACTTTCACCAGAGCCGCAGGTATTCATACTTTCATTGTAACTGACAGCAAGGGCTGTACAGCTGTGCTTACCAAAACACTCACTGAGCCCGCTCAATTAACTGTTACAGCTACAAACGGAATCATTTCTTGCTATGGCGGTACGGCAACTATTTGTATTAACGCTACCGGCGGAAGTGCACCTTATACAGGAACCGGAACTTTCACCAGAACTGCAGGCGTTCATTCTTTTACCGTTACCGATAACAAAGGGTGTGCGTCTGTAATTACCAAAACACTCTCTCAGCCCACTCCATTAACTGTTAGCGCTACAAACGGAACTATTTCTTGTTACGGTGGTACAGCTACCATCTGTGTAAATGCTTCAGGAGGCACTGCTCCATATACCGGAACCGGAACCTTTACCAGAACAGCAGGTGTTCATTCATTCACGGTAACCGATAGTAATGGTTGTACGGCCATTGTCACAAAAACAATAACTCAGGTCGCCCCATTGAACGTCAGTATAAATTCTTCAAATGGAACCTGCAACAACTCTAATTTGGGCTCCTCTACCTTAATCGTTACCGGAGGTTCAGCACCCTACTCCTACCTTTGGAGCAATACGGCTACAACTTCGGTTATTAACGGGCTGAGTGCCGGAACCTACACTGCCTGGGTTACCGATGCCAATGCCTGCACCGGCTCTTCCACTACTTCCATAAGCGTTGTGGCTTGTTGCAATGTAACTTCTCCGGGCAGCATCAGCGGTTCAACAACAAGTTGCGGTTCGCTGTGCAACCTCACTTTTGGAAGCAATGCTCCTGCTTCG
>JAEUTN010000001.1 GCA_016787895.1 Bacteroidia bacterium
CGCGGCTACTATAGCACCTGTGTGTTTATTTCGTAAATACTTACTCATCGCCCTCGCAGGCTTTGAGCAGAACCATCTACTACTTTACGTTTATCAATTTTTTCAAGGAACGTGTATTCAGTCATCAGTCTCTGGTCGACAGCAAGCAGTCTGTTAAACTCCCTGATCTTCCTTACCCTGATCTCAATAAATCAATTCAGAACGTCTCCCCCTTTTTCCTTCTCTTCTTTCCTTTCCTTCTTTCCTTTCCTTCGTTTGGGGGCTGCAAAAGTACTGCTTTTTTCTCCACCAACAAATATTTTTTCAACTATTTGAAAAATATTTTTCTCCTCTCACTACTCCGCTCAGCCTCAGGACCTAAACCCTGAAACTTCACTCTACTCCACTCTACTCAAAAAACGGGAGGGCAAAAATACATACTCTAGAGGGAATAGACAAGAGAATTTTAATGAATTGTTAATAATTTTTATCAAGCAGGGTATTAATCCCTGAATACGTGGCAATTATAGAAAGTGTAACTTCGTGAAATACGGCCGAAAACCGTAAAAACCACCTAAACAAGCATCAACATGTCAGGAGTAAACAAAGTACTGCTCATCGGAAACCTGGGAAAAGACCCTGAAATCCGCTATTCGGAAGGGGGTATCCCCCGCCTGAACTTCAGTTTGGCCACCTCCGAATTTTATAAGGACAAAAGCGGCAACCGCAGTGAACACGTGGAGTGGCACAACATTGTGATGTGGCGCACTTTGGCCGAAAACGCCGAAAAACTTCTGAAAAAAGGCATGCAGGTGTACATCGAAGGCCGCCTGCAAACCCGGCAATGGAACGACAAGGAAGGCATAAAACGAAACGTTACCGAAATAGTAGCCGACAACTTTATTATCTTGCAACGCCGCGATCACCCCGGTCAGGGCTCCGGCCACAGCGGGGAAACGGGATCCAACGATTCCACCGGAAGTGAAAACCTGCCTTATTAACCAAAAAACACCCTCCTTGAAACTGAACAAGCCCAACGCAACCAACAAACGGTCACTAAGGCCTCAACTACTCTTTGTTATTGGCTTTGCGAGCCTCCTGTGCCTTTGCGCCTGCGAAGAAGAGGAGGATTTCCTCTCCCCAAAACCCAGAGGATATTTCAGAATTGACTTTCCTGAGAAAAACTACAAACCTTACGATAGCCTCTGCCCCTTTCGTTTTGAGGTTCCGGCCTATTCAGAGGTAGTTCCCAACACTCAAAAAAATGCCGAACCCTGCTGGCAAAACATCGAGTTTAAACGCTTTAAAGCCACACTATACCTGAGCTACAAGCCTGTGAACAACAATTTGCCCAAATACCTCGACGACGCCCATGAGTTTGCCAACCGTCATCAAATCAAAGCCAACGGCCTCGAACAGATTGCCATTGTGAGGGATTCAGCAAAGGTGTATGGCTTGTTGTTCGATATCAGCGGAAACACGGCTTCTTCAGTACAATTTTACCTTACCGACAGCACTCAACATTTTCTGAGGGGCTCACTCTACTTCAATTGCACGCCCAACGCCGATTCTTTGAAAAAGGTGATTGATTTTTTGAAACAGGATATTTTGCACCTGATCAATACCACAGCCTGGAAAAACACTGAAAAAATCAGTTGATGACTTTCAATAAATTGCCGTCGTAACTTGTTCTGTAAGTTCTGAGTGGCCACTCCGCAGGACCCTGTGTTACTGCCCCGTCCATTAACCTCCATTTGGAATCACTAATGGTATCGTGAAGGGTGAAATTATCGTTTAATACAATTACTCTTGATTTGACGTCTGAGGGGTTTTTGGTTGAACTCCTTTCCAGGGCCACAAATTCCTGCTCCGACTTTCTGTAAACCACAATACCGTTCACCCCTCCCGAAAAATACATCCAGCCGCCAATGGCCTGAATATCGAAGTTGAGCGGGTCGTTGGGATAAATCGTGAGGTTAACGGGCACCGAAGGCACAGGGTGCTGTTTTACCACCTGAGGCTCGTCTTTTTTACACTGCAAAAACAGCAATAAAGTAAAAGCAAAACAAAATTTAAGAACTGTTTTCATCCCAGGTTAAAATGAGTCACACGAAGTTAATACATTTAAGCCTGAATACTTACTGCAGTATTCGAATTAACGAATTTAAACTTTTTAGAAAACACGCACCGTGAACGACAACCCAGGCTCTTCCAATCAGGAGAACACTTCCAGAAATAAATTTTACCTGCCTCTTGTGCTGGCGCTGTTCTTTGCAGCAGGCACAGGCCTTGGCTACTATTTTACATTTTCAGGTTCAACCTCAAACCTTGGTTTTTTACTCAAACAATCTGAACAGCCTGATAAAATCAATCATCTGCTGGATTACATCGAAACACAATACGTTGACACGATTAACCGCACACAACTTGAGAATAAAACCATACTGGCCTTGCTGAAAAGCCTCGACCCACACAGCGATTACATTCCGGCATCGGAATTCGACCTTGTGAATGAACCATTGGAAGGCAATTTTGAAGGAATAGGAATTGAATTTAACATAGTGAACGATACCATCCGTGTGATCTCCCCCATTGAAGGCGGACCCTCAGAAAAACTGGGCATTAAAGCGGGTGACAAGATTGTGAAAGTGAATGGCAAGACCATGGCAGGTGTTAAAGTAACCAACAAAATGGTGTTCGATCAGCTTCGCGGTAAAAGCGGCACAGTGGTAACCGTTAGCATACTGCGCCATGGAAATAAAAATCCCATCGACTTTAATATCCAACGCGGGAAAATCCCCATCTACAGTATTGACATCTCTTACATGCTAAACGCCGACATTGGTTACATCAAAATCAGCCGCTTTGCCGGTACCACTTACCGTGAGTACCTGGATGCCTTTAATAAACTCAGCGCCAAGGGTATGAAAAAACTCGTACTCGACCTGCGCGGCAATGGTGGTGGTTTTTTGAAAGCGGCGGTGGAACTGGCCGATGAATTTTTGATGAACGGGCTTCAAATTGTTTACACCGAAGGAAAATCCCATCCAAAAAAAATGTACAGCGCAACGAGCAAAGGTGGGTTTGAAACCAACGCACTGGTTGTACTGATCGATGAAGGCAGTGCCAGCGCCAGCGAAATTGTGGCCGGTGCCTTGCAGGATAACGACCGGGCCACCATCATCGGCAGAAGAAGCTTTGGAAAAGGCCTGGTGCAGGACCAAATTGACCTGCCCGATGGCTCAGCCGTGCGCCTCACGATTGCAAGGTATTATACACCCACCGGACGCTGCATACAAAAGCCCTACGACGGCAAAAGCACCGAAGATTATTTCAGCGAAGAATACGACAGACTGGAACACGGTGAATTGTATTCAGCCGACAGCATCAGAGTGGACAAAACCCAGGAATTCAAAACTCCGGGAGGTCACATAGTGTATGGAGGTGGCGGCATAGTACCCGATGTTTTCATTCCTGTTGACACTTTAAAATACAATCCGAAAGTCAACCGCCTGTATTACGCGGGTGTGCTCAACGCCTTTGCTTTTGATTATGCCGATCAACACCGCAACCGTTTTTTAAGTCAGTATAAAAACGCTGAAGCTTATGTGAAGAATTTTTTTGTGAGTGAAAAGGAAATTCAGGCTCTTAAAACATATATGTCATTGAAAAAAGAAATCACAACAGAACTCAATGGCAAGGAAAACGGTTTACAAACCCTTTTAAAAGCCATGATAGGCCGTAATCTATATGATCGGGACGCGTATTATCCGGTGTTGAATGGAGATGATGCAGCCATCTTAAAAGCAATAGAAACACTGAAATAAATCAGTAAACATTTAAAACATTGGTTTAAATTTGTTTTGAAGCGCCTCGGTGGCTTATCATCAGCTTAAAATAGCACCACCTGCATTTATGATGATAAATTAGCCTAACCGGCATTAAAACGTCTTTTAAGCCTATTTAGCTGCAAATTTCAAGGGCAGCTATCGACACATACGGTAAATAAAAAACCCGTCCTTTTGGAACGGGTTCTTTTCGAATGATCTTATTCTTATTCTTCTGTTTTGGTTTCTTCATTTGAAGCGCCTGAAGCCTTTGGAGCGGCTTTTTTGCTTCTGCTACGGCGTGTTGTTTTCTTCTCAGCAGTAGCACCGCCTTTTTTCACATTGTAGATCTCGTTAAAGTCTACCAGTTCAATCATGGCCATTTCAGCGGCGTCGCCCTGACGGTTTCCTGTCTTAATAATGCGGGTGTAACCACCATTGCGTTCTGCTACTTTTACGGCCACATCTTTGAACAAGGTGTTCACCGCGTCTTTGCTTTTCAAATAACTGAAAGCGGTACGACGGCTGTGTGTGGTGTCGCTTTTGCTTTTGGTAATCAGTGGCTCAACATAGGTTCTGAGCGCCTTTGCTTTTGCGAGCGTAGTAAAAATACGCTTGTTTTCAATCAGGGCACAGGCCATGTTGCTCATCAGCGCCTGACGGTGCGAAGCGGTTCTGCCCAGGTTGTTTATTTTATCTCCGTGTCTCATTTTTTCTTGATTTAGAAATTTACAATTTTCAGATTTACAATTGACAAATTGTAAATTGTAAATTGTAAATCAAATTTAGTCTTTATCTAATTTATATTTTGCCACATTCATTCCGAAATGCAAAGCTTTGGATTGAACGAGGTCTTCTAACTCAGTCAATGATTTTTTACCAAAGTTTCTGAATTTCAAGAGGTCGTTTTTGTTGAAGGACACCAGTTCTCCTAAAGTCTCAACATCAGCTGCCTTTAAGCAATTCAAGGCGCGAACAGAAAGGTCCATGTCAACCAGTTTGGTTTTCAGCAACTGGCGCATGTGCAGGCTGGTTTCATCAAATTCTTCTTCGCTGCGTTTTTCTTCTGCGTCAAGAGTAATCTTTTCGTCAGAGAACAACATGAAGTGGAAAATAAGAATCTTGGCCGCTTCTTTTAAAGCGTCTTTCGGATGAATAGAACCATCGGTAACGATATCAAGAATCAACCGTTCGTAGTCGGTTTTTTGCTCAACACGGTAGTTTTCGATGGTATATTTAACGTTCTTAATTGGGGTGTAAATAGAATCGATGAAGATGGTACCAATAGAAGCGTTGTTGCTTTTGTTATCTTCAGCTGAAACGTAACCACGGCCGCGCTCAACGGTTAATTCCATTTTAATGCGAACAGAAGGATCGCAGTTAAAAATAACCAGATCAGGGTTCAGGATCTGAAATCCATTCACGTATTTACCAATGTCGCCGGCGGTAAATTTATCAGCGCCATTAAAATGCACGTTGATTTTCTCGCTTTCGTGGTTATCCAGTTGTTTTTTGAAACGCACCTGTTTCAGGTTTAGGATGATTTCGGTAACGTCTTCAACAACCCCTTTAATGGTTGAAAATTCATGCTCCACTCCTTCAATCTTAACGCTGGTTACTGCAAAACCTTCCAAAGAAGACAGCAGAATGCGGCGAAGGGAGTTTCCTATTGTAATTCCAAAACCCGGCTCCAATGGTCTGAACTCAAACTGACCTGTGGTTTCGGTGGAACTAATCATGACCACCTTATCGGGCTTAACGAAATTTAAAATTGCCATATCTGAAGCTTATAATGTTATTAAATGAATTTATTATTTAGAGTACAATTCGACGATCAGTTGTTCCTTGATGTTTTCAGGAATCTGTGAACGCTCAGGACGCGAAATGAACTTACCGCTAAGGCTTGATTTATCAAACTCTAACCAGGCGTGTTTATTCACGGTGCCGGATACTGAATTGGAAATAATTTCGAGAGTTTTAGACTTCTCACGCACAGCTACCACATCGCCCGGTTTAAGGGTGAATGAAGAGATGTTCACCACATCACCATTTACGGTAATGTGTGCATGCGAAACCAATTGACGCGCAGCACGACGTGAAGGAGCGATGCCCATGCGGTACACCACGTTGTCGAGACGGCTTTCAATAAGTTGTAAGAGCACCTCACCGGTAATACCGTGTGAACGGGCTGCTCTGTCGAATGTTCTTGCGAATTGTTTTTCCAGAATACCGTAAGTGTATTTGGCTTTTTGTTTTTCCATCAACTGAACAGCGTATTCAGATTGTTTGGCGCGCTTTTTACCTGCACCATGCTGTCCCGGAGGATAATTCTTTTTTTCTAACGCTTTGTCAGGACCAAAAATTGGCTCCTTGAACTTTCTTGCGATTTTTGATTTTGGACCAGTGTACCTTGCCATTTTAAATAATTGTTTTTTCTTTTGTCATGAAGCTTAGTTGTGCTTCATGCTTGTTGTTTGTTTATTATTTAAGTTGAAAACCCTATAGGTTAGCAACTCCATATCGCGAGATTTTACACCCGCGACCGGCTGTTTTGTTTTGTCTTATACGCGACGACGTTTTGGAGGACGACACCCGTTGTGAGGAATAGGTGTGATGTCCATAATTTCAGTGACTTCGATACCAGAGCTTGCAATGGTTCTGATGGCGCTTTCTCTTCCACCACCCGGGCCTTTTACAAACACCTTCACCTTGCGTAAACCTGACTCGAAAGCCACTTTGCTGCAATCCTGAGCTGCCATTTGAGCGGCGTAAGGGGTGTTCTTTTTAGACCCCCTGAAACCCATTTTACCGGCACTGCTCCAGGAAATAACCTGCCCTGCATTGTTGGTAAGGGAAATGATGATGTTATTAAAAGTGGCGTTGATGTGTGCCTCGCCTGTAGCTTCTACCTTAACGGTGCGCTTTCGTGTGGAAGCTTTTGCTGTATTTGCAGCGGTAGCTTGTTTTGCCATTGTTCGTTTACTTTGTTTTAATTATTATTTAGTCGCCATTTTTTTGTTGGCAATTGTCTTACGTTTTCCTTTGCGGGTACGCGCGTTGGTTTTGGTGCGCTGACCACGGGTAGGAAGTGAGTTACGGTGACGGATGCCACGGTAGCTGTTGATGTCGGTCAAACGTTTGATGTTCAACTGAACTTCTGAGCGAAGTGCACCTTCAATCTTGAAGTTGTTGTTAATGAGGTTACGGATGGCGTTTTGCTCATCATCCGACCATTCGCTCACTTTTTTATCGTGTGAAATACCGGCTTCATTCAGAATTTTTGAAGCTCTGCTTTTTCCGATACCAAAGATGTAGGTTAAACCTATCACTCCTCTTTTGTTTTTTGGTAGATCAATACCCGCTATACGTGCCATTTCGTTGTATTATACTATTTTTAAATATTGCAGAAGATTCCTTACTTCTGTCTTTGTTTAAACTTTGGATTTTTTTTGTTGATTACATACAAGCGACCCTTGCGGCGCACAATTTTGCAATCCACACTTCTCTTTTTTATCGATGCTCTGACTTTCATTGTTAATCTGTTTTATTTGTATCTGAACGTAATTCTTGCTTTTGTTAAATCGTATGGACTCATTTCCAGCTTCACTTTATCGCCCGGGAGAATTTTGATGTAGTGCATCCTCATTTTTCCCGAAATGTGCGCCGTTACTATGTGCCCATTTTCCAACTCCACTCTGAACATCGCGTTACTAAGCGCTTCCACGATGGTACCGTCTATCTCTATGTTCGATTGTTTCGCCATAGATTAGCCCTGCTGAACCATCATTGCGTTAGCTCCCCTGCCCTTTATTCTTCCCGACTTCATTAAACCATCGTAATGACGATTTAACAAGTAAGTTTCAATTTGTTGTAAGGTATCCAATACCACACCCACCAAAATCAGGAGGGAAGTTCCTCCATAGAAGTCGGCAAAAGCGCTATTGATTCCGATTTTCTGAGCAAATGCCGGCATTACGGCAACCGCTGAAAGGAAAATAGAACCCGGTAAAGTAATTCGGCTCATCACCTGATCAATGAACTCGGCTGTTTTTTTGCCCGGCTTCACACCAGGTATAAACCCACCGTTGCGTTTCATGTCATCGGCCAATTGGTTTGGATTAACCATGATGGCGGTGTAGAAATAGGTGAAAAGTATAATCAGTACTGCAAAAATGAAGTTGTACCAGAAGCCATAACGCTCCGAGAAAATTCCACCTGAACTGCCCTGGAATCCTGAGATGGCCAAAGGAATAAACATAATGGCCTGGGCGAAGATGATAGGCATTACACCTGCAGCGTTTACTTTTAAAGGGATGTATTGACGAACCCCGCCGTATTGTTTGTTACCAACGATTTTTTTGGCAAACTGCACCGGTATTCGCCTTGTGCCCTGCACCAACAAAATGCTGCCAACAATCACCAGCAATAAAATAACCAATTCAATCAAAAAGATGATTAAACCACCGTTACCGGATAAACGTCCTTTGAATTCGGATAAAAACGCAAACGGTAAACGGGAAATGATACCAATCATGATGATCAGAGAGATTCCGTTTCCAAGTCCTTTATCGGTAATTCTCTCACCCAGCCACATGATAAACATGGTACCGGTAACGAGGATAAAGATAGACTGGATCCACCAGAAGGTAGAGAGGTCGGTAAACGCCTGAGGAGCGGATGATTTAATGGAAGCGATGTAACCCGGAGCCTGAACTGCGGTAACACCAATGGTTAGAAAACGGGTGTATTGATTGATTTTCTTACGTCCGCTCTCCCCTTCTCTTTGCATTTTCTGAAAATACGGAACGGCCATCCCCAATAACTGAATGATGATGGAAGCCGTGATGTAAGGCATAATGCCCAATCCGAAAATAGAAGCGCGAAGAAACGCACCGCCTGCAAACATGTTGATCAGGCCAACGATACCACCGTTGTCGTTTTGACTGGTAGCAGCGTTTAAAGCGTCGATGTTTACGCCAGGCAACACAACGTAAGAGCCCAAACGGTAGATCAGAACCAAACCAAGCGTAACGATAATTCGTTGCCTGAGCTCTTCAATGGTCCAGATGTTGCGAAGTGTATCTATAAATCGCTTCATATATTAGTTTACCTCAGTAGCTGTTCCGCCTTTTTCTTCAATCGCCTTTTTGGCCGATGCGGTGAAGGCGTGAATGTTAACATTAACTTTTGATTTCAATTCTCCGCGTCCCATGATTTTTACCAGGTCGTTTTTACCTGCCAAACCATTTGCAATCAACACATCCAAATTGATATCGGTTACTTTTACCTTGTCAACCAGTTGTTGCAGGCTGTCGAGGTTAATACCGGTGTATTCAACACGGTTAATGTTTTTGAAACCGAATTTTGGCAAACGGCGCTGAAGGGGCATTTGACCACCTTCAAAACCACGCTTGTAAGAGTGGCCTGAACGCGATTGAGCTCCTTTATGACCGCGGGTGGCAGTACCTCCGCCTCCGGAACCCTGACCGCGACCGCGACGGTAGTTGGATTTAACTGAACCTTTTGCAGGTTTTAATGTGCTTAATTTCATGAATCTGAATCTTAGATATTTTCGATTTTCAAAACGTGTTTAACTTTCTGGATCATGCCGTTGATGGCAGGATTCACTTCTTTTTCCACAGAGCTGTTGGTTTTTCCAAGGCCAAGTGCAGTAAGAGTAGCGCGTTGTACCGGAGTACGTTTGCTGATGCTTTTCAGTAATGTAATTTTTACTTTGCTCATGATCTGTGTGAATTAACCGTTAAACACTCGGGTTAGTTTAATGCCGCGTTGCTGCGCCACTGTAATAGGATCGCGCATTTTCATCAATGCGTCGAGGGTTGCTTTCACCACGTTGTGCGGGTTGGAAGAACCTTTTGATTTTGCAAGAACGTCGGTTACACCAACACTTTCAAGCACAGCGCGCATCGCACCACCGGCAATTACACCGGTACCGTGAGCGGCAGGCTTAAGCATAACACGTGCTCCGCCGAATTTGCCTTCCTGGGTGTGAGGCACTGTTCCGTTAAGTACAGGCACTTTTACCAGGCTCTTTTTGGCATCTTCAATACCTTTTGTGATTGCATCGGTCACCTCATTGGCTTTGCCAAGTCCCTGACCGATCACGCCTTTTTCGTTTCCAACCACCACAATGGCTGAAAAGCTGAAGTGACGGCCACCTTTGGTAACCTTGGTCACACGCTGAATGGCTACCAGCTTATCTTTAAGTTCAATATCGCTTGATTTAACGCGTTTTACTACTTCTTTTGACATGTTCAATAGGTTTTAGAATTTTAATCCTCCTTCGCGAGCACCATCGGCCAACGATTTTATTCTTCCGTGATACAAAAATCCGTTACGGTCGAACACCACTGCAGTAATGCCATTTGCCAGGGCTTTTTCTGCGATGAGTTTACCTACCAGTTTTGCTTTCTCGAGTTTGTTGACTTTCGCCCCCTGAATGGATTTGTCAACCGAACCTACTGCTAAAAGCGTTTTGCTGCTTTTGTCGTCGATCAGCTGAGCGTAAATCTCAGAGTTGCTGCGGAAAACGGTTAAACGCGGAGCCTGAGGCGTGCCTTTAATGGTTTTGCGCAGTCTTAATTTTATTTTGGTTCTTCTATCTGTCTTGCTGAATGCCATCTTTCCAATTTTTTTGAAGATGATTAATACTTTATTTATTTTTTAGAGGCCGATTTACCTGCTTTTCTTCTCAGAACTTCGCCGGTGAACTTGATACCTTTTCCTTTGTACGGCTCAGGTTTACGTAAGCTTCTGATTTTTGAAGCCACCAGGCCTAACAATTGTTTATCGGCACACTCCATAATCACTTTAGGGTTCTGACCTTTTTCAGTGGTGGTGGTGATTTTAATCTCTTTTGGTAATTCGAAAGTAACGTTGTGTGAATAGCCAAGTGACAATTCCAATAACTGACCTTTGTTGGCGGCACGGTAACCCACACCTACCAATTCCTGCTCAGTTTTGTAGCCTTCGCTAACACCTTTTACCATGTTGGCAATAAGAGCTCTGTAAAGGCCGTGTAAGGCCTTGTGACGCTTTTGCTCGGTTGGTCTGTTCAATACAATCTCCCCGTCCTTTACAACAACTTCAATGTCGCTGTCAATCTTCTGGGTCAATGTTCCTTTGGCACCTTTTACGGTTACTAATCCCGGAGTAACATTAATTTCTACTCCTTTTGGGACACTAATGGGGGCTTTTCCTATACGTGACATGTGATTCTCCTCCTAATTAATTATGAAACATAACATAAAACCTCACCACCAATGTTCATTTTTCTGGCTTCTTTGTCGGTTACAACACCTTTAGAAGTAGAAACAATGGCAATTCCAAGGCCGTTTAACACTTTTGGCATGGTGTTCACGCCGGAATACTTACGTAAACCCGGTGAAGAAACACGCTCTAAGGTGCGGATGGCCGGAATTTTAGTTACCGGATGGTACTTAAGGGCGATTTTAATTAGTCCCTGGTGGTTGGCGGTGTCCTCAAACTTGTAGTTCAGGATGTAGCCTTTTTCGAAAAGAATCTTTGTGATTTCCTTTTTGAGGTTAGAAGCGGGAACTTCTACGATGCGGTGGTTTGCTTTGATCGCGTTACGAACACGGGTCAAGTAATCTGATATTGTATCTGTCATTTTTTTAAGTTTATATGTTATTCCGCCCAGGCAGAATAATTATATGAAACAATTATTTTATTTTGAGGCCGCAAATATACGACTATTTGCGGATTCACCAAGCTTTTTTTACCAGCTCGATTTGGTAAGTCCGGGAATTAACCCAAAAACCACCATTTCGCGGAAGGTAACACGGGAAACGCCAAAGTCGCGCATGTAACCGCGTGGACGCCCGGTAAGGTTACAGCGGTTTCTCACGCGCACCTTAGAGGAGTTACGGGGTAATTTTTGCAAACCTACGGAGTCACCGGCTTTTTTCAGTTCTTCGCGCTTTGCAGCGTACTTTTCAACGAGACGTTTACGTTTGACCTCGCGGGCCTTCATTGATTCTTTTGCCATTACTTCTTTTTATTTTTTCTTAAATGGAATACCAAATTCTGTTAATAAAGCGTGTGCTTCTTTGTCCGTATCGGCTGAAGTCACAAAGGTGATGTCCATGCCCTGGATTTTGCTCACTTTATCGATGTCGATCTCAGGGAAAATGATTTGCTCGGTTACACCCAGGGTGTAGTTGCCGCGCCCGTCAAATCCTTTGTCGTTAACGCCCTTGAAGTCACGGATACGTGGCAAAGCAGAAGCGATCAAACGGTCGAGGAATTCGTACATTTTATCGCCACGCAGTGTTACGCGTACACCAATGGCCACACCTTTACGCAATTTAAAATTGGAGATGTCTTTGGTAGAATAGGTTGGAACCGCTTTTTGACCGGTAATGGTGGTCATTTCCTTTACTGCGGATTCAATCATTTTTTTGTCGGATACGGCATCGCCGATACCCTGGTTGATACAGATCTTCTTCAGTTTAGGCACCTGCATGGGTGAGCTGTACTGAAATTTCTTTTGAAGAGCCGGAATTACTTCGGCGCTGTATTTGTCCTTTAAACGGGGTTGATAAGTTGTTGCCATTATTTTAATACCTCCTTGGTTTTAGAAGAGATGCGCTCTATTTTTTGAGTTTTCTCATCGATCTTACGTCCGATTCTTACGGTTTTTCCGCCTTCCACGTACATCAGGTTCGATAAATGGATTGCTCCTTCTTTTTTTACAATTCCACCATTGGTGTTTTTTGCATTCGGCTTTTCGCTTTTGCTGATCAGGTTCACCCCTTCAACAATGGCGCGCAGGTTTTTCACATCAATGCTGATGATCTTGCCTTGCTGGCCTCTTGACTCACCGGAAATCACCTTTACGGTATCTCCTTTTTTTAATTTTAATTTCGACATGACTTCTTAATTTCTTGTTTACAGCACCTCTGGTGCCAATGAAATGATTTTCATGAATTGTTTGTCGCGCAGTTCGCGGGCCACAGGGCCAAAGATACGTGTACCACGGATCTCGTCGGTTGCGTTCAGCAATACCACGGCGTTATCGTCGAAACGAATGTAGGAACCATCCTGACGGCTGATTTCTTTTTTGGTTCTTACGATAACCGCTTTGCTCACAGTTCCTTTTTTCACGTTGCCACTTGGCATGGCGTGTTTTACGGTTACAATTACTTTATCTCCAATGCTGGCATAACGTTTTCTGGTACCGCCTAAAACACGGATCACCAATACTTCCTTTGCTCCACTATTGTCGGCAACGGTTAATCTGGATTCGTTCTGTATCATTTTAAATCGTTTTTATTCGGTTCCTAATTATTTAACTTTTTCAAGTACTTCCACCAGACGCCAGTTTTTGGTCTTGCTCAAAGGGCGGGTTTCCATGATTTTTACCGTATCCCCGATGCTGCACTCGTTTTTTTCGTCGTGTGCCACAAAGGTGCTGGTTTTGTTGATGAACTTCCCGTACTTTGGGTGTTTTACCTTGCGCATTACTGCAACTACGATGCTTTTATCCATCTTGTTGCTTTTTACTACGCCAATTTTTTCTTTTCTTAAATTTCTTTCCATGGCTTAACCTTATTTGTTAGCTGAATTTTTACGTTTAGAAAGTTCGGTCAGCATCCTTGCTACGGTTCTCCTGTTGTTGCGGATAGAAGAAGGATTTTCAACCGGGGAAATGGTGTGGTTAAGGGTTTGTTTGTTCAAAGCCGCTTGTGCTTCTTTCACCCTTTCAATTAATTCCTGTTCGGTTAAACTGATGATGTCTTTATTTTTCATTTTTATGGTTTTATTTACCGTTCCCTTCGGAACTTTTTTGAAGCACGCTTAATTAAAGTAACGGTTTAATTAAAAATGATTCAGTCTTTTGTTAATCAGTTAATTAGGCCTTAGTTTCTACGTAATCTCTGCGTACAATAAACTTGGTAACGATAGGCAGTTTTTGAGCTGCTAAACGAAGCGCTTCTTTGGCAATTTCCAAAGGAACTCCGTCGGCTTCCAAAATAATACGGCCACGTTTTACCGGGGCCATCCAATATTCAGGAGCACCTTTACCTTTACCCATACGTACCTCGGCTGGTTTGGAGGTAACAGGGCGGTCAGGGAACACGCGGATCCACACCTGGCCTTCACGTTTCATAAAACGGGTGATGGCCACACGGGCTGCTTCAATCTGGCGGGCAGTCATACGGCACTCGTCCATGGCTTTAATACCAAAGGATCCAAAGGCCAATTCGTAACCACGCTTGGCGTCGCCTTTGATTTTCATCTTGTGCGACTTTCTGTATTTTGATTTTTTAGGTTGTAACATGACAATGCGTTTAAACGGTTCTCAACTATTTTTCGTCTCTTTTAGTGCTTCTCTTTTTTCCGGCAAATTTCGGACGGTCACCTTCTCTTCTCTCACCACCAACACCCGGTTTTTCTCTCAAAAGACCTGCATTAGGAGAAAGATCGCGTTTACCCATTACCTCGCCACGGCAAATCCATACTTTTACGCCAATACGGCCATAAGAGGTATGTGCTTCAGCTACAGCGTAATCGATATCAGCTCTTAAAGTGTGAAGTGGGGTTCTCCCCTCCTTGTACCCTTCGGTACGGGCCATTTCAGCTCCACCCAAACGGCCTGACACTTTAATTTTAATACCCTCGGCGCCCAAACGCATGGTGCTGGCCATGCTCATTTTTGCTGCACGACGGAATGAGATACGGCCTTCGATCTGACGAGCGATGCTGTCTGCCACTAAACGGGCGTCGAGCTCAGGACGTTTGATCTCAAAGATGTTGATTTGAATCTCCTTTTTGGTCAATTGTTTCAACTCTTCTTTCAACTTATCCACTTCCTTACCGCCTTTACCAATGATAATGCCGGGACGAGCAGTATTGATGGTAACGGTGATGAGTTTTAAGGTTCTCTCAATAACAATTTTAGATATGCTGCCTTTTGGCAAACGGGCATTCAGGTAAGATCTGATTTTGTTGTCTTCTAACAGTTTATCACCGTAATCGTGACCACCGAACCAGTTGGAATCCCAACCTTTGATAATTCCTAATCTAAGCCCTATTGGATTTACTTTTTGTCCCATTTCTTATGAATTTTTTGTATCTAAAATTAGAGTAACGTGGTTGCTGCGTTTTCTGATGCGGTATCCGCGGCCCTGAGGAGCAGTGCGGAGACGTTTAGCCATCAAGGCGCTGTCGACCATGATTTCTTTTACGAAAAGAGTTCCTTCTTCGGCACGCGCCTGGCTCTTGGATTCGTAATTGGCAATAGCCGATTTTAATAACTTCTCAAGTCTTCCTGAAGCTTCGCGGGTATTGAACTTCAATACGTTCAAAGCGGCGTAAGCATCCATACCTCTTACTAAATCAGCTACCTGACGCATTTTACGCGGTGAGGTAGGACAATTGTTCAATTTAGCGAAGTAGCTTGTTTTATTTTCTTCTTTGCGTTTTTCAGCAACTAATCTTTTTCTTTTTCCCATGACTACACTGGTTTTTTATTATTTTTTATTGTGACCGGCGTGTCCTTTAAACACACGTGTAGGTGAAAATTCACCGAGTTTGTGTCCAACCATGTTTTCAGTTACATAAACGGGGATAAATTTAGCACCGTTGTGTACTGCGAAAGTGTGTCCTACAAATTCTGGTGGGATAGTGGAACGGCGGGCCCAGGTTTTGATGGCCGACTTTTTGCCGCTGTTGTTCATTTTTTCAACCTTACCTTCAAGGTTGTGGTCAATAAACGGACCTTTTTTGAGTGATCTTGACATTTATTTTTGGTTTGTGTTTTGAAATCCTTCCTTGTGGCTTCGAGAACCTCAGCCACCGGTCGGACCATTAAACGTTTATACTATTTTTTTCTTCTCTCGATGATGTGTTTGTTAGAAGCTTTTGCCTTGTAGCGGGTTTTGAAGCCTTTTGCAGGGATACCTTTGCGTGAGCGCGGGTGACCACCTGAAGCACGACCTTCGCCACCACCCATTGGGTGATCAACCGGGTTCATGGCCACCGGACGGGTACGCGGACGAATCCCTTTCCAGCGGGAGCGACCTGCTTTACCGTACACCTCCTGATTGTGATCAGGATTGGATACAGCACCTACAGTTGCTTTGCAAGTGATGAGGATCATGCGGGTTTCGCCTGAAGGCATCTTTAAGATGGCGTATTTACCATCGCGAGCAGTCAACTGAGCGTATGAACCCGCGCTGCGAGCCAATACCGCACCCTGACCAGGACGCAATTCAATGTTGTGGATGATGGTTCCCAAAGGAACTTCCGACAACAACAACGCGTTACCAATTTCAGGCGCTGCGCCTTTACCTGACATTACTTTCTGATCTACTTTCAAACCTTGCGGGGCAATGATGTAACGTTTTTCCCCGTCCTTGTAAAACACAAGGGCGATACGGGCCGAACGGTTCGGATCGTATTCTATGGTTTTAACGGTTCCTTCGATACCGTCTTTATCGCGCTTAAAATCAATGTCGCGCAAGGCTTTTTTGTGTCCACCGCCAATGTAGCGCATGGTCATCTTACCGCTGTTGTTACGACCACCACTGGAGTGGTTGGTTTTAACAATCAGGCTCTTTTCAGGGGCTGAAGCAGTAATTTCTGCGAAATCAGCGGTGAGGGTATATCTTAGACTCGGGGTGAGTGGTCTGTATTTCTTTAATCCCATTTTAAATACGTTTTACTGTTAAATACTAGCGTAAAAATCAATTACTTCACCTTGTTTCAAAGTAACAAAGGCTTTTTTGCAGCGATTCACGCGTCCAACTGCTAAACCACGGGTGGTGTTACGGGTTTTCACTTTACCAACGTATTGCTGGGTGTTTACCGAATCTACTTTTACACCGTACATTTTTTCAACGGCACCTTTTATTTCAAGTTTGTTCGCTCTTTTGTCAACGATAAAACCATAGCGGTTGAGTTTCTCACCCTGCGCGGTCAGTTTTTCAGTGATGATTGGCTTTACTAAAATTTCCATCTCTTACTTGTTTAAAATTGTTTCAATTACCTTCACCGAGCTTTCAGAGAGAATCAGGTTTTCTGCGTGCAAAATATCGTAAGTATTTAAATCAGAAGCCTTTACAACTTTTGTACCCTGTAAATTTCGGGACGACAAATATACGTTTTTATTTGTATCACCCAGTACCAGTAAGGTCTTTTTGGTATCGAGATTCAGGTTCTTAAGAAGGTCAGCGTAATTTTTGGTTTTAGGCGCTTCAAAATTAAAATCTTCGAGTACGGTAATGGCGTTATCTTTTGCTTTGTATGTTAGAGCAGAGATACGGGCCAGGGCTTTTACTTTTTTATTCAGTTTAAAAGAATAATCGCGTGGACGTGGACCGAATACTCTGCCACCACCAATAAAAAGTGGGGATTTCATTGAACCCGCACGGGCTCCACCGGTACCTTTTTGACGCTTTAATTTCTTTGTAGTGCGTGCAATTTCAGCACGTTCCTTGGATTTATGTGTTCCCTGACGTTGGTTCGCTAAAAACGACTTCACATCCAGGTAAATACAATGATCGTTGGGCTCAGCAGCATAGATCGAATCTACCAGATCCGCTTTTTTAGCTGTTTTTTTACCGCTTATGTTTACTATTTCTAACTGCATGACTATTTCTCGATTAAAACGTAAGAGCCTTTAGCACCCGGTACTGATCCTTTGATAAGGAGGAGGTTCTTTTCAGGCATAATTTTTACTACTACCAGGTTTTGGATCTTTTTACGGTTTCCACCCAGTCTGCCGGCCATTCTGCGGCCCGGCATTACACGCGCAGGATCGGATGAGGCGCCCAATGAACCGGGAGCTCTTTCGCGGTCGTGCTGACCGTGCGATTTGTTAGCGTGACCTACACCGCTGAATCCATGGCGTTTTACAACACCCTGAAATCCTTTTCCTTTGCTGGTTCCGATGACATCTACGAAATCACCTTCCGCGAAAAGATCCACGGTAAGTACATCACCTAAATTTTTCTCATCTGTGAAATGACGGAATTCTACCACCTTGCGTTTTGGGCTGGTTTTAGCCAACTCAAAATGTCCTTTCATGGCAGAAGAAGTGTTTTTTTCTTTCTTCTCATCAAAGGCTAACTGAAGGGCAGTGTATCCGTCTTTTTCATTGGTTTTTACTTGCGTTACCACGCAAGGACCCGCTTCAATAACTGTGCATGGCGTATATCTGCCATTGGCATCGAAGAAGCTCGTCATTCCTATTTTTTTACCAATTAATCCTGACATTTTTGTTTATTGTTTATTATTACTTTTTTATTTACGATTGTTTGATTTACAATTTATGATTGAAAGAATATACCTTCCCAATCTCTAAATTGTCAATTCACTAAACTTTGATCTCCACCTCTACTCCACTTGGCAATTCCAACTTCATTAAAGCATCAACTGTTTTTGAAGAAGAACTGTAGATGTCGAGCAAACGCTTGTAAGCGCAAAGCTGGAACTGATCACGCGCTTTTTTATTCACGTGTGGTGATTTTAAAACAGTAAAAATACGTTTGTTGGTAGGCAATGGAATGGGTCCATTCACTACTGCTCCTGTAGCTTTTACGGTTTTTACGATCTTTTCGGCTGACTTGTCAACCAGGTTGAAGTCGTAAGATTTTAGTTTAATTCTGATGCGTTGGCTCATTGTAAAGAACGTATTTATGGGTTTAGACTTTTTCTGTTTTACCTTTTGCTTTTGCTACCACATCGGCTGAAACGTTAGCCGGTGCTTCGTTGTAGTGACTGAATTCCATGGTAGAAGTTGCTCTTCCTGAGGTTAGGGTACGCAATTGAGTTACGTAACCAAACATTTCAGACAAAGGAACTTTTGCTTTGATTACCTGTGAATTGCCTTTGCTGTCCATACCTTCGATTTGTCCGCGGCGACGGTTAAGGTCACCCACCACGTCACCCATGTTTTGTTCAGGGGTTAACACTTCTACTTTCATGATAGGCTCGAGTAATACGGGCTTACATTTTGGTAAAGCTTCGCGGTAAGCGGTTTTAGCACAAATCTCAAATGAAAGCGCATCGGAGTCAACCGCGTGGTATGAACCGTCGATTAATACCACTTTCAATCCAACCAGTGGGTAACCGGCCAATACACCATTTGCAAGGGAAGCTCTAAAGCCTTTTTCAACAGCAGGGATAAATTCACGCGGGATGTTACCTCCGGTGATTTCGTTCACAAACTGCAGACCGTTGGATTTAGACGCATCAAAATCCTGATCAAGTGGACCAACTTTAAACTTAATATCGGCGAATTTACCACGACCACCGGTTTGTTTTTTGTAAACCTCACGGTGTTCAACGGTATTGGTGATAGCCTCTTTATAAGCCACCTGAGGTGCACCCTGGTTCACTTCAACTTTAAATTCACGCTTTAAACGGTCAACGATAATCTCCAGGTGCAATTCACCCATACCGGAGATAATGGTTTGACCGGAGTCTTCATCCGTTTTAACACGGAAGGTAGGATCTTCTTCCGCCAGTTTGTTCAAACCTACACCCAGGCGATCGAGGTCACCTTGAGTTTTAGGCTCAATAGCGATACCGATTACCGGCTCAGGGAAATTCATGGCTTCAAGAACGATGGGGTGTTTTTCGTCGCACAAGGTATCACCTGTACGAATATCTTTAAATCCAACCACCGCTCCAATGTCACCAGCTTCCAAAAACTCAATTGGGTTTTGTTTGTTGGCGTGCATCTGGAAAATACGGGAAATACGCTCTTTGTTTCCTGAGCGGGTGTTCAACACGTATGAACCGGCGTCCAAACGTCCTGAATAAGCGCGGATAAAACACAAACGACCTACAAACGGATCAGTTGCAATTTTAAACGCAAGCGCTGTAAAAGGATCTTTAACGTCAGGGTTACGGGTTACTTCCTGCTCAGTATCAGGGTTAGTTCCTTTGGTTACTTGTTTGTCCAAAGGACTAGGCATTAATTCCATTACCAGGTCGAGCATGGTTTGAACTCCTTTGTTTTTAAAAGAAGAACCACACACCATAGGAACAATTTTATTGGCAACGCAGGCTTTACGCAAAGCGTCGAGTACTTCTCTTTCAGTGATGGTTTCAGGAGC
The DNA here is from genome assembly GCA_016787895.1 of Bacteroidia bacterium. Lineage (GTDB taxonomy): Bacteria > Bacteroidota > Bacteroidia > B-17B0 > Aurantibacillaceae > Aurantibacillus. Next base: position 19,916 of record JAEUTN010000001.1, read on the forward strand.
TTCGAAAAACTTCTCCATGATTTTATCATCGAATTCAGAAACGGCCTCGAGCATTTTTTCTCTCCACTCGGCTACTTCTTCCTTCATGTCTTCCGGAATAGGCACAACTTTGTAGGTCATCCCTTTGTCGTCCTCGTTCCAAACCATTCCGCGGTTATTGATAAGGTCAACCACACCTTTAAAATTTTCTTCAGCACCAATTGGCAACTGCAAAGGCACCGCGTTACCACCAAGGATTTCGCGGGTTTGTTTCACCACGTTCAAAAAATCAGCACCCTGACGGTCCATTTTATTCACGAAACCGATACGGGTCACGTTATAATTATCGGCCAAACGCCAGTTGGTCTCTGATTGAGGTTCAACACCGTCAACGGCAGAGAAAAGGAACACTAAACCATCCAATACACGGAGGGAGCGGTTCACCTCAACGGTGAAATCCACGTGGCCCGGGGTATCGATGATGTTAATTTTGTATTTGTTGTCGCGGTAATTCCAGAAACAAGTGGTTGCAGCAGAGGTAATGGTGATTCCACGCTCTTGCTCCTGCGCCATCCAATCCATAGTGGCCGCACCATCGTGCACTTCACCAATTTTGTGGTTTACACCGGTATAATATAAAATACGCTCGGTAGTCGTTGTTTTACCGGCGTCAATGTGGGCAGCAATCCCAATATTTCTTGTATAACGTAAGTCGCTCATTTTGTGATTTAGAATCTGAAGTGTGAGAATGCTTTATTGGCCTCAGCCATTTTGTGTACATCTTCTTTTTTCTTGAAAGCTGCACCCTCTTCTTTCGCTGCCGAAACAATTTCTCCAGCCAATTTTTGAGACATGGATTTTTCGTTGCGTTTGCGGGAGTAACCAATCAACCATTTCATGGCCATGGATACTTTACGGTCAGGACGAATCTCAGAAGGAATCTGGAATGTAGATCCACCCACGCGACGTGAGCGAACTTCTACCTGAGGGGTAACGTTGGCAAGCGCTTTTTTCCACACTTCCAATCCATCTTCATTGGTACGTTTTGCCACGATGGCAATAGCTTCGTGAAAAATGGTGGACGCGGTATTTTTCTTACCATCGTACATTAGGTTATTTAAAAAACGGGTTACCAACGTATCATTATAAATTGGATCGGGTAACAAAATGCGTTTTTTGGCTCTGGCTTTTCTCATGATTTATTCTATCTGCGAATTATTTTTTCTTAGCTGGCGCAGCGGCGGCTCCTGCTTTAGGACGCTTGGCACCGTATTTTGAACGTTGTTGTTTACGCCCTTCAACACCCGCGGTGTCGAGGCTGCCGCGAACGATGTGGTAACGAACACCAGGAAGGTCTTTCACACGACCACCACGCACCAGCACAATGGAGTGCTCCTGCAGGTTGTGTCCTTCGCCCGGAATGTAGGCGATCACCTCTTGTTTGTTGGTTAAACGCACCTTCGCCACCTTACGCATGGCTGAGTTTGGTTTTTTGGGCGTTGTAGTGTACACCTTGGTACACACGCCACGGCGTTGTGGACAGGAGTCCAAAGCGGCCGATTTGCTCTTGTTGGGAGATTTAAATCTTCCCTTTCTTACTAATTGCTGTATTGTAGGCATTTGATGTCCTTTGAATTACTTGATATTGTTGATTTTCAGCTAATTTCCCTTTTTAGGGAGGGCAAAGATAGTAAGAAATTTTTATCCGACAATTTTTTTGGAGAATTATTTTGAGAATTCCGCGGCTTTTTAAGCGCAAACACAGCGGTTTGCCGATTGTTCCCTTCCGAAAACAGGCATCATTGCCTCCCTTGAAACGTTAAGAGATCATAAATACTCTGTAAAATCAAGCCTTGCGGGGCGAATTCAAAAAAGCTGTACGGTCCGGATTTTGGCTGGACGAACAAGGCAATTGTTAATAAATTATTGACAAAAAGGCGATTTTAACAAGCCATAAACGGCTTATGAACAAGAGGTAGTTCCGGATGTCATATCCGGTCCTAAAAACGCCTGTAACGGCACCTGGGTATGACTTATGATTTAAGGTACATCAGATGTCCGAGGTGTTCTGATGGGCGCACATCCAGGTTTTTACTGAAATTCAGGATGTTTCTGATACAATCAGCAGAAGGTCCGTCAGCGAACAAACGCTCCGGGTTAAGGCCGGAAGCTCCTAAAGGGTATTTCCCCTTTGGCAGCACGTGTTCCTGTAAATCGTTTGAGTGAGTAAATGTTTTTGTCATAGGCGTGTATAAGCAGGCTTTTCCTTAAAACGGTTTTCGTTCTGAAATATTGTTTGAATGTCAAAATCCTTATAGAGCACTGATTAACAAACCATTAAATAAGGTTCTAAAAAACCAAAACCCCGCCTAAGCGAGGTTCTGGTACTCAAAAACTAAAAACCCTGGCGAGGTTTTTAGTGGCCCTTATGCGACACGTCGCTCAAGGGAGTGTTTTACTTGTTTTTAGCGTCCATTTTGTCTTTCAGATCAGACAAGGCAGAGATGTCACCCAAAGTGGTTTTCTCCTGATTGTCTTTCACTTTCTTCACCGCTTTTTTGCTGTCTTCAAAATCCGCTTTTTTAGCCGCTTTATCTGCTCTTCTGGCGTCTTCCTTCACTTCTTCGTGAAGACGTGCATGAGACACTACAATACGCTTCGCGTCCTTGCTGAACTCAATCACTTTGAAGTCGAGTACTTCTTCCGCTTTCGCTGAAGTGCCATCTGCTTTTGCCAGGTGGCGTGCAGGACAGAAACCTTCAACACCGTATGGTAAGCCGATTGTAGCGCCTTTATCGTTCACAGAGGTAACGGTTCCCTTATGTACGGAATCAATGGTGAATACCGTTTCGAAAACGTCCCAAGGATTTTCTTCCAGTTGTTTGTGACCTAAGCTCAAACGGCGGTTCTCTCCATCCACTTCCAACACCACCACGTCCATTTTATCACCTACTTTGCAGAATTCACCCGGATGTTTGATTTTTTTGCTCCATGATAAATCAGAGATGTGCACTAAACCGTCAACACCTTCTTCGATCTCAACAAACACGCCAAAATTGGTGAAGTTGCGCACAGTTCCGGTATGACGTGAACCTTTTGCGTACTTCTCCATGATCATGTTCCATGGATCAGGGGTTAATTGTTTCATGCCCAGGCTCATTTTGCGTTCTTCGCGATCAAGGGTCAACACTACGGCTTCGATCTCCTGTCCGATTTTCACGAACTCCTGAGCGCTGCGTAAATGCTGGCTCCAGCTCATTTCACTTACGTGAACCAAACCTTCAACACCTGCTGCAATTTCAACAAAAGCGCCGTAATCGTTGATTACAACTACTTTTCCTTTTAATTTATCACCCACCTTAAGTTCGGCGTTCAAAGCCTCCCAAGGGTGCGGGGTCAATTGTTTCAAGCCAAGTGCAATGCGTTTTTTCTCGTCGTCGAATTCAAGAATAACCACCTGAATTTTTTCGTCGAGTTTAACAATCTCCTCAGGGTGATTGATACGACCCCAGGAAAGATCAGTGATGTGGATAAGTCCGTCAACACCGCCCAAATCAACAAACACACCGTATGAGGTGATGTTTTTAACGGTACCTTCAAGCACCTGTCCTTTTTCAAGTTTAGAGATGATGTCGCGTTTTTGGCTTTCCAATTCAGCCTCAATAAGGGCTTTGTGAGATACCACCACGTTTTTGAATTCGTTGTTGATTTTCACCACTTTGAATTCCATGGTTTTTCCTACGTACACATCGTAATCGCGAATTGGTTTCACATCAATTTGTGAACCCGGTAAAAACGCTTCGATACCAAAAATATCTACGATTAAACCGCCTTTGGTGCGGCATTTTACAAAACCTTTGATGATTTCGTCGTTGGTAAGTGCGTCGTTCACGCGATCCCAGCTCTTGCCTGCACGGGCTTTTTTGTGCGAAAGAATCAATTGACCCTGAGTGTCCTCAGCCTGATCAATAAACACTTCTACTTTGTCGCCGACTTTTAAATCGGGATTGTAACGAAATTCAGAAAGAGCTACTACTCCGTCTGATTTGTAACCAATGTTCACAACCACTTCACGGTTGTTTTTTGCAACAACAACACCTTCTACGATCTGAAGATCAGTGATGGTGCTTAGTTTCTGTCCATACAACTCATCCAGTTTCGCTTTTTCTTCTGCTGAATAATTGTCTTGTTTTTTTCCGATTGAGTTCCAGTCGAAATCCGGATTTCCAGTTACTTGGGCTTTTTCTGCCATTTACTTTTTACTTGTATCAAACCCTTAAGGCGGAGTTTGAGGGGTTAAACGTTTGAATTTTGCCGTTTTTGCCTTAATGAAAACGGGGTACAAATATAGGGGAATAATAAAGATAAATTTCAAGGACTGAATAATTTAAACAATTGATTATTAGCGGTTTAATAAATTTAACAAGTAATTTATTATTCCTTAGTCCGGGAGTGTTGAAATGAGTTTGAATGTTTACACAGGCTTAATTTTCTCACTTTTTTAACACTTTGAATTTACAAACCAGGGTTTCACCTAAATCATCTGTAATCTCGAGGAAGTGTTCTCCCGAAGGCGGGTTTAAGGCCAATTGGTGGTAGTTTTGGGTTGACCCAACAAATTCTCCATCCAGATACCAGAAAAGACTGGCCTTTGCCCTTTTATGCAAGGCTTTGAATACACATTGGCCCTTGTTGCCGGTTTCGTCAACCGGAACATAAATTTCAAATCCTTCGCGGGGATAAAGCAATTCCATTTGGTGGTGCTGTAGTTCGTTAACACAGCCCGGCAGGTAGTCCGGTAAAGGTTTGTAGGACAAATTGCGGTGTCTGAAAAAATAGTCCTGCACGGCGTTCGGAATAAACCAGGCCCTGTGCTGCATGCTTTCCACCGGGTAACAACTGCTGTTCACCCTGTAACGCCCGCTCGCATCGAGGTGCACCATTTTATGAAAAGGGCAGGATTTGCTTCGCGAAGCTCCCGAAGGCATATCCAGTAGTTCGGTTTCATCACAAATTTCAGAGGCTTTGAAGCCACTTTGTTTGCATACCATGATCTGTTCCATATCCCCCTTAGGTTTAACAAACCACTTTTTTTCGCTGAGCACATTAAAAATCGAGAACATCAGCGGGGCCGCTGCAGCCGTTCCGGTAAGGTCAGGCCGGCCCTCACCGTCGGCATTGCCCACCCACACTGCTACGAGGTATTTACCATTCAAACCCACTGCCCAGGCGTCTCTGAAGCCAAAACTGGTTCCGGTTTTCCAGGCTATGTTGTGTTTGGATAAAAATTGCATCCAACCTACGTAATCCTGAGGGCGCAGCAATTCAGTCATGGCATTGAAGGTAAAATAAATGGAAGAGGCTTTTAACAAATCGTTTTTTTGCGCGCGGCGTTGTGTCGTTTCTGAGGGCTCTGAGAGGAAACGCAAGGGATGGTAACTTTCCATCGCGTAGGTATTGTGTGTATTTGAATACCTCAGCAAGGCACGGGCCATGGAGGAATAGGCTGAAGCAATTTCAAACAAACAGGCTTCCCCTCCTCCCAAAATCAAAGACAAGCCATAGTGTTCACTGGATTTGGAAAAGGTGGTAAATCCCAGTTGTTTTAAGCGCTGGTGAAATTTGGCATTGCCATACTCCTGCAGCATTTTTACAGCCGGTACGTTTAAGGAGCGGGCCAAAGCTTCATTCGCAGGCACAAGCCCGTCATAGGAAAGGTTAAAGTTTTTTGGCGCATAGGCCCCCAGGCGCGTAGGCACATCTTCCAATAAACTTTGCGGCAGAATTTTATTTTCATTCAACATCAAAGCGTACAAAAACGGTTTTAAAATACTGCCTGTGCTGCGTGGAGAAAAAACAATGTCCACATAATTCTCGTGCGCGTTGGATTCAGAAAATGCATTGCCAACATAGGCCAGCACTCGTCCGCTTTCCACTTCAGCTACGAGGGCGCAGGCGTTGTTGATTTGATTAACCTGAAGTGACAGCATATGTTTATTCAGTGCCTCATCCACCTGCGATTGCAAATTTTTGCGAACCGTAGACCTGTAAATTTTTGACCCTCCTTTTTCAATTACACAACGCGCCAGCAAATGAGAAGCCAGGCGTGGTATTGGATACGGTTTTTGGGGAAGGGGCTCCAAAACAGCAAGGCGATAGCTTGCCGAATCGATGCACCGGTTTTGAAATAGTTTTTTCAGCAAACGATCCCGTTTCAGTTTTAAGCCGGCCGGATTACGTCCGGGATAAATAAGTCCCGGTGCATTGGGCAGCACCGCCAATACAGCCGACTCAGCCCAGGAGAGTTTATCGGCGCTTCTTCCGAAATACCGCCAGGCCGCGGCCGACAAACCAACCACATTACTTCCGAATGGGGCGTTACTGCAATACGCGTTAAGGATGCTGGATTTTTTATAAGATAATTCAATCCTGAGCGCAAGCAGACATTCAATCAGTTTTTGTCCATACGTTCTCGAACGGTTGTTGCGCATCATACGCGCTACCTGCATGGTGATGGTGCTGCCACCACTTTTGATTTCACCCGAGCGGATGTTTGTTTTTAGCGAACGAAAAATGGAAACAGGGTTGATGCCGGGATGGTAATAAAAGTATTCGTCTTCAAAGTTCAGGATGCAGGTTTTGAATTTATAAGGCACACTATCGCTTTGGGGAAAACGCCACTGCCCGTCCGAAGCAAGTTGTGCCGCCAGCAGTTCATTCTCCTCATCCAGAAGAACCGTGCTGTAAGGCTTATTAAAAAGCGATTCAGGCAGCCAAAAAAAGTAAAGCCCGGCCAGTATCAGCAAGAGCAGTGTTTTGTACTTGTGCCTGGTAAAAAATAATAAACATTTTTGCGCTGCCAGCATGCTTTGCCTAATTGCCCTGCGCCCCGGTTCCCGTTTTCACCACTCTAATCCACTGGCCTTTGGTTCTCGCATACACACTGTTGTCGTACATAGCTTCTACATTCAAACCGGGCAAATAATAAAGTCCTTCGTAAGTTGCATTCAACATCAGGGTGAAGTGTTTTGACTCGGTGCTGTTAAGGTCCAAATACGTCAACACCCTGTCATCTCTGATGTCCTGATAGCTGAATTCCGAATTTTTCATTGCCGATTCGTTGTCCACCAATCGTGAATTGTGAATCTCCCAACCTGAAGGAATGTAATTGCTGATGGCCAGGTTTTTGATTTCACCCACTGCTCCCAGGTTTCTAACGGTTACGGTCATCAGGAAATTACTACCCTGAGGAATTTCATTCGGTTGTATGATCTTGCCCTCAAGGTCTTTAAAACCAATTGAAGTTGAAATGTGTTCATTGCCTTCCTGTTCCTCACCAATTGGAGGTTTACCTCTTGAGATAACCCTGACAAATAAAACGCCGCTGCCTTTGTTCTCAACCTTAAACTCGGCGCTGTTTCCTCCTTTAAAAGCGATGGGAATTTGTACAAACGGAGAAGAGCCCTTGATATCAGATTCTTTTCCATTTACGTAACACCTGGCCTGCATGCCTGAACTAATGCCGAATTTCCTGACAAAATCGGCAACGGCAAGCAAACCAAACGCTGTGGTTTGTGTGCTGTACCAGGAGGAGGAGGACAGGTAAGCCGCCACTTTTTTAAGCTGTGAAAAGGCCTGGGGTTTTTTGTTCATTAAACACAAGGTTTGCAGTACTATAGCAAGATCTCTTTCTGAGGAACCATAGGTGTAATAATTAACGCGGTAAGGTGATACCTCAGGCTCAGCTTTACTGATGAGTTTTTCAGCTTCAGCCAATTCACCCATTTGAGCGTAAGCTGCCGCGAGCAACCATTTGGCCTGATTGGTAAGTGATGGATACTCCCTCAGGCGATTCATGGCACCTATAACCGGATTGTTGGCCAAAGCAAGTACGTACAAACGGTACGCTTGAACCTGATCGTTGCTATAGTATTTTCCTTCAGCTACATTAAAGTCCTGCGCTCTTGCCGTTTGATATTGCATCCAGTTCTTTTTGAACGACGAAGGAAGCAGGTAACCTTTCTTTTCAGCAAGCAACATAAAATGTCCGGCATAGGTGGTTCCCCAGAGATTAGCACTCTGGGAGCCCTGCCAGTAGGCCAAACCTCCGTTACTCAATTGAAACTTGGCAATTTCCTGTATACCGGCTTTAATGTTATTCTCCACCTGTACTTTCCGCTCAGCGTTAAGTGAAGTGAGATCCGGAAGATACAATTGCGCAAATGCTTTTGAGGTGGTTTGTTCTATACAACCATGAGGATAAGAAATTAAATAGTTCAAACGTTCCTCTAAGTTGATTGGGGGCAGGCTGGACACTTCCAGTACCCCTGTGTTTGTGCCCGGAATGCCCGGTGCCGTGAAGTTTTGACTAAGAACTTTACCGGGTTCAGCATAATATTCAGTCACCGTGGTGCGGAATGGATTGGGGTTTCTCACATCCAGTTCCATGTCATAGCTGGCTTTATGTCCACCACCATTCGCAGTGATCTTAATTCGGGCGATGCCAATTTTGTTGTTTACTTTAAGATCAAAAACCACTACTTGTTCTTCGTTCTTTTTTACAACAATATTTTTTGTGTTGGGACCAATTGTTTGAACCAAACCATTCATCTCTACCTTTACCTCTGACTTGCCGATGTTTTTATCACCTCCAAAAATGGAAACCGGAAGTTTCACTTCTTCTCCAATACTCAGCACACGTGGCAAAGTTCCCAATAACATCAAGGGAGCTTTGACCGGAACGGTTTTTTCGGTAAATCCATAGGCTCCCTTGTTCCCTGCTATTACCATCACTCGCACTGAACCTACGTAACGGGGCATAAGGAGTTGTATGTTTTTCTTTTCGCCCTTATTCAAATAATAGGGGCCGAAAAATTTAACCATGGGCTTAAAACGATTGGCTTTGGCTCCATCTTTGTTCAAGGCGCCCCCATCTCCGCCTATGCTCAGTATTCTTTCCAACTCTGCACCATAGGCTCCTATCACCTGATCGTATACATCCCAGGTTTTTACACCAAGCGCTTCCTTTGCATAAAAGGTAGCATGAGGGTTGGGTGTTTTAAACCTTGTTATGTCGAGCAAACCTTCATCCACCATTGCAAGAGTAAAAGCCATTTCTTTATTATTTTCCTCCGATACCACAAGGCTGGCTTTTTTCTCAGGCTCAAGCGTATTGGCGATGCTAATCAGCGGTCGTAAATGGGTTTCGGGGTCGTCAACCATCACCGGCACCACCCCATACAAGCGTATTGGAAGATCGTTGCTGCGGGAATGGGGTTGCAACAAGGAGATGTGCACGTAAACATTTGGCGCCATCGAAGGTGTGACCTTAAACTTAAAAGTGGTACTGCCTTTTTCGGTCTCCAGCCAATGTGCTTCCAACACTCTGGTGCCGTTTTCAATGGTGATAAGAGCCCTGCCGTTTTTTGGTGAGGGAATGATCACCTTTACTTCTTCTCCTGTTTTATAAGCTTTTTTGTCGGTGCTGAAGCTGAGATTATTTGAAATAATCTTTCCATCTCCGCTTCCCTCCCGCTCCATCCAGTTGGCCCAGTCAAAATAGGTAATGGTTGATGTAGCATGACCACTCTCCTCGTCGGTGATACGAATAAGGTAACGGCCCCAGCCACCTTCAGGAATATTTACTTTTACCCTGGCACGACCGTTTTTACTCGTGAGGTTTTCGGTTTTAACGGCTTTGTGATAATTGTCGTTCGCGTAATTGGCCAGCTCGCCCCTGTACTGATCCCACCACCAGCGCCATTCCAGCTTATACATTTCAAACTTAATCTTTGATCTGCTTACTCCTTGTCCCTTCGCATCAACCGTAGCAATTTCAATCTCGTGATCACGGCCGGTGTAAAGTATGCCTGAATTTTTTTCTCCTTCCGGCAATTTCAGGCCCACGTAATTGGAATAAGGAGAATAATTCACACTAAAATAGTCAACACTGAAAGCGCCTCCGGGTTCAAACACCATAGTGTTAAACGCTGCCCTGAGCAGCCCGGGAGCTTTGCCCTCCAGGTCAATCTTTAAAGGAATATCAGCATTCCCCAATTCGTCTACTTTTCCATCGAAGATTTCGGTATTCCTTGCTTCAAAATTCTGAACCATATCATCGAAATGAAAGGATTTGAATTGGGGGAATTCAGTAGTAACCGGACTAAGCGCAAGGTTAATTTTTGTGTTTAAATTCTTTGCAACGGTGCCCGTGAGCCAATTGGTATGGAGTTGAATGGTATTTTCTTTTGTTCCATAGATAAGCCCTGTATTGTCACCCACCTTCACATCAATTTTTAAACGGTTGGGCATAATTGTTTCTATTCGTATGCCTTTATTAAAACGCGCAGAACCTACTTTAACCTGAGCTGTCCAAAGTCCGGTTGGCGCGTCTTTATCCGTTTGCGTTGAAAAATTATAAAACCCTCCTGTACCTTTGTTGCTTACCAGTTTTTTGTATAAACGCCCCTGTGGATTGTACAATTCAAAACTCACCGGATGATTGGGCGGTAAATTGCCTTGTTTGTCTTCCAAAATAAAGGTGAGGAACAATGAATCGCCTGGACGCCAGACCCCGCGCTCTCCGTAGATAAACCCTTTGAGCCCTTTTTTAATCGCGTCGCCACCCACTTCGTACATACTCAAATTCAAAGAGGCGCCATCATCTATTCTCAGGTAAGCTACTTGTTTATCGGTTTTAGCCAATAAAAAATATGGTTTCTGCTCAGGGTTCAGCATAGCCTGTCCATCCGCGTTTGTGACGGATGACAGAATCAATTGTTTCTGATAATCATACACCTCTAACTTCAGGTTGTGCATTGGTTTAGTGGAGATGAGATCACTTGCTACCACGAACAAGCTGCCATCGTTGCCCTTTTTCAGAGTGAGGCCGATATCGGTAGCCAGAATATTTCTGGAAACTGTTCTTTCGGTTCTTCTGTAATAATACTCTTTGCAGGGATTGTTTCTGTCTTCCCAATCATAATCTTCATCGTATTCATAATCATAGTCGTTGTAATAATAGTTTTGCTCGCTGTAGTAACCGAAATAGTTGCTTTCTTCCCCTTCATTTTCCTGTGTCACTTCCTCCATTTCAAATTTTTTGTCCTCGGTGTTTCCAAGACAGGGATAGGTTGAATAGGCCCGTTTCATTCCCAGGGAAACTCTGTAAATAGCGCCAGGTTCAGCTTTAATAAGTGAGGAGAGATCGAGGGAGAATTTTTTCCACACTCCAAATTCTGCCGGATTAGTAATGCCTAGGTTAATGCGTTTATGAACCAGGCGTTTTCCGACCTGAGAAAGCTGATACGAGCCATCCATGGTATTGGATTGAAGAAACTGCAACACGTTGTTGGCGTAAATTTTCACAATTGTGAGATCTACCGCTTTAAGGTTTACGGTTTCAAATGCAAGGTTCATCCCATTGCCAGAGGTCAGAATATTGCCATTGCCGCAAAAGCGGATTTCAGGATTACTTTGGCTGAACACTACGCTGTGTTCAGATGACCTGGCAAGCGGACGCCCTTTGGCATCCTTAAGTCCTTCGTTCACTTTTAAGGTGTAGGAACCGGACTTGGTATTCATGGGATAAACCAAAACCTGGTTGTTGTTCACAATGTATTTCAATTCTTTTACCCCTTCCATGGTGATAAGTCCTTCAAGGGATTGATCCTGATCAATAGGATTGGAAAAATTCAAAAGCACATAGGGATCACTCTCCGTTACTACTCTCACCAGCATCAATAGAAACTCTTCCTTCACAGGAATGTTGAACTTCTGTTTCGCCGTGTAATTGATGCCTAGTTCCTTTGCGTCGCACTCTATGCTCAGCAGGGCTTCTTTAGATGAAGGGCGAAGGATGCTATCGATGAGGAAACGGTGCAGGATTCCGTTATCATCGTGTACCCATTTAATGTTCAGGTTTTGTTGGTTGAGTTGGGCACTCAGGCTCTTTTCAATGCTGATTTTATCCGCAAAATCAGCCGTACCAATATTTCCCGTGAGGCTGTAATAATTAAAATCACCGGGGTGGTAGCATTTTAGATCATTAACACTGAGTTGAGCCGACTGTTCAACCACCTGAAATTTAAACTCAAATTCGCTCAGCTCTTTTTTCACTTCAACGAGTTGGCCCAAATGAAATCGGGCCATGTACACCTGTCCGGGATTTAAGCGGGTATTTGGCGTAAATTCTATAGTCTGTGCATCCTTCCACACGGTTGTTCCCTCAATACCCGGGTCAAATTCAAAATACTTTTCTTTTAACGGCACATTCAGTTCCTGGCTACCCGATAGTTCACGAATAAATCGAATGCGAATGACAGAGTTGGAAGAAATGAAGCCTGAGGTAAACGAGCCTATGTAGCCTGCAAATTCAGGATCAATCTGAACAATACCATCTTCGGTTTGCCCTTTCTCCTCCTTACCGGATACAGTTTCACGCCAAACAAGTGCAATGGCTCCAATGATTAAAAGCGCGACGATGCTGTATTTTAGTGTTCCTGATTTCATGGTCATAGATTTTGACTAAAATATAAATTATAAAAAATGTACGGTTACAAGTTGCTAACAGGTTATGGAGGATGTATTCAGAGGAATAGCTATAATTTGTAGCAAGGTTGGGCAAGCTTTTCCTTTATCTTTAGTGTCATGAATTCTAACCTTGATCCTAACGAGGAAAACCTGAGCAGTACTGACAAAGAAATTGAACGAGCGTTAAGGCCTCTTGCGTTCGACGATTTCAGCGGACAGGAAAGTGTGGTGGATAACCTCCGGGTGTTTGTAGCGGCCGCCAAAAAACGCCAGGAATCCCTGGACCACGTGTTGTTACACGGGCCTCCGGGTTTGGGTAAAACTACACTAGCCCATATTATTACCAATGACCTGGGCGTGAACCTGAGGGTGACCAGCGGCCCGGTACTCGACAAACCCGGCGATTTGGCCGGATTGCTCACCAATCTGGAACCCTTTGATGTGTTGTTCATCGATGAAATTCACCGGCTAAGTCCCGTGGTGGAAGAGTACCTCTACTCTGCTATGGAGGATTTTAAAATCGATATCATGATCGACAGCGGCCCCAATGCCAGAACAGTTCAAATTAAATTAAACCCCTTTACTTTGGTTGGCGCCACCACGCGCAGCGGATTGCTCACCGCCCCCCTGCGTGCAAGGTTTGGCATTAACAGCCGTTTAAATTATTATGATAGCAAGGTACTTACCGGCATCGTTCAAAGAAGTTCCGAAATTTTAGATGTGGCCATCGCTGATGAAGCGGCCTATGAAATTGCCCGCCGCAGCCGGGGAACGCCACGCATTGCCAACGCCTTGCTTCGAAGGGTAAGGGATTTCGCACAAATAAAAGGCAATGGGCGCATTGATCTTGAAATGGCTACCTATTCCCTGAAGGCTCTGAATGTAGATAAAAATGGTCTGGATGAAATGGACCACCGTATTTTAAATTGTATCATCGATAAATTCAAGGGCGGTCCCGTGGGTATCAACACCATCAGCACCGCAGTTGGAGAGGAGTCGGGAACCATTGAAGAAGTTTACGAACCCTTTTTGGTGCAGGAAGGTTATCTGGTGCGCACGCCAAGAGGACGTGAAGCCACAGAAATTGCTTACAAACATTTGGGTAAAAGCGTTTATAAACGACCAGGGAGTTTGTTTGAAGAGTGAGACATGGCCAAATTCCGACGACAGTAAGCCTAAAATCTTATTTTTGTCGCTATGTTTCATTTCCTCCTTCGCACCATACCCCGCCCTATCCTTATTAAACTGAGCCTGATCTTCAGTAAAATTGCGCCTTATCTGTATTACGGTACGCGTTACGAAGACCCTATCAGTGGGAAAACCTACCGCAAATTTTTGCCTTACGGCTACGGAGGAAGGGCCAAACGAAAAAACGTTTTGTGTCCAGGAAGCCTCTCCCTTGAACGCCACCGTTTGTTATGGTTGTACTTAAAAAATAAAACCAATTTTTTTACAGCGCCCCATAAAATGCTGCACATCGCGCCTGAACAATGTTTTTACAAATTGTTCAAAGGCATGAAAAATTTAGATTACACTACGGGTGATTACAACAGCCCCATTGCCGACGTTCATTTTGATTTACATCACGCACCTTTTGCGGACAATAGTTTTGATGTTATTTTTTGCAATCACGTTTTGGAACATGTGCAGGATGCCAAACAATGCATGCGGGAATTGTACCGTATGACCAAACCCGGGGGCTGGGGAATATTTCAGGTTCCGCTGGATACCACGCGGGCCACTACATTTGAAGACAGCAACATTACCAGTGAAGAAGACCGTGAAAAACACTATTGGCAGAAAGACCACTTACGTTTGTTTGGATTGGACTATAAAGATCAGCTGGAAGCAGCAGGCTTTAGCGTGAAGGTGGATGATTTTGTGAATACCTTAAGCCCAGAAGAGGTCGACCGTTACCGTTTACCGGCGGGAGAGATGATTTATTTTTGTAGCAAAAAAGCTTAGCTTTTGATGTACTCTTCAAAGCTTTTTCCCTTGTGGAATTCCTTTGAATAGATGTATTCGTAAATTTTATCGGCCCATTGTTTATGGCTTCGGCTATCGTCGAACACCTCATAACTAAAGGGTTTACTGAAATGAATGCGGATGTCTTTTTTATTTGCCCTGAACATTTCATCGGGCAAAAACAACATTTCGATATTGGCTTTAATGCCTATCTTTTTTCTGAACCGCGCAAAATTGTAAAAGAACTTTGAGTTGGCACCTTCTATAAACACAGGCTGTACCAAACGTTTGTGATCAATGGCCTGGGTGACAAAACTTTTTTTCCAACTCAAATCCCTCACCTTTCCGTCGATTTTGCGTGAAACCAATCCTGCAGGGAAAATAAGCACGGCTCCACCCAATCGAAAGATTTCTTCCATCGTACGCAAAGAACCAGCAGAAGCTGCACCCAGCTTGTTCACTGCCACAAACACGTCCCCGTAATTGCTTATTGATTTCAGAATGTCATTCACAAAAAAGTGCACGTCAGGACGTACATCTCCTACTGCTTTAATAAGCGCCATACCATCCAATCCGCCCAGAGGATGGTTCGCGGCGATAGTAATGTTCCCTTTTTTGGGAATAAGCTCCTCGTTTAGGGACACCACTTTAACACCAAGGTAATCCAGGGCTTTGCTGTTAAATTCGAGTCCTTTCTCGTCCTTTAACAACACCATGGCCCGGTTAATCTCCTGCTCATGCAGCTTTCGTTTCAACCAGTTGATTGCAAATCGCGGAAGCCAACGGTACAGCTTTTTGGCCTTGTGTTTAAGGATGTGTTCAATGTCAACGAATTTCTTTTCGATCATATGAAGGCTTAAAGATAAAAGAAATCATGAATGAAACAGGTGCGTCAGGACCCCTCCACCGAATGTTTTATATCGGGTAAAACGTTTTCAAGAGTCCATTCGAGCTTTTTTACATAAGCCTGTTTCCTCACATTGCACTCGCTGAGGGCACAAATGCTGCAGGAAGTTGGTAAACAGGGGTCGGCGTGAATAAAAAACTCAATCTCAAAGCTCAGGTTGCTTAAAGCCAACTTACTCAGCGCGTCTACCTCCGTATGGGCCTCCTCCAGACTATAATACCAGGGCAATGTCATGTGGCAGTCAACATGCACTACCGAACCGTATTTCACCACCCGCATGTTGTGAATGTCAATCCAGTTTTCTTTTCGGTGCAGTTCAAGGAGTTCAACGAGTTGTTTTAATTTCACCAGGTCGGCCTTGTCCATCAGGTTAAACACCGAATCGCGAATGAGCTGAAAACCGGTGTAAGCGATCATTAAACCTAAAATAATGGTAATTACGAGGTCGATCCAATTCCAACCGGTAAAATAAATCAGGGCTAAGCCCAGCACCAGGCCCAGGCTGCTCCAGGTATCGGTTAACAAGTGTTTGCCGTCGGCTTCGAGCGTCGTAGAATGCAGGTGTTTCCCTTTTTTGATCAAAAATTTACCCATGAAAAAATTGGCCAGACCCGAGAACATGGTTAGGAATACACCTTTATCGATGTTAGCCAGTGCATGTGGAGCAAAAAAACCGGAAATGCCTTCAAACAACATAACAGTTCCGGTAATAAAAATCATGCCCCCTTCTACTCCGCTGGTCATGAATTCAATTTTACCGTGACCGTAAGGATGGTCCTTGTCCCTGGGTTTAGCCGCGTAATACAAACCATAAAGCGCCAACACCCCGCTGAGTACGTTAATAATGGATTCGAGAGCATCCGTAAGGATTCCCTGAGAGTTGGTGAGGTAATACGTAAAGAACTTAAAGCCCATCAGGAGAGTGCCCATAAACAGCACCCATTTCATTGCTTTTATTTTTTCTTCCGCCTTATTCATGCTTGTGTGAAGGTATTAAAAATCTACAATCAGTCTGGAGAATAGTGTTTATCCATGCTTCATGCCACTTTGTGGTTGTTAGATTAATTTTCCAATATAACGTGACATGTGTTAATTTAAGAAATTCATTAAATTTGAATTCATCTTAAATAAACACAGCATGAAAAAATTATTACTCTCCTTCTTTATCCTTTCAGGTACAATGTTATTCGCTCAGAATCCCATTCCCAACCCGGGCTTTGAAAATTGGAGCAGCGGGGATCCCGATGGCTGGGACACTCCTAATATTTTTACACTCACCCCCATCACACAAAGCGGAGATGTGCACGGGGGCGCTTCAGCTGCAAGACTGGAAGTTTTAGATGACGACGGTTCTGCTTATCCACCTATTATGAATACTAACAGTATTTCCATTTCTCAAAATTACCAGGTATTCTCCTTCTATTCTAAAACCAATCTTATTGGAGGCGATGCTCTGATTGCCAGTGTAATTCTGAAGAAAAATGGCACACCAGTATCTGTCAATAATTTCAGTGTAACCTCTAATACAAACGTATATACTCAGCGGAGTTATACACTTTCCTACTTTCAGCCAGTTAGTGGTGTTGCAAATGAATTAGAACTTCAAATTGGTATTTCAGGCGCTTTAATATTCCCAACCGTTGGTTCAAATGCCTTGATAGATGACCTCTCCATAAGCGGAAACCTTGTCACAGGAGTAAGAGAAGAGGTAAAGATTACAGATGCCCTGCTTGGAAACCCTCAGCCAAATCCTAGCTCCGGATTAACCTTGTTGCCATTTACCTTATCATCAAAAACAAAAGTTGTGATGGAATTAATGAGCCTTGATGGAAAAAAATTAAAAGAAGTCCTTAATGAAGAATTGGAACCCGGTCGTTACAAAGCCGAGTGTGCAGTTGAAGATTTACCGGAAGGCCTTTATTTAATCAAACTAAGTGCTGATGGAAAATCCTTATACACGAAGTTGATTGTACAATAAATTTTTCAATTTTTACTCGTAGAATAAAAAAAGGGCAAACCAAATGGTCTGCCCTTTCGTTTTTTTTCTTAAAGATTAAAGTACCGACACGTTGATCGCGTTGATGCCTCTTCTGCCTTGTTCAGTTTCAAACTGAACTTTATCGTTTTCGCGAATCTCGTCGTTAAGACCAGAAACGTGAACAAACACTTCTTGTCCGTTTTCTTCTTGAATAAATCCGAAACCTTTTGTTTCGTTAAAAAATTTTACTGTACCTGTTTTCATTTTGTTGTTTTTTTGCCCTTTCGGGCTGTTTTTGATTTAATTATCGATAGCCAATAGGGCTATCAATGGTTTATGAAAAGGGGTGAGCGTTCACCACTTCAATGTTTTTCTTTGTTAGTTTTTGAATGTCTTTCAAATAATTCATTTCTTCTCTGGCGCAGAAAGAAAGGGCTTTTCCGGAGGCTCCGGCACGGCCTGTTCTTCCAATTCTATGAACGTAGGTTTCAGCCTGCTCAGGAATTTCGAAATTAATGACGTGAGACAATTTATCAATATCAATACCGCGTGAAGCGATGTCGGTAGCAACCAATACTCTGATCTGGCTATTCTTAAAGCCTTTCAGGGCTCTTTCGCGTGCCGATTGAGATTTGTTGCCATGAATGGCTTCGGCCTTGATGCCGGTTTTGATGAGTTCTTTCACCACTTTATCGGCACCATGTTTGGTTCTGGTAAACACCAGGGCGTTGTGAATGGTATTGTCCAACAGCAAATGGTTCAGCAAAGAACGTTTATTTTCTTTTTTCACGAAGTAAACCGATTGGTGAATGAGTTCCGCGGTTGATGATACGGGTGTCACCGAAACACTTACCGGATTTACCAATAAGGTGTTGGCCAGTTTCATGATATCAGGTGCCACAGTTGCGGAAAAAAACAAGGTTTGTTTTTTTGCAGGTAATTTGGCAATCACTTTTCTCAGGTCGTTGATAAACCCCATATCGAGCATACGATCCGCTTCGTCGAGAATAAAATGTTCAACGTTGTTCAGTTTTACAAATCCCTGGTTCATGAGGTCAAGCAAACGACCCGGAGTGGCTACCAGAATGTCGACTCCTCTTTGAAGTGCCATGGTTTGGGCTTTTTGACCAACCCCGCCAAAAATGGTGGTGTGTGAAATGCCGAGGTTTCTGCCATAATCACTGATGCTTTGGCTGATTTGTAGAGCCAATTCACGGGTGGGTGCAAGAATAAGCGCTTTAATGCTTCTGTTAGAAGGATTGTTCAGCTTCTTTTGCGACAGCAGTTGTAATACGGGAAGCGCAAATGCCGCGGTTTTTCCTGTTCCGGTTTGCGCGCAACCAAAGAGGTCTTTGCCTTCCAGAATGTGAGGAATGGATTGTTGTTGAATAGGTGTGGGTTGTGAATACCCCTTTTTTTCTAAAGCCAAAATCAAAGGCTTTATCAGTCTTAAATCATTAAATGACATGTAGTGTTATATTAAGTTACTATGACAAGCAAATTTTTTGCTGCCAACAACCTAAAAATGAAGCTAAAAAATCGAAGGTAATGTGGGAAAACTACGGATCGGATGAATTACGATATTCTCAAGATGTTGCGCAAAGCTAAGCAAATAAAGCGAAGCGGCAAGTTTAATTAACATATATTGTTGGTATGACGCATTAAAAGGCTCAAACCTGCAGGCGCAAGGCCGTTTGAACATTATACGGTAAAGCTGACTTTAATCATTGCTTTTTTATTGAAACAGCATGACCTTCATCGAATCTATTCACTCAAAACCAAACAGCCATGAAAACAAAACTTCTCAGCCTGTTCTTCGTATCAAGTTTTTGCATCTTCGCTCAAAATCCAATACCTAATCCGGGTTTTGAAACCTGGAGCGGAGGAAGTCCAACCGCTTGGACCTGCAATAACATTCCAAGTGTAGCAACCCCTGTAAGCCAAAGCAACAGCTCTCATTCGGGCAATTCAGCGGCTCGTTTGGAGGCGGTGAGTATGTTCAGTCTTGCGCTTGCTCCAACTTTGTTTCTAACAAACCAGGTCAGCGTAAATCAGGATTACCCTTCCTTTTCCTTTTATTTCAAAGGCAGTTTAAATTCTGGAGATGTGTTACAGGCTGTATTCGCTCTTGAAAACAATGGTAGTCC
Organism: Bacteroidia bacterium; assembly: GCA_016787895.1. Taxonomy (GTDB): domain Bacteria; phylum Bacteroidota; class Bacteroidia; order B-17B0; family Aurantibacillaceae; genus Aurantibacillus. Next base: position 39,423 of record JAEUTN010000001.1, read on the forward strand.
AACAGGTGTTGGGTCGGTCAGCATCAGTACTGCAAATTCAAGCGTTTATACCTATACCTCCGTTCCTATTCTTTACACAGGATCGAATTCAACCGACGCAATGTTGAATTTTGTAATTGGCAGTAACAATGCCTCAGTAACCATTGGAACATACGTGATACTGGATGATATTAATGTGGCCACAAGTGTGGGACTGGATGAAAACACAAACGAACCCTCCTTATCCATCGGTCAGGTGTATCCGAATCCTGTTGAAGAAACCGGCCTTATCCCCTTTTCACTTTCGAAACCATCAAAGGTAAGTCTTGAACTTTTTTCAATGGATGGAAAAAAAATAATGGATGTTCTGCAAACCGAGTTGAGAGCAGGAAAATATAAAGTGGAGTTGGACGCCTCTCAATTGAGTGAAGGGGTGTATCTGTGTAAACTGAGTGCAGAAGGCCAGGTTGTTTACTCGAAAATTCTTGTTGACTAATTTTTTGATTTCAATACCATCTTTAGATAAAAAAACCTGAGCCTTTGCTGTTCAGGTTTTTTTCATGCTTTGCAATTTCAAACGTTTAGTTTTTTAAAGGAGGCTGATAAGCGGGTACATTATTTTTAATCGGTTTGGTTGTTTGTAAAAATGCAAACACAGCCCTCAGGTCTTCATCGCTCATGGCGGCATAATTCGGCCAGGGCATCGGAGGCAACAGTGGCCTAGAACCTTCTATCCCTTTGTATTTTCCTTCCTGCATGGCTTTAATAAATTGTTGCTCCGTCCATAACCCGATTCCGGTGGAATCAGAAGTAATGTTAGCCGCATAAGAAATTCCCCAGGGTCCGATTGCGGCCGTCATGTTCATGTTCATGAGAACCCAGTTTTTAACGGTGCTTTTATCGTACGGTGCAAGTTCCATGCCTTGAAGGTGCCCGGATAATAAAAGTTCAGGATCGGGAACCGGCATCCCGTTTTCATTCATTTTTTTAGGTGAATGGCAATCGTTACAACCGGATAGGGTTACCAAGTACTCCCCTCTTTTGACCAAGTCGGCTTGATTTTCAATTGACGGTTGCTCTACCTTGGCTTGCTCCTTTTGGTGGGAGTTGTTTACTTCTGTTGTGCAGCTTTGAGCGCTCATCATCAGCAGTCCACACACTGCAATTTGTTTTACTGTACTTAGTTTTTGTTTTTTCATGGTTTGGCAAATTATTTGGTAAAGCTGAAAAAATCAGATTAGGTTTTCTTCACATAAAGATGTGATTTCAGTAAAGCACTGAATTCAGGCTTTACATGTAACGAATTTTCATCAGAATTTTTTGATTTTGTCCTTTGACCACCGTAAACTTAAACACCTCAAATTTTGGTTTGAACAAACCACTAAGGTAATAGTTAGAAAACCCAAACCCTTCTTTCGGCAAACCTATAAACGAATAATTCATTTTATCGTCGTTGTTCTCATCATCCAGCAGAGCAAGGCCATAAGTGCCGGGAGGCAAGTCAAGCTTCACATTCATTTCTCCTTTTACGAGTTTGATTTTTTTAAAATACTTTATCATGATGCCTTTTTCTTTCTCAAACCCCTCCTCATCAACAAACACCTCTAAGCGGATTTGACCGGCACTGGAGCGGATGCCTGAAAAGGTGACTTCGATGTTTTGGGCCTTGGTATTTGCTGATCCCAAAAGAAGAGACAATACCAGTAAAAAATAAATATGAGTGGCTTTGTTGATCATCATTCAATGTTACAGAATTTTAAGAAATGTTGTAGCGTACGCCTCAGTAAAAAAATCCTAAGCATTTTCTGTGCCCTTTCCACACCTATTCCGTGAGAGTTCTTAATAAAAGCCAATCTTTCGCCTATCATACAAACATTTTCTGCTTTCTCTACCTATATTTGTTTAACGTGGTCAATCAAAATCCAACAGACTTAGGGTTTGCTACCGTTTTTAAAGATGAAAACGGGATTCTCATCATTACCATTAAGGACCATCAAAAGCTGGATGAAATTGACGTGATTAACATTAACCTCAGTTTACGTTTTATGGCGGAAGGCCAACCGGCCCTGAAGTTATTGGATGCCCGGGCGAAGTGGAGCATGAATAAAAAAGCGAGAGAAAGGGCCAGGCTCGAACATGCCTCAACGCAAACCAAGGCAAGGGCCATAGTGGTTTCGGGTGCTGTAAATGCGGCGCTTATGGGCTTTTTGGCCAGTTTCGGCAAACACCAGTATCCTCAGCGTATTTTTTCGGATTATGAGGAGGCTTATGCATGGCTGAAGAGTTTATTGTAGATAAATAATTCTTAACCTCGCTGCGCGCGGCGAGTCCCGCTTCGATCCTCCTGCTTAAACTTCAATAATTCACAGTTCTTATCTCAACAAGAAGGGGAATTGCCCTGACGCGGAGCTCCTAAAGTCGCTCCGGTCAGGGCGAGTCCCGCTTCGATCCTCCTGCGATTGCAAAAGTCAAAACCCTGGCGGGTTTTGCTTTTTTGTTTCATGGTCCTGCCTCAAGCAAGCTTGGGCAGTCCCCTGAAACAAAAAAGGACCAAAGCTTCGCTTTGGTCCTTTTGCACTCGAATGTACCCGGAAGGGGACTTGAACCCCTACGCCTTACGGCACACGCCCCTCAAACGTGCTTGTCTACCAGTTCCAACACCCGGGCTTAGTGTAAAACCTGAGGTTTTGTGGTTTTACGGCGCCAAAATTAGCAAAAAACCCTGAATTTTTGCCTGAATTTCAAATTATTTGTATATTTGCCTCCCGTTTCAAAGCCGCTGTTTACACAAGGTAAAGTACGCTGGAAATGATTATTAAAACAAAAACAGAATGAGCACACTATTAGATTACGCAAAACAAACGCTTACCGCAGAAGCAAAACACCCGAAATTCAAAGCAGGAGATACCGTAACTGTATCTTACAAAATTAAAGAGGGTGATAAAGAACGCGTTCAGCAATACACCGGCGTGGTGATTCAACGCAAAAACGAAAAAGCAACCGCTTCATTTACCGTTCGTAAAATGAGCAATGGTGTTGGTGTTGAGCGTATTTTCCCTGTTGCATCGCCTTTCATCGAAAAAATTGAAGTGAACAAAGTTGGTATCGTGCGTCGTGCTAAATTGTTCTACCTTCGTGAGCGTACCGGCAAATCGGCCCGTATCCGCGAAAAATTGCAAAACAACGCTGAAGCTTAATTCAGCCTTACATAAACTAAAAGAGCCGGTTTTTCCGGCTTTTTTTATTTCCCTCACCTTCACAAGTTAAACAATACGTCCATCGATTCCCATTTTCATTTCTGACACTTATTGTTATATTTGATAGAGAATAACCTATGCTCACCGAACTTTTTATCACCTTCTTACTCATCCTTATTAACGGCTTTTTTGTAGCAGCTGAATTCGCTCTGGTTAAAGTCAGAGCCTCTCAACTCGATCTGAAGGCTCAAAAAGGCAGCAGCAGGGCAAAGCTGGCTAAAACCCTGCTCGAAAAGCTAGATGCTTATCTTTCGGCGACCCAACTGGGCATTACCCTGGCCTCTCTGGCTTTGGGTGCCGTGGGTGAAGACGTTATTTCTCACCTGGTAAGTGCCTCCTTTGTTAAAATGGGTATTGAAGTGGATCCTTTAAAAACCCACAGCATTGCACTGCCCATTGCTCTTACTCTTCTTACTTTTTTCCATGTCACTATCGGGGAACAAATCCCTAAAATGATAGGCATTAAATACAGTCTGCAAGCCACCCTTATTATTGCCTGGCCCATGCGTATCTTTTATTTCATATGTTCTCCCTTTATTATTTTTCTGAACAAATCCTCCAATCTCGCTTTAAGAATGATGGGCCTTCAGCAAGCCGGGGAAGAGGACATTCACTCCGAAGAAGAGCTGCGCCTGATATTAACCGAAAGTGAAGAGGGCGGCGCTATTAAGCCCAGTGAAAACGAACTCATACAAAACGTTTTTGATTTCGACGACCGCATTGTAAAACAAGTGATGGTGCCTGAAAACAGAATTTTGGCCATTGATGTAGAGTTAGGAAGAAACGAACTCATCAAACGTGTGGTGGAGGAAGGTTTTTCGAGGATTCCCATTTATCTGGGTGACATTAATAACATCATCGGAATTGTGCACAGTAAGGATTTGCTGCGTGCAGTGATTGACAACAAATTCAGAACCATAAAAGAAATCATGCGTCCCGTACATTTTATTCCGGAGAGCATGAAGATCAATGAACTGCTCAGGGATTTTCAGAAACGCCATTACCAGATGGCCATTGTTACCAACGAGTTTGGCTCAACCGCGGGATTGGTTACCATGGAAGACATTATTGAGGAATTGGTAGGTGAAATACAGGACGAGCATGACGAAGAAAAACCCAACGTGGAAAAAAAGAGCGAAACCGAATTTGTGGTGAACGCTCAGGTAGCCATCAGCGACGCGAATGAAGCCCTGCCCATTGCTTTACCGGAAGATTCGCATTACGAAACGGTTTCAGGCTATATTAATTTTATTTTTGGCCGGATTCCAGCGGAGAATGAGAAAAAAAGCATCAATGGGTATACCATTACTGTTTTAAAACGCAGCCGGCAATACGTTGAACTCATCAAATTTGAAGTGAATGCAACAACCTAAGGTATCGCTCGATAAAAACTATTGGGATAAGCGGTATAAAACATCCGATTTTGGCTGGGATCTTGGAGAGATCTCCCCTCCCCTAAAAGCGTATTTTGACACACTTCAGAACAAAAACCTTAAGATATTGATACCCGGTGCCGGAAATGCCTATGAAGCGGAATACCTCTTCAACAAAGGGTTTAAGCAGGTGTACTCCTGTGATTTCGCAAGAAGCGCCTTGAACAATTTAAAACAACGTTGTCCCGATTTTCCGGAATCGCATTTGCTGGAAGGTGATTTTTTTGAATTACAGGAAAAGGGATTTGATTTGATTATTGAGCAAACTTTTTTTTGCGCCATCAACCCCGCTCTTAGAAAAAAGTACGTCGAAAAAATGCACGAATTGCTAAAGGACGGGGGCCGGCTTGTTGGTCTTTTATTCGATGATGTGTTGAACAGTGATGTGCCTCCCTTTGGCGGTTCGGCTGCTGAATACAAACCACTTTTCGATACCCGCTTTGCCCCCCTGCGTTTTGAACCCTGCACCAACTCGGTACAACCAAGAGCCGGAAGAGAGTTGTTTATTGAAATGCTCAAAAAAACTTAGGTAATTCCTCATGAATCAGCGTGAACTTTTTCTGCGCCATGTGGCTCAAACCTCAGATGAACCCATGCTGGGTGTTGACATCAACATTGTGAAAGCCGAAGGTTCAAGCCTTACCGATGTGAACGGAAAAACCTACATCGATTTTATCAGTGGCATTTCAGTGAGTTCCATAGGGCATTGCCACCCAAAAGTGGTGAAAGCCATTCAGGAGCAAAGCGAAAGATTTATGCACCTGATGGTGTATGGAGAATACAATCAAAAACCACAAGTGGAGTATGCCACGCTGCTCTGCTCACAATTGCCTGAACAGCTCAACTCGGTGTATTTCACCACTGGCGGCAGCGAGGCAGTTGAAGCAGCTGTGAAGCTGGCCAAACGGGTAACGGGAAGAAGTGAAATTATTAGTTTTCAAAACGCTTATCATGGCAGCACGCAAGGCGCTCTGAGTTTAATGGGCGACGAGTATTTCAAAAACAGTTTCAGGCCCTTGATACCCGGTGGCAGGTTATTGCGGTTTAATATTATGCAAGATCTGGAACTTATTTCAGAGCAAACCGCAGCGGTTGTTATAGAACCTATACAAGGAGAAGCCGGTGTGAAAAAAGGGGACAGCTTCTTTTTGCAAAAACTGCGTGAGCGCTGCACTGAAACCAATACCTTACTGGTGTTTGATGAAATTCAATCGGGTTTTGGCAGAAGCGGACGTTTGTTTGCGTTTCAATTGTTTGATGTAATTCCAGATGTATTGCTTATTGCCAAAGGCATGGGTGGGGGTTTGCCCATTGGTGCCATGGTGGCTTCTACTGAACTCACGCGGCAGTTCACCATATATCCGGTATTGGGCCATATCAATACCTTTGGAGGAAACGCGGTATGTGTAGCTGCAGCCAAAGCCAGTCTTGACGTTATTTTGCAGGAACAACTCCCGGAAAAAGCCCTGTGGATAGAAAATACTGTACGGGAAAAATTAAAACATCCTTTTATCAAAGACCTTAGAATGGTTGGAGCACTTGGAGCGCTTGAGTTCGCATCAGAGGCTATCAATAAGGCGGTAATAAAAGCCTGTATTGAAAACGGGGTCATCAGCGACTGGTTTTTATTTTGTCCCTGTGCCATGCGCATTGCCCCTCCCCTCAATATCAGTGAAAAAGACCTGAACAAGGCCCTTGAAATTGTTTTAAAGCAAATTGAGCGGGTTTCTAAAACCAAATAAGTAGTAGAATCTATACTCTGGTTAACGCGATAATCTCGTTTTTGTGTTGAGGGTATCTCTCCAGAAGACCAATTCGCATTGCCATTTCAAAATCTTTAAAGTCAAAGCCGGGAGAAACCGTGCAGCCTACCAAACTGTAGTCTCCACCTGCTTTCACTCTTGAAGCAAACCAGGTGTTGGCATTCACCGTGTATTGAAGTTGTTCTCCTGCCGGTAAATCGCGGCCAATGGCGGTTTTCCTGAGACTACCATCCTCTCCCAATTCAATCACTTCCAGAGCCTGCCCATCGTAGAAGTGCCAGGTTTCATCGGATTTGATGCGATGGAAGGCTGAAAAATTCTGTTTTTCAATCAAAAAATAAATGGAGGTACAAACTTGCCTTACTCCACCAAACTCAGCAGGCAAGGCCTGTGACGAAAGGCTCAGTGCCGAGCGGTAGACTTCCTTGTAATAACCGCCTTCAGGATGAGCTTGCAAATTTAAGTGCTGTATGTAATGTTCTGCCGTTAGATTCATGATGATGTGCTTCAGATAAGGGCATAAAAAAAGCCCTTCACAAGGAAAGGCTTTTTTTTGAAAAGGATTGGATTAGAAATAAAAATTCAAACGCAGGGTACCTGCAGGTCCCCAAACGGAATTGTTATTGTCTGTATCCAAAGACCATTCGCCTGATTTTGCACCTTCTAATTCTGTTTCTCCTGTAACCAGATTACCACTGGCATTGGTGGTCATGGATTCAACAGTTGTTTTGGTTTTACCAGTGCTAATCAACATAAAGCCCCATCCAAACTCACCACCTAAACTGATTTTTGGGAAAAGGAAATATTCAACACCAACAAATCCACGAAGACCTATTCCAAAGGTAGAGCCGTTTTTTCTGGTGATTACACGTGCATCCGCAGCAGGAGCATTACCAACAGAAAGATTCGGAATGATGTTACCTGAACCGGAAAAGGCATCATCGGTTGGATCAACGTCAACCAATGTTGTTGTTGATGTGTTTAAAGCGTTACCATACTCAAACTTGTCGGATGTAGTACTGAACGAAATGCCCAGTTCACCACCGTAGTAACCTTGCAGACGGGTTTTTCCTCTGCGCATTTCCAATCCACCGGAAATGCCAATATTGGTACCAGAACTTTTCCAAACATTCTCTACTTCCGCAGGGTTAGTTGGGAAGGTGTTGGTAGTGTTCGTGTATGCAGCCAAACGGTCGGTCACCATGTTTCTTTCAGTGATAGTTCCAAAGCCAATTCTCAAAGAGCCACGGTAGGCTGTTGTAGCATCTTTAAAATACCTTCCGGTAATCTGAAATGGAGTAAGAAAATTAAAGGTAGGCGCAGGATTGGTAGTTGTTTTACCAAAAAAGTTACCTGCGTATTCTAAAAACGGATTTGCATCGATGCCAAGCCCCCAATCTCCTGCTTCAGGAAGAAAGGGCTCTCCCTTTTTAGAGGTTAAATCCTGCGCAAATGCACCTGACATTCCAAGCACAAGCGCTAATAGAGTCAATGATTTTTTCATAGTTATAGGGTTTAAAGTTTATGAGAATGAAGGTAGGACTAATTAGTAAAAAAGTAAATGCCTGTTTATGAGTTTATGAACAGTAATTTGTTGGTTTAAGCCAACCTGATTAAATCCTTGATTTATTGAACGTTGCTCAAATACCGCAACACTTGAATCGCTAAATGATCGGTACTTGAAGCCGCGTTTGATAAAATGACCAAAGCCGAATTTGAACCCGGAATAAAACCACAAAAACTACTGAAGCCATACGTGGCTCCGTTATGCCAATACACTTCAGCCATGCTTTTTCCGCTGCGGATTTGCCAGGCCATGGCCACTTTCTCCTTCTTATCAAACGTGAGTTGCTGCGAAAGCCGGCAGGAGGTGTCGGGTGCAAGCAATTGGTATTCCAGAAAATTCAGCATGTCATCTGCTCCTGTATGAAGCGCTCCTGCCGGTTTAAACACACCAAGGTCCCAGTGTTTGGTTTCCACTCCGTTTGCTGAGTACCCCGGTAAAAACGCATTCATAAGTTCATCGCTAAGGTCAACACCCGAATGTTTCATCTTGAGTGGATCAAGAATTTTTTCTTTCACCAATTCGGAATAACTTTTGTTATACACCCTTTCCAGTATTTTTCCCAGCACCGCCATACCGTAATTGGAATAGTTGCTGGAACTGCCGGGTGGCTGCTGGATGACCTGTGAACGCAAATCCTGGTACAGCATTTTTTCAGTATAATTTTTGTAAGGATTCAGCGTATCAAAATTTTCCTGAGCGAAAATATTGGAAGGCACCCGGGGAAGTCCTGAACTGTGATTCACCAGATGCACTACCGTGATGGGCGTGTTTCCGTAAGCCAGGTTGGGGTAACGACCGGGTAAATACTCACGAATATCGTCTTCGGGTTTTATTTTTTTCTCAGAGATGGCCTGGGCCAGTAAAAGTCCTGTAAATGTTTTGGTAATGGATCCTGCTTCATAAACACTGAATCGATCAGGCAAGTTTGCCGAGCCCCTGGTTTTTTCTCCGTAGTTATAATAGGTCCTTTTTCCATTCTGAAGTACGCCTATACTGATAGCACAGGTTTGTGGCATTGACATGTACTCTTTACACAGATTGTGAATCAAAGAATCAAGTCCGCTTTGTAATGCATTATCGTTTGCCACATGAGGTTTTATTTGAGCAGGCAACTCCTCGTAGGGTAAAAACCGGAAAACATGAATGTGCTCACTCGAATTGAGGGCTATTCGAAATTCCTTTTTTGTTTTTTCAAATTCAAAAAGAAAACTTTGGTAATCCGCGGTTTGATTGAGATGATCATATCTCAGAATTTTTCCAAAAGGCAAAAACAAAGAATCTTTCAGAAAAAGGAGTAATGTTTCTCTACTGTATTGAGCTTGAAGAGAAGAATCCAGCTGCTGATACACCTGAGCATGCTGTTTGTTGTTGTAGAGCTCAACAAAAAGTCGTGTTTTGATTAAACAGGCTTTGAGATTACCGGCCTGGGGCAAGAGTTTCCCCGAAAAGGAGAACAGAGCAAACAGCAAAAGGATAAGGCGAAACAAAATCGGTTATTTTAATTGACTAAATTACTCAATCCATGTGAATCCGATTCTGAAATTGTACATTCGTTTTAATGAAATGGCTGAAAGGATATACCTGCTACCTGGTGTTTGCCTTTCTTTTTTTTGGCTTCGGCTCTTCCTTGTGCGCCCAACTTGATGTGAAAGGGAAAGTGATGCGGGCCGATCAAAACGAAGTGGTTCCGTTTTGCGCCATTGGTATTAAATCAAGCAACAAAGGGTGTTTAAGCAATGAGGACGGGGATTTTTTCCTGAAAGCCCATTTAGAGGATACACTGGTGTTTTCGGCCATAGGGTATAAAAAAACCTTTGTGCCGGTGCAGGAAGTATTAAAGCAAACTCAGGTTTTTTTGCAGGTGAGTGAGTTGCTGCTGCAGGAGGTAACCGTGTATTCAAACAATGATTTTGTATATGAGCTGATGGGCAAAAGCAGAAAAGCCCTGTTGAACTCAATCAGCCGAAGCGCAAAAGCGTATTATTTCCTGGAGACTGAAATTTCGGGTCAACCTGTAGAATTGCTGGAGTGTTATTATTCGGCCGTGCTTAACAACAACCGCATTCAGGAGCTTGGGTTTAAAAACGGCCGGATTGGTGTAGCGCCTTTTATCGACAGGTATTTTGTGAGTTTAGACATTTCAAAAGCCTTCACCATGCTCAATCTGCTTTACCCGGATGAACGCATGCCATCCAATCCTTATCAATTCAACACCAAACAAGTCAAAAAAAACTACTTGTTGCATTTGGAATCGAGTTACGATAGTTTGCAACCGGTTTACATTATTGAATTTATTGCCAAAAACACCGAGGGTCATTCTTTTAACGGCAAAGTGCATGTGTTGAAAAGCAATTTTCTGCCGCTTAAACTGGAGTTGCGTATACAAAATACCACACACCACCCCTTTAGGCCTTTGTTTCCGAATTCAAAAATTCGTTCAGCGAGTATGCAAATCAATAAAAACTTTGAATTTAAAAACGACTCCTGTTATGTGCACCATGTAGACTTTAATTATAAACTGAATTACGATGTGCAAAACCAAACGCGTATCGTTAATAGCAAGGGCCTGATGTATTTTTACGATTACCATGCGCCCTTCTACCCTCCACTTTTCAATTACAATACAGATGCCGATGACTACCGCAAAATAACTAGTTTGAGTTATAATGAGCGTTTTTGGGATCAGAACACTGTGCTGGAAAATTCAAAAAGCATGAAATTAAAACGAGCCTATTTTGAACAGGAGGGTTTGCTGATCAATTACAAAAACGATAGCAATCAAAAACAAGGCCTGCAAAAAGGTGGTTTTTTTGAGAACAATGATCTTAAGTGGTCAGATAAAACGCGTTTATCCATCAAAGGCAATGGCATCGCCAATGATACCATTAGCACGGTTGCTATGAATGGAGAAACGTTTCGTGCCGACCGTTATGCTTTGAAAGCCGGCATTTTTCTTGATGTTAATCCTGTAGGAGATGGTCTGCAACACTATTCAACCGCTGTGTTTAATGTGAACGACAGTTATTACCACCTGAAGGAAGAGGCCACTACTAATTGTTTTATCAACATTTATTTTGATTTGGTTGAAATGGAGCGTAGAAAAATGGAGAAGGAGATTGAGAAAAATCCCAATTCATGGTTGCACATCAAAACCTGCTATACCAATGCCATGTTGGAAATAGAAAATACAGGATTAAAATACTTTAAGGAGGTAGAAAGAGGTCACAACAAAAAGAAACTGGAAGAATGGAACAAAAAAGTATTAGAAGGGCTTGAAATAGACAACCTGAACATATTCAAAATTTCGAATCAATAGGGTTTTTCAGCATTTTAAAATATTAATAATGTGATAGTTATAAAAACTATGTTTATGTTTTATAAATATGTTTTATATTTGTGAAGCAAATTATAAATCATGGCCACCTTCACTTCCTCACTTCCTGATACCCTTCTTCGTTTGCTTGAAGAAAAAGCAAAAGAACTAGCCCTTCCTAAAAACAAACTTATTGAAAAGGCGCTTGAACTTTACCTTGAGCACCTGAACCGCGCTGCCTATATTAAATCCTATAAACAGATGGCAAAAGACAAGGATCTGCTTTCAATAGTTGAAGAAGGGTTGACAGATTACACAGCCCAACTCGAAAACCGGGACAATGAGACAAACTGAGATTTGGTACGCTGATTTAAACCCTGTAAAAGGCAGTGAACAGGCATCCGCCCGGCCCAGGACGGACGGGGGCTGGAGGCCGGTTGTGATTGTGAGCGGTAATTTGGCGAACACCTACCTGAACACTGTGATTTGCTGTCCGTTAACTTCGAAAATTAAAAACTATAAAGGCAATGTGGTTTTGAAGGTGAACGCAGTTAACAAGCTCAGCAAGGATTCAGAGGTCTTAACGTTCCACATTCGCTCCGTTTCAAAAGTACGTCTGGTAAAAAAAATTGGTGAAATCAGTAAAGAAGAATTAGCGGCGATTAAAAAAGGACTGGATGAGATTTGGAGGTATTGACACTCTCCGGAACAATTCTTATTAATTTAAGAAAACAAACTGTCCACAAACTCCGCAGCATTAAACACCTGCAGGTCTTCCATTTTTTCGCCTACCCCAATGTATTTTACAGGAATATTAAACTCATCTGAAATGCCAATCACCACACCGCCTTTGGCAGTGCCATCCAATTTAGTGATAGCAAGAGCGTTTACGCTGGTGGCCTGAGTAAACTGCCGGCATTGTTCAATAGCATTTTGGCCCATGCTGCCATCCAGCACCAACAGCACTTCGTGCGGCGCCCCCGGTATTACTTTCTGCATCACGTTGCGTATCTTGCCCAACTCGTTCATTAAATTCACTTTGTTGTGTAAACGACCCGCGGTATCAATGATCACCACATCGGCATTTTTTGCTTTTGCAGAGCTCAGCGTATCAAATGCCACCGAAGCCGGATCAGCCCCCATGCCCTGTTGCACCAAAGGCACATCCACCCGTTCGCTCCAAATGCGCAACTGATCAACGGCTGCTGCCCTGAAAGTATCGGCTGCGCCCAAAATCACCGCTTTGCCGCCTTGTTTAAATCGGTGGGCCAGTTTACCAATAGTGGTGGTTTTTCCAACCCCATTCACACCTACCACCATTATCACATAAGGCGTATAAGGTAAAGCACCTGAAAAATCAAATTCGGTGGATTGTTTTCCTTTAAAAAGGTGAACAATCTCTTCTTTCAACGCCATATTTAGTTCTGCACTGCCCAGGTATTTATCGCGTTTTACCCTCTCCTCTATTCTATCAATAATTTTTACGGTGGTGTTCACACCCACATCGGCACCAATCAGCACTTCTTCCAGATTATCGAGTACTTCCTCGTCGACCGTGCTTTTACCGGCAACGGCGCGGGCCAGCTTTCCAAAAAAACTTTCTTTGGTTTTGGCCAGGCCCTGGTTAAGACTTTCTTTCTCTTTTTTACCGAACAGCTTTGATATAAAACTCATGGGTGTGTTAATCTTGTTCGTTTTTGGATTGGGTGCCAGGCGTTGCTTAAAATTTCAGGTTTAGACACCTCCCAAAACAAAAAAAATTCTTTCCCGCAAAGAAAAGAACTTTTTAAATGGTGTTGAATGCGAATTATTTCGATTTCAGGAAATCCTGAATGTGGTCATTGTGTACGATTTCTTCTTTGAAGTTATAAGCTCCGGTTTTTGGAGATTTAACCATTTTAATCACCCGGGTAAAGTCTTTGCCTTTTCCGCTTTTTAGGGTTGCTACTACTTTCTTTGCCATGTTCTTTTAAGCTAATGCGATTATTTAATCTCTTTGTGAACGGTCATGCGTCTTAAAATTGGGTTGTATTTTTTCAACTCCAAACGCTCGGTGGTGTTCTTTTTATTTTTGGTGGTGATGTAACGGGAGGTTCCGGGTTTACCGCTCTCTTTGTGCTCTGTGCACTCCATGATCACCTGAATTCTGTTGCCTTTTTTTGCCATGACGCTGATGTATTATAAAATTATGCTAAGATGCCGTTCTCTTTGGCTTCCTTTAAACAGGCAAAAATGCCTTTTTTGTTGATGTTCTTTAAGGCCGAAGTAGATACACGCAAAGTCACCCATTCGTTGGTTTCAGGAACAAAAAAACGTTTGCGTTTTAAGTTCACTTTAAACTGGCGACGTGTTTTATGGTTAGAAAAAGATACGGAGTTTCCACCCATCGCTTTTTTTCCGGTTAACTGACAAATTCTTGACATGAGTAATTCTTTAAACTGTTTATACTTTCCTTAAAAAGGGACGCAAATATACCATTACTTATTTAATTCCCCAAGCATGGATGGTAAAATCAGGGAATTTTTTCATTTTTTATGTTGAAAACTCCCCCTATTTGGCTAAAAACCGGTTCAGGCACTGTACAAAAGGTCGTCACCCAGGTGTTGAGGCTGTTTATTCTCCATTAAAAAAGCCGGGGCTTTGACCCCATTTTGAAGCTTTAAACGGGGATTAACAATCCTGTAAACCGTATCAAACAGTTCACGTCGAATAAAAGATTGCAACACGCTGCTTCCCCCCTCCACCAGTACACTTTGTATGCCCTGTTCGTAAAGGGCATGAAGCACCTGCTCCAGTGGGTCCTGCCGCTCAGGGTGAAGACGAATAAACTTTACCTCCCCTTCCTGCCCCTCCTTCAGGGCATTAAAAACAAGGGTTTTGGCTCCGTGGGCGAAGATGTTGGCGCTTTTGGGTACTTCTAAACGTGAATCGAGCATGATTTTCACCGGACTATTCCCTTTCACCAATCGGGTGGTTAAACTGGGATTATCCGCTAAGACCGTGTTTTTTCCTACCAAAATACCCATGTGTTCTGCCCTGAGACGGTGAGCGAAAGCCAGAGCTTCAGGACCGGAAATAAGGTTGTCTTCTCTGCTCTCAGGAACCGGCAGCCTGCTGATAAATCCATCTGCACTCTCGGCCCATTTTAAACTTATGTACGGTCGCTTTTTTTCGTGAAAGGTGTAAAATCTGCGGTTCAGTTCACGGGCCTGAGTTTCCAGAATACCTGAAATAACCTCAATTCCGGCCGCTTTGAGCAGAGCTGTTCCCTTTCCGTTCACCAATGGATTGGGATCGCCTGATGCGATATACACCTTTTTAAAGCCTTTTTTGATGATAAGTTCAGCGCAGGGCGGGGTTTTGCCGTGGTGGGCGCAGGGTTCAAGACTCACATAGAGTTCACAGTCGTTTGGAGAAACGCTGTCGGGTAAAGCTGTGATGGCGTTCACTTCGGCATGGGCCTCTCCAAAACGCCGGTGGTAGCCGCTGGCCAGCACTTCTCCATTTTTTACGATTACACAGCCTACCAGAGGATTGGGCGCTACCTCAGGCCAGCCTTTTAATGCCAGCTCAAGTGCTAAATGCATAAACCCCTCTTCTTTCAGGCCCATTCGGTAAAATTAGGGCATTTTCCTAAATTTGCACTCCCAATAAAAATAAGATGTTTGATAATTTACAGGATAAACTCGACCGCGCATTCAAATTACTGAAAGGTCAGGGTAAGATTACCGAAATTAACGTTGCTGAAACGCTCAAAGAGGTGCGCAAAGCCCTTTTGGATGCCGACGTAAACTATAAGGTCGCTAAAACTTTTACCGATACAGTTAAAGAAAAAGCCCTGGGACAAAATGTACTCACCGCCGTTTCTCCCGGACAGTTGCTCATTAAAATTACCCACGATGAGCTGGCCACGCTAATGGGCGGCACCAAGGAAGACATCTACCTGGGCGGTAACCCCACCATTATTTTAATGAGCGGTTTGCAGGGTTCAGGTAAAACCACCTTCACCGGCAAACTGGCCAATTACCTTAAAACCAAAAAAGGAAAAAAACCTTTGATGGTGGCCTGCGACGTTTACCGTCCCGCTGCCGTGGATCAGCTGCACGTGCTCGGCGAACAGATTGGCGTTGAAGTATACAGCAATAAGGAAGAAAAAAATCCGGTTAAAATTGCCGAAGCCGCTATCAAACAAGCCAAGGAAAACGGCAACTCTGTTGTACTGATAGATACTGCAGGCCGTTTAGCGGTGGATGAGGTGATGATGAAAGAAATTGCCGAACTCAAAGCTTCCGTAAAACCCAACGAAATTTTGTTTGTGGTAGACAGCATGACGGGTCAGGATGCGGTGAACACAGCTAAAGCCTTTAACGAGCGTTTGAATTTTGACGGGGTGATCTTAACCAAACTCGACGGCGATGCCCGTGGTGGTGCCGCGCTTTCCATTAAATCGGTGGTAAACAAACCCATCAAGTTTATTGGTACCGGCGAAAAAATGGAGGCCCTCGATGTGTTCTATCCCGAGCGTATGGCCGACCGTATTTTGGGCATGGGCGACGTGGTGACTTTGGTAGAGCGCGCTCAGGAACAATTTAACGAAGAAGAAGCCCGCAAACTCAATAAAAAAATTGCCACCAATAAATTTGATTTTAATGACTTTTTAGGCCAATTGAATCAAATTAAAAAAATGGGGAATATCAAAGATTTGGTGGGCATGATTCCCGGCATGGGAAAAGCGGTGAAAGATTTAGATGTCGACGATTCCTCTTTTAAAGGCATTGAAGCCATTATTTTCAGCATGACACCGGCAGAGCGCAGCAAACCTGAGCTCATCAATGGTTCACGCCGCCAGCGTTTGGCCAAGGGCAGCGGACAAGGCATACAGGAAGTAAACAAACTTTTGAAACAGTTTGAAGAAACCCGCAAAATGATGCGCATGATGAATGATAAAAACGCGATGGCCAAAATGATGCGCAACATGCCAAAGGGTATGCCGAAGGGGTAATTAGCCACGAATTACACGAATGGAATAAAACGAAAATAAAGCCACGAATTACACGGATTACACGAATAGAGGCAAGATTACACGAATGGATTAAACGAAAATAAAGCCACGAATTACACTGATTACACAGATAGAGGCAGAATTACACAAATGGAATAATACGAAAATTTAGCCACGAATTACACGACCCGGTAGCTATCGGGTTACACAGATAGAGGCAGAATTGCACAAATGGAATAATACGAAAAGAAAGCCACGAATTACACGGATTACACGAATAGAGGCAAGATTACACGAATGGATTAAACGAAAATAAAGCCACGAATTACACTGATTACACAGATAGAGGCAGAATTACACGAATGGATTAAACGAAAATTATGCCACGAATTGCACGAATGACAATGATAGAGGCAGAATTACACGAATAGAGACAAGATTAAACGAATGGAATAGAACGAAAATAAAGCCACCAATTTCACCACCCGATAGCTATCGGGTTACATAGATAGAGGCAGAATTACACGAATAAAAATTTAAAATTTGAGTGAAGAAATTTATACGCTTTCAGACCCTGAAGAACTTTATGGTCAAAAAGATTTAATCTACAGAAAGGAAACGTATAATTTGATTTCGTGTTGTCTTGAAGTGCATAATGCCCTCGGCCGGGGATTTTTGGAAGCGGTTTATAAAGATGCCCTTGCCATTGAATTCCAATTAAATGAAATTGACTTTGAACGCGAGAAAAAATTCGAAATCAATTACAAAGGTAAGCCTCTACCGCACTATTACCATGCCGATTTTGTGGTGAATGGGAAAATCATCTTAGAAGTAAAGGCACAGGAAAACATCATCGGCAACCACTACAAACAACTCATTAATTATCTTGCAGCATCTGACCTCAAACTCGGGTTACTTGTGAATTATGGTGAAAACAGTCTAAAATTTAAACGCGTTATTCTATAATACTGTACATTCGTGAAATCCATTTTATATGAAATATGAATTCGTGTAATCTGTGAAATTCGTGGCTATGAATTTGATCGACGGTAAAAAAATATCACTTGAAATACAGGAGGAAATTGCGAAGGAGGTAAAAGACCTTTTAAGCAAAGGACATAAAAAACCTCACCTGGCGGCTGTGTTGGTTGGGAACGACGGAGGCAGCGAAACCTATGTAGCCAGTAAAATCAAAGCCTGCGAAAAGGTGGGGTTTAAATCCACTTTGATTCGTCACCCGGAATACGTGACGGAAGAAAAACTCTTACAAACCGTTCGTCAATTAAATGAGGACAAGGACGTGGACGGCTTTATTGTTCAGTTGCCCCTGCCCCGGCACATCAACGAACAAAAGGTACTGGAGTCAATTTTACCTTCAAAGGATGTGGATGGTTTTCATCCCATCAACGTGGGACGCATGGTGCTGAACCTGCCTTGTTACGTGAGCGCTACACCTTATGGTATTGTGCAATTGCTGGGCAAATACAAAATTGAAACCAGCGGTAAACGCTGTGTGGTTATAGGGCGCAGCCACATTGTGGGTTCGCCCATGAGTATTTTACTCGCTAAAAATACGGCTCTCGGCAATGCCACTGTTACCCTTTGCCACAGCAAAACAGAAGATTTAAAATCACACACCACTCAGGCCGACATTATTATTTGCGCTTTGGGCAGTCCGGAGTTTTTGAAGGCAGACATGGTGAAAGAAGGCGCTGTGGTGATTGATGTGGGCACCACCCGTGTGGCGAGCACCGAAACCAAATCGGGTTTTAAGCTGAAGGGTGATGTGAAATTTGATGAGGTGGCCCCCAAGTGTTCTTACATCACGCCGGTACCCGGTGGCGTTGGACCCATGACGATTGCTTCGCTTTTAAAAAACACTTTGTTAGCAGCGAAGAAGGAGATTTATCCTTAATCGTTTTTGGATTCAGCATTTTATCTGAAATGTAAAATCGTTTTACTCCTGGGCTAAAACAATTACCTTGAACACTTTTGAGTTCAAGCCTCGATCTACTCTTACAAAATACACACCCGGTAAAAGATCTTGAATTTCTGCTTCAAAAGCATTTTCAGAGTTCAGCACCGCTTTACTCACACATTGGCCCTGTTCGTTGTAAATTTTATACTCCACCACATCTTCTGAAGTGATTTTAAAGGTTCCGGTATTGGGGTTTGGAAACAGCTGAATCCGTTCAACACCAACAAGTCCATTCTCATTCAGACCCACGCAAGGAAAAACAAGAATTTGAATGCTTGCCGTGGCCTGACATCCGAAAGCATTACTGCCGCTTAAGGTATAGGTGGTATTTACAATTGGACTCACAAAAACAGAGGTGGTGTTTTGGCCCGTGCTCCAGGTGTATGTATTCGCGCCGTTTGCTGTAAGAGTTAATCCAGCATCCTGTTTACAGATTTCCGTTTTATTGGCACCAATGCTTACAATAGGACTTGGATTCACCATCACCTGAACCTGTGCTGTGTTGTTGCAGGAAATTTGGTTTCCTTGCGGTCCTGCCGCATACGTTCCGTTAACGGTATAGGTTGTGTTTACAGTAGGAAAAACAATTTGTGAAGCAGATGGGGAACCGTTCACCCAGGTGTAGGTATTGGCGCCCAAAGCGGAGAGTGTAATAGCTTGTGCGGCACACACCAAATTTGGATTCGCCGTAACGCTTAAACTTTGAGCAGGAAAAACCACCACTTGCACCGTGTTCGTTGTTGTGCAGCCTGAGCTGCTTCCATTCACTGTATAAATGCTGGTGGAAACCGGACTCACCTGAACCGATGCGTTGCTTGAGCCAGGAAAACCTATAGCGGCATTCCATAGGTAAGTTTGCGCCCCGGAGGCACTTAAGTTAACGGATTGCCCTGAACATATGCTCGCCTGGCTTGCTGCAATGGCTATGCTTGGAGAAGGCACAGGATTAACGTTGTATATCCAGTTTCCTAGGCAAACACCTGAGGAGGCATAAACAGAATAAACCATGGCTACCGAGGGCATAATGCTGATGCTATTTGTTCCCACGATGTTGCCCGGTTGCCAAGTGAAGGAGTAAGTGGGTGGATAGGCTGAAATGACCAGGTTGTTTCCAGAACAATGCAGGGTGGAATTAGCCACTACATTTAAAGGCAAGGACCCTACTGTAACGTATGCTACCCCGTGTGCATTACCACAGCTGTTTGAACCTATAACGGTATAATTACCGGATGCATTAGGAACAAAACCCACTCCATTTTGAACGCCACCTGACCAGGTATATGTGCTCGCATTCAAGGCGGTTAAAGTCAAACTTGCGCCTGAACACACCGAAAAGGCAGGGTTGGCGATAATGCCTAAATTAGGAAGAGAAGTTTGAACAAATACTGATGTGGTGGCACCGAAAACACAACCCAATGAGTTGGTTCCAACTAGAGTGTATTGTGTGCTGACAGAGGGTGTTGTAGTGATTGAAGCATTGGAAGATCCGGTGAAGTTTCCCACAGGAAGCCAGGTGTAGGTGCTCAAACCGCTTGCTGACAAAGTAACTGTATTTCCAGTACAAACAGAAGCTGAACTCAGGCTCAAGGGACTTGGCAAGGAAAAATAATCGAAAGAGATAATTATTTTACCATCCCCTAAATTATCGGTAAAAGCAGGATTTTGAAAGTCGCCACAGAGCGGCATATAGATATTGGAAAATAAAGAAGGATTTACATACGAAGAGCCTCCGCCACCTGCACCTGAATTTAATGTACACGCATTTACCGCAGGCGGAGGTCCGCAATGTCCCCCTGCACCGCCATAATAACCTCCTCCTCCTCCACCAGCCCTTTCAAAACCCGGCGAACCACCACCATCTCCCCCCATTCCCAATGTTCCTGCTAAACCATTCATGCCAAAGCCATTGCCAGATGTTCCGCCTCCACTGTTTAAACCTCCACCAGCTCCACCTGTGCCAAAAAACGGAGCGCTTCCGCCTGCACATGAGCCTCCTCCACCGTAAACCGAACCTTCTCCACCTCCTCCACCTCTTCCATTTGGCGTTGCGCATAAGGATCCGCCACTTCCGTTGCCTCCTGTTACTGTAAAACCACTGGCTACAACACCACCCCCACCTCCTCCCGCAACCATAATCCTGTTATTTAATGTCATGCCTCCATACCTAACATCGGAGGCTCCACCGCCACCGGCAGCTATTCCGTTTAAAGCAACTCCGGCATTACCACCTCCGTTGTATCCACCTAAAGCAAGCGTATTTTGACCACCAACGAACAAATAAAAAACTTGACCCGGTGTTACTGTCATTACACCACTAACAACTCCTCCTTTTCCAAAGTAGTTAGCTGTGAAGCCGCCTCCCTGCGCACCTCTGGCTTCAACACTTATGCTTGTAACACAAGGTGGTACTGTAAAGGTTTGCATGCCCCCTGTACAGGTGTATGTTTGAATTCCCAGCAATTGTGCGAAAAAATGAAAAGGCATCATTGCAAAGGATGCAGCCATACCTTTTATGTAGCGATTAATGAAAGCGTTTTTCATGGGATAGGTTTCTCTAAACAAGGTATGAATAAATCTGATTTTTTTTACCACCAGATAAAAGCCGGGCTTAAAATTGTAGATTTAAAACCTAACCACTTATTGGATGGCTTTGGCTTAAACTCTTTATTCCACTTTAAAGCCAAACAACTTTTGTTATTTCTTCCAAACCCTGTTTTAGTGGCTTCGGTTTTATACTTTTGAATAAACTCAACCCTGATGCCCTAAGTCTCTGCTGAACAAGCCCTCTTCTTCATAGAATCCGGCATGCGTGTGTTTTTGCACGGCAGCACGGTTAAACCTTTCAATAAAATTAACAAGCTAAAGGCCGCCAAGAAGGAGATTTATCCTTAATCGTTTTTGGATTCAGCATTTTATCTGAATTGTAAAATCGTTTTAATCCTGGGCTAAAACAATTACCTTGAACACTTTTGAGTTCAAGTCTCGATCTACTCTTACAAAATACACACCCGGTAAAAGATTTTGAATTTCGGTTTCAAAAGCATTTTCAGAGTTCAGCACCGCTTTGCTCACACATTGGCCTTGTTCGTTGTAAATTTTATACTCCACCACATCTTCTGAAGTGATTTTAAAGGTTCCTGTATTTGGGTTTGGAAACAGCTTAATTTCGTTCGCAAACACTTCGTCTTCCAGCCAGGTTAAGCACTCTGCCACACTCACCTGAACACTGCCTGTGTTTTCGCAGGAATAAACATTTGTACCCGTGAAGGAATACACGGTGGTTTGAGCCGGACTCACCGAAATAAGACTACCCGTTTGGGAAGTGCTCCAACTATAGCTTGAAGCACCGGCAGCGGTTAAAAAAACAGGCACTTCACCACTACATATTAAACTGCTGCTTGCACTCACCGAAAGAGAAGGCAGTGGAAGCACGGTAATATTTATCTGAGCGCTTGTTGTGCAAACTATAAAATTATAAGGTGTGGAAGTTGTTACAGTATAAATAGTACTTACCAGAGGCGACACCGCCAAACTGTTTTGAGTGGTACCTGTGTTTACCCACAGAAAAGTGGTGTTGGAATGTCCGCTGGCGCTTAATACCATGGTGCTGCCGAGACAAATGGAATCGTTTGGACTAAAACTGACGGAAGGAGAAAACACATTCACCCCAACGGTTGCCATGTTTACACAATTTCCCGATCCTCCACTCCCCAATACGCTATAAACAGTATTTGCCAGCGGGTTGACCTGAAGTGAGGCCCCTATCGCCCCCACGTTCCAGGTGTATGAATTCGCTCCGCTCGCAGTTAAAGTGCAGGACTCACCGGCACAAATGTCGCTGTGGCTGGTGCTTGCCAATACCACCGGAGATTGAAAAACAGTAATTGTTAGAACGGAAGAAGAAGCACAGGAATAAGAATTGACCCCGGTTAAGGTGTACTGTGTGCTTTGGACGGGTGCTACTGTAACGTTAGGTGCCGTTAAGTTGCCAGGCTGCCAGGTGTATGCAGAGGCGCCTGCTCCCATCAAAACAATACTACTGCCTGAACAAATGGAAGTTTGAGCCGCGCTGGCGATGACCACCGGCGTGGGTTGAGGAAGCACTGAAAGACTGGCCTGACCAATGCAAGGCGCATCGAAGGCCAGCACAGAATACACCGAGTTGGCCGTTGGCGTAACAACAATGGAAGATGTTCCAATTGTGCCTGAAGGTTGCCAGGTATACTGAGTAGCGCTGGAAAAGGCTTGTATGGTATAGGTATTTCCGGTGCAAATCAGCGTAGGACTGATTACCAGGCTGACCGGCAAGGGTGACACCAGGATTTGAACCGTTGTTTGACTCATGCCACAAGAGTTGAATCCATCGATTGTGTAGGTAGAGCTCACACTGGGTGAAAACGGCACCTGGTTTTGAACTCCACCAGATATTGTATAGAAATTAGCACCACTTGCTGAAATACTCACGCTTGCCCCCAGACACACAGAACCTGAGGGAAGTACCGCAACGCTGAGCGAAGGTACAGCAGTCTCTATATAAACGGAAGCCGTGGTGTACATCAAACATCCCAACGAATGTGTAGCCACCAGGGTATAATTGGCACTGGTGTTTGGCGTAAAGGTGACCAGGGGATTGTTGGAGCCTGAAAAATTTCCTGAGGGCAACCAGGTATAGGTGTTCGCACCCGCTCCGGAAAGAGTAATGCTGCTACCCAAACAAATCGTATCCGATGGTAGTACGTTAATTGTGAGTGGAAGTGAATTCGTGGAATAAGAAAAACTTACGCTTCCTGCCAGGGAATTAAAAGCATAAAACCAGGGGTTGCTGAAGTAATTCAAATCAATATAACTCGAGCCCCCTCCGCCCCCTCCACTTTGGGTCTGTACTAAGCTTGATGTAGCCCCTGCCATGCCTCCTGCCCCACCATAATACCCGCCACCGCCACCTCCTGCTCCATAAACACCACCCGTTCCGCCGCCACTTCCTCCTTGTCCTAAACTACCGGCACTCCCGTTTGCGCCATTACCGTTTCCTGAGACCAATCCTCCGGAATTTGTTCCAGCACCTGAACCACCGGTGCCGTATGCATTTGCAGTACCCGGAGCACAGGAACCCAGTCCGCCTAATGCAGCACCTGTACCTCCTTCACCTCCGTAGCCATATGGGTTGACACACAAGGTGCCAAAAGCACCACCACCCATTCCACCATATGGATTATTCCAATTTCCCGAACCGGCACCGCCGCCGCCGCCCGCCACCATAACCCTATTTGCGAGCCCATTTCCCCCAATTCGAATATCTGTTGCGCCTCCTCCACCTGCACCAATGGTCAAAGCTCCGGTTCCGCCGGATCCTCCTCCATTATAACCACCATTTAATAATGTACCCTGTCCGCCAACTGTGATGTAAATTAGTTGTCCCGGCGTGGTGGTTAAAACTCCCCGAACTCTCCCTCCATCACCACCTCCCACAATGATTGATCCGCCTTTTGCTCCGTTTGCCTGAACAGTTATGATTCCCACACAAGGCGGAACCACAAAGGTTTGAGTTGAGCCTGTATATGTAAACGTTTGAACTGTTACGCTTTGTGAAAATAAAGACTGCTGTATTCCAAATAGCAGAACAATGCAATGAAGTAATGAAAACAGAGGAATTTTTTGATTGGTTGTCTTCATGACAAATAAGGACTCAAACAAATTTAATACAATTTTTCAATGACATAAACCCTTGTTCACGCTTTGCAATTGACACAAATAATTCATTGCTTTTAATACCCTTGAAACAATTGAATATTTTTCAAACCGCAGATCCTAACGCTCCGCCATATAAGCCCTCTCTTTTAATGATCCAGCATACGTGTGATTACAAGATATGGATAAACCTGATTTGTTGAGCGCCAGATAAAAACCAGACTCAGAAATCCACATCTAAAACTTAACCACTTATTGGCTTGATTTGGTTTAAGCTCTTCATTCCACTTTCAACACAAGCCATATTTGTTATTTCTTCCAAAATCTTTTTTATTGGCTGCGGTTTTATACTTTTGAATAAACTAATCCTTTATGCCCTACGTCTCCGTTGAACAAGCCCTCTCTTTTATACAATCCGGCATGCGTGTGTTTTTGCACGGCAGTGCTGCCACACCCATCCATTTAATCAAACACCTTATTGCGCAAAAAGCACGTTACAATAATGTTGAGCTGGTGAGTATTTCACAAAAAGGGGTTGACCTTAACGATCATTCCCTGAAGGACCATTTTTATATCAATTCACTTTTTGTTTCGGAGGCCAACCGCGAATCGGTGAACTCAGGCATGGGCGATTATGTGCCTGTTTTTCTGAGTGAAATTCCCCTGCTTTTTAAACGCAACTTTCTGCCACTGGATGTGGCCATCCTTCATGTGTCTCCTCCCGATAAACACGGGTACTGTTCATTGGGAACTTCGGTGGATGTGGCCCGGGCTGCGGTTCAATGCGCCAGGTATGTGATTGCTCAGGTGAATCCCAAAATGCCACGCACACACGGGGATGCGTTTGTGCCCTTCTCCCGTTTTGACGCGGCCGTTTGGGTGGAAGACGATTTGCCGGAAGTGTCGTACGCCAGCGGCAACGATGCCATTCATGAAAAAATAGGCAAGGAAGTGGCGAGTCTTGTTGAAGACGGGGCCACCCTGCAACTGGGCATTGGCACTATTCCTGATTCGGTTCTCAGAAACCTAAGCCATCTTAAAAATCTGGGTCTGCATACCGAGATGTGTTCGGATGGAGTCATCCCCCTGATAAAAAACGGCATTATCAATAACAGCGCAAAAAGAAAAATGAACGGGTATTCGGTCACTTCCTTTTTGATGGGCACCCGGGCCTTGTATGATTTTGTGGATGACAATCCCGGGGTAAAAGTGCTTGATGTGAGTTATGTGAACGACCCCCGCATCATTTGTTTAAATAATAAAGTTACGGCCATTAACAGCGCGGTGGAAATCGACATTACCGGACAAGTGTGCTCCGATTCCATTGGCACCTATCAGTACTCGGGCATTGGGGGACAAATGGATTTTATCCGCGGAGCAGCTTTATCCGAAGGTGGCAAACCCATTATTGCCCTGCCCTCGGTAACACACAAAGGGGAATCGCGCATTGTTTCTTTTTTAAAACCCGGCGCGGGGGTGGTAACCACACGTGGGCACATTCACTGGGTGGTGACGGAATACGGGAAAGTGAATTTATTTGGCATGAACATGGAACAGAGGGCCAAAGCTCTGATTAAGATTGCACATCCTATGCACCGTGAGGCTTTGGAAAAGGAATGGGTGAAACGCTTTGCATAGTTTAGTAAACCTTTAACAAGTAACTCAACCTTTGCCTCATCATTTTTTTTCACCCAAGTAATGTGTAATTTTATTTTAAAGGACAATTTATATGGCAACAAAAAAAACAAGTTTCAAAAAACAGGTGAAGCAGAAGCTATTGAATTTTCAAAAGAACGGTTGGCTGCAGTACGGCAAGTACCTGAAGGAGCAATTTAAACAAGCCTCCAAATCCAAACTCAAAAAAGCCTATAGTGCTTACCTCGAAAAAGAGATGGTAAAAACCGAGCTTAAACTGCATAAGCTGGAGGGGAAAATTAGGAAGGCATAGAACGTTAATGCATGTTTAAATGGTTACAACCTAACATAATGCTATTTTCCATTAATTGGTGCTTTTTGAAATTGAACAAACGAAACATTATACAAAGATTAATTCAGTCAAAGAAATGAAACTAATAACATTACTTCTTTTCTTTAAGACATTTTTTTTTACACAACTGCTAATTTTAAACGGACAAACCTTACCCAAATATTGGGGTAATTTGAAATGCGGGAAGTATACAGTTGGGTTCAAAAGTATTTGCGTGTTTGATACAACAAGAAAATATGTTCTATCCTGCGGAGATACGTCAATTGCCAAACAAAATAAAGAATCAGGAAGACCCATTCTAATAAATATGTGGTATCCAGCCATCAAGGCAAAAACATCAACTCTGAAAATAAAGGAATTTTTCGACTTCCCTTCATCTGAAGGTACTAATGTGTTTTTCAAAAAGCTGAATAATTTCCAATTCAAAAATTCAAAACTTTATGCTGTTGACGAGAACATTAGAAAAAAAGACTTCGCTTCTACTGCAGACACTTCAATTGCTGAAAGGGAAAGAAAACGAAATTTGATTTTTGAAAAGTATCTCCATTCACCCACTATTTCACACAGAAATGCAGAGTTAATTGAAGGAATTTTTCCGATAATTATTTATCATCAGGGTTTAGGCGGTACAATTGATGAAAATTATTTACTACTTGAATACCTTGCATCAAACGGATACATCGTTATAAATAGCGCCTTTCAAGTAACAGACGGAAGCGGATATGATGTTGAATGGTATACAGGCGTAGGCGATTATGAAGCAACATTCTCAGATTTCACCTTCATTATTAACTATTGTAAGAAAAACAATATAACAAAAAGCAATCAAGTTTTGCTAACAGGCCATAGTTATGGCGCTAATTGTGCCTTGACCTACGTTGGACAAGGAGATCAAAATGTGCTGGGACTTATACCATTAGATTCAGATTATGGCTATGCATTAAACAATTTCTTCCCAAATAAATTTAACCCATTTGTAAATGAAAAAATGAAATTTTATGATGAATTGCCAATGTTTTGTGTAGGAAGAGGAGAAGCACATTTCAGAATGTTAGACTCTCTTAAGAATTCGAAAAGATACTTTTTAACAATCTCTGAGATGACACACAACGATTTTACAGCACAAGGAGCAATTGGAAGATATTTCTGCATGGATTACGTAGTAGAAAAAGAAAAATATGAACGTGTTAGATATAATTATTTAAACATGTGTAAAACAATATTGAAATTTGCTGATGCCTATACAAAAGACCGTAAAAACCTCAAGAAAAAGGATATAACCCTTTTTAAAGGATGGAAACTTGAGGTTAGTGTTAAAGGCGAAAAATCTAGTCTCAATGCTTCTTTTGACCCAACCAAAAATAATTGTCCAACAATTTCACAATATATCGACATAATTAACAACCGAGGAATGGACAAAATGAAAGAGACCTATTCCATGTGTGAGGATACGACTGAGAAATCCAAGTTAGTTCCCGATATATTTGATTTTCTTTATGAAAATGCAGACTCCTTGAAGGTGTTTACCTACTTAGATTGGATGAATAATATCGGAGAGGCAGAAAAGAACCTTTACAACATTTACTATACTGTATTTTACTTATCATTTCTGGATTCTGGTAATGGATTTAATTACAAAAAAGCTAAGCCCGTTTATCAATGGTTAATTAATCATTTTCCTAATAAAAAGGAGGGTTATCTTGGAATGGCACTTTACACTTTGGCAACGGGCGAAGGTGATACTGAGTATTTTTGTGAAAAAGTTTTAGAAACAGACCCAAATTATCTGAATGTAAAAAACTCCTCATTTTGGGATGAACATAATAAAGAGAAAATAAAAAATTACTTGCAAAAAACACATGAATAGAACTATTATGTATTATTATAAGTTTACGTTCATTAATTAGTTCAGATGAGAATAAGTTTTCCATCTTAAGTACACACAAAAACTATTTATACGAATTTTGTTGTCAGGCGGACTAAGCAGATAAATCCTTACCAACTATTTTAGCCCATTTCTAAAACATGAAACAATAACCTACAAGCTAAATAAAAACACACCCACCATGCCAACCATCAATCCACACATTAATTTCAACGGCAACGCCGAAGAAGCTTTTCGTTTTTACAAATCGGTATTTGGGGGTGATTATGTGAAAGTCATACATTTTAAAGATCTTGCCGGTCCTGAGTTTCCGGTAGCGGAACACGAGGCCCATAAACTCATGCACATTGCTTTACAAATTGGCCCTAATGTTTTAACAGGGAATGATGTTCCAGAAATTTTGGGCCGAACCAATGAAAACGAAAACAGAAGCAAAATTTCGATTAGTACAGAAAGTCGTGAAGAGGCCGACAAATTATTCAATGGCCTTTCAGCCGGAGGACAAATAGAAATGCCCATAGAAGACAGTCCCTGGTCCACCTATTTTGGTATGTTCAGAGATAAATACGGTATTGAATGGATAGTGGAGTATGATCCGAAAACGAATGTGAAAAATTAATCAAGTTAAAAATAAAATAACCCTTAAAAACAAATTGTTATGAACCTCAAACTTTTTTCATTTGCACTCCCCTTATTTGTATGCGGCAAACTGCTCGCCCAAAACGCCACCATTACCATCAAAAACAAATCGAACCGTTACATGTACGTTAAACTAATGCAGGGTCCTGAACGCAAAGCCGTGCTTTACAAAACCGACAGCATTGCTCCCAAAAGTACCAGCGTGATTGACGTTACCCAAACCGGCATGTACTTTATGAAAACCAGGGCCATTTTGTTTGATGAAAACGATCCCGAGAAAAACGACACCATTTACAGTAAGGACAAACCCATGCAATTGATTTCCGACAATCGCCGGGGCCATAGCAACATCACCATAGAATTTAAGGTAAAAGAAGCCAAAAATCCGGGCACCATAGCCATTACCCGCAAAGAATACGACAATTAGGTACTTCAGAATGGGAGGACCAACCTGAGGGCATTTCTGTTAAAGTATATTAGATAATGTTAAAAATGAAGGCGGGCTGTTTCATGCTACTCTCAATTGTTCTACCTTCAATTTAAAATTCCCTCCCATGAAAAAAAGTTTGCTAAGTTTCGGTTTCCTTCTGCTTTTAATAAGTGGATACGCACAAGAACTCAAATTTAATGTACACGGCAAATACACACGCCCGGTGCACAAACAAACCCTGAGTTCGGCCAAAACCCTGGTAGACCTTGTTTCAGGCTATCCCTCGAGCTGGATCGACGAATATACTTCAGTTGAAATTACCGGTACCTGCGGAGGAAAAACAATCAAGGCCGGGGGAAAAAACGAGACCTTAAACGCCGAACAGCAAAAAGTGCTGAACACTCTTGATCTTTGCTCCGATGTGGTGATTCATGTAAAGTACCGCTCAAAAAGCAGCAGCGGACTTATGGAGGACAAGAAAATTAACGTGCGACTTACCTTGATTCCCGATGTTGAAGCCGAGTACCTTGGTGGGACGGAAGAACTCAATAAATTCATTAAAGAAAATGCCATCAATAAAATACCGGAAGCCACTTCAAAAAAAATTACCGGAGCCATTGTGAAATTTACCGTGAATGAAAACGGGCAAGTGGGCGATTTGCAAATGACCAGAACAACGGGCGATACCAGTATTGACCAGCTGCTGATGCAAACCCTGAGCAACATGCCAAACTGGAAACCGGCACAAAACGCCGATGGCACCAAGGTAAAGCAAGACTTTGAATTCAGCCTGAACGACGCCAAAAGCGGAGGCTGTTAGGCATATTCCGTTCTTAAGACCCTGCCATTTTGTATGTTTTAAAATTGGTTAATTGAATTTTAGCCCTCATTTGTTTTTGTGTTAATCAATTCTCATATTTACCTTCCGCATGCAAGACCTTAGTTATGAAAACCACCTGGTCAACGTCACCTTCAGGGCCGATGGCATCATGCACATCCATTACCTTACCGAGGATCTGAATCTTGAAAAAAGCAAGGAGGTTTTTGCTTTTACCCGGCAGCATACTCCCTGGAAATTGGCGCCTTTGTTGATTTCAGGATCGGATTTTATGAGCGACAATAAAGAATCCAGGGCCTATAACAGCAGTCCTGAGGTATTACAGCATTGTTCTGCCATCGCTTTTTTATCGGACAGCATTGCCAAAAAATTACTGGCCAATTTTTTTATTAACCTGAACAAGGGTAAAATTCCCATGCGTTTTTTCAGCACCGAAGCCGACGCGTTAAAATGGCTCTCCGGCTTCCCTACCCTGCCCCTCGCCGAAACATCCAATCAAAGCACATCCGCAAGCTCCTTCTGATTTTTTCTTTCTTGTCAGGCTTGGAGAATTCAACCTAAAATTTGGTTGGATTTGTTTACATTCGAATGGCTTTTCACACCATGCGTTTATTCACTTTATTCGGACAAGCTCAATTTGGCAAACTGCCTTCAGGCGAGCGGTTGAAGCGCATTCAAAACTCTCCCCAATACAAAAACGGGGCTTTTCAAAATTTGAGTCACACGCCCGACCTTACCGATGGGGCTACGTATTTTTCGGTGAGCAAAGATTTTTTCTTTGGTAAACACGAACGCCGTTATCCCGAAAAGCTCATTCCCTCCGTTAAAACCAACCTGCACCACATGACAAAACAGGAGAACGTGTTGGTTTGGTTCGGGCATTCCTCCTATTATATGCAGATAGAGGGAAAACGAATTTTGGTAGATCCGGTTTTAAGTGGTAACGCCTCCCCTTTTCGCTTTACCACAAAAGCATTTAAAGGCAGCGATGTATACAAAACTGAGGACTTGCCGGAGATTGACTATTTGTTTTTAAGCCACGATCATTATGATCACCTGGATTATAACACCCTGGTTAAAATAAGGACTAAAGTCAGAACAGTGATTTGCTCTTTGGGCACGGGTTCACATCTGGAATACTGGGGGTATGAACCAAACAGGTTGAAAGAATTGGATTGGCATGAACATATTGATTTGGAGGATGGATTTAAAGTGCACAGTGTTCCGGCCCGGCATTTTTCAGGCAGGGGTTTTAAACGCAATCAAACTTTGTGGTCCTCCTTTGTTTTAAAAACACCCGCTCAGCAAATTTTTATTGGTGGCGACAGCGGCTACGATACACACTTCGCTGAAATAGGCCGAAGCTTCGGAGGATTTGATCTGGCTATATTGGAGAACGGGCAATACAACAAAAACTGGAAACACATTCATTTAATGCCAAACGAAATTTTACAGGCAGCCAGGGATCTTCAGGCCAAACGCCTGTTTCCGGTGCATTCCTCCAAATTTGCTTTGGGCACCCATGCCTGGGATGAACCTTTGAACTTAATCAGCAAAAACAACGCCCTTGAAAAACTGAATATCATCACGCCCATGATAGGAGAAAAAGTTGAACTGCAAAACCCGGAGCAGGTATTTTCGGAGTGGTGGAAAATGTAAAACAACCTGAACCTTGACACGGCGTATGAAAATAGTTTCAGCTTATTTGTTTTGGCAGGGGCTCTTTTTCTTTCACCTTGCCGTTATGTTCGGCCAATACCAAGCCAAAGAACATCTTCAAATGCAGGGAAGTACGGATTCCTTATGCAAGTGCAAGGCCCTATTGCATGAATACAAAGGTCAATTTGTGCCATCTCTGGGGAATTTTGCCACCTATGAAAAGTATAGACAATTATGCGCCTGGGAGCCGGTGGGAGGAGCAGAGTACTTTAAAAAAGTGTACGTCGACAAGATGATATTCAATGTGGGCCATACAGAAACCTTTTATCAATTTTCGCTGGTCAGTTATCCTCCTGTTCGTTTACATCACCCAAAAGACGCCTACACCTTAAATCTTAACCCTTGTGAGCCCGGGAGCAAAGTACATGAATTGCCTGTTGCCTTGAACGTTACACAGGCCCTCACCGCGCACATGCCTCAATTCGAAGAAGGCCGGTTTGATTCTACCGCCGAAGCTTATTTCGATGTGTTAGCCTACGTGAGTGGACAATACGAGGAATCTCTGCTCGAAACCCAGCTTACAGCGATGCTGAACATTGATCAGGCGGAAGATTACAGCAGGCTTAACCAATTCATCTCTAAGCTTGACTCAAACTATAAAATCGAATTGCATGCGGTAAGAGCTGAAAACTACACGGAAAATACGATTCCTGATCTGTTAACCCAATTAAAAAATGCCGAAACAGATCTCAAGACCATTCTCCTGGATGAATTCGTAAAAGAAAAGAAAGATCGTCACACTATCACCCGCCTTGAAAAGAGCAGATTGCAAGATCTGTTTTCGGGGTATTTTAATCACCTCAATTTAGACGAAATGGAGCAGGACTTTCTCAAAGCCCAATACCGACTGGTATTGCCTGAAACCAAATTTGTTGGCATTGAAATTGAATCTCGTTTACTCAGACAATGGGATTCGGAGAAAAAAACAGCGCTTGTGGATTCCAATGGTCATAGTGTGAATGCCTCCGTTCTGTTATTTGTGAATGAACCACAATATAATTCTAAAACAGATCAGTGGACCATAGAAGCTTCGCATGCCTGCCTTCAACCTTCAGAAATTGGAACCAGCGGCTTTTTGCTCGATTTTTCAAAGGCCCATTTGATTTCACCGCAATCCAATGCCATTATGACGGGATTTAGCAACAGCAATTATCCCATGTTCATTAGAGACACCACAGAAAACACCGGCTTTTGGGGAGAGCCAAAAACCAATTTATACGTTTTCGATACCCTTATCACCGCATTTGAAGGACTTTACGCGCCTGAAGCCCATTTGAATCTGGAGCTTGGAAAAAAGAAGATGGATCTAAAACTCAAAGAGCTTCTTCTAAACAATTATCTCCTTTGTGGTCAGTTGGAATTACAGGTGGAGAAAAAAAGTAAAGCAAGTCGTGTAAACATCATTCACTTAGGTCAAACCATTTCAATCGAACTCAACAAACTTAGCAGCACCTTAAGCAAAGCCGGATTTGAACTGGGCGCCTGGCAATGGGTTCCCAATCCAACACAAAACGAAACGCATACAAAAAGCACAGAGCATACAAAAAAGAAACAGAAACAAGTATGGACAGTGAGCTGTGATTTCAGGAAACGGACATAAGGCATTCGCTTTTGCAGAAAACATACATCAAATCCATTTTGTATCTTCACTTATCTAATTTATTACCATGAATCCAATTTTAAGAAACATCCTGGCCGTGATCGCGGGAGCCATCATCGGCAGCATCGTTAACATGGCCCTGGTAAATGCAGGTCCCATGCTGATTCAGCCACCTGAAGGTGTTGACATCACTTCCTTTGAAGGACTAAAAGCGAGTATGCATCTCTTCCAGCCCAAACATTTTCTTTTTCCCTGGCTGGCGCATGCAATGGGCACACTGGTGGGAGCTTTTCTTGCTGCAAAAATCGCGGGCTCACACCAAAGAACCCTGGCTTTAGTAGTGGGCGTTTTGTTTTTGATTGGAGGTATACTGAATGTGGTTATGCTTCCATCTCCACTTTGGTTCACACTGGTGGATGTGTTACTGGCCTATTTGCCTATGGCCTGGCTGGGCGCCAAACTGGCCAAACATTAAAACGGAAAAGCCCTGTGGTGTAAAAGGAGTGGGATTATTCCCTATCTTTAATTTAACCAAAGCTTGTTCCATGCGTATCTCTATTCTTCTCTTTTTTGTTTTTCTTTTTCTTTCGTCTCTGAGTAAGGCCCAGGCGGTGAAAATCGAGACCCTGGCTCAGGGTTTGCTTTACCCCGTGTGCATACAAAACTCAGGTTTGCAAAACGACGACCGTTTGTTTGTGCTCGAAAAAAGAGGACGAATAAAAATTGTGAACCGCAACACCGGAGTGGTGAACCCGGTTCCCTTTCTTGATATTTATAACAAGGTGTACCCCATCACCACGCAATTTGATGAGCGCGGTTTATTGGGTTTGGCCTTTCACCCCAATTACGCCAGCAACGGGTATTTTTATGTAAATTACATTACTCCCGGAGGACGAACCATTATTTCCCGCTTTCAGGTGAGCGCTTTTGCTGATACGGCCTTAAGTACCAGTGAACAAATTATTTTGAACATTCGCCAACCCTTCAACAACCACAACGGGGGCAACCTCATGTTTGGTCCTCATGATGGTTACCTCTACATTGCCCTTGGAGATGGAGGCAGTAGCGGAGATCCGGGCAACCGGGCACAAAATGTGGATTCATTATTGGGAAAAACCTTGCGCATTGATGTGAACAACCCTAACCCACCCTATTATTTTTCTGCACCGGAAAATCCTTTTTATGGTGCAACGCCGGGTCGTGATGAAATTTTTGACTGGGGTTTGAGAAACCCCTGGCGTTGCAGCTTCGACCGCATAACTTACGATTTATGGAGCGCAGATGTTGGACAAAGTGTAGAAGAAGAAATTAATTTCCGCCCGCGCTGCGATACTGTGGGTCACAATTACGGTTGGCGCTGTTACGAGGGCAGCGTACCTTATAACACAGCCGGTTGCCAGCCTCAAAGCAATTATGTTTCTCCTGTTTTTTCATACTCGCATAATTTAGGCTGTTCTGTTACCGGGGGCTATGTTTACCGCGGGGCTTTGGAAGGAAGTTTGTTTGGCAAATACCTGTTCACCGATTATTGCCAGGGGCGGATTTGGGCAACAGAACCCAATGGTTTGGGAGGATGGAGCACCAATCAGTTGCCTCAAACTACAGCTCAGATCAACAACAATTTCAGTTCGTTTGGAGAGGACATTTATGGTGAACTTTATTTAGCGGGCATTGGCAGCGGGAGAATTTATACTTTAAAAGACACGGCCTGCCAACCCATGGCCCACATCGTTGCACCCGATACCATTTACCGCTGCGGAGGAAATATTGTAACGCTTCCTGCCATTTACAATCCCGCTCTCACCTACACCTGGAGCCTTCTGGGCGCAGGCAACTGGTCGATTGTTCAGGGACAAGGCACCGCCACCATGATAGCCGCCATTGATTTAAACAGCAATGCCAAATTTGCGCTCAGCGTGTCGAATGGCACCTGCATTGCCAATTCCAAAACCATCACCGTTATTACCAGCGCCAGCATCAGTGGTTTAGACTCTCTGTATTGCGATAACATGAATCCGGTTACA
Source organism: Bacteroidia bacterium (assembly GCA_016787895.1). GTDB lineage: Bacteria > Bacteroidota > Bacteroidia > B-17B0 > Aurantibacillaceae > Aurantibacillus. The sequence goes on from JAEUTN010000001.1 coordinate 74,525, forward strand.
CTGAGCGGAACCCCGGCAGGAGGCCTTTTTAGCGGCCCAGGAGTTGTTGGCAATCAATTCAGTCCCTCAGCCGCAGGACCCGGAACCCACAGCATAAGTTATACACTTTACGATACTCTTTCGACCTGTGTGGAGCCCGCGAGCGGTTGTAGCATTGTAAGCACAAAAACGGTGTTGGTGAGCGAATGTGTGGGTCGTGCTGAGATGAGTTTGTTCCAAAACGTTTCCATTTATCCGAATCCAGGACAAGGGGAGTTTGTACTCAGTTTAGAGTCCATGAAGGCGATTGAATTTCACCTGGAGGTGAAGGATTTGAGCGGACGAGTACTATATGTTGCGGAAGAAGAAGTTCATCAGGGCAGGCAGGACATTAACATAAAGCTCGATCACTTATCCAGAGGTGTTTACTTTTTAGAATTGAACGCGGAAGGCCTTGCACAGGTAAAAAAGCTCATCCTTCAATAACATCAATATGACCCAACAACTATTGCAACTTTTTAGAATGGGAAGAACCCGTTTAAGCAATCAATTTCCCAACATTCAGGAGAAGGACCTGTCTAAAAAACTCCATCCCGATTCCAACTCTATAGGTTTTCTTTTGCGGCACATATCCGATGTAGAATACCTGTTTGCTAAAAACGTGTTCGGTTTGGATGTGAAAGTAAAAACCTTCACCGTTGGAATAGGACTACACGACAGTGGAAAATTTACTGTGCTTGAAGAAGAAATCAAGGCCCTGAGTGCTTCGGCGGCCACTTTGGAGCAGGCCATTTTAATGCAAAAAGAGGAAGACTGGGAAAAGTCAATCACCACTGCTCAATTTGGAACCATCACTAAAACAGAAGCCCTGGCTCGTATTGTTTCGCACACCGCTTATCACGCGGGACAAATTGGATTGATATTAAAATACGGGGCTTAATAGGATAAGGATACTTGCAAAAGCCATTCCTGAAAATGAAAAGAACTGAATATCAAACCCGCTTGTTGTGCATTTTATTTCTGTTGTTAAGTAGTATTCAACCCATAAAGGCACAAGGCTCTGAAAATGCCATTGCGGCAGGTATTTACCTTAGCCTGATTGTTGGCTTTTTTGTTGTGTTTGGCGGCACTTTTCTTCTTTTTGTGATTTTAGGATTTCTTTTTGCTTCGGGTCCTGATAATGCCTTACGAAAAAAAGTAATTAAAAACTCCGCTTTGTACAGCTTTCTTACTACCCTCTTTTTACTGCTGCTGACTATGATTGTCATTGGTATGTTCTGAACCGAAAACAAATTCCACCTTACCATCCAAAAACATGAATTTAAAACGACCCAATAAAAAACTGGAATCGGCCATAAAAAAGGAAGTCGGGGCCCTGCAATGTCCGATTCACCGGCTAAAGGCGGAAGTATCCATGGATGACGAAAACACGGCCGTAGAAGTAAAAGCCTGTTGTCCGTTTTTTAAAAACGACGTGTTTATTGTAGCAGAGCGCATGCGCAAAGAGTTTATTTACAAAGCCGAAAAAACCCGGGAACGCATTGAACGCGAACGCCTCAAGGGTTTAAGGAATGAGCGGGAATAAAATTACCTTGGTATTTCATTCCAATTTGGTCTGAATCAACCACTCGGCACTGCTTTTTTGCAGTTCATGGAGTAAATGGGAATTCAAGCGTTTAAGACCTTACTTTTATTCTTATTCCAATTATGAAAGCCGCAGTGTATAAAAAATATGGTCCGCCCGAGGTGGTGGAGGTAGTTGACCTGCCCAAACCCATTCCCGGTGACAAAGAAATTCTTTTAAAAGTACACGCCAGTACAGTGAACCGAACCGATTGTGGTTTCAGAAGTGCTGAATATTTTATTTCCAGATTCTTTTCCGGATTGTTTCGTCCCAAGCTAAACGTATTGGGCTGTGAGTTTGCCGGTGAGGTGGAATCCGTTGGTAAATTGGTGAACCGATTTAAACCCGGGGATAAACTTTTTGGGTTTAACGATGCCCGGTTTGGAGGGCATGCCGAGTATATGCTGCTGAAAGACACCGACGTTTTAGCTTTGATTCCGGAAGGCATGAGTTATTCAGAAGCGGTGGCCATTACGGAGGGCGGGCATTACGCCTTGTGTGATATATATGCTATGAATGTCCAGGCGGGGCAACACATCCTGGTGAACGGGGCCACAGGGGCTATAGGTTCGGCAGCGGTTCAATTGCTTAAACATTTTGGTGTTAAGGTCACGGCCGTGTGTTCATCTACCCATGCCGACAAGGTAAAACAGCTGGGCGCCGATGTGGTGATTGAATTTCAGAAAGAAGATTTTACTAAAGGGAATGTGCAATACGATGCCGTGTTTGATGCCGTGGGCAAAAGCTCTTTTGGGAAATGCAAACCCATTTTAAAAGACAAGGGTTTGTATGTATCAACTGAATTAGGCAACAATTCAGAAAACGTATGGAGGGCCATACTGGGCAAATTCTCTGGTGGAAAACGCATCCTCTTCCCTATTCCTTTCACCAAACAGCAAGACATTGATTTGCTTAAAGAACTGGTAGAGACCGGTAAATTTAAACCACTAATTGATCGTAGTTATTCGCTTGAGGACATAGTAAGCGCTTATAAATACGTTGAAACCGGACAGAAGGTGGGGAATGTGGTTTTGACGATTGATTGAAAAAATTATCGACTCGCTGAGTAGTTGGTCCAATCTTTCTCATATTTTATTGCTTTACATCATAGCGTATCAGTTCCCAGGAACCTAGAGAGGAATGACCACTTTGAACCATTTTAACAATGCCAATGTGTGGTTTCCAAAACACTTCAAAGGTATGATCAAAATGAGTTTGTGAAGCGGCATGGTAATTTAGGGTCTTAAACTTTATTCTGCGGCAAGTGCCGTAATTTTGGTTTTGCACTAAAAGAGGGCCAACCGAGCTATTTTCTGAAACACCAATTTCTGTAGGGTTTACCAAATATGTTGAATCTAACCTAAGCAGGGGGAGGCCGTCAACCAAAATCTCTTCTCTCTTATCGTTGTTACCCAATACAAACGTTTTGAAAGGATTGTAATATTGAGGCAACGTATCATTCATACCAAATTTAATCTGAAGATTTTCACCGGAGATGGGCAATAAACCCACAGCAGTTACATAAATGGAGTCAATGGAATTATCGCTTGTGTTCTTATAGATCCAGTAGGTGCCGGGCTGAAATAAACCATAACTTTTTAACTCTTCAGAAAGCACAATCGGTTCTGCCGGCGTTGGAGTTGGCTGTTCATCCTTGTCCTTTTTACAGGAAACGCTAAGGGTCAAAAAAGCCAAACAAACGAAGTAAAAAAACAACTATTTCATACTAGCAGTTTATTGAAAAACGTGATTCACTCTTGATTATTGTTTGCTTTTAAGTGCACTCGAAGGCAACAGTTACCATTTATTCATCATTTTAACAGTTGGTGTAATTTATCAAATACATCGGCCAGGTTTCTCTACCTTTGAGCTTATAAAGTTTCTCCGCGAAAATATTTCCATAGCTTTAAATTCCATTAAAGCCAACCGTTTGAGGGCGATTATCACCATGCTCATCATCAGCATTGGCATTACCGCTCTGGTGGGCATACTTTCAGCCATTGACGCGATAAAAAACGGTATCAACGAAAACTTTTCGGGCATGGGGGCTAATACCTTTACCCTTCAAAACGGAGACGCTAACGTGAGAATAGGCCATCGCGGGCGAAAATCAAAAGCCAGAAAAGAAATTACCTATCAGGAGGCCCTTCGGTTTAAGGACAATTACCGGTTTCCTGTAGTTTCAGCGGTTTCAACCGAGGCCAGTTTTTCGGCCCGCTTAAAATACGGCAACAAAAAAACCAATCCCAACATTGAGGTCACCGGAGCCGATGAAAATTACCTGCTTACGGCAGGCTATGAATTGGAAAAGGGCAGAAATTTTAACGCCAACGAAATCAGAGGAGGAAGCGCTCTGGTGCTGATTGGTAAAGACGTTGAGAAAGCCTTGTTCGACAGTAAAACCGATGCCCTGGATAAATTTGTAAAAATTGGGGGCATGCGGTATAAGGTGGTTGGGGTTTTAAAATCCAAAGGCAACAGCGGGGGATTCAGCGGGGACAAACTCTGTATTATCCCCCTGGGCACCGCGCGCATGTATTTTTCTAAACCCAATATGAATTATACCATTCATGTGCTATGTAAAGATTATTCCAAACTCAATACCTTTCTTGAAGAGGCCAAGGGGGTATTCAGAAAAGTGAGAAAAATTCCTCCCGGGGAGGAAAATGACTTTGAAGTGGTGCGCTCGGATAATTTAGCCTCTATGTTATTAAAAGACATTTCCATGGTCACCACTGGAGCTACCGTTATTGGTTTGATTACCTTGCTTGGAGCAGCCATTGGCTTAATGAACATCATGCTGGTAAGTGTTACTGAACGTACCCGCGAAATAGGCATACGCAAAGCCATGGGCGCTACTCAAAACATCATTAAATACCAGTTTTTAATTGAAAGTACTGTTATCTGTGTGATTGGTGGATTGTTCGGCATTTTGTTCGGCATTATTATCGGCAACCTCATCAGTTTGGCACTCGACACCGGTTTTTTTATTCCCTGGTTCTGGATTATTTCAGGGGTAATCATTTGTATTTCGGTTGGATTGCTCAGCGGTTACCTTCCTGCACGCAGAGCCTCCCGCCTCGACCCGATTGATAGTTTGAGGTTTGAGTGAAGGGTTTACGATGGTTCAAGATTGTTCAAGGGTTCAGGATGGTTCAAGGCTGTTCAAAATGGTTGAATTTTGAATCTTGAATTTTGAATCTTAAATCTATTCCCCAAAGCTCACCGCAATGATCTGAATTTTTCTTTCGGATGCCGCAAACGGACTGTAAACGGAATTTCTTTTGTCCTTAAAATCATCGCTTGTTTTGCTGCCCGGCAATTCCCCTATGTCCTCTTCCACAAATTCCAATTGTGGCACTTGTCCTGCTGCAGCTTGTGTGAAAGATTTAAAATACCCCTCCCGTGTTTGTTCAAAGTAATTTCTTAAACTGTTTATTCTTCGTTTGGCCAGTTTTTGGTTGTAATTGGTGCTGGCTAAAGGACTGCAATAGCCTTTTAAGGTAATCCTTACGCGTTCTCCGTTTTTAAGCACCTGCACCAGTAAGTCTGAAAATTTTTCAAGGTTTTCAAATCCGGCATCCAGACTATCGCTGAAAAAACTTTCAATTTTCTCCAGGGCTTTTTCCTTTTCCTCGCCTTTGTAGCCTGAGGTAAAGGACTGCTGGTATTTAGGATAAAGTGTTTTGTAAGCCGAGTAGGTTTCAGGATAGGTTTTTGTAGTTACGAGCAATTCGGTTCTTGGTTCGGGCTCATCGTTGTGAAAGTAAAGGGTCAGCGGTACCAGGAGTTTCATTTTCTCTTTCTGTAGAAGCACAGAATCAATCTTTACCGGTTCTTTCTCTTTTTCAATCGTGTAAGTATACAAATCGTTGCAACACGAACTGTTGTTTTCATTATTGGACCCCTTGCGGTTGCTTGACAACCAGGCTTGAGTTGCTTCGCGGTTTTTAACGTAATACACTTCGTTGTAACCGCTGTTGATGGGGTATCCTGCATTTTTTACTTCGGTAAATTCTCCTTCTTTGAATGCACTTTTAAAAACATCAAACGCTCCAAAATTTTTATGTGCCGTGCTGCTGAAATACAAGACCTGTTCGCCCGAATCAAAATAAGGTGTAATTTCATTTTCATTGGTATTAATGAATTGGCCACTGTGTTTAATGTTCGAAAAACTGCCGTCCTGATTTGCCTCGGCGTACCAAATGTCCATGCCCCCCTGCCCGCCTTTTCGATTAGAAGAAAAAAACAAAACCTCTTTCCCATTTAAATTGGAAAAGGAAGGATGAGTTGAGGATACGCCCTTCAGGTTGATACTGTCTCCAAGTTTTGTGGCCATTTGCCACTTGTTGTTTTCGAACCGGGATTGGTACAATTCGCAGGTGTAGTCAGTAGCATTGATGTTTTTGCAACGGGAAAAGACCATGCGTTTGCCGCTTTGATCAAAACTTGCATTGGCGTTGTGAAGGTAAGTGGCATTTACTGCGGTGTCCAAAGCATAAGGCTTTGGCTTTTTGGAGTTGCTCTTTTCAAAAAGATAAATCTTACTCAAGGACACTTCGTTCTCCTGAGTTTTGGCCCCGGTTCGGAGGCTTGAAAAATAAAATCCTTTTTCGCCCTGCCCTGGCGCGTATTCACTGTAACGGGTGTTGATGCTGGTGTCGAGTTTTTCTACCTGAATGGGCAAAGGGTTTTTCATCCAGATGGCGGCCAGATCGCAGACTTCCATTTCCATCCTGGCTTTTTGTTTGTATTCGGGCAAATCCTTTTTCAGTTTGAGCCGGTAAAATTTAGCGAACCATTTTCCGGCCTCCTTGTAATTCATTTGCTGCTTGTAAAGTTGTCCCATCCAATACACCCCCATCGGGTATTTTTTTCCTCTTTGGTTCAGCACCTTTTGGTACAAATACAAAGCGGTTTCGGTTTCCATGTTCAGGCGAGCAGCTTCGGCATAAGCGTAACACACCTTCAGGTTGCTGCTGTCGCGACGGTAGAGTTTACGGTACTGGTGCACGGCCTCCTCATAATTCTTTTCACGCAAAGCCTCTGTCCCCATTTTATTGAGTTTGTAATTGCCCTGTGCGTTCAAACCGGAATGCAGGCAACCATACAAAAATACAATGCTAATAACAAGGACTTTTTTCATCTTACATAAACACAGGGCATATTCTTCTTCTTGAGGCATACGGCTTAGAAGAGGAAATGGTTTGGTTGATAAAAATTTCGAAAGCCCCCCGGCGGTTGGTGGCCGCTGTAAATTGACTTACGTTGATGTCGTAGGCGATGCCGCTGTGAAACAGTTTATAGTGGTAGCCCATGCGCAGAATAATGGCGTCTTTGGCGCGATAACACAATCCCCCTGAGATGGCCTGATCGTAATCTTCATTGAGCATGTATTTTAATGAGAGCTGAGGCACCAGTTCCAGGTTTTTGCCCTGAGCCGAAAACAAAGCTTCAGTCGTTAAATGGGTTCGGTAACTTATTTTTGAAGTGTAGCTGATCAGATTGGAGTATTTAAAATCAAGCTGGCTCAAATCATTGCCCTGATATGAAATTTTTGGTGTGGTGATGTGGTGCAATCCAAAACCAAAACTGAGTTTTTTGGTTTCTGTGAACGTGTATTGCAGCAAGGCACCAAGGTTCATGTCGAAATAACCGGCATTGGTTTGAGTGAACTGTTCTCCATTATAGGCACCCGGTACCAATTGCACTCCATCGTATTGGGCATCAAAAGTCATTTTTGTAAGATCAAAACCCACACGGTTCAAACCCAGGTTTACACCAAAACTCATCAGCAGTTCAGGCTTGGCTTTGGGATAAAGAATATAAGAACCGGAGGCATAAAACTGGGTAATCCCATACCTGGCATCGCCTGCCTTATCGTTGTAAAAAGAAACGCCAAGCCCCAATTTGTCTCTTTTAAGAAAAAGCGGTTTTAAAGCTGCTTCTGCGTTCATGTTAAAAGTGCTGTAACCCACAGGCACAGCCTGCCACTGGGTGCGGTAAATGGCACTAAAACGGTACTCGCCTTCAAAAACACCGGTATAAGCGGGACTAATGTTTAACAGGGCCCCATCGAACTGCGAAAAGTGAATATCCTGACCAACTAACGGAACGCAGCTCAGAGAAAGCAATGTAAGGGCTATGACAGGAAATCGTTTCAACGAAAGGTCTTAAACAAATATACTTAATTGATGGCAAATTTCTTCTTTTTGGTATCCTTCTCTCCTGTTCAGTACCCTGTGAAATTTGTAAAATTCTATTCCCTGCAAGGCCGTATTAGAAGCCTAAATGCTTAAATTTGCCACACATCTTAATTCTATGGCAAGCGATAATTTTCAGGCACACGATTATTACCTGATGGATGAACTCCTCAGTGATGAACACAAATTGATACGTGAAACAGCCCGTGCATGGGTTAAAAAAGAGGTATCCCCCATTATTGAGGACGCCTGTCAAAACGCAAAGTTTCCTAAACAGTGGATCAAGGGTCTTGCTGAAATAGGCGCCTTCGGGCCTTACATCCCTGCTGAATATGGCGGTCCGGGTTTGGACCAGATTTCTTACGGTTTGCTGATGCAGGAATTGGAGCGGGGCGACAGCGGACTGCGTTCCACTGCATCGGTGCAAAGTTCGTTGGTGATGTACCCCATTTATACATTTGGCAGCGAAGCACAAAAACGCAAATACCTTCCAAAACTCGCGACCGGTGAGCTCATGGGTTGTTTCGGGCTCACGGAACCTGACCACGGCAGCAATCCTGCAGGTATGCTCACCAACATCAAAGACAAGGGCGATCATTATTTGCTGAACGGCGCTAAAATGTGGATCAGCAATTCACCCTTCGCGGATATTGCGGTGGTATGGGCGAAGGACGAGGCCGGCGATATACGCGGAATTATTGTAGAACGCGGATACGAAGGTTTTACAACCCCCGAAACCCATGGTAAATGGAGCTTAAGAGCCAGCGCCACCGGCGAATTGGTGTTTGATAATGTAAAAGTACCCAAGGAAAATATTTTCCCGAATGTAAAAGGATTAAAAGGCCCTTTGAGTTGTTTAAACAGCGCGCGCTTTGGAATCGCCTGGGGTGCCATTGGAGCAGCCATGGATTGCTACGATAGCGCATTACGATACAGCAAAGAGAGAATCCAGTTTGGCAAACCAATAGGCGGATTTCAGCTCACCCAGAAAAAACTGGCGGAGATGATCACCGAAATTACCAAAGCCCAGTTGTTAACCTGGCGTTTGGGTGTATTAAAGAATGAAAACCGTGCTACTCCCGCGCAAATCAGTATGGCGAAACGCAACAACGTACACATGGCTTTGACGATTGCACGTGAAGCCCGTCAGATACACGGTGGAATGGGCATTACCGGAGAATACCCGATTATGCGCCACATGATGAATTTAGAGAGTGTAATTACTTACGAAGGCACGCACGACATCCACTTGTTAATAACCGGAATGGATGTTACAGGATTCAACGCTTTCAACTAAACCTGAAAGATTATTATAGTAAAGGGGAACCAAATGGCTCCCCTTTTTACTTTAAGTACATTGCTGATTATTGAAAACTATCAGTAGATTAATTCATCAACACTTCCACCCAGCCTTTTTCCACTTCAGTGCCATCCCCTCTGTCAATAAGGTAATAATAGGTTCCTGATACCAGTTTATCGAGGTCGTTAGCGCTCGGCCAGACTTTATCGGTGTTGTTGTATCCCTGCACATCGGCCACCTTGGCGCCCCAGCGGTTGAAGATGCTCACCTTATTGCTTTGAAACGAATGAATGTTTTCAATGTAAAAAATATCGTTTATACCATCGTTGTTTGCGGTGATGCCATTGTAAACCGTTAAAGGACATGGAGGATTAAGATCATCAACGTTTATTGCAAGATCAAGGGTATCTATTTTTGAATAGGTCGGGCTCAGGGTGTATTCAACCCTCACACGAACTGCATACACACCTGATTTCAGTTTCTTCACAGACGAACAGGTGCTGTCGGCACACAGTTCAGGCGAAGCCCAGAAATAATACAGTTTATGCTGAGGATAAGTGATATTACTGTTTAACACAATCTCCCCGTCGTCTCTGTTTTTACAGGTGACATTGCTCACCTGTGGCAGCACTTCTACAATGCCGGCGCAGGGATCCACCATTTGGGTATACGTACCGCTGTTTACACAGGTGTTGGCATCGGTGCCACTCACCGTAAAATTAGCGCTTGCATTTAATGTAATCTGGAGGGTTGAAGTTTGTGCTCCGGTATTCCAGGTAAAGGTGTTAGCCCCAGTTGCGGTTAAGGTGGTGGTTTCTCCACTGCAGGAAAGCGGGTTTGAGCTGTTTACTGACAATACCGGCAAAGGATGAACCGTTACTGAACTGATTGCTGTGTTTTGACAGGCGTTCAAATCAGTGCCGGTAACCGTATAACTTGCTGTGGTGCTGGGTGTGAAAGGAGTGTTGTTCCCTACTCCTCCTGTCCAGGTATAGGTGTTCGCGCCTCCACCGCTGAGCATGGTACTGTACCCAAAACAAATCACGGGATTGCTCACACTGCCGGTTACTACAGGCAAAGGATTTACGAGTACAAACTGACTCGCCGCATTGGTACTTGTACAACCGGTGAGCGTGTTGGTGCCAATCACACTATAGGTTGCGCTTGCAGCCGGTGTAAATGATACGGCATTGGTAATGGAAGGCGTCCAGGTATAGGAATCAGCTCCTGAGCCACTCATGGTGAGCGGGCTTCCAAAACACAGTACAGTTTGTGAAGCGATAGCCGAAACGGTAGGCAAAGCATATACTGTGATGCCCTGCACAGCACTATTGGTGCAGGATAAGGCGGAGGTACCGATAACGGTGTATTGCGCTGTAGCCGTTGGACTGAAGGCTACGCCGTTTAATACACCACCGGTCCATGTGTAAGTCACTGCTCCTCCACCAAACAAAGTGGCGCTGAAGTTCATACAAACTGCAGCTGTGCTTGTGCTGGCTGTAACGTTTGGTAATGGATTTACAGTGATGCTTTGCACTGCCGAATTGGTGCTGGTGCAACCTGTAAGTGTATTGGTGCCGTTTACGGTATAGGCCATGCTGGCCAGAGGCGCAAAAGGAACACCGTTAGTAGCTCCACCGCTCCAGGTATAGGTGTCAGCCCCTGAACCCAGTAAGGTTAGGGAATTGCCCAAACAAACTACCATAGGAGAAGCGCTTGCACCAACTACAGGAAGAGAATTCACTGTAATGGTTTGAACCGCAAGATTGGTATTGGTGCAATTGGCTGCACTGGTTCCTAATAGTGTATAGGATGTAGTGGCGGAAGGTGTAACCGTAAAATTTTGTCCAACAAATCCACCGGGATTCCAGGTATAGGTGGCAGCGTTATTTCCGCTAAGACTAGCGCTTTGTCCGAAACAAAGTACCTGTGAGTTGCTGGTAATCGCCACCACCGGTAAAGGATTTACCGTAACCGTTAAGGTAGCAAAGGTATTACTCGAGCAACCGGTTAAGGTATTTGTACCCGATAAGGAATACGTTGTGTTTGATGAAGGACTGAGGGTAAAACTGGCTCCGTTTAAATTGCCGGGGTTTAAAACATAGGTGTTCGCTCCGGTAGCTGTAAGCGTGGTGCTATTGCCAAAACAAATCACACTTTGTGTAGCGCTGAGGTTGATGTTGGGCAAGGGGTTAATGGTAACGGTGCTGACAAGCGTATTGGAACTTAAACACCCGAACGCGCTTCGGCCACTTACCGTATAAGCGGTTGACACCGGCGGAGAAACAACAATGCCGGATCCGTTAAGATTACCGGGATTCCAGGTATAGGTTGAAGCACCGGTAACACTCAGACTCGCATTTGCTCCCAAACATACGGCAGTGCTTGGCGTGCCCGTACTCAATACAGGTAAACTGTAAACGGTGATGGCTTGTGTGGGCGCGTTGGTGCTGGTACAGCCTGCAGTGCTTGTTCCTGCGAGGGTATAAGTTGTTGTAATCGTAGGAGAAACTGCAAACACCGTTGGGGTTAAACCACCCGGACTCCAGGTATAAGTGGCCGCGTTGCTAGCTGTTAAATTCACGGAGCCACCAAAACAAAGCGCGTTGGAAGAGGTACTGATGGCCACTGCCGGCAAAGCGTAAACCGTTACATCTGCAACGGCAGAATTACCGGAGATACAACCATCCATTGAAGTGCCGTTTACCGAATAACTTGTAGAAATGACAGGATTCACAACAAAGGAACCACCTGTAATGGTATAAGTGGATGCCCCGTTTGGTGTAAGGGTAATAGATTGTCCGGCGCAAATGCTTCCGCTGCTAATGCCTACAGTAGGCGTTGTAAACACAGTCACCGTAGATACAGCAGGAAAGGCGGATACACAACCGGCCGTTGACGTTCCGCTTATAGAATAAGAAGTGGTACTAAGTGGATTCACCAGCGCTGAGCCGCCGGAATAGGTATAGCTCAGAGCACCGGAAGGCACTAAACTGACACTGTTTCCTGTACACAGTGTGTAGTTCGGCACCGAGATCACAGGAAGGGCATACACCGTAACCTGAATTGCTGCATTGTTAGTGCCGGTACAACCTGTTAAAGTGTTGGTGCCGTTTACGGAGTAAGATGCGCTTGCGGCAGGTGTAAACGTAACCGCATTGCTGATACCTCCGGACCAGGTGTAGGTGTCGGCACCGTTACCACTTAGAGTAATCCCGCCTCCGCTGCAGGTAGCAGCAGTTGCTGTGGTAATGGACACAATCGGTAAGGGGTTCACAGACACTGTGGAAACCGCCGTATTAGTGGATAAACAGCCATCAGCACTTTCTCCAATTACTGAATAAGTGCTGCTACTTGTTGGTGTGACTACACTTGCGCCAGTTAAAAACGTGTAATTCAAAGCCCCCGAAGGGCTAATGGTAAAGGAATCACCAAAACAAATGGTTCCACTGTTCACCGCTACTGTTGGTGTGGTATACACCGTAACATTCGACACCACCGGGAGTGAAACACAAGCCATCGCATCTGATCCTGTAACAGTATAGGAGGTGCTTGAAGATGGGGAAACCGTATTGGACCCCGAGGAGTAGGTATAAGTAATTGCTCCCGAAGGACTCATTGTAAAGACATTCCCTGAACACAGGCTTCCGCTGTTAACGCTGACAACAGGCAGAGTTCCTACCGTTAGTGCAACTGAAGCTGTATGGGAACATCCCGAGGTATTGGTGGCAATGGCGGTATAGTTTGTACTCACCGTAGGTGCAACAACTGCGCTTGCTGTGGTGGCACCGGAGGTCCAGGAATACGAGCTGATAGCTCCGCTGGTGTTCATGCTCAATGTTAGCGCTGAGCCCACGCATAAAAATGTTCCTCCCGTAATGGAAGTTATGGTAGGAGCCGGAATGGCATTTACCTGAACGGTGTTGGAACTTGCGCAACCATATACCAAACCGGTAACGGTATAGTTTTGGGAAGCATTCACCACAAAGGGAACCCCGTTGGTAACACCACCCGACCAGGTGTAAGAATTGGCTCCGTAACCGTTCAAAACGGTGGTACTGTTCTGACACACAACAATGGGCGCTGAATTAATCAGATTGTAACGCACCGTAAGCGATATGTTTGAAATAAAACCCTGCCAGCCCGGCCAGCCCGCGAAATAAAACGAGAAGGTGTTTACTCCTCCATAGTTATAATATGGAAAAGGTTTGGTGGTGCTCATGTTAAAGGTTTGCAGGGAATGTAAAAAAACAGAGCTTCCAATAAATTCTCCTGCCGCATAAAATGGCGCGTTATGCCCTGTTCCGCCCCAGCCCTGATCTACCCCATTCAATTGAAGATTCATTCCAGTAACGATTGCTCCACCCGGAAGAGGATCGGCAAAGGTTGTTACCCAGGGGGTCCAGTCGCTGACATTCGTTTGACCGTTTGGTAAAGCGATGGTCACTGAATATTCCTGCCCGCTGGTGACTGTAGGGGTTGGCGCAGGCGTTGAAAATCCATTGGAAAAAGGACCAGGCGCCAGCCAATTGGAAGTGCCAAAGTTGAGTGTAAAATTATTCAGAAGACCAGTGTTTAAGTTACCACTGGCATCGGTTAACAGCGTAGCCAAAATATTATTACCCCCTGATATGCCCTGATTAAAATGGTAATTGCCCAATAATCCGGCTGAAGCACCGGGAATTTCACAACCTTTGTACGTGTAGATCTGGCACTGGGTACGCGCATAGTTCCATATCCTTACCTCATCCATCTGGCCCTGAAAATAAAATCCCGGCTCAGGAACAACTGCACCTGCAGTATGCGATTCTGCGCCCAGTAAGGTAGCATTAGCAATGTAAGTAATGGGATACACAGCGCCGGCATCGTCGGTTGAAACTAAAACAGCATCAAGGTACAAGTTGGTAAATTGCCCGTCGTAAGTTAGTGCCAGATGGTGCCATCCGGCCGAAATCGAAGTCACCGGAACACTTACAATGCCATAGGTGCCATTTCGTCGAACAATGCCTCTGAGGTCGCCGGCCTGTATGTACAGTGCATAACCTGAAGCTTGTGTATTGCCCAAAAACGTGGGCGATCCACCCCAGGTGCTCATGTTAATCCAAGCCTCAGCCGTTAAACCTGTTGTGGGTTTTAAAGCTATAGTGCCGAGATTCACGTAATCGTTAGTCCCGTCAAAATCAAGCACAGCGCCTACCTGAGCCTTTCCTGAAAAATTAAAGGAAACAAGTGTTGCCACAAAAACAACAAAACTAAAAATGGAAGAGAAAATCGGTTTCATGCAAACTAATATAACATCCTTTAATTGCTTGAAAGATTATTCGTAGAAGCCTTCTTGTTTTACTTCATCAAGGTCCTTTTTCCTCACCTTCATTTTTATCCGCTTGCCGGTTTTACAGGTACAGTCAAGACAGGTGTCTGCCGTTCCATTAGCGAAAATCTCAATATCATATACTTCAATTCCTTTGGAGTCGAAGTACTCCGTTATTTTAATCTTAAGATCTTCATTGTTTGTGTAAGCGCCCCATTTATCCGCACACTGTGTTTGATTGTAATACACCCAATACACCTTGCCTGTTTTGGCACAGTTAGAAAACACAAGCACAAGCCCGATCAGAATGATGAATACATGCAGATTTTTTTTCACTTGTAACATACCAAACTAAAGTTCAAATTCTCCTCAGGCGAAGACAACAGCCCTCACTAAGGTGATATTAACCAGCCCAAATTAAGGAATTTCCCTGAAATACGAATACGCCCAGTTAAAATAAATGGGTTAAAACTGCCGAATAAAAGCCCTGACTTATTGCTTTTTGTACTTGAGGTAAAGTTCGTTCACCTTTTTCCAGTTAATCACATTAAAAAAGGCATTCATGTAATCGGGTCTGCGGTTTTGGTAATTCAAATAGTAAGCGTGTTCCCACACATCCATGCCCAGTATGGGTTGCCCTTTGCAATCGGCTATGTCCATGAGGGGATTGTCCTGATTTGGAGTACTGCATACGGCAAGCGTACCGTTAGAAGTAACACATAACCAGGCCCAGCCACTGCCAAAACGGGTGGCACCGGCCTGTATAAAGTCTGCTTTAAACTTATCAAAACCGCCTAATTCTTTTTCAATAGCAGCAGCCACTTCACCACCTGGGCGGGGATCAGCACCCGGCATCATAATCTCCCAAAAGAGACTGTGGTTGTAATGCCCTCCTCCATTGTTTCTTACGGCTGCAGGATGTTTGGAAATCCCGGCCATAAGCTGCTCGAGAGATTGTTTTTCCATTTCCGTGCCGTTCACAGCGTTGTTGAGATTGGTGACATACGCCTGATGGTGCTTTGTGTGATGGATTTCCATGGTGCGCGCATCAATGTGCGGTTCAAGGGCATTATAAGCGTAGCTGAGTTTAGGTAATTCGAAAGCCATGATTTTGAGTTATTGTGAAGTACAAAAATAGTGTTTATGGTCTTTAAATAAAATAAAAAACCCCCCTTAAATCAAGGAGGGTTTTTTAGGAAAGAGGGGTTGTTTATTGTTTTACAATTTTAATCACTTCCTGTTGTTTATCGGAGCTTACTTTCACGTAGTACACACCATTTGCAAAGGAACTCAGATCCACACTGATTTTATCCTGATTGGAAGAAGTGGAATACAACAATCTTCCGCTCAAATCACTTACTTCAATAGCGTGCACCATTTTATCCTGAATTTCAATAATAAATTCACCCTTGCTTGGGTTAGGGTACAATTTGATACCGCTTGCTGTAGTAGAAACATCTTTCAAACCTACGCATTCTGTTACATTTAACTGGTAGGTAGAAGTACCTTGACAACCGTTGGCATCAGTACCAACCAAAGTGTAGGTAGCAGAGGTGTTTGGAGATACCAGCGCGGGATTACCGTAGGTGAGTGATGTTGGAGAGCTCCATTGATAAGTAATTGCGCCTGTTCCGGTAAGTTCAGTTTCATCTTCGGCACATACTAAATTGCCTTGTGCCGATGAATTGATGGTTACAACAGGAAGTGGGTTTACACTCACTGTTACAACAGCACTACCGCTGCAACCAAAATTATTGGTTCCAATTACGGTGTAATTGGTTGTGCTTACTGGGGTAACAGAAACACTTGAACCGCTGGCATTGTTGCTCCACAAATACGTGTTTGCGCCAAAAGCATTAACATTAGTGGTTTTACCGGCACAAATGGAAGCATCATTGGCAATAGCGGATACAATCGGTGTAGGGTTAACTTCAATGTATTGGGTAGCCATTGCAGTACATCCACTGATGGCGTTAGTGCCCACTACTGTGTAAGTAGTTGAAACTTGTGGGTTCAAAGTGATTGGACCTGAAGTGGCTCCTGTATTCCATAAATAGGTGTCAGCACCGGTAGCTGTTAAGTTTACTGGTTGACCGGCACAAATTGTTGAAGAGTTAACGTTTACTACCAATGGAACCGGATTTAACTGGCAAGGTACCGAAATTTCAAGGTCATCCCAGCTTAAGTAATATCCACAGCAAACGGCGTTACTGATGGCGTTGATACCAACATGGTAATAGCCGGATGTAGGCACAGAAAAGGTATTGGAAAGCGATTTGTAAGAAGGACTGGCAGCAGAACCTGAACCACCGGATGATACTATGGTAGTTGAACCGGCTGCAGTTTGGCTTGTATTAAGCAAAATATTTAATTGCCAGGTCGGATAGGTGTAATATTCCGTTTGATACCACATGCTTGCCGAATAGGTTAAACCGGCCTCTAACCAAATGCCATTGGTCCAAAACGAGTTGTTGTTAGCAGGCGAATAATAGAAAGACGCAAAACTGGTTCCGGTTCGCGGAATGCGGTTTTGATTCTGTACGCTAGTGTAAGTTAAACAGGTTGATCCGGGATGAGAAGAAGCCCATGAACAATTCGGCAGTTTATTGCTCTGACCTATCCCTTCAAAGCCCTCAAAATAAGGAGCTGTATTGGTAGTAATTGATTGAACGTTCACTGTTCCTGCAGTTGCCGTTACCGAACCATTTCCATTGGTACAGGTAATAATGGCTTGGTAATAGGTTGGAATAGTTAAAGAAGGGGTATTGATAGAAGGTAAAGTAGCATTTGGTACAGCGGACCAAGGACCCACCGCTGAAACGGTTGAAGATTGCCATACATAGGTAATGCCTCCAACAGTATAAGAGTTAGCCAAACCAATGCTCGCCACCGAGTTCGGGCAAATGCCTGCAGTTGGGGTAACCACTGAATTTGGTCCGGGGGTACCTGCACAAGGGGTTGTTGGTACTACATCGATACCGAAATCTACCTGATTGGTGCCAGCTCCTGTAATGGTTACAGCCTGGTAATTCGACCATTGGCGCCCGTTGCCCGGACCCGGAATCACATTCGTTTGGTATACATAACCCCCCACGCTTGTTGTGGCATCGTGTTCTACTTCAACAATCAAAGGCAAAGCAGGATTATAGGGCCAAGGTGTAGCAAGCTGAAATGAATACCAGGTTCCTGCCGTGGTGGTCATTACAAAGTTGGTGTTTTGATATACAACTGTAAGTCCGGTTTCACAAGGCTGGCCTGCACCGTTCACTAAACCGGTACCGGTACCGTTTTTCAGTTTGATATTGATGTTTGGAAAAGTGTTTGTTGTGGTGTTGCTAAATTTAAACCACACTTTGGTGATCGCATTACCCCCCAATACCGGTGTTGGATTAACCATACTATTGGCTGGAATAAACCAGGTTACTTTACGGGATGTACTTGCGTTTGCGAAAGGAAAGGTGTTGGCTCCCCCGGTACCATTCACGTTGTAGTACTGCGGAAGCTGCGCGAATCCAATAAAGGCCACGCTCATCAGTAGAATGAAAAAATGTAATTTTCTTTTCATAGTTAGTTGGTTTTGTGTGTTTGCCTACTCTGTTCACCGATTTTTGGCACCCTCGGTTAGTGTTTGATCACTATGGGTAAATATAATAAAAAAACATAATTATTCCAAGTAGTCGAAAAATATTTATATGTCATGCCAATTCTATCTAGGGGTAAAACACATAAAAAAAAGTCCCCCACTTTAGGTGGAGGACTTTTTAGAATTGAAGAGGTTAAAATTATTGCTTCACTACTTTAATCACCTCTGTGTTAATTTTTACGTAATATACACCGTTTGAGTAATTGCTCAGGTCGATGCTGATTTTTTCATTACGGGATGAAGTGTTCACCAATACACGGCCGGTAAGATCAGTTACTATCACTGTGTTTTCGGCTTTGTTGTTGATCTCAATTACAAACTCACCTTTGTTAGGATTTGGATATAATTTAATACCACTCGCAGTTGTACTCACATCTTTTAACCCAACACACTCGGTTACATTCAATTGGTAGGTGGTGCTGCCTTTGCAACCGTTAGCGTCGGTTCCAATTAATGTATAGGTGGTTGAAGAATTTGGCGATACATTTACCGGACTACCTATCAACAAAGCTGATGGTGAATTCCACTGATAGCTGATTGCTCCAGTTCCGGTAAGTTCAGTAACATCTTCCATACAAGCCAGGTTGTTAAGGTTAGAAGAATTAACATTGACAACAGGCAATGGATTCACTACAATGGAAACAACCGCGTTACCGGTACATCCAAACGAGTTAGCACCAATAACGGTATAGCTGGTAGATGAAGAAGGTGAAACAGTAATCACCGGAGTGTTGGCGTTGTTGCTCCAAATGTATGTGTCGGCACTAAAAGCAGTGATGTTGGTAGATTCACCGGCACAGATAGTTGGTTTGGAAGCAACAGCTGAAACAATTGGAGAAGGGTTCACCTGAATGGCCTGGCTTGCAGTTGCAGTACATCCGCTGGCAGCACTGGTACCTGTTACATAATATGTACCCGATACCTGAGGGTTAACAGAGATGGCGTTGCTTGTTGCTCCATTGTTCCAAACATAGGTGTCAGCACCTGTGGCTGTTAAGTTAACCGATTGTCCGGCACAAATGGTTTGTGAGTTGGCAGTTACTGCAACTTGCGGAGTGTTTAACTGACATGGCACAGTAATGGCCAAATCATCAAAACTGAGATAATACCCGCAGCAGGCTCCGTTACTCTGTGCATTAATGCCAATGTAATACAGACCTGAAGTTGCTACTGTAAAGGTGTTTGACAAGGATTTGTAAGCCGGACTTGCAGCAGGAAGGTTTTGTGCGATAATATTCGCATTAACGGTAGACTGGTTTGGTCCAACATACATTCTCAGGTTCCAGTTGGTGTAACCATAGTATTCTGTAACATACCACAAGCTTGCTGAATAGGTAACTCCCGCTTCTAACTGAATTCCATTAGAGTACATGAAGTTATTGGCTGCAGGGGTATAATAGAAGGAAGCAAAACTGGTTCCGGTTCTTGGAAAACGGGTTTGGTTTTGTGCTGAGGTATAGGTTTGACAGGTTTGCGGTAAGTTACTGGCTTGCCATGAGCAGTTAGGCAGTTTGTTTGGCTGGCCAATACCTTCAAAACCTTCGAAATACGGAACACTGTTGGTTGTGGTTGGCTGTACCTGAACACTGGCTGAAGTTGCGGTAATGGAACCGTTACCATTGGTGCAGGTAATGATGGCACTAAAGAAAGTTGGAGTAGTTAAACTTGGAGATGTTACAGTAGCTAAAGTTCCTGCAATTGGTGTCCAGGGGCCTACAGCAGAAACTGTAGAGGATTGCCATTGGTAAGTAATACCACCTACAGTGTAAGAGTTTGCTAAAGAAAGTGGAGTAGCACTGTTAGGGCAAATGGCAGCTGTAGTAGCAACCACCGCGTTGGCGGCGGGTAAACCGGAACAAGGAGTGCCTGCTCCAATAAACACATTGTAATCCTCTGTTTCACCCCATGTATACGATCCGCAATCGGAAGGAATAGTGGATTCGGCGGCTGCAACACGCATGCGGGTTTGTCCTGGAGTTGCTGTTAACGGGATTGTAATGCCTCCGGGAATTGCCAAAATAGATCCGGCTACAGCAAAGGTGTTTAATCCTGAAGTGTACAACAATTCACCCGGATCAGCGAATGAAAAGTTCTGATTGAAGTCAATCCAAACACGGAAATATCCTGAATAGGCAAAACCACTGCATTGACCTACAGTAACAGACATAGGATAGTTTTGTCCAACAACCAATACCGGAGCCGCCACTGCAGGAGTAGCATTGGTATAATCCGAATAACGATTCAGAATGGAACCAGGACCACCGGTGGTGGCACAACTGCTGGTATTGTTAAGCGTTCCTACTGTGACATTGAAAATTTCATCATCCGCAGTCGAACTTGCTCCGGAAGAACAGTACGCTTGAGCTTTTGAATTCAGACTCATCAGAGTCATGGCTCCAAAAAGCAAACTTGTTAGTTTGTATTTGTTTTTCATGGTTTTTTGTTTTTGTTTATAGGTTTGTGTTTGTGATATGTTTTGTTTTGCGTTTGTTTAATTTATAATTCCAATGAAAGGGCTGAATGCTCAATAAAATACTTCAAGCCGGATTGGAAGAACCATTTTTTGAATTTTAATTGTTTTTTGTACGCCCATTCTCAGTGTTGTATCAGCAACCCGATTGTTATCGATATGTGTAAATGTATTAAAAAAAAACTTAGGTCAACCGTAATCAGATAAAATTTTTTATGAAAAAAGTCATTTTTTATCTTCCTGGCAAATTCCTGAAAAATGCAATTCCATAGCCTGCCGGTTACATTGTTTGCCTTTTGAAAATTCCCTTTTTGAGAATAGAACTGTAGAGAAGCTTTTTAAAATTTAGACCGGACCTGGCAGGGGACTATTCAGACAAAGGCTCCTCTGTCCCCAATAAAAAAAAGCCCCCCATCGTTTTGATGGAGGGCTTTACATTTAAGAACTGAATGTTATTGTTTTACAACTTTGATCACTTCAGTGTTGATTTTCACATAATACACACCGCTTGAGTAGTTGCTCAAATTGATGGTGGTTTTTTCATTTTGTGAAGTGGTGTTTAACAACTCACGGCCGGTGATATCAGTTACCACCACTGTGTTTGCTGCTTTGTTGTTTACCTCAATTACAAACTCTCCGTTGTTAGGGTTTGGATACAATTTGATGCCGCTAGCTGTCATACTCACGTCTTTCAAACCTACACACTCTGTAACGTTCAACTGGTAAGTGGTGCTGTTTTTGCAACCGTTGGCATCTGTACCAACAACAGTATACGTAGTTGACGCGTCAGGAGAAATGTAAACCGGGCTGCCAATCAGGAAGCTGCTTTGTGAGTTCCATTGATAAGATACTGCACCGGTACCGGTAAGTTCTGTTACATCTTCAGGACAAGCCAGATTGTTGGCATTTGTTGAAGTAACACCAACGTTTGGCAGCGGGTTAACCACCACTGAAACAACTGCGTTAGAAGTACAACCAAACGAATTGGCACCGATTACGGTATAGCTGGCATTGGCTGAAGGAGATACGCTAATGATAGCTGTATTGGCGTTGTTGCTCCATACATAGGTGTTTGCTCCAAAGGCTGTAAGGATAGTGGTTTCGCCGGCGCAAATAGTAGGCTGGCTGGCAACTGCAGAAACAAAAGGAGATGGGTTCACATTGATCATCTGGCTAACAGCGGCGGTACATCCGCTGGCCGCGTTGGTTCCTACTACGTTGTAGCTGGTAGACACCATTGGGCTCACAGAAATGGCATTGCTGGTTGCACCATTGCTCCAAACATAGGTATCAGCTCCGGTTGCGGTTAAGTTAACCGATTGTCCGGCACAAATGGTTTGGGAATTGGCAGTAACTGCCACCTGTGGTGTATTAAGGTTACAAGGAACAGTGATGGCTAAATCATCAAAACTCATGTAATACCCGCAGCAGGCACCGGTACTTTGACCGTTGATGCCCACGTAGTAAATACCTGTTGTGGCAACAGTGAAGGTGTTAGACAGTGATTTGTAGGAAGGACTTACCGCAGGAGCGTCTTGCGCAATCATGTTAGCGTTAACGGTAGACTGGTTAGGCCCTATCCACATTCTGGCAGTCCAGTTGGTGTAACCATAATATTCTGTTACATACCATACAGAAGCAGAATAAGTAACCCCGGCTTCCAACAAAATTCCGTTAGAGAAGAAATAGTTGTTGTTTGCAGGAGAATAATAGAAGGCTCCAAAGCTGGTTCCGGTTCTTGGGAAACGGGTCTGGTTTTGTGCGCTTGTGTAAGTTTGGCAGGTTTGCGGTAGATTGCTGGCTTGCCATGAGCAGTTCGGTAATTTATTGGTTTGACCAATACCTTCAAAGCCTTCGAAATAAGGAACTGTGTTGGTAGTGGTGGGTTGTACCGAAACGCTGGCAGAAGTAGCAGTAATGGAACCATTGCCATTTGTACAGGTAATGATAGCGCTAAAGTAAGTTGGCAGGGTTAAGCTGGGAGAAGTTACAGTTGCTAAAGTTGCGCCAGCTACCGGAGTCCATGGTCCAACCGGTGATACGGTAGAAGACTGCCATTGGTAAGTAATACCTCCTAAGGTATAAGAAGTAGACAGAGACAGTGGTGCAGTAGTGTTAGGGCAAATAGAAGCCGTTGTGGTTACAACCGAGTTAGCCGCTGGTGTTCCTGAACAAGGTGTTCCTGAGCCAATGTTAACGTTGTAATCTTCCACTTCTCCCCAGGTTGGGTTACTGCAAGGACCAGGGATTCCACCTTCCTGCGCGGAAATACGCATGCGGGTGATACCAGGAGTTGCAGTCAAAGGAATGGTGATGCCACCGGGAATTGCCATAAGGGTTCCAGCAACTGCCCAGGTATTATAACCTGAGGTATATACTGTTTCACCCGGATCGGTGAACACGCCGTTTTGATTGTAATCAATCCAAACTACCCAATATCCTCCATAAGCATAACCGTTGCACTGTCCGACAGTAACTGACATAGGGTAGTTTTGACCTACAACCAGCACCGGAGCAGCAACAGCAGGTGTAGCGTTGGTGTAATTGGAGTAACGGTTCAAAATAGAACCGGGGCCACCTGTTGTAGCACAGCTACTGGTGTTGTTGAGGGTTCCTACGGTAACGTTGAAAATTTCATCGTCAAAGGTTGAGCTTGCGGCTGCAGAGCAATAGACAAGCTGAGCAGACATGTTAAGACTGAAAAGGCTTAACGCGCCGGCCAGCAAACTGGTTAATTTGTACTTGTTTTTCATGGTCATGGTTCGATATTGGTTTATGTTTGGTTTGGTTACAGAATAAAACTGTCAAACCCCTTCATCAGGGGTTTGACAGTAAAAGGTATTATTGTTTTACAACACGTATGATTTCAGTTACTCCGTTTGATTTTACTTTCACAAAATAAACACCATTAGAGTAACCTGTAAGGTCAATGTTTAATACATTCAATTCTGAACTTGCAGTATACACCACACGTCCGCTTACATCGCTTACTGTTGCTGTTTTGGCCAATCCGTTGTTCCACTCAAGGCTAAACACACCGTTGTTTGGATTTGGGAACACTTTAATTCGATTGGCAGAAGCGGCGTTTTGTTGTAAACCAACACATTCTGTAACGTAAAGGTCATAAGTGGCCTGGTTGGTACAGCCTTGCGCGCTGGTTGCAACTAAGGTATACGATGTGGTCATTTGCGGGTTCACGTTCACAGGGTTGCCGTTTACAGCACCGTTTACTGAAATCCATTGGAAACTCACACCACCGTTACCGGAGTAACTCAGTTCGGTGAAGTCTTCCATACAGGCCAAATCACCCACAGCAGCGCTGGTAACAGATACGGTTGGAGGTGTATTTACAGTTATCGCCTGAACCATTTGGGCGGTACAGCCAAAAGAGTTGCTGCCAATAACTGTGTAGGTAGTATTAGCAGTAGGCGACACGGTGATAATGTTTGAAGTGGCACCATTGCTCCAGGCAAATGAATTCGCTCCAAAAGCGGTGAGGATTACTGAACTGCCCAAACATACCGAAGTGTTTGGCGCGAAAATACCAACCGGAGGAGCAGGATTCACATTGATGTACTGTGAAGCAGAAGCGGTACAGCCGGATGCGGCATTTGTACCTACTACCACGTAGTTGGTTGGAACAGACGGAGACACGTTAATTACGTTGGTGGTAGCACCATTGCTCCACTGATAGGAAGTTGCGCCACCGGTAGCGGTTAAGTTTACGTTTTGTCCGGCACAAATGGTTTGCGCGTTGCTGTTAATCACCAATGGGAAGGTATTCAGATGACAAGGAGCGGTAATTTCCAAAGCATCCCAGCTGAGGTAATAACCGCAGCAAGTACCATTACTGTTACCATTAATACCCACATAATAAAACCCGGTTGTTGCAACAGTATAAGTATTGCTTAACAATTTACAAGCGGGGCTGGCTGCAGAACCAGAACCGCCTGATGTGGCAACTACGTTTGCGTTAACAGTAGATTGGTTAGGACCAACCCAAAGGTTCAATTGCCAGGTTGGATACGTGTAGTATTCTGTTAAGTACAGAATATTAATGGAATAAGTAACGCCAGCTTCCATCCAGATACCATTGCTCCAGAAAAAGTTATTGGCCGTAGGTGTGTAATAGAAGGAAGCAAATTTAGAACCTTCACATGGTACACGACTTTGGTTTTGTGGCGCAGTGTAGGTAAAGCAAGTACTATTCATGTTGCTCGCGGTCCATGAACAGTTTGGAAGTTTACCAGGTCCTGAAATGCCTTCAAATCCTTCGAAGTAAGGTACGCTGTTGGTAGTGGTACCGGCCACGTTCACGGAACCTGCGGTGGCTGTAATATTATTGCCCCCATTGGTACAAGTTACAATCGCGCTATAATAAATAGGTACTGACCCTACTGTAGTGTTGAAAGAGGCGTTTGTGCCGGTTCCTGCAGTAACCCATGGGCCCACTGGAGATACCGTTGAAGATTGCCATTGGTAGGTAATACCACTGGTTGTATAAGATGGAGAAAGGTACATGTTCACTCCGGAGTTAGGACAAACAACAAGAGTAGGCGTAATAGCTGTAGCTAAAGCCGGGCTTCCGGAACAAGGTGTATTAAAATACTCGTAAGCACCCGGATCAGGGGTAGCCATGCTGCGTGATGCACCATTGATATCATTGGAAACACCAAGAGCCAATCCTCCATTATTCATTACATAAGAAGCAGGCATGTAATCGTTACCGGCAGGATTGATGAACAAAGGATCGGTGCTGAAAGAGTTGGCATCAAAACCATTAACCCCTTGCCAGGCTGGCAGAGTAGCACCCAAAGTACCAATATAATAACCAATGTAATTGGTTGCGCTTGCAGCATTAACATAAATGTTATTGCCATTGGAGTTACCATTTCCCCATGTGGAGTTAAAGTACAAACCATAACGGGTACCTGAACCCATATCGGAAATGGAGATGTTGTTATTTCTTAGGAACAAGTTAGTTCCGTAACCATAAACACCATAAACGGTTTTGCTGCCACTGATGTTTTTATCGTCGATAGAAACCGTGTTGTGGAAACAGTTGGTGTAACCGGCGTTGTTTAGGTATATACCATATACAGTACCGGTTGTTTGTTTGTCAACTTCAACCAGGTTATTTCTCATAATGTTTTCGAAACCCAATGCGGCTGGAACACCAATAAACAAACCGTATACGGTGGCTGCTGTACCAGGGCTGGAATCAAACAAATTTTGAATGCGGTTGCCTTCAATGGTTGATTGATACGTACCGGTAGTCATTACTATACCATAAGTAGTGGTTAAAGTAGTGCGATTTGCACGACGAACCACATTGTTTCTGTAAACCAGTTGTCTTTGGTAAAGGTTATAACAACCGTATACATAAAAATCTTCAACAGTACAGCCCAACACCTGGTTGTTGGTGTTATAAGGCGCGCCGCTTAAACCATACATGGAAATGCCAAAATAGCCCCAACGCATGGTGCAACCGGTAGCCACGTTATTGTCTCCTGTATTTCCGGTAGTAGCATAAGAAGATACCGATCCTGAAAGAGAATAAGGAATTTGACTGGTGCTGGTGCTGTTCACAGGAGCATTCATCTGACAGTTGTTAAAAGTGTTGTTGTCAGAATCATTCCAGATATGAACCACCAAGGCGTAGGTTCCATCCCCATTTATTATGAGGTTATTAAAGGTGAAAAAGTCACCCCCACTCATAGCAATGGTATGTGGCAATAAACTATTGCTGGAATTAAAGGATATGGTATTTCCGTTACCGTTAATGATAACCGGATTCAGAGCGCTTGTGCCAGCGATTTGAGGAAAATCTACTTGCTCAACGTATGGACCACTGTTGGCCACAACGTTAACTGTAACACCACCACTCACCCCCAGTAAAAGGGCTGTTCTAAACGCATTAAAACTCTGGAAGTTACTTCCCGCAGTTGGTGAGGCACTGTTGATGGTATATACACCACCCAGCTGAGCGCTCATGATGCCCACCGTCATTGCAAACGCGACAGCAAACATCTTCATTCTCGTGTAATTTTTTTTCATGTTTGATTAGATTAGTTTGGGGCAAGTTAGTGAGATTTAGTTAAACTTTTACAAAAATTTATTATTCTCCTAAAGTTTTAACAAAAATCTCTCATTTTCAAGCAGGTAAATATACCGTAAACTTAACGTCAAGCATTACACCATTCTCTTTCTTTTGTCTTCATAGAGCAATCCCCCCTGTGTTTTTTGCTATAAAGAGTCAGAGTAACAGAGAGCCGATTGATGAAAATAAAAGCTCAGGTTGTGGTAAATGGTAGAATTTAAGCCTGTAAGAAGGATACGGGGATTATTGTCCGGCTTTATTTGGCAGCAAGGGCACAAAGCGAAAGGAGCCCAGGGTTTTTTTATCAAACTGAGTGGGCCCTGTTTTTTTCAGAAGCACCATCTCCTGCACCTCACCCTCACCTAAAGGAATAATCATCAGCCCACCGGTTTTCAATTGTTCCAGCAAATCGTTGGGGATGTATGGTGCCGCGGCCGTTACTATAATCTTATCAAATGGCGCGTGCCTGGGTAATCCCTTATAGCCATCGCCAAATACCAGGCGGGCCCCGGTATAACCAATGTATGGCAAAAACAACTTGGTTTTATCAAAGAGGAGTTTCTGGCGTTCGATGCTGAATACTTTAGCCCCCATTTCGAGGAGCACAGCTGTTTGGTAACCGCAACCCGTTCCAATTTCAAGCACTTTTTCGCCGGGCTGTATGTTCAGCATTTCGGTTTGAAACGCAACGGTGTAAGGCTGAGAAATGGTTTGACCGGCTCCAATGGGTAATGCTTTATCGCTGTAAGCATGATCTAACAAAGCCGGCCGGCTTGCCGAAGCATCAAAAAACAAATGTCGGGGAATTTTACTGATGGCCTCCAGAACTTTGGAATCGTTGATCCCCTTGGTTTTTAGTATTTCCACCAAACGTTTGCGTTTGCCCTGATATAAATAATCGTCTTCTTTGGATACAGCCTTTAGCATGAAACAGAAACCACAAAGCTAATGGAGACAGAGGATTTTTTTAAGAACCTTCTTAAGCTATTTGCTAACATTAATTATCTTATAAAGTCAGCGTGTGGATAAATGGCTTTTAACCTTATAAACCTTGAACCATTCATCCATTGAACCACCTTGAACTAACTTAAACCAAATTCATCTAATTCAAAGCGCTGAAAACATTTTTTAAGTACACAATACTATTTTTAAACATTCGTCGTTAGATAGGAAATTGCCTGAAGCTTTTGATTGAAACCTACCGCGCCTGCATCTTTCTGAAACCTCCTGTTTAACAAAAAAGGGCCTCAAGCAAGAATATTTTCTAAATTTGATGGCGAATTGATGAGGAGAAAAATGAAAGTTGCCTTACGGCTTTTTATAGTGTTTGCCCTTGTTCCGGCCTGGTTCTTCCTCTCCTGTAAAAAAAACAAAGAAACGGAGGCAACCTTTTTTTTAAAAGCCGACCCCGTTAAAGTGAACCCCACCGCCGCTCAGGGAAGCAGCAGCCATAACATCACCGATCTCTGGCTCTATGTCGACGGGCAGTTTCAGGGCGCTTACCCCATTGGCAAATTAATGCCCATTGTTACTAAAAACGAAAGTGTACGCATTGAAGCTTTTGCCGGCATAAAAAACAATGGCATTTCCGATACCCGCATTCCCTGGTACTTCTACCAAAAACTCCAGTACGATACCTTAATTTCCACAGGTCAGCACATCATCCGGCCGTTTACTTTCAATTACAATGCCAGCACCACTTTTTCCTGGATAGAAGATTTTGAAGGAAATGCCGGTGTAACCCTGGTTAAATCGCCGATTTCAGAGGTTGGGTACACAATCAGCTCCCCTGAAAACAGTTTTGAAGGCAAGTCCATTGAAATGGAATTAAATTCCAGCCAGATTATCGCTCAGCTCGAATCTGCTAAATCCTATACTTTGCCTTTCGCCAACAGCAATGTGTACCTTGAGATGAATTACAAATGCAACACCGAATTTCAAGTAGGTGTGTTTGGCACAGGCACCTCAGAAAAGCCGGCCATGACTGTTACACCAAAGCAAGATTGGAATAAAATTTATATACAATTGGCCGGTGTGGTGAACAGCGAACCCAAGGCTTCAACCTATAAAGTGTATTTCAGATTCCTGGGTAATGGCGGAAACCCGAAAATACAACTCGATAACATTAAACTTCTGTATTTATGATCAGCAGAAGATTAACCACTATTTTTTACATCCTCGCTGATTTTTTTGCGGCAGGTTTAGCCTGGACCATCCTGAACTATTACCGTAAAACCAAAGTGGATGCTTTGAAATTTGGTTTTATCAGCGACGAAATTTTCGACCGTCAGTATTTCTTCAGCATCATCCTCCTGCCCTCGGTTTGGGTGCTGGTGTATTACCTCTCCGGTTCTTACAACCACGTCTTACGGAAATCGCGCATCAACGAATTTGTTCAAACCCTGGCCACCTCTATTATTGGGGTAACCGTGTTGTTTTTTGTGCTTTTACTCGACGACTCGGTAGTGTCTTATCGTTTTTATTACAAGCTCTATTTTGTGCTCTTTATCTCGCACTTCACACTGACCGCCCTGTTCAGGCTTTTGCTCTCAACAAATACCAATTCAAAAATTCACAACCGTAAGTTTGGTTTTAATACCCTCATCATTGGCAGCAACGAACGCGCTTTAAAAATGTACCGGGAAGTGAACGCGCTTAAATACGGCACCGGCAACCGTTTTGTGGGCTTTTTGCACGTGGAAGGCAAAAACGGTTACTCAGAAGATTTAAAGAAAGAAATCCCTCATCTTGGCGAATACCATCAGATGCGCCAGGTGATTGAAGATTACAAAATCGAAGAGGTAATCATCGCGCTTGAAAGTTCAGAACACGAGTACATCAAAAATATTGTAAACGATTTGAGCGATATGGGATTGATCATTAAAGTAATTCCCGATATGTATGACATACTCAGTGGGCATGTGAAAATGACAAGCATATTGGGCACTCCGCTTATTGAGATCAAAAGCCGGATTATTCCTGAGTGGCAAATTGCTGTAAAACGATTCCTGGATGTGTGTTTATCGCTATTTGTTATAGTGGCCTTCAGTTGGTTGTATGTCATCATTGCCATTGCCGTAAAACTGAGTTCAAAAGGCCCTATCCTTTTTCGTCAGGAAAGAATTGGTGTACACGGGCGCCCCTTTAACATTTACAAATTCCGAACCATGTACCGGGATGCTGAAAAAGCCGGTCCTGCCCTCTCCAGCAGCAACGACCCCAGGGTAACACCCATCGGGCGATTTTTAAGAAAAGTGCGTCTTGACGAAATTCCTCAGTTTTTTAATGTACTGATGGGCGACATGAGTATTGTGGGCCCCCGCCCTGAGCGCAAATACTACATCGACCAGATTGTGCAGAAGGCGCCACATTACAAACACCTTCAGAAAATACGTCCCGGCATTACCAGTTGGGGGCAGGTAAAGTACGGGTATGCTGAAAATGTAGATCAAATGATTGATCGTTTGAAATTTGATATTCTCTACATCGAAAACATGAGCCTATTGCTCGATTTTAAAATTTTGGTGCATACTGTACTTATCGTGATTCAGGGTCGCGGCAAATAATTTCAGCACCTTCTGCTCAATGTTAAACACCATCAATAAATACCTTTCTTTAATCAAATTTTCGCACACCATTTTTGCTCTGCCTTTCGCTTTAATTGGTTTTGCAATGGGCGTTTATTCCGGCAAAGCAGTATTTACATTTGAAAAACTAATTCTGGTAGTACTGTGTATGGTATTTGCACGCAGCGCCGCCATGGCCTTTAACCGCTATATCGACCGCCGGTTTGATGCCAGTAACCCAAGAACGGCAAGCCGTGAAATTCCGGCCGGTTTAATTTCACCCACCGCTGCCTTAGCCCTTGTTATCATCAGCGCATCGGCCTTCGTGGTTTGTGCTTTCCTGATAAACCGTTTGTGTTTTTACTTATCACCCATTGCCTTACTGGTAATTTTAGGTTACAGTTACACCAAACGCTTTACCCCCTTGTGCCATTTGGTGCTTGGCGCTGGATTGGCCCTGGCGCCCATTGGAGCCTATCTTGCGCTTACCGAAAGTTTTGATTGGCCACCAATGCTTTTAAGTTTTGCCGTGTTTTTTTGGGTCAGCGGCTTTGATATTATCT
Source organism: Bacteroidia bacterium (assembly GCA_016787895.1). Taxonomy (GTDB): domain Bacteria; phylum Bacteroidota; class Bacteroidia; order B-17B0; family Aurantibacillaceae; genus Aurantibacillus. The sequence goes on from JAEUTN010000001.1 coordinate 105,284, forward strand.
ATGCTTTGCAGGACGATGACTTCGACAAAAGTCAATCCCTGAAGTCCATTCCTGTGGTGTTGGGAAGAAACAATGCCCTTCGTTTGTCGCGCCTGTTCCACTTGTTTTGTGCAGTGTTGCTGATAGCACTTTTTTTTACAGGAGGCTTTGGTTTTTTATACCTTCTGGGATTAGCCGCCTTTGTTGTGTTGTTGGTTTACCAGCACCGTCTGGTAAAACCAAACGATTTGAGTAAGGTGAATCTGGCCTTTGGCACTACGAACGGCATTGCCAGTGTAGTGTTTTGTGTTTTTGTATGTTCAGATCTGTTTTTCTGAGACAGGCTCTGATGCCAATCAGGTTCCGAATTTAAAACCGATAGTTGCCGTTACCTGAGCAGCGTAAAAATGATGGCTGGCCTTTCCATTTCCTTTGCCCAGCACAAAGGCATTCACATAATTGGCATAGGACCCCTTTGTGACCAATTCAAACATACCGTATTTCAAAAATTCCAGGCGTAAACCGGTTTCTACTCCGACAATATACCCCGCCACTTTCCAGTCGTTGTTCAGATGCGATCCAAACAAAGTTACATCTGTTCGGGGTATTACAATGCCGGCACCGGGTTTCAGCACCCATGACATTTGAAAGCGGGCTGAGGGCTGGTACAAATTCCATTTTCGCACCGCATTCAGCATTAAAAAGTTCGCGCCATCGGTGTGTTCGAAGTGAAAAAAATTCACCGGATCCAGGGTGGTGTCTTTGTCCATCCAGGTACCGTCAATCTGGCCCTTGATGTGCACTCTCTGGTAATCGTCCACCACATATTTGGTATGGTCGTAGTTTAATTCAAGCGCCCATTTTTCATTGAAGTAATACCCTGCCCTGCACACAAACTGTGGAATGCTGAGGTTCGACAAGTCGGTAAGTTTATTCATATCCGGCCGGTCGTGTGCAGTAGCGTTCAGTAAAGTAAAATCATAAAAGTCCTTACCACCGGTATGGTCTCCGGCTGAACCCTTCAGGTTTTGCATGTGAATGCTGCTTTGCGAATAAACGGCTTTGGTGTAGCCCCAGGAAACATACCAATGAGACCCTGGATTTGGGTTTGACTTGGTTTGGGAACGGGACGTTGAGAAAAGAAGTAGGAAAAAACAAAGTACTGCTATTAAACGCATGTTTAAATTTTTTGCCCACGAAAGTAACGACTATTTTTTATAGTAGTAATACTTACTTTAATAGCGGGTACTTTTACCATATCCTTTACCCATTCAGGCCATTCAACAAAACAATAGGCGCCTGAATCAAGGTACTCTTCAATGCCCAGATCATACAATTCCTCAAGGTGCCTGATGCGGTAAAAGTCAAAATGAAAGAGTTTGCCCTTAGGTGAGCTGTACTCGTTGATGATGGAGAAGCTGGGGCTGCTGAAGTTATCGGTACTGCCGAGGGTTTTGCACAGCTGTTTGATGAAGGTGGTTTTACCGGCCCCCATTTGAGCATCAAACAAAAATACCTTAAGGTTTCCGGCAAACCGAAGCAGGTTTTCGGCAATTTCAGGAAGGGATTCCTCCGACTCAGCAACCGCGTTAATTTCCTGTTCCATCGGTTTATTTTGGAAGCAACACGATATAAGGAATGATGATCTCTTCCAAACTAACCCCACCGTGCTGAAAGGTGTTTTTGTAATAACTCACATAGTGGTTAAAGTTATTGGGATAGGCAAAAAACCGATCTTCTCTGGCAAACACAAAGCGTGAACTGGGGTGTTGAACCGGTAAAAACGCATCGCCCGGGTTTTTAATTTCAAACACTTCACGGGGGTTGTAATCCAGAGCCTTGCCTTGTTTGTAACGCAGGTTGGTATTTACGTTGCGGTCGCCTAAAATTTTGGTGGGCTCTTTTACGTGCACCGTACCATGGTCGGTGGTAATAACGAGTTTGATTTTTTTACCGGCCAGTTGTTTCAAAATATCAAATAAAGGCGAGTGTTCAAACCAACTGTAGGTGATGCCTCTGTAGGCGGCTTCGTTTTCGGCCAATTCACGTATCACTTCCATTTCGGTACGGGCATGGCTCAGCATGTCAACAAAATTGTATACAATCACATTCAGTTTGTTCTGCAACAGATTACTGATGTTATCGGCTAATTTTTTACCGGCCTGAAAATTGGTGATTTTGGTATAGGACATTTTAAAATCCTTACCCAAACGTTTCATCTGAGCCTGCATAAAAAACTCCTCGTTCATATTTTTTCCCCCCTCCTCTTCATCGTCCAGCCATTTGTCGGGAAAACGCTTGGCGATTTCACCGGGCATTAAACCGCTGAAAATAGCGTTGCGGGCGTATTGTGTGGCGGTTGGCAAAATACTGAAATAGGTTTCCTCCGTCTCCGTGCGATAGTATTCCTGTAACAGGGGTTGAATGATTTTCCATTGATCATAACGCAAATTATCAATCAACACAAAAAATACCGTTTCATCCGAGTCCAGCTCCTTCATGAATTTATTTTTCACCAGAGTATGGCTCATGGTAGGCGGATTCGGGTTTTTGCCATTCAGCCAGGAGATGTAATTTTTTTCGATGAACTTAAAAAACTGATTATTGGCGTCCGACTTTTGCATGTGTAACACTTCCAGCATGCTTTTGTCCTGCAACTGATCCATTTCGAGTTCCCAGTAGATAATCTTTTTATAGATTTCGGCCCACTCTTCCCAGTTGGGATTACCGTTGATGCTCATGCCAATGTTCCCAAACTCTTTGCGGTAATCGGTATTGGTTTTTTCACTTACCAAACGGCGGTTATCGAGGGCTTTTTTAAGGGCAAGCAAAATCTGGCTGGGGTTCACCGGTTTGATGAGGTAGTCGGCAATTTTTCCGCCAATGGCATCATCCATAATATGTTCTTCCTCACTTTTGGTGATCATAATCACCGGAAGATCGTTGTTTACTTGTTTGATTTTCAGTAAAGCATCCAATCCACTGATACCCGGCATGTTTTCGTCGAGCAACACCGCGCTTAAACCATTGTTTTCTTTCACCACATCCACAGCTTCGTCCCCGCTTCTTGCGGTAAGCACCTCGTAGCCCTTTCCTTCCAGAAAAAGAATATGGGGTTTCAGCAATTCAATCTCATCGTCGGTCCAGAGTATTTTAATTTTGTCCATATTTGAGGTGTTATTCAACGAATAACGGCTTAAATTTATAGCTATTGTTTTAATTAACGAATTTTAGGCAGATGCCCACCAACAAACGAAAAATCATCAACGACCCCATCTACGGTTTTGTAAGCATTCCCAATGAACTCATATACGACCTCATCAATCACCCCTGGTTTCAACGCTTAAGGCGCATCAAACAACTGGGCCTCACCAACCTGGTGTATCCAGGAGCACTGCACACCCGTTTTCATCACGCCATTGGGGCCATGCACCTTATGCAGGATGCTGTAAACACCTTAAAACAAAAGGAAGTTGATATTAACGAAAAGGAAGAAGAGGCCGTGCTGGTGGCTATTTTACTGCACGACATCGGGCATGGTCCGTTTTCGCACGCGCTTGAACACAGCATTGTAAAGAGCATAAAACACGAAGAACTCAGCGAGTTGTTCATGGACCGGCTGAACGAGGAGTTCAACGGCAAACTGAGTCTGGCCATCACCATTTTTCAGAACCGTTACAAAAAAAAGTTCCTGCACCAATTGGTAAGTTCTCAGCTGGACATGGACCGGCTGGATTACCTTAAACGCGATAGTTTTTTTACCGGCGTTGTGGAGGGGGTTATCAGCAGCGAACGCATCATCAAAATGCTGAACGTGAGTAAGGATAAACTGGTGGTGGAACACAAGGGCATTTACAGCATCGAAAAATTTTTAATCGCGAGGAGGCTGATGTACTGGCAGGTGTACCTGCACAAAACCGTGTTGAGTTCCGAAAATCTTTTGGTGAAAATTCTACAAAGGGCCAAGGAACTGTCGTCAAAAGGACGGGAGTTGTTTGCCACCCCGGCTTTTTCGGTGTTTCTTAAAAACAAATACAAACACAAGGATTTTTTAAATACTAAAAGTTTGCTTGAGCAGTTTGCAAAACTCGACGACAATGATCTGGTGGCCTCTATCAAAGTGTGGGCTGATGACGAGGACCCCATACTCAGCCGTTTAAGCAACAACCTGCTCAACCGCAAATTGTACAAGGTGGAAATGGGCAATTCGGCCAGCCCACCGGCCTATATAAATGGTCTAAAAACCGCGGTTTGCAAGAAATACGGAATACGCGCTGATGAATCGGATTATTTTGTGTTCAGCGGAACCGTGAACAACAGTGCCTACAATGAAAAAAGCATTAACATCAACATTCTCATGAACGATGGCAGTTTGGTGGATGTAGCCACAGCCAGCGATTTACTGAACCTGAAAAGCCTGAGCAAAACCGTGAGCAAACATTATTTGTGTTACCCTAAGGACCTCAAAAGCTGAAGGTTTTGAAAACACCCGGATTAGCCTTAAACTTGAACTTTTAAACCCATGAAACAACTTTTTATCACCTTGAGTTTGGCCGCCCTCCTGGCCTCCTGCCATTCTAATTCCACTGAACAGGAAAACAAAGCTGCGAACAGCGCTGCAAATCAAGCGACTGAACCTTTTGAGCATGTTGCAGAACAATTTGCCGACCTTAGAGTACTGCGCTATCAGGTAAAGGATTTTGATGCACTCGACCTGAAAACCAAAACCTTATTGTATTATCTCTACGAAGCCGCGCTTTGCGGAAGAGATATCAATTACGACCAGAATTACAAGTACAACCTGGCCGTACGCAAAACCCTGGAGGCCTTACTGAGCACCAAAAGTCACGACAACGAATCAGAGGAGTTTAAACAATTGGAAACCTACGCCAAACGCGTGTGGTTCAGTAACGGCATCCACCATCATTACAATAATGATAAATTTGTGCCTGAGTGTTCAAAGGAATTTTTTATTCATGCCCTCAGCCATGTTGATGAAAAATACCTGCCCTTGCAAAACGGACAAAACAAAGCGGCCTTTGTTTCTTTTATTGCCGATGTGATTTTCAATCCTGAAATCGCTCCTAAAAAAGTAAGCCTCGATTCCAAAAAAGACCTGATTTTATCTTCGGCCGTGAATTTTTACGAAGGTGTGAACCAGGCGGAAGCCTCGGCCTTTTATTCAGCGCAGGTGGATAGTACAAGCGATGAACAACCCATGTATGGCTTGAACAGCAAGCTGGTAAAAGAAAATGGTAAACTCGTTGAAAAAGTGTACAAAGTGGGCGGCATGTACAGCTGGGCCATTGAGAAAATGGTGTTCTGGCTTGAAAAAGCCATAGAAGTGAGTGAAAACGAACAACAGAAAAAAGCACTTCAGGCTCTTGTAACCTATTACAAAACCGGGCAATTAAAAGATTTTGATACATACAACATTGCCTGGGTGAATGATACGGCCAGTGTTGTTGACGTGGTGAACGGTTTTATTGAAGTGTATCAGGATCCTCTGGGTAAAAAAGGCTCGTTTGAATCGGTAGTGTCCATCAAAGATTTTGAAGCCAGTAAACGCATTGCTAAAATCGGAGCCAAGGCCCAATGGTTCGAGGACCAATCGCCAATTATGGCGGAACACAAAAAGAAAAAAGTAACCGGTATTTCCGCCAAAGTTATCAATGCTGTGGTAGAAAGCGGTGATGCGGCGCCCAGCACACCCATTGGCATCAATTTGCCCAACAACGAGTGGATTCGCGAAAAACACGGCAGCAAATCGGTTAATCTGGGCAATATTGTGGAAGCCTATGAACAGGCCGCCGGAGGCAGTGTGGTGGATGAATTTTATTACAACGAAGAAATCAAAAAACGCGTGAAGGAATATGCCCCTCTGGCGGATAAATTACATACCGATATGCACGAGGTGATTGGTCATGCCAGTGGAAAAATAGACACCCTGGTGGGGCAACCCCATGAAACGCTTAAAAATTATGCCAGCGCTTTGGAAGAAGGTCGCGCTGATTTGGTGGCTTTGTATTATCTGATGGACCCCAAATTGGTGGAGCTTGGCGTGATGCCTTCTCTGGATTACGGAAAAGCCGCTTATGATGAATACATCACAAAAGGTTTAATTGTGCAATTATCACGCATTAAATTGGGCAATTCTCTTGAAGAAGCCCACATGCGCAACCGCCAAATGATTGCCAACTGGGCCTATGAAAAAGGCAAGGCCAAAAAGGTAATCGAGAAAAAGCAGGAGAATGGCAAAACCTATTTTGTGGTAAATGATTATGAGGCCCTCAGAACGCTTTTCGGCGACTTGCTGAGAGAAACCCAGCGTATAAAGTCGCAAGGCGATTATAAGGCAGGTAAAGCCTTAATAGAGGGGTATGGCGTAAAGATAGATCCCGTATTACACAAGGAGGTATTGGCCCGCTACGAAAAACTGAACATTGCCCCTTACGCCGGTTTTATTCAACCCAAATTGGTTCCGGTAATGGTGGACGGGAAAATTACTGATGTTAAAATTGAATACCCGAAAGACTTTAAGGCTCAAATGCTGGAGTACGGAAAAAATTACGCCCTATTGCCGAGCTACAATTGATACTTAAAATACACTTGATTTAATACAATGAAACCGGATTTAGTTCCGGTTTCTTTTTTTATCGCAATTACCGCACTCGGGAAACCAAATCTCAATCGCATCCGGAAGTTCAGTGAGGTGACCTCCCTCCTCCTCCTCTGCTTTGATGTCGGTAAAAAAAAGTTTTGTGGAGCTGCTTAAACCTTTCAGGAAATTAAGCATTTCAGATGTGAGTTTGTTGGAGTGTCCTTCGAACACCTTGGTTTCGCGTTTTAATTTGATGTGTAAACGGTAGTAAAGGATGCGGCTTTCGGTTGGGTTGCCAAAACGATCCATCACGATGAGTTGGTCGCTGGTATTATCAAATACCGCTTTGGCCAGGTTGGAACTCTTCCTCACTTTGATGCTGGGTGGATCCTGGGCAAATAGTGAAACGCATGCATTCAGCATTCCCATCAGCAATAACAGGTACTTTACAGAATTGAACATGCTTTTAGGTGCAAGTAAACTATTTCAGGAGCTCCATCGCTTCCTGAATCGGAATCTGTTCGTTTTTGAAAGTCGCAATGGTGAAGGCATCGGTAAAACCTTTTGCTTCTAACTCTTTGCGGTGTTTTTCCGCATCGCTGTAGCTGGCAAAACTTCCCGAGGTGTAACGAACACCGCCAACCGAAGTGGTTTGTTTTTCAATGTCGTTCAAATCCTTGATCTTTTCTTCCATTATGGCGATCAAACCCGGTTTTTTCAAAGGAGCGCCCAGCTGCACTTTAAACGCTACAAGGCTTTTATCAACCGAAGAAAAGATTTTGTCTTCGTTCATGTCCTCTACATATTCCCTGTCAACCGTAGCTTTGGTTTGATTCAAAGGCACCCGCTTTCCTCCTTTATAAGCAGTAACGAAAGCGTCGCTATAACCCTGGATAACCAAATCAGCCCGCACAGAAGCGGCCTGCTCAATGGATTTGTATCCTTTGGTCACATAGCGGTAAATGTTCTCAGCGGTTTTTAATTCTAACACATTGGTAGAGGTGTTAAAAATGCTGGTTGAAATCCGGTTTCTGAAGGCACCCAATTGCACACGGTAAATTACGTCTTCAGGATTAAACGATTCCTCAGCCTCTGCCAGTTCTCGGTTGGCTTTAATTTCCTTGGCTTTGGTTTTCATGCCCAGGGTACGCAAGCTGTCTTTCACTTCAGGTGTTGCATTGGTAAATTCATCGCCAAACAATCCGGCAAAATAATCATCGCCTTCCATTTGAGTACGAATGGTATCCCCGTCCTCACTGATCGTAATACTCATGAGATCCTCAAGCTCCTTTCTCAATAAAGCATCTATATCCTCTTCCTGTATCTTCTCAACTTTTTTGCCTGCTACTTTGGCTACCTTGGCCGTGGAGTTTCCGGAGAGCCTAAACTCTTCCTTTCGTTTCACCGCGTCGGCCAGATTATCGTATTTGCCGGTGGTATATACAACTGTTCCATCATCAAGTGTGGTGGAAATGATGTCGCCAATACTTAAAAGATAAGCCAGTTCGTCGGAAGGGATGGGACCGTTATACCTTACGAGTTCAACCGTGTACTCGTCTTTTTGCTCATCTTTTTTGCTTTTCTTAGGTTTAGCGGCAAAAGCGTTGTACACCACCTGAATTTCACGGTCGGTGCTGAGGGTATCGTTCAGATAAGCTTCATAGTAGTCCTTCCAATAGGCGTCGGTTTGCGCAACGCCCCTGGCGTTCACAGGAAATCCGGCTGGGGTGTTCGGTTCATCATCGCGGTAATTCGGAATGCCATCGTTATCATCATCGCTTGGACAACCGTTCAAATCCACTTTGGCGCCGGCTACTGTTCCCAGACAATCGTCGTTCAGGTCAGGAATACTGTCCTTGTCCTCATCTGCATTATCAAAAGCCAGCCAGAACGCGTCGCTAAGCGTATCGGCATAGGTTTTGGATTTGGGTTTGGTAATGAGATCGTATTGAAAAGCGAAAGAAGCGTAGGAAAAATTATCGTTTTTACTGTTTCCTTTTCTGGTGCCAAGGCTGTTTTCAGTAATGCCGTCGATGTAATCTGTTCCTGAAAAATAGTACTGCCAGTTGAGTTTCATGTTTACCCTGTCGTTCACCCGGGTAATGATACCAAAGCCAAAAGGAAAGGCAATGGAACGTTCGTTGTATTTACCAAACCCATCCAGATTTAACTCACGGATATCGGACTCGTAATTGTAATCTCTTACCAGGTCCTTGGCTTCCTGGGCTCCGGCGCTTCCTTCCGGTAAATCTTTAATGCTGCCGTCTTTCCAGTAATAATAGGTTTTACCACTGGCGTCTTTAATGTCTGTTTTACTGAGGTATTCAAATCCGCTGACCCCAAAACTCACGTAAGGCCTTACCCGGTAACGTTGCGGAATAAAATTACCAAAGTCATAAACCAGGTTTAAACCTCCCGAACGAATTTCAGAAACCATGTTTTCGTGGCGATCCGGTAAATTTTCACTGGCAGCCACCTTGCCGAACATAACGGTAAAATTCAATTCAAGGTAACGGAACAAACGTTGTGAAATATCGAGGTTAAATGCGGGTCTTCCTTTTAAGGTAGGTTGAAAATGTTTGGAATACAGGTCGCCGGTGTAGCCGAGTTTACCGAAACCCAAAGCTATTTTTGGTCTAAAATCGCTGATCTCAAGGGTACTGGTATCCTGCTCCATGCCCTCGTTTTGCATAAAATAATCGTAGCGGAAAAGGGGTTCAGCACCAACCGTGTCAGTGGGAATCACCTGATCATTCAATACCTTATACGTTGAATCCCCAAGTTCTACCGGACCTTTATAAAACTGAGGAGGTTCAGGTTCGTTGATGTAATATTGAAGTAATTGCTCATAAGACAAACTGTCGAGAGCCGCGTACTTAAGAGAATCCGGCTCCTGCGAACGGATGTTAAGCGATAAAAAAGTAAGAAGAAGGAGAGCAACTCTCTTCATATAGGTAGTTAATGGGGTAAAAATAATCAAATTTTTTATTTGAACCATTTTTGATTGAGTGTCATGAGTGCTTCCTGCACTGTAATTCGTTTTCCGTTGTTATACGCCACCACAAAGGCGCTTTTGATGCCGTTGTTGCGGATGGTTTGTTCCCTTTTCTCTCTGGCTGTTTTATAGGCGCCAAATGAGCCGTACATAAACTTCGAATACCCTTCCTGAAATTCACTGCGTATGTTTTCTTTTAGTTTAAACTTACGCTTCAGGCTTTGCGCGTTGACTTTTGCATTATTGAAGGCGCCGATTTGAACAGCAAAAATAGTGGTGTTTTGCTGCTGTTTTGCCTGTTGCTCCAGTTTTTCCTGAGTTTTAGTTTCCTTTGTATTTTCAGCGTTGGTGGTTACGACAGTGTTTGATTTTGGGGCTTCCGTTTTCGTTTCCGCCTGAGCCGGCGCGGAGGTGTTATCAAAACGCAGGGTTTGTTCGGGGGCAAGCGTTTTTTTACTTTGATTATGTTCCAGGTAAGAGTATTCCCCTTTTAAAAGAAGGGACTCGCAATTCGATTCACACACTAAAACGTAACTCACTTTCAACTCTTCTTTTTCAGGAACACTTACCCATACAAATTTGATTTTACCATCGGCAATTGAAAACGAACTGCCGTCGGTTTTTAGCGCTTTGGCACTGAAGCCCGGCTCCAAATTATCGCTGTATCTTGCAAATCCTTTGGTGATGCCTTTTTTGATGGTTAATTCTATCTTTTTTTCATTATATGTTTTACCATCCTGCACGTTTCTCAACACTTCAATAATTCCCGCGGGCTCTGAATGCGATGATTCTGCCACAGTACCGGTGGTTTGAGCAGGAGTATCAGTGGTTGTAGCCGACTCACTCAAACCGGTTTCACCTTCATTAAGCACTATCATTTCTGTGGCCTGCAGGTCAACGCTTTTTTTGTCGTTGTTATCAATATAATAGAAGCTGGCTCCCATCAGCTTTTTACCATGTGCAACCGAACCGGGTGTGATGCCAACACTCAAAATCAATTCCTCCTCCTCGGGCAATTCATTCCAAGTCCATACCATTTGGCCTTCCTTCACCGAAAAAGAAGCTTCAGCATTTTCAATTTCCCTGGGAACAAAACCATTTGGAAGGTCCATTTGAAAGGTAGCAAAACCGCTAAGTTGGGCTTTGGAGATTTTGATTTCAAGTACCGTCTCCTGATCAATTACCAAACTGGATGGGAAATTGGTGCTGATTTTTGGTTCTCCGTTCGGGGCAAGGAAAGGCAGGAGAAAAAACAGCATGCTGTTAAACAGAACAAGCAAGGGGTATATCATGCCTCTAAAATAGTGGCATTACCGCCCGCTAAAGCCCGGGCAGTCTTTCATTTAGTAACAGCATTCTGTTAACATTACAAACTGGAGGTTCGGCCACCATCCACCGGCAAATTAATGCCTGTGATATAAGCTGCGGCGGGACTGGCCAGGAAAGCGACCGCGTTCGCAATTTCAGCAGCTTCGGCAAAGCGTTTCATAGGAATTTCATGAAGCATTTCGTGTTTTACCGCATCGGTACTGGTGTTGTTTTTTTGCGCTTTGTTTTCAAGTATAGCGCTTAATCGCTGGGTAGCTGTAGCACCGGGTAACACGTTGTTCACCGTTATGCCAAATTCGGCCAGTTCATTTGCCATGGTTTTGGCCCAGTTACCAACGGCCGCCCGTATGGTGTTGCTCACCCCCAAATTGGGCAAAGCTTGTTTCACAGAGGTGGAAATCACGTTGATGATACGTCCGTACCCTGTGTTTTTCATGCCTTCAATACAGGCTTGCGCTAAAATATGGTTGCAAATAAGATGATTGCTGAAAGCCGTTACAAACTCTTCGGTGCGCGCTTTTACAATCGGGCCAGCAGGTGGCCCCCCGGTATTGTTCACCAAAATGTGCACGGGACCATTCCTGCGCACAAAGGCGTTCACCAATTCTTCGAGTTGTTTGGGGTTCGAAAAATCAGCGCAGAGGTATGAGTGCAGTTGAGAACCGTTATTGGGCAATTCGGCTTTTACCTTTTTAAGACTGTCCTCGTTTCGGGCCAGTAAAGTAACATTGGCGCCAAGTTTGGCCAACTCCATGGCAGAAGCTTTTCCTATGCCTTGTGTGCTGCCGCATACCAGGGCGTTTTTGGTTTTCAGATCAAGATTCATGTTCGTTAAAATTACGGTTTATTTGTTCCATCACGGCCTCGGGCTCAAAGCCTTTGCTCAGCAAATACCGGTACACTGAAGCCTTTACACGCAGTGTTGGCCGGCTGCCGGAGGTTTTTATTCTTTTAAGGGTGAGTTCGCGCAAAGTGGTCTGGTAGTCTTTTTCATCCAGACTTTCCAAAGCCTTTTGAATGTTGGGTGCTGAGACCCTGTGTTTTTTTAATTCGGTTTTGATTTTAACGCGGCCCCAGTGTTTCATCCTGAACTTTCCGCCGGCAAAGGCCTTTGCGAAACGTTCTTCGTTGAGGTAGTTGTCTGAAATGAGTTCTGAAAGAATTTGGGCAATTTCGTTTTCTTTAAGGCCGGCCTTTTGTAACTTCAGTCGAACCTCGTAATGCGAACGCTCCTGATAGGCGCACCAGAGTTTAATTTTCTCGAGTTCCTGTTTTGGAGAGCTGTTTAATTGCCTTTCTTTGTAATCCACAAAATTCTGAACAAAGAAACTGTTTAATTCCTTAAGATGCCACGCCTGTCACCACAATTTTTAAACAGTCTGAAACAGCTTGAACTGCCCGATGTGGACGGTTTTGTGGAGGTTCATGCTTCAGGAGAACAAATCACTTCCATTCGATACAATCCGTTTAAACCCTGTGTTCCTGAATTCGATACGGGAGACAGAATTCCCTGGACCCAGGGGGGTTTTTATCTCTCCGGGCGCCCATCTTTTACCCGCGACCCGCTGTTTCAGGCGGGCTGTTATTATGTTCAGGAAGCCGGCAGTATGTTTTTGGAATATGCTCTCAGCCAAACGCTCGATTTAAGTCAGGATGTGAACATCCTCGACCTTTGCGCGGCCCCCGGAGGAAAAAGCACCATACTGAACTCCATCATGAGTAAGGAAAGTTTGCTGGTTTCAAATGAACTCATTCAAAACCGCTCCCAAACCCTGGCTTATAACCTCAGTAAATGGGGACAAGCCAATACTTTGGTGACCAACAACGCGCCTGAACAATTTGAACTCTTGCCGGGCTTTTTTGATGTTTTGGTTGTAGACGCGCCTTGCAGTGGCAGCGGTTTGTTTCGAAAACAAGAGGAGGCCATGGAGGAATGGAGCCCTGAGCACGTGAACGCCTGCTCCGTAAGGCAAAAAAATATTTTGGATTCAGCCTTAAAGAGCCTTAAAGAGGGTGGGCTTTTGTTTTACAGCACCTGTTCGTATTCCAAAGAGGAAAATGAAGACATTGTTGACTGGATGGTACAGGAGATGGGCATGGAGGTAAAAACCCTGAAAGTGGACCCCAACTGGGGCATCGTGCAAAACGAGAAAGGCTTGAGGTTTTACCCGCATTTACTGAGAAGTGAAGGCTTTTTTTGTTCCGTTTTGATTAAACAGGCACCATCACCGCAAAAAAAACAGGGCTATAAACTGAAAAACACGGTTTCAGAACAGGAAAAAAAAGTGCTTAGCACCTATGCCAAAACCGAGGGGCTGGAATTGCTTAAAAAAAATGAAAAGTTTTACCTTTTGAACAAGGCCTGTTTTGCGTTTTTGCAAGTACCGGTTCAGGGATTTTATTTCAGAAAAGCGGGGGTGTGTTTAGGTGAGTTGAAACATCAGGACCTTATTCCCGAACAGGAGCTGGCCTTGTCGTCCTATATTTCCGCTCAGGTTCAAAAGGCCGAATTGACAAAGGATGCAGCCCTGGCCTATCTGAAAAAAGAAGTGTTTTCTTTATCCGGCGAACACAAAGGCCTGCTGTGTTTTACTTACCAAAATCATGGTATAGGATGGGGAAAAGTTCTACCCAACCGTATTAACAATTACCTGCCTCCTCAGCTCAGGATTTTAAAATAAATTCCATCTCCGGATTTTTGATAAGAATTCGAAATAATTTGGCACGATTATTTTGTGCAAATGAAAAGTATTGTTACCTTTGCCATCCCTTTAAAAGGGGTAGTTCTTTCAAATCAGGTAAAATGCCGAAGTAGCTCAGCTGGTAGAGCAGCTGATTTGTAATCAGCTGGTCGGGGGTTCGAGTCCCTTCTTCGGCTCTTTTAGCAAGGGGATATACCAGAGTGGCCAAATGGGACAGACTGTAAATCTGTTGTTTCGACTTCGGAGGTTCGAATCCTCCTGTCCCCACATGGGTCGCCTGCACCGATAGTCGTCGGGATGGCCAAAGCGACCGGAGAATAGAGCTTCATTGTCCTTTTTTGCTTTATGCTTAAAAGAGGATGATAAAAGCGGAAGTAGCTCAATTGGTAGAGCTCCAGCCTTCCAAGCTGGAGGTTGCGGGTTCGAGACCCGTCTTCCGCTCAAATGACCGAATGACGGGTCGAGAAGTTTATCCCGACGCATGTCGGGAAGACCCGTCTTCCGCTCGATAAGTAAAATCACAAATAGAGGATTTGTGATGAAATTGTGAAGTTGAAACGTGCGTTCATACGCCTGGCTGTGAAAACAGGAGAGGCGGCAAAAACATGAGGATTTGCAGACGCGATCCAAGGGTTTTTGAAAAGTCCCAAACTGAGGGACTTTTGGCGTGTGGAGAGGGCTGTTCTTTGTTAAAATGAGATTTTTGAGCAGATAAGGCCTTAATAAGCCAAGTCGGACAAAAAGAATAAGCTGTTGTAGCTCTCCCGATAGCTATCGGGAGGTAGAGCACTTCAGCGAACAACATAAGCTGTTGTAGCTCTCCCGATAGCTATCGGGAGGTAGAGCACTTCAGCAAACAACATAAGCTGTTGTAGCTCAGTGGTAGAGCACTTCCTTGGTAAGGAAGAGGTCGGCAGTTCAATCCTGCTCAACAGCTCAATTAGGCGTAAGGCTAATTAAATAATAAAATATACAATTAAATAAAAAACAACTATGGCAAAAGAAAAATTCGACCGTTCCAAACCACACGTAAACATTGGAACTATTGGTCACGTAGATCACGGGAAAACCACTTTGACCGCTGCTATCACTACTGTGTTAGCCAGCAAAGGTCTTGCTGAAGTGCGTGATTTCTCCTCAATTGACAACGCTCCTGAAGAAAAAGAGCGTGGTATTACCATCAATACTTCACACGTGGAGTACCAAACAGAAAAACGTCACTACGCGCACGTTGACTGCCCGGGCCACGCTGACTATGTAAAAAACATGGTTACCGGTGCTGCGCAGATGGACGGTGCTATCCTTGTAGTAGCCGCAACTGACGGACCTATGCCACAAACCCGCGAGCACATCCTTTTGGCTCGTCAGGTAGGTGTACCTCGTATCGTTGTGTTCATGAACAAAGTGGACATGGTAGAAGATGCTGAGTTATTGGATCTGGTTGAAATGGAAATCCGCGAATTGCTTACTTTCTACAAGTTCGACGGTGACAATACCCCTATCATCCGTGGTTCTGCTTTGGGTGGTTTGAACAACGACGCTAAATGGGTTCCAAAAATTATGGAATTGATGGATGCAGTAGATACTTATATTCCATTGCCTCCACGCGATAAGGAAAAACCTTTCCTGATGCCTGTTGAGGACGTGTTCACCATTACCGGTCGTGGTACTGTAGCTACAGGACGTATCGAAACCGGTGTGATCAACACTGCTGATAACGTTGAAATCATTGGTATGGGTGCTGAGAAATTAACCTCAACCGTTACCGGTGTGGAAATGTTCCGTAAGATTCTTGACTACGGTGAGGCTGGAGATAACGTAGGTTTATTGCTTCGTGGTGTTGAGAAAAAAGACATCAAACGTGGAATGGTAATCTGCAAACCAGGTTCAGTAAAACCACACACCAAGTTCAAAGCTGAGGTGTATATCCTGAAAAAAGAGGAAGGTGGACGTCACACTCCATTCCAAAACAAATACCGTCCTCAGTTCTACTTCCGTACAACTGACGTGACAGGAGAGATCAGCCTGGAAGCCGGTCGCGAAATGGTGTTACCTGGAGATAACGTAACCATTGAAGTGAATCTGATTAACGCTATCGCCATGGATAAAGGTTTACGTTTCGCTATCCGCGAAGGTGGACGTACCGTTGGTGCTGGTCAGGTGACTGAAATTTTAGACTAAGCCATAGTCATAAATATAGGCGAAATGGCTCTCAAACCTGAGAAGCCATTTTGCCATTTATAGATGGTTGTGTTTTTAGTTAATATTTCATAAAAGATAGAGAAGCGGATCAAAGATCAACTTCCTACAAACGGGCGTAGTTCAAGGGTAGAATTACGGTCTCCAAAACCGCAGATGGGAGTTCGAATCTCTCCGCCCGTGCGGATTAAAATTGGGAGGAGCAAGGAAGATAGCAGATGGGAGTTCATCCCGATAGCTATCGGGACTCTCCACCCATGCATGTTTAAAGTTTTGATTTTCAAAACATTAAATTGAACTGATTAAATAAAGAATAGAAGGATAACACCTCAGAAAATAGTAACATGAGCAAAATTGGCACCTACCTTTCAGAAACAAAAAACGAACTGGTTAACAAAGTAAGCTGGCCCACCTGGCCCGAATTGCAAAGCAGCGCAATTGTTGTGATGGTTTCATCCGTGATTATTGCATTGCTGGTATTTGGAATGGACCAGATTTTTGACATTCTAATGAGACAAGCCTACGATATTCTTAAGTAAGATTTAAAACCGTGCAGCAAATGACCGAACCAATAAAAGCCGATACGATCTCAAAAAAATGGTATGTCGTGCGTGCCATCAGTGGGCAGGAAAAAAAGGTGAAACAGTACATCGAGATGGAAATTTCACGCCTGAAACTGACCGATTACGTTTCGCAGGTATTAATCCCTACTGAAAAAGTAATTCAAATCCGCAACGGTAAAAAAACCACCAAAGAACGTTCTTTTTATCCGGGATATGTATTGATTGAAGCCGTATTGGCCGGTGAAATTCCTCACCTGATCAAAAACATCACCGGAGTGATTGGTTTTTTGGGCGAAAGCAAGGGCGGCAACCCCGTTCCCATGCGTTTGAGTGAGGTGAACCGGATTCTGGGTAAAGTGGACGAACTTGTTGAAAGTGAAGGCACTATGATGAATAATTACACGGTTGGTGAATCCGTGAAAGTGATCAATGGTCCATTCAATGGCTTTAACGGCGTAATTGAAGAGGTGATGGAGGACAAAAAGAAAATTAAAGTTACCGTTAAGATTTTCGGCCGTAAAACACCGGTTGAATTGAATTTCGGAGAAGTAGAACTGGAATAAGGCTTCAAGTCCGCTCAGCCTGACCTTAGGGTGAAACGCAGCGGAAAAAAATAGAATTAACGCATTGAAGGTAGAGGGGGATGAAGAGGTGCTTTGCTGCTTCCAACTCAAAGCTCGGAACCCGAATACCAACAATAACAACAAATAAATAAAACATAAACAATGGCAAAAGAGTTATCAGCAATTGTAAAGTTGCAAATCAAAGGTGGAGCTGCTAACCCCTCGCCTCCCATTGGACCAGCCTTAGGCGCCAAAGGTGTAAACATCATGGAGTTCTGCAAACAGTTTAATGCAAGAACCCAGGAACAAGCCGGTAAAGTATTGCCGGTGATCATCAATGTTTATACCGACAAGTCGTTTGATTTTGTGATCAAACGTCCGCCTGTGGCCATTCAAATTATGGAGGCTGCTAAAATTAAAGCGGGATCCGCAACCAGCAATCGTAAGAAAGTGGGCTCACTCAACTGGGAACAAGTTCGTAAGATCGCTGAGGACAAAATTGTTGACATGAACTGTTTTACAATTGAGTCGGCCATGAACATGGTAGCAGGAACCGCCCGCAGCATGGGGGTAACAGTAACCGGTGAGAAACCTCACTAATTCAATCAATTAACCAAGGCGGCTTAAACCCCGTTTTAACAAACAAACAAAAAAAACAACACTTACAAATGGCAACGTTGACTAAAAAAAGAAAGACTGCAGTATCGAAATTCGATGCCAGCAAGTCTTACTCAGTTGCAGATGCCTCAAAAATTGTGAAGGACATTACCAGCACAAAATTTGACGCTTCTGTGGATCTTGCGATCCGTTTAGGAGTTGATCCACGTAAGGCGAACCAAATGGTGCGCGGAACGGTAACCTTACCACACGGTACAGGTAAAACCTTACGCGTTCTGGCCCTGGTTACTCCTGATAAGGAGGCCGAAGCCAAAGCCGCAGGCGCTGATTACGTAGGATTGGACGAGTATATCGAAAAAATCAAAGGCGGATGGACCGATGTGGATGTGATCATCACCATGCCATCCGTTATGGGTAAAGTAGGCGCTTTAGGCCGTGTGTTAGGTCCCCGTGGCCTTATGCCGAATCCTAAAACCGGTACCGTAACCATGGATGTAGCGAAAGCCGTTCAGGACTCCAAAGGCGGAAAAATTGATTTTAAGGTAGACAAAGCGGGTATTATTCACGCCGCAATCGGAAAAGTATCGTTCGACGCGAACAAAATTTCTGAAAACGCGAGTGAATTGCTGCAAACTATCCTCAAATTAAAACCTTCCAGCGCAAAAGGTACCTATGTAAAATCGGTAACAATGAGCAGCACCATGAGTCCCGGTGTAGCCATTGACGCCAAATTATTCACCTAAAAACCTGCTAAACAATGAACAAAACCGAAAAGACACAGGTCATTGAGGAGTTGGTAGAGAAATTAAACGCCAACGACAAGATCTATTTAGCAGATTGTTCGACTTTAACCGTTGAAAAAGTGAACTTGTTCCGCAAACAGTGCTTCGAGAAAAAAGTATCGGTAACTGTTGTAAAGAACACTTTACTTAAAAAAGCTATTGAGCGCGCAAACGACAGCAAACTGGCTGAGTTGATTCCTGCATTAAAAGGAGAAACCGCTTTGATTTTCACCGAAACCTCAAACGTTCCGGCCAAGATCATTAAGGATTTCCGCAAAGGAAACAGCAAACCAACATTAAAAGCTGCCTATGTAGAACAAATGGTTTTTATTGGCGACGAGCAACTGGATGCCTTAGCTGCCCTTAAATCGAAAAACGAACTCATCGCCGACGTGATTATGCTGTTGCAGTCACCAATCAAACGCGTATTGGGTGGTTTGGAGAACAAAGGCGGAGAAGACAAAACTGCTGCTTAAACTGTTGAAAAACAATCAACTAAATCAAAACAATTAAATTAAAAATTACAATTAAAAATTAACAAAATGGCTGATATTAAAGCAATAGCTGAACAATTAGTAAGCTTAACAGTAAAAGAAGTACAGGACTTAGCAAAAGTTCTGAAAGACGAATATGGAATTGAACCGGCAGCTGCTGCAGTAGTGGTAGCAGGTGGTGGTGGTGGTGGAGAAGCCGCTGCTGCTAAAACTTCATTCGACGTAATGTTGCTTGAAGCTGGTGCTGCGAAATTAGGCGTGGTAAAAGTTGTAAAAGACCTTACCGGATTGGGCCTTAAAGAAGCGAAAGACCTTGTTGACGGTGCTCCAAAAGCCGTTAAAGAAGGCGTTGGCAAAGAAGAAGCTGAAGCCATTAAAAAGGCTTTGGAAGAAGCTGGTGCTAAAGCAGAGATTAAGTAATCCTGCACCAAACACCTTGAAAAAGGCCCTCTTCACTTTGGGAGAGGGCACTTTTTCCTGTTTTGAGACCAAAACAGTGTTCTTTAAAGTCAATATTGTATAAACCAACATATCCCGATACCCTTGGCTGCAAGTACAAAAATCCAAAAACGAGTGAACTTCTCGTCAAACAAGTTCCCTGTTGAATACCCAGATTTTCTGGATATCCAGGTAAAATCGTTCCAAGACTTTTTTCAACTCGAAACAACACCTGAAAACCGTAAAAAAGAAGGGTTATTCAAAGTGTTCGCCGAGAACTTCCCCATCTCCGACGCACGCAACAACTTTGTGCTCGAATTCAAGGATTATTACATCGATCCGCCCCGCTACTCTCTCGACGAGTGTATTGAGCGCGGTCTCACCTATTCCGTACCTCTGAAGGCCAAGTTGTACCTTTATTGTACCGACCCTGAACACGAAGATTTTGAACCCATCATGCAGGACGTGTACCTGGGAACCATCCCGTACATGACCCCAAAAGGTTCATTCATCATAAACGGCGCTGAACGTGTTATTGTATCGCAGCTCCACCGCTCACCCGGTGTGTTTTTCGGACAAAGCCGCCACGCCAACGGAACCAAACTATACAGCGCCCGCGTTATTCCATTCAAAGGCAGCTGGATTGAGTTTGCTACCGACATCAACAACGTGATGTACGCTTACATCGACCGTAAGAAAAAATTACCGGTAACTACCCTGCTCCGTGCCATTGGTTTCGAAAGCGATAAACAAATCCTCGAGATTTTTGGATTGGCCGACGAAATTAAAGTGAGCAAAGCCGGCTTAAAGCGCGAAGTGGGCCGCAAACTGGCCGCACGTGTGCTCAAAACCTGGCTGGAAGACTTCGTTGACGAAGATACCGGAGAGGTTGTTTCCATTGAGCGTAACGAGGTGATCCTCGACCGCGAAACCATACTCGAAGACGATCACATTGATACCATCGTTGACGCCGGCGTGAAATCCATCATCCTGCACAAACAGGACGTTAATACCGCCGATTTCGCCATTATTTACAACACCCTTCAAAAAGACTCCACCAATTCGGAAAAAGAAGCGATTGAGTTCATCTACCGTTTGCTGCGTAATGCAGAACCACCGGATGAGGAAACCGCTCGCGGGGTGATTGACAAATTGTTCTTCTCTGATAAGCGGTATGACTTAGGAGAAGTAGGACGTTACCGCATCAACAAAAAATTAGGATTAAACATTCCTCCTGAAATTCGTGTATTAACGAAAGAGGACATGATCCTCATCATTAAATACCTCATCGAACTCATCAACTCTAAAACGGATGTGGACGATATCGACCACTTGTCTAACCGTCGTGTTAGAACCGTGGGTGAGCAATTGTACTCTCAGTTCGGTGTTGGATTGGCCCGTATGGCCCGAACCATCCGTGAGCGTATGAACGTTCGCGACAACGAGGTGTTTACACCAACCGACCTCATCAACGCCAAAACCCTGAGCTCTGTGATCAATTCCTTCTTTGGAACCAATCAGCTGAGCCAGTTTATGGATCAAACCAATCCATTGTCTGAGATTACTCACAAACGTCGTTTGTCGGCACTCGGGCCAGGCGGTTTAAGTCGTGAGCGTGCCGGTTTTGAGGTGCGCGACGTACACTACACCCATTACGGTCGTCTCTGTACCATCGAAACACCTGAGGGACCAAACATTGGTTTGATTTCCTCATTGTGTGTTTACGCAAAAGTGAACAAACTCGGCTTCATTGAAACCCCTTACCGTACTGTAACAGCAGGTAAGCTGGACGTGAACAAACCGATTATCTATTTAACAGCAGAAGAAGAAGACCAGAAAAACATCGCTCAGGCGAACGTGAATCTGGACGATAAAGGAAACATCGTTAACAAAAAAGTAACCTCGCGTTACGAAGGCGACTTCCCTATCCTTGAGCCTGAGAAAGTGCATTTGATGGACATTGCTCCGAATCAAATTGCCTCTATCGCCGCTTCTTTAATTCCTTTCCTTGAGCACGATGACGCCAACCGTGCGCTCATGGGCTCTAACATGCAACGTCAGGCGGTGCCTTTATTGCGTCCGCAATCGCCAATTGTTGGAACCGGTATCGAAGCCCGTGTGGCCGAAGACAGCCGTGTGTTGATTAACTCAGAAGGCGAAGGTGTTGTAGAGTACGTGGATGCTAACGAAATTACCATCCGCTACAACAGAAACGAAGAAGAAAAACTGGTAAGCTTTGAAGGCGATGTAAAAACCTACAAACTCACCAAGTTCCAGAAAACCAACCAAAGTACCTGCATGAACCTGAAACCCATTGTTAAGAAGGGCGACAAGGTGACAAAAGGACAAGTACTTTGTGAAGGTTATGCCACACAAGATGGTGAATTAGCCCTCGGCCGTAACCTGAAAGTGGCGTTTATGCCATGGAAAGGTTACAACTTTGAGGATGCGATTGTAATCAATGAAAAAATCGTTCGTGAAGACATCTTTACCTCGATACACATTGACGAATACACCCTTGAAGTGCGCGACACCAAACGCGGTATGGAAGAATTAACGCCGGATATCCCTAACGTGAGCGAAGAAGCCACCAAGGATCTGGACGAAAAAGGTATCATTCGCATTGGCGCCGACGTGAAAGAAGGCGACATCCTGATTGGTAAGATTACACCTAAGGGCGAAACCGATCCTTCTCCGGAAGAAAAATTGCTTCGCGCTATTTTTGGTGACAAGGCCGGTGACGTAAAAGACGCTTCCTTGCGTGTGTCTCCTTCCATTAAAGGGGTAATCATCAACAAAAAATTGTTCTCTCGTGTGATTAAGGATAAAAAAGCAAAGGCCGAAGAAAAACCTATGCTTGAGAAACTGGATTCGGATTACGAGAAAAACAACTACAACCTTA
Source organism: Bacteroidia bacterium (assembly GCA_016787895.1). GTDB lineage: Bacteria > Bacteroidota > Bacteroidia > B-17B0 > Aurantibacillaceae > Aurantibacillus. The sequence goes on from JAEUTN010000001.1 coordinate 127,449, forward strand.
AACTGAAATTGGTTGATAAACTCTTTACCCTGGTGAACAACCGCACCTCTCAAGGTGTGACCAACATTCTGGGCGAGCAAATCATTCCAAGAGGCACCAAGTTTACTCAGAAATTGCTTGAGCGTATTGATTACAGCGAAGTAAATCCGGGTAACTGGACGACCGATAAGGATAAAAACGAACAAATCGAACGTTTGCTTCATAATTACCTCATTCAGTTCAACGACTATCTGGGTAAATACAAACGTGAGAAATTCCAAATCATGGTGGGCGATGAGCTGCCAAACGGAATTGTTCAGTTGGCCAAAGTTTACATTGCTCAAAAACGTAAGTTAAAAGTAGGTGATAAAATGGCGGGGCGCCATGGTAACAAAGGTATTGTTGCACGGATTGTGAAAGAGGAAGACATGCCTTACCTGGAAGACGGCACACCGGTTGACATTGTACTGAACCCACTGGGCGTACCTTCGCGTATGAACCTTGGTCAGATTTACGAAACCGTATTGGGCTGGGCCGGTGAAAAACTGGGCATGAAATTCTCTACCCCTATTTTCGACGGTGCTTCTACCGAACAAATCGACGAGTACACCAAAAAAGCAGGTCTGCCACAATTTGGCCGCACTTACCTGTACGATGGTGGAACCGGAGAGCGTTTCGACCAACCGGCAACCGTTGGTATCATTTACATGCTGAAACTGGGCCACATGGTTGACGATAAAATGCACGCGCGTTCTATCGGACCTTACTCCCTCATTACGCAGCAACCTTTGGGCGGTAAAGCTCAGTTTGGTGGTCAGCGTTTTGGTGAGATGGAGGTTTGGGCACTCGAAGCATACGGTGCCGCTCACGTGTTACAGGAATTGTTAACCATTAAATCTGACGACGTAACCGGAAGAGCGAAAGCTTACGAGGCCATCGTTAAAGGTGAAAACATCGGTACACCGGGTATCCCTGAATCGTTCAACGTGTTGTTGCACGAACTCAGAGGTCTGGCACTCGATATCACCATGGATTAATAAGTGAACCAGGTAAGGACTAAGGCAATTAATTTAAAAACAATTAAACCATAAAAATGGCTTTAAGAAGAGATAATAAACAAAAATCGAATTTCTCTAAGATCACCATCAGTCTGGCTTCTCCGGAAACTATTCTGCGCCGCTCCAGCGGTGAGGTGTTAAAACCGGAAACCATTAACTACCGTACTTACAAACCTGAAAGAGATGGTTTGTTTTGCGAGCGTATTTTTGGTCCGGTGAAGGATTACGAATGCCACTGCGGTAAATACAAACGCATCCGTTACAAAGGGATTGTTTGCGACCGTTGCGGTGTTGAAGTAACAGAGAAGAAAGTACGCCGTGAGCGCATGGGTCACATCAATCTGGTGGTTCCTGTAGCGCACATCTGGTACTTCCGTTCACTTCCGAACAAAATCGGTTACTTGCTGGGCTTGCCTACCAAGAAACTCGATATGATTATTTATTACGAGCGTTACGTGGTAATTAACGCCGGTATCGCCGCTGAAAACGGAGTGAGCTATCTCGACTTCTTAACCGAAGAAGAGTACCTGAACATTTACGACGCGCTTCCAAAAGAAAACCACCAGTTGGATGAAAACGATCCGAACAAATTTGTGGCGAAAATGGGCGCTGAAGCCATTCAGGAATTGCTTTCGCGTTTGGACTTAGACGGTTTGTCTTACGACTTACGCCACAAAGCCAGCACCGAAACCTCACAACAACGTAAAAACGAGGCGTTAAAGCGCTTGCAAGTTATCGAAGCTTTCCGTCAGGCCAACCAAAATGTGGTGAACCGTCCGGAGTGGATGATTGTAAAAGTAGTTCCGGTGATTCCACCTGAATTGCGTCCTTTGGTGCCATTGGATGGTGGCCGTTTCGCGACTTCCGATTTAAATGACCTTTACCGTCGTGTGATCATTCGTAACAACCGTTTAAAACGTTTGATTGAGATCAAAGCACCCGATGTTATTTTGCGTAACGAAAAAAGGATGTTGCAGGAATCAGTGGATTCCCTGTTCGACAACTCCCGTAAATCCAACGCCGTTAAAACCGACAGCAACCGTCCATTAAAGTCCCTTTCCGATTCATTGAAAGGAAAACAAGGCCGTTTCCGTCAGAACTTACTCGGTAAACGTGTTGACTACTCGGCCCGTTCGGTAATTGTTGTTGGACCTGAATTAAAATTACACGAATGCGGTTTGCCAAAAGACATGGCGGCCGAATTGTTCAAGCCATTTATCATTCGTAAAATGATCGAGCGCGGTATCGTGAAAACGGTAAAATCCGCTAAAAAAATCGTTGATAAAAAAGAACCTATTGTTTGGGACATCCTTGAAAACGTATTGAAAGGTCATCCTGTGATGCTGAACCGTGCCCCAACATTGCACAGGTTAGGTATTCAGGCTTTCCAGCCAAAACTGATCGAAGGAAAAGCGATTCAGTTGCACCCCTTGGTGTGTACCGCGTTTAACGCCGACTTCGACGGTGACCAGATGGCCGTGCACGTTCCTTTAGGAAATGCCGCTATTCTTGAAGCCCAATTGTTGATGCTGGCTTCCCACAACATCCTTAACCCTTCTAACGGTGCTCCGGTTGCCGTTCCTTCACAGGACATGGTGCTTGGTTTGTATTATTTAACCAAGTCAAAGAAAAACCTGCCGAACGATGTGGTAAAAGGAGAAGGCAAAATTTTCTACAGCGCTGAAGAAGTGCAAATCGCCCTCAACGAAAAGAGTGTGGACTTGCATGCTCAAATCAAAGTGAGAGTCACCAACGCTTTGGAAAACAACCAGCTTGTTACCAAAGTAATTGATACCACTGTAGGACGCGTGATCTTTAACACCGTTGTGCCTCACGAAGTAGGTTACATCAATGAATTGCTGACCAAAAAATCACTCCGCGACATCATCGGTATGGTGGTGAAAAAAACCGGTATGGCTAAAACTGCCAAGTTCCTGGATGATATCAAGGAAATTGGTTTCCGTACGGCTTTCAAAGGTGGTTTGTCCTTCAACCTCGGCGACATCCAAACGCCGGACGACAAGATGAAAATCATCAACGACGCCCGCGTGCAGGTAGAAGAAGTGATTGGCAACTACAACATGGGCTTTATCACCAACAACGAGCGTTACAACCAGGTGATTGACATCTGGACGCACACCAACTCGAAGGTGACCAAAAAAGTGCTTGACAATCTGAGCAGCGACCGCCAGGGCTTTAACCCGGTATACATGATGCTGGATTCAGGTGCCCGTGGTAGTAAAGAACAGATTAAACAGCTGAGCGGTATGCGTGGTTTGATGGCCAAGCCTCAAAAAGCGGGCGACACCACCAACTCCATTATCGAGAACCCCGTGTTATCGAACTTCCGCGAAGGTTTATCCATTTTAGAATACTTTATTTCAACCCACGGTGCCCGTAAAGGTTTGGCCGATACCGCCCTTAAAACAGCGGATGCCGGTTACCTCACCCGTCGTTTGGTAGACGTTGCACAAGACGTGATCATCAACGAAGCGGATTGCGGAACCCTCCGTGGATTATCGATGTCAGCACTTAAAAATGCCGATGACATTGTTGAAACTTTATACGACCGTATTTTGGGTCGCTCTGTGGTAAACGACGTGTTCCACCCTACTACAGGAGAACTGATTGTTGCTTCAGGCGAAATCATTAATGAAGAGATTGCTTCTTTGATTGATAAGTCACCCATTGAAACCGTTGACATCCGTTCCGTACTGACCTGCGAAAGCCGCAGCGGTGTGTGCGCGAAGTGTTATGGCCGCAACCTTTCCAACGGCCGTTTGGTGCAGTTGGGTGAGGCTGTAGGTGTTATCGCCGCGCAATCCATCGGTGAGCCGGGTACTCAGTTAACGCTTCGTACCTTCCACGTGGGTGGTACGGCGTCGAACACGGCCGCATCGAGCAGCTTGATTGCCAAATACGACGGTATACTTGAAATTGACGAATTGCGTACTGTAGAGCGTGTAAATCAGGATGGGGTGAAAACCAATATTGTGATTGGCCGTTCAACTGAAATGCGTATTTCTGACTCCAACACAGGCATTACTTTAACGACTGGTAACGTTCCTTACGGTTCTAACCTTTACGTGAAGCCGGGTGCCAAGGTGAAAAAAGGAGAACTCATCTGTGATTGGGATCCGTACAACGCCGTTATCGTTTCTGAATTTGGTGGAAGCGTTGAATTTGAGCACATCAAAGAAAACGTGACCTTCCGTGAAGAAGCCGACGAGCAAACCGGATTCCGTGAAAAAGTGATCATCGAAAGCCGCGATAAAACCATGAGTCCGCTCATTCGTATCGTCGACAAAAAAGGTGAAGCCCTTAAAACGTATAACATTCCTGTGAGCGCTCATATCATTGTGAACGAAGGCAGTAAAATTGAACCGGGTCAGATTCTCGTGAAGATACCGCGTGTAACCGGCAAAACCGGTGACATCACCGGTGGTCTTCCGCGTGTAACTGAATTGTTCGAAGCACGTAATCCAAGCAACCCTGCTGTGGTGAGTGAGATCGACGGTATTGTAAGCTTTGGTAAAATCAAACGCGGTAACCGTGAGGTGATTGTTGAAGCCAAAACCGGCGAGCAACGCCGCTATCTGGTGAACCTGAGCAAACACATCCTGGTGCAGGAGAACGACTTTGTAAAAGCCGGCGATCCTTTGTCAGATGGAGCGACAAGCCCCGGCGACATCCTCGCCATCAAAGGCCCTACTTCAGTACAGGAATACCTGGTGAATGAAATTCAGGAGGTGTACCGCTTACAAGGTCAGAAACTGAACGACAAACACTTTGAAGTGATTGTGCGCCAGATGATGCGTAAGGTAGAGATCGTTGATCCGGGCGACACCATGTTCCTTGAACAACAGCTCATCAACAAGGTGGAGTTTATGGTTGAGAACGACGCGATCTTCGGTAAGAAGGTGGTGGTAGATCCGGGCGACAGCACTGAAGTAAGAAGAGGACAAATCATTACCGCACGTAAATTGCGCGATGAAAACTCCCTGTTGAAACGCAGAGATAAAAAAACCATTGAAGCCCGCGACGCGGTGCCTGCAACGGCCAATCCTATTCTTCAGGGTATTACCCGCGCCTCTTTACAAACCCAAAGCTGGATTTCAGCGGCCTCCTTCCAGGAAACCACCAAGGTACTCAACGAGGCTGCGGTGCATGGAAAAGCCGATACTTTATTAGGCTTGAAAGAAAACGTTATCGTAGGTCACTTGATTCCTGCAGGAACCGGTCTTCGTCAATACGAAAAACTGGTGGTGGGCAGCAAGGAAGAGTACGAGCGTTTAATGGCCAGCAAGGAAGAGGTAGAGGAAGAAGCGTAGTGGATTGACAATTGAAGAATTGACAATTGATTAATTGACGATTTACAATTTAATCGTCAATTGTAAATAAGAACCCTGGTAGTCCCGAAGCATAGGGATACCGGGGTTTTTTGTTTCCTGTGGTTGAAGGTTTAGAAAGTTTAGAAGGTTTGAAGGTTTGTGTGCCTATAATGAAGCCACTACCCGATAGCCATCGGGTTTCACAGATGACACGAAGAAAGGCCTATTTCACGAATGGGATGTGGATGAAGGTATAGAATCCTTCTGCGCTGCCTGAAAAGGCTGCGTTGGCTAAATTCCCTTGTTATCCTCATCCCGAGGCTTCGGGAGAAGGATCTGAACGACAATTAAATCTTCTTGTCTTCTACGTTATTCAAATAGTATTTTAAATTGTCCTTTAGCTTCTTTGGTGTTCCACTCCAAAAGATAAAGGCCTTTGGCTTCACGGCTGATATCGAGCACAGAAACACCTAAGGAGAGGGATGCGCGATAGACCTCTTGCCCAAGACTGTTGTGAATTTTTACTTCGCAGGCTTCGGGTGTTATAAAAGTAAATACACCGCTGTTGGGATTAGGATACAGTTTTAAACCTCCCAATAAATTATTTTCTCTTAAGCCAACACAGGGCAAAACGTTTACTGTAAGTGTTTTTAAACTGCTGCAACCGCTGCTATTATCTTTTGCCGTTACAGTGTAAACCGTGGTAATGGTGGGTTGCACCTGAGCCGTGTTTTGAGGGATTGCCGTGGTGTTTAAGGTATATCCATTTGCACCGGAAAAATTAAGCACTGTGCTCTCGCCTTTACAAATGGTGGTTTTACCTGTTACTGAAACAACGGGCAAACCGGTAATTGTAACAACTTGTTTTAGGGTATCGGTTCCGCAGGGGTAATAATTAAGCGCCAATTTAACGGTGTATGTGCCATTGGCAGAAAAGGTATGCGAAGGATTACTCAAGGTGGAAGTGTTTGCACCGGAAAGCGGATCGTTGAAGTTCCAGTAATAAGAGCTTACTGAGTAGCCCGCAAGCGGGTACAAAGTTGGAAGCAAAAAATTAACTACACCGCAAACAATACCACTTGGAGAAGGTAAAACCGGTTTTTTTTCTAGATTATACGTCATAAATGAGGGTAAACAGCCTCCAGTGACGTATGCATTATGAGGTGCAGTAGCTGTTGTGCCAATGTAAACCGCAATGGGTTGGTAATTACAAGACAAACCTGGTGAGTTTGGAAAATTGATAGCACCAAGAGTGTATAGGTTACCATTAGCTACATAAATTTTACCATTGGGTGCGAGTTGCAAACGGAATAGTCCTGTGGGTCCTAAGGTCTGAGTATCGATAGCCGTCTTGGAGGCCGCAATGGCGCTAGCTGTGCTCAAACTTAAATCGAATTGGCATACTAATGGGTGTTGATTAACGTAACTCACATAGAGTTTTGAACCATCTGGAGAAAACTCCAGACTTCTAGTACTTTGTTCAGTGATAACAGAAGTAGAAGTTGGTACGGTGAGACTATCAAGTTTAATCACATTAGAAAGTTGTCCCGTTGCAGGATTAAAATCATACAACTCAACAGTTCTATCAGGCATACAGGCCGCGAATTTTCGACAATTAGGAGAAAACTTGTGTTGGCCGGGATATCCATAGACCGCATTGGATTGATATTGAATTGAACCGACTGTGCTTATAACCGGCACCGTACTTATACCTATTGAGCTAACCAGATAAGCCCTGTATTGGATACTGCCAGGAAATCCACCCACATGGCACATTAACCAATGGTCCTTATCATTGCAATGTTTGGTGGCAGCCACTTTGCTCACCATAGGAACTGAAGGCGCGGTGATGGGTTGATTCATGGCAATAACAGAACCCAATCCCGCAGCCAAAGACATATCAACCAGTGCATAGTTTATCATGGGAGGAAAGGGCTGTGGCTGATTGTAATAATATTCATTGTTATTGATGATATAATATTGCGTACCACTTTTTCTTATAATTACAAATGATGCAGCTCCACCTAAAAAACCAATACTCTGCCCATTCGCCAATGTATCGTGGTTTTTATTATACACCAAATCACCTTCGCGTACATAAAATAGCAAGTTACCCAATGAATCTGAAATCGAAGTGGAACTCCAACTGCAATTTATACTGCTGTTTACAACAATTGGAGCTGTGTTTTGAAAGTTAAGCCCACAACGATTCCCAAAATGCCAATTGGCATTTTCGAGTTGAGAAAACCCGGAAAAGTATAATAAGGTAAAATAAATCGCAAGCACCCTCATAATAGGAGCAATTTAAGAAAAACATCTCAAAAATTGAGGGATGCCCTTTAGTTTATGATCCAACCGTTTCCATTAAATCCCCCCGTCCAGGTACAATTGCCTGATGTGCCGCTTTGTCCGTTCACCCAATTACCTGTACCATGACAAGGTCCACCACTCCCCCAGTGGGCATGGTTATACCAGTTTACGTTAACGCCATCCACTTTCAATACTGTAATACATATTTCCTGAACAGTCCCGCAAAGTGTATAAGATACAATTGAGTTGGCTGGTACAGTCATAGGTCCCCAATTACATACGGTGCATGGGCCACCGGGTATCAGGGGAGGTCCATAATCTTCAATAGTAATCTCAACATCACAAGGCAATTGATTTTCAAATTGCACAAATGTTTGACAGTTTGCTCTTTGATTATAAATTACTACAAACAAAAACAATAAGATGGTAATCAGATTTTTTGTTTTCATGATAATGGTTTTAAAGTTTAACCAAATATACCCCCCCCCCAATGGCATTTTCCAAATTTTTCGTGTTAAAATGAGTCAGCTTGGCCTTTCGCTGAGTGAATGTAATATCTAATTGGGCAAAATGCTTGAACCCGCCTTCGCTTTTCATCAGCCGAAACAACTGTGCACGCTGAAAAGCCTTGTCGGGCAGGCCCGCCTTCGCTTTTCATCAGCCGAAAAAACTCTGTAGACTGAAAAGCTTCGGCGGACAAGGGTTTCGAAAGTTAGAAGGTTTAGAAGGTTTGAAAGTATAGAAGGTTCTATGCTGCCGAATTAGAAATAAGAAATTAGAAATTAGTTTGTGAGTTTAGAAAGTTCAATGCTGTCTAAATTCCCCTAATGTCTTTTTACATAGGCTTTTTAGAATATTCCTATATTTGACTTAGAAAATCCTTCACTATGAGGAAACCCCTACCCTACACTTTTCTTTTGGCTTTGTGCTTTTGGCTTTTGGCTTTTTCATCAACGGCTCAGGATAGCCTGAAGGTGAACAAAACTATGAAAGACACCAGCCTGGTGAGAAACAAAAAAGGCCGGGTTATTTTACCGCAAAAACACGATATCGGTATTGGGTTCAACATGATTCCCGTAATTGATTTGTTTTTCAGCGCCTTTGATTTTAATTCTCCCTATCCCGGCGCTGACAGTCTGGTGCAATACACCGCCAATTCCAATAATCAGATCGTAGGCAAGTTTTTTCTGGATGATAAAACCGCGATACGGGTGAGGTTTGGTTTCAACACCTTATCAGGACAAATCATCAACAAGGTGCAAGATGCCAAAGCGATGTACGATGCAAGTTTTGGCACCGCCGATGATATTGCGGCAGCCTCCTTATTAAAAGTAAACGACATCGCCCAATTCAGAAAAAGCAATGTTTTAATTACAGTAGGGTACGAAAAACGCCGGGGTTACCGCCGCCTGCAAGGGGTTTACGGGGCTGAAGTAGGCTTCGGGCGCATTTCCTCGGGCGAAACTTTTGTGTATGGTAACGCCTTCTCTGATCTCTATCCGGTAGAATACACCACGGATTTTAATACCCTTGCTACAGCCATTCAAACCCCCACCACTGCAACGCGCGTGGAGCGGACGCTTGAATCCAAAAACGAAACCGGTTACCGTTATGGCGTTAGAGGATTTATTGGTATTGAGTATTTTATTTTTACCAAAATTTCCATTGGCGTGGAATACGGCTGGGGATTTGCCATCACCACGCAGCGCTCCACCAGTTTAACACAAGAAGTATATTTTAACGGACAGAATGGTCCAACCGTTATCACAGAAGAACTTCCTCAGGGCGATTATCAGCGCCAGAGCGGATTTTCGGTCGACAACAACAACGGCAGTATTTTCTCCATGAACAATACGCTTGGAGGAAACACGGTGCTGGCCGGTGGTGCGGGCGCCTTAACCCTACTCTTTCATTTTTAAACACGCATGCACATGAAAAACATAGTGATTGTATTTAGCGCTTTGGTTCTGGCTTTTGTTTCCTGTAAAAAAGAAGAGCCTGAACCGTTTACTCCTACCGATGTAACCGGAACCACCGTGGTAAAGGGCAATGTGAACAAAAACATCATCACGCCCAATGGTTCGGGTGGATGGACCAGTACCGGACGTATACCTGCAAAACCCGTAACCGTATCAGTGAAAGTGAATAAAAACTCCCTTTACCCTAATTCAAGCGCTCAGGGGGCGGATGTTTACAGCGCGGTAACCGACGACAATGGCAATTACAGCATTACAGTTAAAACCAATGCAACGGGTGTTACTGCTCAAATTACGGTAGATGGCTTCACCGGCACTCTGGACACTTTAATCAATGGCAATTATAAAACCGGTTTGCTTTCCACTTATACCGGCATCAGTTTCAGCACCACCTTGGTGATGGGTCAAAACTATACGTATAATTATTCCTTCACCGCCAGCAATTCTCAAAGCAACCCCAACAACATTGTTGTAGGCAATGCCGTAGTAAGCGGTTCAGTAGGTTTAAGCCTGGTGAAAGAGATTCAAACCGGCACCCTGGTTTCTTTAACCACCGCTTTTTTGCCCTTGAGCAACCACAAAGTGTATTTGAGTTTAAACAAAGACCCTAAAACCCAGGCCAGCAAACTTTATGAAATTTCGACCGATGGTAATGGTCGATTTACTTTTAATGTCGAAACTGTTGCTCAGGGCACAAGCGGGTTCAGTCAAACCGCTACCCTTTGGATCAGCGATTACGCGGCTACCCGCGATACTGTTAAGCTGGACAACAGCATTAAAACTGGCCGTCCGGGGGTATACAGCATGCATTCCATTCCTTTGACCGGGGTGTTCAGTACCGAAATACTCAATGCCAATTACCTCCAATACACCAACTTCACGGCCGATTAATTGTTAATTGGGTCTGCAAAAATGGGCTGATTTATCCTCGTTTACTTCATTCACTCAATGAAATCGTCCATTTAAACATTTGTGCCCACCAAGCGGGTGTTTTAACACATTAATGTTGTACCTTTCTCCTGCAAAACCCTTCTTTTGTTCGGAGCCAAACACATACTTCCTGCCTATTTGGCTTTCTTAAAAGTAAATTTCAATCGTGTATCTCTTTTAATACTGCTTTTTCTTTCAGGTTTTGATAGTTCACTCCATTCTCAAGGCCGGTATTACATCACCAGCACCAATCAGCCCTGGAGCAGTTCATCCAATGTAAACGCCATGAACGCGGTGTTTGGTTCCGGTAACTGGACCCAATCGAGCTTTTTAACAGTGAATGTTCCGGCCATGCTAAGCCCAACCACCTGTTTGATTTTTATCGAAGGCGGTGACTTTAATGCCAATGCTTTAAACACTTTTCTTACCGCTAATTTAACTGCCATTCAAAACTGGGTGTGGAACGGGGGACGGCTTTTGATTAACTCTGCCCCCAACCAGGGCGGAAACATTAATTTTGGTTTTGGAGGGGTGACGCTGAATTACAACGGTATGCCTTCCTTGTCAACGCCGGGTGCTGCAGCTCCGGGCATGGCATCTCACCCTGTGTTTACGGGTTCTCATACCCCCTGTGGCACCGCGTTTACCGGCAACTGGTTTTCGCACGGTTACATTACCGGCGGTGGCACCAGCGCCATTATTGCGGGTACCTTAACCGGCAACCCCGTTCAAGTGATTACCCTTTGTGAAAAGCCCTGGGGTTCAGGTTTGGCTATGTTTGGATCCATGACCACATCGAACTTTCATTTACCGATGCCAAACTCCAACAATTTGGTGAATAATATTTTGTCCTACCTCTACATTTGTTGCCCTGTAACCGCTGCGGCTTCACCCACCAACATTTGCCTGGGTTCGGGAAGTAATTTAACGGGAAGTGGTGCGGTCACTTACACCTGGTTTCCGGGGAGCATTGTGGGCCCCTCCATCGTTGTAAATCCCATGACCTCCTCAGTATACACCGTGGTGGGAACCAACAGCATTGGTTGTGTGAATTCCACTACCATTGGTGTGGTGGTAGATCCGCCCTGCATCACTGTAACCACTTCATCCATCACCTGCGCTACTTTGGGCTCTGCAACCGTGGTATCTACCGGAGGTGTGGGGCCCTTTTCATACACCTGGATGCCCACCAACCAAACTTCTTCGGTGGCCACCGGACTTTCGCCGGGTACATATACCTTAACTGTTTACGATTTCGGCAATAACTGGACCTATACCACCACAACCGTATTAACTCCTTCTATTCCGCTTACCGGCAATCTTGTACATACCCCCAGTTTGGCCTGTAACGGAGCCACCAGTGGAACTGCGGCTGTTTTAAATCTTGCCGGAGGTTCGGGCAATCAATATTATACCTGGACCAGTGGAGCACTGACCTATACTGTGCCCAACCCAACCAACCTGAGCGCCGGTGTCTGGAATATGAATGTCACCGATGCCCTCACCGGTTGCCAAATCAACCAACTATTCATCATTACCCAACCATTTGCACAAAATCTGATTTTAACGCCCGGAGCCTTTACGGCGTGTCCCGGAGGCTTGATTTCTTATACTGCCAGCAATTCAGGTGGCACCCCGGGACCCGGGCCCGGCTACACTTACACCTGGACGGGTGGAGTAACAGGACCTACATTTACGGTAACACAAAACTTTCCGGGTAATTATATTTATGTTGTTAGCAGCAGCGATGGCAACAATTGTGTGGTGAGCCAAACGGTGCCCGCTTATTTTGTGCCCAATCCCTCACTAACGGTTGCCAATGTGTCGATTTGTCCATCTCAAACCGGAACCCTTAGTGTTTCTGGCGCCAGTAGCTACACCTGGCAGGCTTCAACTCCGCTCAGCCTGACCGGCCCGACATACACCGATAATCCTTTAGTGAACACGGAATATACGGTGATAGGTTCTGCTCAGAGTTGTACTTCGTCCGCCACGGCTTCCATTATTTTAAAACCTGTACCTAATCCCTCTTTCTTTTCCAATTCTCCGATTTGCCAAAACAGCAACCTTACCATAAGCGCAACAGGAGGTACTGCCTATTTGTGGGCAGGCGTTTCGGGCTATACCTCCACCAATCAATCCAATACCCTGAACAGCGCATTGCCTGTACAAAGTGGTGTGTATCAGGTAACAGTTACCGCAGCGAATTCCTGTACCGCTGCAACACAAGGTACAGTTACCATACACCCAACACCAACGGTTTCAGCTACAAGTGGCACGGTATGTGTTACGCAAACACTTAATTTTAATTCGAATTCCTTCGCGGGTTCCAATTTTGTTTGGCAGGGTCCTAACAACTTTGTTTCTCTGATACAGAACCCTTCCATCCCAACTCCTTATGTGAACGCTTCAGGTTATTATACAGTAACCGCTACAAGTCCACAGGGCTGCACCAACTCGGCGGTGGCGCACGCTTCGGTAACTCCGGTACCGGTGATTAATTTTAGCTCCAATAGTCCGCAGTGTTTTGGAAAAACCCTGAGTTTTTACGCTGCCAATACTATCGGTGCGCAAAACTACAATTGGTCGGGCCCCAATGGTTTTAACTCTACCGCTATTAACCCCAGCATTCCTAATGTAACTTTACCCGCTTCGGGCAATTATGTGCTAACGGTTAGCACCGGGCCTTGTGTGGTGAGTGCATCTCTATCAGCTACCATACACCCCTTGCCGCAACCTGTTGCTTTCAATACTTCTCCGGCTTGTGAAGGCAAAGCTTTCCAAATGGGTGTAAACAGTTCCGGAGTAACTTACACCTGGACGGGACCGAATGGTTATAACAACAACCAACAGAATTTTAGCATTGCCTCAGCACAACTGAACCAAACCGGAATGTATACGGTGCAGGTAACAGATGCCAACAGCTGCCAAAATTTTAATACCACTTCTGTTACCATCCTTGCTAACCCTGTTGTAAATGCCGCAGGTGATTTGGTGTGTTTCGGACAACCCGCGCAACTGAGCGCTACGGGCGCTGACAATTATTACTGGCAGGGTCCGGGGTCTTATACGGCTGTTGGAGCCAATCCCCTTGTTGATCCCACCATCAACACCCAGGTGTGGACCTACACAGTATTGGGAACAGCGGCCAATGGATGCACCGCGGTAACGACGGCTACTGTTGGAACAAGAGTATTGCCGCTTCCTACTTTATCGGTAACGCCAAGGGTGTGTGTTCAATCCATGGTTTACCTGAATGGAAACGGGGGATTGAGTTATTACTGGACCGGTCCTTTAAACTACAGTTCCTCACAACAAAACACCAGTTTTTTAGCGGGCAATGTGGGCATGGGCGGTACTTACACTTTAATGGTAATGGATGCTTTTGGCTGCAGGGGTTACACCACTGCGCCGGTGATTGTTGATCCTGAACCCACCGGACAAATTACAGGTCAG
>JAEUTN010000021.1 GCA_016787895.1 Bacteroidia bacterium
AAAACTTACCAGACCAAACACAGGAGAACCAAAGATACCACCGGCCGGAGTTACCTGAAGCTGTATGGGAGGAGCCGTGTTACAGAAGGGACCAATGCCGGTAATAACAGGAGGAGCCAGGGAAAAGACCCTTACCGCAAGAGTGGATTGATCGGGACACAAACCGCTGGGAGACGAGGCTGTAGAGTAAACCAACACGTATTGTCCTGCCCCTATGCTTGGGCTAAAACTGGCGCCAAGCACGCCCGGCCCGCTCCAGTTGCCACTGTTGTTGGCTGTAAAAGGTAAAAGGTTAACCGCCGAATTGGTGTTGCACTGGTCAGGAATGGTGCTGAGTACCGTTGCAGGAACGAAGGCCTCAATGCTCACCTGTATGCCCTGAGAAATGTTACAGGTAGGTGTACCAATCACATACTGCACGAGGTTGTTGCCCGGAGCACAATTGGAGGGGGTAAACACACCATTGGAATTCAGGTAAGAGTTGGTAACCCAATGCCCGGTGTTGGGCGTAACACTCATTTGAACAGGAGGACTGGTATTGCACATGGCCGACACTGCAGTAATATTGGGTGCAGGAGGATTGAGCACAGAAACACTGGTGGTTTTAGTATCAGCGCAAAGATTGGGATCAGGACTGGATAAGGTACTGTAAGTTAGTGTATAAACACCGGTGGGCAAGCCTGCAGGATTAAAAGAGTAGGTGCCAACAACACCAATGGCAGGATTCCAAACCCCGTTAACGGTACTTTGTACAATGCTCATCAGGTTAAACGGACTATTGCTCACACATTGATGAGGTATAGCGGCGGTGAGAGAGGCCGTGTTGAATTGAGAAACATGGAAGGTAGCTGTTGAAGAAGCCACACAAGTGCCCTGACCGGCCGTGTAAGTCAGCGTATTGGTACCAATAAGATTTTGAGATGGATTTTGAACACCACTCACCAGAATTCCTGAACCGGCCCAAACACCACCCGATGGAGAGGCGCTTAAACTAACGCTGGGAGCAGTGTTACATTTTGGAGTAATTGGACTGATAACAGGAGCCGGAGGGTTGAACACGTTCATCAAATACAAAGTAGAGGCAGGGCAAACACTAAGTATGGGTGTAGATTGAGTACTGTAGGTAAGGGGATATTGACCTGTTGGTAAACCGGTAGGAATAAAACTGCCGTTGGAAACCGAGGGCCCCGTCCACACACCATTAGTGGTGTTTTGAACTATGCCCATCAAATTAAAAGGCTGATCCTGCACACAAAGGGTGGAAGGATTTGAACTTAATGCCGGGGTAATAAATTGAGAAACGGAGATGGTGCCGGTGTTACCCACCGTACAGGCCCCAACTGAAACGGCATAATTCAAGGTACTTGTGCCAATGGGCGCCAGGGCCGGACTAAAGGACCCCGGACCACTTACCGCCGGATTTGCACTCCAGGTGCCCCCACCCGGTGTTGCACTCAGCATAAACGCGGGAGCCGTGTTACAAAGCGGAGGCGGAATATTAAGTGTTGGTGTTAAAGGATTGTTAATGGTTAAGGCCATGGTGTTGCTGGCCGGACAAGGATGTATGGTACGTGAAACGCTCAAGGTATAAATGATAACCGATTGCGTGTTGGCAATCAGCGGAGGCATGATAATAGTATTGGGTTGGTTGGTATTAAAAATGCCAAAACCAGGGCTTGGTGACCAGGTGTAAGAATACAAGGCCGGATTACTCACAGGAGAAAAACTGACCCCGGCAGTAACACTTCCTCCCTGACAGATGACAGGATTTGTAGGAATAATTACAAATGTTGGAATAGGCACCACGTTAATAGCAATGGTTTTGGAAGAAGGGCAGTTGCCGCTTGTCATCATCGTATAGATGCCACTAGCGGAGGGAGGTGCGTTGGAAATAATTGGATTTTGGACTGTACTCGAATAACTGTTTGGACCTGTCCAGGTATAGGTAAGGCCGGTTGAAGGGCTGCTTACCGCCACTAAACTTAAGGTTTGTCCTGCACAGAGAGGACTATTGGCTGAAAGTGTTGCTGTTGCCGGACCTACGTTAGGCGGAATAGGACCAATAAAAATGGAATAATCTTCTGTTTCTCCAAAACCAAAGGTACCACAAGGGGTGATGGCTGTTCCTGCAGTAGCCCAGGCGCAACGCACACGCATTCTGTAAACCCCGTTGGCTTGCAAAGGAGGAATAGTGAACGTTAAAACGGTTGGGGTAGCCGCAGGAGGAACATTTGAAGTGGCAGCCACTTGCTCTGCCGGCAGGTTAAAAACATTGTCCTGGTTCCAGTCAATAAAAATAGCGAACCCCTGGGCAAAGGTAATACCGGACTGAATGGTGCAAGTAATCACCTGACCTGGGGAAACAGATAAAAAATGGTTACAGTAGTTGGCGTAATTGTTGGGATTACCATTACAGCCTGAATTGGTATTGCTGATATTGGTATTGGCTCCGGAAGTAACAAAATTATCTATAAAGTCGTTTACCGAATTTCCCGGAGAATTAGTGGGACCGCCCTGAAGACAGTTGCCACTGGTATATCCTCCATTGCAATAAGGGGCAGGATTTGGATTGTTTTGAGAATGCAAATAGAAGGAACTGAGCGTCAGGAACAGTGCAGTAAGATGTGTATAGTAACCTCGAAATTTCACCTTAGGGTTTGTAAATTAGTTTATTTATGGGCAGCAGTATGATAACATCTTTGAAGCCGGGAAGTTCAACCATACTTTCCTCTTCTTGTTTCCTGAGGTGTTCGAAGCGACTTATGTCGATTATAGAAACATCCAGGGTTTCACCGGTTTTTAAATGGTTTCGTTTGATGTAAAAGGATTCAGAATAATACCAGAGTTCTTTGAGGTACTCATGGGGTTTGTTTTTTTTGAATTCAGCCAGACCTTCAGCACCCTGATGCCTCCATAACATATAAGGAGAATACATCTTTTCTTTCACCGGATCAATTTCCAGGCTATTTATCTGTGAGAAACCTGAAGAACTCAAAAGGAGAAAAAGGGCGGATATAAATAGAGGATGACGCATATCTTGTCTTAGCAAACAAATATATAAAAACAGGGCAAAAGAGCAAGACATTTTAAATCACCCAAATGCCCCTTTTACTCACTTATTTTGCCATCTGACAGAAATCTCCTATGAAACAACAGGAGGAGGCTCCATAACGGCTCCGCAGGACTTGCAGGTTCTTAGCTTTTCGTCCCCGTAAAATTTCTTAAATTCAGTCTGAAACTGGGTTTGAATGTTCTCCAAATTGAAGTAAACTTCATGGAGTTTGTTATTGCATTTTTCGCAAAACCACAACAAACCGTCTTTTTCATCGGCCTTGCGTTTTCGCTCCATCACCAGTCCGATGGTATTGGCAAATCGTCGGGGATTATGCGGAACTTTAGGTGGCAAAAGAAAAATATCTCCCTCCTTAATGGGCACCTCAACGGCCTTTCCATTTTCCTGAATTTGAACGATGACGTCTCCTTCCAGCTGGTAAAAAAACTCTTCGCTTTCGTTGTAATGGTAATCTTTTCGGGAGTTGGGACCACCCACCACCATCACAATAAATTCAGTGTCCTGATACACCACCTTGTTGTTAACGGGTGGTTTTAGGAGATGACGATTGTCGTCAATCCATTTTTTAAAATTAAAGGGACGTGTTACCATGCCATCAAAATTAAACTAAATACCCGAAAATGAAAACGAGGACCTGCAAAGTCAAAAAAAGTAGGCTCAGTCTTAAGTAGGCAGCAGCAGAATGCAGTAAAGTCATAAAAAGGGCAGCTTGCGTCCTTTGAACTATTCGTGAAATGGCTAGGCAGTATGAATTAGTGTAATTGGTGAAATTCGTGGCTATTCTTTTGCACACTGAACTTTCTAAACCCCTGCCCGACGAAGCTTTAGCGCAGGTGGGTTCTAAACCTTTAGACCAAGTTGTTTTTTAAGAGGTATTCCGCGATTTGCACCGCATTGGTGGCAGCCCCTTTGCGAAGATTATCCGATACAATCCAAAGATTCAAAGTATTGGCCTGCGACTCATCGCGACGGATGCGGCCAACAAAAACTTCGTCCTTGTTATGCGCGTTCATGGGCATGGGGTACACCTGATTTTGAGGATCGTCCTGCACCACAATACCTGAAGATTGGCTTAAGATCTTTTTAATTTCCGCCACATCAAAATCGTTTTCAAATTCAATGTTCACACTTTCGCTATGTCCTCCCATCACCGGTATTCTGACAGTGGTAGCAGTAAGCGCGATGCTATTGTCGCCCATGATCTTTTTGGTTTCGTTTACCATTTTCATTTCTTCCTTGGTGTAACCATTGTCCAAAAACACATCAATCTGGGGGATTACGTTCAAATCAATTTTGTACTTGTAGGCCATTTCAGCGCTGTGCCCGTCTTTTCTTTCATTCATCAGTTGGTTCACGGCTTTAACCCCGGTGCCCGTAACGCTTTGATAAGTAGACACCACCACGCGTTTGATGGTGTATTTTTTGTGAAGCGGTTGTAATACCACTACCATCTGAATGGTGGAGCAATTAGGGTTAGCGATAATTTTATCGGAAGCAGTAAGCACAGAAGCATTCACTTCAGGCACCACCAGTTTTTTCCCCGGATCCATTCTCCAGGCCGAAGAGTTATCAATTACCGTAATTCCCGCTTGCGCAAATTTTGGCGCCCATTCGGTTGAGGTTCCTCCTCCCGCCGAAAATAAAGCAATTTGTGGTTTTGCAGCAATGGCATCGTTCATGGAATGCACCTTATAGGATTTGCCTTTAAAACGGATTTCTTTACCAACCGATTTTTCTGAAGCAACAGGTATCAGTTCCGATACCGGGAAGTTCCTTTCCTCCAGCACTTCCAACATTTTTGTGCCCACCAGTCCGGTAGCACCAACCACTGCGATTTTCATTTTTTTGCCTCAAAGTTAGATATACCGTGGCATTTGTTTTGGATTTCTTTTCAGAAATAAATAAAAACTTGCTGCACTGCATGTTATCTGAACTCCTGTAAACTGTATTTTTAACCTCGTGAAAAAAACACCCCTGGCCTGGGGACTTTTACTGGCCTTATCCCTTACCTGGGGGAGCTCTTTTATTCTCATGAAAAGAGGATTGGAGGCTTTCAGCAGCGATGAAGTAGCCGCCATTCGGATTTCCATGGCTTTTTTAGTGCTTCTGCCGGTTTTTATTAAGAACCTCACCAAGCAATATTTGGCACACTTCAAAGGACTGATGCTCACTGGCGTTTTTGGCAGCCTTATTCCGGCATTTTTATTTACCGCGGCCGAAACCCGTATCAGCAGTGCTTTGGCAGGCATGCTGAACGCCTTAACACCGGTGTTTACCATACTTCTATCCATCCTTTGGTTAAAGATAAAGGTCTCCCGCCACCAAATCATCGGCCTCAGTTTGGGATTGCTGGCGGCCGTGGCGCTGATTCTCTTCGATGAAGTACCGGATATGTTTAAAAATGTTCAATTTGGTTTTCTGGTTATTATCGCCACCGTTTGTTATGCCATAAGTGTGAACGTGATTCGTAAATACTTATCAGGACTAAAACCCCTTGGTACAACGGCCTGGGCTTTTACCATCATTGGTCCGGTGGCACTGGTTTACCTGCTGCTTTTTAGCGATTTCAGATTGCATCTGGCCGAACATCCTC
Source organism: Bacteroidia bacterium (assembly GCA_016787895.1). Taxonomy (GTDB): domain Bacteria; phylum Bacteroidota; class Bacteroidia; order B-17B0; family Aurantibacillaceae; genus Aurantibacillus. The sequence continues at coordinate 5,667 of JAEUTN010000021.1, forward strand.
AGGCAGCCTCTTCCTTAATGTATACCTCTATACTCGGAGTGGTGGGTTCGGCCCTTTCTGTAATTGCCTACAATTACCTGATTAACAGGGCGGGTACGGTATTTGCTTCTTCCTGTACCTATCTCATCCCTATAGTGGCTTTGTTTTGGGGCCTATTGGACGGGGAGAGCGTTAATTTCTCCCAAATCGCCTGTGTTCTGCTGCTGATTTTCAGCGTTTATCTCCTCAACAGGGATTAATTTTTGTGTTTTACCAATTTATGCCTATATTTGCCTCCCTTTTTAAAGGAATTTATTAACACTAAAAACCCAAGTTCAATGTACGCAATCGTAGAAATAGCCGGGCAACAATTCAAAGTGGAACGTGGAAACAAAGTTTACGTTCACCGCCTGCAGGCTAATGAGGGTGCAAAACTGGAATTCGACAAAGTTCTCCTTATCGGGAACGGTGAAAAAGTTTCAGTAGGTAACCCTACCGTGGAAGGAGCCCGTGTGGCCGCCACAGTGATCAACCACCTTAAAGGAGATAAGGTGATTGTTTTTAAGAAAAAGAGACGCAAAGGCTACCAGAAATGGAACAACCACCGTCAAAGTTTCACACAAATCCTCATTCAGGGGGTGTTGCCTAAGGGCGAAACCTTAAAGGATGAATTGGTGTATGTGAAAAAAGAGCGCGTGAAAGCCGGCAAACCTACTGTTGAAGCAGTTTCAGCCGATGTAGCAGAAGCTCCGGTAAAAAAGGCCGCTCCTAAAAAAGCCGCCGCCAAAAAAGCTGCTCCTAAAAAAGCCGCTGCTAAAAAAACCACCAAGAAAAAAGAAGATTAATACCGAGCCCAAAAGGTTCATAAAATAAACAACAATGGCACACAAAAAAGGCGCGGGTTCATCCGATAACGGTCGCGACTCGCACAGTAAACGCTTAGGCATCAAAATTTTTGGCGGTCAAACCTGCATCGCCGGAAACATTATTGTACGTCAACGCGGAACCAAACACAACCCCGGTGAGAACGTAGGAATGGGTAAAGACCACACCCTTTTTGCGCTTGTCGACGGTAAGGTGGAGTTCAAGAAAAAAAGAAACGACCGTTCGTATGTATCGGTTGTTCCTGTTGAAGCATAATTAGGTTTTCTATGGATAAAAAGCCCTCCGTGGAAACGGCGGGCTTTTCCTGTTTTTAAAGGTGCTTCCAAAACTTGTAAACCCACTTACTAAAACTAACTTTAGGCCCTCAAATACCACAACCGTTTATGCTGCAAATTACCACCATCAGAGAAAACAAAGAAGATGTTGTTAAACGTCTGGAACTTAAAAATGTAAAAAACGCGGCAGCTCTAATTGAGCAGGTGCTGGAAATTGATAACCGCCGCAAAGCCATACAAAAACAAGGGGATGATACCAAAGCGGAGGCGAATGCAACCGCCAGGCAAATCGGCGACCTCATGAAAAGCGGTCAAAAAGCGGAGGCAGAAGTTCTGAAAACAAAAACCACGGAATTAAAAAACCGCGAAAAAGAACTCGACGAACAATTGCAATCCACAGAAAAGGAAATGCATGACCTGTTGGTGACCTTGCCGAATACCCCACACCTTTCTGTTCCTCCGGGAACTTCAGCCACAGATAATGCCGTGGTATTTGAACATGGCAGCATTCCAAAACTTCATGATAAGGCCTTGCCGCATTGGGAACTCACTGCCAAATACGACATCATTGATTTTGAACTGGGCGTAAAATTAAGCGGAGCAGGTTTCCCGGTATACAAGGGAAAAGGCGCCCGATTGCAACGCGCCCTGATTAATTTTTTTCTCGACAAAGCTACAGCTGCCGGTTACCGCGAAATTCAACCTCCCATTGTGGTGAACGAAGACAGTGGTTATGGCACAGGACAGTTGCCTGATAAGGAAGGACAAATGTACCACGTGGGTGTGGATAATCTTTATCTCATCCCAACCGCTGAAGTACCCATCACTAATATATACAGGGATGTGATTTTAAAAGAAGAGGAACTTCCCATAAAAAATTGTGGCTACACCCCCTGTTTCCGTCGCGAAGCCGGTAGCTACGGCAAGGATGTACGCGGACTCAACCGTTTGCACCAATTCGACAAAGTAGAGATTGTGCAAATTGCTCATCCGGATAAAAGTTATGAAGTACTGGAAGACATGAGAAATTATGTAGCCTCATTGCTCACCGAACTGGAATTGCCATTCAGAACGTTAAAACTGTGCGGAGGTGACATGAGTTTTGCCAGCGCACTTACTTATGATATGGAAGTGTACAGTGCAGCCCAACAACGCTGGCTGGAAGTAAGCAGTGTGAGTAATTTCGAAACCTTTCAAACCAATCGTTTGAAATGCCGTTACCGCAACGACAAAGGCAAAACCCAGTTGGCGCACAGTTTAAATGGAAGCGCTCTGGCACTTCCGCGGATTGTTGCCGCTTTGCTAGAAAACAACCAAACCGAAAACGGCATCCGTATTCCCAAAGTACTGGTGCCCTATTGTGGTTTCGATACCATTCAATAGTGAATAAGCCATTGAGATATTTTTCTCTGCTCTTGTGTGCCGGCTTTTTTATGTCCTGCACCAATTCAGAGCTTTATGAAAAGGGAACAAAACAACTGGACAGTCTGGAGGGAGCCATGGGTCTTATTTCTAAGGAGATTCTGAGCTCAGATACCCTGCAACTTCAAAAGGCTCTGGAGCGGTTCACTACCTATCGGCTATTTATCAAAACAAATGTGAACGATACCATATTACCCGGGGAAGCGGAAAACATTAAGCGGTTTTTTGCGAGCGGAACAGCGCTTGAAGCGTATTCGAAAAACAGACCGGTGCTGTTGGAGAGGGCGGGACTAATCCATACTCAGATAACCAAATTGCGAAACGATATCTCTAATCTATTAATTGATGAACAGGTGTTGATGATGGCGCTTGAAAAAGAGAACAAAACAAGTGCTGAACTCACCGGATTAATGCTCGAACAGCAAAAAAAATATTACAGTGCTTTGCAGGAGTTTAAGCAAGTTTTACCTTTAACAGAAGAATTTATCCGCAAACACAATAAGGGAGATCTTCCCACTTTGGTTAAACAAAACGAGGACTTTTAAATGGCATTTACTTTTCAGAATTTAGAGATCAACTTTGTGCTCAAAAGAAAGTCAAGCATTAAACAATGGCTTGAGCAGGTGGTGCTGGCTGAGAAAAAAAGAGTGGGTTCCATTAATTTTATGTTTGCCACCGATGAGTTTGTGCTCGACCAGAACAAACGGTTTCTAAAACACAATACTTATACTGACATCATTACCTTTCACAACAACGAAGGTGCTTGTTTAAATGGCGATATCCTTATCAGTATTGAGAGGGTAAAGGAAAATGCCATAAAGTTGAATCTACCATTTGACGAAGAACTCAAGCGGGTAATGGTACACGGTGTGCTGCATCTGTGTGGGTATAAGGACAAATCGCCTGAGGACACAAAAAAAATGAGGGCTAAGGAAAACAAAGCATTAAAATTGTTTTCGCAGCTGTTCTAATAAAACGCTTACTGACCTAAAGTTGAATTGGAGGACTCGTAGCTTTTATTCACATTTCTCAAACTAAAGGTAATGGGCGCAGTCATTTTGTAACGCACCCGTTTTCCGTTCATCAGAGCCGGTTTCCAGCGTGTATTTTTAATAAGGCGAATGGCCTCTTCAGAACAGCCCCCATTGACCCCTTTTTTTATTTCTATTCCGGTTACAAAACCATTGGTTTCAACTATAAACTCAATAATCACAGTGCCTTCAATCGATTTTTCGATGGCCAGTCGTGGGTACTCAATTTCAGTAAGCACATATTCATTAAAACCCTCATCTCCGTTCTTATAGAAGTCCGGGGAACGGTCTGCTCGCCCGTACACCACAAAACTGCTGTCGGCAGGTTCAGTGGTTTTGAGGTTGAATTTTGATTTTTGTTTAATGTAGTTTTTGTATTTGTCGTAACTCAAAGAAAATTTTAAAAAATAGGGCCTTGATTCATTGGGCAGGTTTAAAGTGAGTTTGAATTTGAAAAACTGAAACAATCTGTCCATCTCTTTACTCAAAGCCAGTGGAACCTGTCCCTCATATTTGATGTTAAGCGCATGTCCCGAGGAGTCGAGATCAAAGAAGGTAATGAAGTCAGCTTTAAAACCTGCGTTCATAAGTTGTTTAGGTAAGTTGAGCTGAGTTTGTAACACCTGCTCAAGATGCGACTTGCCTCCATAAACCTGCGCTTCAAACTGGGGGTCGGTGCTCGACTTTTGAGCATTTGCTGTGCAACAAAAAAAGCTTAAACACAAACTAAGTAGAAACTTCGAACGCATGAACTAATTTACGAAATTTCACCAAGAATTCATACTCACGCCAAAACAAGTTGGATTCTCAGGCATCACTTGCTTGTGACGGCTAATTAAAGAGCTTATAATCTCGAGTTAATTCCTATCGTAAAGCCCGATCTTACTTTGTTGTTCAGACCATAGGCCAGCACATAATCGATGCGCATAAAACCAAAAATATTCTCAATGGCAAAATTGATCTCGTAATATTGATTTAGTTTGTTGTTGAATAGAAAATGAGCCCCCACCACTTCCTGGGCCTTGAGTTTTTTAACAAGAGGAATGGCATTAAAAATAAATCCATTAAAATGGTGTTCCGCATGGGCTTCTGCATACCATTGATCAGCACTGAATTCGTAATAAGGCAAAAGTCGATAACTGTTGAGGTAATCGTTGGTATTGAAAATGGTTTGATTGCCTAAAAAGTGTTTGTAATCCATAAAGGACATGGTGCTGGTTCCTATAAAACCACCACCCCTTAAACGATAGCCCAGTTTACCAAACAATCCCAGGCTCACATCGTCATAAATCATCAGACTCAGTAAATCGTATTTCGTTTGGGTTTGTAGCGTAGGGATGGCTTTTTTATAACTCAAATTAAGGCGCGGGTATTTACTTCCCATAATGACCTTTTGATTGGGCCTTGAAATGTATTTTTGCCTAAACCGGAATGAGAATGAAAATTCAGTGGTGAAAGCCCTGTTGCTTACAAATGCAGAATCTTCTGTGTTCTGATGCTGAGGATCATTGCTGGTAAACAATTTGTTTTTGTCGTCCACCCACAAATAGTCAGTCGTGTTTTTTAAAGGGTCCCTTTGAGCGTATTTTACTACAGCATTAAAAAACACCCCATTGCTGAGTTCTGAAAAATAACTCCCTTCCACAGCGCTCTCCTTAAAGAGTTTCATATAGTTTTCATTCATAAAAAGGGTGTAAAGAGAATTGACAATGGGGGTGATGGGATCGGCCATGTTAAACTGTTCAACAATAGATTTCACTTTAAAACCGTAACGCGAGAATTTTTTAGGATTGTAAAAATAATTATAGCCCAATTCCCCTCCCCAAAGAGCATTGCTGAAACCATAACGCACTTTTCCGTTCAAACGTTTGATGCGTTCATCTTCAAAACTTTTATTCAGCGTAAAAACATAATTGAGATTAACTCCTTCAACGGTGTTGTATTGAATGCCGCTGCTGACTATACCCGGACTGTTGATGTTCAACCTGTTTTTAGAAGAGTGGTAGGTATAACCGAAAAACAGATTCGCAAAACGAAAGCGGTTTCGCACACGATCTGCTGAATCTTTGTAATCGGGATCTGAGGTCACAAGCTCCAGACTGTCCTTTTTTCTGTAATCCTTTTTTTCTTCTTCAGTTAAGGGAATGGATCGTTGTTTGTTCCAATAAGCAGAATCTTTTTTATTGGCATCGTCTTCTATTTTTAATAATTCATTCCCAAAAAAATCCTTACCCAAATCCGGATTCACCTCAAACGCTTTTACACTGGCATGTCCGTAACCGTCGCCAACAATGCCCATGAATTTAAAATTGAAGGATATGTTATGGCTCACCGGCAACCAAATGCTGTCGCCTGATACGGGCGCAAAAATCTGACGCAGGTGCAGGGTGTCTAAAAATTTTATTTTCTGGGTTTTGGTCAACATCAGGTCGAGCCCACTGAGTCGCCAGCTTTGGTCCTGAACATAAATTACACCTTCAAAACATGGATTGCTGGCTTGTTTGGGTTTAATGTAAATTTTATGGGTGAGCCTGCCGTCTTCCTCAAAACTTCCCATCAACCGGAATTTGTAATACCAGGTGGCGTTGTGGTGCAGGGGAGAAACAATTGGGCGCTCAGCGAGACCTTTGATGTTCACCAGGTTTTCGTTGAATTCAAAACGCATCTGGTTGAACTGATTAAAACTAAATCCCTGGCTGGCCCCGCTCATTTTACTGCTGAATAAGATTTCCTTTTGTTGATTGGGATAAGCGAAGTAGTATCTGCTTTCGCTCTCACTCAGGTAAAGGATACCCAGTTGACTCGAATCGAGCTTTTCCCCGCTTTGCATTTGAACGAGTTTGCGAAGTTGTTCAGGGATACTTTTTAACCTTTGCATGCCTTTCACGTAGGTTTGGCAACTGTAAGTTTTTACCTGACTTAAATAATACTCCCTTTTTTTTATGGCTTCACGCATGATGGGATAGGCGGGATCTTCACCGGCTACGATCGTAATTTCGTTCAGCGAAATACCATCCAATTGCAACTCAACATCCAGGTGGGTGTTTTTATCAAGTTCCACAGATAGTTCTTTGCTTTTATAACCTATGTATTGAAACACCAAAGTATAGGTGCCCTTACTTAATTTTAAAGAGTACTGCCCTTCCTGGTTAGCACTGGTTCCGGTGTTTTTTCCCTTAATGGTGATGGAAGCAAAGGGCAGGGTTTCGTTTTTAGCACTTACTTTACCGCTGATCAGGTAGTTTTGTGAATAGAGAAAGGAACAGTTCAGGAAAAGGAAAACAAAACACCACCTCATGAAGCCGGAATTAAGGACGGTTGAATTTACCTTTGAAATGAAAGATCATATCGAATGAAGGCTGAAGGGTAGAACCAGCGGTTATAAGAGTCGTTTGGACCATTGTAACCGAAGTTGTAAGAGCTTGAGGTGTTGTTGCTAAAGTCGGTTATGTTTACCTGCCCTGCATAGCAGGAGAAGAATTTCATAAGCACACCTGCGCCTAAACTGATGTTTTTGTAAATTGTTATTTCAGCATTCAAACCATAAAAGAAGTCAAGGTTATTGGTTTTTTGCAAATACTCATTTCCCGCAGGAGCACCTAAGGAATCCTGGCCCTGGAAGGAGGTACCTACTTTCCAATAGGAATAGTTGAGCAAGCACGTTCCAGATAGTTTAAAACGCTTGCCTATATGAACAATGTCTGCCTCGGGCCGGAGGAAAGCACCATAAAAGTCCCCAACATTGAAATAATTCCTTTCATCTATTTCATAATTGTATTTGGCGCTAAGCAGATTTTTTCCAAAACTAAATCCCGTGTATATGCGTACGTCCTTTGTTCCAAATCCAAATCCCAGGGAATGATTGAGTAATACCTCCGGGTCGTAAAAGGTAAAGTACAATGCGCTCCAACGGTGTTCTTTGGGTGCTTTTGTTTTTAATTCTTGCGCGCTTGTTGTAAAAGCAAGCAGAAAAAACAGCAGACTTGGTATTTTACTTCTTTTCATAACCCGTAAACGCATATGAGATTAAATTCGCACCCATTCTCAAGGCTTTTTGCCTGGCTTCAGGGCTGTCGTTGTGTACCTCCGGACTTTCCCAACCATCCCCCAAATCACATTCATAATCGTAAAAACAAACCAATCGCCCTTTGTAAATGAGGCCAAAACCCTGAGGGGCTTTGTTATCGTGCTCGTGAACTTTTGGTAAGCCGTTAGGGAAATCAAATTTCTGGTGGTACACCGGGTGACTGAAAGGAAGTTCCACCAGATCCAATTCGGGAAATATTTTTTTGAGCTGGGGGCGTATAAAATCGTTCATGCCGTAATTGTCGCTGATGTGTAAAAAGCCCCCGGCCATCAGGTATTTTCTTAAGTTCTCGGCTTCCTGACTCGAAAAAATCACATTGCCATGCCCTGTCATGTGAATAAAAGGGTAATTAAACAGTTCTGGGCTCCCGGCCTCCACCACAGCCTGCTCAGGATGTATGCCTGTTTTTAGAGTTTCGTTGCAAAACTGGATGAGGTTAGGTAAGGAAGTATCGAGGTTCGCGTACCAATCGCCCCCTCCATTGTATTTTAAAACAGCAATTTTATAAGCTTGAGGGCCTTGTTTGAAAGCAAATAAAAAAAACAGACACAAGCACAGGGCGTTTTTTGAATATCGAAGATGGACACGCACAATTAAATTTAAGCCTTTTTATAATACGAAACAAGTTCAACAGCTTGTTTTGCTTCCTTTACATCGTGCACGCGCAAAACAGAAGCGCCATTCATCAGGGCAATGCTGTTTAAAACAGTAGTGCCGTTTAAGGCTGTTACCGGATTGGAGCCGATCACCTGATTAATCATGCTTTTTCTTGAAAGCCCGGCCAGCAGGGGATAACCCAAATCCGAAAAAACGGATAGGTGTTTTAATAAAAGGTAATTGTGTTCCAGTGTTTTTCCGAATCCAAACCCGGGATCGAGAATCAGTTGGTGAAAACCCAGGGCGTTTAATGCCCTGCTTTTTTCTTCAAAAAACAAACGAATTTCATTTACTACATCTGAGTAGCTGGGTTGGTTTTGCATGGTTTTGGGTGTGCCCTGCATGTGCATCAAAACATAGGGCAATTGCAGCCTGGCCATGGTTTTAAACATCTCTGCATCTGCATTGCCTCCGCTGATGTCGTTAATCATGTTGGCGCCGGCCGCAGCGCTTTTCTCGGCAATTCGGGCTCTGAAGGTATCTACGCTGATGGTGCAAAGCGGAAATTGTTTGCGAATCTCCTTTAAAGCCGGCTCCAGGCGTTTCCACTCTTCCTTTTCTGTTAATTCTTCGGCTCCGGGGCGTGAAGAAGCGGCCCCAAGATCAAGGATATCAGCCCCCTGACGGATTTTTTCTTCAGCATCCTGCATCACGGCTTTAAGGCTGCCGTAACGCCCTCCATCATAAAAACTATCCGGGGTAAGGTTGATGATGCCCATCACCAAAGGCTTATCAAAAGTTAGTAATTTATCCCCTTGCTCTGAAGCAAATGCTGTATTTTCGTTACTTTTATTTGTCATTGTTTATGTCCAACACTTCCAGTCAATACGATAAAGCCACTGCTGTTTGCAAAGATATCTTTTTAAAGAAAATGCACGACTACGGCACCGCCTGGAGAAACCTCCGTTTGGCGTCACTTACCGATCAGATATTTATTAAAGCCCAGAGGATAAAAAGCATAGAGGAGAAAGGCAGTCAGAAAGTGAGCGACGACATTCGCGGAGAATACATTGGTATTATTAATTATTGTTTGATTGCGCTGATTCAACTGGAACTCATTAACGATAAACGCCTTGATTTGCCGGCGGCTGAAGTGGAATTTTTGTACAACAAATACCTCAAGGCCACCAAACAATTGATGGAGGATAAAAACCATGACTATGGCGAAGCCTGGAGAGACATGAGGGTGTCGTCGCTGACCGATTTAATTCTGATGAAAATTTTCAGAGTAAAACAAATTGAGGACAACGAAGGAAAAACTGTAATTTCCGAAGGGGTGGATGCCAATTACATGGATATGATCAATTACTCTGTTTTCGCTCTGATTCGCCTTTCAGAAGCAAACGTTAAAAATAATTAAGGTGGTTTCACGAACTGTTTCGCTGTTCTAACTTTAAATTTTGCATAAGCCCTTACCCATGAAAAAATTTCTATCCTCCTCAGCCTTTCGTTTGATTTGGTCAGCCGCTTTGGCCCTTTTGCTTTATTTTATTTGTCCGCCTTGCTTCAGTAAAACCACGCTCACCATCATTCTGGCGATTCTGTTTTTGTTGGTGAATACCTCAGGTTTCATCAGTAAGTTTCCGATCATTACCCACGTAGCCAGAGTATTGGTAGGGGGATTGTTTATTTTCTCAGGATTCATCAAAGCCAATGATCCTTTGGGTTTCAGTTATAAACTTCAGGAGTATTTTGAAGTATTTCAAAACGACAGCGGAATGGCCTTTTTTGGCTGGTTCGCGCACATAGCCCTGCCACTGGCCGTGATTATTTGCGCCAGTGAAATTATTTTGGGGGTTATGTTGCTGCTGGGAATCAAACGGGATCTCACCCTTTGGTTGTTGTTTGCACAAATTGCGTTCTTCACCTTCCTTACCTTTTATTCAGCATGTTATAATAAAGTAACGCATTGTGGTTGTTTTGGCGATTTTCTTCCACTTAAACCCTGGGAGAGTTTCTGGAAGGACGTGGCCCTGATGATTCTGATCACGCTTCTGTTCGCCGGAAAAACCAATATCAATCCGGTATTTCACACCCTGGTCACTCAGGCCCTCTTCATTATTGGTTTGGTATTCTCTTTCGGATTTCCGGTGTATGCTTACCGCAATTTACCTCCGCTTGATTTCAGAGCCTATGCCCCTGGCATGAGCATTAAGGAAAACATGAAATTCCCTGATAATTACGCGCCGGCCGTTTATGAAACCGGTTTTATTTACGAGAACTTAAAAACAGGAGCCAAAGAACACTTTACCTCTAAAAATTATCCTTGGCAGGATACCTTGAACTGGAAGTGGTTTGCCACCGAAAACGTGGTGGTGAAGGAAGCTGTGAATCCCCCAAAAATAAGCGACTTTAATGTTACAGGACCAAATGGTGAAGCGCTTACCGATGAGGTGCTGAACGATAAAAACTATTCCTTCTGGCTGGTGGCCTATGATTTAAGCGCCACGGAAGACAATGAAGAACTGATGGCGAAAATCAATGACTTTTACAAACTGGCTACCAACGACAAGTTGAAGTTTATAGCATTTACAGCCAGTTCAGCCAACGATGTGGATGCCTTTAAACACAAACACAATGCTTTGTACGATTTTGCCACGGTTGATGGCATTGTGTTAAAAACCATGATCAGAAGCAATCCGGGATTAATGCTTGTAAAAGATGGCAAGGTCATCATGAACTGGCATCACAATAATTTTCCGGTGTATTCACATGTGAAAGCAGAGCTGATGAAATAAAATACTGAAGACGATAAAAATAAAAAGCCCGGATCAGCCGGGCTTTTTCTTTAATGAAAGGGGCTATTCACTTGTTTTTCCAAAGCGCATCACAATTCCAATGTTTAAGCCTATTGAGCTGAAAGGCATAAAAAACTTAAGCTCTGTTGTAGGCTCATTTGGGTTGTTGACAGTGTTAGAGCCTTCAGTATAGCTGTTTACAAACTCAACTTCTTTATCAACCTTATCCATATTCGGAAGTTGATCTACGCCGTTTTGCATGCTCTTGGTTAACTCACCTTTGGTAGGCGCCCAATTTTGACAATTGGCGGCACATTCAGCAAACAGCATAAATTTATCGTTTATTATGTAATTGAATCCTAAACTCCCGTGAAAGCCAAAACTGATGCCGCCGGTGTATTCATTTATACTCTCACTCGAATTAGATCCCCCCCCAAGTGAGAAACTTGATTTATAACTCTGGGTACTAACTAGTTTGTTTCCCAGGCTTACAATTAAACCGGCTTTCATATAGGGGCGAAGTTTTTTTTCTCCAACGCTCATGCGTATTGTAGGTATGAGTCGAATCATCTTCCCTTGATAGACAGATGTTTGTTCGCTATAGTAGGACCCTCCATTTATGTCAGAGTTAGAATATTCAGTTCGAAATTGTGTTTTACTGCCTATGAAGTAAGAAGCACCTATCTCAAATCCTAGGTTAGAGTTAAGCATATAGCCGAAAAAAAGGCCGGTATGAATGCCCATTCCGAAGGAGGTAGGGTGCGAGTTGTATTCTGTTGAACCACCTGAAGAGGAATAGACTGATTTTACGTCGTAGTCTAAAGATTGTTTAGCCGCCGGGAAGCCATAACCACCCCCGAGGCCTGCATAAAAGTGTTGAGCCTTTGTACCTTTTGTTGCAGCGCAAAGCAGAAGCAACAAACAAAACTGTGTTGTTTTCATGTTTTTTTAATTAATGGTGAATAAACAGAACCGAATTAATTTAATCCCCAATAAGAACAAGAGGAACAGGAAAACCTCTGAATGGAAATAGATTAAACCTTAAACCGAAGGTAGGTTTTCTTTTCAGGAAATCCAACAAAAGATACTTTCAAAAAAAAACCCCGTTATAAACGGGGTTCGGTACTAAAGAAGTTGTTGTATTATCTGCCCAATTTCCATAGCATTTTTTCGTGTGACCAAAGAGCGCCCGCAAAGGTTTTGGTGCTATTGTAAGGAATATTAAATTCATTAGCGGTTTCCTTCACGATTTTGGAGAGTTTAGGGTAATGGATGTGGCAAATGCTGGGAAACAAGTGGTGTTCAACCTGATGGTTAAGCCCACCAACCAACCAGGTCAGCACCGGATTTCTGGTGGCAAAATTCATGGTGGTTTTTAGCTGGTGTATGGCCCAGTGGTCTTCAAGGCTGTTTTTTTCATCTGGCAGAGGAAATTGAGTTTCTTCCACCACATGTGCCGGTTGAAATATCATTGCCAAACAAAGACTGGCAATGGCATGAATTACCAAAAATCCGGTCAACCAATTCAGGAAAGTCATTTCTTTCACCAAAAAGTAAGGGAGTATCATAAAAGTGTAGTAAGCCAATTTGGAAAGAATAAGTACAAACAGCTCTCTGCCGAAAGTGGCGTTGGCGGTTTTAAGATAGCCCATTTTGTTGTAACGGATCAGCTGATTAAAATCTTTGGTAGTGCTCCACATGATGGTCATCAGGCAATAGAAAAACCAGGCATACAGAAACTGCAGCTTGTGAATTTTTTTCTTCTCAGCGTGAGGTTCAAAGCGCATAAAGCCCGGAGGAGCAATGTCCTCATCATGGTTATGAATATTAGTGTAGGTGTGGTGAATCACGTTGTGCTGGATTCTCCAGTTCAGGGAATAACCGCCTACAATGTTCATGGACATATATCCCAGAAACTTATTGAATTTTACGTTTTTACTGTAACTGCCATGGTTGGCATCGTGCATTACCGATAAGCCAATTCCTGCCATGCCTAAACCCATCAAAACAGACAGCAATAACCAAACGATTTTGCTTTCAAATACACCAAGGGTAATAAGGAAATAAGGCGTGAGGTACATACTGAACATAAACACCGTTTTGATGTACATGTTGAGATTCCCATTTTTGTCTAATTTGTTTTCTTTGAAGTAGTTATCTACTCTTTTTTTTAATTCATTGTAAAATGTACGGTTCGAATTATTAAACCTTACGATGTTTGTGTTTTCCATTCAGTGGTGTTAGTTGTGATATCCTGTAAAGCTAATCAAAAATGTTCAGGAAAGCCAGTCCTTAGTCCCCAATATTAACAATATACTGCTTAAAGTCCAGTGTGTCCTGGTAGGTTCTTTTATAAATCGTAAGAGTGTATTGTCCTGATATTAAAGATTTTAAGTTTAAATCAAGTCCTTTTTCCGAGCCGTGCCATACCGAACCCAAATCCTCAAATGCCTGATAATTCTCATCTCTTTTTACCTGCCAGGTTTCTCCTTTGGTATGGTCTTCAGGTAATGTTATTCTGAACTTTTCATTGACTTTAACAAAGTTGATTGCCGGGGCTTCGTTTTTAATTTCGGAATAGCGGCAGCTGCCTAACAGGAAGCTAAGAGCAAATAGAATCATCCAAACCGATTTAACAGGTTTCATATGCTTAAATACCTTTTACGAATGCCCCATTCCAGACCAAGTGTTATAAGTAGAACAAAAAACAAAAGGGGCCAATCGATTAAACGGTTGAGGCTGCTGACAGAGTAAGTGATGGTTTTAATTTCTTTTTTCCCGAGCAGGTCCTTCATCAAGGCTTTTGAATCGTTCATGGAATAAACTTGACCTCCACTGCGTTTGGCCAACTGATAGAGCAGTCCATGGTTGGCCACCCGATTCATTTTTTCCACATTCATTTCCCTTACCAGCAATTTCCCGCTTTTCTGCAGTAATTCGTTTCCTGCTTTTGAAGTGGCGGTAAACTCATAGGCGTCGGGCGGCAACTGTCCTAAATTCGCTTGATAATAGCGCCCGTTCGAGGAGAAGCTATAATTAAAACTCTCCTTTTTTGAGTTCCTTAACACCATATTCACTTCAGCCGATTGGATGGCCTCATAGCTTTTATTATAAACCTCGGCTTCCATCTCTACGATTTCGTTTTCATTGATGATTTTTGGATAACGGAGCCGGAATTGGCTTTTGTCGTTTTTTACGGAGAGGTAATGAACGCTTGCAAAAATAAGTTCGTTGAATAAGTCATGATTTTCATGTTCGGCAAAGTCCCTCATTTTCCATGTCCACAAGCCATCTCCATTAAAACAGGCGCTTTTTATACCTGAATTTTCATTGAAGAGAAACAAAGGCTCTGAAGTTTCAACACTTCCAATTTTTTGGTAGAGCAGGGAGGTGGAGGAGTTGCTCAGCAAGTGCTTTCCAAAAACACATTTAACAGCAGGGCAGATTTCTAAAAAGTTCTGAAGCTCCGGTTTAATTGAAAATAAGGAGAAGCTTTTATTCACCACCGGCTCTGAATCGTTGTAACGGTTAACATTTCCATTCAACCTTAAGCCGGGAAACACATCGTTGCTCCCCGGACGAATAATCAGAAAAGGAAGGCCCTGTTCCTGGCACTGTTCCACCAAAGGTTTTTGGGCGCTTCCCGGACCGTGCAGGATTAGTAAACTATATGATTTCAGGTTGCCGTTAAACTCGCCGGTAAAGCGGGTTTCCAATTCATAAGCCGGATTGCCAAGCAAACTTTCTTTTATGGCATTCACATCAGGATGTGGTGCCTGGCAAAGCAGCAAAATCTTTTGGCGTTTGTCCTGCACCTCCACAACAAATTCCTGAGTATTGTTGATGCTGTTATTTTCTTCATTAAGCACATCCAGCCGGGTAGAGTAAACATTAATCCCAATGGTTTCAGCGTTCAGTGTAAAACCAATGGTGCTCGAAAATTGATCGCTACTGATGCTGACGGTGCTTCTGGCTTTTTCCACACCGTTTTGCATAAGTTTGAGCACAGCTGTTTTTCCTTTAAGTTGTGTGGCTTGAACAAAAACATCCACCGGAAAAACATTTCCAAGATAGGCAATCTGGTTGTGGCTCACTTTGGTGATTTTCAGGTCACGAAACTCGGTGGTGTCGCCGCTCGCAATGCAATACACCGGAAATCCTGCGCGCTCGGCATAACTTAAAGGAATGGCACCTTTGTTCTGGATGCCGTCACTGAATATTACGGCAGCACCAACATTGCGGTTGGCGTATCGCTCTTCAAGATGTTGAAATAACAATTCAAAATCGGTTTCCTTTTCTTTAAAGTCTGGTTTGCCATCCATACGAACGTCTTCACCAAATAAAACGGCACTTACATCAAACGTTTCGCCAAGTGCTTTTTTTATATCCTGAAGTCCCTGCTCCACAAAGGATGAAACAGCGGTACTGTCCTTACCCGAGCGCATGGATGATGAATTGTCCACAGCTAAAACCAACAAAGGTCTTTCATTTTGGCGTTTGATGGTTTTGAAGAAAAAATCACAAAGCAACAAAAGGACCAGCAATGAAGTAATAAAACGGGAGATTTGAAGGGTAATCAAAAGAAACGGAGGCACTTCTTTGTTGTATTTACTTCTGAAATACAGCAAGGCTGTAAAACCCATAGCCACCAGAACACAGAAAATATAGATGTACCAGGGGCTATGAGAAATAAACTGGGTCATTAAAGAAAAAAGAAGGTCAGGTGTTGCTAATGAATCAGGTGAGCATGCCGCCACACACGTTAATGCATTGTCCGGTAATGTAGGCGCTCATGTCGCTGGCTAAAAACAGGGCAAGGTTAGCAACGTCTTCAGCGCTTCCACCGCGTTTGAGCGGAATGCTGTCTCTCCAGCCTTGTACCACTTTTTCATCAAGAGCTCCGGTCATTTCGGTTTCAATAAAACCCGGCGCTATGGCATTGCTTCGTATGTTTCGGGAACCCAATTCAAGGGCGATGGATTTTGTAAATCCGATGATGCCTGCTTTGGAGGCGGCGTAGTTGCTTTGACCGGCATTGCCTTTTACACCCACTACGGAACTCATGTTGATAATGGAGCCGCTTTTGGCTTTTAACATAGGTCGTTGCACGGCTTTTACCATGTTAAACACCGATTTTAGATTCGCGGTCATTACTTCATCCCACTGTTGTTCGCTCATTCGCATCAAAAGGGTGTCTCTGGTAATGCCGGCATTGTTCACCAAAACATCAATGGTTCCAAATTCAGCGATTACCATATTTACCAATTCGTCGGCAGCTTTAAAATCACCGGCATCGCTTTTATACCCTTTGGCTTTAACTCCGAATGTTTCTAACTCAAGTTCAAGGGCACGGGCTTTTTCATCAGAACTTACATAGGTAAAGGCAATGTTAGCGCCGTTTTTTGCGAAGTTCAGGGCAATTCCTTTACCAATCCCGCGTGTGGCGCCGGTGACGAGGGCCACTTTTTTTGATAATAGCTGCATAAAATGGAAGTTATTGGCCCAAATATACCTTAAAAAGTTTGGATTGTTTTTGGGGGACTTTTAACAAATTTTCATTTTTGGCACAGTCTTTGTATTAATTATGAAAACAAATTTTTCAAATTGATTTATTCACTCCAATCCGTAACTAACATGAAAACAATTAACAAAAGCCTGATTATCATGTTCTTGCTTTTCTTTTCGAGCAAGTATTCCGTTTTTTCTCAGGAAAACTACAAACTGAGTCCTATGTACTCGCACATTTTCGACTCTGATTCTCTTAAGGGTTTTGATGAGGAAGCTGCTCGTGCCGCTCTGCTCTCAGAACAGTATTTCGGTCAGGAGTATAAAGTAAAGATGTATTGGGCAAAACGTTCTTACATCAACGACAAGTACAACATTTGGGCCAAACCGGTTAAACCTGCAAAATTTGACCTTAATGCAGGTTCAAAACTGACGGTGGTTCCGGGTTGTACCAACGAAGACTTTGAAGCCTCCACTGCAGGTTCGGTAACGGCACAAAATCAAATTGCGGGCTGGACTATCACGCGCGGCGACGTACAACCCCCCGACAACGCATGTAATCTGAATGGCTGTTGCCCAAACAATCCTGTTGAATCGCAGTTGATTGATGCCCCAACCGGATATGTGGATCCCATTATTGGCTCTTGTTACCCGATTTTTTCGGTGTTTGGTTCAACGGCCGGTGACCCTAATGGTCCGGTAAATAACCCTCAGCTTACTTTCCCAATGAATGGGAATAAGTTTATACGTATCAACAGTTCTGGTCTGGGTGCTCAGGCCTACAGCATTGAAAAACTTTCCAAAACCTTCGGCGTAACGGCTAACAACGCTTTGTTCCAGTTTGCTTTTATTTTTGTAACCAGCACCGGGCACTCCTGCTGCAGTGCGGGTGCTTTCCAGATTAAATTAACCAATGCTACTGCCAACACGGTTATCGCTTGCCCAAGTTATTCCATGACCGGTCCTTCCAGTTCATGTTTGAACTATACTGTGAACGGTGTGGACTTTTTATTACCTACCACCTGTGCTACCGCTGCTGTGAACAGTGCGGTGGTGTTTAACAAATGGAAAATCAGCTCCATGGACCTTTCGGCTTACATTGGTCAAAACATCACCATTGATGTGATTGTTTCCGATTGCGATGCCAGCGGTCACTATGGTTATGCCTATTTCGATGCACAATGCGGTCCCATGGTTGTATATGGTAACAACGTGGCTTATGGCGCGGGATCGGGCAGTATTAACGTACCTACATGCGGCGCGGCCGGTGCTACCTTATGTGCTTCGGCAGGCTTAGGTCCATACTCATGGGCAGGCCCTGGTGTTAACCCG
>JAEUTN010000009.1 GCA_016787895.1 Bacteroidia bacterium
CGCGGCTACTATAGCACCTGTGTGTTTATTTCGTAAATACTTACTCATCGCCCTCGCAGGCTTTGAGCAGAACCATCTACTACTTTACGTTTATCAATTTTTTCAAGGAACGTGTATTCAGTCATCAGTCTCTGGTCGACAACAAGCAGTCTGTTAAACTCCCTGGTCTTCTTTAACCTGATCTCAATAAATCAATTCAGAACGTCTTCCCCTTTTTCCTTCTCCTCTTTCCTTTCCTTCGTTTGGGGGCTGCAAAAGTACTGCTTTTTTCTCCACCAACAAATATTTTTTCAACTATTTGAAAAATATTTTTCTCCTCTCACTACTCCACTCAGCCTCAGGACCTAAACCCTGCAACTTCACTCTACTCCACTCTACTCAAAAAACGGGAGGGCAAAAATACATACTCTAGAGGGAATAGACAAGAGAAAAATCAAAAGAAAAGCCAATTTTTCACATTCAGGCTTTAAGCCTTCGCTCGCTTAGTTTGCATCCCGATCCGCTTACTAACAGCCACCTGCTTATGTAAAAACAAATTAGCTCAGGCTTAAGCTGTTTTTTGAGTATCTTTATGCCTTATAACAGCCATGGAATACAATACCCAACTCGAACACCTCATCATCCCCGAATATGGCAGAAACATTCAGGGAATGATTAAATACTGCTGCAACCTTCCTGACAGAGAGGAAAGGAACCTTTGTGCCAGAGCCATCATTCAGGTAATGGGCCAGCTGAACCCTACTCTGCGCGACCAATCCGACTATACCCATAAGCTTTGGGACCACCTGTTTATCATTTCACAGTTTAAACTTGATGTAGACAGTCCCTATCCAATCCCAAATGCCGAAAGTTTTAAAGAAAAACCCAAAATTCTGGATTACCCCAGAGGAAGAATCCGCTACAAACATTACGGTAAAACCATAGAAGATATCATCAACAAAGCCAAGGAACTCCCCGAGGGTCCCGAAAGGCAGGAATTAACGCGGCAAATAGCCAACCACCTGAAAAAATCGTACTTCAACTGGAACAAAGACACCGTTACAGATGATGTGGTGTTTAAAAATCTCAGCGAACTATCCAAGGGTGAATTAAAAATCGACGAGTCGATTCCGCTCAGCTCACACCAGGAACTCAGAGGAAACACCGGTAAAAAATTCTTCCACAAAGGCGGTAAACACAAAAACAATCACCACAAACACAAGAACAGAAAATTCTAATCACTTCTATGGCCATTTTTGAAGTTCACGGAGGACACAAACTAAAAGGCGAAATCATCCCACAAGGCGCCAAAAACGAAGCCCTGCAAGTGATTTGCGCCGTTCTGCTCACAAGTGAAAAAGTTATCATAGGCAATGTGCCCGATATTGTTGACATCAACAAACTTATTGACTTGCTTAAAGAACTTGGTGTTAAGGTTGAAAAAACCGCACATGAAGAATACACGTTTCAAGCCGATAAGGTAAACATCGATTACCTCGTATCGCCGGAGTTTAAAAAGAAAGGCGGAAGTCTAAGAGGAAGCATGATGATTGTAGGGCCCATGCTGACCCGTTTCGGAAAAGCTTACATGCCAAAACCCGGTGGAGATAAAATCGGGCGCAGAAGAGTAGACACGCACTTTTTAGGATTTGAAGCCCTGGGCGCAAAATTCAATTACATATCGGACCAGGAACTTTTTGAAGTAGAAGGGAAAAACCTGAAAGGGGCATATATGTTGCTGGACGAAGCTTCAGTAACCGGTACCGCCAACATTGTAATGGCCGCGGTACTCGCCAAAGGCACTACCACCATTTACAACGCGGCCTGCGAACCTTACCTGCAACAATTGTGCAACATGCTCAACCGCATGGGTGCAAAAATTTCAGGCATAGGATCCAACCTCCTGAGCATTGAAGGGGTCAGCACCCTCAATGGCACCAGCCACCGTTTGCTGCCCGACATGATTGAGATTGGCTCCTTTATAGGCATGGCGGCTGTTACCCAATCTGAAATCACCATCAAAAACGTGAGCTACGACAACCTGGGGATTATCCCCAATATCTTCGGAAGACTTGGCGTGAAAATGGAAAGACAGGGCGACGATATTTTTATTCCTGAACAAGCGCACTACGAAATCGACACCTTTATCGACGGTTCCATATTAACGGTGAGCGACGCCATTTGGCCCGGCTTTACGCCCGACCTCATCAGCATCGCACTTGTAACCGCTATTCAAGCCAGAGGCAATGTGCTCATTCATCAGAAAATGTTCGAAAGCCGTTTGTTTTTTGTAGATAAACTGATCGACATGGGTGCGCAAATCATCCTGTGTGACCCGCACCGTGCAACCGTAATGGGCCTCGACCGCAAAATTCAACTCAAAGCCATACACATGGCCAGTCCGGATATTCGCGCAGGTGTTGCCCTTTTAATTGCCGCCATGAGCGCTAAGGGAACCAGCCAAATATTTAATATCAACCAAATTGACCGCGGTTACCAGCACATCGATACCCGATTGAACGCTATTGGTGCAAAAATCATTCGAAAAGACTCATGAAAATCTTCTTGTATATAACAGCCGGTTGTTTTGTTGCCTTGAGCTTTGGTTTTTTCTCAGGAAATAAATCAAACAGCCATGACACTCTTTCTGGTATTCAGCAAACCGAACCGGCAATTGGTCTCGGCCTCGGTAACCGAGCCCCTGAAATCAGTTTAAAAAACCCTGAAGGAAAAACAATCAGCTTATCTTCCCTCCGGGGCAAACTGGTGTTGCTTGATTTCTGGGCCAGTTGGTGTGGCCCCTGCCGAATGGAAAACCCTTATGTAGTGAGTGCGTACACCACTTTTAAGGATAAAAAATTTCAAGATGCAAAGGGATTTACAATTTACAGCGTATCACTTGACATGGATGCAAACGCCTGGAAAAAAGGGATTGAGAAAGACCGGCTGGTATGGGAAAATCACGTGAGCGATCTCAGGGGTTGGAACAGCGAGCCCGCAATGCGTTATCAGGTGAACGGCATTCCATACAACCTCTTGTTAAATGAAAACGGGGTTATCATCCGAAAAAACCTAAGGGGTGAAGAACTGTTAGAGACCCTTAAAAAACTCTCAGGCAATTGATAAAACACCTCGCATACCTGCTGGTTTTTGCTCTTGTTGCAAATGCAAGTGGACAAAACACCCAACTAATAAAACCCGGTGAAAAAGCCCCGCCATTTGTATTGAATCGTGGCGAAAATGCGATTCAGGGGTTTACCATGCCTTACCTTAACAAAATTGTTATGCTTCATTTCTGGAGTAGCAGCAACCCGAATGCGGGAACAAACAACCGCTTTCTGAACAGCATTGCCGAAAATTATTTTGAAAGTGATTTTATCAATGCCGAAGGTTTTGAAATTATTTCCATTGCTGTACAAAGCGACCAAAAATCCTGGGAAGAAACCATACAAAATGACTCTCTGGTTAATTTTGTGCATGGTATCGCCATGAAGGGGTTTGCAAAAGACGACGTGTGTTTAAAGTTTGGCGTGAATCAAACCCCAACCGATATTGTGATTGATGAAACCGGGCAGGTGGTGCTGATCAACCCAAGGCTCGCGGATCTTGAGAATTACCTTGACTCTAAAAAAAACGTTCACCCCCTCAAAAAAGACATCTTTGGTATGCTGGCCTTGTCTTCCAGCAAAGAGGATAAAGTCAGGTTCAGTAAAGTTTACCTGTTTAATCATTACGGGGATTCGCTGGGATATTCGCGAACCAATGAAAACGGAGTATTTGTTTTTCACGACATGAAAATCAACCACAATTACCTTCTGAAAATTGATAATCAGATGGACATTATCACCAGCGACCCTACCGCCCTCTACAATTCCGAAGGTGAACTTTTAGTGAAAGGAAAAACCATGAATGGAGGATTTGTTTTTTACCTTCCATCGAAATTAATCACCAAACTGCAACTGGCCGATTCCAGCCTTAACACCGTTTCGCCACTGGAAATAACCATAACCAAATACCTTTCATTTAAAAACAACAACACTGCCTTAAGCAGTAAGGACGAACAGGAATTAAACGGAATATTAACCACCCTGAAAAAAAACAATCAATCCATTCTTGAAATTGCAGTGCATAGCAATAGCAAACAGGACGAAAAAACCAGCAAAACATTCAGCGACCAGCAAGCTCAACTTTTAAAGACGTATTTTCTTAGCAAGGGCATTCCTCAAAGCCGCCTGCGGGTCCAATCCTTTGGCAGCTCTCAACCGGCCATAAGCTGTTCTCCGGGCTGTACAGATGAAGAGCATAAAAAAAACAAAAGGGTAGAATTTACCATTCTCAAAAACTGACAAATCGGCTACTAATAAGCCTTGGCAGTATTATTGCACTGGCAGAGCAAGAAGTAAAATCAATAGCCTTAAGATCATGCAAAATAACGAATCTAATTTGCCGGAAGGGGAACTGGAGCAAAACAACCTTCAGCCTGAAACTGACATAAAGACTGAAACTACCGGTATAACTGACGAAAAATCAGGCATGGACCCCATACAACTAATGGAACAAAAATTAAACGAAAGCAACGATAAATACCTGCGACTTTATTCTGATTTTGACAATTTCAGAAAGCGCACCCTGAAAGAAAAAGCCGAAATTATTAAGACGGCCTCCGAAGATGTTTTTAAAAGCATTTTACCGGTTCTGGATGACTTTGAAAGGGCCCTCAAGGCAAGCGAATCCCTCTCCGATGCCGCACCCATTAAAGAAGGGATGTCACTCATTTTCCATAAGCTTCGCAACAATACCCAACAAAAAGGGTTGCTTGCTTTTGAAAGCATAGGAGAACCCTTTAACCCTGATACCATGGAGGCCATTACCCATGTTCCTGCCACCGATGAAAATGCCAAAGGCAAAGTGGTTGACGAAGTTGAAAAGGGGTACAAACTTGGCGATAAAGTGATTCGTTTTGCAAAAGTGGTGGTTGCCCAATAGATAAATTATGTCGAAGAAAAGAGATTATTACGAAGTACTGGGTGTGGCAAAAAACGCCAGCGAAGAAGACATTAAAAAAGCCTACCGTAAGTTGGCTATTAAATACCATCCTGATAAAAACCCTGATGATAAGCAGGCTGAAGAAAAATTCAAGGAAGCCGCGGAGGCATACGAAGTACTGAGTGACGCACAGAAAAAACAACGTTATGACCAGTTTGGGCATGCGGGCCTGGGAGGCAATGGAGGTTTTGGCGGGGGTGGTATGAACATGGATGACATTTTCAGCCAGTTCGGAGATATTTTTGGAGGGGCTTTTGGATTCGGAGGCGGTGGAGGCGGTGGACGTACCGGCAGGCGCGTAACCCGAGGCACGAACCTCAGGGTAAAAGTAAAACTGAACCTGCAGGAAATTGCCAATGGTGTAGAGAAAAAAATAAAAGTGAACAAATACGTGGCTTGTAAAACCTGCCACGGAAGCGGTGCCAAAAACGGGCAATACGATACCTGCAGGGCCTGCAACGGAACCGGGGCCATCACACGCGTACAGCAAACCATTTTGGGTGCCATGCAAACCCAAACTACCTGCAGTGCCTGTCATGGCGAAGGTAGAACCATAAAAGACAAATGCCACACCTGCCATGGAGAAGGTATAGTAAGAGAGGAAGAAGTAATTACCATTAACATCCCTGCCGGCGTTACCGAAGGCATGCAATTGAGCATGAGCGGAAAAGGAAATGCGGCTCCAAGAGGCGGTATTAACGGAGATCTTCTCATCCTGATTGAGGAAGAAGAGCACCCGCATCTAAAAAGAGAAGGCAACCACCTCGTGTATGACCTCAACATCAGTTTTCCGGATGCTGCCCTGGGCTGCAATGTTGAAATACCCACCATTGATGGCAAAGCCAAAATAAAAATTGAACCCGGTACCCAAAGCGGTAAAGTATTGCGATTGAAAGGAAAAGGATTACCGGATGTGAATGCCTACGGGAAAGGCGATTTGCTGGTTGAAATCAGCATTTATACGCCTACTCACCTGAATCACGAAGAGAAGAAAGCCCTGGAGCATTTTAAGGATTCTAAAAATTTCGCTCCCAACCCGAGTAAAAAGGAAAAAGGATTTTTTGACAGAATGAAGGAATACTTCGACTAAAACCAAACTATCCTACTGTTTAGGAAAACGCATCTTTTTATTGAGGATGATGGTCAGCTTGGTTCCTAGGCCTTCTTCACTCTGTACTTCAATTCTGGCATGGTGTCCTTCAATAATCTTAAACACAATGGACATGCCAAGACCCGTGCCTTCACCCACATCTTTGGTCGTAAAAAAGGGTTCGAATATCTTTTCCTTCACTTCACGACTCATTCCTACGCCGGTATCTTCAACAATCACGTACACATGGTCGCCCTTTTCATAGGTAGTAATAATGAGTTGTTTTTTCCCTTCCGCTTTTTTGTTCAAGGCATACAAGGCATTGCTGAACACATTCATAAACACCTGATTGAGTTTGCCCGGATAACACTCAATGATGGGTACCTCACCAAGGTTTCGAACCACTTCAATTTCTTTAGGAATAGAACTTCTTAATAAAATTAATGTTGATTCAATACCATCATTGATGTTCGCAGATTTCACATCGTTCTCATCCAAACGCGAAAAGTTTTTTAACCCACTCACAATTTCCGCGGTTCTGCGGGCACCATCGTCAATCCCTCCAAGAATTTTTTCAATCTCCTTAATCATGTAATCCAGATCAATTTTTTTCTTGTAGGCATCAATTTGTTCAAATTGTGCGTTCTTATCTCCTTCCGCGCGCAAATGTTCGTACTTGTTGATGAGTTCGAGCAATTCATAAACGTCCATGCGGAGTGGTTTAATGTTAGCCAGCACAAAATTGATGGGATTGTTGATCTCGTGCGCGATACCTGCTGTAAGCTGACCTAAAGAAGCCATTTTTTCGGAATCCACCAATTGGGTTTGTGCATCCTTCAACTGGTTCAGCGTAGCCGTCAGTTCTTCGTTGGCCATTTCGAGTTCATTGGTGCGCTCATGCACCTTTTGCTCCAGCATAATATTTTGTTCCTTCACCAGCTTTTGATTCTGTTGCGAAATACTTAAAGCTTCGGCCTGAGATTGTTCCTTCTCCTTTTTCAGAATATTAATGCGGTCGGCCAAAGCAAAAGAGAGCAAAATCACTTCTACTGCCGAACCAAAATGCATGGTGTAGCGGGTAAAATTATTGTAAGGAAGAATTTCAAAATCCTTCATCACGTATATACAAATGCCTGCAAGAAATACAAACCAACCCAACAAAAAGAAACGCGCTTCAGAAAATCCCCTTCTGTAAATTAAAAACGCCACCACCAGCATAAACACTGAAACAGCACTGGCGGTAATTTCCATGATCCGGAAACTCCATTGGTAATTCCCCGTAAATCCCAAACCCAATGAAACCGAGTATGGCAGCCAGAATAAATAGGATAATTTATAAGCAATCGGAATTCTCTCCGCCAGTTTCAGAAATTGTTTGAAAAACTCCAGACCGACTATCCCAACCAAAGTGGGCAATAAAAAAGGAGAATGTATAGCCAGCCATGGAATTTCAGGCCAGATCAGCTGAAAGGTATACCCTTGCAAACTGGTTTGGGTAAACAAAATAAAAACAATGTAGATGGAATACAACACGTAGGTTCGATCTCGGAGGGTAGCATAAATAAAGAGGTTGTAAAGAATCATAACAATCATGATTCCGAAATATATCCCCGAGGCCAGATTAGAAGTGATACTTTTATTGATGGTGGAAATACGTGTACCGATAAACATGGGTACCTGCAGGTTCTCCCTGCATTTTACCCTCAAATAAAACTGAATGGTGCTGTCCTTCGGAACTTCTATATCAAACAGGTATTCCGGCGTTTGGTATTTCCTTAACCAAAAGGGATTGTGCTCGCCCATACTCACCACCGTGTACTTCGATGTTTTGGGATGACGTGTAAAAAGATCGATATGATCAATGATGGGTTGATTCACCTGCAGGATCAGGTTTTCAACTTCCGTTAAATTTTTGATGGACAGTTTGAACCAAATCGCAGAATTTGTGATGCCAAAATTATGTACACCGCTTCGAACTTTTTTGAAGTTGTTGCTTTTGATGACATCTGCAAGGGTAAAAGAATTCGATTTGTCCTCAAGATACAGAAGGTTTCCGTTAACGGGTTGGTTCCTGTTGGGGTCGGTGTATTCCGTCTGGCCTAAACAGGGCAATCCAGAGAGGATAGTCAAAACAAAAACCAGAACTCTTGCGTACATCTTAAGGAATAATCAGATTATATTCTACTAAGATAGACTCTGAAGTTTCTTTTTCCAAATGGTTTTGAATTGGATTTAGTCTTAAGGACCGCATTCGCTCTTTATCGTATTCGGCAGCCGATTCAAGGCTTTCTGCGTTCATAATACCCAATACCCGGGCCACGTAGGTACTGTTGGGATAAGGAAACTCCCCATTGGTACCAAGTGTATTGTCGACCTGAAAACCTACTTGTTTGAACATTTTTAAAGTATAGTCGGCGCAAATACCAACGAGGGTTTTTATATCCAATTGATTCGTTACCGAAATTCCCGCTCTGGTTAACAGCACGCTTATGCCCAGTCCTGCCACTTTTTTTGAAATCCACAACGCGCACAATTCTCCAACGCCACCGTTTTCATGATAATTTTTCACCACCTTGTAAATGGTATCGTCCATTCTTCCGATAGCCTTTTCAACAGGCAAAGGAGTAATCATATCGGCTACCTGCACCCGAATTCCACCCACCAGTTCATTTTGAGTATTAATGGCCACTACACAATACATTTGAGGATGAAACATCCATTCGTTGTTATTCGATGTAATGTTGGTAATGCCATAATCTTTCAACACACTCACGTGCCCTTCAAGGTATTTTTTGCACATCTCCAGATCATCAACCGCCTTGAATGCTTTAAATATTAACTTATTCTCCATTTCGCTCAATTCCATTTCATTTAAAACCCGGAGTAATTTTTTTTATACAGCAGGCTCCTCTCCTGGTTTTTTTTTCGTGTTCAGTTGCTTAAAAAACACGCAATCCAACAAATTTACCTTCTGCAAGTTGGAATACTTCGATAACCCGGCTTTTATTCTCAACTTCAGATTGTTATAAACGCACAAACACGTCCTCAAGGGGTTTGCGCAAGGATTTTACTTTTGGTTCATCGGCCAAGCACAGGCGGAAAATAAAGATTTCCGTCTTTTCAGGACCGATACCAAGCGCTTTTTCGAATCTTGGTCTCAGATCCACAAGTGCTTTTCTGCCCTTTTCGCTGAGACCCTCACCATTGTTGATAAACAAACGGGCGTAAACAAACAGGGAGGCAGACACCGGTTGAAATGCTATTCCAGAGGCGTTTGCTTCCAGCCAAATTTTCTGCAAAAGTCTTCCACCGTTTAAATAATCGGCTTTTGTGTTTCCTGGCATAGATATAAGTCCGATGGCTGAAGCCGCGTCAATGGATTTTTTTGTGAGTTTTTTAAAAGCTCCGCCGCCATTCCATTGATTCAGCAATTCAATAATGGATTTGTCTCTGGCCACCTGCAATCCTACGCGTTCGGCATTGGTGATGTCAAGTGTTCTCAAATCCACGCCATCTTTTTTTCTATCGTTCTCTTCGGCGTTCCATCGTATTTCATTCACAAAATCACGGTGACCCATATCTTCCAGAAGCCTTATTTTTTCAACTTCTCCCAGCACCTCAGCAATTTCATCGAGCTGGCTTTCTTCGGTAAAAAAACGCAGCTGAGCTCCCGGTATTTCCTGTTCAATGTTACTAAGGTGGTGAAGGACCTTGTTATCAATTTTTTCACGCTGACCCAAATTCCGGTTGGTTAAACGCAGTCCGATACAGGCCCTGCGGTTTGGAAACAATGGTTCATTTGAATTGCTTTTCGAAAATTCAAACAAAGCAATCACTTCCTCACGATCGGGATATGGAAACTCCTTGCAATGGGTGAAAAGTCCGAGTTCGCTGGCTTTGAGTGTTAAATTTTCAATGGCTGCTCCAAAAGCAACAAGAGATGGGAGGTTGCCCACACCTAAAAATGTAGAGCTGGCATCAAAAGCATTAATGAGCAACAAACGTCCCTGAGTGAACACCCATTTCCAGGGTTGAAAATTTCCGCCTGAGGGGGCCAAACAGGCGGCTTTCACCAGTTCGGCGGCTAAAGCCTCATTCAGGGTGTTGATTGGAGGAAGCCCTTGCAGATTTAAATCCCTTGCAATGCTCACGGCATCATGTGTTGCAATCACCGGTGATTCGGTTTTTGCTGGCTGGGTTTTTTTATCACCAATCAGTTCTTCCACATCAATAAAATAACGCCCTGAACTTTTAAATTGATTCAGTAATAGGCGGCGCGCCACATCGGCCGTAATTCCCCCGCCCATGGTAACAGCCGAAGCCAATTGTGGCCAGGTGTTAATGGTTTGTTCAATCTCAAGCATGGAGGCTTTTAAACGCGGGGAGGCTGTGTCAATGCCCAGCACGTCGAGCATATAGGGTATTTTTTCTTCGGTGGTTTTTAAACTTTTAAGGGTTTTGATGTCGAGGTGATCAACAAGACCGTGTAAAATACTACGGGCAGGTTCCAGGTCAAATCGTTCCACATCAACCATACAACGGTCGCTGGCTTCCATCAACACCGGTATTCTCAGGTCTCTGGCTTTGTATCGACTGAGTATCTTAATATCGAAGCCGTCTGATTCTTCTATCATCAGATCGAGCTTTCCGTTACCGGTAAAAAACGTATCCATATTGGTTTCGTTGATGCCATCAGGAAAACAGATGACATTCAGAAAGGGATCGATCTCCGCGATTTCCCGGGCAACAGAATACACTTTTGCTATTCCTAGATTGTGAACACCGGTTCTGATTCGATTCAGATTTGTGAGTTCCAGTAAGTCAAAATCAGCCAGACGCAATTCCCCGCATATGCGTTCCATGGCTAAGGTTACAGCAACCGACTGACCCACCGACAAACCAATCACACCAATTTTTTTTGTTTGTAACACCGCTCTTTCTTCCGGTGTAATTTTGTATTGGTTACGGCTGGTACGAACTTCAATAAACTCCTGTTCATCGAGCAGATGTACCAGTCGGTTCGACCAAGGATAATATACCCACACGCCATATTCTTCCAAAGGCTTTGAACCAATATAATCAAGCACATGACGGGCTAAAGCCTCGTTCGTAAATTTTACGGAGGGGTTGCGGTATTTAATCAGTTCAGCAATCTGATCCTTTATGGTATCGTGCAAAATCAATCCGGGTCGGTTCAAAAGCAGAACCAACTTCTCTTGATCTTCCGCCTGATTCAAACGATAAAATTCAGGTTGATAACTATTCGTGTTCTGGTTTTTTTTACGGTCCAGCATTCCGGTGACATCACTGTTTTTATTCATAGATGGTATACCACTTTCTTCCACACTCGGGCAAGCTCAGATTAAATTTGAGGTAATTAAAGAATTCTGATGAAAAATGAATTTTTCTGTATAAATTAGTCATCAATTTAGAGCTTTAAAATTACACAAACTTTTGCTTACACCTGTTATAAATAGTGCTGAAAATCCGGAGGAGGAAGTAATCATCAACGTGTTGTACGTAGACGATGAAGAAAACAATTTAGAGGCGTTCAAAGCCTCCTTCAGGCGGTATTTCAACATCTTCACCGCTACCTCTGTGGATGCCGGAAAAGAAGTATTGAAAGAACATGAAATTCAAATTCTGATTACTGATCAGCGCATGCCTGGCGCCTTGGGCACTGATTTGCTGGCGCAAGCGGTACAGGATTACCCTGACCAGATTCGTATTTTGTTAACCGGTTACTCAGATATGGAAGCCATAAAGGACGCCATTAACCGGGGACAGATTTACCAATACATTCAAAAGCCCTGGAATGACGATCAACTCAAAAAAATAATTGAGAACGCTTACCATATCTACGCTTTAAAAAAACGTCAGAAAAACCTGAACGAACAACTTATGCTAACCAACGAACAGTTGGAGTTTATGCTGAGACAAAAGCTCATTTCCTGACATTCGTCTAAATAATTTGCTCATTCGACCTGTTATTTTAACAGTTTTGACGAAACTTTTTAGGCAAATTTTTGTATAATTACTTGTTGAAACACTTAGTGTGTTTTTTGTTTCACGCGGTATGCGCAAGTTTTATTATACCCTGCTGTTTCTTTCCGGCTTTTTTTTCTGTACAAAAGCCCAAATCAACGCCTATGCTAAAGTAACGGCCATCACAAATGGTTCGGTGCTTACCCTCAGTAACCAGAATCAAACCTTTGACACCTTTGTTGCCGGAGAATATGTTGTTGTGATACAAATGCAGGGAGCCAGCATCACAGGTAATACAGCCGACAACGCCAATTTTGGAATTCCAAATTCACTCAATTCAGCCGGGTTGTATGAAATAGCAGTAATTCAAGCCGTGAATGGAGGTGTGACCTCCATGACACTAAGCTCTTCACTGGCCAATGCTTACAGTACATCCGGTTCAGTACAAATTATTTCTTATCCCAAACTGGGCACCACTTCCTTTTCAACTACTGCAAACATTAATGGGGTGGCCTGGAATGGAAACGTAGGAGGTGTTATAGCCTTTTATGTAAGCGGAAATCTGTACCAGTTTCATAACATCAGCGCTGATGCAATCGGCTTCAGAGGAGGAGCAAAAGCAGGACAGGATGGCGGAGGCTGTATCGACAACGTTTATCGGATTGCTGCGGGAGATGCCCGTTATGCAAGCAAAGGCGAAGGGGTTTACATTACCACAGCGGCACAGGCTGCAGGCAGAGCCAAAGCGGTGAACGGAGGGGGCGGAGGTTTGGTTCACAACGGTGGTGGTGGAGGTGGAGGAAATTATACAGCGGGTGGCAATGGCTACTATGGATACACCGGCGGTGGGTATTGCTCAGCGGCTTTAAGTGCTGGTGGCCAGGGGGGCTTAGCGGTAAGTTCAAATTTAAACCGGGTGTTTATGGGCGGCGGCGGCGGTGGTGGTCAGGAAAACAATGGCGTTGGCACAGCCGGTGGCATTGGTGGTGGAATTATTTTGCTGAGGGCCGATACGATAGTGGTTGCTGGTGCATGTTCAGCGGTTTCTATCAGCGCAAATGGTGCTACAGCTGCCAACGGTGGTAATGATGGCATGGGGGGAGGCGGTGCCGGAGGAAGCATGGTGCTTGAAGTTGATGGTATCCGCGCTATTAGCGGTTGTCCTTTGACTATATCTGCCAATGGTGGCAATGGCGGCAGTGTGGGCAATGGTACGCCACACGGGGCAGGCGGAGGTGGAGGCCAGGGCGCGGTTTATGTCACTTCAACAAATGCGTTTACCAATACCACCATCAATACCAACAACGGAGCAGGCGGAAATGCCAGCACCGGTGGCAGCCCTCCAACAGCAAGCTCAGGAGGCGGCACCTCAGGTTCAGGCGTGATTACCGGCACGGTTTCAAGCCCCCTGCCGGTTGAACTCATGGCTTTTTATGCAGTACAAAAAAACAGAACAGAAGTGGAATTGATTTGGCAAACGGCTTCCGAAAAAAACAATGCCGGATTTGAAATCCTGCATACTCTGAATGGAGGGGAATGGCAAAAAATTGGTTTTGTAAAGGGCAAAGGCAACTCGAATATTACCAGCGCCTACTCTTTTACCCACACTGCGAGCTTAGGGGAAATGAATTATTACAAACTGAAACAAATTGACGCAGATGGAAGTTTCAGCTTCAGCTCCATTCTTTATGTATCGCTCGAATACACTGAAACGCCAATTAAACTTTTTCCCAACCCCAGCCGGGGTATCCTGCACTTAGAAACCGAAATGGATATAATGGATGAAGATTTAAAATTATTTGATTCAGCTGGTTGGGAGCACACTTTTGTATTAATCAGAAACGAAAACAATCGTTTTACACTTGATTTGAGTGTTCTGCCCAAAGGACTTTATTTCCTGCAATCTCCTTATTTCTCCGGGAAAATCATTCTGGAATAAAAATCTGGTTGACAGACATAAAAAAAACCCGTTCGGTGAGGAACGGGTTCTGTTCAAGAGTTTAATCTGTTTATTTTAATGAAGCCACTTTCTTAGCCAATTTTGACTTAATGTTACCGGCTTTGTTTTTGTGAATCACGTTTTTCTTAGCCAACTTGTCTACCATGCTGTTTACTTTTGGTAAAAGAGTTTCAGCTTCTTTTTTGGTAGCACTTCTACGCAAAGCCTTAATGGCTGTTCTTGTGGTTTTCGAATAATACCTGTTTTCGGTACGTTTTGCGTCGTTTGAACGAATGCGTTTAATTGCGGATTTATGGTTTGCCATGTCTTAAATTCTTACTATTCCCATTTTTGGGAAGGCAAATATACAGCTTTTTCTCAATATGCAAGTGTTAAAAAGAATTTAATGCCATGCCATGATTTCGGCCTATTTTTGCCTTAATGCGCCTTATTTACCTTTGTCTGGCCGTTTGTTTAGGTGTTTACGGTGCTGCTCAAAGCCAAAACATCAAGTTCCAAAAAAACCTGGTGCCTAACGGGAGTTTTGAGAATTACCGTAAAAAGTCAAGCGATGTGCGCAGGGCCATTCCCTGGCGGCAGATTGAAACCATCGATTATTACCAAAAACCATTAGACAACGACACAACTATTGAGCGTGGAGCATTCCAGGGAGAATGTTACACCGGTTTCCGGTTCAGAAGAAAATACAAGGAATTTCTGCAGGTTAAACTCGCCGAGCCCCTGCATCGCGGCACTATCTACGAATTCAAACTTCACATCCGTTTGGCATATTGGAGCAATGCTGAACTACGGTCGTTCGGAGCCTTGTTCACCAAAGGGGGGTACCGAGGACAAAAAGACGTTTATAAAGGCAGTATGGTAGACACCCTTTGCCAAAAAGGCGGTTTGCAAAACGGCTTCCGCTGGTTTGAAATCAAAGGATTTTATAAGGCCGACGGTGGAGAAAAATACCTCACCATCGGCAATTTCGCACCGGTGATCAACAAAGAGCTGTATCGGATTAAAACCATTGGTTTTCGGGTAAAAGAAGCCTATTACTTTGTAGATGATATCAGCTTAAAACGCGCGCCTCAATTTGAAGAAAAAGTCAAAGTCGTTATTGTTGGTCCTTCTAAAACAGATTACGATGAAGATTCTGTATTGAAAGTGAGCGAAAACATTAAAGTGGGTGAAAAAGTAAGTCTCAGCAACATTTTCTTTGAAAACGGCAAATACTACCTTCTGCCCGAATCGTTCGCCGAACTAAATAAATTATCGCAGTACCTCATTCGTCACCCTGAAATTGAAATACGCATCAACGGGCATAGTGATAACAGCGGCTTTGCTTTCAAAAACCAACGCATCAGTGAGCTCAGAGCACGGGAAGTGTTTGAATACCTGATTAAAAAAGGTGTGCAAAATAAAATGTACTTTAAAGGCTTTGGCAGCAGCATGCCCATTGCCGAAAATAACACCGAAAGCGGCAGGGCGAAAAACAGAAGAGTAGAATTTGAAATCATCAAAAATTAGAATAGCTTTAACTGTTACTATGTCTAACACTTGTTTTCAAAACGAATTTGAGCCAGCATCACTCCCTTCATAAAGACCATCCGGCCACTATCCGTGCCTGGTCGTTCTACGATTGGGCCAATTCAGTGTTTCCTCTGGTGATTACCTCCGCTATCTTCCCAAACTTTTACGATTACATTACCACGCACGATGCCAATAAAAATTTCACCGGGCATACGGTGCAGTTTTTGGGAAAATCTTTTGAGAACCAGAACATCTATACCTTTATTTATGCCTTCGCGCTTGGCATTGTTGTGCTGATTGCTCCCCTGCTGAGTGGAATTGCCGATTACATGGGCAACAAAAAGCGTTTCCTTCAGTTTTTTTGTTACCTGGGCTCTCTCTCCTGCATGTGTTTGTATTTTTTTTCACGCGAACACCTTGAGTTGAGTTTTATTCCTTTCATTACCGCAACCATAGGGTTTTGGGGAAGTCTGGTGTATTACAATTCCTACCTTCCCGAAATAGCCAGTCCGGCCATGCAGGACAAAGTCAGTGCCCGGGGTTTTGCCCTGGGTTATTTCGGAAGTTCACTTCTTTTGATTATATGTTTAATTGGGATAATGGTTTTCAAAAAAAATCCTGAAACAGGAGAGGGGTTTTTTAAAGTAGAATATTCGTTTTTACTCACCGGACTCTGGTGGCTCGGTTTTGCTCAGTATACTTTTTTAAAACTCCCTAACCCTGTAAAAAAAGAAACAACTTTTGGAGGTAAAACGGTGGTTCTGCGGGGTTTTAAAGAGTTGCTTTCTGTAAACAAACAGATGCGAAAACTCAGCCGATTAAAACAATTTTTAAGTGCCTATTTTTTTTACAACATGGGCGTGCAAACGGTGATGGTAGTTGCAGTGCTTTTTGCCAGAAACGAAATTGCCTGGCCGGATGAAAAAACAAAAACAAGTTCCCTTATTGTAAGTATTTTAATAATACAGTTTGTCGGGGTTCTGGGTTCTTTTGTTTTTTCGAGAGCCTCTTCCCGCATTGGCAACATTTACGCGCTCATGATTGCGGTTTTTATCTGGATTTTTATTTGTGTATACACGTATCTCGTAGCAACACTTCCCATCCATTTTTACCTCGTAGCCTTTTTGGTGGGTTTTGTGATGGGAGGTATCCAGGCACTTTCCCGAAGCACCTACAGTAAATTGCTTCCGGAAACTGAGGACCACGCGAGCTTTTTCAGTTTTTTCGACGTAATGGAAAAACTGGGCATGATAGCAGGTACCCTTACTTTTGGTATTATCAGTGAACTTTTGGGCGGCATGCGCCAATCGGTGCTTTCGCTGGTGGTGTTTTTTATTCTGGGGTTCCTCCTTTTGCTTCGATTGAGAAAAGTTCGATTCACGTCTTAATAATTGATAATCAATTAGTTTCAGTAATTTTAACTTTTTTTGTTTAACCTTTTTCAATAATCGTTAAACAATATTCTTCTTGTATAGTTAGTCTCAAAAAACCACTAACTATGAAAAAACGAATATTTTTAGGAG
Source organism: Bacteroidia bacterium (assembly GCA_016787895.1). Lineage (GTDB taxonomy): Bacteria > Bacteroidota > Bacteroidia > B-17B0 > Aurantibacillaceae > Aurantibacillus. Next base: position 17,096 of record JAEUTN010000009.1, read on the forward strand.
GCGTCTTGTTGCTTGGTGCAATGGGTGCCATAAATCCATTAAAAGGTCAAACCGCAACTTTGCAGGTAATTCACAACTGCGCTGATGCTGCCGCGGCAACGGTAGACATTTATGCCGGTGCCAACCTGCTGATCAACGATCTTTCATTCAGGCATGCATCACAAACGTTCACAAACATTCCTTCAGGCACGAACATTGTCATTGGCGTCGCACCTCCAACTTCAACTTCAGCGGCACAATCCATTGCTTCATTTACTGTAAACTTTGCCGCCAACTCCCACAACATTGTGGTGGCGGATGGAATCGTCAGTCCTACCGGCTACACACCCTCATCCATGACCCGCCCGTTTACACTCAACACCTATACCTTAGGTTTGAGTGCTGCTCCAAACGCAAGCACCACCAGCGTATTGGTGCATCATGGCAGCACCGATGCTCCCACAGTTGATGTGGTTGCCCCTTTTTCAGGCAGTGTACCAGTAATTCCCAACGCCCTGGTAAATGATGCCCCTTATGGTGCCTTTGCCGGATACTTGAACCTTCCAACGGCTAACTACAACATTCAAATCAGGGATCAGAACTCTGAAAATGTAGTTGCAGAATACCTTGCCCCGCTTTCTACACTCAATCTTGGCGGTACAGCATTAAGCGTAATCGCCTCAGGATTTTTGAATCCGGCAAACAACAGTAACGGCCCTGCTTTCGGGCTGTATGTAGCCACCGCAGCAGGAGGTTCATTGTTGCCTTTGCCTTCTACAACTATCACTTCGACCCGCTTGCAGGGCATCCATAATTGCGCTGATTTAGCGGCTGCATCGGTGGATGTGTATTTAAAATCAGCGGCCACCGGCTCCGCGGCCATTAAAATTATTGACGATTTCGGATTCAGAACAGCATCTCCGTACATTGATGTACCTACAGCACAGTCTGTTTCTGTATTTATTGCAGCACCAAGCAGCACAAGTGAAGTGGGTGCCCTGGCTACTTTTACTTACAATCTTTCATCTGCTTCTAAATATCAGCTTATCGCTAGCGGCATTGTAAGTCCAAGTGGTTATGCCCCTTCTTCAACTACTGCTCCTTTTAATCTTACCGCTTATGCTTCTGCCCGCGAACGCTCATTGAACAGTAACAACACCGATGTGTTGGTGTACCATGGCGCCACCGATGCCCCTGCAGTAAACGTAGTGGCTGAAGGAAGCGGAACCGTTGTGAGCAATATGGCCTATGGCACCTTCAACACCAGCGGTTATTTGCAATTGCCTTCCAATACCGCAGCCGGTAATTATATTTTGCATGTGACCGATGTTGCAGGAACAACCACTGTAGCCAGCTTTTCAGCTCCTCTAAATACTCTGGGCACCTCAGGATTGGCCCTCAGTGTTGTGGCATCCGGTTTTCTCGATCCTTCAGTAAACAGCAATGGTCCTGCCTTTGGACTCTGGGCGGCCCTTCCAACAGGTGGAAATCTCGTACAACTGCCTCCCATTGTTATCACAGGTATTAAGGATGAAAGTCTGACCCTGAACAAGGTAAATGTATTCCCGAATCCATTCACCACTCAGCTGACCCTTACAAATGTTTCAGGAAACTCTCTTAACGTGAGTTTAAATGACATCAGTGGAAAAGAAATTATGACGACTGAAGTGAACTCCGCGTTCTATACTCTGGATACCGATCAGATTCCTGCAGGTGTTTATTTCTTGAAAATAAACTCCAACAAGGACAGCAAAGTTTACAAGCTGATTAAATAAACAGCGCCCTTAGTGAAGTAAGCCCGTGTAATTGCTACACGGGCTTTTTTTGTACCATCGTTAATTTTTGTTCGCGTGGAATATCCATTGATGATACCCCTTATCTTTGATACTATGTATTTCATCCCAAACCGTCATTTACTAACGCTCAGTTTTTGTGCCGCCATAACCTGTATGTCCTGTCAAACACCGGCGAGCACTAACACCACAACTACCAGTCAAGAAAAACAAAAAACCATGGGCCAATCAATTCAAAAAACAGATGAAGAATGGAAAAAAATTCTCAGCCCTGAACAGTATTATATCCTTCGGGAAAAGGGAACAGAGCGACCGGGTTCAGGCGAGTACAACCACCACAATGCGCGCGGAACATACGCCTGTGCCGGATGTGGAACCGAATTATTTACCAGCGACCAGAAATTCGACAGCCATTGCGGTTGGCCCAGCTTCGACAACAACATCGCGGGAGGAGATCGGGTAAAACAAATTCCCGATTATTCTCATGGTATGATACGCACAGAAATTGTGTGTGCAAACTGCGGTGGGCATTTGGGCCATATATTTGACGACGGTCCCACTGCCACCGGGCAACGTTATTGCGTAAACAGTTTAAGTTTAAAATTTATCCCTAAAGAATAAGTGGTAGAAGATCAGAAGGCGGGCAGCGCAGGTTTATTGTTTAAAATGCCATCTATCTTTTCCATAATCTCAGGTTTTAACAGCGGGAGAACCTCCAGAGCACTCAGGTTTTCAAGCAATTGAGAAGCTTTGCTGGCACCCAATATGGCGGTGCTTACATTCGGATTTTTTATACACCAGGCCACGGCTAACTTAGGCAATGAGGTACCCAGTTCTTTGGCCAGAACATCCAGAACTCTTGTTTTTTCAAGTCGGGAGGCATCGCCAAGGGTGCGCTCTTTCAGCCAATCCATACCTTCTATGTTCAATCGGGTGTCTTCGGGTGTACTGCTGTTGTATTTTCCGCTTAACAAACCGCTGGCCAAAGGACTCCAAATTGTTGTACCCAAACCAAAATCACGGAAAAGCAATAAATAGTCTTTCTCTAATTTTGTTCTCTCAAACATATTGTATTGAGGTTGTTCCATGCTTGGACCAATCAGGTTGTTCTTTTGAGCAAATACAAAAGCAGCCATAATTTCATCGTTGGCCCACTCACTGGTGCCCCAGTATAAAATTTTGCCTTGCTGAATCAGGGTGTTCATTGCCCATACGGTTTCTTCAATGGGGGTGTTTTTATCAGGACGATGGCAAAAAAACAAATCGATGTAATCTACCTGCAAGCGTTTTAAAGCGGCATGACAACCTTCAACAATGTGTTTACGGGAGAGTCCGGTTTGATTGGGTTTGCCCTCCTCGTAACCAAAATACACTTTGCTGCTCACGCAATAGGAACTCCTGGCCCACTTTTTTTTGCGAAGCACTTCTCCCATAACCGTTTCTGATTTTCCCCTCGCGTAAATTTCGGCATTGTCAAAAAAATTTACACCGCTATCGTAAGCGATGCTCATTAATTCTTCCGCGGTGGTGTCGTGTATTTGTTTACCAAAAGTGACCCATGATCCAAAGGAGAGTACACTCACTTGTAATCCTGATTTACCCAAACGTCTGTATTCCATAGTTTATGCTATTTAGCGTGAAACAGGTGTGAAATTAAGAAATGAATTTGTAAATACTATTGCAGCAAAAGTTTGAAATAACTAACTCTTGAACCGGAATGTACCTTTAGAACGTAAAATCCCCTGGCTCTTTCCTTCAAATCAATCAGCACCTGTTGTGAAGTGCTTGTTTCGTTCAGCAGCAAGAGTCCATCCGTTGTAAAAACCTGTATGGTTTTGATTTCCTTCGATTCGAAGTGAATCGTAAACATTCCTGAGGATGGGTTGGGATAAACATAAAAACGCGGGGCTGCCATTTCCTCATGCAAACCCAGACATGGATCAACAAAAGCCTGCACGAGCACAGTATTTTTACATTGATTGGCACCTTGGCCAACTAGCGTGTATGTAGTGCTGTTTTGAGGGAAAACCATGAGGTTCGCGGAATTCAAATTCACCGGCAGCCAGGTATAAGATACCGCTCCGGAGGCGGTGAATTCAACCGGTTCACCCGGACAGACCGTAAATGAAGGAGGGTTCGCCTGTAGCAAAGGAAGTGAATTGGAAATGATGGAAATAACTTGTTGTGCCGAACATCCCGGGCCATTTGATCCATAAACGGTATACGTGGTGTTCACCAGGGGATTCACCACAGTAACCGAAGCCGTGGCTCCGTTTGACCAGGTGTAAGTGTTTGCTCCGTTTGCGTACAGGGTGGTGGTTTCGCCTGCACATATCACCGGAGAAGAAGAAACGGCAGAAATTAAGATGGCGGGGGCTACCGATAGTTGAACAGCAGCTGAAACAGCCGGACAGGGTAAATTAAATCCTGTAGCAACAAAAGTTGCATTACCCGCCGGTGCAACAGTTATAACTGAATTACTTGCCCCATTGTTCCAGGTAAAAGAATTGGCCCCTGTGGCTGTAAGTGTAGCCACATTGCCAACACAAATCAAAGTGGCAGTAGTGGCTATACTCACCGTTGGATGTTGTGCAACTTGTATCAGAACCGTATTCGTTTCAGAACAAAATCCATTGCTTAATGCGGTTGTATAAATTTGACTGGTGGCAGGGGAAGCCTGAGTAAAATGAGAATTGGTTAATGCCAAACCCAAAGCCGGGGACCAGGTATAGCTGCCTACCGCGGTTCCATTCAACCTGAAATCAGGACGCGCATTGCCAACGTTTACATTCGAAAAAGAAGCTGCTGCAATGTTCGCGAAGCTCTGATTATCGGCCCGGTACACCACTGTGCTTTGGAAACCCGTGGGACTGTTGTACTGAACCACAGAAGTTGCCGCACTTCCAAAAATACCGTTGGAGAATACCGTTTCCACAATCAAATTGCTTTGCCCATCCCAAATGAATGGATTCGCAAAAACGTGGGTATTAAACCCTCCGGCCACAGGAGTGAAATTGTAAGCCGGCAATACCACATTCAAAGGACCCTGAAAGGAAGTAATGGAACTCAAGGTGGTATGCCCAATACTGATTTGAAAATTCTGGCAATGGAAAATGGTATTGCCCCAGGCAGCTCCCAAACTTAATACCGGGAATTCAATGCTGGTAATAGGACTTCCTGTAACAAAACCGGAGGTGCTTAATTCACTTGCCTGAATAATAAATTGCATTTTTTGACCTCCATAATACATGGAATAAGGTGCGGGATAAGCATTCGCTGCATTCTGAGTAGTTTGGGGATTAAACACCAGAGTTGGTGAAGTGATGGGAATAGAAGATGACACTAAAACGGAGTCACCAAAACAAATGGCCGGATTAACAGGATTATAACTGAAGGCCGGAACCGAAGGATACACCTGCAGGGAATACGTGGCCGAATTGCTGCAGCCATTTGCAGCACTCACAACTACAGAATAAACGCCCGCGCCATAGGTTGATACATTGCTTAAAGTGGGACTCTGCACGCCCGAAGTATAATTGGAAGGGCCTGTCCAGATAAAACTGCTTCCAATGTCGGTGCTTAAATTAAGTTGTACACTGTTTCCTGAACAGAGGGAAGTTGTCGCCGCACTTATGCTCGCACCCGGCGAGGCGAGCACAACCACCGTTGCCTGATTGGAAACTGAAGTTTGTGCATTGTTGCTGCAGGTGCTGGTCAGTACAAAATACAGGGTACCGCTGCTTAAGGCCCCTGAGCTGTATTCCGTTTTGTTGGCTGCACTTCCTCCCACAACCGTAGTAAACGGCCCTGCTGCAGAAGTGGAGGACTGCCATTGGTGCACCACACCTCCGGCGGAGGTAAAGGTAAAACCTGTTGATTGCAGCGTGATGTTTTGTCCGGCGCAAAGTGTTGACGCAGCCGGTGAAATGGTTCCTGAACTTACAGAAGAACAGGGTGGCAGGGCTTGATTGTATTCATCTGAGCCAATGTCAGGCGCGCTTCCGGTTCCCGCGTAACCCGGATTGCCTTGACGGATTTGAGCATCAAAATCATCTGTAATACCACTTAGGTTAAGTGCCCCGCTTTCTGTTGCGGAAGGCAGGGCCGGATCAACCATTAAAAAAGAAATGGAATTACCGAGGGTACTGATGAATGGCGTGTTCTCTTTTTGCGAGTTGTTTTCTCTTGGGCTGAGTAAATTTTGCAAAGCAAAAAGTGATGAAATACTGTTTGTTGGATCTGCGTAGATCAGGTTGTTTGCTGAAACAGGGCCTGCATAAAACACATTTCGGTTCGAATTACCCGCGTAGGTGAGCAGCGATCCGGTGCTTCGGCGATAAGCCGCATTAATGCCGTTACCCGTTGCTATAGAAAGGTTTATTAAAATATTGTTTCGTAAACTTACTGTAGGGTTAGTAGTTGCATACAGGGCATTGGAATTAAAATTGGGTGCCGTACTGCTGGCATTTAAATAAACAGTATTGTAATCGATATCCACAGTCGATCCTCCGGCCACATAAATCCCATTGACAGGATTTAGAATTCCGGAGTTGGGCGCTAACACCCCGCCTACCCTGTTGTTGATGATTTCGGTTGTCCCTGCATTGCTCACATAAATGCCATGCGCCACTGCTGAAGCGCCGGTAGCCTGAATGCTGTAAATTTTATTTTTATAAACACGTAAGCCATTTGATGTCAGGTTTAGGCAAAGAGGGTAAACGATTGAGGAAGCTCCGCTACTGTTTAGGTTGTTGACATCGTTTGAAAAAATCAGCACCTTTTGATTTGGTGAACTTTGTATACCATGGTAAATGCCAAAAATGTTTCCTGACCAATTAATGCCTGTTATAGTATTGTTGTTCACAGATGACCCCTGGGCTGTACCGCCGTCGCCAAGGGAATTGGCATAAATGCCAAGAAAATCTCCACTGCTGTTATAGTTCACTGCGTTAATCCGGTTTTGATGAATGTGTTTTAAGGGATAGCTTCCAAGGCCTCCGTCGATACTATAAATTCCATAAAAGCTGCCAATACCGCTAACGGAAGAACTTATCGTTGAAATCACATTGGCAGAAATACTCTGCGTGCAGGCAGCAGGCACATTCTGCGCATCGGCATAATAGAAATACAAATCGGCTGAGCCGGAAGATAACCGTGTATACCCGCTTAGTGTATTTGAGTTCACAGTTAAAGCAGACTGTACGTTCCCGGAATTATGAATAAAATAATGCGCCCCGGCATTTCTCAACTGCAATGAGGTAAATTGATTGTTGTTGATGTTCAGCAATGAGGGATTGCTGGTGGTCCGGATAAAATACAAAGGACCCAGTCCCGTAATAGTGCTGAACGTAAGCCCTGAGAACACATTTCCATTGATTCCTACCTGAGTGTTGGTAGCCGACTGGCTCGACCAAATGCCATTGAAAATTCCTAAATACGGCGACAAAGGATTGTTGAAAATGTGCCCAAGAGTATTGTTGTTCAAACTGATGCCGGTATTAACAAGTCCGGTGTTGCAGATCAGACAGGTGTTACCGGAAACATGCTCGGAACGGTTGGCACTCACTGTATTTGAACTCATGCTCAACGCCTGAGCTACCTCAGCGGAATTGTAAACACCATACACATCCCCGGTAGCGTTACCTAAGTTCAGATTTTGTGTAATCAGGTTGCCATCGATGTTCAGTGAATTTAAAATCGGCCCGGAATTGTAAACCGGGTAATTATTACCACTGGGAACTTGAATTGTATTTGTGGTAATCTGGTTATTGTTCATCTGCACGCTGGCAATGGTGTCTCCGTTTTGATACACCATGTACAAGGGTCTGTTCTGCGAAATACTGAAGGTGTTGGCTGTTAGGGAATTCCCGTTAAGTTCAGCCTGAGTAAGGTTTGATCCGGTTATTGCCGAATTGTAAATCAGATAAAGGCTCGAACTTTTGGTGGCAATGGTGCTGGTGCTGTATGTATTGTTATTCATTTGCAGGAGTGTTGAGAAACTTCCTGAATTGTAAATACCATAAAAAGAAGTGGAAAGAGAGTCCTGATAGGTACAGCCGCTGAATTGATTTCCATTCAAAGCGGTAACCGAAGAACTGCGGGCAGTGTTGTAAACCATGTACCGTAAACCTTCCTGTACATTCAAAACATGGTTGTTAAATCTGTTATTGCTTAAACTTACTGACTGGGCATTCACCAGGTTGTTGAACACCCCGTAATAAGCCGCCAGGGTATCGATTTTATGCAAACCACCGTTGATCAGGTTGTTGTCGAATTGAATACTATTTACCGTGGTAGAGGCCAGCCCCGTATTGTATATCAAATAAATGGAAACAGAATGTGTATTGATATTGGTGTTGCTAAGTGTATTTGAACTGATGCTCAGGGATTGGGAATTACTGCTTTGATTAAACATAGGATAAAAAGTACCCAGAGTGCCAGATGTAAATGTTAAGTTGGAAATGGTATTGCCGTCCAGAATTCTGTTGCCCGAAACTGCGCCATTGTTGTAAATGCCGTAATGTATTCCGGTAGTGGAACTCAAGTGCATTTGGTCGAGGGTGTTGCCGGTAATTTCAAGTGTTCCCGGGCAGGCTCCGCTGTTGTTTACCCCATAAAACGCACCGCTTGTTCCATTGGTAAACGTAATGTTACTCAACGAATTTTGTTTAATACTGATTAAAGCACTGGCTCCTCCGGTGTTATTATACATAAACCGGTTGCTAGCAGTCAAAGGCGAATTTATGTTGGAGATAATGTTAGCAAACAAACTAAGGCTGTTACTGAAAATGGTGGTGTTACTGATGCCAAAATAAGGCCCGTTCAATGATGCGCTATGGGTGTTTCCTGAAATCGTATTATTGCTGATGATGATTTGGTTGACCGTATTTGTGCTCACCCCCGTATTGAAAATCAAACCCATAGTACCGTTTCCTGTACTTAAAGAATGATTGACTATTGTATTGGCATCTATCAGATGTAAATTGGAATTTACAGGGCTGTTGTAGATCGCAAAAAAGGAAGTATTGGTATTTGAAAGTATACTGCAATTGCTGAGTGTGTTTGAAGAGATAGTAACTGAATTAGACAGCTGACCCGAATTCAATAACAAATACATTCTTCCCGTAGTACTCATCGACTGGATCTGGTTAATCCAATTGGTATTCATGCTAAGAGCAGTTGAATTTTGAGAATTATTAAAAATTCCATAAAAAGCCCCGAGCGTGTTGTTAGGGGAATTGTGATTTTCAATAAAATTGTTCTGAAGGCTGATTCCTGTTGTACTTGTGGATGTATTATATATAAGATAGCGATCAGAAAGACCGGTTTGCCAGTTAAAGTTGCTGATGGTATTTGAATTTATGCTCAAGTAGGTGTTCCTTACCCCATTGTTATAAATTACGTAATTCAGATTCGGAAACGTGGTGCCGGTGATAACCGTGTTGGCATCGAGAACATTGTCGTTCACCGAAACCACATCAAACGTAGTGGCTAATGTACCTCTGTTGTACAAAAAATAAACGGGACCATTTACAGCGGTGTGTTGATGGTTAGTGATGGAATTGGATGAAATACTCAAACTTGATGTACCCGCGACATTGTTGTAAATCACAAATTTCGCGCCGCCTCCAGCTGCCGCACTTGTTTGATTGAAAACCCGATTTTGCTGTAACAGAATAGAACCTGTGGCCGAAGCTGCGTTGTAAATATCACAGATGGAACCTGTGGAATGTGCCAGAACCGCATCGCTCAGGGTATTGGAATTCACAGTAATCAATGATGCACTTGCGCTGGCATTGCTGATACCCGTTATATCTCCGCTACCGCTGGAGCTGATGGTATAATTACGAATCGTGTTAGCTGAAATATTTACTCCGGCCGACTGAGTTCCTGAACTTGACAGTAACAAAACAGGACCACTGCTGCTGCTAAGTTCCAGATTTTGGATGGTATTCCCCGAAACGTTGAGCTGTGCCAGGGATGCGGCCACTGCATTGTAAATCCCATAAAATCCTGCCGTTGTGTTTATGCTGGAAGTCACTCCGCTTAATTCATTGTTCTGAATCAGCGTTGAGTTGTTTACCAGGGAAGTGTTCGCAAGTAAAAAACGATTGGCATTCAGCGATGACCATTGGACAGAACTGATGGTATTAGAATTTATACTTAATTGGTTCAACACACCCCCTCCGCTTAAAATTCCGTAATTCGCTCCGTTTCCGGTTACAGTGTGCTGCAAACTTTGCAGTTGGTTAGAATTTAACTCCGTAACATTCATTGTTGTTGCTCCTGTGCCCCTCGAGTAAATCCAAAAGTTAGCGCCATTGGCACTTTGACGTAAACAATTGGCAATAGTGTTTTGAAGCACAGAAAGCGTGGAACAGGACGCGGCATCATTGTAAAGACCATAAAAAACACCTCCGGCCGTGTGCTGGGTGTTAAGGTTTTGAATCCAGTTATCACAAATCTGAACAGATGCCGTTGAGGCCCCCGCATTTCGAATGGCGTTCATATCACCGGTACTGCTGTTTAATTGAGAATTAATGATCCGGTTAGCGTTCAAAGCAGTTCCAAGTGCCGAACTTCCCGTATTGTTCACAAAGAAAAATGCTCCGCTTGTGTTGGTTGTTGCGTTGATATTATCGAATTCATTGAGGTTGAGGTTTACACTTCCGCTGGCAGCTCCACTGTTAAAAATCATGTGTCTTGTACTCAATGTACTTGTAAAATACAAGGTGCTAAGCGTGTTTGACACAATGAAAAGATCCCCAACACTCACACCATTGTTATAAAGACCAAAAAAACCTCCATTCGCATTGGCATTAAATGTGTAGTTGCTGATGCTGTTGTTTAAAAACAATACCGTAGCAAAAGAATTGGTGAGTGCTCCACGGTTGTATATCAAATGGTTCGCACCGGTTGAAACCGTATTTACAGAATTTACGAACGTGTTGGTGCTGATGTTCAGCATTTGAGATGAAACCCCGTTGTTGTATAAGCCAAAAAAAGATCCGCTTGATAAAAAATTGCCCGTGTATGTATCAACCAGATTTCCGACAATATTTACCGTTCCAATTGTAGTGGCTACCGGTCCCGTGTTTTGAATCAAATAAGCTGCTCCTGTAAATCGTTGAACGGACAAGTTTGAAAAGGTATTCACCGATAAATGAACCTGTGCGCTATTGCTGCCGGAATTATAGATGCCATTAAACTCACCCGTTCCACTGGCACTGAATTGACAATTTGCAAGTAAGTTGTTCGTAAAACTCCTTGTTCCTGCCACTGAAGCATTGTTGAAGATTAAACCTGTGACTCCACTGCTTGCCGCTCCGCTGACAGCGTTGAATTGATTGTTTCGAATAATGAGGTCCCCATTGCAGAGACCGGTATTGTAAACTCCATAAAAACTTCCGGTGGTGTTGATTGTATTTGTACAGGCACTAATACTGTTGTTGTTAATATCAAGTGTGTTCGACACCACGCCATTGTTGATGATCAGATATTTGGTTGAGCTTAGAGAATTCCACACCACGTTGGTAATGGTGTTATGACTTATGCTTAATATACCTGAGCTGAGCAAACTGTTATAGATGCCCAAAAAAGGCGAAGTTGAGGCGGAGTTAAAAGTACAGGAGCCAATGCTATTGTATTCAATACTGTTTGCGGCAAACGTAGTACTTACCGGTCCGCGGTTATAAATGAGATGCACTGAGCCGGTGCCGGTGCTGAATTGCAAAGCCTGAAACTGGTTATTGCCGATAATAATAGATGAAGCTGAAGCGGCATTGTTGTATATTCCGTAATAAGAACCACTGGTGCTAATGGAAGCCGTTTCGGAACTGAACTGATTGTTGCTCATCTCCGTATAACCCGAAGTGGTTCCGGTATTGTAAACAGAAAACACAGCTCCACTGGCGCTGCTGATAGTATTGCCGGAAAAGGTATTATTGCTCAGATCAATGTTACCGGTAGAAGTTCCTGCATTTTGGATTCCAAAAAAATTACCACTGGTTGTAGTAAAGGTATTGCCTGAAACCAGATTGTTGGTGAAGGTGATGTTGCCCGCGGTGGGCAGGGCATTGTAAATAAAATAGGTTGGGCCGGAATTGCTGTGATTAATGTTGCCGGAATACGTATTGGAACAAGCCTCAAACGCCGCGGCTGTATTGGCGTTGTTATACAAAATATACGTAAGGCCTGTTGTACTTGCCGAACTGGTGCAGGCAGTGAAAAGATTCGAATTAAAACGGATGACATTTGCAACGGCCGCGTTGTTATACACAAAAAAGGCGCTTCCGTTGGCGGAGGTAATGGTGTTGTTGGTAAAGGTGTTGCCTGAAATGCTGAGATAGGAGGAGGAAGCGCCGTTGTTATAAATAGAATAAAAAGCGCCATTGATGTTGTTCGGATTGCTGCAATTGGTAATCAGGTTGTTTTCAATGATTACTGAATTGCTTGCAGCCGTAGCCCCTGAAAGATTTTCTATCACAGACACCTGAGCGTTGGTTCCCCCTCCGATGAGTGTAAGTGAATTGTTCAGCACTGTAACATTGGCGCTTTGGGCCGTGTTCAGATAAATCCCCCGGAGTGTGGCTGTATGGTTGAGCCCTGCGCCGTTGTTGTTATTAAACGTATTATAGGAAACATTTAAGTTGTACTGGGCCAGGGTGCGAATACCAGCGGCAGGACTCACCGCTCCACCTCCACCAAAATTTAAAATTTGATTTCCGCTAAGCAGTGAATTTCCACCCACATCGTTATTGCTGTCTGCCAGACTAAAGGGTGAAGCGGCAGCATATCCAATCAGCGCAATGCCGATGTTGCAGTTCTGAATGGTGTTTCCGTAAAAACGATTGTTGGAATGGCTACCCGAACTTGCAGTTACCGTTAGCACCGTAGTTTGACTTCCAATCAAACTATTCACAAGGTTAATGCCTCTTGACCCGTCAACAGCAGGCCCCGCACCTGCCGCATTGTTGGTTCGGTTCAAGGTGATGTTGCAATTCAGTATGCTGTTATTTTGACATCCATCAGCGGCATTGGCTTTAAAAAAACCAAAACCATATTCCATCGTAGCCGGATTGGCCGCATTCAGGTCCTGAAGATCGATGCCATCAACGGTAATGTAATCACAACCTACAAAATGCCAGATACCGTCCTGCACTGCAGTTCCAGGAGTACGGGTTCCGCCTGAATAAGCCGTGATAAGTGGGTTGCTGCCGATTCCGGTTCGTTGAAAGGTAATGGTATTCACCGAAGTGCCGCTGACACTCAGCGTGTATCCGCCAACCGGGGCCGTTTCTGTATAACCCGCATTGATTGTAATCAAAACAGGTCCATTTACCCCCAAGGTATTTAGTGCATTAATTGCAGCAGCCAGGTTGGGATATCCGCCCGGAATGTTGAAGGTGCCACTGAGCTGAGCTAAAAATGGCTTTGCAAAAAAAAGCAAACCAAAAAACAAAACAATGACGCGTAATTTTCCTTTCATTTAGTGCTGGCGGACGATTACCAAATATAGAAAAAATGCCTTAAAATTAGACCATAACTTAGATTATATCGACTAAACTATTACTACAAACGATAAAAATTGGGGTTTATAGAGCAAAGTGTCCCTTCAGGGGGCGGCTTCTTTGCTTCTATTTTAGATGTCATATGGTTTTCATCCACGAAAAATTCTCTTTTATAATAGCAGCTTTGTTTTCTTTAAGGAATTGTAGAAAGGCTTCGGAAACCGGGGATAACTTTTTGTTTTTTAACCAGATGAGCCTCCATTGTGTAGTGATTGGTAAACCTGGAGTCTTTATAATTCTTAGCTGCCCATTTTGCAATTCATTTCTAATCCCTATTAAAGGCACAATAGAATTTCCCAAACCTGCTATAACGGCTTGTTTAATGGCTTCATTAGACGTTAAAGCCATACGTTTGATTTCCTTAACCTTCTTTCTTTCCAAATAATTCTCCATTACAATCCGGGTACCCGATCCTTCTTCTCTAAACAAGAGGGTCATTTCATTAAGGCTTTGTGCAGGTTTTAGTTTGATGCTCATTTTACCTTTCTGTTCTTGCTTTCCACTTCCAACCAAATAAAGGTCGTTGTCCAGTAATATTTCCTGATTCAATTTACCTACATCAGGAATAATTGAAACAAGGGAAAAATCAACTTCATTGTTTTTGAGACTTTCAATAACTTTAGTTTTGTTGGTTACATCCATCAAAAGTTCCACCCCCTTGTTCTCCTGAACAAACTTGCTAAGAAAATAAGGCATGATATACTTTCCGGTTGATACCACTGAAATTTTTAATCTTCCTGTGAGTTGGCCTTTAAAGGCCATGGTTTTATAGTTAATGGCATACACCTCATTGATGACACGTTCGGCCATGTTATAAACCTCCATACCAAAATCAGTGATGTAGAGTTGCCTTCCTACTACCTCCGTTAAAGGAATTTCAAATTGGTCCTGAAAATTTTTCAGCTGAATAGACACGGCAGGTTGGGTCATGTGCAATTCTTCTGAGGCCCTTGTGACACTTTTTAATTGAACCACTTTAGCAAATACCTGCAACTGGTGAAGCGTATAATTCATAACTATTTTTAATGTTTATTATAATAAAGATAAATATAAATATATGTATTAAACTACCGAAATTTGTACTGTACGTATTTATAAACATTAAATCTCACATCATGAATACCAACTTGGAATTAGACAACAGCAAAAAAAGGCTGATTTTCATGCTTAGCTTCGGACTGGCATGCGGTCTATTTTTAGTATTACTTACTAAAGTGAATCATCCCGTCCATCTGGCCATTCAGGAATTAGTCTCCTACTCTGCCCAACATTACTTTATCAGTGGATTTGTTTTGCTGCTGATTTGCGTGTTGGTTTTAAGAGCCTTTGTTGTACCTAACCCAACGAGACCTCTTGAAAAAAACGTTTTGATTAACAGAAGAACAAGAACCCAAAAACGTTTGTACCGTTTGTTTTTACAACGTATCCGGCTGATAAAAGAACTTAAAAAGAGAAACGAACCGGCCATCCAAAGTAAACCGGTAAATACCATAGATGCCGACAATTTTGAAGTATTGAATGATGAACTTCAGATTCGTCAGCGTGAAAAAGACCTGAAACTTGCCATGGCCATGTGTAAAAAAAATAACCATGAAGTTAAACTGACCTTTAATTATATGGGCCTTACAAGAACCAAGAATACCACACTATGGCATTACGACGAAAAATACGTTATGCTTAAAGGGGGGATAGTATTACCAGTAAACAGTATTTATAAAATAGAATTATAAACCATTATGACCAGAATAACAATTGCAAAAGGGGATGGCATCGGCCCCGAAATTATGGATGCCACCATTAAAGTATTAGAAGCCGCGGGTGCTCAAATCGAAATTGATGAAATTGAAGTAGGAGAAAAAGTGTATTTGTCGGGTAACACCTCCGGTATTTCGAAAGAGGCCTGGAGTATGATACGAAAAAACAAAGTGTTTTTAAAAGCGCCCATCACTACTCCACAAGGCGGAGGATACAAAAGCCTTAATGTAACCACCCGAAAAATGCTTGGTTTATACGCTAATGTTAGACCCTGTGTTAGTCTGCATCCATTCGTTGACACAAAACATCCGGTCATGGATCTAGTGATTATCCGTGAAAATGAAGAAGACCTCTATGCCGGCATTGAGCACCAGCAAACCGATGAAGTGGTGCAATGCTTAAAATTAATCAGCATCCCGGGATGCGAAAAAATCATACGTTACGCCTTTGAATACGCAAAACAGTATGGACGTAAAAAAGTCACCTGTTTTTCAAAAGACAACATCATGAAACAATCGGATGGGCTGTTTCATGCTGTGTTTGATGAAATAGGGAATGACTACCCTGAAATTGATAAAGAACATTGGATTATTGATATCGGCGCTGCAAAAATGGCCGATACTCCTGAGGCTTTCGATGTTATTGTAACCCTAAATCTTTACGGGGACGTGATTTCTGATATTGCCGCCCAAATTGCAGGGTCGGTTGGACTTGCAGGCTCAGCCAATATTGGTGAAGAGTGTGCCATGTTTGAAGCCATACACGGCTCAGCCCCAAGAAGAGCAGGTCAGAATGTGGCCAACCCATCCGGGCTTTTACAAGGCGCCATTCTTATGCTCAACCATATTGGACAAAATGAGGTTGCTGAAAAAATACACAATGCCTGGCTGAAAACGCTCGAAGACGGTGTGCATACCTACGACATATACAAAGAGAACGTAAGCAAACAAAAAGTAGGTACCTATCAGTTCGCTGAGGCCATCATTGCACGCCTGGGTCAAAAACCCAACACGTTAAAATCCATTAAATACAACAACTCAGGAGCTCTTCAATTAAAACCCTACGTTAGAAAGGGATCGGCAGAAAAAGAATTGGTAGGCATGGATGTATTCTTGCATTGGAAAGGAATGGATGTTGAAGAATTGGGCCAACTGATCTCTAGTATCACCTCGAACAACCTCGAAATAAATATGATTACGAACAGGGGCATTAAAGTATGGCCCGATGGGTTTAAAGAAACATTTTGTACCGATCACTGGAGGTGCCGCTTTAAAGCAAAAAACGGAAAAAAAGTTGAAAAATCTGAACTCCTGAGCCTACTCACCGAAGCCAACCAGAAAGGCCTGGATGTGATAAAAACTGAAAATCTGTATACCTTTAATGGAAAGGCAGGATTTTCTCTTGGTCAGGGACAATAATCAAATTGAATCCACTCATTTAGTATCATTAAATATTTAAATCATGAAAATCACGCTTTTGAAAGGAAGTTTCTCTCCAAAGGATCTTCAGGACATTATCACTCAAATGATACATGCGAAAATAAAGTACCATGAAAAGAAGATTGCTGATGATGACAATGAAGAAACCGTAAAAATGAGAGAAAAACGCATCATTTCGCTTCAGAAAGACCTTTACGAACTGCGGGAGGCCTTGAGCGAAACAAAAAAATTGGTGAATGCGGAGGCTGAAATTCACATTTCCATTCCGGTTGCTGCAAGCAAAATCTAATTTCGATGCATGAGGTGTTTCACCAAAGGCAAATTGTTATTGCAACCAAGCATGGTAAAGAACAGGAAATTGCTCCACGCCTGATAGCCAGTTTTAATGCTGAAAGTATTTTGTTGCCCGGATTTGACACTGATCTGTTTGGAACATTTACCGGTGAAATAGAGCGGAAAGCAGACCCTTTCGAAACCGCCAGATTAAAGTGCCAGAAGGCGATGGAACTCAGCGACTGCGATATTGGCATTTCAAGCGAAGGCTCTTTTGGTCCACACCCTCAGCTATTTTTTGCTCCGGCCGACTTCGAAATCATTTATCTTTTCGATAAAAAAAACAACATCGAAATCGCAGCTCAAAAAATCAGCACCCAAACTAATTTTAATGCAAGTGAAATTTCGAGTTATGCAGAAGTGCTAGAATTTGCTAAAGCTGCGAAATTCCCTGAGCACGGCCTTATTTTGAGAAAATCAAAACACGAAAAAAAAGATGTTTTTAAGGACATCACAAATTTTGATCAACTCCAAGAAACCACGCACTTTTTGCTTGCAAAGTACCCCAAGGCATTTATTGAAACCGACATGCGTGCTATGAGAAACCCTGACCGCATGCTGGTCATCGGGCAAACCATGGACGAGTTAATCAAAAAAATGAGCTCACATTGCCCTCAATGCCATCGTCCGGGTTTTTCAGTCACTAGCGCCGAACCGGGGCTTCGATGTTCAGCTTGTGGAATACCCACCAGATCAACCCTTGCTCATGTGTATGAATGTTCAGGGTGTCATTATTTGGAGAAAAAACCACACCCCAATGGCATAGAACAAGAAGACCCAATGTATTGCGATTTTTGCAATCCCTGAATGCATTAAAGTTCAACCACCTTTAAAAATTTTACTTATTTCTTAAATAAAAAAGCCATCCTTTTGGGATGGCTTTATCCATTTAGTTTAATGCTTATTTTAATTTAAAAGCAGCCTTCACTTTGGCCACGTAATCCAGCTTCTCCCAGGTAAACAATTCCACCTTCATGGTTTTGCTTTTTCCATCAGGACTGGTAAAGGTTTTAGTTACAGTTTCGTTCTTGCGGCCCATGTGTCCGTAAGCAGCAGTTTCGCTGTACATAGGGGTGCGTAATTTCAAACGCTGCTCGATAAAATAAGGGCGCATGTCGAACACCTTTTCAACAATTTTCGCAATTTCTCCGTCGGTCATTTTAACTTTCGCCGTACCGTATGTGTTGATGTAAATGCCCATAGGCTGAGCTACCCCAATGGCATAAGACACCTGCACTAAAACCTCTGAACAAACACCGGCCGCTACTAAGTTTTTTGCAATGTGACGCGTAGCATAAGCTGCTGAACGGTCTACTTTGCTTGGATCTTTTCCAGAGAAAGCCCCACCGCCGTGAGCTCCTTTTCCGCCATAGGTATCCACAATAATCTTACGTCCGGTTAAACCGGTATCACCATGAGGACCACCAATCACAAACTTTCCGGTTGGATTGATGTGGTAATTGATTTTGTTGTTAAACAAATGCGCGTATTTCGGATAATTTTTCTTTACACGCGGAATGAGAATTTCAATGATGTCTTTTTTAATCTTCGCCAGCATTTTAGGCTCTGTATCAAAATCATCATGTTGGGTTGAAACCACAATAGCGTCGATTCTTACGGGTTGATTGTTGTCGTTGTACTCAAGGGTCACTTGAGATTTTGCATCCGGACGCAGGTATTTAATTTGTTTGTTCTCGCGGCGCAATGCAGCCAGTTCAAGCAAAATGCCATGAGCCAGATCCAAAGCCAGAGGCATGTAATTATCGGTTTCGTTTGTCGCGTAACCAAACATCATGCCCTGATCACCGGCACCTTGTTCTTCCTTTTTTTGACGTTCAACACCCTGGTTAATGTCCTGCGATTGCTCATGAATAGCGGAGAGTACACCACAGGAATTTGCTTCAAACATATACTCCGCTTTGGTATAACCAATTTTGCGGATCACCTGGCGGGCAATTTCCTGTACATCCAGATAGGTTTTTGATTTAACCTCACCGGCTAGGATTACCTGACCGGTTGTTACAAGCGTTTCGCAGGCTACTTTTGATGAAGGATCAAAAGCCAAAAAATTGTCAATTAACGCGTCTGAAATTTGGTCGGCAACTTTGTCCGGATGACCTTCTGAAACTGATTCTGAGGTGAATAAATAACCCATTGTTTTGAACTGTTTTTAGTTATGTTGAAGTTTAAAAATTGATTGACAAAAATAGAATTAATGTTGTGCTTTGAAAAATATATTATTCACAAGGCTGAAAAGGATATAACAAAGAATTAACAAAGGAAGCGCTTGTACTTTGAAGAGGATTAAAAGTAAGGCCGAAACACCAAGAAACACATAACGCATCACATTTGACGCCCATTTAAAATCCTTGAATTTTAAAGCCAGAAGTGGCAGCTCAGCCACCAGGGCGTAAGACGACAGTACCGTAAACACCAACAAAACTCTGAAATCACTGAAAACGCCGTACACAACTGAGGGTTGCTGTAAATTCAGTACGAGGGATGCAATTAGGATGGCATTAGCCGGGGTGGGCAAACCAATAAAGGTGGTGGATTGGCGGCTGTCGTTATTAAATTTCGCGAGACGTATGGCGGAAAACACGGTAATTAAAAACCCGAAATAAGGCAGGTAAGAGTAAAACCCACTCAGGTATTGGGCGTTTGACAAATCGATGGAGCTGATGTTTTTTTGCAGGGCAATCCAAAACAATTCCCTTTCCTGAATACCTATTAAACTAAATTGCAACAAACGATACACCATTAAACCGGGCACCACACCAAAAGTCACCACATCCGCTAAACTATCCAAATCCTTTCCAATCGGTGAATTCACCTTTAAAAGGCGGGCTGCAAAGCCATCGAAAAAATCAAGAACCGCCGCTAAAAAAACAAAAAAAGACGCCAGTATCAGGTCGCCTGAAAATATTTGCACGATGGCCAAACACCCGCATAGCAGGTTGCCGCTGGTGATGGCATTGGGAATGTGTTTTAAAACCTTCATGCTTAATTAAGCTTATAAATTGGCGCTCAGTTCTTCCCACTTTTGCATCTCCACTTCCAACTCATTTTTCAAGCGGTTGTAGTTATCAAAAAAGTGTTTGTCATGTACCAGTTTTTCGTATTCTGAAGCATCCGAAAGCTTATGGTCCATGTTTTTAAGTTCGTTTTCAATGGCCGTAATTTTTTCTTCTACCTTTTTAAGCTGACTCAACACGGTTTTCTGAACTTTATCGTCCTGAGCCGGGGTGGCTTTTTCAGGCTTTTTCTCCGCAGCTTTTGGCGGTGCCTGTTTCACGCCAGATTTATCCAGATCCAGTTCATTCAAACGCTCTACCTTACGCAATTGCATAAATTCTTCAATGCCGCACAAATGTTCCTTCACTTTTCCATCCCTGAATTCAAACAAGCGGTCGCAAATGCCTTTCATAAAATCACGGTCGTGACTCACCATTATGACCGTGCCTTCGTAATCTATCAGGGCTTTTTTGAGAATATCTTTGGAACGGATATCAAGGTGATTCGTAGGCTCGTCCATCAACAACAAATTGTATGGCTCGAGCAATAATTTACACAAAGCCAATCGCCCCCTTTCTCCCCCACTCAGTACCTGCACCTTTTTATCAATGTCATCGCCTCTGAACAAAAACGATCCGAGTAAACCTCTCACTTGCTTTCTCACATCCCCTACGGCCAGTTCATCAATGGTTTCAAATACCGTTTTTTTCGGGTCGAGTTTTTCTTCCTGATCCTGCTCAAAATAACCCATCAATACGCTGTGCCCAAGTTTGATACTGCCTTCGTGCTGCAATTTTCCGGCGACCATTTTCATCATGGTACTTTTGCCCTCACCATTTCTCCCCACCAAGCCAATTTTTTCGCCTTTGGTAATAATAAAACTTGCATCGCTGAAAATACGTTTTTCGCCAAAGGCTTTACCGGCATGTTCAACGGTTAGCACAATTTTACCGGAGTGCGCAGGCGGAGGGAAACGGAAATACATGGCCTGGTTATCGTCCTCATCCACTTCTACCCGCTCCATGCGGTCGAGTTTTTTAATGAGGGATTGTGCAAAGGAGGCTTTGCTGGCTTTGGCCCGGTATTTATCAATTAACACTTCAGTTTGATCGATGATTTTTTGCTGATTCTTGGCAGCGTTCTCCTGTTGTTCCTTTCTTTCCTGACGCAATACCAGGTACCTGGAATAATTGGTTTTGTAATCGTAAATTTTTTGATTCGAAATTTCAATGGTACGCGTGGTCACATTGTCCAAAAAGGTTTTGTCGTGAGAGATAAGGATGACCGAGCCCTGGAAGGTTTCCATAAATTCTTCCAGCCAGATGATGGCTTCAATGTCGAGGTGGTTGGTGGGTTCGTCGAGCAATAACACATCCGGATTTTGCAACAACAATTTGGCCAGTTCAATGCGCATGCGCCAACCTCCGCTGAATTCAGCCGTTTGGCGATCAAAATCCTTGCGTTCAAAGCCCAGACCTTTTAATATTTTTTCTATCTCCTCGTTTCGGTTGGCTGCGCCCAAAACATCCAATCGGGAATACACTAGAGATTGTTCTTCGATTAAATTCGCATAAGAGGCGCTTTCATAATCTGTACGCGTCTCCAATTGATGGTTAATCTCATCAATGCGTTTTTCAAGTATGTTGATCTCCTGATAGGCTGTTTCAGTTTCTTCGAACACGGTACGTCCGTGCTGATGAATCATGTCCTGAGGCAAATACCCAATCTTGCAGGATTTGGGCATGGAAATGTCTCCTGATGTTGGGTTTTGATTTCCGGAAAGGATTTTGAGTAAGGTACTTTTTCCTGCACCGTTTTTCCCGGCTAAACCAATGCGGTCCTTAGGATTAATTAAAAATGAAATGTTTTCAAAAAGGTTATACCCCCCGAAAGAAACTGTAACTGAATTTACTGAAATCATGCCTGTACCCTGCTAAGGCGGCAAAGATAAGGGAAATTTATGTCTCTGAAGTGGTTAAGGAATCCCAAAAAGCGCTTATTTCCTTACCTGTTCTTGTATTTTTAAAAAGCCTTCCAGTAGCCGGGGTTCTTTTTCAAATTCCAGTTGCGATTGAGCCATGGCCTCAACCCGTTTTATCCTCTCCTCCGTTTCAGGATGTGTGCTCAGGTATTTCATCAACTGAGGCATTTCTTCGCTTTCCTTTTTCAGAATCTGCAACAACCTAATCATGCCATCGGGTGATACTTTGTTTTTGATCATAAGGGCCAGTCCGTTTTTGTCGGCCTCCGATTCTAATTCCCTCGAATAATCCATTTGTTTGAACTGGTCGGCCTGGGAGGCGATTCCGGAAGCATCCCCCAGTAAAACCGTAAACAACAAACTTGAAGCCAATGAACGCATAATACTTTTCAGGGAATGCCGTTCGGTAACATGGGTCACTTCATGCCCAATCAGGGCAACCAATTCCTCGGGACTTTCCAGCTTTTCAAGCAGACCTGAATAAATAAAGATGTTGCCTCCCGGTACTGCAAAAGCATTGATCTCTTCCGATACCAGTACTTTCACTTTTATTGGATATGTCTTGTCGAGCTTAAGTTGTTTTACAAATTCTTCCAGATAGAAATTAACCGAGTCATTTGTCACTGCCTCTCCTGTTAGGTTTTCTGTTATACTTTCACCAAGCGCTATTTCCGTTTCTACAGGAACCATAACGATGGCTTTTTCTGCTGCCCAGGGCAAAACATACACGTACAACAAGGCTCCTAAAAGAATTACGGAAAAGGTAACAGCCAGAATCAGATAAATACTTTTATTACTCAACATGCCCTGACGTTCGCGCTTTTGTTTCAGATAATCTTGAAATTTTTCGCTCATTTCCCGGGCCAAAGGACCTGTGCCCATAAGGGAAGAAAGATTTTTGTGCGTAAACAGGAAGGAACTCGCGCTGGGTTCAACTGAACTCAGGTCCTTGAGCGTCCAGCTGAAGTTTTTTTCATCCAATCCGTTCAGATGGATGTGAAGAGCACTTTCGTCCAGAGTATAAGAACAAGGGATGGGCAAACTTGACTTCCCATCGTTGTAAAAGCCTTTTTCGCTTTGAGAGTACAGCATGTTAATTGAGTTCGTATTTCACCGCGTTAAATTTATCAATGGCCATCAGAAATTCTGAGTTAATGGCTACCTTGCTTTTACGCGAAAACAATTTCACGCTTTGTTTTAGTTCTTCGTCTTCTACAAAAAACTCTATGCTGCTTTTGCCCTGGTGTTCGTTCATTACCTGATCCAGTTTTTTAACCACATCTTCGTTCAGCTCTTTGAGTTTTATTTTCAGGCGGATGGAATTAAAGCTGTTTTCCTTCATGGTTTCCAGCAATTCTATGGATTTGATCTTCAACTCCAGACTGCCGGGTTGATTGTACCGCTCCTGAACGCGCGCCTTCACAAAAACAAACAAACCCTGCACCATGTATTTGTTGTACTCCACAAAATCTTTTCCAAACAACATCAGCTCCACGCTGCCTTGATAATCTTCAACAATGAGTTTGCCGAACGCATTTCCGGTTTTGCTGGTGCGGTTTTCAAATCCCGTGATAATACCACCAAAACTTATCTCCTTGTTTTTGAAGGGTTCGAGTCCTGCTTTCAGAGCCGCACAGCTTGCATTGCAGCGGTGGTCAATAATAAATTTATAGGGGTCGAGGGGGTGCCCGCTGATAAAACACCCCAGCACTTCTTTTTCACGGTTCAGCTGTTCAATGTCTGTCCAAATCCTGGTTTTGGTAAGCTGGGGTTCTGATACCTCCACCTCATTGCCTTCTCCAAACAAACTGGATTGTGAGGTATCGTTACCGGATTGTTTTTGATTCGCGTATTTAATCAGGCGGTCGGTTAAAGTAGTTCCATCACTTAAATCAGGTTCAAAAAACATGGCGCGGTTCACATTTTCAAAACTGTCCAAAGCCCCTGCCAGAGCCAAACCCTCAATGCTTTTTTTGTTGATGGTTTTGGATTCCAATCGCGCAGCAAAATCAAATACCGACACAAATTTCCCGTTTTTACTGCGTTCCTCTACTATGGAATTCACCACGTTCTCCCCGACTCCTTTTATACTTGCCATACCAAAACGTATGCTGTTATCGGGCATTACACTGAACTTGGCAAATCCTTCATTCACATCCGGACCCAGGACTTTAATGCCCATGCGTTTGCACTCGTCCATAAAAAAGGTAATTTTTTCAATGTTGCCGCTGTGGTTTAACACCGAGGCCATAAACTCGCTGGGATAATGCGCCTTAAGGTAACCGGTTTGCATGGCCAAATACGCGTAGCAGGTACTGTGCGATTTGTTGAACGCATAACTCGCAAAGGCTTCCCAGTCTTTCCACACTTTTTCTGCTATTACTGTATCATGACCATTGCTCTTGCAACCTTCAAGGAATTTGCTTTTCATTTTGTCCAGCACATCCTTTTGTTTTTTACCCATGGCCTTACGCAAGGTATCGGCATCGCCCTTGGTAAAGTTGGCCAGCTTTTGTGAGAGACGCATTACCTGCTCCTGATACACGGTAATTCCATACGTCTCTTTCAGAAACTCGTCCATACCTTCAAGGTCGTAAGTAATGGCTTCACGCCCATGTTTACGCGCAATGTAGTTGGGAATATAAGCCAATGGACCGGGACGGTAAAGGGCGTTCATGGCAATCAGGTCGGTGAAGCTGTCCGGTTTAAGGTCCTTTAAATGTTTTTGCATGCCAGGACTCTCAAACTGAAAAATACCATTGGTTTCGCCCCGTTGAAACAATTCAAGACTCAGTGGATCATTCAAGTCTATGGCATCAATATCCAATTCAATGCCTTTGCTTTGTTTGATAAATCGTATGGTGTCTTTAATGATGGTGAGCGTTCTCAGACCAAGAAAATCCATTTTCAACAAACCGGCGCTTTCCGCAACTGAGTTGTCGAACTGGGTGAGCAGCATGTTGCTGTCTTTTGCTTTCGTTACCGGTACAAATTTGGTGAGTTCGTCAGGGGTAATAATCACTCCACAGGCGTGCACCCCCGTGTTGCGCACACAACCTTCGAGCTCATATGCTTGTTTTAAAACAGTGGCCTCAAGTGAATTTTGTTCTGACAGTTTTCTGAATTGATGCGACTGATCCACCACCTCCCGCCTGTCCTTTATTTTTTCGAGGTATTTTTCATCAATGCCCCCCGGTTTCAGCAAAGATTTGAGTTCTGCCTCCAAACTATCGGGAAAGGATTTGGCAAGCTTGTCAGCGTCTGCCAGAGGTAAACTGAGTACTCGTGCCGTATCGCGAATGGCGCTTTTTCCGCCCATGGTGCCGTAGGTGATGATTTGTGCCACCTGATTGGCACCGTATTTATTGATCACATAGTCGATGACTTTATCGCGACCTTCATCATCAAAATCAATATCAATATCGGGCATGCTTATCCTATCAGGATTCAAAAATCTCTCGAAGAGCAAATCGTACTTGATGGGATCCACGTTTGTAATTCCAAGACAATAGGCTACCGCGCTGCCTGCGGCACTTCCCCTTCCCGGGCCAACACTCACGCCCATTTCACGGGCTTTGGTGGTAAAATCAGAAACAATTAAAAAGTACCCGGGAAATCCCATGCGTTCCATAACCGAAAGTTCAAAATCAAGTCGCTCTTTGATCTCATCGCTCATGTTGGGGTATTTCTTTTTCGCGCCTTCGTAGGTAAGGTATTTTAAATAGGCGTTCTCTCCTCTGTTGCCTTTGCCTTCGTCGTTTGGATCCTGGTCCCTTTCATCTTTAAATTCATCCGGAATCTGAAACTTTGGTAATAGCACGTCCCGTCCGAGTTTATACGCCTCCACCTTCGAAACAATCTCAGAAGTGCAGGTAAGTGCCTCCGGCAAATCGGCGAAGGTGTTTTGCATTTCAGCCAGCGATTTAAAATAAAACTCATCGTTGGGTAAAAACAATTTTCCGAAACGGGCTCCGCTTTTTAGTTCTTGCAACTCCGCCGGGCTTGCAAAATTCAAACCTTCTTTAACGCTGATGAGAATGTCGCGTGAATAGGCACTTTTTTTCTCGAGGTAATAGTTGGAATTGGCAGCAAAATACTTTACCCCGTGTTTTTTGGCAAAGTCAAGCAGAACTGAATTCACGTGGTCTTCCTCAGGCAGGCCGTGACGGTTGAGTTCAATGTAAAAATCCTCACCAAACTGCTCCTTATACCATAAAAAAGCTTCCTCGGCCTGAGCCTCTCCCGCATTTAAAATCAACCAGGGTATTTCTCCATTTAAACCTCCGGTAAAACAGATGAGATCGTTTTTGTATTGTAACAATACTTCCTTATCGATGCGGGGCACATAATACATGCCCTCGGTAAAACCAATGGAACTAAGTTTAGATAAGTTTTCATAGCCCCTTTTATTTTTAGCAATAAAAGGAACGCTAAACCCATTGTCCTGTTTAGTTTTGTTGTTCCTGTCCTTGCTGATGTTCAATTCACATCCGATTAAACACTTCAATTCTTTTTTAAGTTCTCCGCTTTTTTCTCCCTTTTCGACGGCTTCGTTATAAGCCTTCACGGACTTGTTATGTTTATCCACCGACTGCCAGAATAAAAACGTGGCGTACATATTGCCATGATCGGTAAGGGCCACGGCTTCCATGTTTTGTTCGGCTGCCTTTTTAACAAGAGCCGCAACCTCGGTGACACTTTGTAGAACAGAATATTGAGAGTGGTTGTGAAGATGAGAGAAAGGCAAGTCAATAGCTGGTTTAGCCACCGGGTCGATTTTCGGGCCCGGAGGAACTTGTTCCTTGCTGCTTTTTTTCTCCTTGAGTTCTTTTTCCCTGAGCAATAAGTCCGAAAGGTCAATATCCTGAAAGCGGATGTTTCCGGCTTCTTCCTGACCAATGTCTTTTACAGAAACAATGCGTCGTTTTAACAACTCGAACAATACCCTGGCCGTAGCCTGCACGTCAAAAGCGGCATTGTGAGCTTCTTCAAACTTGCTTGAAAACAACTTAAAATAAAGTTCACTCAGGGTAGGCCATTTAAATTTACCTCCGCGTCCACCGGGCAAAGCGCAGAAGTTGGTTGTAGCATCGTTTTTGGTATCGAGCTGTTGTTTTCCGATAAAGGGATTTTCTAAACCACAGCGCAAAAATTCGGCGCCAATGATGTTGATGTCAAATTCTATGTTGTGTCCGCAGAGGTAATCACAGCTTTCCACCATGCTCCTGAACGCTTCAAGCACCTGCTGCAAGTCACTTCCCTCCTGCAAGGCTCTTTCAGTGGAAATGCCGTGCACCTGAACCGCGTTGAAGGGAATGGTGTAACCTTCGGGACGAATAATAAGTGTGTTGTGTTGAAGTAGATTTCCTGATTTATCGTGCAGTTGCCAGGCAATTTGCACCATGCGGGGCCAATTGTCGAAATCGCTGAGGGGGGCATTATAATTGCGGGGTAAACCGGTGGTTTCAGTATCAAAAATTAAAAACATAGCCTGTGAAAAGTCGTTTTTAAAATTACGGAATTGCAGGGTTGAAGGGCCATATGTTGAAAACTGCAGTAGAAACTTTAAGCGAAAGAATTCCAAAGCCCAGGTAGCGCTTTCACTTCTCAACTCTCTATTTTACTGATAAACAAATATTTACAATTTAAGACGGGGTTTCCGAATTTCATGCAAAGCCTTATCTTTGCAAGTCTTAAAAAAATCGTACACGTACACCATGAGCAAAGAAAAAAACGCATCACAAGCCGAATCAACACCTAAGAAAGAGCGCATCAGCGTATTGGAATCAATCAGAAGAAGAACCGGATTGCTGGTAGGCATCGTAGGACTTGCACTGGTGATATTTATTCTTGAAAGCCTTCTGGGCTCAGGTTCATCCATTTTTGGGGGTGATGAGCAAACCACGGTGGGTAGCATCAATGGCAAAAAAATCGACCGTAACGAGTTTGTTAACCGTATGGAAGGTCAACTGAACAACTACCGTCAGCGTAACCAAAACAACGATGTGGATGAGCAAACACGCGCATCCATCATTGATAACATCTGGCAACAGTATATTGTTGATCTGGCTATTCGTCCTCAATTTGATAAAACCGGTATCGTTGTAGGTGAAGATGAATTGTATGATCGCGTGGTGGCTAACCCTGTACCTTATATCATTCAACAACTCAGCGATCAGCAAACCGGTAAAGTAAACGAGCAGTTCGCAAAAGCCGACGGTTCACTCGATCTGGTGAAATGGAAACAGGCCGTGCAAAATTTACCGGCCGATCAGGAGCAGGTATTGCTGGGCATGGAAGAAAACGTAAAAACAACACGTTATTTCGAAAAATTCAGAATGCTGGTGTATAAAGGAATGTATGCCACCACAGCTGAACTAAAGGCGAAAGTACTTTCCAGAACTACCAATTTCAACTTTTCATACATCATCAAACGATTTGATGCTGTTAGCGACAGCAGCGTAAAGGTGAGCGAATCGGATATTGAAAAATATTACAAAGAAAACGCTTACCGTTTCCAAAACCCTGAAACTACGCGCAGCATTGAATACGTTGCTTTTAACGTAGTTCCAAGCGCTGAAGATATAGCTGCTATCGAGAAAGAAGCACTCAGGGCTGCTGAGGAATTTAAAGGCAAAACACCAGGCGAGGATAGCGTGTACATGGCTCAGGAAAGTGAGAATGGGGAAATTAAAATTGAAAATTTCACACGTAAAACCATGATCGTACGTGATTCCAGCATTTACACCTCTGCTCCCGGCACTGTTTTCGGTCCTTACAACGAAGGCGCATATTTCAAAATTTATAAACTTACCGCAGTAAATTCATTGGCTGACAGTGTAGAGGTTCGTCACATTTTGATTGGCACAAACGACCCTCAAACCCAGCAACCCAAGCGCAGCAAAGAAAGCGCAAAACGCAGTGCAGATAGTTTGCTGACTTTGCTGAAAAACAAACAAGCTGATTTTGAAACGCTGGTAGCTACCGTAAGTGATGACATGGGAAGTAAAGCCAAAGGAGGAAGTTATGGCTGGTGGAACGAAACCGCCAATTGGGTAGAGCCCTTCAAAAACGCCGGTTTAATGGGTGCTAAAGGGAACATCAGCGTTGTGGAAAGTCAATTTGGCTACCACATTATTGAAGTGTTGAACGTGAGCAACACGCGACACAACAGTTACAAGATTGCGCAAATTTTCAAAGCCATTCAGGCCAGCGACGAAACCAATCAAAGAATATTCTCTGAGGCCAGCCAGTTCGCCGGTGAAAACAATACAGCAGAACTTTTTGACAAAGCTGTTGACACTAAAAAATTAACCAAACGTGTTGCCGATAATATTAAAGAGGGCGACCGTCAATTGCCGGGACTTGAGCAGGCGCGTGAAATGGTGCGTTGGGTATATCAGGCCGAAAAGGGCGATGTGAACATCTTTACCCTTCAAAACAAACACGTGGTGGCAAAACTCAGTGGGATACGCAACAAAGGCGTTCTTCCTCTTGAGGAAGTGAAAGAAGAAGTAACCCGATTGGCCATACAACAAAAGAAAGCCGAAATGTTCAAAGAAGAATTTAATAAGGCAGGCGGCTCTTCCAAATCTCTTGACGCACTCGCCAATGCACTTCGTTTGGAAATCAGGTCTCAGGAAGGTTTAAACGGTGAAAACGCTTCAATTCAAGGTCTTGGTAACGACAACGGAATTGCAGGCACCGTGCTTGGTTCAAAAGCAGGGGTAATGAGCAAACCCATCGTTACCGAAAATGGTGTTGCTGTTGTACTTGTTAATTCAGTGAATCCGGGAAATACCAACACCGATCTGCTTGCCGAAAAAACAGTGGTTGAACAAGGTCTTAGCAGTCGCAGCGATTACGAAGTGTTCAATGCTTTAAAAGAATTAAGCGCTATTGAGGATCATAAATCCAGAATAGACTAAACGAAAAGTAAAATCCTCTTCAGAAAACGAAGGGGATTTTTTTTTAGTTCCAAAGACCTCTCACTTTTTGAAATGCTGAAAATAAAGGACATCACAAGCTGTTTAGAAGAACTCGCCCCGCTTTCATTACAGGAAAGTTATGATAACAGCGGTTTGATTTGTGGCCAGCCTGATTGGGAAGCCAAGGCTGCGTTGTTGAGTTTAGACTGCACTGAAGAGATAGTGAACGAAGCCATAGAAACCGGTTGTAATTTAATAATTGCTCACCATCCTCTTGTTTTTTCGGGACTTAAAAAAATAACCGGAAGCAGTTATGTTGAGCGCGCTTTAATTAAGGCCATACAACACCATATTGCCATTTATGCCTGCCATACCAATCTGGACAATGTAAAACAAGGGGTAAATCAAAAAATAGCTGAAAAGTTAGGCCTGCGTGATTTAAAAGTATTATTGCCAAAACAGGACCAATTAAGAAAACTGGTGACCTTTGTGCCGGGCACTCATCTTCACTCCCTCAGGCAAGCTTTATTTGAACAGGGAGCCGGACACATTGGCAATTACGATTCCTGCAGTTTTGGCACCGAAGGTACCGGAACATTCAGGGGAAACGAGAAGTCAAGGCCTTTTCTTGGAAAACCCATGGAATTGAGCCAGGAAGCGGAAGTTCGATTGGAACTGATTTACGAAACGGCTCATGAGAAGAGAATGCTGGAAACGCTCAGGAAAAACCATCCATATGAAGAACCGGCCTTTGATTGTTACCCCATCAGCAACAGTCACCCTGAAATTGGCAGTGGCATGCTGGGCTCTTTTGAATCGGCGCTTACTGAGACTGAATTTCTGAATCTTCTGAAAACCCAATTAAAGACCAATTGCATACGGCACACTTCTAAATTGAATAAACCCATTCAATTGGTGGCATTTTGTGGAGGAAGCGGGCGTTTTTTGCTGAATCAGGCCATTGCCCGAAAAGCCGACGCCTTTGTGACCGCAGACTTTAAATACCACGATTTTTTCGAGGTGGAAGGAAAACTCCTACTGGCCGACCCCGGACACTTTGAAACTGAGCAATTTACGCCGGAAATATTTTATGGGTGTATTCAAAATAAATTCCCTAAATTTGCAATCCGTTTATCAAAAATAAACACCAACCCGATACATTACTTCTGACAAGATGAGTTCAAAAATTAAAGAGAAAATCGACGCTTCGGTTGAAGGAAAATTAAAAAGTCTTTACCAATTACAGCTGATTGATAGTAAAATTGACAAACTGCGTACCATTCGCGGAGAATTGCCTTTGGAGGTGAGTGATTTGGAAGATACAGTTGCCGGTTTGGAAACACGTCTTGCCAACATCACTGAAGAAGTTGCAGAACTTGAAAATCAGTTGAACGAAAAAAAACAATCCATTAAGGATTTTCAATCCAACATTAAAAAATACGAAGCTCAGCAAAGTAAGGTTCGCAATAACCGTGAGTACGATGCGATTACTAAAGAAATCGAATTTCAGAATTTAGAAATTCAATTGGCTGAGAAAAGGATTAAAGAAGCGAAAGCCAGCATCATCATTAAAACGGAAGTGCTCGAAAAAAGCAAAGCGGAATTCGAAGAGCGCAGCAAGGATCTGAAAGCGAAAAAAAGCGAGTTGGATGAAATTATTGCTGAAACCGAAAAGGATGAAAAAGAACTGGTAAAAGAAAGCGAAAAAGCGTCTGCTGCCATTGAAGATCGTCTCTTAAACGCCTACCGTCGCATTCGTGCCAATTCACGTAACGGTCTTGCCGTTGTTGCTGTTGAACGCGATGCTTGCGGAGGTTGTTACAATAAAATCCCACCACAGCGTCAGTTAGACATTCGTCTGAATAAAAAGATCATCGTATGTGAACATTGTGGTCGCGTATTGGTGGACGGCATGTTGATTCCTGATACAGGAGTGAACGAATAATTTTAAAAAATTGTTTGCCGATTTAAATTAATCCCATAAATTTGCAAACCATTTTGGGAGCTTAGCTCAGCTGGTTCAGAGCACCTGCCTTACAAGCAGGGGGTCACAGGTTCGAACCCTGTAGCTCCCACCACTAAAGCAAAAAGCCTTTTCGATATAGTTCGGGAAGGCTTTTTGCTTTAGTGTCCTGAAGTGAAAGTGCAAAGCGCTTTCTACTTCAGGACAGAATAAGTCTATGTTTAAAAAGCCTTTTCGATATAGTTCGGGAAGGCTTTTTGCTTTAGTGTCCTGAAGTGAAAGTGTAAAGCGTTTTCTACTTGAGGAGAATTTTAGTGCTAAGCACTTATTTGGAAAAACCACTTCGATAACGCTTAGTGGGTTTTTGCTTTTCAAAGTTCATGAAACCTATTTGCTCTTTTCTACCTGTTGTAATTGAGCCTATCCGCTTATGTAACTCTAATCTTCCCCAACAAAAAACCCCCGCTGTTTGGGCGGGGGTTTCTTTAATTGTTGAGTGATTAATTCTGTATAATGATCTTCTGATTCAGGGCAGTGTTTTTGGTTTTATCGCTGATGATGTAAATGCCCTCACTCAGGCCTTTTACATTCACCTGGTGATTGTTGCCCGCGTTCAAACTCAGCTCCATCACCACCTGACCCAGTTCATTAATGAGCACAAGGTTCAGATCTTCTTTTGAACTGATGTTGAACTCCCCGTTGTTCGGGTTTGGATAGATGCTGATGTGGTTTGCACTGCCATTCGTTTCTTCAACACCTAGGCAGGCCGATACACGCACGGTTATTGTGGCTGTGTTCATACATCCATTGGCATCAGTGCCCTGTACTGTATACGTAGTGTGGTTTTGCGGTGATACCGTGACTATGCTGCCCTGACCCACAAACAACCAGTTGTAACTGATGCCCCCTGACGCTGTGAGGTCAGCGCTTTCACCCTTGCAAATCAAGGTACGGTTGGCAACGGCTGAAGTGGTCACCACCGGTAAAGGGTTCACCTGTATGGTCACCGAATTGCCACCCACACAACTCACGTTATTGCTGGTACTGGTTGTGCCCAGCATATATGTGGTGTTAAGGGTTGGTCCTATGACTATACTGGCCTGATTAGACAGTAAGTTACCTCCAACCGTCCAGGTGTAAGAGTTGGCCGGTGCCGAGGAGATGGTAATGGAAGAGCCTATACACACCGCTGTAGGACCGTTAATGCCCGTTACCGGCGTATACGCCTGCACCATCACCGTTTTGCTGCTGCTGCAACCGCTGTTGGTATAAGTGCCCGTTACCGTGTACACCGTTGTGGCCGGAGGAAATACCAAAGTGGTATTGGTTAATGCTCCTGTGCTCCACACATAGGTATTGGCACCCGTGGCCGTTATCGTTGATGGTCCGTTTAAACACACCAATGTGCGGTTGGGTATCGCGTTCACCGTTGGGTTAGGGTACACAATCACTATCTGCTGAATTTGTGAGGCACAGTTAAAGGAATTGGTGCCAACAACCTGATAAGAGGTAGGTATGGACGGAGTATCCACTATGGAAGCGCCTGTACC
>JAEUTN010000017.1 GCA_016787895.1 Bacteroidia bacterium
ATAGGCTACAGATGTAAAGGCAGTAATGTCAAAGTCGAGTAGTACTAATTGTCCGTAAGCTTTCTTAAAAAGTCCCGACCAACCCTTAAAAGTTGCGTCGGGACACTATCTCTCGTGTCTTTATTCAATATTGTTTTTTTAAATGTTTCAAGTTCATTGTTCCTTGTTCCTGGTTCTAAACCCGAAACAAAAAACATCAAACCAGAAACATGATCCCTTTATGGCGTCTTTAGCGGTGGGGATCACCTCTTCCCATTCCGAACAGAGAAGTTAAGCCCACCAGCGCAGATGGTACTTGGTCTAAAGCCCGGGAGAGTATGTCGATGCCAATTTTTTAAAAAGAACCCTGTGTAGCAATACACGGGGTTTTTTGTTTTAGAGACTTTTCTTATTCATAAGAAATTAGTCATTAGAATCTGGTTGGAGGATGAAAACCTAAAGACCTCTAAAAAACAACAATTTGGAGCTTCAAAAAAATAAATTAAATTTGGTAGAACAAGCCTTCTAATGCTGAAGTTTATTTCATTTTATTTCCTAAGCCTTCTTTTTATAAACTTTTCCTCATTCGGAGGAAATCCTTCACTGCCTGAAACTTTACAAAATAAAGAGAAACCTAAAATTTGTTTCACCGAAAACAAAGGGCAAATGCAAGACCAGTTTTATAAACCCCGCCCTGACGTGCTTTACGGAGCAATGGCCGGCGACATGGCAGTACATATTAAAAAGAATGGAGTCAGCTACCAATTGTACCGGGTAGATAAATTTAAAGAAGTTGAAGACGCAAAAACAAAAGAAAAAAGACAAGAAATAGAGCAGCAAACCATTTACCGGGTTGATTTAACCTGGGTAAATGCAAATAAAAATTTTACAAAATCAGAAGACGAAACCCTGCCCGGATACAACAATTACTATTTAGAAAGTTGCCCAAATGGAGCCCTGAACGTGAAGAGTTACAAGGGTGTGAGCCTACTGAATATTTACCCCGGCATCAACTTACATTACTATGAAAAAAACGGGGAACTCAAGCACGATTACATTGTCGAAGCCCATGCTGATTACAAACAAATACAAATTAAAGTTGAAGGTGCTGAAATAAGTGTTAACAAGGATGGCTCTCTTTTACTGAACACACCACTTGGCAAAATACAGGAAGGGGCACTGATTGTTTATCAAAACAATAAAAAACTGAACGCAAAGTGGCGAATAAAGAACAACATCTTAGGTTTTGAAATAGAAAATTACAATCCTAATTATGAATTGATCATTGACCCCGTTACCAGGCTATGGGGAACTTACTATGGGGGCACAGCAGGTGAAGAAGTGCATTTCGTGACCACTGATCTTTCTGGAGATGTGTATATGACTGGATATACGAATTCAAGTTTTGGTACGATGATAGCAACCATTGGTTCCCATCAGTCAACTGGGGCCGCAAATGGTGACGCCTTTTTGGTTAAATTCAATAGTCTAGGCGCTAGGTTATGGGGTACGTATTACGGGAGCCCGACATATGACATTGGATTTTCTTGTTGCACCGATCTCTTTGGAAATGTTTTCATGACAGGCTATACTCAGTCAAGTAATGGCACATCAATAGCTACGATTGGGTCTCACCAGCAATTCTATGGCGGGGGCTATTGGGACAGTTTTCTTGTTAAGTTTAACAATGCAGGCGTTCGCCAATGGGGCACTTATTATGGGGGCTTAAACGCTGATTCAGGAAGATCTTGCGCAACGGACACTAGCGGCAATGTGTATCTAGTCGGAAACTCCTCGTCTTTCAATGGAATTGCTACTGTTGGCTCTCATCAACCTTTACATGCAGGGGGCACCAACGACGCTTATTTGGCGAAATTTAATAGTGCTGGTGTACTGCAGTGGTCAACATACTATGGAGAAACGTCTGAAGATGTTGGATATTCTTGTAGTATAGATGCATTAGGAAATATTTATTTGGCAGGGTATACAGATTCAAATGCCGGTACCGGAGTTGCAACACTTGGTTCGCATCAGTCTGTTTACGGCGGCGGGATATGCGATGCTTTTTTAGTGAAGTTCAATGCTCTCGGAGTGAGGCAATGGGGAACTTACTATGGTGGTTCCGGCGAAGATTTTGCTACGTGTACAGTTGACCCTGCGGGAAATGTATTTCTAGCCGGCTATACCGATTCAAGTTCGATTGGAGTGGTCTCTACAATTGGATCGCACCAACCAAACTATGGCGGTGGCTATAAGGATGGTTTTCTGGTAAAATTCAATACTAGTGGCGTACGTCAGTGGGGGACTTACTATGGAGGACTGGGAGAAGAAGTTGTGACTTCCTGTATCACGGACCCAAATGGAGATATTTATTTAGCCGGGAGTTCCAATTCCACAGTCGGAACAGTCATTGCTACAAATGGGTCTTATCAATCATTTCATGCTGGAAGTTCGGATGCGTTTTTAGTAAAAATATATAACAGCGGTCAAAGACACTGGGGTACTTATTACGGTGGGGTATCCGGAGAATCTGGAACTGCATGCAGCATTGATATGGCGGGTAATCTTTATTTAGGTGGAAATACTCAAACAAGCGCTGGCACAGATATTTCGACCAGCGGTTCGCATCAACCTTCATTTGGGGGATTGATAGATGGTTTCCTTGTTAAGTTTATGTACTGTGAAGGGGTAAATCCCATTGCTCAGGTCAACAATACAGTTTGTGTTAATTCAACAATAATTTTTTCTGTTTCTATCTCGGGTACAATTGTGCCCTCATACAGTTGGAATGGGCCGGCATCCTTTACCTCGAATATTCAAAACCCAAGTATCGCTTCCGCGAGTGCTGTTAACGTAGGCATCTATACTTTAACAGTAAATAGTAATGGTTGTGTCGAAACTTTAACAACGCAAATTTACGCGGTAGTCAACCCAACAATTTTGGTTAACAGCGGCAGCATCTGCTCTGGGAATAACTTTACAATAACCCCTACAGGGGCCAATTCCTATACTATAACAGGGGGTAGTTTTATTGTAAATCCGACAATAACAACTTCTTATTCTATTTCAGGTACTAGTTCTGAAGGTTGTATTTCAACCTCAGTAGCCTTAAGCAATGTAACGGTCAACCCAACACCCTCTGTTCAGGTGAATAGCGGTAACATCTGTTTGGGTGAAAGTTTTACCATTTCCCCTTCCGGGGCAAACACGTATTCAATCACAGGTGGCAGCTTCCTGGTCAGTCCAAATATCACAACTTCGTATTCAGTTACCGGTACAAGCACCGCAGCTTGTGTTTCTGCGCCCGTGGTTTCTACAGTTAACGTTTCTGAGTGCGTGGGAATTTCTGAAAATCCTGGTATTAATCCATCTTCCGTAAAAGTGTATCCTAATCCAAACAATGGCTTATTCAATGTGGAATCAAACACAGAAGCAAAAGTGTTAGTTATCGACCTTCAAGGGCGAATTATAGGCAATCAAAGCCTTGTTTCTGGCAAAAATCAAATCTCCATAGAACACCTCGAAAACGGGGTTTATTTTTTGGAAGTCAGCCATCCTCATGGCAAAGAGGTTTTTAGGATAGTTAAACAATAGAGTAGCCAAAGTAAGAGGTTCTAAGATTCTAGTCATTAGATGTTAGTCAATTCCCTAAAACAGGCCTTAATTACAGCCTCAATGGCTCATTCGGGCAGAAATGCGATAATTTACTTTTCAATAAATCGCTAATTGAACATATATACCTTTTGTCCCAGTTTCTGCGCCCGGGATGCGCAGGGTTTAGCTCTTTTTTGTAAGGCGCAGCCGAAACAAAAAAAGCCGAGCGAATAGCGAGCCCGTAGCAGCCCGAAAAGGCGCCAAAAAAGGAAAAATTCTTAGATAAAACTCAGCCAGCTAAAGCCATTACCTCGCAGAAAATAAGTAAGTCCGCCGAAATTTCCATTCTCAAACCCTTTCCCTTGTCAATTTGTCAGAAACCCGCATTTGGTACTGTTTTTGAACTGTAAGGCCAAACCGATCAGACTATGAACGCCACAGGAAAAATAAACGTACAAACCGAAAACATCTTCCCCATCATTAAAAAATTCCTCTACAGCGATAACGAGATTTTCCTGAGAGAATTAGTGAGCAACGCTGTAGACGCCACCCAAAAGCTGAAAGCCCTCAATAGCATGGGCGAAGCCAAAGGGGAACTGGGCGATCTTAAAATTGAAATAGAGCTGGACAAGTCCTCCAAAACCATTACCATTAAAGACAAAGGTATTGGTATGACCAAAGAAGAAATTGAGAAATACATCACTCAGATTGCCTTCAGTGGAGCCGAAGAATTCGTAAACAAATACAAAGATAAAGTTGACAAAAATGTTGTGATCGGGCATTTTGGACTGGGCTTTTACTCCGCCTTTATGGTGGCCAAAAAGGTGGAGATCTTCTCCCTTTCATACAAAGACGGAGCTAAGGCCGTGCGCTGGGAATGCGATGGCAGCCCCGAATACCAGATTGAAGAAATAGGTAACAGAACTCAACGCGGTACCAACATTGTGCTGCACATTGCCGACGATTGCGAGGAATACCTCGAACAAAGCAAAATTGAAGGCCTGCTTAAAAAATACTGTAAATTTTTACCGGTTGAAATAAAATTCGGTACCCGCAAAACCTGGGTGAATTCAGGGGAAAAAGATGATAAAGGAGAAGAAAAACAGGTTGAGAAAGAGGTAGACAATATCATCAATAACCCCGTTCCGGCCTGGACCAAAAAACCTGCTGAGCTGAAAGACGAGGACTACAACAACTTTTACAGGGAATTGTATCCCATGCAGTTTGAAGAGCCCTTGTTTCACATCCATTTGAATGTGGATTATCCCTTTAACCTCACCGGTATTTTGTATTTCCCTAAACTCAGCAACAAACTTGAGTTGCCAAAAGACAGAATTCAATTGTACAGCAACCAGGTGTTTGTTACCGATAATGTAGAAAACATTGTGCCCGATTTTCTTACCCTATTGCGCGGGGTGATCGATTCTCCGGATATCCCTCTGAACGTGAGTCGCAGCTACCTGCAGGCTGATTCCAACGTTAAAAAAATCTCCTCACACATCACCAAAAAAGTGGCCGATAAGCTGGAGGACATCTTCAAAAACGAGCGTGCCGATTTTGAGAAAAAGTGGGACGATATAAAGATATTCGTACAATACGGCATGATCAGCGATGAAAAGTTCTATGAAAAAGCTGTAAAGTTTGCCTTGTTTAAAAACACCGATGGAAAAGCCTACACTTTTGAGGAATTCAACGAACAGGTAAAAGCCCTGCAAACCAATAAGGACAAAAAAGTGGTGTACTTGTATGCCACTAATGTAAACGAACAACACGCCTACATCGACGCTGCAAAAAGCAGGGGCTATGAGGTGTTGTTGATGGAAACCATGCTCGATCCGCATTACATCAATCACCTGGAAGGGAAATTGAAGGACGTGACTTTTGTTCGTGTAGACGCGGATACCATTGATAAATTGATTTCCAAAGAAGAAAATACCATCAGTAAGTTAAGCGAGGAGGAGCAAAAACAACTACAACCCATCATTGAAGGCACTGTGAGTAAGGAACAATTCACCGTGGTGTTCGAAAACCTGAGTGAAACCGATGCGCCCATGATCATTACCCGTCCTGAATTTATGCGCCGCATGAAAGACATGCAGCAAATGGGCGGGGGCATGAGTTTTTACGGCAATATGCCCGACATGTACAATTTGGTGGTGAATTCCAATCACCCTTTGATAGGTCGGATTCTGAAAGAAGAAAACACAGAACGCAAAACCGAATTGGCCAAACAAGCCAGCGACCTGGCTCTGCTTTCACAGGGTTTGCTGAAAGGGGAAAGCCTCACCAAATTTATCAAACGCAGCGTAGAGCTGATCTAATATAGAATTAAAGCACATTAAAATGCCGGGACTCAAAAAGCTCCGGCATTTTTTGTTGTATCAAATGAGAGTATTAGCGGGAGAGCAGGGTAGAGGCTTCTGCACCGTAAATCTTACTTCCATCGCGGTAAACCACCACAAAAGCATCGTTAATGCCCAATTGCACGAGCTCGTTTTTAAGGGCTTTGGCGGCGGCGGCATTGCTGAAATTTCCAACATTGTACACAAACAGCCCATTGATTTGTTTGTATTCTACCGGCCAGGTTTTGATCTTCATAAAATTGGCAGCTACTTCATTGGGTACTTGTTTACTAAAGGCACCAATCTGCACCTTAAAACTCACCCCGGCTTCATCCGTTTTTACACCATTGGTTTCAGTCGCCTCTGGGTAGGTACTCACGTTGTTTTTAAAAGGTTGTACATTGGGGTCTGTCGCTTGAACGGTCTGTATAACCGGAGTCACAACTGTGGTGTTAACTTGTCCTTCAGGAAAAACAACAGGGTTTTGATTTTCCATGCGCACATCCGGATCCAGGTTTTGTCTCTTTTTTCCGTCGGTGAAAGAAATGCTGTTTCCATTTAAATAAGCGCCCACAAACGCATCGCTAATGCCCAGTTCAACAATTCGGTTTCTATCGGCTACTACTTTAACCGTGTCATTATAAATTCCTGCAGTGTAACGGAACAAACCATTTGGTAATTGTTTGGTGTAAATGGGTTGTAAATTAAGCAGACCTTGTTTGGTGGCCTGTTTGGTGTACACCCCAATTTGTATGGTGTACAGCAGTCCGTTGATTTGCTCAATTTCTTTGGTTACCTGAACAAGGTCGGCCGGATTCACCTGCGGTTCATTTTCGGTAAGTATCGCTTTTGGAATGTTCAGGTTTTCAGTAATTCCGGCGCTTTGAGGGGAGTTCACATCCACAAACTTGCCTTCCTTGGCCATGTAAGCTATGGCCTCGCTGGCAGTAATACGTTTACCATTTAAGTAGGCTACAACAAAAGCATCTCTGTAACCAAGTTTCCTCAGGTCGTTTTTTACAGCGTTTGCTGCTTCAATTTTTTCGAAATCGCCTGCAGTATACCTGTAGTAAC
Source organism: Bacteroidia bacterium (assembly GCA_016787895.1). Classification (GTDB taxonomy): domain Bacteria; phylum Bacteroidota; class Bacteroidia; order B-17B0; family Aurantibacillaceae; genus Aurantibacillus. The sequence goes on from JAEUTN010000017.1 coordinate 6,990, forward strand.
CATTTCGGGTTGTTTCTCCATACAAAGGACTTAAACCTTTGAATGTATTGTTTGGTAATTGGTTTCTGAAGGCCCCGATTTGTACCCTGAAAGAAAGGCCTTCTTCTTTAAATGAGTTAAAAGGAATGGGTTTGTTTTCGCTGTAAGCGTTTCCCTTTACCACTTCCAAACCTTCTATTTTGAGAGCCACTTCTTTAGTTTCTTCGTTGCCACCATTCAGTTGCTCTCCGATATTGGTTAACTGGTCCATATCACTACCGTTCATTTTATATTGTTTGGCGCCTGCCGGTAACACCTGCGCCAATTGATCCACTGCTGCAGCCCCCAGCAGGGCGGCCTGGTTCATTTTTTTTACTTTTTGTTCCTGATCTGTTTCTCCTGAGGCTTCCAGCAACAATTGTTTTGAACTTTCATTCAACTTATCGGCATTGTTTACCACTTCCTGTTGTTCCGCATTCAAGTTGCCGGGTAAGGAGGTCTTAGAAGTTTCAAATTCAAGGGTGAGGGCATTGGTTAAATTGGTTAAGCCGATAACCTGTTCGGTCTGGAGTTCGCTGCTGCGCGCGCTTTGGTCGGCAACCGGTTCCACCATGGCTTTTACTGAATCAGAAGCTAAAGCCTGCAACTGATAATCGGGGTATTTTTTTCTTAAGCTTTCAATCAATTCGGTTTGTTTTCGGGTGAGTTCCCTTTCCTTTTCTTCCACATTACTTAAGGCACCCAATTGAGCCGGGCGATTAGGCAAACCTGCTGCTTCTTCTTTTAATTTTCTGATCTGGGAATTTAAATTTTGAATATCCACATTCAGTTGATCCTGCTCAGCTGAATAGGATTCCCCGTCCTCATTCAGCAAACCGCGTAATTCAGAGATTGCAAGATCGTTGGTTTTATATTCAATATCAAAAGCTTTTTGGTTGACCAAAGAAGCCAAAAACCTTTTGTTCAAGGCTTCATTTTCCAGCACTCTGGCTTCCTGCACCAGGGCCGGTTTTTGAGCGGCAGGAGCGGCATTGGCCTCTTTTCGTTTTTCAAAGGCTTTGGCTGAAAGTTGTTCCGATTCGGTTTCAAAACCTTCGGCTGAAGTTCTGAGTTCAGCAGGACTTTGGGTTTGATTCAGCAATTCAGTCAGAGTTTCCGCATTTTTTTTGTTGTCGGCCAAAGTGTTTTGCTGCCCCTCTATTCGGTTCAGTTCGCTGATGGCATCCTTTGCACTACGGTAGGCCTGTTCGTTTCGCAAGCTGCTGTTTGGCCGATCCAAAAAGCTCAGGACTTCAGCGGTGTTGGTTTCTTTTTGTCGCAAGGAATCGGCGTTGATTTTTACCAAAGCAACCGGGCCTTCTATCACCGGACTTAGGCTCGGAGTGTCAACCGCTGTAACCGGAGGAGTCACCGGAGAAGCGGGCGCCAATTCGTTCGCGAGCAAAATGGAGTTCATCAGGTTGTTCAATTGCGGAATCAAACTGTTTTGTTTTCGGGTGGCATTTACATAGGCGCTGAGTTTTTCTGAATTGTCACTTGCCTGATCGCCCTGATCTTTAAACGCGTTGGCTTCGTCCCTTTTTTTGGTAACAGAAGAGTATTCAGCCTTCAGGCTGGGTGTATTTTCAATGAGGGTCGTATATTTATTTATGTCATCAAACAATTGAGCGATCTCCGCGTTATTGGCTTCAAATAATTTCTGATAAGAACTTTGTTTGGCCTCAAGCACTTCGTTTAACTGTTGGTTGATAGTGTTTAATTTTTCAGCTGAAGCAAGACTGTCTGCAGCCCCGGTGTTGGTGTTGGAGGAAGTAGGGGCTACCTTAAACTCAAAACCCGGATTGGTAGTCATGAGCAGTTCAAGCGCTTCTTTTTGTTTGTTAAGAGACTCCAGCTCTTTCTCTTCCGCGTTGCTGATGCTGCCCAACTTAGCGCCTGCAGAGCTGTAGCTGTTCGCTTCTTCTCTCATGGCAGCGCCTTGTTTGTTGGCAATGTTGGCCTCTTCTAAAAGGTTTCGGACTTTCGACACGTCTTCGGGCGGCGCTTGTTTAGCGGCAATTAATGCATTGATGTTTTCAATGTTGGTTTCGTAGGTAACCGCGTTGTCCTTGCGGATGATGTCCGAAGCCTGTAAAAGTTTTTCAGAAGATGCATTCTCCAGTTGTTTGGCTTCGTTTAATAATTTTGTTTTGGCAGCACCGTTCGCCAGGTTGGCTTGTTGTCTTTTTTCGCCGGCCAGGGTGATGAGCGAATCGGATTCGCTTTCCAGTTTCTCAGGGCTTAATGGTTTGGCCTTAGAAAAGAGTTCTTTTGCGGCTACACTCTCCTCGCGCAGTTTGTTTTGTTTTTCCTGGGCTGATTTAAGCGAGGCGTCGGCTTCCGCTTTATAGTCCTTGGCCATTTCGTTGGTGTAGGTGTCGTATTTAAAGTTACCTGCATCATTAAATTCCAATTGTTTGTTCAGGTTGTCGAGCTGGGTGGCCACGTCCTTGTTGCCCTCTAGGCCAATTGGAGCATAAGCAAAATTTACAGGTTCCTCCAGCTTCGCCTGTTTTTTAAGATTTTCAATCAGGTACTCGTTTTTATTAAGCGCCTGGGCGTTAGCAGCTTTAACACTTTCAAGTTGTTTGATATCCCGGTTCAAATCCTGTTTTACTTTTGCCGATTTGGTTTTACTCAATTCTTTTCGTTTGGCATCTTGAAGGGCCGTGGCTTCTTCAGAATAAGCTCTGAGCTGAGCATTGTTTTGCTCCAGCACTGCAATGTCATTTGAGTTGGCGCCCAAAGCAATGTCCTTGTATTTTTCTTTAAGCACTGCCGGACTTGTATTGGCACTTAGCGGGGCAGCTTCAACAAGAGCAGGGGCAATGGTTTCGGATTTAATGCGGGTAATGAGCTCCTGTTCCTTTTTCAAGGCATTGAGTTCAGTTCCGGCCAAATCATATTGTTCCTTTAAAACAATCATTTGTTTTTCATTTTGTGTGAGTTCTGTTTTCAGGTCCTCAATTTGATTGCTGATGGTTTCTTTTGCGGATTTTTTTCTGGTTTTTTCAAGATCCGTTTCCAGTTGTGTGAGCTCGCTCTTCAACTCCGTGTTGGCTTTTTCATTGTCCGACAAGGAAGTGCCAATTGAAGCCAGTGTTTTTTCCTTCTCATCAATTTGCTTTTGTAAGGATTCGGAATACGCAAGGGATGCAGGATTGGTTTTGGAGGCGATGATCTGACTTTGTTTGTTTTGTAAGGCAAGGTCGTTTTCTATGGTGTTGCCTTTTGATTTTCCAAGGGCAGTCGAAAATTCAGAATTAAGGTCAGAGAATTTTTTTGTAGCTGCGGCGTCTTCATCTAAACTTTTTCCATAGTCCAGCAATTTGCCTGCCAACACTTTTTCAAGTTCGGATTCTTTCTTTAATTGGTTGGCTGCATCTATGGCCTGTGTTTTTTCATCTCCCTCCTCCATACTTTCTGCTTTGCTCAGGGCCTTTTGCGCCTCATCCCATTTTGAATTGGCCGAGGTATTATATTGCTCTGCCAGTTTGTAAGCATCTCTGGTGTCCTGATTTAAAGCCTTGGATTCATTGGCGGCTTTTTGTGCTTCCGATTTTACTTCTACGGCAAGTGCTTTGTTGTTGAGTTTTTTAGGGTTGGCTGCGGCGATGGCACCTGAGTCTTCAATGATTTGAGGACCAACCGAATTTTGAGTTTTATCTTTCTTGGGTCCTGCCTGCGCAAGCGGAGAGCTGGCCTGGGTATCGTCTGTGTTTACATCCAGTTTGGCTTTTTCCTCAATCACCTTTAAATATTGTAGGTATTTGGAGTTAGGATCCAGTTGATCAAAACTGGTGGTGATTTTCAATTTCGAATTTTCATAAGTGATGCTTTGATTTGCAGCAAGGGCTTCTTGTGAAACAGGTATGTTAAGGGTTTGGGATTGTGTGGCAAAGCCCGGCGTTTCTACCGTGAATACTAAATCTTCTCCTTTGGGGAGTTGTATAGTATAAGCTCCGGTTTCATCGGCCTCGTATTCTCCCAATAGTTTAACAGAGTTCACCCACTTAACAATAATCTTGCTCGCGATTGATTGGTCAGGACTTGAAGGCTCCACTTTACCGTTGATCGCAAGAATCGTAATTGTTTTTCTTTCAATGTTGATTTTTAAAACGTCAATCTTTCCGGGAGGGCTCTGGCGGCCGGTACTGAAATACGCGGTTTGTTCCAAGGAATCGGTCACAAACAAATAATCATCATCGGGTGAGTTGATAGGAAACTCAAGGTTTACGGGTGCCGACCAGGAATTGGTGTTTTCATTGTACACCGATTTAAAAATATCGTATCCCCCCATGCTGTTGTGGCCTTTGCTGGCGAAATACAGACTCTTGCCATCAGGGTGCAGAAAAGGGTAATCTTCGTCGTAAGGTGTGTTAATGCCGTTAACAGGCGTTGGTTTGCTGAATGTGCCATCGGCTTGTTTAAAAGAGGTGTAGATGTCTTTTCCGTTATCAGGATTATCGCCATAACTGCTGAAATAAACCACATTGCTGTTTTTAGGAAGAAACACCACTGAAGTCTCCTTTTTCTTTTTGTCGGTAGACGTTTTGAACTCATCGGGTTTCACCAATAGTTTACCGCCAATGGTTTTTAAGTCGTAGGTCCTGAAATAATCGGCTTCGTTCAATTGTTTTTTTGAGCGAACGGCTACATCGCTTAAATTACTGAGCAGCAATTTGCCATTGTTACAGGCTACAATCTCTCTGTCAATTTGCTTTTTTTTCTGAAGAGAGGCTGAAGCACTTGTTTTGAATTCGTTGTAATACTTTAAGGCATCGTCAAAAAGGTAATTGATGTGATAGGCTTTTCCGAGGTAATAAGGCAGTTCCTTAGGAGCTGTTTCAAAATTTTTCGCGGCCGTATTCAGGTAACTGAGGCATTTTTTTTTGTCCGGTTCACTGTAAATCATACACACCCCAAGGCGGTAGTTGAATTCAGGATCTTTAGAATAATTGGAAACCAATTGAGCGTAGAGTGGGTAGGCCTTGGTGTAATTCTCTTCTTCAAAAAGGGTATTGGCTTCTTTTTTCAGCGCGTTTAATTCTTTGGGGTCTTGTGCCTGAAGAGCGAAACATGAGAGCAGGAACAAAAAAAGCAGGTTTTTTTTGGGAATGGAGAAGTCTGAAAATAAAGAGATGGCCAACACCCGTAAACTCATAACGCAGTTGCTGTAAATTTAATAATATTCTTCAATGCTAGTCGTTTTTAGCTCAAAATAGGGGGGGAGTGAAACATACTTTTACACAGGGAATTGTTGTTTATCACATAATTTACGGCATAGTACTTTGAAATGTGAGTTATTTCACTATATTTATTTAACAAAATTCAATGCCATGAACCCTAAACTACCTTATGCCTGTTTGATATTAGTTGTTTTTTTGGCTCTTTCAGGTCGGAGCCAGAATAACACAGTAGATGCCGCGAGTAACTTTACTGTTATTACTGACACTCTCAACTACTTTTACAACAAACAATTTTTTAAGATACCGAATCCTACCGGTATTGGATTTCCTTTTTACCGCTCGGCTGCCGCCACTAATACTCAGGTGTCGCATATGGGTTCGGTGTTTTTAAATTCCGACCCAAACCTTGTGGTGTCGGGGCTCGAAGCACGGCTGGCATACAGGTATGGATCAAATGCACAGGCTATACCGGTAAACATCTATTTGTGCAATGTTGATCAGAATCTAATGCCGGTTCTGCCCGCTATCGATTCTGTTTCGGTGTTTCTGGGAGCGGCTCAAATCGACACGATGTCCCCGACAGGATTTGCTTTGAGTGGCTCTTTTGGCACCACACTGAACCCGGTTTCCTATAATCTGCCGGGTAATTTTGCAGTGCTTGTGCGCAATTACTCAACACTAAGTGGAGATACTGTTTGTGTTTACAACACGTCAAGCTTAACACACACCAACCAAGCAATTAGTAATCTGAATAACATGGGGGAGGATTTGGGGCGCATTCGTTATAACGGACAATTTTTGAAAACCAGAAACTTTGTCTATCCGGGATTTGGATTTGGTACTGACTATGAGTTTTGTGTGGCACCCATCGTTACATTCACCCTTCAGGCCAGTCATCTTGCGCCTTCACAAGTTAACTCCCAGCCCGTTGATACTATTGAATGTTTTGAGCCACTGACTTTCACCAATACTTCCAGTCCGGAGTTTACCAGTCGTTTTTTTAACCTGAATGAATTTTACAGGCATTTCTGGCCCTATGTGAATACGCCTCCGGGTGGTTTTTCAAGCGATAGCGCTATCAGCTGGTATTTTAATGATGAGGATGCCAATCCCTTACTGCGGCCCAACCTCGTATTAAAAAAGGACTCCGTTCGGGCCACCAAACAGTACGATACTTCAGGTTGTTTTACATCTTGTAGTTTAAGGGCGCGTTACAGAAAAATGACCTCTGGAGGATCAAGCATGAACATCAGGGGAAATGTTGAGTTTTCGGTTTGCGTGAAAGGCTGTTACGTTGGGCTGGAAGAATGGAAGAAGGCTGAGAACCTGGTCTTTTTTCCTAATCCGGTTCAGCATGGAAAATTGAGCCTCAAAGGATTAAGCAGGGAGTGCGATTACAGCATAATCAATACGCATGGCATTGAACTGCTGAGTGGGAAACTTGAGACCATGGCAGCGGAAATTGATATTTCACAACTGGAGGATGGGTTTTATCTGCTGAGTTTAGTTCAGGCCTCCGGGCCAGTTTACCAGAAATTTATTGTAAAAAGGGAGTGATTCCCTTCCAAGCTTAAGGATGAATTATTATCCGGTTATACTATACGAACTACAAAGTCCGCAATCGCAATTTTCTAAGTTGTAAACAGTAATGTGTTGCTTTTTTAAGGCTGTAATTCGCATTTAAAGGCAGTTTTATTAAAATATTTCGCTATATTTGGACAACTAAACCCATTTTACTCATGATTAAAAAACTACTTGTTCTTGGAATGTTTTTGTTCTCTTCCCATTCCATGCTTATCGCTCAAACACAGGCTCCTACAACCCCTACTGTGGTAACGGACACTCTGAGTTATTTCTACAACAAACAATTGTTCAAAATTGCAAATCCTAACGGGGTTGGATTTCCATTTTACAAATCGGCTGCGGCCACAGTAACCAATATTACCCACATGGGTTCCATCTTCCTTAACAACGATCCCAATTTGATGGTTGATGGTTTGTTCGCCCGAATGGCCTATCAGGACAATTCAAATGCCTTGAATATCCCGGTTCGTTTGTTTCTTTGCAGTTTGACAGTACAAAATGGAACTTTAACCCCTGTCTTCCCTCCGGTGGATTCGGTGAACGTATCGGTAGGTTCTGCTCAGCTTGCTTCTTTATCCAATACAGGTTATGCCGTAGGAGGCACTTTCACGGTTTCGCACAACATGCCCGGGAACTTTGCTGTATTGGTAAGAAACCTTTCTACTTTATCGGGAGATACCGTTCGTTTATACAGAACAAGTGCGGTAACTCCAACCAACTGGCCTCACTATACACCAAACACCAACCATGGCGAAGGTTTAGGGCTTATCCGGGATAACAAAGTGTTCTACAGAACAACAAATTATCCAAACACGAATTTTGGTTATGGTTCCGATTTCGAATTCTGTGTGGCTCCGGTTGTAACTTATACGCTTTTTGCCGACCACCTGACTCCCCCGAAAGTAAACAGCGATCCGGCCGACAGCGTTTATTGCTGGGAACCCCTCACTTTTACGAATACCTCCAGTCCTGAGTGGACCAACCGCTTTTTTAACCTGAATGAGTTCTACCGTCATTTTTACCCTTACATGAATACTCCAAACGGAGGTTTTCCGGTTGACAGCGCCATTTCCTGGTATTTTGATGATGAAGATTTTGATAATCCTTTGCTTCGTCCAAACATCTTTTTGAAAAATGGAGCAACAACAGCCACAAAGTATTACGATTCTACCGGTTGTTTTACATCCTGCAGCATGCGTGCCCGTCTCAGAAAAATGATTGCCGGTGGAAATGGTATGGACATTCGCGGTAACATTGAGTTTTCAGTATGCGTATCGGTTTACGATTGCGATAAAACCACCGGAATTAATGAAAACGCTCAACTGAATGGCATTAAGCTCTTCCCAAATCCAAGCGCAAATGGAATAGTGACCATAAGCGGTTTACAAGGCAAAAACACCATACAGATTTACGACATGTTGGGCAGTCTAAAAGCTACACTGGTCAGCACCGAGGAGGAAGTTTTGGTTGACCTGCTGAAAGAACCGGGTGGAACGTATTTAATAAAAGTCACCAATGAACAGCAAAAGTACCGAAGTATTAAAGTTGTGCATCAAAACGAATAATCGCCTTCTTCAATAAAGCAAAGAGCCCCTGCAAAGGGGCTTTTTTGTTACATTTAGGCCTTCTTTCAATTCATGTGAACAGTGAAAAAACTCCTTATCAAAAATATAAAAACCCTGGTTTCAGTGTATGAAAAAGCTCCGGCAAAGCTCAGTGGAAAAGCCATGGCCCAGTTGCCCTGTATTGAAAACGCATGGTTGGCCTGTGAAGAGGGTAAAATAGCTGAGTACGGAAGCATGGAGGATTTCCCCGGGATTAGTGACTGGAAAGATCTGCAGGTGCTCGATGCAACCGGAAAATTGGTGCTGCCGGGTTTTGTTGACAGCCACACGCACCTGGTGTATGCCGGCAACCGTGAAACAGAATTTGTTGACCGGATCAACGGATTAAGCTACGAGGAAATAGCAGCAAGAGGGGGGGGAATCTTAAACTCGGCGCAAAACCTGAGAACCTGTTCAGAGGATGAGTTGTTCGAACAATCCAAACAACGTCTTAGGGAAATCATAACGCAAGGTACGGTAGCTGTGGAAATCAAAAGCGGTTATGGATTGAGTACCGAAAGCGAATTAAAAATGCTCAGGGTTATTCGGAGGTTGAGAGATCTGAACTGGATTCCGGTAAAGGCTACTTTTTTAGGTGCACACGCCATTCCAGTCGAATTTAAAGGCAACAAACAAGGGTACCTGAACCTGATACTTGATGAAATGCTTCCCCAAATCGCCAAAGAAGGATTGGCTGATTATATTGACGCCTTTTGCGAAAGCAATTATTTCAGCGCAGAGGATACCAGAAAAATTTTTGAAGCCGGAAAAAAATACGGCTTAACACCCCGATTACACGCTGAACAACTGAGCCACAGCAATGGTATAAAAACGGCTGTTGAATGCGGTGCCATCAGTGTTGATCATCTTGAGTTTTGCACTGATGCAGATATTGAACTATTAAAAAACAGCAGCACCATGCCAACGGTTTTACCGGGGGCCGCATTTTTTCTGAACCTCCCGCTACCCCCGGCCAGAAAAATGATAGATGCCGGCTTGCCTGTGGCTTTTGCCAGCGACTACAATCCCGGAAGCAGCCCAAGCGGAAACATGAAACTCATGATGAGTATGGCCTGCGTACAATACAAATTAAACCCCGAAGAGGCCTTTAACGCTGTTACCATCAACACCGCCTATTCACTGGGATTGGAAAACGAATTGGGAAGCATTACTCCAGGAAAACGAGCGAATTTAATCCTTACTAAAAACATCCCAAGCCTGGGGTTTTTGCCATATGCTTTCGGCAGCGATTTAATTGATACGGTTATACTGAACGGAACGGTGTGGAACTAAAAAACCGCCACTAAGGGCGGTTTTCAGCTGATGTGGAATACGCTACAATGCTTATTGCTCAATTACAATCACCAGGTACTTAGAAACACTCCAAAATTCCTTAGTGTTGGTAATCTCAATTTTTTGAACCGGTTTTTCACCCACCAGTTTATAAGATCCGCTTGGGTGCGTGCTCAGTAATTTGGCTTTTTTAGCGCCAATGTTAATGCTTGTGGTTTGTTCGGCATTAATTTTTGTGAAATAATCTTTGTTGAAATCACTTTGCATTTTGGCCGATTTACCAATGCCTATGAAACCACCTTCTTTGGTAATCACCTTTTTCTCAATCAACTCTTTTGAAGTTCCGATGGCATAAAAGGCGGTGTTGATGATTTCTGTTTTTTCGGCACTTTCAGCTTCAACCACTTTGTAATTGGTGTTTAAGTTAGAAAGCTCAATGTTTAAACCTTCGATACGGGTTTTCAAATCAGAAATTTCCACGTCCTTTTGATCGATAGTAGCCTGAAGATTAGCGATCATTTGTTCTAAACCTTCAATTTTGGTATTGGCATCTTTCAGCTTTTTGCTCAAAGAGTTGATGCGGTTTTTGTTTTTCGACATCAAATCGTAAATCGCCTGGATATCTTCCTTAATCTGGTCTTCTTTCTTTTTTACATCACCGGTTTCGCTGGCGTTTAATACTATTTTCTCTTTCTCCTTAATGGCATTCAGGTTTTCCTGAATTTCATTAAAAGAGGCGATAAACTCCTGCAAGGCCGCTTCTTTTTCGTTGAGCTGGGTGGTTAATTCACCTGTTACCGTTTTCAGGCTGTCTGCCTCCGGATTGCCTTCTTTCTCGGTGTTTTGTTTGCATGCGGTTCCCATCCATCCTAATGTGGATACTAAGGCAACAGCAAGTAATAGTTGAATGCGTTTCATATGAATTTTGCTTGGTTGACACAAATGTAAACTAAAAGCACAAAAAAAGGCGCTTGTAGCGCCCAATTTATACTCAAATCTCAAAAAAAAATTAACAAAACTCTTCGTATACAGCCTTTAAGTGCTCTGAAATGGAGTTGGCGGTTTGTCCTTCAATGTGATGCCTTTCTACAAAATGAACCAATTCCCCGTTTTTGAAAAGGGCGATGGAAGGGCTGCTGGGTGGATATGGGCTGAAGTGTTTACGGGCCTGAGCTACGGCATCCACATCAAAACCGGCAAAAACAGTCGTAAGTTTGGATGGTTTTTTACTGTGTTCAAGACTTTTTTTAACCCCCGGACGGCAAGCGCCGGCTGCGCATCCGCAAACCGAATTAACGACTACCAAAACGGTGCCTTCGCTTTTTACAGCATTGTCAACTTCCTGAGGGTTGACCAATTCCTGAAAACCGGCTGATGTTAACTCGGCTTTCATTGGATTTACTATTGCTTCTGGATACATGGTGTGTTTTCTTTCTGCAAAGTTACTGCGGGAATACCCGTGTACAGCAAAACGGCTGTTAAATTGTATTAAAACCTTCTGTCCCAAATTTTAACTCTTTCTCAGCCAATCCTGCAAACAATTCTATATTTGCGAAAATCCTATGCGTATGAAACCTCTACCTCTCCTTCTTGCCGGCTTGATTCTAAATTCAATATATAGTCTGGCTCAACCCGAAACCCAATCGGGGCTATCAGTTCCGGCAGCAGTTTGGAACATTAAATCACTGGAAGAAGTGAAAAAAGCGGGGGATGAAATGGTTATTCCATACAAAAGATACCAGCTTGAAAATGGGCTGACCATTCTTATTCACGAAGACCACAGCGATCCCATCTGTTATGTGGATGTGACCTATCACGTGGGTAGTGCCCGCGAACAACAGGGCAGGAGCGGATTTGCGCACTTTTTTGAACACATGATGTTTCAAGGTTCCAAACACGTGGCCGATGAACAGCATTTTAAACTCATAACGGAAGCCGGAGGAACCTTAAATGGAACGACCAACACCGACAGAACAAACTATTTTGAAACGGTTCCCTCTAACCAGCTGGAAAAAATGCTTTGGCTCGAAGCCGACAGAATGGGTTTTTTGCTGGATTCTGTCACTCAAAAAAAGTTTGAAGTGCAAAGAGCCACCGTTAAAAACGAGAGGGGACAACGCTACGATAATGCGCCTTATGGTTTGGTGAGCGAAAAAATTGGAGAAGCGCTTTACCCTCAGGGCCATCCCTACAGTTGGACGACCATTGGTTATATTGAAGATCTGAACCGTGTGGATGTTGGTGACCTGAAACGTTTTTACATGCGCTGGTACGGTCCTAACAACGCTGTACTGACTGTAGCAGGCGACGTTAATACCAAAGAAGTGCTGGCAATGGCATCTAAGTATTTCGGCAGCATACAAAAAGGCCCGGTTGTTGTTCAGCAGCAGGTTGCGCCGGTAGTTTTAGATCAAAACCGCTATATATCCTACGAAGACAACGTTAAGTTTCCAATGATCAGTCTGGCCTACCCGTCGGCCCCGCTGAACACAGCAGATGACGCGGCTCTGGACGTATTATCGGAAGTATTGTCCGGCAGTCAGGGCTCTCCTTTGTATAAAGGGTTTATTGAAAGTAAAAAGGCTGTGATGGCTAATACCTTTCAGTATTCCCGCGAATTGGCGGGTCAATTCCAGATCATGATCAGGGCCAATCAGGGCACACCACTGGCCGAGACAGAAAAAGAGCTTAGAAAAATACTGGATGAATGGGAACTCACAGGTCCAAGCGATGATGATATTGCGCGGTTCAGAGCAGGTTACCAAAGCGATTTGTACAACCGTTTAAGCACCGTGCAGGGCAAAGGCGCCATATTGGCTTCCAATTTTACCCTCGCAAAAAACGCAAACAACCTGAAAGAAGAATACAAACGTTACATGTCGGTTACCAAAGAAGACGTGTTGAGGGTTTACAAAACCTATATTAAAAACAAAGCTGCTGTTATCCTCTCGTGTTTACCAAAGGGGAAACCCGAACTCAAAGCAGCGAACGATACCTGGACCATGTACACCAGAACCATAGAATCGGAGAGCTCTGAATACAAAAATCTAAGTTACAGCGAACCCCAGGATAAGTTTAACAGGGCCCTGGTACCTCAGTCTTCTGTGGCTAAGGCGGTTCCGGTACCTGAATTTTATCTGAGCAAAATCGACAATCGAATTCCTCTGATTGGTGTTCAGGAAAACGAGATTCCATTGGTAAACGTCCAGGTTTCTTTTAAAGCCGGACACCGGTACGAAGCGCTTGATAAATCAGGAGTTTCGGCCCTTATGGCTTCTCTTTGGCAGAAAAGCACGCTTAAAACCAATGCCGATGAAATGGAAAATAAGTTTTCCAGGTTGGGAGCGAGCATTCGGATTAATGCCGGCGATGAGTACATCAATGTGTTTCTGCAAAGTCCGAAAACCAACCTGAAGGAGGCTGTAAATCTGTTAAAGGAGGTGATGCTGGAGCCCAGGTTTGATGAGAAGGAGTTTGAACTGGAAAAGAAAAAGCAGGTGGATGCCATTACTCAGTCTCTTACCAATGCTTCGGCTATAGCGGATAAAGTGTATAAAAAGCGATTGTATGGGCCTTCGCACGTGATGGGTAACCCGGTGCTGGGCAGCTCCGAAACCCTTAATACAATTAGTCTTAATGACGTGAAAGCGTTTTATGCCTCCCTCAACGGCAGTATGATGAGTGTAGCGGTAAGCGGCGCTATCACACAGGCGGAATGTTTAAATCAATTGGCATTTTTGAAAGCCTTTAAACCCGGAACAGTTTTGAAGGCCGATGAGTCGCCGGTACCGGCCATTGAAAAAACCAAAATTTATTTTGCAGATAAAAAGGCGGCTGCACAGAGTGAGATCCGGATTGGATACATGTCCTTACCCTACGACGCCGTTGGCGATTTTTACCGTGCCAACATTATGAATTTTTCCTTTGCCGGCGCCTTTAATAGCCGTACCAACTATTTACTTCGCGAAATAAAGGGCTGGACTTATGGTACCAGAGGCTCTTTCTCCGGCACCGCATTTCAGGGCCCTTATACCTTAGGCGGAGGATTTAAAGCGAATGCAACCGACAGTACCATTGTTGAAATGTTCAAAGAATTAAAAAACTACACTGAAAATGGCATTACCAAAGAAGAGCTGGATTTTACACGTAAAGCCATGGTCCAAAGCGACGCTTTAAAATACGAATCACCCCTGCAAAAGCTTGGATTCATTAAACGGGTTTTGGATTATGATCTCAGCAGGGATTATGTGTCCCGTCAAACCACTATTCTGAATGCCATTACCGAGGCGGAAATCAATGCCCTGGCAAAAAAATACCTGCCTTACGATGAAATGATAATTGTGGTAGTAGGGGATAAGGCCGGTGTTTACGAAAAACTGAAACAACTTCCCTTTGAATTGGTTGAGGTAGATTATGCCGGGCAACCGGTAAATTAGGCTTAAATACAGGGCTTTTCTCTTCCTCTGGTTTTGGGCAGCGGAAGTGCGGGGTGTATAAAAATTAAGTGTAATTTAGGGCAATAAATTTCACGTATGAACTACGATATTATTGTAATAGGCAGTGGCCCAGGTGGCTATGTAACTGCAATCAGAGCCGCGCAGCTTGGTTTTAAAACAGCCATTGTTGAAAAGGAAAGTCTTGGTGGTATTTGTTTGAACTGGGGCTGTATCCCTACCAAAGCATTACTAAAGAGTGCACAGGTGTTTGAATACCTGAATCACTCCAAGGACTATGGTATTAGCGCCGATAACATTAAACACGATTTTGGCGCTGTAATTAAACGCAGCCGCGATGTAGCTGAAGGAATGAGCAAAGGCATTCAGTTCCTGATGAAAAAGAATAAAATTGAAGTTATCATGGGCACAGCGAAAGTGAAGCCCGGAAAAAAAGTAGAAGTGAAGGGGGCGGATGGCAAAACCACTTTATTGGAGGGAAAACACATCGTTATTGCAACCGGTGCCCGTTCGAAACAGTTGCCGAATTTAAAGCAGGATGGTAAAAAGATTATTGGTTACCGCGAAGCCATGTCCCTTCCAAAACAGCCTAAAACCATGGTGGTTGTGGGTAGTGGGGCTATAGGCGTTGAGTTTGCCTATTTTTACGCCGCCATGGGTACGAAAGTAACCATCGTTGAGTTTCTTCCAAACATTGTTCCCGTTGAAGACGAAGAAGTGAGCAAACAACTGGAAAAATCGTTTAAGAAAGCCGGTATCGAAATTATGACCGAGGCTTCGGTTGAAAAAGTAGATGTGCTGGGCGAACTCTGCAAGGTAAATGTAAAAACCAAAACCGGAAACGTTCAGCTGGACTGCGACATTGTATTGTCGGCAGTGGGCGTAGAGGCTAATATTGAAGGCATAGGACTTGAGGATTGTGGCATTAAAACCGATAAAGGCAAAATTGTGGTAGACAAGTATTACGCTACCAATGTAGCGGGATACTATGCCATTGGAGATTGTGTGCCCGGGCAGGCCCTGGCCCACGTAGCCAGCGCCGAAGGTATTACCTGTGTTGAAAAAATCAAAGGCCTTCATGCTGAAGCCATCGATTATAACAACATTCCCGGTTGTACCTATTGCCAACCCGAAGTAGCCAGTGTTGGTTTTACTGAGAAGAAAGCCAAAGAAGCCGGCTACCAGATAAAAGTTGGAAAATTCCCATTCACGGCTTCAGGAAAGGCAAAAGCCGCAGGGGCGCCCGATGGCTTTATTAAACTGATTTTTGACGCGAAATACGGAGAGTTATTAGGAGCCCATATGATTGGAGCGAACGTAACCGAAATGATTGCGGAAATTGTTGCTCTGCGTAAGTTGGAAACCACAGGTCACGAACTCATCAAAACCATTCATCCGCACCCTACCATGAGTGAAGCCATCATGGAAGCGGCAGCAGCTGCTTACGGAGAAGTTATTCACTTATAAAAGGAAACAAACTCAATGAAACACCGGCTCAGTAAGGGTCGGTGTTTTTTTATGACCGGTTATGTTTGGGGCAAAAAAAAGCCCGCAAACGCAGGCTTCTTAACGAATTGTATGAAAGGATTATTTGGTCTCCTTGGTTTCAGTGGTAGCTGTTGAAGCTTCGGCTTTTTTCTTGCAGCAGGATTTTTCACCCTTAGCGCAACCTTCTTTTTTCTCTCCGGCACAAGCCTTGGTTTCTGACTTAGTACATTCTTTTTTCTTTTTGCCTTTGTCTTCTCCGTAATTTGAAGCGAAAGCGCTGCTTGCGATAAGACCTGCAAAAGCAGCCATTAATAATACTTTTTTCATGTGGTTTTTAGTTTAGGTGTAACAAATTTAAGTGTTTTGAATGGGCTAAAGTGTTAAAAAGTAAGAAATTATGCAGAAGTTTTAGTGGTTATGCAAAACTCAGTACATCCAACACAACCAGTATAGCGTAAACAACACCCAGGATGAAGGTTATGTCAAGTATAAGTGTGATCCAAAAGTCGTTCGTGATTTTTTTGCCCTGATGCAAATACACGGCAATTAAGTTAAGCCACCAAAACAGGCAAAGGATAACCAACAGGATGGTATTGGTGTCGTCCGCCTTTTTAGATGCAGCCCCTTTGTTAAGCGCTGCAGCGTTCAAGGCCTTAATCACCGCGTTGTTTTTTAAGTTATTTTTCTTTGCTGCTGATGCCTGTAGCGTTAGGGCTTTTGAATCCTTGTTTGAAGCGTTAAGGTTCACTTTGGTATTCTCAACATCCGCAACAACCGGTTTTGGTACCTGAACAGATTTAACGTCTTCCTTGCCATTCACTCTAACCTGAGCAACGGTTTCGGGAGACGGTTTGCTGATTTGTTCAGGGCTTTCCTTAGTAACCGCCTTTGGTTTATGGCTTACTGAAACGTAATAACCTTTACCGTACTTGCGTTTGGCAATGCCAATTTTACTTGAACACGAGCTCGCAAAAATAGCGGCTACCGAAAACAGGAGTAATAAATTTTTCATAAGCTTAGGTTTTGCGGCCTAAATTATGGTATAAAATCAATTCCTCAAATTCTTTTTTTCGAAGTAGGCGGTAACAGGATAGTGATCGGTGAAGGTCTCCTCATCCCGCTTGTAATCAATGCACACCAGATCTTTGTTGTAAAGAATGTAATCTATCCTGAATTGTGGCCATTCTCCCGCATAGGTGCGTCCAAATCCCGCGCCTTTCTGGATAAAGGCATCCTTAAGGTTTTGCGATAAGCGATAATACACATAGGAAGCTGCGGTATCGTTAAAATCCCCGCAAACAATAATACGGTGAGGGGAGGTGCTCATGTGTAAAGCAATCATATCGGCCTGTTTGCTGCGTTTCACAAAAGCCCTTTTTAACCGTCTTAAAATGGATTTGCTGTTTTCAATTTCATTGGTGGCATTTTTTTCTGACACCACCTCGTCCAGAAATTTATTATCTTCTTTACTAAAGCTAATGGATTGTAAATGCACATTGTAAACCCTGATGGTATCAGTGCCGATGAGGAGGTCAGAAAAAATACATAAATTGTTTGAGCGGGTATTAAATTCAATTTTCCCCTGATTAAGGATTGGGAATTTGCTGAAAGTTGCCATGCCCCAGTGATCGTTTTTTCGTAAGGTGGTTGTGTATTCGTGGTGCACATACCTTGTGTTGAGGATGGCTTTCACAGTATCGAGGTTGTTGAAGTCGTTCACATCTTCTGAGGTGTAAAACTCCTGTACACAAAGGATATCAGGATTGATTTCACTCAGCTCCATCAATATTTTACTCCGGTTTTCTTTGTTTTTTTTCCAATTGTAAAGGTCAAATAACATGCTATTGTAAGAGGTAATCTTAAATACCTTAGCATTCGTTTTTTCGGCTGTTGGACTCCATTGCAAATACCTTCTTGCAGTAGGTAAAGAAATCAGAAGGGCAACAAGTCCAAATACCGCGGTGGCTTTGAATTGTAATAACCAATAAAAAACAAACAACAAATTCAGTAAAAAGAGATAAGGAAAAGCCAATCCAAAAAAGGCCGGAATCCAGAAGAGGGCCGGGGAAATATATTTGGCAACAATGGCAGTGAGCTGGGCAAGAATGAGCAGGTAATGCAACCAAAGCACCACTTTGCTGAACAGGGAAAGCTGTTGAGCCTGTCTTTTTTGAACCCGCTCCCGGAGCTCCTGAATGGATATTTTAGGTAAAAAAGAAATGGGTTAGGTGAGCTGTAAAGCCTCTTCTATGTAAGCGAACGAACTCAAAATGTCGGGTTTACCATCGATGATGGCCACATCGTGTTCGAAGTGAGCGCTTGGCTTGCCATCTGCAGTTAAAATGGTCCAGCCGTCGTTAAGTTGTTTGATGTGTTTTGTTCCCATGTTAATCATGGGTTCGATGGCCAGTACCATACCCTCTTTCAGTTTTGGTCCGTTGCCACGTTTGCCGTAATTCGGCACTTCGGGTTCCTCATGTAATTGTTTTCCGAGACCATGACCAACCAGCTCTCTTACCACACCATAGCCGTGTTTTTCAGCATGGTACTGAATGGCAAAACTGATGTCGCCAACACGATTACCGCTGTGCATTTGTTCAATGCCCAGGTATAAACATTCTTTGGTAACCTTCAATAGTTTCTGAACTTCGGCCGAAACATTACCTACCGGAAAAGTGTAGGCGTGATCGCCGTAGTACCCGTTCTTTTTTACGCCGCAATCTACCGAAATAATATCCCCATCGTTGAGTGCTTTGTTGGTAGGTATGCCATGTACAACACTGTCGTTAATAGAAATGCAAAGACTTGCCGGAAACGGTGGGTTGCCGGGATAGCCTTTAAAGGCGGGAATTCCTCCGTTGTCGCGTATAAATTCCTCCGCCAGTTTATCCAGAAACAAAGGAGTAACCCCCGGTTTCACTTCTTTGGCGATAATGCCCAGGGTGCGCGACACCAGTAAGGCCGAATCACGCATAATTTCAATTTCTTCTCTGGTTTTAAGGTAGATCATTTTTTACCGAATAATTTTTTAAAAAGGCCTTCGTTGCCTGACTTGTAATTGTGGTGAGCATCCGGATGTTTTAATTGGTGCAAAAAGTCTCCGCTTTCAGGGTGGAGGCTTTGCCATACTTCGCTCCAGCCTATAAATCCACCCACATTTCTATCGTCAATAAAAATATCAACGTTCAATTTTCTCGAGGTGTTGGTATCCAGCACTTCCTCAGGATAGTTTTTATTCACGGCATAAAATTCCACGCCGTTTTTTTTGCAATACTCTACGGCCTCGTCCAGCAACTTGCCGGTACGTATGGTCCATAGTATCAGTTTGTGGCCTTTTTGTTGAAGGGCTTTCAGAGTTGAAAAGGCAAACAACATTTCTTTTCCTATTTCAGGATATTTATGTTCCACCACGGTGCCGTCAAAGTCCACCGCAATTATTTTGCTTTTTTCGTTAATGAACCCCTGCATCGTTATAGGTTTTTAGCATTCAGCAAGTTCAGGTTCGCATCCAGCTCATACAAACGGGGCACCGCAGTGCCAATTTCAAATTCAAGAATCTGAGCCGGACTCATTTTTTCAAGGTACATAATCAGCGCTCTCAAACTATTACCATGCGCGGCAATCACAATATTTTTTCCGGCCTTGAGTTTGGGCTCAATTTCCTTTTGGAAGTAGGGAATCACCCGGTCTGCCGTATCCTTAAGACTCTCTCCTTTGGGAGGGGCAATGTCAAAACTTCTTCTCCAGATCTTCACCTGCTCCTCGCCGTATTTTTTTGCGGTTTCGGTTTTATCCAAGCCCTGAAGGTCACCGTACATGCGTTCGTTCAGCGCTTTGTCGTAAAAGGTTTCTACAGCAGGATGACCGGCACTTTCAAGCGAAAGTGTGAGGGTATCCTGTGCCCGTTTTAAATCAGAGGCATAAGCGTAATCAAATTTAAAGGACTTTAATTTTGAACCTGCGTCTTTCGCTTCCTGTATGCCTTTAGGGGAAAGGGGTACATCCACCCAGCCTGTAAACTTATTCTCAAGATTCCACTGACTTTGTCCGTGACGAAAAATAACCAATTGTGCCATAATTTTGAGGCACAAATATAGGGTTTAATCTATTTTGGACGGGTTAAAGATTGTGAGAATCACAGGTCTTGTTTACTAAGAGGGTGTGGTTAATACACAAACACATCTGAATCCCAGCCACTTATTGGGCACTTCAAACATCTGCTATCGCTTTTCAAATTTCAGACTTGTTATGTCAGTATACAATTGACTCTTTGCGCCTGGCCGCTTAAACGGAGCAGAAAACCGAAAAACGCAGACCAAAAAAGCCAGGCAATTTTATAAGTCAAGGAATTTTTTAAAGTCGGAGGGTTCGTCCAGATTGGCAGGCAGAGCATTTACTTTAAATTCTCTTGAATTGGCCTCTTCAGTATTTTGAAATTGTTTTCGATCACAAATAAAGGCCTGCCCATTTCTGAAAATACAAAACCCATACGATTTTGTGTCGTCAATTGGGATGTTCAATGGGGATGTTCGTGCATCATAACCCATCACGGTTTTAGAACTGTAATCAATCAGATAAACACGTTCAGGAATAACCAGATTGCCTTTTTCTTTCAACACAAACACGGGCTGAATGGCATTGGCCTGAGGAACTGGGTGAGGGCAGTCGGAATTGTAAATGCCGAATTGGGAAATCCTGAACACGCGCTCCACTTTTGAGAGTGTGCCGGAGGAAGAAAATCCTGCCTGCAATTGCCGGTTTCGGTTTTGTTCGTATTCTATTTTTAAGCGCAGTTGTTCTTTGTCGTATTCCTCCTGTTTGCGTTTTTGTTCACTCAGATACTGTTTTTGTTTTAATTGCAGTTCCTCCATCAGCTGTTTTTCCTTGTTTTGTCTTTCCTGCAATAAGCGTGAATAGGTGGCAAATTGTTCCTGGTATTTGGTTTCCGCTTTTTCAAAATCCTGACCCTTCAGAACGGGGTAAACGACTAATTGTTCGGTGCGTTTGCGGTAAGTGAGTTGTAAAATGTAATTTTTACCTTTTTGAGGTCCGGGCAAAAGATGAACATCGCTCCAGGTAATTTCGTGGAGTTCGGGACTATAGTTGCGGTTCTCAGCACCCACTTCAAACAAGGTATTTTCGTAAGCCGCCAATTCAGGGAAATCTCTGGTATCGGCATCGATTACAAATTCGGGACGTTTACCTGTGGCTTTTTCAGGTTTACGGGGTTGGTTTGGTTTTGAAAGAGCAGCAATGGCTTTGGCGCATTTTTTTTCTACACTGTCCATCTTGCGCGGTATAATCACATCGACTTCACGTTTTAAACTTAGCAATTTAGGACTTGGTTCGCTTGCCGGTAGTTGCTTTTGAGGTGAGGCCTGAGCAAGGTCATCGCGTTTGAGATACACCCAGTTTTTTTGGAGGGTGTCGAGGTAATACTGATTAAATTTATCCTGAGGGTTTTGAGAAGCCAATTCCACCTTAATCTCTTCTCCCGGTTTAATGAATACAGGCTCACCATTTTGATAAGCACGAATGTCGAACATACCGGCTGTTTCCAAACAATTCGTTTTCCCCGCGCTGTCGTATTGCATGGGAATTCCATTTAGAATCACGTCTCCCATATCGTGCATTTCTTTGTACTCAATAGTAACTTCCCCAATCAGTTGTTTGCCTTCCTTATTCACCAAAGCATTTTTAGGGATGCTGATCCGGGTGGAGGAGGGGTGGGTGATTTTACCGCCTGTTCCGGCCTGTACAGTATATTTGGTATAGGCAGTGCTGAGTTTAGGAGCGGGAGTTTGTATAAAGGGGGTACGTGATTTTGGTTGAGAGGCAGGAGTAATTACTGTTTCATGCTTTTTAGTTGTTTTAGTTGTTTTATTGTTTTGAATTAAACTTTGGTAAGTGATGGTACAAACCACCGTTACGCCCGCGATGATGGTGGTATAGCGGATCTTTTTGTTTTTCCACCAACTTTCATCCCCCTGGGCTTTTTTTAGACTTTGTTCTTTAAAGGATTTTACCAGCTGGTCAAAATCTTTGCCTTTGTTTATTTCATCGTCACTGAGTGGCGGCCTGTTGAAGTTAAATTGTAAACTCATACTACACGTTTATTTTTCGGATAGAGACTTTTAGTTTCTCTATGATTCGGTACATTCTTACTTTAGCGTTTACCTCCGATATTTCAAGTATTTCGGCTATTTCTTTAAATGGCCGTTTTTCGAAATATCTCATTTCTACCAATTGCAGGTCCTTTTCATTAAGTTTTCCAATCAATCGCTTCAGAGCGGGAATGTATTCCTCAAAAAACACCTCTTTGTTTTCTTCGCAAATAAATCGCAAATCGTTGATGTCGGCATTAATGACCCGTTGTTCCTTTTGTTTTCTGAACACCTGTACCATTTCGTTGTGGGCAATGCGGTAGAGCCAGCTTGAAAATGGCACGCCTCTGAACTCATACTTGTGAAGGTGGGTCAGCGCCTTCAAAAACACCTGGCTGGTAAGGTCAAAGGCACTGTCTTTCGAATTCATCCTCTGGTAGAGGTAGGAAAAAATAGGTTTGTAGTATTTTTCGTACAATGGGCGAAAGTCCTCAGGTTTCGCTTTTGCAGCTTCTATCCAACGAAGTTCTTCCTCAAGTTGTGCCTCCGTATGATGGTAAAGGGGGTTAAAGCTCATAATGTTCCTAAGGGAATGTTACAGGTTATAAGCTTATAAACGTGGGTGGTTACGCTAAAATTTCAAACAACTTAAAAACTATAATTAAGCCCTTGATAATCAGTTACATTATTTTTTGATTCATTGAGTAAAAGCCACTCCGTACCGAGTAAATGGTCATTTTGAATGAGTGAAATGAAGCAGAATGGAGTTATTTGATCAAGGAAACGTGGCCCACATAATCGTGAATTTCGTCAAAAACATCCAGCACCCGGGCTTTCCAGATGTAAACGTCCTGTTTGATGGGTTCTGAGCTGCCCTTCATTCGACCATCCCACTGTTTGTAAATATCGTCACTCTCAAATACCAGATGCCCCCAACGGTCGTATATCCATAAGTTGAACTTTTTAATACCCACCCCTTTTGGCTGATAGGTATCATTCAGTCCGTCTTCGTTCGGAGTAAACACATTCGGGAAATAAATCGAGAAGGCCGGTTTTATCTTAAGTGTTTTAAAACTGGTATCACTGCAACCATTAGAGTTAATCACCACCTGCACAATCATTGGGTAGGTTTGGCCTATACTCTCAAAGCTGTGTTCAAAGTTTTCTTTGGTATAGGTGCTTCCATCGTTTATAAAGTACTTGGTAATCTTGGCATCACTGGCATTTGAACTAACAAAAATAATGGGTTGTTCTTCATCCAATTCCTCCGGCTGAACTTTGAAGTCGGAAACAGGCAATTCAAACACATTTACAAAATTAGGCTGGCTCACCCGGTTCACACATCCGCTGTCGCTAATGGCAGTAAGTG
The DNA here is from genome assembly GCA_016787895.1 of Bacteroidia bacterium. Classification (GTDB taxonomy): domain Bacteria; phylum Bacteroidota; class Bacteroidia; order B-17B0; family Aurantibacillaceae; genus Aurantibacillus. The sequence continues at coordinate 30,093 of JAEUTN010000017.1, forward strand.
TTACATTATAGGAACCGCTGTTGTAACAGTGGTTGGGATTGGAAGCGGTAGACAAAGAAGTACCGTCTCCAAAATTCCATTGCCAACCTGTTATCGATCCGCTTGAAATCACCGAGAGATTTTTGAAATCAACGCATAACACCGGACAACCTTCTTTGTTTTCTGAACTAAACGCGGGTGATGGACGCGCGTTAACATAGATGGATACAGTTTTGCTGTTGATACACTGGTATTGGGTTTGTACGCTCAGTTTTACAATCCCCGGGCCAAGGTTACTGAAAGTGGTGTTCGGACTCGCGCTGGTGTTATCAGTAATGCCGTCGTTGTTAAAATCCCAGTAGTAGCCAGTTATAGTTCCATCGGCTGAAGTGGAGACATTGGTTAAAGGAATTTGTTCTGCAAAACAAATGGATTTGGGAATGATAAAGTTGGCCACCGGATTATTGTACACCACCACTGTTTTCGTGATGCTTGAATAACACTGCTCGGCGCTGAACGCGTCGAGTTTTACAAGGTAAGTGCCGCTGCTGGAATAGGTAATGACAGGATCTTTTAAGATAGAGAACATACCGTTACCAAAATTCCAGCCATAAGAAGTGACACTACCGGTTTGAATGCCGCTAAGATTAAGAAAATTTGTAGCATCACCCAAACAGGCATTGTTGGCACTAAAATTAACCGTAGGCAGATAATGCACATAGGCTGTTGATGTGTGCGTTGTGCTGCAGCCTAAGTTTGAAGTCGAGGTTAAACTTACCGTGTGTGGTCCTGAAGCGTTAAACGTAAAGGCTGTTAACGTGCCATTGCCTGAGTGGCCCCCGCCAAAATTCCAGGAATTCGCGCTGATGCTTCCGTTTGGAAAAATAACGGAAGTTGAGGAGAAGGTAGTAATGTTCCCCAAACATACAGTATCAGAAACAAAGGAGGTTTGCGGATTGGGATTTACCGTAACAAGTCGGGAAACCGTGTCGCGGCAACCAATTTGTGTTAGCGCAACAAGATAAGCCGTGTAGGTGCCTGCAGCAGAATAGGTAAAGGCAACACTTGGTAAATTACTTTGTACCTGATTGATGGAGTAAAAATACCAGCTCCAGCCAATCACTCCATTGGGATTGGTGGTATTGCTAAATGTAGTAGGATTACCTTCACACACTGTATTCGCGCTAAAATTACTTCCGGCCAAAGGATGAATGGTTACGTTTTTTACTGTAGTGGCACTGCAGGTAAGCCCTGCCTCCGGATAGCTGAAGGCCGTTAGCTGAACGGAGTAGGATGCCGGTGCTGTAAATATATAGGCCGGGTTGGTTAAGGTAGAGCTGGATGCCCCGTTACCGAAAAACCAGTTATAAGCATCGATGCTGTATGTAGGCACAATTGTGCTTGTGTTCACAAAGGAAGTAGGCGATTGATGGCAGATGCCGCTGAAGCTGAAATTCGGCACCGGGCGGGGATGAACAATCAGATTGGTAGCGGTTGAAGCTGTACAGCCGTTGGAACCGGCAAAAATACTGATGGTATAGGAGTTGTGAAGAGTATAAACATGCGACACAGGTGAAGCTATAGAGGTGGATGTAACCAGAGCACTGCCGTCACCAAAGTTAACCGTATAACCATTAATGGCATTGTTTATGCCGGTAATGCTGATGTTTGGCTGTAGCACAATGCTGTTGCTGGTACAGGAATTGGGGAGTGGAGAAACACTGATGCTAGGGTAGGGGTGAATTGTAAAATTGCGGGTGCCCGAATTAAGACAGCCCTGATTGGACTGTGCCGTTAAGGTAACCACGTATGTGCCCGAATTGGTATAGGTGTGGCTGGGGTTAAACAAAACCGATGTGTTTCCATCCGCAAAATCCCAGGTGTAAGAGGTAATAGAACCCGGAGAGATGGAACTTGAATTAATGGTTTGTATTGCTGAGTTAACGCAGGCCGCTGCCGGACTGAATATAACGTTCGGAAGTGGGTGAATAACCAATGTGTTCACAAGGGAACTCAAGCATCCCTGATTTGAAATAGCCGTAAGGGTTGGGGAATAGGTGCCGGGCTGTGTGTAGGTATAACTGGGATTAACGGAATTAGACGTAATTCCGTTTCCAAAATTCCAGGTGTAAAGCGCAATATTGCCAAGTGAAATGGTGCTGGTGTTCGCAAATTGACTGACTGTGTTTAAACAACCGCCGTTTACCGTGAAAGATAAAGCAGGAACCGGATAAATAGTTACGGTTTTGGTCAATACCGTCATACACTCGTTGTTGGTGGTTACCGAATACGTTACCGCATAGTTACCGCTGGCACTGTAGGTATGCACAATATTGGGGCCAAGTCCGGTGGTGCCATCTCCAAAATCCCAGGCATAAGACACTATTGTACCATTGGCCAGAGAATTGGTACTGGTAAAGTTGGTATTAAAGCCATAACAAAAGCTTCCAGTGACCGTGAAATCAATAACTGGATTGGCATGAACAAAGAGGGTGTTGGAAACAGAAGATGTACAATTCATGTTGCTTGTTGCTCCAAGGGTGACTGTGTATAAACCACTGGCAGTAAAGGTTTGAGCCGGAGGTGCAGCTAAGGGGCTGGTTATCCCGTTTCCAAAATTCCAGGTATAGGAGGCGACGCTGCCGGCCGGGTCAGGGATGGGTGAAATTGAACTCGTGGTTGTGATGGGAATAGGCTCTCCAACACATTCCGGATTCATTGTAAATCCCAGCACAGGAAACGGATGCACGTCAATGTTCACATTCATGGTGTCGCTGCAATTATGATTTGTGCGCACAATTAAACTCACCGAATAACTGCCGTTGCCCGGAAATGAAACAATTCCGGGGTTGGTCAGCGTAGTTGAACCCGCCGGTCCAAAATTCCAAAGATGGGAGATAATGGAACTGGAACCTATGGCTGAAACCGTGGAATTATTCGCGAAGGTATACGGCAGCGAACAAGCGTTGGCGGTGCTGAAACTAAAGCTGGCATTGGGGTTGGGAAAAACCACAATGGGCACTACCGTAGTGGAGGGACAATTCAGATTGCTGATCAGATTTAAAGTAATGGTGTAAGCATTGGTTGAACTGTAAAAATGGGTTGGGTTTTGCACGGTGGAGGTATTGGCAGAGCCCGAACCTGGATCCCCAAAATCCCAGAAATAAGAAGTCACGCTTCCGCTCACAGCCGAAGTGGTAACCGTAAAAATGGCGTTTTCGCAGGAAGCCGGAACACTAAAATTTACAACAGGATAGGGGTAAATAGTGATGTATTGGATGGCCGTATCACCACAACCCAGGTTGGAGGTGCCAATTAAACTCACCGTGTAATTACCCGTACCGGGAAAAGTGTAGGTTAAACTGTTCAGTGTACTGGTAACGCCACTTCCCAAATTCCATATATGGGAGATGCTTCCGGCAGAAATGGAAGAGTTGCTCGTAAAGGTAAAATTCGGACTACAGGCATTAATGGAAGTGGTGGAAATTCCCATGGTTGGAGAAGGGGAAATGATAAAGGTATTGCTTGTGCTGGCTGGACAATTATGATTGCTGAGCGCGGAGAAGTTGACGGTATATAAGCCAGGCGCTGCATAAATGTGAATCGGGTTCGCCTGCGTAGAAGTGTTTCCGTCACCAAAATCCCAAAAGAATGAAGCTAAACTGCCCGACGCGATTGCCGTTGAAGTAGCTGGTGAAAAAGCCGTACCGTTAGCGTCACAAAGCGGAGTTGCGGAAAAGCTGATAATGGGTGGTGGAAAAATGCCGAGGGTTTGTGTCAGGGTAGCAGGACATCCCTGATTACTGATGGCACTCAGGGTAATGGTAAATGTGCCGCTGGTGGTATAGGTGAATGCCGGGTTGGTAAGATTGGAAATAACCCCATTCCCTAAATTCCAGGTGTACCCGCTCACAGATCCCGGTGTTACAGTGGTTTGGTTGGTGAATTGAGTTACTGTGTTGATACAATTCGAAGGAGGACTAAAGGCGATAACCGGCGTAGGCGCAATGGTTACAACTCGTATCAAAGAGTCGGCGCAGCCTCTGTTGGAAATGGCCTTGAGTTTCACCGAATAAGTACCGGCTGCTGCATACGCATGCGTTTGGTTCAGTGAACCGGATGCAGTTGTACCATCTCCAAAAAACCATTGGTAGGAAGTAATGGAACCCGCTGAAATATTCATGGAACCATTAAATGTGTACTGAGGTGAACAAATCGCGGCTGGAATGGCAGTAAAGTTTACCACCGGGCTTGGTAAAAGGGAGAGTGTATGCACAAAAGTAGGTCCAGGACACCCCGGAACCAACAAAGTGGTGCAGGAATAGGTGCCGGGTTGAGTAATGTTGATGCATTGATTCGGGTTGTTGACTACTCCGGGTCCATTCCAGGTAGTGGTTGAAAAACCATTGGGTGCACAAATGGCGATGGGGATGTTCGCACAGGTGGTGTCGGCGACATTCGTGGCAAAATTCGTACAAATGCCGTCAATGTAAGCATAAGCAAAGTGGCCGGTAGGACTGCAATCAAAAACGGTAAATTGTATGGTTACGTTTTGTCCGATGTTTGGAGTAAGGTCAACCGCCACGTCGGTCCAGGTTTTGTAACGAACCACTGAGCCGTTCGCCTGAACATTGGAGTTTATAAAACCGGGGATACCTCCTCCGGCGGTTACCGAATACACAGTACAGTTTACCGGATTTCCGAGCGTATCGATGATTTCACTTGTAAACCGTGGTTGTTGGGCAACAGTATGCCCCGGGTCGTTTAATACAACAGCGTAACGGTAAGTAAAATTGGCGTTTGCGGGTGTAACAAAAAAGGTTTGTGAAATCCTATCGGCGAATCCCCCGATGGCTGTACTGCCCAAACGAAGCGAAGCGCCACCACCCCCGGGCCAAACTCTCGGAAAATTTCCAAAGGGGTCTAATCCTCCGGTCATGATGGTTTGGTCTCCATTAGGGTTAGGGCAGCACCCAATCGCGTTGGTCAATGGATTGTAACCTGTACTTCTGACCCAACCGGCCATGGTGCCGGATTCAAAATCGATATTCGTGCAAGGTCCGGCATTGATGGAATTGTCGCCACCAATTTCCTTTGCATCATGGGTTACCCAAGCCAGGTTATCAAAATCGATGTCCTCGTGCTGATGAAGTTGTTCCTGAACATATATCTTTTTCTGGGTTTGAAGCAGTTCCTGACGCTCCGCGGCACTGAGATGCATTTTATCGGCCACTCCGTTCCAATAAGAAAAATTAAAATGCAAAGTGTCGATAACCACCGGCCCTTTTTGAGCAAAGCTTATCGTTAAAGCGCTGAGCTGAATCAATAGGATAAAGAGTACTTTGTTTCTCATTCTCACTTGGCTTTTCTTAGCTTTTAACCTGTTTGGCGATGAATTAAATTTAAATTATTCTTAAGTCTTTGATTCAACTCATAAATATATAAAATTAAGCGCCAAGGAGTGTTCAGGTTTGATGCATTTCTTGATTAAATTTTCGTTACATCTCATTTTACGGACCTAAGCGCAAAAGGTATTCACTTAACAAAAGGAATTAGACGAGCCAGCATTTTTTGAAGTTCAAATGCGTTATAAGCTTCCTGAATACGAAGGTTTTCTTTTTAGTCAAGGAGTCCGGCAGCCATTTCCCCAACCTTGCTGCCAATGGCCACTCCCATGCCACCCATTCTTACCGCGGCAATCACGTTTTTACTCACCGGTTTAACAATGGGTTTTTTTTCATTGCCAAGGCCCATAATACCTGACCAGCTATGATCAATTGTAAAATTCTGGCCGGGAAGAAGCCTTGTTTTTAAGAGGATCTGAAGCTGTTTTTGAATAGCGGTATTCAAACCAAAGCGATCCGTTTCCTCAGTTTTGAAATCGAGATGCCGTCCTCCTCCAAAAAGCACCCGGTTGTGGATGTTACGGAAATAATAATAACCTTTATCAAAATGGTAACTGCCTTTGATTTTTAAGCCGGGAATGGGGGAGCTCAGCAAAACCTGTGCCCGGGCCGGTTTCACTTCCGGCAGATGTAATAACTGCCGGGCAAAACCATTGGTTGCTACCACACATTTGCCCGCACTAAAAACGCCCTGGTTGGTATGCAGTTCAACTTTGGCACTAAGATCAAGAATTTTTGATACAGGAATGTTGTAGAGAATGTTGATACCCAGCTTTGCGGCAAGGTGCTCAAGGGCCAGCATCATTTTTCCGGTGTCGAGTTGTCCCTCGTGCGCGTTCAGCAGCGCTGCCTTAAACCCTTTGGTGTAATTTAGCGGAGCCCTGACCGGACGGTAACAGGTTTTAAGTCCCAGGGTATTTTCCATTTTCAGATTCAGATCGTTTAATGCGCTGTGCACCTTGTCCCATTCGGTTTGTTCTGAAAACAATTCGTAACCACCCCATGCTTTATAATCCAGGGCTTTGTCTCCCAAACGTTTCCGCAGGAGATGAAGGCCTTGCCAGCGTAATTTCACAGTATCCCAAACTTCATTCGTGTGAGTGGTGTTTTGAAGGTCATCGAGCAATTCTCCTGCACTTCCAAAGCAGGCAAAACCTGCATTTTTTGTGCTTGCACCTTCAGGAAACACACCTCTTTCCAGAACCAGCACCCTCGCTTTTTTGTGTTTAAGTTGATAGGCAATGGCCGTACTAAGCCCAACAATACCGGCACCGGCTACAACAAGATCAGCGGGCCGGAAATAACGCTTCAATTCCCAATAACTATGGTTAAAATCTTTGTTCATTTCTCACATTTATTGGCAATTCGCCTCAGGTATAATTGCGTAAATTTAATAGCTAATTCCGTTACTGAAAGCGGCTTATGAGATTAAAGAGTATTTTTTTATCCTTTCTTTTTTTCCTGATCCTTAATTTTCATGGTCAAAGTGTTCCGCTTCGCTTTCAGGGAAGTGTTTCTGATGAGCGCAGTAACCTCAGCGGTGTTACTCTTCAGGTTTCCAAATCCGGTAAGGTGATGAACAACGTGCTCACCGATGCAGGAGGCCGTTATTATTTTGAATTGCCCATTGGCGGGGAATATATTATTACGGTTTCAAAAGAAGGGTATATCAGTAAAAAATTTTCAGTCAGCACACTTGGTGTTCCGGCGGAGATGGCCAGTTTGCGTTTCCCTTCTGTAGAGGCGAGTTTAACCTTGTTTAAACGTATGGAGGGCATTGATTATTCGCTGTTGAACCAACCCGTAAATAAATTCTATTTTGATGTGGAACGTGAAGATTTTGTTTACGATGAAAACCATCTTAAACAGATGAAAAAGGGAATTGAGCTGATTAAGGAACAGGAGAAAGCTTTGTTAGCCAAAGAAAAAGAGCGGGAAGAACAGTATAACGCAGCCATAAAGGCCGGAGATAAGGCTTTCGCAAAGAAGGACTGGACGGGAGCACTGGGATTCTATGAACAATCCCTGAAAGTAAAATCAGAAGAAGCATACCCCAAGGCACAAATTGAAAAAGTGAATCAGGCGCTTCTTGAAGAAAAGAAAAACAAAGAAGCATCGGAACTGGCAGCAAAAAATGCGGCTGACGCGGCAGCTGCAAAGGCCTTGGCTGATAAACAGGCGAAAGAAAAGGCTGAGGCCGAAGCGCTGGCGAAAAAACAAGCCGAAGAAAAAGCGGCGGCTGATGCCCTCGCGAAAAAACAGGCGGATGAATTGGCCGCAAAAAAGGCAGCAGAGGCCGCAGCTGCCGCGGCAATTGCGAGTAAAGCAGCGAAAGAAAAGGCCGATGCAGATGCGGCAAAAGCCTTAGCGGATAAACAAGCCAAAGATAAAGCGGAGGCAGAGGCACTTGCTAAAAAACAAGCCGATGAAGCAGCAGCCAAAGCACTTGCAGAAAAACAAAGCCAGGAAAAAGCAGCTGCAGAAGCTCTTGCCAAAAAACAAACAGAAGAAGCCAATGCAAAAAAGGCGGCTGAACTGGCTGCCGCCGCCGCTATAGCTGATAAGCTCGCGAAAGAAAAAGCGGCCAGCGAAGCCCTGAGTAAAAAACAAACAGAAGAAGCCGCTGCCAAAAAAGCCAAAGAAGAAGCAGAAGCAAAAGCCAAAGCGGATAAGGAACTTGCCGACAAACAGGAAAAGGATAAAGCCGCGAAAGCCAAAGCAGAGGCCGATGCGCTAGCTAAAAAACAAGCCGATGAAGCGGCTGCAAAAAAGGCGGCTGATGAGGCTGCCCTGAAAGCCAAGGCTGATAAGGCCATTTTGCCGGTATTGGGTGCCGCTGATACCAAATATGCTTCAGCCATCAAAAAAGCAGACGAAGCGTTTTCAAAGCGCAGGTATTACGACGCTAAAACCGCTTATGAAGAAGCCTTAATGGCTAAAAGTGGCGATGTGTATGCAAAAACACGTTTGCTCGAGTGCGAAAAACAAATTAATGCTGATGCGAATCAAAAAGTGGATGAACGCCAAAAAGAACTCTTGTCAAAATACCCACCGGGGGTAACTGAAGAAATTATACCGTCCGAATCGGTGGTTATCATACGCAGAATTGTTGTAAAGGATAAAAAAGCCTTTGTTTACGAAAAAAAAGTGTTTAACTGGGGAGGTATAGCCTGCTTCAGGGATGGAGAATCCATTACCGAGCTGACCTTTGAGCAGGAAACCAAAAAATAACACCCATGGTACATCATCTCCCTTCTTTTATGAAAGAAGACCTCCGCTGCTGTGTATGCGGAAATACCAATACTAATCAATTTACCCTTAAATACCACAAAGAGAATTTTGCAGTGGTGGTTTGTAACACCTGCGATTTTCATTTCATTCCTCCGCATTTTCGCAAAGCCATTCATTACACACAATACAAAAATGCCGATGTTACCAGGGCGGTTCGTTCCGGCAACAACTGGGTGAAAATTCAAAGGCATAAACTCCGTTTTAAATTTATCGGCAAATACATCAAAAGCGGACATTTATTTGACCTTGGAGCCGGTTGGGGGCATTTTATGCTGGCTGCCAAGGAATTGGGTTATACCACCACCGGCATTGAGATTGCCGAGCAACCCTACTTGTACTGCGTGAATGACCTGAAATTACCGGTTGAACATATTGATTTTTTTGACCTGGATCCTGCATTGAAATACGACATCATTACCATGTGGGACGTGCTTGAACACATTGACAAAGCAGACGAGTTTTTGAAAAAATGCAATGTACACACCAAAACCGGAGGCTATTTGTTTTTGCAGGTACCTCAAATTGATTCGTATTTCGCGAAAAAACACAAGGACAACTGGAAAATGATGGGCCTTGACCATGTGAATTATTTTAGCAAAAAAACCATTACCGAAATCCTGAAACGCCAGGGCTACGAGGTGCTCGAAATCAAATCGTCTTTTGAAATCAAACTTTTTGTGATGTACACCCTTTTGCCCTTCTTAAAACGGTTCAAATCAAAAGAAAAAAAGTCACTGAGAGAAACCAATGTGGGTATAAACGCGGCAGAACGTCAAAATTATTTCAATAAATTGACCTCAGCCCCCCGATGGTTGCTACAGATTTTTGTTTGGGTTCACAATTTTATATACAACTTTCTTTCCTGGATTGGAGTAGGGGAAGAGATGATGGTGGCGGCCCGAAAAGTGAAAGACGTTTAACCCGAAAAATGGAGAAATAAAAAAACCGTTAGCTGCTCACTAACGGTTTTTGTTTTTACGACTCTTCTATGCCTTAATGTTTGCGCGAATGATGTTTAAAGCCCCTCCGGCCTTAAACCATTCAATTTGCTGTGCATTGTAGGAATGATTCGCTTTGATAGAATCCGATGAACCGTCTTTGTGGTTCAGCACCAGGGTAAGTGGAGTCCCAGGCGCGAAGGTGGTTAAACCTATGATGTCAATGTTGTCGTCTTCCTGAACTTTATCATAATCGGCTTTGTTCGCAAACGTGAGGGCCAGCATGCCCTGTTTTTTCAAATTGGTTTCGTGAATACGTGCGAACGATTTTACCAAAACCGCTCTCACGCCCAAATGGCGGGGTTCCATGGCCGCGTGCTCTCGTGAGGAACCTTCTCCATAGTTTTCATCACCCACCACAATAGAGCCCATGTTTTTGGCTTTGTATTGGCGCTGCACTTTTGGAACGCTTTCGTAAGCTCCAGTCAGCTGGTTTTTTACGGCATCGGTTTTTTCATTGAAAAAATTCACCGCGCCAATGAGCATGTTGTTTGAAATGTTGTCGAGATGTCCACGGAATTTTAACCATGGACCGGCCATGCTGATGTGATCGGTAGTGCATTTGCCTTTGGCTTTGATTAGTAATTTTAGCCCTTTCAGGTCGGTGCCTTCCCAGGCTGAGAACGGATCGAGCAATTGCAAACGAGAACTGTCGGGCGCTACGGCCACATTTACTTTGCTTCCGTCAGCCGCTGGAGCCTGGTATCCAGGGTCTTTAACTTCAAATCCCTTTTTAGGCAATTCATCACCGCTTGGAGGATCGAGTTTTACTTTTTCTCCTTTTTCATTGGTTAAAGTATCGGTTAGGGGGTTGAACGTCAGATCGCCTGCAATGGCCATAGCTGTTACAATTTCAGGAGAAGCTACAAACGCGTAGGTGTTCGGATTACCATCGGCACGTTTTGCAAAGTTTCGGTTGAAGGAGTGGATGATGGTGTTTTTTTCCTGTTTTTCAGCTCCCATGCGGTCCCACATGCCTATGCAAGGTCCGCAGGCGTTGGTAAATACTTTAGCGCCAATTTCGTTGAACACATCCAGAAATCCATCGCGCTTGATGGTGTAACGGATTTGTTCAGAACCGGGATTGATCAGGTATTCGGATTTAGCTTTTAAATTTTTGCCGGATACTTGTTTGGCCAAACTCACGGCACGTGATATGTCCTCGTAAGAAGAGTTGGTGCATGAACCCAATAAACCAACTGAGATTTTGGTTGGCCAGCCGTTTTTCAGAGCTGCTTCTTTCAGTTGGGAGATAGGAGTTGCCAAATCGGGAGTGAATGGTCCGTTTACATGGGGCTCCAATTCGGATAAATTTATTTCAATCACCTGGTCGAAATACTTTGCAGGATCGGCGTATACTTCAGGGTCGGCTGTTAAATGTTGTTTGATGCCATCCGCTAAAGCGGCTACGTCGGCACGACCAGTTGCTTTCAGGTAGCGGCTCATGCTGTCATCATAACCAAAGGTGGATGTTGTAGCGCCGATTTCAGCACCCATGTTACAAATGGTGCCTTTGCCGGTACAGCTCATGCTGGTGGCACCTTCGCCAAAATATTCCACAACGGCATCGGTACCGCCTTTTACAGTTAAAATTCCGGCTACTTTTAAGATCACGTCTTTTGGCGCTGTCCACCCGTTTAGTTTTCCGGTGAGTTTAACGCCAATCAGTTTTGGCATTTTTAATTCCCAGGCCAGTCCTGCCATTACGTCGCAGGCATCGGCTCCTCCGACACCAATAGCGATCATTCCCAAACCGCCTGCGTTAACAGTGTGAGAGTCGGTGCCAATCATCATGCCACCGGGAAACGCGTAATTTTCAAGCACTACCTGATGGATAATGCCTGCTCCCGGTTTCCAGAAACCAATACCGTATTTGTTGGATACTGAACCTAAAAAATCGAATACTTCCTTGCTTTCTTTGTTGGCAAAAGCCAGATCCTCTTCAGCGCCATTTTTAGCGGTAATGAGGTGGTCGCAGTGCACGGTTGAAGGCACGGCCACTTTCGGGCGGCCGGATTGCATGAACTGCAACAAAGCCATTTGAGCCGTGGCATCCTGCATGGCCACACGGTCGGGTGCAAAATCCACATAGGATTTTCCTCTTTCAAAATTGGAGAGCGATTGATCGCTGTGAAGATGAGAGTAAAGAATTTTTTCAGTTAAGGTGAGTGGTCTGCCCAATAATTTGCGGGCGGATTCAATGCGTTCAGGAAATTTTTTATAAACTTCCTTTATCATCTCAATATCAAATGCCATGTGTATGTGGTTTAGGTGTGAATACTATAAGAGGAGGGCTAAATTAGAAATTTCCAAAAGTAATTCAAAGCAAAAAACCGAAAAGCAATTCTCTTTTTATCAGACCTGATTGCTTCTGGCCAGCAGCAAAAAATCAGCCAGCACCAGGGCTGTCATGCTCTCCACAATGGGCACCGCCCGGGGCAAAACACAGGGGTCGTGCCGGCCGGTAATTTCAAGCGCTACCGAACGTCCTGATTTGTTGACCGTTTTTTGTGTTCTGGAAATGGAAGACACAGGTTTAAAACCTACGTTAAACCAAATGGGCATACCGTTCGAAATGCCGCCCTGTATGCCACCACTATGATTGGTTTTTGTTTTTAAATTTTTTGATGTGGAGGGAAGGAATTCATCGTTCATTTCAGACCCTTTTTTGGAAATGGCCTCAAATCCAGCACCAATCTCAAATGCTTTCACCGCGTTGATACTTAGCATGGCATGGGCCAGTACCGCGTGCAATTTATCAAACACCGGTTCACCCAGTCCGGCAGGCACATTTTCAGCCACACATTGAATACAACCCCCAAGCGAATCGCCTTGTTTTCTGGCTGTTTCAATGGCTTTGATCATTTTTAATGCGACCGCTTCATCCGGACAGCGCACCGCATTTAATTCAGTGTGTGAAAGCTTGAGTTCGTTGTGATTTTTTTTCAAAACAACGGTCCCAACTTGTTTTACAAAAGCGCGCACTTCTATTTTATACTTTTTCAGAAGCAGTTTTGCAATGGCACCTGCTACCACGCGGCAGGCTGTTTCGCGTGCGCTGCTGCGGCCTCCACCACGAAAATCCCTCACACCAAATTTTTTTTCAGTACTGTAATCGGCATGAGAGGGGCGGTAAAGATCTTTTAGCGGGGTATAATCATTCGATTGCTGGTCTTCGTTGAGCAGAATAAAACCTATGGGATAACCGGTACTGATGCCTTTGAATACACCCGAGAGTAATTGCACCTTGTCACTTTCCTTGCGTGTGGTACTCAGATTGGATTGACCGGGTTTACGGCGGTCGAGCTCGGACTGTATAAAATCCAGATCAATTTTTAAACCGGCCGGGCAGCCTTCGATCGTTCCGCCAATGGCTTTACCGTGGCTTTCGCCAAAGGTGCTGAGCTTAAAAAGGGTTCCGAAAGTGTTGGAGGACATGGTTGAGGATTAACGTTGCGAAGTACAGCAATTGTGAACACAATTCAAAAAGAAACCGCCCCATACTCAAACATGAAAGCGGGGCGGTTAGTAGATGATTAAAGAATACACACAAAACAGATCATCTGATACAAAAGTAAATGGGATGATTGAAAATAAACAACATTCACCGCAAACAATGAGTGAAACTTACTTACGACTTAGTGAAGAAAGGAAAAAGTAAGTGAAGCGTAATTTTTACTCAACTAATTTAGCTGATGGCTTTGTGAAAATCAGGACAACAATAATCCACAATTTCTACTTTTGGATTGGCGTCCTTAACCGCAATCACTTTGATTTTGTTCACATAACTGGGATGTTTGTGACATCTGCGGTTGCCAATCAGCTTTTTCAGGTGATTTAAGGATTTATCAGCAAGGGCGTTGGCAGCAGAAATTTTTGGATCTGATTCGTCTCCGGCCAGTAACTTTAATTCTAATCTAACCATAACCTTTTATTTTATTGATAAATATAATACAAAATTTCAGGGAGCCAAAATGAAGTGGTTCAAAGGAATTGGGAATTTATAAAACGTGAATCCGAAAAGGATATGAGGAGTTGTTATTTTGGATGACCAAGTCGCTCGTTTCTATATGGCCTGTGTGGAAACGTATAATTGATTGAGGGACAATTACAAAGCCAATAAAAATACATAATAAACATTATGTTAAGTAATAATACCACAAATAAAAGGCATTTCTGCCCTTTAGGTTTTATTAGATTTTGGTCTTACTGCTCTTCTCTACTTTGGAATACGCCGGGCATTTTTCGTGGCTCTTGCAGGATACCGCGCTGATGCTGATGATTGAAGCCAATAAAGAAAGTGTGAAAATCTTTTTCATGTGTGTATTTGTCGCATAAAATTAGGGAATTCCTTTTATTTGCAAAACAATTTTTATTCACAAGTCCGGGTTCATCTCTTTACTTTTCTTATGGCTATAAAATCTTTGCACTCCGACTGGAACGAATTGCTGAATCAGGAATTTAACAAGGATTATTTCAAAGGCCTTTCGGATTTTGTGAACAGCGCCTACAAAAGCAAAGCGGTCTATCCCCCTAAACAACTTGTGTTCAGTGCCTTTAATCTATGTTTACCCTCAGCCCTGAAAGTTGTGATTATTGGTCAGGATCCGTATCACCAGGCCGGGCAAGCCAATGGTTTAAGTTTTTCGGTGAGCGATGGTATACGCATTCCCCCAAGTTTAAAAAACATTTTTAAAGAGCTTGAACAGGATATTGCAGGTTTTCGTTCCCCTGCTTCCGGCAATCTTGAGGCCTGGGCCAAACAAGGGGTGCTGTTGCTGAATACAGTGTTAACAGTGGAAGATTCTCAACCAGGTTCGCATCGCGATTCAGGCTGGTTACAATTCACCGATGCGGTTATCAAAACCATTAGTGAACGAAAACAACACCTGGTGTTTATGCTCTGGGGAAATTATGCTATTTCAAAAGAAACTTTAATTGACAGCTCCAAACATTTGATACTCAAAGCAGCACATCCATCTCCTCTTGCGCGTGGCGCTTTTTTTGGAAGTAAACACTTTTCTCAGGCCAATGCTTATTTGAAAACGACCGGTCAGGCAGAAGTGAATTGGCTGCTTACTTAGCCGGAGTAAATGTTTTGGTTTTCTTTTTACCGGTAGAATCCTGTATGGTCCAGGTGCCGCTTCTCACAAACCCCTCTCCTTTTTTCGAAGGATATTGAGTACCACTTTCGGATAGTTTACCGTTACTGTGATACGAGTTGAGTTTGTATTTTTTAGTTTTTTGATCCTGAAGCACAAGTTCCGATTCTATTTGTCCGTTTGCAAACCAGGTTTTTTTCTTGAGAAGCAAACCGGTTTCCTCATCGTATTCCTCAGTATGGTTTAAAAGGTTGTTCGGATAAAATGAAGAATAACGTTTTATTTTTCCCTTGTAATAAATAATCTGACGTCGCTGGTTGCCGCTTTCATAATACACTTCAAGGTTCGTATGACTGGAATCGATAACAGCCATCACCCTTTCCATTTTCCCATTTTCCCAATAGTTTTTGAACAGTTCAAGTTGTCCATCCTTGTAGAACCCTTTGTGTAACACCTTGCCACTCTTGTAATAATCTTCTTTCCAACCCTGAAGTTTTTCTCCGTTAGCAAAAAACCTTATCGAATCTCCATTTAAGGAAGGAATCAAACGATTGTAAATCGAAATTTCTCCTAAACTGTCCAGTACTTCTTCCTGCAAATACCGTTTTTCTTCGGTTTTTTGGGATGGATTTTTTTGTTTCTTTTTTTGAGCCAGTAAAAAATAGGGGAAACAAACCACAGCGAATAAAAAAATCAAAGCTATTTTAATTGGTTTGTTCACTGTATGTTACGCAATTTGAGTTGAAGTACTGAACCATCGCATGGCAATGTGAGGTATGTTGTCTTCAAGGTACTCAGCACCCTCGGCAACAAAACCAAGTTCAGAATAGAAGGTTTTTAAATGGCTTTGAGCCGAGATGCAGATATCAAGACCGGGAAAAAGCTGAGTGCTTTTCTCAATGGAAGTTTTCATAAGGGCCTGACCACGTTTTTTACCTCTGAAATCAGGATGAACCACTACCCTGCCGATTCTTGGAAATGGATGTATTGCATCAGGTGGCAGAATTCGTGCGTAAGCGATGAGTTGTTTCTCATCCATCTGTAAAACGTGAAGTGCTAAAAGGTCGTTTTTATCCACCTCCTGATAGGGGCAATTTTGCTCAACCACAAACACCAAACATCTTAAAAAATAGATGTTATAGAGCTCAATTCCACTAAGTTCGCTAAAGTATTTAAAGGTGTAATTCACATTAATAAGCGCCAATGCTCAGAAGAACCAGAGTGCAGGCTTCGGTGCACTCGGTACCTATACGAGTGGCCTGCTCAAAAAGTTCTGGATTTTCAGTTCCCGGATTAAAAATAATACGTTTTGGCCTGAGACTCAGGATATAATTGTACCAGGGTTTTTGGTTGTTCGGGTTCAGATAAAGCGTTACGGTATCGATATCCCGCAATTCAGGGGGACTAACCAAAATTGGCTCACCTTTTATTTCACCGGCTTTTTGTCCTATTAACACTACCGGATGACCGTGGTTTAAAAGGCTGAGTGTAGCCATATTGCTGTACCGTTGTGGATTCACGGAAGCACCTAAAACAAGGGTTTTTTTGCTCATGACTCGGTGTAATTCAGGTCTTTATGAAAGGTTTCTTCAAGTTGATAACAAGCAAAGTAAGCCAGGGCAAATACAACAAGGCCTATTAAAATTGAAGCATTCACCCAACCCAGGTCGGGATTTAGTTGTGCATGGGCCAAACTCATTAGGGTAACGGAACCCCTCACAAAATTTGGAGCTGTTGTGGTTACTGTGGCGCGTATATTGGTGCCGAATAATTCAGAAGCGCTGCTCATAAAAACCGCCCAATAGCCTGTTGCAAATCCTATCATAAAAATGATGCTGTAGAACACCAGCACTGAATGCGCAGCAAAAAGATAATAGGCTATGCTTAACAACAAGGTTAAACTGATGAACAGATAAAGGACTTTTTTTCTGGATTTGAGTACCTGACTCAGTAAACCGCTGGTTACGTCTCCGATGGTGATGCCTATGTAAGCCACCATAATGGGAATTTTCCCTTCCCGGGGTCCGTTTACAAGACCCAAAGCCCGGCTCATTTCTGGAGCAAACTGTACCAGAAAATACATCACGTACCATACCGGAACTGCAATAAGGATAATGTTCAGGTATTTCATGAGCAGTTTTGGATGCGAAAAGAGGTAAAAAAAGTTACCCCGTTTCACTTGATGTTTTTCTTTAAGTCCGGCGAACATACCGCTTTCAAAAACCCCAATGCGCATGAACAAAAGCAAAAGTCCCATGCCACCACCAATAAAATAACTTATTC
This sequence comes from Bacteroidia bacterium, assembly GCA_016787895.1. Lineage (GTDB taxonomy): Bacteria > Bacteroidota > Bacteroidia > B-17B0 > Aurantibacillaceae > Aurantibacillus. The sequence continues at coordinate 47,151 of JAEUTN010000017.1, forward strand.
TCCAGTTGTTCAGCATGATGGTAGTAAAGCCGGCTACAACGGCTCCAAAAAGGCCAACAGAAGCCACCACCATAGTGCCAATTCCCCTCTCCTCTTTTTTCATGGTTTCACTCACCAGAGTAATGCCTGCCCCCAATTCTCCTGCTAAACCAAATCCGGAAACAAAACGCAATATGGCGTACCAGGTGGTATCGACAATAAAACCATTGGCGATATTGGCCAGAGAATACACCACAATACTGCCGAATAAAACAGATAATCTTCCTTTTTTGTCGCCGAGCACACCCCAAAAAATGCCCCCAACCAACATGCCTATCATTTGAATGCTCAGCAATTGCGAGCCGATGGAGGCCACCTGCTTATCGCGCAGGGCTTTATCTGGAAAGCTTGCGGCTAGTATATCCTGCAAACTTGCCACGCGTTCCATACCAAACAACACCAGGTCATATATATCGACAAAATACCCAAGCGCTGCTACCAGAACGAGTTTATTCGTGAGAAGTTTTCCGAAGGTCTGCCTCATGGTTGAGCCAGTAATTTTTTACTTAAAATTCCACTTGAAGTAGTAAGTTGGAGAATGTAAAAACCCCCTGATAATTCGGGAAGTTCGATGTCCAGGTCCTCTTTCATATTGACCTTTTTGCAGTATACCACTGCCCCTTTAGCATCCAGTATGGTCACTTCAGAAATGTTTAGCTGAGTCTCCCTGACCTGAATGCTGAACCTGTTTTGAAAAGGGTTAGGCACTATGGCGATGGCATTCGCTAATTGTTGTTCTTCTTTTATACCCACAGGAAAAGCACACATGTTGGGCAGCCCCCAACCAATAAAATTATCGGGATTATTGGCATTGGAAGCTGTTTTGCGCAATGTATCCAGAATTTTAATGTTACTGAACGATTTGTGGGCCTGCCAGAAACAGGCTACTGCACCGGCCAAAACAGGTGCGGAAAAGGAGGTACCATTAGCCGGAAAAGGAATGGTATCGTTAAAACACACCCAGGCCCCTACTCCACGTGCTACCAGATCGGGTTTGGTGCGTCCGTCAAAGGTTGGGCCTTTGCCGCTGAACGAAGCGTAAGTGCCCAAACTATCTACCGCGCCCACAGCACAAACACTGTCGGCATCGGCAGCAACCGAAATGTATTGCCACAAGGAGGCGCCTTCGTTACCCGCGGAGTTCACCACAAACATGCCTTTTCGGGCGGCTAAATTGGCGGCAATGCTCATGGGCGCGGTTTTTCCGTTTAATGTGGAATAACTGTGATTTTGGTTGGATTTATCAAAGGTGGTGTAACCCAGGGAGGTGGTAAGAATGTGGGCACCAACACTGTCGGCAAATTCAGCGGCACGTATCCAGTTGTATTCTTCTGAAATGGTTTCAGATCCCCCCTCTTCTGTGCTGAACAACCAGTATTCGGCATCCGGGGCTGAGCCAATCAACACTCCGGGAAGTATGGCTGCCATGCAGGACATAACCATGGTGCCGTGGGTGCTGTTGTTATACACATCGGTTCCTCCGCTCACAAAATTTCGGGTTCCCAGTATTTTTCCCCGTCCACGAATGCTATCAAAAAATGTATAAGAATTCACACCAAAAAAACCCGCATCCATTACGGCAATGGTAATGCCTGTTCCTCTAAACCCCTGGCTGTGCAGGCAATCGACATTGATTTGTTTGTTTTGCCAGTAAGAATTTCCATAATTATATCCTCCAGAGCTGGTTTTTTCGTTGTTGTTCAGTGTTTTAGCTGTGGATACATGAAGCGGAGGTTCGGTGAAATTGACTTTGAATTTATTCACCTGAAAGGTATCGTTCACAAAAGGCAGAGCTTTGATGGCGTTTAAACTATTCATGTTGGTGGTGCTTAATACCACTCCATTCAACCATTTGGAAGCAAAAAGCACTTTTACCCCCGGAAAACCGGCCACCTGAGTAATGTAGGAAGGAGTAACCGGAAGATCACTATCTACAACAGGAATATTATAAGCCACTCTCCGGTTAACAGATTTCTGGCTCAGGAAAGCCGAAGGGTTGTTGATGGTATAAGGTGTACCTGTTTTATTGGTAAAACGCACCCAGTATTTTTTTGCGGATTGTGCCGGCAGGGTATCTGACAGCAGCAATAATACAACCAGAGCTGCAGTTTTAAAAAAGTGTTTATTCAGTTCCATATTTAATAATTCTGAGTGTATAGGTGACTCCCTTTTCGATTCTGTTTTTAACGGGCACATTGGGCACAATGTTGTTTGATTCAATATTGGTGTATTGTCTGAATACTAAACCAATATCAGCCCCAAATTGTTCATACTCCAGCTGATTGATAATGAGATTGGAGGTATCGGTTTTTTGCTTCACCTTCAATACTCTGTTGAGGGAAAGACCGTTGATGTTTTCGGCTCTGTCAATGTATTCATAGGCATAGGTGGATTTTCCAAGCGAGTTATAGGCATTGCCATCCCAGGAAGCATTTTCAAGCGTTGGAAAGATGAGTTTGGTGTATAAATTGTTGTTTTCCTGGACCTGAACCCTTGCATTGTTTGCTTTCACCAGCCAGGCTTCTTTTATCTGCCAGTTCATGCTGTCGTAAGGTACGAGCGGATTAAACCATTTGATGTAACGCTCAAGACGGTATGCTTTAAGACCCTGATTGTCAATAAACTCTTCGACTAGTTTTTCTTTGATGCGGTATTTGAAATTCAGTGTGTCTTTCGGAACCTCGGTGTAAACGGTGCTGTCGGCCTCATATTCTACAAACCGCCCAATGGTGAGGGGAAAATACTCGAGACCTTTGATTGCAGCCGGTTCCGGAACGTCTTCTTTGCAGGAAAAAAGTCCAAGGGCTAAAAATAATGCTAGAATCCCGTTCTTTCTCATCTCTTAAAGGTATTGAAAAAAGCGCAAAGTTTATGGGGATGGAAGGAAGCCTTGGGTTAAAATTTGTAATCCTTGTAGGTGCGGGTGAATTCCCCTTCCTCAAATTTTGGGTTCACCTGTAGGAAATGGTAATTGTATTCTTCAAACAAACCCTTGTCGTCAATCACTTTTACGCTTACCGGCACAAAATAAAATTTATCGATGTAAAGCAAAACCGATCTGCAGTAAGAATTGGGGACCTTAATCACCTGGCCTTTTTTAAGCGGATCGAAATAATCTTTGAATTTTGGGTTTTTTTCGAGAATCATGTATTCGGAAACAAAAAACTTACGGGCAATGGAGGTTATGCTTTCGCCCGCCTGAACGGTATAATCTTTATAGGAGAAATCCTTATTGTTGATGATGATTTTGTAGCACTGGCGGTTATTGATCTTTTCCTCACCCAATAACTTAAAGTAATCATCAAAGTGTGAACGGTCAACTTTTTTCAAAGTGTGCTGAATAACTGTAGAGAAATAATCGTAACCCATTTCGTTCAGGGTATGGTGCTGATCCTGGCGCATTAAATCGCCCATGGGATCCAGATTCAGGGTGATGTATGGAAAACCACCGGGATTGACAAGGGCTTTGTTGTTGTTTTTTCCTTCCAGGAATAACACTTCTATTCCCTTAATGTAGAGATAAATCTGCCTGGGGTTTTTGTTGAACTTTACGGCGCTTTCATAATAGTTAAAGCCTTTTTTCCCGCGCTCAATAATCTTGAGGTGGTATTTCAGACTTTTTACATCGTGTATGGCCTTAAAACTTTTTTCAAGCACTTCCTCACAGCTAAGATCCTGTTTGGGTTGCAAAGCCGTAAATGGGAGCGCAAGCGCTGCTATGCATAGAACTAAACGGAGCAAGAGAGGAATCATCAATCCGTAAAAATACTACAATCTGTCCAACAGAAAAATATGTGCCTTAATTTTTAGACAGTTAATAAAATCAAAGACCATTGTTAACAGTCCGGCAGTTGCAGAACGCTCAACAACGTTATATTTGCGATTGGGAATGAATATTCAGGAACACATCATTCGGGGCATTTTGGAATTGCTGTACAAGCAGGATTATCTGGTAGTACCCGGTTTTGGTGGATTTGTGTTAAAATCCCAGGCCTCTGTTTTTTCAGGCTCCGGCACTACCTTACTTCCACCTTCTAAAAAGCTGGGATTCAATAAACAACTTCGTCAAAACGATGGGATATTGCTGAGCTGGCTGCAGCAGGAATTGAGCTGCGATCATACCACTGCCCTGACCCATCTTGAGGAATTTGCCGACTATTGCAACAGTATACTCAATACCAAACGCAGGTTAAGTATCGAGCGTCTGGGCTTTTTTTATCTCGATTTCGAAAATAATTTTTGTTTTGAACCCAGAACCGATGTCAATTTTTTATCGGATAGTTTTGGATTGGGTCCGGTTCATCTAAAAGAGCTGGAAACGGAAAACACCGGTCGCTCAGAACCTAAACAAACTGTTTTTATCGACCGGTCTGCGCCCAAACCTGCTGAAGCGCCTGCCAGCCATGCATCAGAAAGGGTTAAAAGGAATGCCAATAAGGGCCTGGCCTATGCTTCTCTTGGTGTCTTTTTGATTGTGGTTCTCAGTTTTGTAATAACCTCTGTTGGGGTTCAGGGCCCTTTGAAAGCCGCTTTTTTTAACACCTCAGCAAAAGCGGAATACAAACCCCTGGACTATCCAAAGCTTGAACTTTCAGGAGAAAAAACCAAACCGGCTTTGCTAATCAGCACCTCTGAAAACGAAGCCATTTTAACCCTTGAAGAGGACCTTCGATTTGTTGTTTCTTCTTCAGCCAGCCAAAGCAGTGTAATTAAGGGAACAAAAAGCAATAGCTTAAGATCTGCCAGGGAATCGGGAAATTACCGTATTGTGTTTGGGTGTTTTTCGGTGAAGGCCAATGCCAGAAAGTTTGCAAAAGAACTAAAAGAAAAAGAATATCCTGTTGAAATCAGCAAACTCGAAGCTAAGGATATGTATGTTGTGGCACTCGAAGGTTACGCAAGCAAAGAAGCGGCCAAATCAGAACTGAATTCAATCAAAACACTTTTTCCTCACGCCTGGATCAAACAACTGCCTTAACTTGCCGGCTTGTTCTCTTCCTGAGAACTGTTGTTTGAAGAGGAGGCCTCCGTTTTAGCAAGTGCTTCATTTTTATTTCTTTTTCTGATGAGCACTACTGCGCTCATTAACACCGCTGCAAAAACAAAGAGTCCCAGTGTACCCCAGATAAAACCGGAAGTGGATTTAAGCACCACTAAAAATACAATGCTCACTAAAAATAAAGTAGCCAGCTCGTTAAAAAGCCGGAGCCTGAAGGAGGAAAGTTTGTAAATCCCTTGTTTTTGCTGGCGCAGTATACGCTGGCACTCCATGTGGTAGAGCAAAAGCAAAGCCACAGCGATGAGTTTTAACCACATCCAGGGCAAGGCCAGTAATGCGGGATGAAGAACAAGCATCCACAAACCAAACATCAAACTCAAAATCATGGCCGGCCAGCCGATAAAATACCATAACCTTTTTTGCATGAGCAGCAATTGCACCGTTAACACCGAACGGGCCTCGGGCACTTTGTCCTGGGCTTCCCGGGCATAGATGAACAAACGAACGATATAAAACAAAGCGGAGAACCAACTTACCACAAAGATGATGTGCAGGGCTTTTACATAATTGTATTCCATGCTTTAAAAGTAAGTAATAATGAGTAATTTCGCCTGAGTTTTAGAACCAAAAATTTCCCAGTTCTCCTAATCGTACGTATGACCTTCATGCAAGCCAAATCCCCATCACAATCACTCACCATTAACACCGAAGTAGTACTTCCCAACGACACCAATCATGTGGGCAATTTATTCGGAGGTAAACTTATGCAGTGGGTGGATATTACAGCCGCCATTGCGGCCCAGAGGCATTGCGGACGCGTTGTGGTTACAGCGGCTATTAATCACGTATCGTTCGACAACCCCATTAAACAAAATTCGGTGGTAACCCTCGAAGCCAAAGTAAGCCGTGCTTTTTCCACCAGTATGGAGATATATGTGGATGTGCTTGTGGAAAATACTGTGACCGGTGAAAAAACAAAATGCAACGAGGCCATCCTTACCTTTGTTGCCATTGATCAAAATGGTGCTCCCCTGCCCGTTCCTCCATTAGCCCCAGAAACCGATCTGGAAAAAAAACGTTTTGAAAGTGCTTTGAGAAGAAGGCAGTTGTCGCTTATTCTTGCGGGTCGCATGAAACCGGAAGAGGCTTCAGAATTGAAAGCGCTTTTTGTACAGGATTAAACTCCCATTCATTTAATGTAGTTCGTGCAGATCGGCCTTGGTTTTGGGCCTGTTATTGTATTGCCAGTTAAAGCCTTTCAATCTGGCGTTTGGAACGTCAATTTCTTTTAAGGGTTTAAGGCTGCCGGCTGTTCTGGGTTTCAAGCTTACCCGTTCCACCTCGTTGTTTTTGAACCAAAGCACCGCTTCATTGCAATTGGTGTTGTTAAGGCCCATGTATTTGTTGTTATTCTTTGGAAAATACAACACCTCCACGTTTCCATTTACCGTGACTTTTCGAATGGTATCCTGGCTTAGCACTCCGGTAATGGTTTTTCCCGACAGTTGATTGTATTTATCTGTTCTCATAGAATCCACCTGTTGTAATAGCAAGGCCTGGCCCTCGAGCCGAAAACCCAGAACCGACTTTTTGCCTACAGTGGCGTTCATGCTTTTGGCGCTGGCCTGTGCGAATTTACTCCATAACACCGGAGCGTAAAAAAAGTGCAGAAGCGAATCCGTGGTGGTATAAGCGGCTGAATCGGCTTTGGCCTGAATTTGACTGTGCAGCAAACGAACGTGGCGATAGGCCAGTACCAGGTTGTTCACGCTGTCAAGGTCTTTCTGATAAAGTCTTTCAGCTGCTAAAAACAAGGTGTCTTTCTCCAGGATACGCGCATAGATGGCTTTTCCACTGACCCAGGCCTCATGGCTCTTTTCGCGGTATTCAGCCAGATCCCCAAACAGGATGGATTTCTCCGCCGTATCAATCATGGTCACATTCTGGAATGCTTTTCCTGTTTTGTTTAAACGGTCGTACACCAAACTGTCGCCCCGTAATTTTTGTTGAGAGGTCACCAGCACGGCGTTTTTACTGAACCGAGAAATTTCCTTATTGGTATCGTACCATCCATTTTCGCAATAGATATAGTCGCTTTTGGCAAGAATAATGCTTGGACCCAGAAAATACACCGTTTTGTTGCTGATGCGGTACTTTAGGGTATCGCTGTTCATGGTATAATCAGGATTCGTCAGTTTTACATCCAGATTAAAACAGGCTTCTTTACTGGCTGAATAATAATGCCCATGCTGACTGGTAAGGGTGTTTTTTTGGTTAACGATGGTTCCACCACTGTAATAGGAGGCAACCGAACGCCCAAGATCAAAATACATGGAAGGTGTAGTGAGTACCATGTCTTTTTCAACGCATTTGACATTGTTTTGAAGTGTGGCCATTTTGTTTTTGCCATCGTAAAGCAGTCTGTCGGCGGTAACCCGTATGCTGTCGCCTTGCGTGATGAGGATGTGCCCGCTGGCTTGCATGCGGTTTTCTTTTTCGTAGATATAAGCCGTATCGCAATAAAGCAAAGCCCCTTCATGCTCACAAATAACATTTCCCCTTAAAATGCGGGCATTGGTTTTAAATTCATCGTAACTCAAACTTTCGGCCTGCTTAATTCGAATAAGAGCCGGCTTTTTGGAGTTGTCTGTTGTTTTTTGCGCAAAAAGAGATGCGTTTGAGAACAGCCATACAACAAGGCCAGGGAGAATATGCTTGAGGACTCTATACATTTCTTTCAACCGGTTGCCAGACACTGCTTTTAATACCCCTGACATAATTGAAGAAACCCTGAAGCAGGGCCATATTCATGAGGTAAAAATGGCTGGCAAATTTCAATACCGGGTTTTTAAATTCAAGCAGCTTATCGAGCCATGGAAGCAGGAGACCGAGCATCTGAAGGCCAAACAGGACCATAAAAAACAGAGAATGTAAGGAAAGAAAATACGAAGCCACTGCGGCAATGAGAATCAAAAAAGGCGTGAGCCAGCGCAGTACCTTGTGCGACCAAAACACAAAGGTTTTGGCTTTCCATATGGGCCAAAGGTTATTTCTGAAATGAAAAAGGTTTTGAAAATTACCGGATGAGATGCGCACCTTGCGGCGGTATTCACCGGCAGCATCACTGTTCACGTCCTCAGTGCATTCGGCGGTTGGACTAAACATGGCAAATTTATGGCTGTTCAGAACCTTGAGAGTAATAAAAAAATCATCCACTATAAAATGAGCAGGAACCGGCACAAAGAGGTCCTTCCTAAGTGCATAACAACCTCCTTCGGCACCCATGATGAGCTGGAAGGCCTTGCTTTCAGCTGATTTGATAAGGTTTTCAAAGCTGAGGTATTTTTTTTCCTGAAAGCTGATGCCTTCGTTGTTCTTGGACTCCTTAATGATATTAGCAGCCACCAGGCCCACCCGCTCATCTTTAAACCATTTTACCAATTGGTAAAGTGTTTGGTGTTTAAACATCACGTTGGCATCGGTAAGCACTAAAATGCCCTTTCCATGCTCTTGCACCAGGCGATTCATGATGCCGATCTTCCCTACTCTTCCAGGGAAACGCACCAGCTGCAGGTTGGGGTAACGTCCGCGCAGTTCGTCCACCAGGCGGTCGGTAGCATCGGTTGAAGCATCCGATCCAACAACGATGTGTATTTTAGAACTGGGGTAAACGGAATTGAAAACCGAATGGATTTTTTGCACAATCACTTTTTCTTCGTTGTAGGCGGCAATCAGCACCGACAGTTCCGGCAATTCTTCTTCTCTTTCGTATTCCTCCAGTTTTACTCCCTCCTGACGAAAAACAAGCAACATAAGCATAGGGTAAACCACATAGGTGTGTACAATCAGGGCTATGCACAACCAGAATATGAACTCCAGAACACTAAGCATTCAACAAGTGAGTATAAAATTGAGTGAGTGCGGAAACCACTTTTGTATTATCGAATTCCTGTTCGGCGAAGCTCAAAGCCTGAGCCTCCAGATTCATACGCAGAACCGGTTTTTTCAAAACATCAATCACAGCTTTTGAAAAATCTTCGGCATTATCGGCTATTAAAATATTTTTTTGGTGGGTACAGCCAATTCCCTCAGCGCCTATGGATGTGCTCACAATCGCTTTTCCATAGGCCATGCCTTCAATGATTTTAATTCGTATGCCACTGCCCGACCAAAGCGGAACCACCATTACTTCGTGTTGTTTGTAAAAGGCGGCAGCATCGGGTACATTTTCTACCAAAAGTAAATTGGGGGCAATGAGTTTATGAAACGAGGGTGGCATACCTCTGCCGGCAACCACAAATCGGGCATCGGGTACCGCTTTGTGTATTTTTTCCCAGCAATGGTTTAAAAACCAAAGCACGGCTTCGCTGTTGGGTAACCAATCCATGGAACCAAAATAAAATACGGTTTTTGGTTTTGGCTGAACCTGTGTTGCCTGGCGGTAGATATCAATATCTACACCTGTAATGCAGGTGGTACTGGGTTTAAAACAACCCAGTTTATGAAGTTCAGCTTCATCGGTTTTGGTGATGGTAACAATGGCGTCGCAGGATTTAAAAACAGACAGTTCGAATCGTTTCAAACGTTTGTTCTGCAAATTGAAATACATCCTTTTTAGGAGATTTTTTTCTACCAGGGCGTGGCGGTTCCAGATGTAATGTTCAATGTTATGTGCCCTCAACACGACTTTTGCCTCGCTGTATTTTCGGATGAGGGGTAGATACACGCCCATAAAAACGCCTTCGAGTTGAATGATATCGAACTTCTTTTTTTTAAGCGTCTCGGTTAATTCGTGTTCAAAGGAGTTGAATTTGAAACGGGAAACGAAATACGACCGGGTACTGAACAAATTCAGCAAAGCCCCCATGATGCTGGTGTTGGTGTTCCTGTATACCGAACGGTAATGGGATTGTTTCCGGAAATCCGTTGGCACCGCTTCATCGGGTTTAAAGTGCTTTTTGGTATTGATGCATAGCAGGTGCAATTGAACATTATTGGCAAGAAACCCTCTTGCCATGTTATAAATGGCAATGCTGCTGCCATCGTTCGCCGGGTAAGGCGCTTTATTGCATATTTGAAGAATGCTAAGCAAGAGTTTTGCGTTTAAATCGTGTTTTCAACCACTCCGTATAAATGGTTAGATCAAACATCACCGAATCTCTGGCCGCTTTGTAAGTAAGAAAGGCACTTAAGGGAAGAAAGATCAGTGGTGGACTCCAGAGCGCTTTCCAGGGCTGCATACGCCCTTCAATGGCTAAATTCAAAAATAATTCTGTTAGAATGTAATAGGCCAAAAAAAATATCACTGAGCTTACAACCGGTAAACCCAGTCCACCTTTCCGAATGATAGCGCCAAGGGGGGCCCCAATAAAAAACAACACTATACAGGCAAAACTCACTACCATTTTTTTATGCCATTCGATTTCATAGCGAAGCACATTGTCCTGCTCATTCACAATGCCATGTTCTGAGCTGTCGATATTCCCCAGGGCTATCCGTGAGGTATTTAGCGCGTTTTGAAGCAGGGAGTTGTATTGCTCCGGGCTGAGTGTCTTGCAAAAATCCTGCACCTTCACCAAAGGATGTGTGGAATTGGTATTGGACATGGCTGCAGAAGTGCGCGAATAAAAATACGTGGCGGCTTGTTGTTGAAGTCCGCTTACCCTGCGGTGAATAATACGTGCGGTTGAATCGGCAACCGAATCAAGTTGCCAGATGTTCAGCATTTCTTCATTCCCTTTGAACAATTCCTCGTTGGTGTGTTTGAGTTTAAAATCTTCGAGCGGAATGTTCACCTGCAGGTTTTTGAAATTGAGCTGGGTGAGTGTTTTACCAACCCTGTTGCCATAGGGATCATTGGTTTCTTCGTAGCGATTGCCGTCGCGCAATAACAAAATCATTTCAGAAGTATCAGAGGTGATGGTGATTCTGCCCGAATTGGCGTACAGTTGAGTGGTATTGCCCATGCGGGCGGTGTGGTTGTAAATGTAAATGTCTTTAAGAGAATCCTTATTTGCTGATTTTTTTCCCACCCTCAAGCTAAAATTTTCAATACCGTTGTAAAACACCCCTTCTTTGATGTTCACCGTTGGCTTTTTCTGTCGTATGTCGTAAAGTAAGGTTGTGGACTTAAGATGCACATAGGGCAGCACAAAATTATTGAACAGAAAGGTTAAACCGGCCAGAATCAATATGAGCACAATCAAAGGCCTCATGATTTTGAACAGGGAAAGTCCGGAAGATTTCATGGCAGCCAGTTCATAATTTTCGGCCAGCTGACCAAAACACATGATGGAGGCCAGCAAAACCGCAAGGGGTATGCACTGGGGTATGATGGCAATCCAGGCATAGGTAAAGAGTTTTATCAGGTCCATACTCCGTAACCCTTTACCAATCAAATCATCCAGATAGGTAATGACGATCTGAACGAGAAAAAACAAAAATACGCTGGTGAAAAGGGTGATAAAAAAAGGCGGAAGAAAGGAACGGATTAAGAGGTTATGTAGCCTTTTGAGGATCACGGTTGAATGGTTAAAAATACGGCTAATTGCCATATTTTAATTTAAGATTTAAGCAAACTTTGTTATTTTTGTTCACATATGATCCAAGGAAAGAAAATAATATGTGTGTTACCGGCGTACAACGCATCACTGACGCTAAAAAAAACCTACGACGAAATCCCTTTTGATATCGTTGACGAAGTGGTGTTGGTGGATGATGCCAGTAAGGACAACACCGTAGAAGTAGCAAAAAGCATAGGCATTAAACACGTTATCTCTCACGAAAAAAACAAAGGATACGGCGGAAATCAAAAAACATGTTACGATACGGCTTTAAAATTAAACGGTGATATCGTTATCATGCTTCATCCCGATTACCAATACACACCAAAGCTGATTCAAAGCTTGAGCTATCTTATCGCGAATGAACTTTACCCTGTGGCTTTTGGTTCCCGCATTCTGGGCAAAGGCGCCTTAAAGGGAGGTATGCCCATGTACAAATACATTTTCAACCGTTTTCTCACGCTTTCTCAGAATATTTTAATCAATCAAAAATTATCGGAATACCATACGGGTTACCGGGCTTTTTCGCGCGAGGTTCTTGAAAAAATCAATTATCAGGCCAACTCTGATGATTTTGTATTCGACAATCAAATGATTTCGCAAATTTTTTACGCAGGTTTTGATATTGCTGAAGTGACCTGCCCTACCAAATATTTCCCTGAAGCCAGTTCCATTAATTTCAGAAGAAGCATGAAATACGGTTTGGGTGTATTGGGGGTTTCTTTTACTCATTTTTTCAATAAACTGGGCTTAATGAAGTCGGAGATCTATAAAACCAAAAAATAAATTACCATGTCGGTCTATCGGTTTAAAGTGTGTTGGGAAGACAATGAAGATATCTTCAGGGATATCGACATTAAAGCGGCGCATTCCTTCGAAGATCTCCACACCATCATCCAGCAGGCTTTTAAATTTGATGCCAAACACGCCGCTTCTTTTTTTGTGAGCGATGATTATTGGAGAAAGGGCCAGGAAATTACCCTGAGAAAAGAAGATCTTCCGCTTGATGAGGAAGAAATCCGCAAAAAGGTGGAACCCAAAAAACTCATGTCGGGCACCAAGGTGGCCAAACATGTGGAGCAACCCCACCAGCGTTTTGTTTACGTTTTTGATCCTGAGGTGCAATGGACGTTTTTAATCGAAATGATTAAGATTGTGGAAGAAAATCCTAAAGCGGCATATCCCTCTATTGTGCGAAGTAACGGCAATGCACCGAAACAATACAAACAAATCAATATGGCCAAAGAGGAGTTGAGTCCTGATTTGGTTTTGGCTTCGCTGCTCGACGATCCTGATGTGAAGGATGAAGAAATTTTTAAGGAAATTGGCGATGAAGAAGGTGTTGAAGAAGATGATTTGAAAGCACTTGAAGGGGAAGAAGGAGAGGATGAAGACAGCGAAATGGAAGGTGAAGAAGACAGTGACGGGGATTTTCAGTTCAATGAGGATGAAGACGAAAATTAAAGTTTCCCTTCCAGTAATTCATTTATAGCCTTCTCTATTCCTCTCTCGCGGTTTTCAAACTTATAAAGCTCTGATACCCTTTCTCTGCTGCAGATGCCTTTTTGGTGCAGCTTTTCATCTTTAAGCGCCGTGTTGATCAATTCAAAAAGGAGTTCCTTATTTTTAATTTTCAGGATATAACCACACTCCCCCACAATGTCGGGCATGCCTCCCACCTTGGATACAACAGGCACACATTCGCAAAGCATAGCTTCAGAAAGCGCATTGGGAAAACCTTCTGACATGGATAACTGAACATAAAATTGCTGTTGCGCAAACACTTTCACCAGGTCGGTCCCCCAAATATTGGAAATCAATTTTAGATTTGGTGGTTGGTTTTCCAATTGCAGACCAGCTCCTCCCACTATGGTAAAATGGGCTTCGGGAAATGCTTTTGCCGTTTCAAGAAACAGGTCGATGCCCTTCAACTGCAGGGTAAATCTGGAGTTGACATGACCTAGTACAGTGAAAAAGGACGCTTTTTGTTTCTCCACTCCCCCCCTGCTCCAGTAATGGCTGTCATATCCATTGTACACCACCCGGATTGGTGTTTTAAGCTCCGGAATAAAGTATTTGATGCCTTGTTTTGGAAAATCCTTGTCCTGATAGGTGTAATCGTAAAGCACCAGACTTTGGTGTACGGGGAGAATGAGAGAACACTTCCTGAAACAGAACCGGGTGAGGCGCGCATTACGGGGATTTGAAAAATTGCCATATCCAATGGAAGGAAAGGATACACAATCGGTTCCTCCGGCAACGATTATCGAATGTTTGAAGAACATCCTTGAAAAAAGGATTGGCAGCCAGGCATGTAATCCTGCAAACTGACAAACCAGAACCTGCGAAAAAAGAATGTGACGAACTAAAAAAAAGACCTGGCGGATAAGAATGAAGGCCATTTGTTTCTTTTGATACAAATTGAAATGAAAGGGAATCACTTCAAATTGCTTTGAAAAAATCAAAATATCCTTCTCAACAAAAGGGGATTCAGCTGTATAAAAATACAGGAGTTTTTTTTTCTTACTTAACACTGTAAGGGTTCATCAATTGCTTTTAATGATTTTTCTGTTTGCGAGAAGAACATGGTCCTCATCGTAAACCATTAGCGAGTAAACGCCTTCAGGGAATTCGGTTTCAATTGCAAACGTTTTTGAATTGACAGATGTTTCAAATACAACCTTGCCTGAAAGGTCAGCAACAACAACTTTATGCATGACGGTATTGCATTCAAGCTGAATGGATTTTTGAAAGGGATTAGGATAAAGCTGCAATTGAATGTTATCAGCTGAAAACTCGGAAAGGCCCACGCAAGGAAAAACCGTAACAGTGACCGATTTGGTGCTGGAACAGGCACCCGCGCTGGAAGTGCCGATTACGGAATAGGTGGTAGTGCTATTTGGCGAAACAGTGATGTTGGGGGAACTGCTGCCGTTACTCCACAAATACGTGTTTGCACCGGAGGCGCTCAGGGTAAGGGATTGATTTCTGCAAATGCTGGTGTTAGGGCTGATGCTAAGGTTAGGAATAGCATATACCATCACCTGAACCGTGTTGCTGATGCTGCAATTGCCGTTACCCAAATCAATAATATTAACCGTGTAAATACCGTTGCTCAAATTATTGGCTATGGCGGTCATCTGGTTTCCCGGACTCCACAAATAACTGTAATTGCCCGAACCGGAGGAAGGAAACACCGTTGCATTGGAAGTGCCGCAAGAGGGAGTACTGGCCGCGGTACTTGTAAAATTCACAGCGGGATTCGCAATCACCGTTGTGTAACTGAATGAGGCATTAAAGGTGTTATCAAATACAGAAACGGTGTAAGTGCCCGGCACTAAATTTGTACCTACCTGTCCGGTCTGACCGGAAGGGCTCCAGGTATAGCTGTAATTTCCCGAGCCACCAGTGGCATTGGCGGTTGCCGTTGCAAGGCCGTTGCATCCAATACTTGAGCTCAGCACCGATACTGAAGGAACAAAATACGTGACAGTTAAAATAGGAATGTTCGATGGGTTTGCATTATCGGAAGAAGCAAACATAAGAGACAGGTAGTAGTTTATTTCATCCTGCATTCTGAGCATAAATCCATAATTTGAAGAAGCAAACATGTTTTGTACCATGGTGCTGACATTTAACGTATAATTCTGCGCGTTACTCAAACTTCCGGGAATGATGATCTGGTCGCTAACTGTAATGGAAGGCTGGCTGTTCCAGGTTACGGTATTTTCGGACCAGGGAGAGGTAACACGATACAAAAAACCGGAGTTGTTTGGGCCTCCGGTGGTTGGAGATTGGCTCCAATTTAAATCGGCAAACAATTGCAAAGAAGCATTCATGATAATGGCGTTTGCAGGAATTCCGCTCATGTCAAATTTAAACAGGGCTCTTGATACACAAAGATTTCCGAGACAGGTCCAGGTGTTGCCCCCCATGCTGGGATGAGAACCATAATTGGAATTCGGTGAACCGCCCGCTAAATACGCGTCTTCACCGGCGCCCTGGGAAAGTAGAATGGAAGTGGTAAGTTGTGCCTGCAGCTTAGGGCTTACAGCCACGGTGAAAAATGCAAGTAGCAGAGATAAAAACCGTTTTTTCATGGGTGAAATGTTTATTTCGAAGATACATCTTTTTTTAATTTGTGCTAACAGAATTATCAAACCAGGTTCTGCCTAATCCGTTCCCTGAGAGGCCATGCGGGATAAAACAAAACTGGACGGGTTCAGGTGTAAGCTCTTATCCAGATTTTTCCAAACCAGGCTTATGCCTTTGTTGATGAAGGTAAATCCACAGTCCGATAACATATTTACTTCCTTTTGATTTTGAGGGTTGTGACGAAAGCCCCAGAAGCGAATCACTTTTGAACCTTGTATTTCTTTTACTCTCAGAATGGATAACATGAACTGTTTCAATAAGCCTGAATGAGTGTCGGGCGAAAGATACAGGTGAATGATGTAACACACCTTATTTTCAGACAGAGAATAAGTCATTGAAATCTTTAATTGATTATCCTGATAGTAGGAAAGTGTATTATAAATTGCTTTGTAAGGGTTGTTTTGAATCCGGTAATCCAGGAAGGCGGCATCCAATACTAAACCGAAGTTGGAGTCCGAATGCAGATAGTTGGTGCCGGCTCCTGAAAGTTCGACCGGCCCTGACACCAAAGGCAATGCAGTACCCCGAAAACCCAATTGAACCATAGCTTTGCATTTGGAAAAAAGAGCGAGGGCGTAAATACCGATGTGTTCTTTTGTGCTGCGTTTAGAAGCGAGAGAAACAAAATACTGTGCCGCCGGTTGAAGATCTTTCACCAGAATACCCATACAGGCCTTGTATGGAATTTCAAAGCCCAGTTTTTTGAATGGTTTATCGGCGTAAGTAAAACCCCAAATCAAGGCTATATTTTGATTTTTGCAAGCCTCAAATAAAACCGCGTACATTTTTTCAAAGATCTGTTTACCCCGGTGTGATGGTGAAACCAAGGTGTCCTCAGATTTTGCGCTGAGAATTTTTTCTCCACTTCCTGTAATTAAAAAGTAAGGAATCGCGGCCTGGGTTCCCACAATCTCCCCATTGTATTCGGCCAGCACATAAATGGCTTTTCCGGCAGGGGCTGAGTTGTATTCCCAATTGAATTGTTTTTCGGACCTCTGTTTACCGTAAACAGAATTGTAAAACGCGTTAATGGCGTTAACATCCGATTCATTTGCTGTTCTTATGTTTACTGTTGCGTCCAGGAATAATGGTTTAAAATGTCGGTTTGGTTCATACAGCTCAATTTTGATTCGTACAGGTAAGCCATAATTTTTTTGTATTCCTGAAGGTACCCCTTGTATTTGTAATTTGTAAAAAAGGTATTGTGCCACAAAATCGAAATCAAGGCGTTTTGTTTGTTGTTTTCAAAAAAAGCGATGATCTGCTCCGCTGTTTTTTCTACCGGCACCTTGTTGTACCGTTGAAAAGTGCCGTCCATCACAGTCAAAGGCACTTCAAGAAAACTAAACGCTTCCCCGGTTTCAAAGTTATAGGGAGAAAAAGGGAAGGAATAGGCGTTTCTGAAGCCCGATTGTTCAGCAAAACCCAAACTGGAATCTAGTTTTAAGCCCGAAGTTTCAATGGCATGATAAGCCTGAGGCAATCTGAACTTAAGATAGTGGTAGCGGTTGCCGAAAGCCGGTGTCGGGAGCAAGGTTACTTCCTCTTGTAAAGTTTGCTCTGAAATACTTTTGTGTAAGCCATTTTCAAATCCCATTTCCACCACACGCTGCAAGCTTGCTTTTATTTTTGGAGAAGAAATGGAATAATCGGCATTGGTTTGCCGTTTGTCAATCCTGCCGCGATTCACCAGCCAATAAAAGGTTGAACGGAAATCGTATTCCGATTCCAGATCCATGATTTGATCAATGTTAAACCAGTGTGGGCGTTGAAGCACAGCATTGGCAAAGAGTTTAAAGAGTACATCAAGGCGAAGGTTTTTGATGGCCCAAAGCCCATCCTGAAGGTTGGAGCCGTAAAGCGAATCAATATCATGGCTGAGGAAAAAAGCAGCCGGTTGGGGAGATAATAAAAAATGGTCTTTTAAAAAAGGCAGGCGTTCAAAGGATTCATGAATAAGGTGTAAAACACGATTGGGAGCAAGCTGATGGCGTTTTTGATATGAAAAACTATGCTGAAAACGACCCAGGGCATCAAAACAGCTTTCATCGGCTGTTATTTCATCCATGGAATTGATAAGATAAAAAATCTCAAGAAAAGGATGCCGTTTGAGTAAGTCCCCTGCCCTATCCGGCTTTAACTGCAATAAGGCGTTTTGCAATTGGTTTTCTGTAGCCAGGTCAAGGGTTTTGCAAATCTCCTTTACGGTGTTTTTAAAATGCGCTTTGCACTCCTCTTTTTTAAATGCAGGCCTTGGGGATAGCGCCTTGCAGTTGGTATACACTTGAAAGAAGTAGTCGGAGATCATGCCTGGTCCGGTAATTATAGTTTGCTCAAGAGGTTCTCTTTTCCTAACCTGAGCTTGGTTTTTAATTGGTAAGGACCTTTTGGATGTTTTCGTCTTAACACAATGGAAACGTAATCGGCATCGGTATACTGTAGTGCATAGGGTTGCAGTGAAACCAACTCAAAATCGCTGGGGTACACGTTGTTCAGCAAATCCTGCATGCTCAGGGACTGATCAATGATCTGCAGTTTTTCAGGATGCTGTTGGCGCGCCCAGTTTAAACAGTTGGGTTCAGGAATATTAATTAGGATTACACTGCCGGCATGGGTGTGCTCTTTTAACACCGAAAACAAATGAGCGTGTTGTTCAACCGGAATGTGTTCCAAAACATCGGGAAGCACCACCATATCGAATTTTAAAACGTGTTTAAAATCACTCATGTCGCTTACAAGAAATTCGGCATTGCGGAACCGTGCATTCAGCTGTTTGGCCTGGGCAATACTTTCAGAGCTGATGTCAACCCCCACAAAGCGCCCTTCACTGAGGTTACGAAGTATGAGGTGACTGACGGTACCGATACCACAACCTATTTCCAGCACGTTCATGTCCTTACTGAGACCCGCTTTTTTTATGTTTTTTAAAATGGTGCGGTGCCGTATGTTAATGCCCAGTTTTTTTTGATGTTCCTTAAAATTATTATAGAAGTCCTCCACTTGTTTTTTAGAAGCGAGGGGCGTTTCGTTTTTCATTTAAAAATGGGTTTTTAATAAGTTTAGCTTTTAAAGTTCCGATTATTGCAGCTTATTTGGCAAATTTAGAGAATTATTGGCTGTAATGATCAGCAAATCCTTTATAAAATCCTCACTCCTGTTTACCCTCGGTGGCGCATTGCCGATGGTGGCGGGCATTTTGCTGCTTCCGTTTTACACCAATTACCTGAGCGACGCCTTGTATACGCAGGTGCTGTTTTACATCAGCATTTCAATGCTGTTTCAGATTTTATTCTCCTTTTCGATAGAAAATTATTTTGGAATAAAATTCACCAAACTGGCTGATCAAAAGACGGAACAAAAACGGTTTACAGGAACGGTTTCCATTTTACTCCTGCTCATAGGACTGGTGGTTCTGGGTTTGGCCTGCCTGTTTGGTCCTGCGCTTTTTTCGGCTATTTACAGAACAGAATTGGGCATGGACTTCTGGCCCTGGGGTTTTATTTCGGTGCTCACCGGTTTTTTTAATTCCTACTTTAAAGCCGCCAGTATTTGTTTGATTTATCTCAAAAAGCCGGGCACCTTTTTGCTAAGCAATGTGGTTAATTTTTTAGTGACAGTCATCATCTCCATTGGCGGTTTATTTTTATTCCCCGATTCCATTCTGGGGCCAATGTATGGACGATTGATTTCGGGCTTTGTGATTTTTCTGATTGGCCTGGGAGTATTCAGGCAAAACAGCATTTGGGTTTTTGACAAGGAATTTCTGAAGGATTTGTTTGTGTTTTGTGTTCCCTATGTGTTTTACGTTATCTCGGGCTGGGTGCTCATGCAGGTAGACCGTTATATACTTCAGGCATACATTCCAAACACGGAGTTAAATGCATATGACCTTTTACTCAAGTGTTTTTATGGTATCGAATTTATACAAAACAGCTTGTCGGCGGTGATTTATCCCAAAGTATACGAAATCTGGGCCAAACAGGAACTGAAAGGTACAAGTCCTGAAAGTAACCGGTACTTTAATGTGCTCACGGCGCTAAACATTCTCCAGCTCATTGTTTTTTGTATTGCTATCCCCTGGGTATACCGTTTGTTCGTGAACAACCCCGCTTTTTTTCAAAGTGAAGCCTATATCGGGGTATTGGCCAGCGGCTACGCGCTCAGGAGTATTTTAAGTTTTTACCTCGCGGGCATTTTGTTCACCGGAAATGTGATGGTGTTGTTGCGAATTTTTGGGTTTTCGGCTTTACTTCAAATTTTACTCACCTGGCCTGCTTCGCATTATTTTGGTTTGAACGGAGCCATATTGGCCGGTTTAATCACTAAAGTGGTGCAGGTACTTCTTTGCATTTGGCTGGCAGCCAAGGTGTTTCATTATAAATACAATGCTTACAAAATCCTGCTCCTGCCTTTTTCTTTTTTGCTCCTCAACAGCCTGCAGTATTATTTGCAACCGGTTTACACTACCTGGTTCTATGTTTTAGAATTGTTGGGATTTGGAATCCTGATATACGTTTTGTTCAGCAAAGAGATCAGAAAAGTATTGGGCAATTTTGGCTGGCCCGGGGGAAACTAGTTCAAAATCACGTCCGGTAAATCAACGGGAGCCGCATTGTGAAAGGCAAGTTCGTGGATTTCGAATTTTACATCGTCAATTATCGGAAATGAGTTGAGTTCTTTTAAAAGTTCGGCCTCATCCTGTACTTCAAACACGGCCCATACGTTTTTACGTTCCATGTCGAGGGAGTAATTCAGGATTATCCTGCGGTCCATCAACCGATTAATAACCTCTCTTTGACGTGGAATGAGTTCATAGAATTCAAAGGAAAACACATCGGGAAGCTGAATATGTACCATGAACACTTCTTTCATCTCTTACAAATATATAATTATAATTTCTTATTCCGGCAAAATTCAGGCCAAAAAAAAGGGGCCTGCAGCCCCAATTTTCTGTAAGTATACCATTATCCGAATGGCACCACCCTCAGGCCTACCGCGAACGGAAACAACTCCGGCCCTTTGTTTTTCTGGAAAAACGGGGTAAGACTGTATTCCCCATAAAAGGTCCAGCGGTGGTAACCCAGGTTAACATGGGCTTTCAACATAAAAGGATTACTGTTGTAGGGGTCTTTTCGTTGAATGTCGTATTCATACGCTTCATTTTCTAAAAGTTGTCTGGTGCGCGAAAGAATCTGGTACTGCCCTATTACACCGGCGGCCATGTGAAAACATTTGCTGGTTTTATTGCTTGAATTAAACTCAAGCAGAAGCGGCACCTGGATATACGTGTTTCTTAAACGGTTTTTCTTGTAGGTGTAAATCCCTGAGCTATCAACAAAAGCATTGGTATAATCTGCGTCGGCATTCAGGCGTACTTTGTTCTCGAGTTCATAGGAATGATAGTCAAATCCAAAACCTGTTACAATTAACAATTTGTGCTTAACTAAAGGAATGTGGCTTTCAAACAAATTAAACTGATAATTGAAACTTTTGGCATAATTCAGGTTCATGTAGTCGTTCGGAGCCGCAAACTCGGTGCTGAAACTTTTGTCCATAAACCCGTTCACTCCAAAGGAAAACCCGGCCCAGTGACGATAAGCGCTGAAGTAATCATTGTTGAAATCGAAGTCAGCGTTTTTTCCGTTCTCCTCATCGTCCTTATCAATAATGATGATTTTCTTTTTGTTCCAGTTGTATACGGTTGAGTCTCCGTCGGCACCGGCCGTTTTGCTATCCTTGTCCAGGATGCGGGTAATACTCGATGAAGGACTGGCTTCGGCGCTGATGTCTTTTACATCGCCTTTGATTTTGATGGTGCTGGCGCCTCCGGCAATGGCCGTCATTTTTGAATTACAATACACTTTGGCACTTGAGGCGCCAGTGGTGGAAACTTTTACAGTATTGGCATTGAGATCATAGGCCGAAAGTGAAGAGGCTCCTGAAAGTTCAGCGTTCAGGTTTTGAGCAGTTCCCGAGAGTTTGATGTGACTGGCTCCGCTTTCAATGCTTGAAATGCTTTCAGATTCAACCGTCATCTTGATGTTCGCCGAGCCGCTGGCACTCAGACTCAGGGAATCGGTTTTTAAGGTATCCAGGGTTTTAAACGAACTTGCCCCGCCGCAATCCACGCTGTTAAGGGTTTTGTATTTGAGGTAAATTTTTACCGGTTCTGTAAACTTCCCTTTATTGGAAACGATTAATTTTCCATTTTTAAAAAGGGTTTCCACGTTTCCAATTTCCTTTTCTGATGCATACACCACCATCGAAGCTGTGTCGGATGGTGTAAAGTAAACGGAAACAGAGCCCAGTGTTTCGATTGATTTAAATTCCTGAACCGGACGGGTTTCGTGAAACTGGGCCTTGGCCTTAAAGGCTGAAAGGAGGAAAACGAAGCTTACAAGTACTACAGAGTTAAAACGCATAATCAATTAGTTTAAAATGTTAGTGATTTAATTTTGGGAGTAAGACGAACTGAGGAAACAAAAGTTACAGGAGATTTATTTTTTTTCGATCGTCATGGAGTTAAAAGACAAGAGATAATTATTGTTCCCGTCTTCGCTGCCGTTGATGGATTTAATCCCGATTTGATTGGCCTTTTTGGCCATGCGTGTGGCAAAACTCCAGAAGCCCCTTTTGGTTTTAGTGTTGTTTTCTCCTGAGGCATCTTGATCTTCATCTTCATCTTCTTCAAAAGGGATCAGGTAAGCGTATTCCAACTTTTCAAGACTTTCTTTATCAGCGGCCGGCAAAGGAGCATTTTCTTTTTCAAGAGCCAGGGAAGCTGTGTTCACACCATTCATGAAGGGTTTTGAAAGCGTATCCACAAGGGCTTTGTTTTCTGCCAGAACTTGTGCCGACGTTTCCTTTAAAGAATCTGAAGTTGCGTTTTTGATATGGTTGATTTTATGGACGGCTAAACCGCTTTGAATTTTTGGTGACTGTATTTCAATGGTAGGTTCAGCTTGGTTTTTAATTTCTTTTGTTGGACCTGGAGTTTTTGGTGAAACTGAAGCAACAGCGGTTTTGTGTTGTGGCAGTGCCACCGGGTTCAAAAAAGAGTTCAGTACAAAGCCAAAAAACACAAGGAATAAAATCGCCGCGGCGGCTGAAAATACCACCCTTGCGCTAAATAGCGGAAGAACTAACGTTTCTTTTTTCAGTGCGGCTTTATTTTCAAACACCAAAGAATTGTCAGCCTCCAATTTGGTTTTGCGGTACAGTGCCAGTTCCTCACGCAATAACGGATTCAGCGCTAATTCTTTTTCAAAGGTTAAAGCCGCTTCGTTATTCAATTCCCCTTCCAAATACTGAAGCGTTGGGTTATTGAGATAAAGATCATCCTCTTGTTTAATAAGTGAGTTCTTGAATTCAAAATGGAGTTCAGATTCCCCTACTAATTTGGTTTTTTGGAAGGCATTTAATTCTGAAGCCAGCACTGCATCCTTCTCCAGCTTTTGTTCAAAGTGGAGCTTCTCTGCTTCCGGCATGGTGTTTTCAAGGTAGTTCAGAAGCTCTTCTTCTGATGGAGAAAATTCGCGTTTGAGGTGTTCTTTTGACTGAAAAACCAAAACATCGTTTTCAATGGATGGTAAGTCCGCTTCCAAATCAAGATTCAGCTCCGGGTGTAGCAAAACAAATTGCATTAAGGCCTCACGCTCTTCTTTGTTTAAGCGACCCTCGATGTAATCAAGCACAAAAGCCTCGTAATTGTTCAGGTTAATGCTGTTCATTATACCACGGCCTCCATCCTTCCTATATAGTTCTTCAAAAAGGTTCTGGCTCTGAAAATGTACACCTTTACCTGACTTTCGTTGAGCGAAGTAATCTTCCCGATTTCGGCATAATCATAACCTTCATAATCCCTCAGCAACAGCACTGTTTTTTGTATTTCAGGCAATTGTTCAAGGCCCTGGTCGAGAATTTTTTTAAGGTCAGAATAATGGTTGTTGTGAGAAGGGCTGTTGTATTCGTTGTGCTCGAGGCGGGTGTAACGTGAATTTTTGCGGGTGTAATCCACCAGGGTGTGGTAGGCGGCAGTAAACAAATAGGTTTTGGCTTTCGCGGCATCAATGCTGTCGAGTTTCCTCCACATCTTTTCAAAGGTGTCCTGTACAATGTCGCGCGCCGCCTCTTTGTCCCTGATTTGTTTTAATACAAAACGGTAAACCCCATCGGAATGGTTGTCAACACAAGCGTTATAATCCTGAAGATTCACGTGTACCTAAGACGAGGTTAGGGAGCCAAAGTTACACAAAAAAATAAAATTATTTGCCTGATAATCAGACAACTAAAACCTAAACTTCAAAATGCTGAATAAATTGTTCTACTGATAAGTATTGAATCAGTTGTTTGTGACCCGCCTCCGAGCCCCTGACCTCGTATTCGATTTGCATTTTGTCCTCGAGTTTGTTGAATTTAATGGCATGGCCTTTCAATTTCAGGCTTTTAATCTTCTCCTCAACTTCTTTTTGAAGTTCCTGGTTTTTGGAGATACTGATTTTGTAAACCCTTTCCTGACTGTACCGGTCGATGGTTTTTTGAACACTGGCAAAACCGAGCAGAACAAAAAGTACAGTACCGGTTACCAACAAGGCAAACTCGTATTGCCCGAATCCGCAGGCCATTCCGATGGCCGCGCTGATCCAGATCAAAGAAGCGGTGGTCATGCCTTTCACCGTGGCGCCTTCTCTGAAAATGGCTCCTGCGCCTAAAAAACCCACTCCGGTAACAATGTTGGCCGCAATTCTGGCGGGTTCGCTATCTCCGGCAATAGTAGAAAGTATGGTAAATAAGGTTGATCCTAAAGTAATCAGAATGATGGTGCGAAAACCAATGTTTCTGCCTTTATATTCCCTTTCTGCGCCAATGAGCGCACCCAGTAAAGTGGACACCAGCAGCTTTACTGAATTGGCAATAATAAAGTCGTAATCCACTACAATCGTCATTACAACATGGTTAAAATTTTAGATTCAATTTCTTCAGAATCCCATTTATTCTCAATGCCAGGTAAATCCATGATTTTGTCCATAATTTCCTGCTGCCGGGCTCCCTCTTTTAAGGCAGTGCTGTAGCGGATATGAGGACTATACGTTACCATGGTGTACAAGGGTATCCATTTATCGGGATATTTGGCTGAAAAGCGAGCTTCAATTTTTTTCTGAAGGATAAATTTGGGATCGGCCGTTTTATCGCGCATCTCAACAAAATTGGCAATTGCCAAATCAGCAATCGCGTCTCCATCCGGCTTACGCAGGGTCTGGTATTCAGGGAAAATGCCGGTCCAGTTTTCCTTGTGTTTTTCAATCAACTCATCCAGCACCACACAATCTTCAAAACCACAATTCATGCCTTGTCCGTAAAAAGGAACAATCGCATGCGCCGCATCACCTATCAATGCCAGTTTGTTATCAAAGGTCCATGGGAAACATTTAACGGTAACCAATGAGGAAGTGGGGTTTTTGAAAAAATCCTCTAGCAGCGTAGGCATAAGCGGCACAGCATCGGGAAACTCAGAAGCAAAAAAGGCGGATACCTGCTCTTTGGTTTGAAGGTTTAAAAATGACTTTTCGCCTTCAAAAGGTAAAAACAAGGTACAGGTAAAATTCCCGTCGGGATTTGGCAGTGCAATCATCATAAAACTTCCTCTTGGCCAAATGTGCAGGGCGTTTTTTTCAAGTTTAAAACTTCCGCCTTCTCCCGGAGGTATAATCAGCTCTTTGTAACCGCAATCGATGTAATGCTGGTTGTATTCAAAACGATCGTTTTGCAATTGCATGGCCAAACGTCCGGCCGAAAAGGCACCGTCGGCAGCAAACAACAAATCGGTTTCATCGTGCACAATTTTTCCATTCTCGCTGTTTTCAAAACTGCTTTTCATGTTCGGACGATCCACATGCAGACAACGCATGTTAAAATGGATGTTCACCTTGTTTTGGTGTTCAGCCAGGTCCATCAGTTTTTTATTAATATCGCCTCTCGACACCGAATAAATGGCCTGGTCTTCGCGTCCATACGGCTGAAATACGGTAGAGCCGTCCTTATGATGAATGTGCCTGCCATACATGGGAATGGCAATTTTTTTAATGTCCTCAGCAATACCGGCTTTTTGCAATCCCCTCCACCCTCTGTCACTCAGGGCCAGGTTAATGGATTTTCCCGCGCTCATGTTTTCTTTGCGCATGTCCGACCTTCTTTCATAAATATTAACCTTGTATCCTCTTTTCGACAATAAAATGGACAGCAGGGATCCTACCAAACCGGCTCCAATGATGGTGACATTTTTACTCATGCGGCAAATTTAGCAAGCTTTCGTGATTCCTTTAAAAAACTGATGAAATTCATATGAGGGAGGCGGTAAAAGGAAGCTATTTCGCTTTTGTTTAATTCGGATTAACTTTGTTGTATGCTGAGTCGATTTAGCCAACATGTTCATCAAAACCAATTGTTCAGCTCAAGGCACAATTTATTGCTGGCGCTGAGCGGCGGTGTGGACTCTGTGGTATTGGCGCACCTTCTGAAACAAGGGGATTTTACCTTTGGCATCGCCCATTGTAATTTTCAGTTAAGAGGAAAAGACAGCCATGCCGATGAACGTTTCTGCAAAGCCCTGGCCGAATCGCTTCACGTGCCCTTTTACTCAATATTGTTCGAGCTCAAACCTTATGCTTTAAAACACAAGTTAAGCACTCAAATGGCAGCGCGCAACTTAAGGTACGAATGGTTTCAGGAAATACTAAAAACAAAAGGTTACGATTTTCTGCTTACCGCGCATCACGCGAATGACAGCATAGAAACCATGTTGCTCAATTTGGTGAGAGGTACCGGAATCAAAGGCATGAAGGGCATTCCTGAAAAGAATGGCAGAATCATACGGCCAATGTTGTGTTTCAGTAAAGAGGAAATTCTGAAATTTGCCAAAGCTGAAAAATTCGCTTACCGAAACGACCAATCGAACCGGGAAACCAAATACGACAGGAATTTTATTCGTTTAAAGGTCATCCCCTTACTGAAACAACTCAATCCCTCGCTTGAAAACACCCTGCTGGCCAATGCCCAGCGTTTTGCGGAAGAAGGAAAATTACTGAACGAATACCTCGAGTTAAAAAAGCTGGAATTGGTGAAAGTTTCAGGAGACATCATCAGCGTGGACAGGAATGCGCTTTTGCAATCCACCTCAAAACACAGTTTGTTACATGCTTTGTTAAGTCCTTATGGCTTTAACGAAACCCAGGAAATGGACCTTCTTCAAAACCTTGAAAAGAAAGGCCTGGTGGGTAAAAATTTATTCAGTAAAACCCATCAGTTGAGTATTGACCGCACGGCATTGCTCATTCGTCCCCTGACTGCTGAAGAAGCAACCCATATTGAAATTCACGACCTGGGTGAATTTTTACCCAAGGCGGGCATTCATGTTCAAAGGGTTAAAAAATACAACAAGGTGCCTGCCAGCGAGCTTTTTATTAATCTTAACAAAATCGTTTATCCCATGATTGTCCGAAGTCCCAAACGGGGGGATAAGTTCAAACCCTTTGGTATGAAAGGGTTTAAGTTGCTTAGTGATTTTCTGAAAAGTGAAAAGATGAACACCTTCCAAAAAGAATCCTGCCTTGTGCTTCAAAACGGAAATGGGGATATTGTATGGGTTATAGGTTATAGAAGCGATGAACGTTATAAAATTGTTGGAGGAGAAACCAATCTTCTGAAACTGGTAAGTGAAAAACGGAACTGAGATACTGTTTGAGGAAAAACAATACCTGGGCCATAACCGCCTGAGTATCGCCATTCGCACCCTTCTGGCCATTTTTTGTTTTACCGCTTACTATTGGAGCGAAAACCCGAATCCGGTGCAGGTTTCTTTTATTAAGCTGGGCTCCTACCCCATTAAAGCCATCGATAATTCGGGACTGGTTTTTTTTATTCTGGGCATCAGTTTATTGCTTTTAAGCAGCTTGCTCACTTTTGTGTTGCACACCCATATTAAAGTGTATGCAGATTACCTGGTGATTGACGGGTTTTGGACCTCAAGACGGGTGAAAATTGAGTTTCATGGGATAAAAAGCCTTAGGAAAAGCCGGTATAAAAGGAACAGTTTGAGGAGGGCGGTATACAACCTTCATAATTTGGGTATTATCCGCTTTTATACCAGCGGAGAGGAGTTTATTGAAATTTCGGACCGGGAAGGTTTTGTTTACCGCATCGGGACACAGAGGGCCCTGGAACTACACAAAATTTTAAAAGACCAAATTAAGATCTCGGGGACCTGAGTTTGATAATTAATTGTATTGTATTAAATTTGGTAGTGTGCATCATTAATCTTTTGTTATGGTAGCTTCAGGTTTTGAGAAAATAGAAAAAGAAAACATTGAGGGTCTTAAATTCCCTGTTCAAGATGTGTTGAATTCTCAAGCAGAAATTCAAAAAAGACAGAGAGATCTGGAAAGGGCACTTTCACTGGGCAACATGGAACAGATAAAGATCAAAATCTTTTTTGAAGATACCATCTCCCCGAAATATGTGGAGACAACCGTTTGGGGCGTTACTGATGAAAGGGTGATTCTGAAACAGGGTGTGGTAATCCCCATCAACCGAATCCATTTTTTAGAGCTGTGACAAGTGGAACAACACTGTCACCACCGGACTCACCAGAATCAAACTGTCAAATCGGTCGAGCACACCACCGTGCCCCGGTAAAATTTTTCCGCTGTCCTTAATACCTGCGCTTCGTTTCAGTAAACTTTCAATCAGATCTCCGAAAGTGGCTAAAACCGGAACGGCTATGCCCAAAACCATCCAGTGAACCGGAGGCTGACCCGGAAGCAGATTTGGCAAAAGGGCACTCAGTGCAATGGTAATGCCAATGCCAATGGCTGTGCCTTCCACGGTTTTTCCCGGGGAAATGCGCTCAATCAATTTTCGCTTTCCAAAAAAACTTCCGCCCAGGTAAGCGAAGGTATCGTTGCTCCAGATCAGTAGTATGATACCAAACAACACCCAGGGATTGTAAGTAGCAGAAATGCCTTGTGTTACAGGAGAAACAAACACCAATTGGTGCAACAAACACATGGGCACAACGGCATAAACAATGGCGACCAGGCTGTGCAGCGCATTGGGCAGAGGGTGCTGCGATCTATCAAACAATGCGAGACTGAGAAAAAGAAAAGGCAGGAGAACCAACAAACTGAGGGCTTTAAGGGAGGTAAAACCGTATCCAAATGTTTCACCACTTAGCTGCCACCAGTTTATCCAGGCAAAGTACAAAAGCACTGAAACAATATAAACGGTTCGTTTGTAAGGCTGAGCACCGAGTTTTTCCGAGATCTGCATAAACTCCCCGGCCCCGATTAAAGCCACCAGCAAAAAAAACAAAGTAAAAGAGACGTAAGAAAAAAACAGGCTGCCCAGTAATACCAAAACAAAAACTACAGCGCTCAGGCTGCGGGTAATAAAAGTGCTTAGGTTGAAAGCCATACTCAGGATGTTGGCAGCAAAAATAAGAGAAAATGAGACTTGGGATTTAGTAACCTTAAGATAAAGTTCCACTCATTCCATCTGATTTCAGTCTCTCTACTTTTGTGCATGTTTGATCCCATTGTTTTTCTCTCCATCGTAGTTGGTTTGTTTTCTCTCATTAATCCCATCAGTATTCTGCCGGTTTACATCAGCCTCACCGGCGATTACACAGAAGCCAACAAACTAAAAACCCTCAAAAAAACCTGCGTTTACATTGTGTTTATTTGTGTACTGGCTTATTTTTCGGGGGTTTACCTGCTACATTTTTTTGGCATCAGCATTCAGGCTTTGCGGGTGGCCGGAGGACTTATTATTTTTCGCTCGGGTTGGCAGTTGCTGCACTTAAAACACAAACAGGAATTTAAGGGCGAACAGCTCAAAGAAGAAAGTGAACACAAGGAGGATATTTCCTTTTCTCCTTTGGCCATGCCATTGCTGGCCGGACCCGGAGCCATGTCGTTCTTAATCACCTTGTATTCCAACCGTGAAACTCAGGCGCAAAAGGCCTTATGGCAGGATGCGTCAGCCATAACGGCCATCGTACTGGTGGCCCTGATCATTTATGTGATGTTTAAGTTTGCGCCCCGCTTAATGAAATACACCGGTAAATCGGGATTGGATTCCCTTTCGAAGGTCATGGGTTTTATTGTTACCGGAGTCGGGGTTCAAATGATATTGAGCAGCTTAACGGCGGTGGTTCAGGCATTACTGAAAGGGAACCCCGTTTTTTAAGCCGCTTTACTTCGCCATATCAAGAAACTCGAGGTAAAACTTTTTCAGTTTCACATTAAAATTGTTGTTGTGAAAAATAGAGACCAATTCCCCGCCGTATTTTTTGACTTCCTGAATGTATGGCTGGGCCAAATCTTTTAATTCCGTTTTATTTTCTTCGACCTCATGCAGCAGAGTGTTTTCGCTGATACAAAACGGATGTAATTCAAGGGGGCTCACTGATTCCGTTTCAAGCATGTACCATTTATAAGGATAACAATACGAGGCCCTGAATCCGTTTTTATTGGTGTAGCCCATGGAGTAATCGTTTTCCAATCCGGCCTGCAAAAGGTCGAGATAGGTTTTGGGAAATTTAAGTACTGAAAAATGTTGCCGGCTGCTGTTGATGATACGGTGGGTGATGGTGGAAATGCGGCTGAGTTCAACTTTTAACTGACGAAGAGATGCATTGGAGCCATAGGAGGGATGAAGACCTACACTGGAATAATCGGCCACATGTTTTATGAGCGACTGAAACCTTAAGTCGGAAGCCGAGTGATTTTTATCGTTGGGTCCGTAATCCCCTACCAGAAAAAAGAACAGGGAGGTGATTCTGCGCTCGCTGTGGGCTTTGATGAGAAAATCATAGGCATCAAACGGGTCTTTGGCTTTGTTCAGGATAATCTTAAAGCGGTTTTTAATTTTCTTTAAACTTCCGTCGCCCAGCACTCCGGCCAGGGTTCTCACAAAACCCTTGTATTTGTACTTGTAGGCGTTGTCGACATCAATGGTAGAAACAAAATTGTAGTTTCTTTGCCTGAATTCCAGTTTTGGGAATTGTTCTTTTAAAATATCCCTCAGGTAAAAGAGCCACAGGTTCACCAGCGGGACGTGAAGAAAATCGTACTGGTAAGCCAGGCTTGAGCTATACTGAAAACGCCCGTGTTGATCGGCTTTAAAGGGCAGGTATTCCTCGTAACGGGAAATAAGCCAGAAGGAAGCGCCAAAAAGATCGAATGGAATACCGGTTTCGCTGTTTCTAAAAAAAATGTGGCCAAGGCGCTTGTGCTGAAACACCTCCAGATGGTAATCGCGAATACCATGGTCGTACAGTATGGTATGGGGTTTGATTTGCACACCTCCCATGGTTTCAATGGACGAGTAATTGATTTTTGGACCCTGGTAGCGTTCAAATTCTTCTCCTTCCTGTGTTATTCTGAATTCAAGCCCCAGCGCGTCGTACAAAAGAGTTCGAACGATGTAATACAGCCGGTTGCTGTGTTTTGTGGAATATACCAGTAGCGTATTGATGCATCTAAATTAAAAGTAAACCATGAGGTTTCACAATCAATCACCAATTAATGCACCGGAATCTCTTGTGAAAGTTGATTTCAGGCCGATTTAGGTTCCAGGATAGGTTTCTAAGAACCACCTGTTAATAGATTTAACGCAAAGGGTCAAACAGGCCTTCATACATGGTTTACATTTAACTTCATATTCTTCTCCCCATGAGTGAAATTTCAGAGTTTTTTACGGCACTTGATCCGGATTTAATTTCCAAAGTGGCTTCAAACAATGAAAACCAATTGGTGAACCTCTGCCGGATGAACAGTGCGGAGAATGGTTTCCCGGATCTGGAGGGAATTGACATTGCTATTATTGGTGTAAAAGAAGCCCGTCAGGCATCCGGCAACGAAGCGTGTCAGCTGGCCCCTGACCATGTGAGGGCGGCACTCTACCCCTTGTTCACCGGAAGTTTTAGTCCCCGCTTGGCCGATTTAGGTAACATTGAAGCCGGTCATTCGATAAACGATACTTATTACGCCCTTAGTGCAGTAGTTGATCATCTGGTTCGTAAAAACATCGTTCCATTTATCATTGGAGGTTCACAGGACCTCACTTACGCTCAATTTCTGGGTTATAAAAACCTTGAACAAACCATCAATGTTGTATCGGTTGACAATGCCTTTGATCTTGGCACACCAAATGAGGAGATGAGCCATAAAAATTATCTGGGCAAGATTATTCTGCATCAGCCCAATTATTTGTTCAATTACAGTAACATCGGGTATCAAACGTATCTGGTGGATCCGGTTAGTCTGGATATGATGACCAAATTGTATTTTGACGTGTACCGCCTGGGCCAGGTACGTAACCATGTGGAAGAAACAGAGCCTGTTTTGCGTCAGGCCGACATGATAAGTTTTGATATGGGTGCACTCAAGCACAGCGAAGCCCCTGCCCTGCCCTGGCCGTCGCCCAACGGGTTTTATGCCGAAGAAGCTTGCCAAATGATGCGTTATGCGGGCATGTCGGATAAATTGTCCTCCATAGGCCTTTATGAAATCAATCCTGAATTCGACCAGAATTCAAAAACCAGTTTGCTGGCGGCGCAAATGATATGGTGTTTTATGGAGGGTTTTTACCAGCGCAAAAACGATTTCCCCAACCGCTCAAGCTCTGAGTACCTGCGTTTTCACGTGGTGTTGCAGGATGAAAAATACCAGATCAATTTTTACAAAAGCAAAAAAAGCGACCGTTGGTGGATGGAAATTCCCTATCCGCCGAACAAAGACCTTAAATTTGAGCGCCACACCCTCATTCCTTGCAGTTACAAGGATTACGAGCTGGCGGCTAAAAACGAGATCCCCGACCGCTGGTGGCAAACCTACCAGAAATTGTATTAATTCCGTTTCAAATGAAGGCAATACTGTATTTTTGCCTTTCACATGAACAGCACTATTTTTATCGTTGAGGACGAGGCCAACCTGGCCAATACCATTGCGTTGAACTTAAAGGCAGAGGGGTATCAAACCCTGATAGCCAGCAGTGGTAAAGAAGCAGCTTCGGTTTTTGAACGGACGATGAATGGCATGGATTTGGTAATGCTGGACGTGATGCTGCCGGATGTTTCAGGATTTGAATTGTGTAAACAGATTAAAAAAACGCGTCCCGAATTGCCCGTTATATTTTTAACTGCAAAAAACCAATCCTATGATAAAATTGAAGGTTTAAAATTGGGGGCAGACGATTACATAACCAAACCTTTCGATCTTGAGGAGCTTTTGCTCAGAATACGGAATTTATTGAAACGCGCGAACATCGCAGCTGAAGAGGTATTTAAATTCAGAAACGGAGAGATTAACTTTTCAACCTTTGAGATCAGCACGCACAACGGAGAGCGTATGCGTTTATCGAAGCGCGAAATGGGTTTGCTGGAACTCCTCACCCGTCAGGCGAACAAGGTCATCTCACGCGATGAGATTATTGAAAAATTGTGGACTCCCGATGAAAATGCCTCCTCCCGCACCATCGACAATTATGTGCTAAACTTCAGAAAATATTTTGAACCCAATCCCAAAGAACCTCAGCACTTTCATTCGGTGCGAGGTGTTGGGTATAAATTTACTGATTGAAAACAGGAGCCGATTTCGTGTTTCTTAATCTAATTTTATTTCTTTCCTTTACTTTCATTAAAACCCAATTCTTTAGTACTATTCTATGAACGTTTTACACAATTATGCCTGCGGCGAATGGGTAAAAGGCGCTGATAAAGGCCAGGAGCTTTTTAACGCGATTACCGGAGAATCATTGGCGCATGCCAGCAGCAGAGGTCTGGACTTTTCGAAAATGTGCAACTACGCCCGAAACACAGGGGGTCCCAACCTCAGAAAATTAACGTTTCATGAAAGAGGCCGTATGCTGAAAGCATTGGCCATGCACCTGCTGAGCAAAAAAGAAGATTTTTATAAAGTGAGCTGGGCCACAGGGGCTACCCGGGCCGACAGTTGGGTGGACATTGAAGGTGGCATTGGCAATTTGTTTACCTATGCCTCCCTACGCCGTCAATTTCCCGATGAAACGTATTGCTATGATGGAGAAGTGGCCAAACTTTCGAAAAACAACACTTTTATCGGCCACCACATTTGTGTACCCAAAGAAGGTGTAGCCATACACATCAACGCTTTTAACTTTCCGGTTTGGGGCATGCTTGAAAAAGTGGCGGTGAATTGGCTGGCAGGAGTTCCGGCCATAGTGAAACCGGCTACGGTCACTTCCTTTTTAACAGAGGCGGTTGTAAAAGAAATTATTGCCAGCAAAATTTTGCCGGATGGTGCCCTTCAGTTGATTTGTGGCAGCGCGAATGGAATTCTGGATCATGTGAACAGCCAGGATGTAGTCACCTTCACCGGTTCTGCCTCTACAGGAAAAATGCTGAAAGCGCATCCCCGTTTAATCGAAGAGTCGGTGCCTTTTAACATGGAGGCCGATTCCCTGAATTGTATTGTATTAGGTACAGATGTAACGCCTGCCATGCCTGAGTTTGACATCTTCATTAAAGAAGTAGTGAGGGAGATGACCACCAAAGCCGGGCAAAAATGTACAGCTGTGCGAAGAATTCTTGTGCCCGAAAAACTGGTTGAAGACGTACACATAGCCCTGGGCAAACGTTTGCAGCAAAACACCATTGGTGATCCCTTGCAAGAAGGCGTTCGTATGGGTGCATTAGCAGGAAAAACCCAGCTGAAAGAAGTTCTGGAAAAGGTTGAATTGCTGTCAAAAAACCAGACCCTTTTGATTGGCGACCTTAAGAACTTTGAAGTGAAAGGAGCGGATAAAAACAAAGGGGCTTTTATGCCCGCCCTTGTATTTTTGAACGAGTCACCTTTTTTAAACAAAGAATGCCACGAGGTGGAGGCCTTTGGTCCAGTGAGTACTATATTACCTTATCAAAAAATAGAAGACGCCATAGAGCTGAGCAAAATGGGAAAAGGTTCACTGGTGAGCAGTATTGTTACAGCCGATAACCGTTTGGCCCGCATGTATACTTTGGGTGCTGCCTGTATGCACGGGCGAATTTTAGTTCTGAATGCTGAATGTGCCAAAGAAAGTACGGGGCACGGCAGCCCAATGCCCATGCTGGTTCACGGTGGGCCGGGAAGAGCCGGTGGCGGAGAGGAAATGGGGGGCAAACGCGGCGTATTCCACTATTTGCAAAGAACGGCTTTGCAAGGCTCTCCAAACACCATCACGGCTATATTAAATCAATACCAACAAGGGGCTTCACAAATTGAAAAAGACATTCATCCATTCCGCCAGCATTTTGAAGACCTTGAAATTGGTGAAACACTCATAACCGCTAAACATACGGTAACAGAGGCCGACGTGGTAAATTTTGCAAATGTGAGCGGGGATCATTTTTACGCCCATACGGATGTCACCGCTTTGGATGGCACCATCTTTACAGGTCGTGTAGCGCACGGGTATTACATCCTGAGCAAAGCCGCCGGTTTATTTGTGAATGCTAAAAAAGGCCCTGTATTATTGAATTACGGTATTGACGAATGTCGTTTTACCAAACCGGTTTACATGGGCAGCACCATTGGCGTACGATTCACCTGTAAGGAAAAAATCAACCAGGAGAAAAAAAACGCGGAGGACGTGGCCAAAGGAATTGTAAAATGGCTGGTGGACGTGTACGATGAAACCGGAGAAACCGTTGCCATTGCTACCATTCTGACCATGGTAAAAAAACGAAACCAGGAGGAATAGCCTCCATCGAAAACCAAGTCGAATCTTTTTATATTTGTTCAACAAAAACCCAGTTATGAAAAAAGTAATTAATACTGCTGATGCCCCTGCACCCATCGGGCCATACAATCAAGCCATCATTGTTGGAAATACCATGTACATCAGTGGTACCATAGCCATGGACCTGCAAAGCAAACAACTTGTAAAAACCACCATTAAGGAAGAAACCAAAATGGTAATGGATTACATCGGAGCCATTCTGAAAGCAGGAGGATGTACCTTTGATAACGTGGTGAAGTCGACTATTTTTTTGAACGACATGAACAATTTTGTTCAGGTAAATGAGGTGTATGCCTCTTATTTCAAGGGTGATTTTCCGGCCCGCGCAACCATACAAGCGGCTAAATTACCCAAAGATGCCAACGTAGAAATAAGCGTTGAGGCCTATCTGTTTTAGGTGTATTGTGTTGGAACACGAATTTTAACAAAAATTATTGAATTTTTTGGATTTTTGGATTTTACGTGTACCTTTACTTTGCACACACAAAACAGAACACTATGAACATTTTTATCAGTAACATTAGTTTCAAGGTAAGGGAACAGGCACTGAGCGATCTTTTTTCACAGTACGGAAAAGTAACCAGCGTAAGAATTATCAAGGATAAGGAAACACGCAGAAGCAAAGGTTATGGATTTGTAGAAATGGAGGACGATAATGAAGCTCAGGCTGCAATTAACGCGCTGAATGGCACAGAACATTACGAGCGAAACATTGTGGTAGCCGAAGCCAAAGGCAAAAAAGCTGTAACTTCTGACGGATCACCGGAGTAATTTACCGTTTGAACCAACCTTACAGGACCCGAAATCATTGATTTCGGGTTTTTTATTGATATTTCGTCAACATCTTTCTTTTCACTTCGGCCTTAGCGTGTATCTTTGTCCGGTTTAATTTGACATCAACGACTACCCCTTAATATGCCTAAAGACACTTCCATAAAATCAGTATTAATTATCGGTTCAGGACCCATTGTTATCGGACAAGCATGTGAATTTGATTATTCAGGATCACAGGCTGCCAAAAGCTTAAGGGAAGAAGGGATTGAAGTGAGTTTGATTAACTCCAACCCGGCCACCATCATGACGGATAAGGTGACCGCCGACCACGTTTACCTCTGGCCACTGGAAGTTAAATCCATTATAAAAATTCTCGAAGAACGTAAGATAGACGCTGTACTCCCCACCATGGGCGGTCAAACCGCTTTGAACCTGGCCTTGAAATGCGAGGACATGGGTGTTTGGAAAAAGTACAATGTAAAAATGATTGGCGTTGACATTCACGCCATCAAAGTAACGGAAGACCGTGATCTGTTCAGGATAAGGATGGAAGAAATTGGTGTGAATATGGCGCCAAGTAAA
This sequence comes from Bacteroidia bacterium, assembly GCA_016787895.1. Taxonomy (GTDB): domain Bacteria; phylum Bacteroidota; class Bacteroidia; order B-17B0; family Aurantibacillaceae; genus Aurantibacillus. The sequence continues at coordinate 84,075 of JAEUTN010000017.1, forward strand.
ATTGCCAAATCCTTTCTTGAGGGAAAAAGCATTGCGCAGGAGTTTGGATTTCCATTGGTGATACGCCCTTCCTTTACACTTGGTGGCAGTGGGGGTTCGGTGGTGTATGAAAAAGATAATTTTGACAACCTGCTCAACCGCGGATTGCAAACCTCTCCGATACACGAGGTGTTGATTGACAAAGCCGTGTTGGGCTGGAAAGAATACGAACTCGAATTGCTCAGGGACAGCAATGACAATGTGGCCATCATTTGTTCCATTGAAAATTTTGATCCCATGGGTGTTCACACCGGGGATAGCATTACCGTAGCTCCGGCCATGACCCTGAGCGACAGCACGTATCAAAAAATGCGCACCATGGCCATTAAAATGATGCGCAGCATTGGAAATTTTGCCGGAGGTTGTAACGTACAGTTTGCCGTTAGCAACGATGAGAAAGAAGAGATTATTGCCATAGAAATTAACCCCCGCGTGAGCCGCTCATCGGCCCTTGCGAGCAAAGCAACTGGATATCCGATTGCGCGCATTGCCAGCAAACTGGCTATAGGGTATCATTTGGATGAACTGATTAATCAAATCACCAAATCCACCTCCGCTTATTTTGAACCTACCCTGGATTATGTGATTGTAAAAATACCGCGTTGGAACTTCGATAAATTCAAGGGTTGTAACCGCGAATTGGGTTTCCAGATGAAATCGGTGGGTGAAGTGATGGCCATTGGACGTTGTTTTCAGGAAGCTTTGCAAAAGGCCTGTCAAAGTTTGGAGATCAAACGAAACGGACTTGGAGCCGATGGCAGGGAAATTACCAATCAGGCGGAATTGCTGGAGGCACTGGAGCGTCCGAGCTGGAACCGTTTGTTTATGATTTACGATGCCATGAAACTGGGCATCTCCATTAAAACCATTCAGGCCCTTACCCGTATTGACATTTGGTTCCTGCAACAAATTGAAGAACTCATCTCCCTCGAAAGTGAAATTCGCCGCCACAGTTTACAATCCATCCCTAAAGACCTTTTAGTAGAAGCCAAACAAAAAGGCTATGCCGATCGTCAGGTGGCGCATTTGCTGCGTTGTTTGGAGAGTGAAGTGTATGCCAAACGCAACGAGATGGGCATTAAACGGGTGTACAAATTAGTGGATACCTGCGCCGCGGAGTTTGAGGCCAAAACACCTTACTACTACTCTACTTTTGAAGAGGAAAATGAAAGCGTAAAAAGCGACCGCAAAAAAGTGGTGGTGCTGGGCAGTGGGCCCAACCGTATTGGCCAGGGCATAGAATTTGACTACAGTTGTGTGCACGGGGTAATTGCCGCAAAAGAATGTGGTTACGAAACCATCATGATCAACTGCAATCCCGAAACGGTGAGTACAGATTTCAGCACTGCGGATAAATTGTATTTTGAACCCGTATTCTGGGAACACATTTACGACATCATTAAACACGAACAACCCATTGGCGTCATTGTGCAATTGGGTGGACAAACCGCGCTTAAGCTGGCAGAAAAACTGGAGCGCCACGGCATCAAAATCATCGGTACCGATTTTAAATCCCTCGACCTTGCTGAGGACCGCGGCAGTTTCTCAACCCTGCTGAAAGCCAATAAAATTCCATACCCCGAGTTTGGGGTGATTGAAAACGCGGAAGAAGCCATACAACTTTCAAAACAACTTGGATTTCCTTTATTGGTGCGCCCCAGCTACGTATTGGGTGGCCAGAGCATGAAAATTGTGATCAATGAAAAAGAGCTGGAACAACACGTAGTGAAATTGTTGAATGACCTGCCGGATAACAAGGTTTTACTCGATCACTTTTTACAAGGCGCTATAGAAGCTGAGGCGGATGCCATTTGTGATGGAGAGGACGTATACATCATCGGCGTGATGGAACACATTGAGCCTGCCGGTATTCACAGCGGAGACAGTTATGCTGTGCTTCCTCCCTTTGACCTCTCCCCCGCCGTTATCAAACAAATTGAAGATCATACCAAAACCATAGCCCTGGCCTTAAAAACTGTGGGTTTAATCAACATTCAGTTTGCTGTTAAAAACGAAGTGGTGTATGTTATTGAGGCCAATCCACGTGCCTCACGCACCGTGCCGTTTATAGCTAAGGCCTATGATGAGCCGTATGTAAATTACGCTACAAAAGTGATGCTGCGTGAAAAGAAGGTGAAGGACTTCAACTTTAATCCAAGGAAAAAGGGGTACGCCATTAAAATTCCGGTGTTCAGCTACGAGAAGTTTCCTGAAATTCAAAAGGAGCTTGGTCCTGAAATGAAAAGCACGGGAGAAGCCATTTATTTCATCGATGATTTGAATGATGAGTATTTCCAGAACGTGTATAGCGAAAGAAATTTATATTTGAGTAAATAATTAAATATGCAAAAAATCAGTCTCTCCCTATTAATGCTTGTTTTTCTTTGGAATTGCAAAAGCACAAAAGAAACAGCAAGTGCTGCTGCCGCTCCTGCAGCCTACACCCCTTCGGAGGCGCAGTTAAAAATGGCGCTTAACCGCTGGCCGGGCACTACTTCAGCTGAGTTGAGTGAGGGAAATAAAATTTATACAACACAGTGCAACCGTTGTCATGGTAATTTTCCTGTGGAGCAATTCACCGAGAAAAAGTGGCTGCATGAAGTGGATGAAATGGCGCCAAAGGCCAGTTTAAGTCCGGAGGAAAAAACCAAACTCACCAAGTACCTCCTTTCTATGAGAGACACCAAGGTGAGTCCGGTTCAGAACTAATCAAATCTAAGCGTTCTTATTCTATCTGTAGTTTTCCTTTTTTAAGCTGTTCCTTGTTGTTGGATATGCTATAAAAATAGATGCCTGCGCTGAGTTTTTCAATCTTGATGTTGTTATTGCCTTGATTTACATTTTGTACAAACACGAGTTGGCCGTCGGCACTGAACAATTTAAACTGCCCCTGCTGAATTGGATCGTTAATCTGTAAATTAAATTCGCCCTTGTTTGGATTGGGGAATAATGCAACCAGATTCTTTCGATTAAGATTTTCGGAAATTTCGTTGCAATTGACTATTTCCAAGGTAAAAGTCAATTGCGTTTTACATCCATTCAATAAATTTTGTGCAATATAAGTATGTGTGCCAACGCCTGGTATAATAGTTGCTGTAGGAGCTTGTGTAGTGAAATTACCTCCATACGACCAAATGAACTGATGCTCAATATTGACAGAAGGTGTCGCATTAGTTGTAACAGTTTGAACCGGCGAGTTAGTTGAGCAAATTCCTTGCCAAACAGGGTTCAGTGTGGCTGTTGGAATCGCTGTGTCTTGACCAACAATAATGGTTTGATTCGCTCCACAACAAAGCGAAATAGGATCACAACCTTGAAGAGTATAGGTGCCCGGTTGCGTGAAACTTGCCATTTGCCCAGTAAAGCTTGTTGCTGAGCCTTGCCAGGTATACGTAATGCTACCATTGGTGTAATTGGTGGCAGCATAAGCGGTCACTGAACTATTTGCACATGTAATAGTGTTCTGTAGATTAAGAAAGTTAGCAGAAAAGGTAGGTGGACCGGGTGAAGGGTTCAGTGTCAGCTGCTTACTTACAGAACAACCAAAAATATCTTGCACAATGACAGTAACTAACGTTGGTCCAAAGGGTGGAGTGACATAGTTTGCTACACAAGTATTCGCACTCAAACTTAGTGGGGTTGGTGACCAAAGAATACTGGAAGGTGCAGATGCTGAACCGGCTGGAGTGACACTCACTATTGAAATGGTAGATCCGCATAGCGCTTGGTTAACATTACCATACAATAATGCTGCAGGCGTAATTGTTAAATTAAAAACACTTAAAATTGGCTGGCAGCCACCTGGTGGGTTCATGGATAAGGTATATTGTCCTGAAAGGTTGCTTGTATAGCATTCGTTCGTGTAATTATAAGTATTATAAGGTGGATTAACACCAGGACCTGACCATTGGTATGGACCAAGACCTGGTGTAGCGCAGAGTGTTGCACCAGCAGCGCCACAGGTTGGTACTGAAATATTACCTGAAGATGAATTATAAGGGGAGTTGTTTCCATAAACCACCATGGGTCCGCACTGGGCATCGAAGTAGGCATAACCAAAGTGATTGCCATCATTACAATCAGAAACAATTATATCAATATTGATAATTTGACCGATAAATGGACTAAGGTCTAAGGAACTTACTTTCCATTTGTTAAAGACTGTTGCAATCGCGTTTGGGTTTACAGTAGCACCAGATTGCACCTGCAAAAAATCGACTCCGTTTATTGTATAACTTGAACATTGACTTGATGGAGCTGCAAGTGAATAACCTGGACATACTATAACCGAATTGGTTGTGACATTAGTAAGTTTAACCTGAAAAGCAGAAGCACTGCAACAATTATGTCCTGTTGTAGTAACAAAGATGTAGGCAAACTGAAAAAGTGAATTACCGGGCGTGACCAGGAAGCTTTTGCTGAGTCGCTCAACGCTATAGGCCCCACCAAATGGTGGAGTGCCACCAATTTGCGAACTGTTGATTCGTATAAACTTGTCTCCGAACATTGGCTTCGAGAGTTGCGGATTATTGATAGCTGCATTACTATGACTCGTTGTGCTACCGAAAACAGAAAAAATCGGATAGACATTGCCAATTATTGGATCAATTAGTCCTGAAGGTGCATTAAACAATGCCGATTCTATGGGTGAACTCTGACAACAGCCTGCCAAGTTGCACCCGTCGTTTCCATTATATACATCACCGCGAGTAATGCTCCATCCTGTTATTGAGGCTTGATTAGTAATCGTGCCTGAACTACTGGCCTCAAAATCTTCATTATTACATGATGCACTTAACGCTTGCGCGTTATTGGGCGTTAAAGGCAAGTTTTTTGATTTAGGAATTTCAGACGATCTATCCTGGGGTTCTGTCAATGGAGAATCAAGCGAATCTTTTGTTTCATAGTCTTGATGAAATCTAGGTTCTGTTTTTCCTAATGCATTTATAACATTCTTCTTTTTTTCAGAGTTTACTTCGTTCAGATTGTTTTTTGGTTGTGCAACATTTTTTAAGCTAAATAATAAGCTAAACAGAATGTAATAACGAAAAAAAAGTAAGTTGTTACTCATGGGTTTACAAAAATTAATGGCCACTTTATCCCAGTTAACAGTCTCTCCGTGTTGCATTCGTGTTGATTAGATTAAGCATATGATTTCTCCCTAGATATAAACTCTAACAGTAATTTAATTGGGTTAGTTGGCATGAATTGAAAGTAATAGTTTATGTTATTGTTACCGGCTACTCAACCTGAATCTTACCCTTTTTCAATTCCTGATCAGAACTTGAGATGATGTAAAAATAGATTCCTGGACTTATATTTTCAATGTTTACTTTGTTTATACCGGTTAGAACATTTTGAGTATAGATCAATCTCCCATCCTCGCTAAACAATTTAAACTTGACATTTTTAATATTTATTTTCATTTGAATATCGAACGTACCTTGGTTAGGATTTGGAAAAAGTTCAACCCAATTTGAAATACTTTCAGATTCTTTAGTGCCAAGACATGGAGACACCCATATTGTAAATCCTGGACTAACTGTAATACAGCCGTAGCTATCTGTGCCACTTACAGTGTAAACAGTGTCTACAGAAGGGCTTACGGAAATTGTGCTGCCACTTGCGCCATTACTCCATGCATAGGTTTGAGCACCTGTTCCTGAAAGCAGAACAGCCTCTCCCAGACAAATTGTACTATCAGTTGATAGAATGGAAATACTGGGACTTGACACATATATGCTAAGTGAAGCAGTATGTATACAATTTGAAGCATCTGTTGCAGCAACAATGTAGGTTGTAGACTGAACAGGGCTTACAATGATGTTTTGGTTGTTTGAACCAGTGTTCCAAGTGTAACTGTTCATAGCTCCTGCGCTCAATGTTGCAGTTTGACCAATACATAGTGTAGAGTTGCTGGAATTGACAGATAATGCATTCCCACCAAACCCTAGTTGAATTGTCATACTACTGCTTGAACAGGTTGCGCCATTATTCATATTAACAACGTAGGTTCCTGGTAAGATAGCACTCACACTGGAAGTGTTAGCGGTAAAACCGGAGGGACCAGTCCAACTATAATTAAAAAATCCAATCGGTACACTTAAAACTGCTGGAGAATCGCAGCTCATGACTAATACGCTATTGCTATAAATTGCTTGGTTGTTAACATAGGCAGCAAAAGGGCCGCATTGTGCATCCACATACGCGTAACCGTAATGGGCGCTGGCATCACAGTCGGATGCAATAATTTCTATTTCAACAGTTTGCCCCATATTTGGGGTAAAGTCAATAGCAATCACTTGCCATTTGTTAAAGACTGGAGAACTGTTTATAGTTGCTGCAGTACAAGTTCCTGAATTTAGAAAAGGTAAATTGTTAGTGGTGTACCCTAAACAGGCTGTTGAAGGACCCGTGATGGAATACCCTGGGCAAGCAATAATCGAATTTGTAGTCAAATTAGTGAATTTAAATTGAAACGCCGCTGCACTGCAACAACTATGTGCTGTACTTGTTACAAAAATATAAGCAAATTGAAATAAGGCGTTATTGGGAGTGACCTGAATTGTTTTAGATAATTTTTCTACACTGTAAGCATCAGAACCCAAAGAGGAGCTGTTAATTCGAATAAAATTATTACCCTGCATCGGTTGTTGTATATGTGGATTGTGGATTGGACCATTCAGGTTCCCGGGTATAGTACCGAAAACCGAGTAGATTGGATAACAGGCACCTATATTTGGGTCTATGTATCCCATCGGAGCATAAAATAGAATGGATTCTGAAGGATTTAACCCACAACAACCAGATAAATTGCAAGCGCTGTTAGGCGGAAGGACAGAGCCTCTGGAGATTGTCCAACCGTTTATTTGATTTTGGGAGGTGATTGTGCCTGAATTTGAAGCTTCAAAATCTTCGTTGTTACAGCCAGGGAAAATGGAGGCACTGACAAATGGTGTAAGTTCGGTATGAGTCAGTTTTAGGGGCCATATATTAAATTTGTCATTGATATAACTTCTTTTCAACCAATTTAATTTAACAATATATTCTTCTTCAAGGTAGTTTTCTTGTTTCAGTAATTTTGTTGCAGCCTCTATATCAAAACCTTCCAGTGAATCTTTAAAAAGTATTGGGTGAACTTGTTCTCCAGTAAGTTTTTGAGCTGTAATCAGATAAGGCCCAGAACACAACATAAAAAGTATCGCCAAGCGAACGCTGGTGAATTGGTTAATTAAAGTTGAAATAATACCATTTATTTGCATCCTTTAAAAATAATAAATCAATTGGCATTATATACTTCGTCACAAATAAAAATATAGTTTAACTATATAAAATTAGGTTTCGGTTTGATGCACTCATATGCAGCATTCTTATAAGTCGGCACTATATGTTGTTTGCAAAAAGCCTAAATAGAAAAAACCAAACTCACCAAGTACCTCCTTTCTATGAGAGACACCAAGGTGAGTCCGGTTCAGAACTAATCTAATCTAAGCGTTCTTACTCTATCTGAAGTTTTCCTTTTTTAAGCTGTTCCTTGTTGTTGGATATGCTATAAAAATAGATGCCTGCGCTGAGTTTTTCAATCTTGATGTTGTTATTGCCTTGATTTACATTTTGTACAAACACGAGCTGGCCGTCGGCACTGAACAATTTAAACAGCCCCTGCTGAATTGGATCGTTAATCTGTAAATTAAACTCGCCCTTGTTTGGATTGGGGAAGACCTTTACCCTTAATTTGTCTTTTTCAATTTCACTGGTTCCAACACATGGCGATACCCATAGGGTAAATCCCGGACTGCTGGCCTGACAACCACTGGCATCCGTACCGGTAGCGGTATAAACCATACTAACAGATGGACTAACAACAATAGAAGGGCCATTGGCTCCGGTGCTCCAGGTGTAAGTAGATACTCCTGATCCTGTTAACTGAACGGCTTCCCCATCACAAATGGTACTGTCAGAACCCGATATGTTAAGTGTGGGGTTGGACACATTGATACTTAAAGTGGCAAAATGAACGCAAAGGGAAGCATCGGTTCCGGCAACGGCAAAAGTACCGGATTGCGCCGGCGTTACAACAATAGAGGGAGTATTCAGGCCATTGCTCCAGGTATACGTGGTCATGGCCGATGCACTTAAAGTGGCCGATTGTCCTGCACATAAAAAACTATGGGTGCTGGAAGCTGATAAATTGTTTGGTGAAAATCCAACCTGCACTGTCATAGAAGTGGGCTGGCAAAGGGGACCATTGCCCATACTTACCACATAAGTACCAGGTACTGTTGTGGTGACCGCTGAAGTGCTGCCAGTAAAGCCTGCAGGACCAACCCAAGTGTAATTGGAAAAGCCCCCCGGGGCGCTTATGACCGCAATGGAAGAACAACTTTGGGCAATGACGGTATTACTGTAGATGGGTTGATTGTTTACTGAAATACTAACAGGACTGCACTGTGCATCAATGTATGCATAACCGTAATGACCACCCGCATCACAATCCGCCACAATGATGTCGATAGAAATCGTTTGACCAATAAACGGTGATAGATCCATGGCTGCCGTTTTCCATTTATTAAAAATCACCTGACTGTTTAGCGTAGCGGCTGCACAGGTTTGCTGAATAAAATAAGGCACATTGGCGATGGTGTTACCGGGACAGCTGGCTGTTGGACCAACAGTGGTGTAACCCGGGCAGGCCAAGGGAGTATTGGTAGTAACATTGGTTAGCTTAAATTGCAACGAACCCGCACTGCAGCAGGCATGACCAGTTGCGGTCACAAAAATATAGGCAAATTGAAACAGGGCGTTGTTGGCACTCACAACAAATGTTTTGTTCAGTCTTTCAATACTGAAGGCATCGGCCCCAAGTGCAGAGCTGTTCAAACGAATAAAATTATCGCCGTACATAAGCTGAGTTAATTGTGGATTGTTGATGGTGCCATTAGGGTCGCCGGGTACCGATCCGAAAACAGAATAAATCGGGTAACAACTTCCAATGATAGGGTCAACATAGCCGTTTGGAGCACTGATTAAATAGGATTCTGAAGGATTTTGCGGACAACAACCAATGAGATTACAGGCATTGTTTGGAGGCGTAACATTTCCTCTTGATATCGTCCATCCACTGATTTGATTTTGCGTTGCAATGGTACCGGATGGAGAAGCTTCAAAATCCTCATTGTTGCAGGCTGCAAGCGCAATGGCCTGAGTGCCATAGGTATTATTTTGCAGGTGCTTTCCCCAAAGCTTGTACTTATTATTAATATAAGCGCGTTTTAAACTGTACATCTTGACGTAGATCTCGTCCCCAACATATTGTTCTGAAAACAGGGCGCTTTTGGCTGCCGTTTCATCAAATCCTTTCAGGGAGTCGGTGTCAAAACTGCGCGAGTACTTTGGATCCCATTGGCCCGATGCCTGAGAATAAGCACTAAGACCTGCAATAACAAAAGCCAGTATGGCTATCGCTCTGTTTCGTTTTGAATTTTTCATGAGTACATGTTTAGGTGAAACGATAATCACTTGTTAATTCCAGAATTTATCGTCAAACATTGTGCCATAATTAAAAAACGTTAAACGAACTCACCATTAAATTCAATAGTTGGTCGTTTTTACAATGTAGAATCACAAAAAAACCCGGAAAAGCTCCGGGTCTTTAATGTTTTATGCGTCATCTGTACAAATTCACCGTGCCTTTGGTATCGTAAGATTTTTCATCCTTGCCGGTGGCGGTGATGATGTAAAAATACGTGCCCTCCGCTACATCTTTACCATATTGGTTCTTACCATCCCATTCAATGTTTCCGGTAGTGCTCTCTACTTCATACACCAGGTTGCCCCAGCGATCGTAAATGCTGGCTTTTAATTGGGTAAGGTTGGCAATGCGCAGGAAAAACAGATCATTGGCCCCGTCACCGTTCGGTGTAAACACATTTGGTATTTCAAGTTTTGATGGCAGTTCCACATTAATCACCTTGTAGGCTGTATCAATACAAGGGCCTTTGCTCGTGAATAAAGTGACAGTGTAATTGCCGGCCTGGTTATAGATGGTTGAAATGGTTAAAATACTCGAGGTGGTGGTAGCGGTATAGCTGTTACCAAAACTCCATACACTTGTGATGGAAAAAGCGTTGAGACTGGAACTGGAATTGTTATTAAAGGTCACAGTCAGCGGAGCAAACCCGCTCTCAGTATCAGACGTGAAGGCAGCTTTCAAATCACCTAAAACCACTTTACCCGATGAGATGGTGATACAACCATTTTTTTCATTCGTAACGGTAATGCGGTAATCGCCGGGTTGATTAACAAGAGCAAAAGCAGTTCCCCCATTCGCAGCAAGTGTAGCAGTTTTAATATCTCCTAAACTGTTGGACCAAACATATTTTAAAGGTACCGTGCTGCTGACAAGTGCTGTAACAGTTGCCGAGTTGTTGGGATTGGGTGAGCAATCCAAAGTGGCTGTTGGAGCTGTTATCGGATTGTTTACCACCGGATAATCTTTACTGTCAACCACCGGCAATACTGTAGTGGATGTACAGCCATTGTTCAAATCCTGAGCCAGCAAGGTATAAGTGCCCGGTGTACTGGCCACATAAGTGGTGCTTTTGTCCAACGGCATCTGAGGACTAGGACCGGTCCACAAAATAGCGGCTATACCCTGTGGAGAAGGAAAAATACCGCCGGGCACACCCGATGAGCTGGCGTTGGTTAAGGTGATGGTTGGCGTGTTGCAGGTGAGTTCTCCAAAATTTAATCCGGTTGGCGGTGCTATTTTCGCTGCCGGTGGAAAAATGTTTTGGTAAACCGGGATGGCACTGAAACTCTTGCATGCATTGTTATTGTCGGTCACAATAAACGTATAGGTACCTACCAGGGTGTTACTCACCACGGCTGTAGATTGCACTGAGAAGGTAGATCCCGGTGTGACGAGCGTGCCTGAGCCGCTTGGATACACCCACTGGTAACCCGTACTGGCATTTGAACTGAATCCGGTAAGTATAACCGATGGTTGATAACAGGACAAGGTAGTAACAGGTACAGTAACCACTAAATTAGGACCAAAGGTGTTTTGAAGTATGCTGAAGATTTGTTTCGATTCACAGTTGCTTAAGTTATCTCTTACCACGGCTGTATAAGTGCCCGGTAGTGAAAAGGTAGTGGATGAAACCAAATTGGTGCCATAATTGGTAGAAGAACTTGTGGATAGGAAGGTGTAAGTGACGCCGGTTGCCGGGTTGGGCGTGCTTTGAGCGCCAACTATATTGATGTCAACAGTGTGTTTTGGAACACAACCGATGGAATAATTTTGTATGGGACTGGTGAGTGAAAACGTCGGCATACCGGAAGCCGTTGCTACGGTAAATGTTTTACTCGTTGAGCAACCGTTCACTAAGTTAACCGCGGTGTGGGTGTGCGTTCCCTGTCCGGGAATAATAATGGCGGAATACGCGATTATACCGGTTACACTGCCTCCTGTGCCCCAGTAAAACTGGTGTTCAATATTGATGCTAGGGGTTGCGCTTACGGTTAATGTAGGCGGAATGCTGGTACTGCAGGTAATGAGCCAAAACGTATTACTTAAGGTAGTGGTTGGTGCTGTAAAATCGGGCACTACCAAAATTGTTTTTGTGGAAGAGCAATTGGAGTTTGGATCAGTAGCCGTTATCGTCCACGTACCTAATTTTTGATTATCAAAACTGGCAACTGAACCGCTGATGGGCGCTACAGTTCCATTGGTCCAATTGTAAATATAATTGCCCACTGTTGTGTTCACGGTAAGCGTTGGATTATAACAGTTGACTGTGTAAACCGGCCCTGAAGGGACAAATGCAAAATTAGGGGTACTTGGCGGTCCATTAATCACAAAAGAACTCGTGGTTAAACACCCCCCCGTTGAAGTGATAGTTGCATTGTAAGCGCCTGGTGTTATACTTCCAGAAACGGCCAGCATGGTGTTGTTGGTAACACCAAGTGGTAAAGGCGACCAGGTTACAGTATAGCCCGGAGAACTTGCAGGAGAGAAACTTAATCCCAAATTAAATGCACTTATCGTGCTTGAACAGGAAGCTTGAGTGGTTGTGGGTATTGATGATGGCTGGGGGTTTACCGTTACCGTTGAAACCGACGTGATGGTTTGTACGGCATTATTGGCATTTATACCTGTAATGTAGGTTGTGTAATTGGTGGTAACGGTTGGTGAAACCACAAAGGTGCCTGTGATATTGGTCAAACCTCCCGGTTGCAATGAAAAACTGGGGTTGGTTAATGCAGCAAAGTTAACAGGAACAATGCTGGCGCTTGCTCCTGAACATATGGCATAATTAGGGTTACAATTGGGATTGCAGGATAAACTGGCTGTTCCAAGACTTTGAAAACTTACCAAACTGTTTACGCCACTAAAATTTGAAATACAAATGATAAACTGCTGGCAGGCATTTACCTGTAAAGGCGCCTCGAAGTTACTGGTGTTGCCTCCCACAGCAGTAATGTTGGCTGCTGAAGCCATCCCTGTTCCTCCTGATCCTGAACCATTCCAGTTGCAACGAATCGGCGGCAGCGTATTGTTGAAGATTCCCGCACAGGTGCTGGGTGAATAAGGCCACATGATCCAATCGTAAAATCCCACCTGAGGGTTCTGGCTATTGCCTGCTCCGAAAACAAATTCCAATAAACCCGCATTGCCAACAGTAACCAAAAGCCATTGGGGATTTAACTCCCCTGATTGCAAACAACCGCTGTTTGGCGGGTTGGGGTTTGGGGTTGGATTGCTGATGTTGCTTTGGGCGGGTACCGAAAAATCCACAACCGTTCCTGGCCCCGAATTGCTAAAGAAAGTAAAACTGGGATTGGAACACAGCGGGATGGCATTGATGCAGTTGTCGTTGACCTGCGACACAAGACTGAGCGGAAGCAGAACTGCGGCGATGAGAGAAACAATGGTTTTCATGATTAACGGGTGATGAGTGAGTGAATGCTAGTGAAAATTTGATCAACGTTTAAATTTGAAAAAAGCAAATCCCCGTTTGCATTAAACACCTGGTTGTTAGGTTCACTAAGAGATTGTTTTTGCAGGTCGCTGAGTTTAAAAGAATAGCAGCATTTGATGCCTTCTTTGTTGAGGGATATAACAGAGAGGTCATCCAAATTATCCTTATTAAGAAGGATTACAACAAGACCCTTTTTTCCCCCTTTTAATTTGGCTACCGAATAGGTAGCACAGGCTTTTTCAAAAGCAGCATTGGCCTTACGGCTGGTTTCATCGGAAACGCTCCAGAAGTTAACCGCAATAAGCTTGTCCTCAAGCTGAACTTCAGGATGCCGGGTTTGAAGGATGTGTTTTACGCCGTTAAACAGTTGACTGTTTTGAGAGCGAAGGCTTGCAGTTAAAACAAGCAGGGCGAATGAAAGGAAGAGATGTTTCATAATGTGGTGTATTTACAAAGACTGTGCCAATTAATTTTTTGGTGGATATCGTAAAGGATCAATGTGCGCTTTCAAGTGAAACACTTCGGTTCAATTTTTGAAGCATGACCTGGTTCAGGATATTCAATTCATTTTGTTTTAACAGGTAAGAAATTTCTGAAAGCGACATGCCCGTGTTAAGCTCATTCAGGGCTGAAGCGTTAAACTGGTGTTTGGCGCAAAGCTCATTCAGGTATTGGTTGCTTAAATTTACAGCAGCCTGAAGATTTTCATGGTCTTTTGACATCAGCAACAAATCTCCGAACCGGGTGTGTATGGCTTCCGGCTCAATACCTTTTACCATCAAAGAGTCTTTCAATCCTTGCAATTCATTCAAACGCAGTTGAATTTCCTTACTAAGCATGGCTTCACCGGCGTGTTGCGGTTGTTCAGGGGATGCGCAGGAAGCGAACAAGAAATAGAACAGGGCTAAAACGGATAGTTTCATCAGATCGTTACGCTAATTGGTACTTTTCAAAAATACTCTAAAAAGTACGAATACCTAATTTTTGAGCGGTGTTATAGCTAAAGATAGAAAATATCAGGCTGAGTGCCACTACTGGCAGGATGAAAAGAAAAACGAAGGTTTTAGTCTGTTAAACGTATTTTCCAACCAGTTGGTGAATCTCAATAAGGGGTTTTAAAAATTCCTCCAGATCATACACACACAATTGAGATGCTGCATCGCACAAAGCTTTGGCAGGTTCCGGGTGAGTTTCAATGAACAAACCGTCCACTCCACTGGCCACCCCTGCCCTGCTGAGCACCGGTAAAAACTCACGCATGCCCCCTTTGGCATCTGAACTGGGAATACCGTATTTACGCACACAATGCGTAATGTCGAACACAACTGGGTATCCTAAATTGTTCAAATGGAAAAAACTTCTTGGGTCAACTATCAGGTCGTTGTAACCAAACACGTAACCGCGCTCAGTCAGAATCACCTGGTCGTTTCCGGCTTCTATGCATTTTTGCAGGGGGTGTTTCATATTATCAGGAGCCAAAAACTGACCGTGTTTGATGTTTACCACCTTGCCAGTTTTTGCGGCTGCCACAATTAAACTGCTTTGCATACAAAGGTAAGCCGGTATTTGCAAAACGTCGCACACTTCTCCGGCAATGGCCGCCTGATAGCTTTCGTGGATATCGGTTAGCAATGGAAACCCAAATTGCTCTTTGATTTTGGCCAGTATTTTCATGCCTTTCTCGAGACCGGGACCGTCGTAATATTTTAAACTGCTTCGGTTGTCCTTCAAAAAACTGGATTTGTAGATGACCTTGATTTTCATGCGCTCGCTTACCTCCTTTAACTTTTCAGCGGTTTGCATCATTATTTTTTCATCTTCAATAACACAGGGACCACTGATAAGGAATAAATCCTTTGTGCCACATTCAATATTGCCAACCTTTACAATCTTCTTTTGCATGCTTACGTTTTGAGTGCAAAATAAACACTTTTGTGTGGATAATAAAAGCAGGGTTTCTGGGTAGTGTTGGAGGCTTTGGCCTTTCTTTATACCCATGAAAAAAGTTCACCTCATAGCAATAGGCGGAAGTGCCATGCACAATATGGCCCTGGCTTTGCATGAAAAAGGGTTTAAGGTAAGTGGAAGCGATGACGAGATCAATGAACCCAGCAAAGGAAGGTTAGAGCGTGCGGGTTTGTTGCCTGAGCAAATGGGTTGGTTTCCTGAGAAGTTAAATTCAGATTTGGATGCTGTTATACTGGGCATGCATGCCAGAGCCGACAATCCTGAGCTTATACGCGCGAAGGAACTGGGTTTAACAATTTTCTCCTACCCCGAATACATTTACGAGGCCACCAAAGATAAAATCAGAATTGTGATTGGCGGCAGTCATGGAAAAACCACCATTACAGCCATGCTGCTTCATGTGTTACATCAACTGAATATAGAAACAGATTTTATGGTGGGAGCGCAACTGGAAGGGTTTAGCACCATGGTGCGTTTGAGTGAAACAGCCAAATATGCCGTAATAGAGGGCGATGAATACCTGGCTTCTCCGATTGACCGCCGACCCAAATTTCATTTGTATAAGCCGCATGTGGCCTTGTTGAGCGGAATTGCCTGGGATCACATCAATGTGTTTCCAACCTTTGATAACTACGTTGAACAATTCAGGGAGTTTATACGCCTTATTGAAACCAAAGGACATTTAGTGTATTGTGAAAACGACCCTGTGCTGAAATCTCTGTGCCTCGAACCTTTTCGGCAAGATGTCCTTCGAATTCCGTATTCCATTCCACCACACCGAATCGAGAATGGGATAAGTTTTATTACAAATGGCGGGAAAGAGTATGCTCTGCAGATTTTTGGTGATCACAACCTTATGAATTTAAACGGGGCCATGCAGGTGTGTAAACAGCTGGGTATTGCTGAAACTGACTTTATGAATGCCATTCAAACTTTTAAAGGTGCAGCAAAACGTCTGGAATTGGTATATAAAACGAATACCTTTAATTTTTACAAGGATTTTGCGCATTCCCCATCCAAACTCAAAGCCACCACCAATGCGGTAAAAAAACAATTCCCTCAGCGAAAACTGGTGGCATGTATGGAGTTGCATACCTTCAGCAGTTTAACCGAAGAATTTCTGAACGAATACAAAGGCGCCATGGATCTGGCAGATGTTGCCATTGTTTATTACAACCCTCACACGATTGCTCATAAAAAATTAAAACCCATTACGGAGCAACAGGTGCTGACAGCTTTTAACCGCAAGGATCTGATAATTATGACCGAAAGCAAAGCAGTAAGTGATTACCTGCGCAGCCTGCAATGGGAAAACAAAGTGCTTTTGATGATGAGCAGCGGTAATTTTGACGGGGTGGATTTTAAGGAACTGGCCAATTCCCTAAAGAATTAACCGTTTAATTTCTTCTTTGTAAAACCCCTGAATTTAGTATTTTTGCCCTTCATTTTTCTTATATCGGGCTGTAGCACAGTTGGTAGTGTACTAGCATGGGGTGCTAGGGGTCGCGTGTTCGAGTCACGTCAGCCCGACAGGGATGAAAAGGGAGCCTTAGCTTCCTTTTTTTTTGCGCAGCAAAAACGTGAAGAGAAGTTTATCCCTATCGATGCCTTAACACGGGAAGGTCAATTAGGCGGGGAACCAATATAAGGGTCCAGTTTATACATGCGTTTTATACAACGGAAAAGCAGGGTTGATGTTAGTACCTCATGCTCAAAAAAAACAGATTTAAAGGGAATACCTAAATTTGTTAAGTGAATTATCTCGCTCACGCTTATTTGTCAAGAAATAATGAAGACTTGTTGATTGGTAATTTTATTGCCGATCACCTGAGGGGGAATGATTTTACAGTTTATCCCGAAGGAGTGGTCAATGGCATCCTCCTGCACAGGAGAATTGACAGTTTCACGGATGCACATCCCTTATTCAAATCGAGTAAGCGGGTTTTTTATAAGGGTTTTGAAAAATACAGTGGCATTTTGGTGGATATTTATTTTGATCATTTGCTTGCGAAGTTTTTTAATCACTATCACGAGCAGAGTTTAGAGGAGTTTAGTTCAAAAGTGTATACTGTTTATCAAAACAACACGCATCTGATGCCGGAGAGCAGTACACGGTTTTTGAACTACGTAATTAAAAATGAAATCTATCAGAACTATTCCGAATTGAAAGGCATTGAAACAGTGCTCACTCATTTATCGCATCGTATCGGACACCAGGTGGCTCTCAACGAATCACTTCCCCTTTTTCTGGATGCTGAAAAATTGCTGGAGAAGAATTTTGTTTCCTTCATGCAGGAGATTCAATCGGAACTATTCGTCTGACTAATTAAACGCTACATGCAATTGTATGTAGTTAAAGGTGAAGTCCCCTTCTGAACAGCAGCTTCTTTTGTGGGCAGAGCCTATTTGTTATTCATACGCTGATTCTGAAATTAATGTTATAACATTTAATTACAAACTGAACGTTTTTCACTTACCTTCATTCTAAATTAAAACCACAAACACATGAAAAAACTTTTACTCTCCAATGGAGCCAATAGAAATTCAGTGATACCGCTTTTCCTGATTTTTCTTTGCTTGTTTATGTTCACTTCTCATGCTCAAGTGACAACGTATACATTTACCAATGCCGGAGCAACCGGCAGGCTTGGTCCTTCGCAGGCACAAATTAATGCCGCCTACCTTGCCACCAATTTGAATGGCTCGGTTACTTCGGTGGCCGGAATTCAAACCATTAGTGTTCCATCGAGTGGTTTGTACCGAATTGAGGTTATGGGTGCAAGCGGCGGCAGCATCAATCCAACTCATTCAGGCTATGGCGCCCGGGTGATTGGTGATGTGAATTTAACCGCGGGAAGCGTGCTTCAAATTTTAGTTGGTCAGATGGGATCTTCTTATTGTACCACCAACTCGGATGGCGGCGGTGGTGGTTCGTTTGTAGTGGCGAACAACGTTCTCCTGTTTGCTGCCGGTGGCGGCGGAGGCGGGGCTCAATCATCCATTCCCGGGAAAGATGCCAGCATTACCCAAGCGGTAGTGAATGGTGTACAATCCCAATTCGGAAGTTCAGGAGCAAGTTACTCGGTTAATGGCGTACATTTTAATTACGCTGTTTACACAACGGTTGCACAAGCGTTTACCAATGGTGGTAATGGACAAGCCGGGGGACAAGCACCCGGATGGCCCGGAACAATATATGGTGAAGGCGGATTTGGTGGAGGCGGTTCTTCTTGTTCCTGCTCCACCGGTGGTGGCGGTGGCGGTGGTGGATTTGTTGGCGGTGGAGGTGGCGGTGGTAGCTACACCTCCGGTTATGGAGGCAGTTCATACATCATCAATACTGCTGTAAACACTGCATCCAATGTGTTGTCCACTTTAGGTCACGGCAAGGTTATCATCACCCGTTTATGCAACATTACTTTGGGAACCAATACCGGCCTTTCTATTTTATGCCAGGGATCTTCAATTACACTAACCACCAATGCTATCAGCAGCTACACCTGGAGTACCGGCAGCAACGCCGCTTCCATTCTTGTTAATCCTGCAGTTACAACTACATATAGTTTAACTGCCATGAGTCCTTCCAACTGTATCACCAGTGCGGCTATTACCATTACTGTAAGTGCTGCGGCACCTGTGTTAACGGTTACAGCTTCATCAGCTTCTGTTTGCCTTGGTAATACCGTTTCCCTTTTGGCCAGCGGCGCATTAACTTACACCTGGACCGGTGGAATTACAAATGGTGTTGCTTTTTCACCTTCTGTTACAACAACCTATTCTGTTCAGGGACAGAACGGGTGTGGCATTACTACTTCCTTAACCACTATCTCAATCGCACCTTTGCCTGTGATTGGTATAGCCTCCCCTACTTTAGTATGTGCTGGTAATACATCTACACTTTCAGGAGGCGGTGCTACTACTTACACCTGGATGCCCGGAAACATTGTGGGTTCAAGTGTACTTGTTAGCCCTCAGGTAAACACCACCTATACCGTTACAGGAGGTACCGGAAATTGTGTTGGTATCAATACAGTTAACCTGGCCACCAATCCTAACCCAACCATTACCGTTTCCTCTTCACACTTCTCTTTGTGTGCAGGTGAGAACGCTACATTAAGTGCAAACGGGGCTCTTGCTTACACCTGGACACCGGGCGGCACCGGATCGTCTATTGTGGTGAGTCCTGTTATTCCAACAGCCTACAATGTGGTAGGTGTAAATAGTTTTGGCTGCGCCTCCAGTGTTAACACCGCTGTGATTGCTTATGCAGGACCCAACATGAACATTGCGGCAAGTACTACCCTGGTGTGTACAGGAGGCTCTGTGAGTTTAAACGCGAGCGGCGCTACTACGTATTCCTGGAGCACAGGTGCAACCACGCCTGTAACGGTGATTAACCCTGTTAGTTCCGCAGTATACACAGTTGTAGGAAGTACACCCAACAGTCCGTGTGCAACCACCAAAACTGTTCAGGTGGATGTATTTACTGCTACCATATCTGTGAGCAGTCCCACTGCAATATGTATTGGTGAGTCAACTACTCTGAATGCTTCAGGAGCTACAACGTATAACTGGAGCAATGGAGGAAGCGGAAACAATGTGGTGGTGAGTCCGGTTTCAACAACAGGATACACTGTGAATGGCATCAGTACCGTGGGCGGAACCACCTGTTCAAGCACAGGCACCACCATGGTTACCGTAAATCCTCTGCCAACCGTAACGGCCTCCTCTACCCGCACCAACATTTGCAGGTTTGAATATGCAAACATCATAGCAGAAGGTGCCAGCACCTATTCCTGGAGCAACGGGGCAACAACATCCTCAATTTCTGTGAATCCAAACACCAATACCACTTACACGGTTATAGGAACCGATGTGAACGGTTGTAAAGAGTCAGCCAGTCAACAAATAAAAGTGTTTCAATGTGTAGGTCTAAGTGAGAATGAAGGTGATGTCAATTTACTTCAGGTTTATCCTAACCCTTCCTCAGGGGAGTTTATCATCCGTGCAAACCAGCAGCTGAGTTTGATTCTGGTGAATGAACTCGGACAATTAATCAGTGAGTTTGAACTCAAGACTGAGAACAACTACAGTGTGGAAGTGAAAAACCTTTCCAAAGGCATTTATTTTATCAGTTCAACAGATAGCCATCTGCAATTCAATAAAAAGATTGTGGTGCAATAAAAAATGGTTTAAGTTTAAAAATAAATCCCGTCACAAAAAGGCGGGATTTTTTTTATCAAGGAGAATTTGGAGTGAATTTTTTTATTCGGTTCGTGTTTTTTTTGTAACTTAAGCATCGAAATTGACATTTATCAATTCATCATTTTTTAAAAAGTGATAAGTATGCATAATTAAAAACCTCAGATCATGAAGAACATTTACAACACGAAGTTTGGAATTTTTTTAGCGGCTGTTTTTGCCATAACAACATTTCAAAAACTTGAAGCCCAGGTGTCTTATTCGTTTACACCATGTGGAGCTACAGGTGCTGCGGGACCCACTCAACTACAGGTAAATAATACCTATACCGCAGGCAATACCCTGAATGGATCTGTGACTGTTACTGGGCAGGGTATTCAACAATTTACTGTACCATTAACCGGCATTTACAGACTGGAAGCATGGGGAGCCAGAGGGTACAACCCCAGTGGCTTTGGAGGAAGAGGAGCCATTATAAGCGGTGACTATAGTCTTACGGCCGGTTCTGTTTTGAAAATTGTTGTCGGACAGGAAGGTCAGGTTAATCCTGCATCAGGTACTTTGCAGTTCGGTGGAGGTGGCGGGTCCTTTATATCCCTTTTAAATAACACACCCTTACTTGTTGCAGGTGGCGGTGGAGGTTCTCACGCAACCTCTTATGCGGCTAGCAGTGCCGATGGAACAGTGACAAACAACGGAAACGCTGCTGTTGGTACTTCTGCCGGAGCGGGAGGCGTTGCAGGTGGCGGCGGTGCCGCTGCTAGCAGTGCAAATGGCGGAGCTGGCTTTTACGGTGATGGCGGTGGAACAACAGGACCCGCACTCTCTTTTACCAATGGTGCATTGGGAGGAAACGTAGGTGCCATTGCCTATGCGAACGGAGGAATTGGTGGTTTTGGTGGAGGCGGTGGTACTCAAAGCTGGAACAATAACCGTGGTGGCGGTGGTGGCGGATACAGCGGCGGTGGCGGTGGACAACTTGGCCAACCGACTTGCTGGGGAGGTGGAGGAGGTTCCTACAACATTGGAGCGAACCAAATCAACCTTTCAGGAGCAAATACACAAGCCGATGGTTTGGTTGTCATTACCAGACTTTGCAACATTACGATTGGAACAACTTCCGGAATCACCTCTGTATGCCAGGGCGCCGCTGTTACACTCACTACGGATGCCATCAGCAGTTACACCTGGAGTACAGGAAGTAACGCTGCTTCAATTATGGTATCTCCTACTGTTACTACTACCTATAGTTTAGCGGCCATGAGCCCTTCAAATTGTATCACAAGCGCCGCCATTACAATTACTGTAAGTGCAGCAGCCCCGGTTTTAACTCTTGTTGCTTCCAGTAACTCGGTTTGTTTGGGTAATACCGTATCCATTTCTGCTTCAGGTGCCTTAACTTACACTTTTTCGGGCGGAATAAGCAATGGAGTGGCGTTTTCTCCAACCGCAACAACTACTTACACCATTCTTGGACAAAATGGCTGTGGAACCAGTTCGTCTCTAACAACCATCAGCATTGCTCCCTTACCGGTTATGGGTATTGCCACTCCAACCTTGGTTTGTGCCGGAACAAACGCTACACTATCAGGTGGTGGAGCCACTACCTATACCTGGATGCCTGGAAACATTGTGGGTTCAAGTGTACTTGTTAGCCCTCAGGTAAACACCACCTATACCGTTACAGGAGGTACCGGAAATTGTGTTGGTATCAATACGGTGAATGTGGCTACCAATCCTAACCCCACTATTACCGTTGCTTCAACGAACTTCTCAATTTGTGCAGGTGAAAGTGTTACTTTAAGCGCCTCAGGTGCTCTTGCTTACACCTGGACACCGGGCGGAACAGGATCACTTATTGTGGTGAGTCCTACATCTCCTACCGCATACAATGTAATTGGTGTAAATAGTTTTGGCTGCGCCTCCAGTGTTAACACCGCTGTGATTGCTTATGCAGGGCCCAACATGAACATTGCGGCAAGTACTACCTTGGTATGTACAGGAGGCTCTGTGAGTTTAAACGCGAGCGGCGCCACTACGTATTCCTGGAGCACAGGTGCAACCACGCCTGTAACGGTGATTAACCCGGTTAGTTCAGCAGTATACACAGTTGTAGGAAGTACACCCAACAGTCCGTGTGCAACCACCAAAACTGTTCAGGTGGATGTATTTACTGCTACCATATCTGTGAGCAGTCCAACTGCAATATGTATAGGTGAGTCAACTACCCTGAATGCTTCAGGAGCTACAACGTATAACTGGAGCAATGGAGGAAGCGGAAGCAATGTGGTGGTGAGTCCGGTTTCAACAACAGGATACACTGTGAATGGCATCAGTACCGTGGGCGGAACCACCTGTTCAAGCACAGGCACCACCATGGTTACCGTAAATCCTCTGCCAACGGTAACAGCCTCCTCTACCCGCACCAACATTTGCAGGTTTGAATTTGCAAACATCACAGCCGGTGGTGCCAGCACCTATTCCTGGAGCAACGGGGCAACAACATCCTCAATTTCTGTGAATCCAAACACCAACACCACTTACTCTGTAACCGGAACCGACGCGAATGGCTGCAAAGAAAGTGCAAGCATACAAATCAAGGTATACCAGTGTGTAGGCATCAGCGAAAATTCAGCACAGGCTGATCTGCTTCAGGTTTATCCGAATCCATCCTCCGGGGCTTTTCACATCAATGCAAATCAATCTATGAGTTTGATTATTGTGAACGAGCTCGGACAACTGGTAAAAGAAATGGAGTTAACGACTGAGAACAATTACAGTATGGAAGTAAAAGACCTCGCAAAAGGTGTATACTTTATCACTTCAACCAACAGTGAGCAGCAATTGAATAAAAAAATTGTGGTGCAGTAACATAAAA
The DNA here is from genome assembly GCA_016787895.1 of Bacteroidia bacterium. Taxonomy (GTDB): domain Bacteria; phylum Bacteroidota; class Bacteroidia; order B-17B0; family Aurantibacillaceae; genus Aurantibacillus. The sequence goes on from JAEUTN010000017.1 coordinate 107,145, forward strand.
TAAACTGTGAAAAAAAATCCCGCTCTTAAAAACAGCGGGATTTTTGTTTTAGACTGAAATGTTAAACTCAGGAATAATTTTCGGAAATCCTCTTTAAATAACTAACTTGTTTCTTATTAACAAATCAAAACCAATCACCATGAAGAAAAACTACACAGCATCAGTTTTGAAAACAAAATTTAAAGCCTTTGCAGCTTTGATTTTGTTATTTGCGCTGTCTTTCGGGGCGTTTTCTCAGGTCACCTATACATTTACAAACGCCAGCGCAACCGGCTCAACCGGGCCTTCACAGGCACAGGTCACTGCGGCGTATATGGCAACCAACCTGAATGGTGCGGTTACCGCTACAGGAGGAATTCAGTTTTGGGTGGTACCGGTTTCAGGCAATTATGGTATTGAAGCGCAGGGGGCCAGTGGTGGTGGAATTAGTGCCGGAAAAGGAGCCATCATGCGGGGGGATTTTTATTTAAATGCGGGTGATACCCTGTTGATACTTGTTGGTCAAATGGGAATCGATGCTTTGGACGGTTCAACAACAGCCGGTGGGGGATCTTATGTTGTATGGAGAAACGCCACTTCAACCATAGTTACTTCAAACGGCCGTCCGGTGACCCCATTGGTCATCGCCGGAGGAGGCGGTGGAAATCCAGGCACAGCAAATCCGGCTTGTGATGGAAGCACATTAACTGCAGGGAATGCAGGAAATGGCGCAACCGGTTCAGGCATTGGTGGCATAAACGGGAACGGGGGTGGAATATCTGTGCCCTCCGGTAATAGCCGTGGAGGAGGCGGAGGCGGATTTTTAACCGACGGAGAACATACCAATACCTGTGGCACCGGAGGCTTGGAATCAGGAAGAAGTTTTTTGAACGGAGGAGTCGGCGGACTTTCAACTAGTTGTAGCACCGGATATCCCGGCGGGTTTGGCGGCGGCGGTGGTTCAATTTCCTCCGGCTGGCGCGCTTCCGGAGGGGGTGGCGGTTATTCAGGCGGTGGTGGTGGACAAACCAATTCCATCGCCACCACACACCGGGGCGGTGGCGGAGGTTCCTTCAATTCAGGACTCAATCAGGTGAATTCAGTAGCACTTAGCACCGGTCATGGCAGAGTTATAATCACCCGCCTTTGCAACATTGTGATTGGCACAAACACCGGAAGTAATTTATTGTGTCAGGGTTCTGCACTTACACTCACCACTAACGCTATTAGCAGTTATACCTGGAGTACGGGCAGTAATGCCGCTTCAATTTTGGTATCACCATCAGTCACCACCACTTATAGCCTAACCGCCATGAGCCCTTCTAACTGTATTACCAATGCAGCCATAACTATCACCGTGAGTGCAGGTGCACCTGTGTTAACAGTTACAGCTTCATCACCAACGGTTTGTTTGGGTAACACCGTTTCGATTTCAGCCGCCGGAGCCTTAACCTATACCTTCTCCGGTGGTATCAGCAATGGTGTGGCCTTTACACCAACAGCAACCACTACCTATACTATAGCGGGACAGAACGGTTGCGGAACAAGCACCTCTTTAACCACCATTAGCATTGCTCCACTACCTGTGATTGGTATTTCCTCCCCTACCCTGGTGTGTGCAGGCAATACGTCCACACTCTCAGGAGGCGGCGCTACCACTTATACCTGGATGCCGGGAAGCATAGTGGGCAGCAGTGTGGTTGTTGCGCCACAAGCCAATACCATTTATACTGTTACGGGTTCAACAGGCAATTGCATCGGTATCAATACAGTCAACCTGGCCACCAATCCTAATCCTACACTTGTTGTTTCCTCAAGCCACTTTTCGTTATGTGCAGGTGAGAGTGCTACGTTAAGTGCAAACGGGGCTCTTGCCTACACCTGGACACCGGGCGGAACAGGATCACTTATTGTGGTGAGTCCTACATCTCCTACCGCATACAATGTAATTGGTGTAAATAGTTTTGGCTGCGCCTCCAGTGTTAACACCGCTGTGATTGCTTA